>JAFKFL010000041.1 GCA_017308235.1 Alphaproteobacteria bacterium | reverse complement strand
GCATTCCCTGATCGGTAACCAGCAAGTCGAAGGGCTTGGACTCGCTGATGGTCTTGAGCGCTTCCTGGCCTGAATGCGCAGTCACAACGGTGTGGCCTGCATCTTCGAGCATCGCCGCAGTGTTCATCGAAACAAGGAAATCATCGTCAACGACCAGCACCTTAAGCGGCCGCGAGGGCTCCATTGGGACGGTGCTGTGCTGCGGTTCCTGAGCGACGAGGTCCTTTTGGAGGGGAAACAGCAGGGTCGCCCTGGTCCCCTTTCCCCAAGGTGCTCTCCAGGACAAAGCGGCCGCCCGAGCCGCTACAGGTGAAAGCTATGCCGCTCGACCGGGCCCCTCCCAGCGAGTCGCGCTTCGGTACTCCGCTCGAGCTAACGCGCGTCGATTGGCTGAGGCCCGAGGTCGTCGTGGAGGTCGCTTTCTCCACCTGGACAGCCGATGGCCTCATCCGGCAGTCATCCTATCAGGGACAGCGGCACGATAAGCCGGCGAAGGATGTACTTCACCCGGTGGCCAAAAGACGGTCCGAGTAACGCGCGATGTTCGACCTAAGCGACGGCTGCTCCAACGTCGCGCCCACGGTATACAGGGCAACCGCGAGGAAACGGCGGCGTTTTTCTTTTGAAGAGTAAGGAAATCGGAGGACGTCATGCCACGCGGCGACAAGTCAAAATACACCAAGAAGCAGGACCGTCAGGCTGACCACATTGCGAAGGGCTATGAAGCTCGAGGCGTTTCTGAAAAGGAGTCCGAGCGTCGAGCTTGGGCCACTGTAAACGCCGAGTCGGGTGGCGGAAAAAAGAGCGGTTCAGGCCGCGGCCACAAGGAATCGCACGCCCCGGCGCGGAAAGGCGGCAAGCTGGGGGGTCGCGCATCCGCCCGACGCTCCACTGCCGAGAAATCGGCGTCTGCGCGGAAAGCCGCAGCCACACGTAAACGCCACGCTCACCATGCCTCGGCCTAAAGGGCTCCGCGTTCACTCTCAATCTTGAGCCGATAGAAAGGCTAAAAGGCAGGCCACCGGGGGTATGTGATCGGCGGCCTGCCTTGCCTGGGTAAAGCGTGGCGCGTTTTACCGCTTGGCGGATAACACAATGCCGTGGGCCCGCTTCGGGTTGCGACCTGCTGCCGCCCCTTCGTGCTGTTCGGTTGGGCAGCCAGGTAGTTGGGCGGCCAAACGCGGCAATCACCCCTTCGGAAGTTCAGGCCAATTAGGCTCGGACCGCCATCAGCCGCTCTTTCCTACTCGGCGCTTGATTGACGCGATCAGCCAAGCTGACCCCGGTTGCCACGGGTCGCTGCTAACCGACCCCGACTGTTTTTCCGGGGTCTTCGACACCCCAAAGGACCGCTTTCGCTGCAACATTTGCGACTAGTGGCCGATCAGTTTCGAGTGGCACCTTAGCTTGAGTCTTGGACGGCAGTCAGTCGCATCGACTTTAGGGCACTCTCTTTGAATTGCTCGCTTCGGCCGTCTGCGGATTTAGCTCATCGGCTGTCCGTTCGAGGTCGTCGGCGATCTGGAGCAGTCGCTTGCTGACCTCCTCCATTGTGCCCTCCGCCACGCGTCGTGCTTTCGCCGCCGTTTCGCGAGCTTTTGCGGCGGTATCTATTCCAAGGTCGTCTGCGGTCGCTTTTTTCATAAATGATTAACCGCGATTTAGGCGCCCGGTTGCGCGAGACCGGAAAGACGACCGCGGCGCGTGGGTCGCACCGTCGGCCGAGGGGCCAACATCCGCTAGCAACCAGCTCACCGAGGAGATTGGCAGCGGGCATGTCGTTATCCGATCGCCGGCGATACTCGCGCGAGAGTCTTTGTCCATTATCCAATTAGGCCGTGTTCAGCCCTCAGGGCCGTGATCAATGCTTCGACCACTTCCTCGCGGAAAGAACGGCTTTGCGACATAAAGCGTAGTTCGCAAGTAACTCGGGGAGAACGTCCTTCGAAAAGCCAGTCACGATGACGAGCTCAAAGAAAAATGATGGCAAGGAATGCCCAGCAGCCAACGCAAAATACCTCTTCCCACCCTTTCCTTTGGGTTATCGAGCGTTGTAGCCAATACGACTATCCGGGATGGCGCCGCCTTACGAATGCATCCAAGCACGCCTTTGTGGGACGCGAACGTGGCGAAATCGAGCTTGAGTTTCGTCAGGAAGGAGCCAGTTGGCGCCTGTGGGTCTTCGATAACGGCCTCGGCATGTCCTCCGACCGGATGGATGCATCGGGGGGACTCATTCGGAAAGCATTTGCTGAGCGCGTTGGCGGCTCGGCTAAATGCCGATTGCGGTCGACCGCAAAAATGGCACTCGGGTCGAGCTATCGTCCGGGCTGACTGCATAATGACGGTCTGCCGTGCAGGCTTTCGATTAGTGAAAGCACCGCAATAGACACGGTGTGCGGCCGGCTCATCATGCTGGGGGCCTCTTCGGTCTTCTCGCTGGAGGGCGAGACTAGCCGGCGGCCATGGCCGCGTGTCCGCCGCTTCTCAGCAGCCGGTCGAAATTGTCAGTTCTCTGTAGTGGCCGATGCTAGATGAATGTCCATTCGTTGGGCCTCAAGCAGCAGAGAGCGCGTCATCTGTACAATGTCATTCATCCAATAAAGCTGGTGATGAGCGTTGCTCAGAAAATCCATGGGCAACATAGCATAACAATAAATCTCGACACGACGCTCGTTCGAATGGTCGATCGTATCTCTCCAACCGATCTTCCAACCGGCGTTGATTGCTCCAATTTCCCAACGTTCGAACCGGGGCTTGAGGCCCAAGCAATCGAGGGCGCCCACCGCTGGTACGCGATAGACAACGACCAGCCGATACACGTTTAACTGAACGGATAACTCTAACTCAGCATCCAGCGCATGGAGAAGGTAGCGGGCTTCGGGCGAGCCGCTGATATGACCGACGCTGACCTCACTCCGAAGGGCGTTACCAGGGTCAATCGAAGGGCACCCATAGGCGGGCGTTTCATAGTCCACGCTTCTGAGAGATGCCAGCATAGGGCCAGTCAAAAACTCATCGGTGCTCCGGCGGATGTCATCGAACATCTTTTGCTCCACATTAGCGATGGCAAGCACCTAACTTATGGACTTCGTTGACGTTGCATCCAGCTTTCGCTTTGGCCTGCGCGCAATCCGGCGGCGGAGGCGCGGGTGGAGCGGCGGGCGCAGGGACCGGCATAGGGACAGGCGGTGGAACGACGGCACCGGGGTCCACAACGCCTGGTTCCATGACGCCGCGGCCCGCGCCTCCTGGCGCTCCAGATACGAGTACCGGCACGGGTGGCCCGGGGAAACCTCCGTACAGCCCAAGCGCCGGATCGGGCGGCAGCGGAACCACGCCACCCACCTCTTCCCCTTCGCCGACAAACAACAATGCCGGGCCTGGACAAGGCGGCGGTCCCACTCATTGATCGCTTTGGACTAAGGTCAAAAAAACCCCGCTTCAGCTGTTCGCAGAAGCGGGGAAATGCTGGGGAAGCAACGCTCGGTGGGATGAACCACCAAACAAACAACGAATATGCGCGCGGGCGGTTGCCTACTCAGGATAGTTGCTAAACCCAGCTGGCTACCTGTTTGTCCTCTTCCTCCTTGACGCTCTCTTGGACCCGATCCACGAGCTGTTTCGATTCGACGCGCTGCCAGTTCATCTTGTCCCTCCTGTGCAATTGGCGCTGTTTGAACGGGCCGTCCAAAGCACTGCCGAGACGCGCGTTGTTACGACACGCGGGCCAAGGTGCATGAGGACATCTGCAAATTGCCACTAGGCCATCGATCAAAAGGAAACCTGAGATAACGCGGAACGTACACTAGTGGACTGTTGCTGGAGGGAAATTTACGCGCACGGGCAACCGCAACTCGCTTTGATTGTTAGAGCAGCGGTAGTCGCTCGAGATACCGCATGCAATCGCAAGCAACTTTCTTTTGCCGATGAGGCCCCGTGATGAAGATCGCTCAAATTGCGCCTCTCGGTGAAAGCGTTCCACCTAGACTCTATGGCGGTACTGAACGGGTAGTGTCCTATTTGACTGAAGAGCTGATACGGCAGGGCCATGATGTAACGCTATTTGCTAGCGGCGATTCGAAGACTGCGGCAAAGCTCGTCCGGTGTAGCGACATGGCGTTACGTCTCAATCCGGCAGTTAAGGATCATATTCCGTATCATGTCGCGATGATGGACAAAGTCCGCCGTCGGGCTGACGAATTCGACGTTATTCACTTCCACACGGATCTCCTGCAATTCCCATTGATCCATGATTTCGTCGAGCGCACCGTCACGACGTTGCATGGTCGACTGGATTTGCCCGACCTTAAGCCGTTTTTCGCTGCCTTTTCAGATGTGCCCTTGGTATCGATCTCGCGGTCGCAACGCCGTCCTTTGCCAAGACGACTTAACTGGGTTGGCAACGTCTCTCACGGCCTGCCCCGGGATTTATTACCCTTCAAGGCCAATCGCTCTAACGATTATCTCGCTTTCCTGGGGCGCATCTCACCCGAAAAGCGGCCCGATCGTGCAATCGAAATTGCGGCACGCGCCGGCGTTCCTCTGAAGATAGCAGCCAAGGTAGATAAGGTCGATCAGGCCTATTTTGATGACGTGATCGCGCCAATGATCAGGAGCAATCCTAACGTCGAATTTGTCGGGGAAATCAACGACCAGGAAAAGGCGGACTTCCTCGGCAACGCCATCGCACTGCTCTTCCCCATCGACTGGCCCGAACCGTTTGGCCTTGTCACGATAGAAGCCATGGCCTGCGGCACTCCTATTGTCGCCTTCCGCGCGGGTTCCGTTCCCGAGATTATCGAAGATGGCGTCACTGGATTCGTCGTTTGCGATATCAGCGAAGCCGTGAAGGCGGTGTTGCGTTTGGATACGCTCGACCGCAGACAAGTGCGCGCCGTCTTCGAGCATCGCTTCACCGTGGAACGCATGGCGCAGGATTACTCGACCATTTACGAACGCCTGGCGGCCGTTCCGAACGACGCAGCTATCATGCTCCCAGCACCTAAAAAAGGTCGGTCTGTAGGTCGCGGCCTAGCTGCAGACGCCGGATGGGCCGACCAAGATCATCGGCGGCTGGCAACGGAAACACCGGGCGCCTGATCCTCATAGCATTCCGGCCACGAAGGACGCTAAAAACAGAACTCGCTAGGGTGCCACCCAATTGGCCCGACTCCAGATAGGTGCACCAGTGGACCGAACCCTGAGCTGGCGACGGATCCAAGCTTTAAGAAGCAGCGTTCGCGAGCCGACTTCGTTATTGGGTTATGGCCCACCTTTCCTGGCCGGCCTTTACCGAACGGCGCCATGAGCTTCATTTGCTGGTCGCGCACGCATTGGCGCGCGTTTGCGATGATCCGGCGGGCCTTATGAAAGTCCTAATCGAGCGCTTGCAACTCGAGGGGGATTTCGCGCTCAGTTCCGTGCAAACGAGTGAGGAAATTACGCTTTTCTGCGCGTTTAAGAGCGCAGGTGATGCCGCTCTTATTACGGATGTCCTTTGCGCTCACGAAGAAAATCAGCACCAAGGTTGGGCCAGTGAGTTTCATTGCTCTATCGATAAAGCGACCGTGGACGCGGTTGGCCGCAAGCCATTGTTGTGAAGGTCGGACTGATGTCAGATCTCAACACCCATTCCGTGCGCAGATGATTGGCGAGTGATAGGCTCGTGCTCGTCGCTTCCGCAGCAAATCGTCCGATGCCGCTGCCACGCTGGCGAGCTCCCTGCGAGCATCCTAGCGGCGGATTTTATTTTCTTTGCGGGCGCGTAAATATGCGTGGAAATCCACAAGATTAAGCGCCTTCAGGACCCGATCCGGAAGGACCGCCCCTTGCCGCGCAATCAGCACGCCCCAGTGCACATTGTCGATCTCTTCGGTTGAGTGGGAATCGGGATTAATGCTGAACATGCAGCCAAGTTCGAGTCCCCTCGCACACCAACGCCAATCCATGTCCAACCACCAGGGATTAGCGTTGATCTCGATCACCACGCCATGTGTCACGCAGGCCTTGAGAATGCGTTCCATGTCGACTTCGTAAAACCTGGCCGTCGCGTCAACAACCGGCCGGTCACATGACCTAAAATGGTAGTGTAGGGATTTTCGATGGCTCTGATGATCCGATGTCTGTTCCGCGCGGCTCATACGGAATCGACTGTGAAGGCTCGCGATAACGAGATCAAAGGTCTTAAGAACTTCATCGGAGTAGTCGAGAGCGCCGTCAGCAAGGATGTCCGACTCGATACCCTTGAATACTTGGAAACGGCGGCCGGCATAACGCTTGTTAAGACGGTCCATAAGCCGAGGATGCGTGCCCGTCTCGTGCAGCTGATGAGGGCGGCAAGCGCGTCACCAATGCCAGGGATGTCTTTCAGCCGCCCTTCAGCGACTAGCCGTTCGAGCGGCGGCGGCCTCACCGATAGGTTTTCCACGGCGCAGCGATAAGCGCGCGCTCGATAAGGATTGGTGCCTTCCAACTCCATGCGCTGGCCGAGTTCACGCAAATCTGTGCAACTGCCTTCGTGCCGAGTCTAGCCATGCTGCAGGGTGCAACTGCTCGGACCGACGTTAGTTCCCAAGCTGTTTTCCCGAGCCGCCGTAGCCGGCAACGAGCCTAGGCACTAGCGCTTTGGCTCCTTGATGCTAAAGCATCGCGCGCAATGCCTTGGGCAATCTGCTTCCAAGTCACTCGCCGCGCAATCGGGAAGCCGCGTCGGGCCCTGGGAGACCAGGTGCCGACCGCGGTCGAACCATTGCGCAGATAATCGATGAACAGGTGACCGGTTCTCTTCCCCATCGAGGCCGACGTGGTATAGCGTTGGTCCTTGATGGCGATCTATTCGGCCAGGTCTTTTGCGAAATGCAGCGCCTGGTCGTGGGACATGCGCTGTCGCAGCGATGCCATCAGGTGATAGGCCTTGCCTCCGGTGACCTTAGGCCAAGGGCTTAATGTTCATCCTCCATCAGTTCCCGCACCCGCAAAGCCGTGTCGGCTACGAAGGACAGGTCCATGCCTTCGCCAGGATCGAGGTCAAGCACGATCTGATCAGCAGTCTCGATGTCGTCGATCGTCGCATTCCATGGGTGCAGCTCTACGGCATCAAGGCCGCCTGCGAGCGCTATGAGGCCGTCGACAGTATCCACCCAGACGCGGACACCTTCCCCGCCCTCCCGCTTCTCGATGGTTGGTACGCGCACCTTCCCGAACCGGAGGCAGCTTGCGCTTGTGGTAGAAGACTTTGCTACCGACGTGCCGCACCAACTTGAGCGGCCGCCGGCCGACCTTCTGCCAGTACAACGAGGAATGCAGCGGCCCCTTGGTTCAACCTCGTTGGGGGCAAAACGTTCAGGCCGACGGCGAGAAAGTGACGAAGTGTGGCGATTTGGCGAAACCCCGGCACGTAGGCCTGCGTTTATCCAGCAGCTACTCGCTCCAAGGGGGAACTTACATGCACAAGGTATTGGCTGGCGCTGCTACTGTTCTAGTTCTCGGAACGACAGCAGCCCAAGCGCAGTCGGACTGGTTCTCGCAGCGCTATCAGCCGTTTGCCGGGTTTTATGCCGGCATCGAAGGAGGCGCCAACTGGATGCTCAACCGAGGTATGGGTTCGGCCTACGCCTGGCCTACGACCGGATGGGCTGCGGGAGCCGTGATCGGCTACGATTTTGTCGGTCCCCGGGTCGAGTTGGAGGGCGTGTTCAGACAGAACGACACGTATTTCACCGGCCTTGGCCCGACAGGCGGCTTCAATGCCAGCCGCAACCTCAATCAAGTAAACGTCATGGCCAATATTCTGTACGACTTCATGCCGGGTGCGATGGTTACGCCTTACATCGGTGCGGGCTTGGGTATCGGCTTCGTCGATAGCGTGGATAGTTTCGGTGCCACGAACTCGTTGAGCAACACGGTGTTCGCTTATCAAGGCATCATTGGCGTCGGATTTAATGTCAGTAGCAACCTGCGGGTCAATCTCGACGGCCGTTACTTGGGCACGACCGATCCCGGCTCGGCCTATGGCAGCTGGAAGAACAACAACATAACGGCGATGGTTGGTATTACCTATAAGTTTGGCCAGCCGGAAGCGGCTCCCCCACCCCCGGCGGCGGCGCCGGCGGCTGCACCCTCCTTCATGGTGTTCTTCGATTGGGACCGCTCGAACCTCTCGCAGCAGGCCCTGAGCACCATCCAGCAGGCGGCCGACGCTTACAAGACAAAGGGTAGCGCCCGTATCACCGCGACCGGTCATACCGACACGTCCGGTCCGGCCGATTACAACATGGCGCTGTCGTTGCGCCGTGCGAACGCGGTCAAGGACGCTCTGGTGCGCGACGGCGTGCCGGCGACGGCGATCTCGGTCGTCGGCAAGGGCGAGACCAACCTGCTCGTCCCGACGGGCGACGGCGTGCGCGAGCCGCAGAACCGCCGCGTCGAAATCGTCGTTCAGTAAGGGCGTTTAGGGCGGAAGGAACACTTTTGGTCGGGATCCTCGCAATCCCACTGGGGTCCGACACACGTGATATCAAAATGGACCCGACGGGCCGCTCGTCCTTTCACCGGGCAAGCGGCCTCTTTTTTGCATCGACGAGACCGTCGTCCGCGTGGCGTAACGTTACATATCAAAGTCACAATTAGCGCTTGAAGAAATTCCGGCGCGTCCGCAGGCCTGGTCGCGATCGGCGTCGACCCAATTCGGAAGAGCGGGTCCGACCGGCGAATAGTGAGATCGCGGTGACGCCACGGGCAGCTTTGTTCTGAATCAGTCGCGATATGCCTCGGCAGTTTAGGCATCCATAATGCCCGTTATGCGATCTTGACCGGAGACGGGCCACTTCTACCCAAATCACTAAACTCTCATTGCGCGCTCGATGCCCAACTCAATTAGGCATCGAGATCAATTATTTCACGCTCGGGTCGCGCCCATGGTACCTCGCCCGCCGTTCCAGCACCGCTGCAATCCAAAGGACGAGACCTCAACGCTTTCAGCGCATCCAATCCTTGGTGGCCGACAAACCTATCGCGTTGCTCGCGGGCGTCGTCCGTTGGTTCGCGATTGTGAGTGGGATGTAGAACTTGCGGACCCCGCTCGCGTTCCCGCCTACATCGACGATGTAGCCAAGGTCGAGGAGTTTTTGCAGGTCTTTCTGTACTGCACGCACTGACTTGTTAACGTCCCGAGCCAGGGTACTGCTCCTTGGAAATGAAAGGCCCGTTTCGTTGTTGCGATAGCAGCACATCGCCGCATAGGTCCTAAAGGCAGCATGTCCCAACCGAGCGTCCTTGGTGGCTTTGGCGCTCATCATGAGGAATGCGGGACCACTCGCCTTGTCGCCCTCCACGTTACTGCCGGCCGGCATCGACGCTCGCCGTCGAGCTGTAGTGACGCGCTTCTATCCAAGCGTTGATGTCGCAACGTCGATACCGGATTGACCGGCGCAAGCGATAGAAGGTCGGCCCCCCACCACGCAAACGTAGCCCTTCGAGGGTCCGTTCCGACATCGCCAGAAGATGGGCGGCCTCCACCGGATAAAGGAGCGCATCCGGATCGGTTGGCAATGGCCGACCGGCGGGGCCGCCAGGAACAGCTGCTGTCTTCGACACCATAGAGGCGCTTTGGGTGGGAAGGCCGGCTCGGCCACCAATATGTGACGTCATATTCATGACCGCTTTCTTTTGGCTGCGTTCTTGAAGTCGTCGGCGTTGCCGGCGACGAAGGTAAGTCCCGAGTCAACCTGATCCGTTATGCGTTGAACAAATTCAAGAATGTCTATTTCCACCCGAATTGGAGGAAGCTGGGTGATCTCTTTGGCAATCGACTGGACTCGCGTCCACGCGCCTGACTTGAACACGTGGCCCGGGCCGGCCTCACTCGAAAAGTGGATCATCCGCCACTCTGCGCCTGTACGCCGGTATGCGACGAGGCGATCTTCGCCAGCCGAGGCCCTAACGGTGCCCATCAACTGGAGAACATAATCGACAAGGTGTCTACCCAGTTCACCCGCCTCGCCGAGGGGCATTCCAAGAGCGGATACATGGGCGGCAGTCGCAAGCACTATGCAGTCTCGTACCGAGTAGAGCCGGTGCTTACTGCCTTCACGATGGCGATCGGCGTCGAGATCAAAAATTCCTCGGGCTGACCAGTTGTCGAGACTTGATCGCGGGATTCCCAGTCGGTCGACAAGTACTCGGGCTGTGATGCGCGGGGCCACGAAGGCCTGGCGACTGCGTTCTGCAATCGCGGCAAGCTCCGCCTTAAGTTGCTCCATCGTTTCAGTCATCTGAATGGTAATATCTGTCATTGATTGTAATTCATGTCAACTAACTGGGTAGAAACTTGCAGGAAGCCATTTTCTGGTTAGTCGGCCAAAATCAGGAAAATCGTACTTTTGTTCAAAAATTCTGGCCAAAAGACCGCGAAGGATAAAAAATCTCCGCGTGGGACTTGGCGCGGTCGCCACCCTTTATCGCGCAGACTTTTGCCTACCCCCACCTCCGCTTGCCTACCACGCCGCACGCACTTGCGAGCTGAAGGCCTTGGCACTTGCACACTGGTGCGTGATCGTCGCCAAGGGAGTGAAGCCGCACCGGGCGCTCCATCCGCTTGCCGAGCTCATTCCGTCGCGTCAGACGAGTGAGCGCGAGCCTGCTAGGCTCGTTGCTAACGGGTGCAGGCGAACGAGCTTGAGGAGCACGTCTCCGGCAGCAAGGGGACCGGTACCAAAGTCGTCCTAGACCTCGTGATGAGATGGCTTTGCCAAGCATTTCCGGCGTGCATCGAGCAGCCTGCGCCCAAGCGTGACAAAGTTATCCACGTACTTTGCCTTCCATCTACTGTTCCATGAGTCTGATCAGGACTCTGTTATGGCGAACATGGTGGACGCGGGACAACGTCTCCCACTTTCGCTGCCACCGAACATGGCGGGCCGCAGTAAACAGCCTGCGATGTGGATGAATTCCTACCTGAATCGCACATGCCGGACGTCGTGCTGCGCGACGGAGACGAGTGCTGGGACATCAACGACAAACGTCAGCGCGAGTACCCTACGCAAGCTTGACTAAACTAGAGGGGCACGCCTCGGAGCTGGAGCACCGCGCCTTGCGCCTCGGTGCAAAGTCCGCATGCGACAATCCGCGCGGACGAAGCCTGAGTCCTCGTTTCCGTGGTTCCACGGTGGTTCCAACGGCCTTTGCTCCGGTGGGCGATGCAAATCCGAAAGGTGCCTAAGTTGTTGAATTATCGGCCCCGGCAATGGTGGGCGCACCAGGGCTCGAACCTGGGACCCGCTGATTAAGAGTCAGCTGCTCTACCAACTGAGCTATGCGCCCCCGTTGTTCGGGGATTTGCCTGAAGCGGCCGGGCTATAGCAAGGCAGTTCCGGCTTGTCGATAGCCCCTCGGCCGCGAATTTTGAAGAATCTGCGCGAGTATTTTCACCGCACGAGCAAGCGCGGATTACCGCGCCGGCAGCGCGAACTACCGCGCCGGGGCCCGGATTACCGCGCCAGGGGCTCGGACTACCGAGCCAGAGGCAACTGGGCGTCGCGGTACACATTCACCCCCACCATCAGGCCGCAGGCGAACATCACCGAGACCATCGCCGTGCCGCCGTTGCTGACCAGCGGCAAGGGCACGCCGACCACCGGCAGCAGGCCCATCACCATGGCGGTGTTGATGAACACGTAGAGGAACATCATCGCCGTGACGCCGAGCGCCACCAGCCGGCCGAAATGGTGCTGGCTGCGGAGCGCAATCGAGAAGCCCCAGATCAGCACCAGGGCGAAAAGGGCCAGCAGCACGCAGGCGCCGACCATCCCCCACTCCTCGACGAAGGTGGTGAAGATGAAGTCGGTCTGCTTCTCGGGCAGGAAGTTGAGCGAGGATTGCGTGCCGTGCAGGAAGCCCTTGCCGAACAGGCCGCCCGAACCGATCGCGATCTTGGATTGCGTGATGTGATAACCCGCGCCCAGCGGATCGCGGTCGGGATCGAGGAAGGTCAGCACCCGCTTGCGCTGGTATTCGTGCATGAAGCTCCAGGCAATCGGCAGGCATCCGATCGCGCACACGGCGGCCCCCAGGAACATCCAGAGCCGCACGCCCGCCACGAACAGGAGCGCCGCGCCGCCCAGCATCACCATCATCGCCGTGCCGAGGTCGGGCTGCACCATCACCAAGCCGACCGGTGCCAGGATCACCACGAGCGGCGGCAGGGTGTAGAGGAAGCGACCGGCCTGCTCGCGGTTCAGCCCATGATAGTAGCGCGCGAGCACCAGGATCACCGCGACCTTGGCGATCTCCGACGGCTGGATCTGCATGGGTCCGACGACCAGCCATCGCTGCGCGCCCATGCCGATCTTGCCTGCGATATCGACCGCGACCAGCAGCAGCAGAGACGCGATATAGAGCGGCCAGGCGAGCGACAGCCAGACCTTGGGATGCACGAGCGCCACCACCAGCATCAGCCCGAGGGCGATGCCATAGCGCATGGCGTGCTTGGCCGCCCACGGCTCGAAATGACCGCCGGCAGCTGAGTAAAGCGCCACCGAGCCGATGCCGGCGATTAGGGTCAGCACCAGCACCAGGCCCCAGTTGATGCGCCAGATCTTCTCGCCGAAGCCGATAGCGGCCGGTGCGCCGAGCGAAAGCGAGGTCATAGCGACGCCGTCTTGCGGAAACGGTCGACGCGGCGCGATGGATCGCGCTTCATCGTTTCCAGCAGGACGTCGCGGCCGATCGGACCCGCGGTGGCGCCGCCAGCCATGCCGTGCTCGACCACCACGGAGCAGGCATAGCGCGGGTTGTCGATCGGGCCGAAGCAGACAAACAGCGCGTGATGGCGCAGATGCCAGGGCAGTTGCTCCTGGGTGATGCCCATTGCGCGCTCGCGCTCGGTGATGCGCTTGACCTGCGCCGTGCCGGTCTTGGCGGCGAAATGGAAGGCGGGATCGATCGGCTTGTTGTCGGCGTCGAGGCGGAGCTGGGCCGCCGTGCCGCTGGGCGAATTGATCACCTGGTTCATGCCTTCCCGGACCAGGGCGATGTGCCGGGGATCGATCCGCAACGAGGAGGCCGACGTCTTGAGCCGTGGCGAAGGCGGTGCCAGCTCCTCGCGCGGGGCAGCCTTGGCAAGCAGCAAATTCGGCTGCACGTTATAGCCGCCGTTGGCGATCCGCGAGGTCATGATGGCGAGCTGCAGCGGTGTCGCCGTCATATAGCCTTGGCCGATGCCGAGATTGAAGGTGTCGCCCTGTTGCCAGGGCACATTGTACTTGTCCTGCTTCCAGCTGCGCGACGGCTGGTTGCCGGGCGATTCCCCTGGCAGGCCGAGCGCACTCACCTGGCCGAAGCCCAGCTTGGCCGCCATCTCGCCGATCTTGTCGACACCGGTGCGCTGCGCCGCCTGATAGAAGAAGCAGTCGCACGAGTTGGAGATCCCGCCGACCACGTTCAGGCCGCCATGGCCGCCCTTCCACCAGCAATGAAACTTGATGTCACCGAGCTCGATGAAGCCGGGACAACTCAAGATAGTTCCGGCGTCGATTGCCCCCGACTCGAGTGCGGCGAGCGCCACCGCGACCTTGTAGGTCGAGCCTGGTGGATAGACGCCGGCAATCGCCTTGTTGTTGAGCGGATGGGCTGGATCGTCCAGCAGTTCCTTCCATTCGGTTTGGGTGATGCCGCGGGCGAAGACATTGGGATCAAAGCCCGGTTCCGACACCATCGCCAGGATATCGCCGGTGACGATATCCATCACGACCACCGTGCCGCTCTTGTGCTCCGAATTGGCCTGCTGGGCCTGCAGCCGATCGTTGGCGAAACGCTGGAGATCGAGATCGATGGTCAGCAGCACATTGTCGCCCGGCTGGCCTTCGGTGCGGTCGAGCTCGCGCACGATCCGGCCGACGGCGTTGACCTCAACCTGCACCGCGCCGGCTTTGCCCCGCAAATCGTCCTCGAGCGAGCGTTCGACGCCCTTCTTGCCGAAGCGCATGGTCGGCAGCTGCAGCAGCGGATCGTCACGGCCGGCGAGGTCATCGTCCGACACCCGGCCGGTGTAGCCCACGATGTGGCTCGTCAGATCGCCATCGGGGTAGTCACGCGTCTGGCCGATATCGATGAACACACCCGGCAGGTCGGGCGCGTTGAACTCGATTCGCGACACCTCCTCCCAGCCCAGATTCTCGCGCACCACGGCGGGCTGGAAGTTGCGGCTGCGGCGCAGCTCGCGCAGCAGTCGTCCTTTGTCGGCCTCGCCGAGACTGAGGATCTGGTCGAGCCGCTCGATCACGACCTCCACGCCGCGGCCGCGATCGGAGGCCAGCATGACCCGGAAGTTGTTGCGATTGATGGCCAGCGGCTGGCCGGTGCGATCGAAGATCAGGCCGCGCGCCGGGGCGAGCAGCCGGACGTTGACGCGGTTCTCCTCGGCGAGTGTCGAGAAGCGCTGGCTTTCGAGGATCTGGAGCTGGTAGAGCCGACCGGCCAGCGCCGACATTAGCGTGAGCTGCGTGCCGCCCAGCAGGAGTGCACGACGGGTGAACAGCCCCGACCGCTCGCCGTCGCCCTTGCGGAACCGGATCATGTCGCCGTCTCGCCAGGCTGCGCCGTGCCGCGCGACAGCTCGGGCACGTTCAGGGGATCGCGCGGACGGACACGGGCGATCAGCGGCGCGAGCAGCGGATAAATCACGATCACGACGGCATATTGCATCATCGCCGGCATGGGATCGATCGCCGTCCAGGTCCAGAGCGCGGTGAAGCCCCAGACCAGCACCATGAAAAGCCAGCTGAGGATGCAGAAGCCGATCCACTGGAACAGGAACGGCACGCCGACCAGATAGCGCCGATTGGCGACCACCGCCGCGCGGATGAGCACGAAGCCGAGCGCGCTGACGCCGATCGGGGCCCCAGGACCGCCCAGCAGCAGATCGAGCAGCACGCCCATCACCAGCAGGAGCGGCCCCGGCAGGCGCTCCGGTGTGGCCAGGCTGAACTGGAAGACGACCAATGCCGGCAGAAGCGGCAGGGTGTCCGAGAGATAGGGCACGCGCAGCGGCGCCAGCGTCAGGATGACGAAGAACAGCAACACCGATCCCGGCAGGGCGAACCGCCCTATCCGGTCGAGCCTTGCCAGCAGCCCGTCGGCCCGCATCTCAATGCGTCCTCTGGCCGTCCGGCCCCGCAGCGCCGCTGCCGGTACTGACCAAGCCGGTGATGCCATAATCGACGACGCGCACGAATTCCAGGCGGGAGAAATCGGCGAACGGCCGCACACGGATGCTGCCTTCGCTGCCGCCGCTCACCACCTCGCCGACCGGAATGCCGATCGGAAAGCTGCCGCCGCTGCCCGAAGTGACGATGCGGTCGCCCGGCTGGACGCCAGCAACGCCTTGCAGCAGCGTGAGTCGCAACTGTGCCGAGTTGTTTCCGGCCAGGATCGCGCGCTCGCGCGTGCGCTCGACCTGCACTGGCAGCCGCGAGTTGACATCGGTCACGAACAGCACGCGCGCGCTGTTCTCGCCGACCTCAGCGATGCGTCCGGCCAGCCCCTCGCCGGTGACCACGGCCTGGCCCGCCGCCACGCCGGACTTCCGCCCGACGTTCAGCAACGCGCCCCGGACGTAGGCGCTGACGCTGTCGCCCACGACGCGGGCCGTGATGTAGGCGGCTTCCGGACCCTCGCGAAACCGCGCCAGTTCGCGCAGCCGGTCGTTCTCGTTCTCGAGCCGCCGCGCCGCCGTCTGCCAGGCGAGCAGGCGGCTGTTCTCCTCGCGCAGGCGCGCGTTCTCCTCGCGCAACGAGGCGAATTCCTTGAGGTCGGCGATCGCCCGGTTGGCGGCCGCGACCGGCCGGGCGATCGCCTCGAGGGCGGGGCTCGCAAGATCGAGGGCCAGCACGCGCGCATTCTCCAGCACCGAATCGGCCTTGCCGATCAGCATGGCGATGAAAGCCGCGATGACCAACAGCACGAGCGCAAAACGCGCCACGAAGGTGCGTAGCTGCTGGGTCGCTACCTCGAAGTCGTCGCGAATCGCCATATCCGACCCATTCTACTCCAAGCGGGCCGTGGCGCGCGGTGCCTCAATACATGGAGGACAAGACGCCGCGCAGACGGTCGATGTTTTCCACTGCATGCCCCGTGCCGAGAGCGACGCAGAGAAGAGGATCCTCGGCCACGGAGACCGGCAGGCCGGTGGACTGGCGCAGAACGGTGTCCATGTTGGTGAGCATGGCGCCACCGCCGGTGAGCACGATGCCCTTGTCGACAATATCGGCCGCCAGTTCGGGCGCGGTGTTCTCGAGCGCCACCTTAACGGCCTCGACGATGGCGCTGACCGGCTCCTGCAGGCTTTCGGCGATCTGCCGCTCGGTGATCACCAATTCCTTTGGCACGCCGTTCATCAGGTCGCGGCCCTTGATCTCCATGGTCCGGCCCTCGCCGTCATCCGGCGCGCAGGCCGAGGCGATGGTCTTCTTGATCCGCTCGGCCGAACTCTCGCCGACCAGGAGGTTATGGTTGCGGCGGATGTAGGCGATGATCGCCTCGTCCATCTTGTCGCCGCCGACCCGCACCGAGCGCGGATAGACGATGCCGCCCAGCGACAGAACGGCGACTTCCGTCGTGCCGCCGCCGATATCGACTACCATCGAACCGGTCGGCTCCGTCACCGG
>JAFKFL010000042.1 GCA_017308235.1 Alphaproteobacteria bacterium | reverse complement strand
AGCACATCCAGGCCCGAGCCCTGCAACAAAGGCAGGAAGAGCAGCGCGCTGCGCGCGCCGCTGTCCTGCCGTTCCCGAGAAACGCCCATGTCCAGCCTCGCAATAAAAGAAGTGAGACACCCTAGACAGTTTAGATATCTGATCGAGGATGCGCGGCGGGACTGGCAGGCGCTGGGCGGCATGGCGCTCGACATCCAGCCGCTCGCCAAAATCAAACCGGAGCGACCCATCGGGCGAGGGGACGCCATCCTCTTCGCTTCCTATGCCACCTTGCGCAGCGCTTCAGGCGCAAAAACGCGGTTGCAGCAAATCCTCGATTGGTGCGGCGAGGATTTTGAAGGGCTGCTCCTGTTTGACGAGGCTCATGCAATGGGCGGTGTTGCAGGCGGGGAAGGGAGATTTGGCGCCACCAAGGGATCGCAGCAGGGCATCACCGGGGTTGAACTGCAAAATCGCCTACCGCGTGCCCGCGTGATCTATGCCTCGGCCACCGGCGCCTCCGACATCAACAATCTGGCCTATGCCGTGCGGCTCGGCCTCTGGGGCGAGGGGACAGCTTTCCCTGATCGCACCGCCTTTATTACCCGTATCCGCGAGGGCGGTATCGCGGCGATGGAACTGGTCGCGCGGGAGCTCAAGGCAATGGGCGTTTATACCGCCCGCGCCTTGTCCTATGCTGGCGTCGAATACGATATTCTCGAACACGCGCTCTCGGTCGACCAGATTGCCGATTTCGACGCCTATGCCGATGCGTGGAGCGTGGTGAACCAGAACATGGAGGCAGCGCTGGGCGCTGCGGGCGTGACCGATCCGGTCGATGGCCGGACGCTCAATGGACAGGCATTGAGCGCGGCGCGCTCGCGTTTCGAAAGCTCCAAACAACGGTTCTTCGGGCAATTGCTGCTCTCGATGAAACTGCCGACCCTGCTGCCCGCCATCGCCGGTGCGCTGGAGGCAGGCCAAAGCGCTGTGGTGCAACTGGTCTCAACCTCGGAAGCTTTGCTGGGACGGCGCCTGGCCGAACTCGATGCCGAGGACCGGGCTGAACTGAGTGTGGACCTGTCGCCCAAAGAACTGCTTCTGGATTACCTGAACAGCGCCTTTCCCACGCGAGCGATGGAAAGCTACTGGGACGATGAGGGTAATGAGCGTTCGCGTCCGCTGTCGGATGCCAATGGCAATCCCGTCCATTCGCAGGAAGCCCTGCGCATCAAGAATGATCTGATCGAATTGCTCGGCGCGCTGCCGCCCATTGTTCCGGCGCTCGATGCCATCATTGCGCGCTTTGGTGCCGATGCCGTGGCCGAGGTGACCGGGCGAACCCGTCGCCTGCTGTCTCTGCCCGATGGCACCCAGAAGCTGGAATCGCGTTCCCCGAGCAATGCCATGGCCGATGCCAATGCCTTTATGGCTGGCCAGAAGCGGGTGCTGGTCTTCTCGGATGCCGGGGGCACGGGCCGGTCCTATCATGCCTCGCTCGATTGCCAGAACCAGCAGCGCCGCGTCCATTTCCTGCTCGAACCGGGCTGGCGCGCGGATCGCGCCATTCAGGGCCTGGGCCGCACCAACCGTACCCATCAGGCCAGCGCGCCGATCTTCCGCCCGGTCACCACCGATTGCCGCGGCGAGCGTCGCTTCATTTCGACGATTGCGCGGCGGCTCGACAGTCTGGGGGCGCTCACGCGGGGCCAGCGGCAGACGGGTGGGCAGAACCTCTTCGATCCGGCGGACAGTCGGGTAGGTGCGGCCCATTGCTG
>JAFKFL010000040.1 GCA_017308235.1 Alphaproteobacteria bacterium | reverse complement strand
GGTCGTACGCCGTGAACGTCGCCCCACCCGTCTTCGCCAGCACCTTCGTGATCGCAGCCGTCAGCGACGTCTTCCCATGATCAACGTGCCCAATCGTCCCGATATTGCAGTGCGGCTTGTTCCGCTCAAACTTCGCCTTCGTCATGGTGGGATTCCTTGCCTATCGATTCCAATTCAAACGGTTACTCAGCCTGCGAGCTTGGCCACGACTTCGTCCGCCACCGCCTGCGGGACGGGTGCGTAGTGATCGAAGGTCATGGTGTAGGCGGCACGCCCCTGCGTCATCGAACGCAGCGTGTTCACATAGCCGAACATGTTGGCGAGCGGCACCATGGCGTTGATGACCTGCGCGTTGCCGCGGGCCTCCATGCCCTGGATCTGACCGCGCCGGCTGTTCAAGTCGCCGATGCAGTCGCCCATGTAGTCTTCCGGCGTCACCACCTCGACCTTCATGATCGGCTCGAGCAGCTTGCACTGCGCCTTCTGCAGCCCTTCCTTGAAGGCTCCGCGCGCCGCGATTTCGAACGCCAGCACGCTCGAGTCGACGTCATGGTAGGCGCCGTCGATCAGCGACACCTTGAAGTCGATCACCGGGAACCCGGCCAGCACGCCCGATTCACGTGACGCCGCGAGGCCCTTCTCGACGCCGGGAATGAATTCCTTCGGCACCGAGCCGCCCACGATCTTGCTATCGAAGCTGTAGCCCGAACCCGGCTGGCCCGGTTCGAACACCAGCTTGATGCGCGCGAACTGGCCCGAGCCGCCCGACTGCTTCTTGTGGGTGTAGTCGATCTCCGACCGCCGGCCCAGCGTCTCGCGATAGGCCACCTGTGGCGCGCCCACGTTGGCGTCTACTTTGTAGGTGCGCTTCAGGATGTCGACCTTGATCTCGAGATGGAGCTCGCCCATGCCCTTGATCACGGTCTGTCCGGTCTCGGGGTCGGTCGTGACGCGGAAGGTCGGATCCTCCTGCACGAGCCGGCCCAGCGCCTGGCCCATCTTCTCCTGGTCGGCCTTCGACTTCGGCTCGATCGCGAGCTCGATGACCGGATCGGGGAAGTCCATCTTCTCGAGGATCACCGGATTTTCCGACGAACACAGCGTGTCGCCGGTGGTGACGCTCTTGAGACCGGCAAGCGCGATGATGTCGCCTGCGCGCGCTTCCTTCACGTCCTCGCGGTTGTTGGCATGCATCAGCAGCATGCGGCCGATCCGCTCCTTGCGGTCCTTCGTGCTGTTCAGCACGCCGGTGCCCGATTCGAGCACGCCCGAATAGACACGCGCGAAGGTGAGCGAACCGACAAACGGGTCGGTCATGATCTTGAACGCAAGCACGGACAGCGGTGCGTCGTCGCTCGACGGCAGCGAGATCGCTTCGTCGGTGCCCATCTTCACGCCCTTGACGTCCGGCACATCGGTAGGCGCCGGCAGGTAATTCACGACAGCGTCGAGCATGGGCTGCACGCCCTTGTTCTTGAACGACGAGCCGCACAGCACCGGCACGAACGCATAGGAAATCGTGCCCTTGCGGATACACTTGATCAGCGTGTCGTAATCGGGCTCTTCGCCGCCCAGGTACTTCTCGAGCGCCACGTCATCCTGCTCGACCGCCATCTCGATCAGCTTGGTCCGGTATTCGGCAGCCTGTTCCTTGAGATCGTCCGGGACATCGACGATCTCGAATTTGGCGCCGAGGGTCTCTTCCAGCCAGATGATCGCCTTGTTGGACACCAGATCGACGAGACCCTTGAACTCGGCCTCCGTACCGATCGGGATCTGGGTCACCAGCGGCTTGCTGCCGAGGCGGTCCTTGATCATGTCGACGGTGCGCCAGTAGTTGGCGCCGGTGCGATCCATCTTGTTGACGAAGCAGATGCGCGGCACGCCGTACTTGTCGGCCTGGCGCCACACCGTCTCCGACTGCGGCTCGACACCCGCGACCGAGTCGAACACGCAAACCGCACCGTCGAGCACGCGCAGGCTGCGCTCAACCTCGATCGTGAAGTCGACGTGGCCCGGCGTGTCGATGATGTTGACGCGAATGCTGGGACCAGCGAACGGGCCGGACTCGGTCTTCCAGAAGCAGGTGGTCGCGGCCGACGTAATGGTGATGCCGCGCTCCTGTTCCTGCTCCATCCAGTCCATGGTCGCGGCGCCGTCATGGACTTCGCCGATCTTATGCGACTTGCCGGTGTAGTAGAGGATGCGCTCGGTCGTTGTCGTCTTGCCGGCATCGATGTGAGCCATGATGCCGATGTTTCGATACTGCGCGATGGGAGTTGTGCGAGCCATGGATGGGGCTTTCGTGAAGGGGGCCTGAGCGCTACCAGCGGTAATGCGCAAACGCCTTGTTGGCGTCGGCCATCTTGTGGGTGTCCTCGCGCTTCTTCACTGCGTTGCCGCGGCGATTGAAGGCATCGAGCAATTCGGCGGAGAGCTTCTCGGTCATGCTGTGGCCGGACCGGTCGCGGGCGGCCTGGATGATCCAGCGAATGGCAAGCGCCTGGCGGCGCTCCGGGCGCACTTCGACCGGCACCTGATAGGTGGCGCCACCGACACGGCGCGAGCGGACTTCGATCGCCGGCTTCACGTTCTCCAGCGCCTCGTGGAAGGCCGGGATCGGATCCTGCTTGAGCTTGGTCTCGATCTCATCGAGAGCGCCGTAGACGACACGCTCGGCGACCGACTTCTTGCCGCGCTCCATGAGCGTGTTCATGAACTTGCTGAGCACGACATCGCCGAACTTGGCGTCCGGCAGAACTTCGCGCTTCTCGGCTGCACGACGACGGGACATGGTTTCCTCCCCGCCTTACTTCGGACGCTTGGCGCCGTACTTCGACCGGCGCTGCTTGCGGTCCTTGACACCCTGGGTGTCGAGGGTGCCGCGGATGATGTGATAACGAACGCCCGGCAGATCCTTCACGCGCCCGCCGCGGATCATGACCACCGAATGCTCCTGCAGATTGTGGCCCTCGCCCGGGATGTAGCTCACCACCTCGTAGGCGTTGGTGAGGCGCACCTTCGCGACCTTACGCAGCGCCGAGTTCGGCTTCTTTGGCGTGGTCGTGTAGACGCGCGTGCACACGCCGCGCTTCTGCGGGCAGGCCTGCAGCGCCGGCACCTTGTTGCGCGAGCTCAGCGGGCGGCGGCCCTTGGCAATCAGTTGGTTGATCGTCGGCATCGATTTCCGGTTTCCTTAACGCCGTCTCGGGTCCGCCCACGTCGGGTATCGGCGCAAAGCGAATGCACGGGCATAGCGGCAAGAGCGCAGCCCCGCGCGAGAGGTAACTTTGCGGCCAGAAGCCATACTTGTAGCGGTCCTCGCCGTCAGGCTGCGTCTAGGCTTGCGGCCTACTACCAGCCCCCCGGCGAAGTGGCGCGCTTATATGGCTCTGTCCGCGCAGCGTCAAGCATGCTGAGCGCTTTTCTCTTTGATTTTGTTGGTTATTCCCCGGCGTTTGCCGGCCGCTCATTCCTGACCCTACCACGAGGCATAGCGCAAGAATCTATCAATCTACGTGTGGTGGCGTGTCTGCCTCTCACCTACCAAGTTTACTTTGCCCCTTTTCTTCGCTATTTGACCTGCATGCTGCGTCGCGATCCGCGAACCAACTCGACCCAGAAAGCTCCATTTGGGGCAGGGAGAGTCGTGCGCGATCGCCAGATCTAGAGCTGACCTGAAAACCCTGACCCCGCCGCGATGGCCGGGGTCTCGAGCGCAGCAGGTCCCGCCTCCGGCAAGGAGAAGCGAGACCGACAATGCCTTCCGACATAAGCAGTATGCCTCCGACGCCGGTGCTCCACACGCCGCGCCTTATCCTGCGCCCGGTGCGCAGCAAGGACGCCCCGGTGATCCAGCGGCTTTTTCCGCAATGGGACGTCGTACGCTGGCTCGACGCCAAGGTGCCCTGGCCCTACCCGGCTGACGGCGCCACCGCCTTCGTTGCCACTTGCCTCCAGGAGATGGCGCGCGGCCAGAAGTCTCACTGGGCGATCGTGCCGAGGTCGGGAACGGCCGACCTAATCGGCCTCATCGACCTGTGGCCGGATGACGGTGTGAGCCGCAACCAGCGCGGTTTCTGGCTGGACCCCGCCTACCATCGCCGCGGCTTGATGAGCGAGGCCGCAGACCGCGTCACCGACTACGCCCTCCGAGAGCTCGGTTGGCCGCATCTCTGGCTCAGCAACGCCCAGGACAACCATGGTTCGCGGCGGATCAAGGAGAAGGAGGGTGCGCAATTGGTCGAGCTCATCATCGGCCGGTACATCGGTGGCGAGACATCCCAGATGGTCTGGCTGCTGACGCGAGACACCTGGCTGGCCCGCAGACCTGCGGCCTGAAAAGGTCGAGCCATGGCGCCGAGGGAGCGCAACCTTGCAGAAACGACGGACCTCGGTGGGTGAACTTCCCCTAGACTTCCAAGGCTCAAGCAAAACAAGCGCAGAGATGAGGTGCGAACAAAGGAGGAAACGACGATGACCAGGTTTGCGCAAAGACGTTCGAGAAAAGGCATGGCGGGCTCCGCGGTCGCTTTTGCTGTTTCGACCCTGTGCGCCGCGATCGGTTTGCAGATCGCACTCCCGAACCCCGCTGTCGCGGACGATCAGAAATGCTCGGCCGCAGACAAGAATGCGATCTGCGGCGTGACGAACGTCGAGGATCTAGTGGCGATCGAGGGCACCCCCTGGGCGATCGGAAGTTCGCTAGGAGGAGGTTCTGGCAAGACCGAGCCCCTGTACCTCTTCGACACGAAGGCCTTCGCGGCTAGCGCGATCACGGCCTCGGCGATCACGGTCCATCCTGACAAGGCGACATATCCCGACTGCCCCGGCGCCCCCGATTTCACCAAGTTCGCATCGCACGGCCTCGACTTCCGTGGCACGGTGGGCCGGGGCACATTGTATGTGGTGAACCATGGTGGCCGTGAATCGATCGAGATCTTCTCCGTCGAAACGGCTGCGGGTACCAAGCCAAAATTGCAATGGACCGGATGCGTCGTCGCCCCTTCGACCGCATGGCCGGATGGCGTCACCTCACTCCCCGACGGCGGCTTCGTGGCGACGAGCCTTTGGGATCCAAATGACAAGCAGTTCCTCGACAAGCTTTCACAAGCCAAGCCCGAGGGCGGCCTGTTCGAATGGCACCCCAAGCAGGGCTGGACGGCGGTAGGACCGAACGGCATGTCGGGACCAAATGGCCTCGTCTCATCGGCCGACGGCGCCACGCTCTACGTCAACTTGTGGGCCGAGAAGAAAATCCTGAAATACAACCTGAAAACCAAGGCCAGCCAGACCGTGGGCATCGAGATGCTGCCGGACAATGTGCGCTGGACCCAGGATCACAAGTCCATCCTGGTGGGCGGCCAGGATGCCTCAGTCAAAGGAGTCCTCGACTGCTTCGAGTCGAAGGACATCAACTGCACCACGCCGTTCAAGCTCTACAAGCTCGATCCCGCCACGATGAAGCTTACCGACCTGGTGAAGAGCGGTGTCTACGACGGGATGGGCGCCGGCACCGGCGGCCTGCAAGTTGGGCCAGACCTCTGGGCCAGCACGTTCCGGTCTGATCGGATCGTGCGCTTCCCGGGCGTCCTCGCGAAATAGCTGTATTGATCGTCCGGCAGACCAACATCTGCCGGACAGGCTGCGAGAAACACGAGCGCAAAGAAAAGGCCGGCGCCTTTCGGCGTCGGCCTTTCGTTTGTTCAGGTGCGCGGCGCTCAGTCGGCTGCGCGATCGGCCTGCTCGAGGGTCGGGACGGGCTCGTCCTCGCCGTCCGCGCCAGCCGCCAGGATCGCCCGGTCGCGCTGGGCGGCAATCGCCTTCAGCCGGTTCACCACGCCGCCGGTGCCGGCCGGAATGAGCCGGCCGACGATCACGTTCTCCTTCAGACCCTGAAGGGTGTCGACGCGGCCGGAGACGGCCGCCTCGGTCAGCACGCGGGTGGTCTCCTGGAAGGAGGCCGCCGAGATGAACGACTTGGTCTGCAGGCTCGCCTTGGTGATGCCGAGCAGTACCGGATCGGACTTGGCGGGCTTCAGCTTCTCCGACACGAGCTTGGCGTTCTCGATCTCGAACTCGCCCTTGTCGACTTGCTCGCCGATCAGGAAGGTCGAGTCGCCGGCGTCGGTGATCTCGACCTTCTGCAGCATCTGACGCGCGATCGTCTCGATGTGCTTGTCGTTGATCTTCACGCCCTGCAGCCGATAGACCTCCTGAATCTCGTTCACGAGATATTCGGCCAGCTTCTCGATACCCAGCACGCGCAGGATGTCGTGCGGCACCGGGTTGCCGTCGATCAGGAGATCGCCGCGCTCTACGTAGTCGCCTTCCTGAACCGCGATGCGCTTGCCCTTCGGGATCAGGTACTCGACCGGCTCCGCACCCTCGCCTTCCGGCACGATCAGGATGCGGCGCTTGTTCTTGTAGTCCTTGCCGAACTCGATGCGGCCCGCAACGTCGCAGATGATCGCGAAGTCCTTGGGCTTGCGCGCCTCGAACAGCTCGGCCACGCGCGGCAGACCGCCCGTGATGTCGCGGTTCTTGCCGCCCTCACGCGGGATACGCGCGAGGATGTCGCCGGCATGGACCTCCTGACCGTTCTCGACCGAAAGCACCGAATCGAGCGACAGCAGGTAGCGAGCTTCCTGACCGTTGGCCAGCATCACCGGGTTGCCCCCGGCGTCGTGGATGGCGATACGCGGACGCAGATCGCCGCCGCGCGGCTGGCCCTTCCAGTCGACGACGACGCGGTTGGAGATGCCGGTCGAATCGTCGATCACCTCGCGCATCGACACGCCCTCGACGAGGTCGACGTAGACTGCCCTACCCGCCTTCTCGGTGATGATCGGCAGGGTGTACGGATCCCACTCCGCGAGCTTCTGGCCCTTGGCGACGGGCGCGTCGTTGTCGACCAGCAGGCGCGCACCGTACGGCACGCGATGCTTGGCGCGCTCGCGCTGGGCACCGTCGATCAGCACCAGCTCGGTGTTGCGGCCCATCACCACCGGCACACCTTGGCTGTTGACCACCACGTTGCGGTTGCGCACCTGGATGCGGCCGTCATGGCTCGCCTCGATGCTCGACTGCTCGGCGCCACGTTGGGCGGCGCCGCCGATGTGGAAGGTACGCATGGTGAGCTGGGTACCCGGCTCGCCGATCGACTGGGCGGCAATGACGCCCACCGCTTCGCCGATATTGACCGGCGTGCCGCGGGCGAGATCGCGCCCGTAGCACTTGCCGCAAACGCCGGTCTTGGTGTCGCAGGTCAGCACCGAGCGGATGCGCATCTCTTCGATGCCGGCCTTCTCGATCTGCTCGACCTTGACCTCGTCGATCAAATCGCCGCTCTTGGCGATCACCGTGCCGTTCAGCGGATCGACCACATCGTCAAGCGCGGTACGGCCCAGCACACGCTCGGAGAGCGGCTCCATCACGTCTCCGCCGTCGACGACGGCACGCATGGTGAGGCCGCGGTCGGTACCGCAATCTTCTTCGAAGATGATGCAGTCCTGCGCCACGTCGACAAGGCGGCGGGTCAGATAGCCCGAGTTCGCCGTCTTGAGCGCCGTGTCTGCCAGGCCCTTGCGGGCGCCGTGGGTGGAGTTGAAGTACTCCAGCACGCTCAGACCTTCCTTGAAGTTCGAGATGATCGGCGTGTCGATGATCTCGCCCGACGGCTTGGTCATCAGACCGCGCATGCCGGCAAGCTGCTTCATCTGCGTCGCCGAGCCACGCGCACCGGAATGGGTCATCATCCACACCGAGTTCACCGGCCGCCCGGGCCGCGGCGTGGAAATCCCCTTCATCATCTCGTCGGCCACGCGATCCGAGCAGCGCGACCAGGCGTCGACCACCTTGTTGTACTTCTCACCCGAGGTGATCAGGCCGTCCTGATACTGCTGCTCGTACTCCTTCACTTCCTTCTGGGTCTGCCCGACCAGCTTCTCCTTGGCGGACGGAATGACGAGGTCATCCTTGCCGAAGGAAATGCCGGCGCGGCAGGCGTGATAGAAGCCGAGACCCATCAATCGATCGGCGAAGATCACCGTCTCCTTCTGGCCGCAGTGGCGGTAGACGGTGTCGATG
The DNA here is from genome assembly GCA_017308235.1 of Alphaproteobacteria bacterium. Lineage (GTDB taxonomy): Bacteria > Pseudomonadota > Alphaproteobacteria > Reyranellales > Reyranellaceae > Reyranella. The sequence goes on along the minus strand of JAFKFL010000040.1, from coordinate 10,900 downwards.
ACGTTCTGCAAGTCCTTCTTCGTCAGCAGCCGGTTGATCAGCGAGAACGGCAGGCTGGGATGCTTGGGCAGGATCTGCGCGAGAAGGATGCGGCCCGGCGTGGTCTCGACCACGCGCGAGGCGAGCTCACCCTTGTCGTCGTAGGCCTCCAGTCGCATCTTGATCCTGGCATGCATGGAAAGCGTGCGGCTGTGCAACGCATGCTCGAGGTCGCCGATGTCGGAGAACAGCGAGCCTTCGCCCGCCTCGCCCTCACGCTCCAGCGTGATGTAGTAGATGCCAAGCACGATGTCCTGGCTCGGCACAATGATCGGCTTGCCGGACGCCGGGCTCAGGATGTTGTTGGTCGACATCATGAGCACGCGCGCCTCGAGCTGTGCTTCCAGCGACAACGGCACGTGGACCGCCATCTGGTCGCCGTCGAAATCGGCGTTGAAGGCAGTGCAGACCAGCGGATGAAGCTGGATCGCCTTGCCCTCGATCAGCACCGGCTCGAAGGCCTGGATGCCGAGACGATGCAGCGTCGGTGCGCGGTTCAGCAGCACCGGATGCTCGCGGATCACCTCTTCGAGGATATCCCACACCTCCGGCCGTTCCTTCTCGACCATGCGCTTGGCGGCCTTGATGGTGTTGGCCATGCCGTAGTTCTGCAGCCGCGAATAGATGAACGGCTTGAACAGCTCGAGCGCCATCTTCTTGGGCAGGCCGCACTGGTGCAGCTTGAGCTCGGGACCAACCACGATCACCGAACGACCCGAGTAGTCGACGCGTTTGCCGAGCAGATTCTGGCGGAAGCGGCCCTGCTTGCCCTTCAGCATGTCGGAGAGAGACTTCAGCGGGCGCTTGTTGGCGCCGGTGATGACGCGTCCGCGACGGCCATTGTCGAACAGGGCGTCCACCGACTCCTGCAGCATGCGCTTTTCATTGCGCACGATGATGTCGGGCGCCCGCAGCTCGATCAGACGCTTCAGGCGGTTGTTGCGGTTGATGACGCGGCGATAGAGGTCGTTCAAGTCCGAGGTCGCGAACCGGCCGCCGTCGAGGGGCACCAGCGGGCGCAGCTCGGGCGGGATCACCGGTACCAGCTCGAGGATCATCCACTCCGGACGGGCGCCTGATTCGATGAAGCTTTCGACCAGCTTCAGCCGCTTCACAAGCTTCTTGCGCTTGGCCTCCGACGTCGTCTCGCGCAATTCCTCACGCAGCCGCGGGCGCTCCTCGTTGAGGTCGATCACCTGCAGCATGGCGCGGATCGCCTCGGCGCCAATGTCGGCGCGGAAGGCATCGTCACCATACTCGTCGAGGGCGTTGAGATATTGGTCCTCGTTCAGGAGCTCGCGGTACTTGAGCGGCGTGAGGCCGGGCTCGGTCACCACATAGTTCTCGAAGTAGAGGATCTTCTCGAGGTCGCGCAGCGTCATGTCGAGCAAGAGCCCGATGCGGCTCGGCAGCGACTTCAAGAACCAGATGTGCGCCACCGGCGAGGCAAGCTCGATGTGGCCCATGCGCTCGCGGCGCACCTTGGTGAGCGTCACCTCGACGCCGCACTTCTCGCAGGTGATGCCGCGGAACTTCATGCGCTTGTACTTGCCGCACAGGCACTCGTAGTCCTTGATCGGTCCGAAGATGCGGGCACAGAACAGCCCGTCCCGCTCCGGCTTGAAGGTGCGGTAGTTGATGGTCTCCGGCTTCTTGATCTCGCCGTGGCTCCAGGCGCGGATACGCTCGGGGCTGGCGATCGAGATCCGGATCTCGTCGAAGGTCGGGGTGCCCTGCGGCTGGCCCAGTACGTTGATCAGGTCGGTCATATTTGGGTCCTACGGGTTCGTTGGACGTAAAATCGATCAGAGAGGAGGTCGGCCGCGATCACGAGGCCGACTGGTTGAGTTCGACATTGAGGCCGAGCGAGCGAAGCTCCTTGACCAGCACATTGAAGGACTCGGGGATACCCGCCTCGAACGTGTCGTCGCCGCGCACGATGGCCTCGTAGACCTTGGTACGACCGGCCACGTCGTCCGACTTGACGGTCAGGATCTCCTGCAGCGTGTAGGCGGCGCCATAGGCCTCGAGCGCCCACACCTCCATCTCGCCGAAGCGCTGGCCGCCGAACTGCGCCTTGCCGCCCAGCGGCTGCTGGGTGACCAGGCTGTACGGGCCGATCGAGCGCGCGTGGATCTTGTCGTCCACCAGATGATGCAGCTTCAGCATGTAGATGTAGCCCACCGTCACCTTGCGATCGAACGGTTCGCCGGTGCGACCATCGACCAAGGTCACCTGGCCCGACTTGTCGAGGCCCGCCATGTCGAGCATGCCGACGATGTCGGCCTCGTGCGCGCCATCGAACACCGGCGAGGCAAACGGAACGCCGCGGCTTAGGTTCCGGGCGAGCTCGACCACGCGGTCATCGTCGAGATCGGCGATGTCGGCCTTGTAGGACTTCTCGCCATAGACCTCGCGCAGGGTCTTGCGGACCTGCGCCACCGACGAGTCGCGCGCGCCGTTCACCATCTCGCCGATCTTCCTGCCGAGACCCGCCGCGGCCCAGCCGAGGTGGGTCTCCAGGATCTGACCGACGTTCATGCGGCTCGGCACGCCGAGCGGGTTCAGCACGATGTCGACCGGCGTGCCGTCCTCGAGGTACGGCATGTCCTCGAGCGGCATGATGCGCGAGATCACGCCCTTGTTGCCGTGACGGCCGGCCATCTTGTCGCCCGGCTGCAGCTTGCGCTTGGTCGCGACGAAGACCTTGACCATCTTCATGACGCCCGGCGGCAGCTCGTCGCCGCGCTGCAGCTTGTCGACCTTGCTGTCGAATCGATCCTGCAGGCGCTTCATCGACTCGTCGAACTGCTTGTTCGATGCCTCGATCTCGCCCTGCCGCTTGTCGGTCTTGACCGCGATCTGACGCCACTGTCCGGGCGTGAACTCGCCCAGAACCTTGTCAGTGATCCGCGTGCCGGGCTTGAGGCCCTTCAGACCACCGGCCACGGTCTGGTTCATCAGCATTTCCTGGATCTGGCCGTAGAAGCTGCGTTCCAGGATCGCCTTTTCGTCGTCTCGGTCCTTGGCCAGGCGCTCGATCTCGTCGCGCTCGATGGCGAGCGCACGCTCGTCCTTGTCGACGCCGCGGCGGTTGAAGACGCGCACCTCGACCACCGTGCCTTCGACGCCCGGCGGCACCTTGAGCGAGGTGTCGCGCACGTCGGCAGCCTTTTCGCCGAAGATCGCGCGCAGGAGCTTCTCTTCCGGCGTCATCGGGCTCTCGCCCTTCGGCGTCACCTTGCCGACCAGGATGTCGCCCGCCTTCACCTCGGCGCCGATATAGACGATGCCGGCCTCGTCCAGGTTCTTGAGGGCTTCTTCGCCGACGTTCGGGATGTCGCGGCTGATCTCCTCCTGGCCAAGCTTGGTGTCGCGCGCCATGACTTCGAACTCCTCGATATGGATCGAGGTGAAGACGTCATCGCGGACGATGCGCTCGGAGAGCAGGATCGAGTCCTCGAAGTTGTAGCCGTTCCACGGCATGAACGCGACCAGCACGTTGCGGCCGAGCGCCAGCTCGCCATCGCGGGTCGACGGACCATCGGCCACGATGTCGCCCTTCTTCACCTGATCGCCGACCTTCACCAGCGGCTTCTGGGTGATGCAGGTGCTCTGGTTGGAGCGTTGGAACTTCAAGAGATTGTAGATGTCGACCGCGGGCCGATTGGGACCGACATCGTCGGTCGCGCGCACGACTATGCGCATGGCGTCGACCTGGTCGACCACGCCGGTGCGGCGCGCAGCGATCGCCACGCCCGAGTCGCGCGCCACCACCTCTTCCATGCCGGTGCCGACCAGCGGCGATTCGGCCTGGATCAGCGGCACCGCCTGACGCTGCATGTTGGAGCCCATCAGCGCGCGGTTGGCGTCGTCGTTCTCGAGGAACGGGATCAGCGCCGCGGCGACCGACACGATCTGCTTGGGCGAGACGTCGACGAAGTCGATCGTCTCGGGCCGGGCGAGGATGTACTCACCGCCCTTGCGGCACTGCACCAGCTCGGAGGCGAACTTGCCCTTGGAATCGATCTCGGCGTTGGCCTGGGCCACCGTGTAGCGGCTCTCCTCCATCGCCGAGAGATAGATCACCTCGTCGCTGACGCGGCTGTGGGCAACCTTGCGGTACGGGCTCTCGATGAAGCCGTATTGATTCACGCGCGCATAGGTCGCGAGCGAGTTGATCAGGCCGATGTTCGGCCCTTCCGGTGTCTCGATCGGACAGATGCGGCCGTAGTGCGTGGGATGCACGTCGCGCACCTCGAAGCCCGCACGCTCGCGCGTCAGGCCGCCCGGTCCCAGCGCGGAGAGGCGGCGCTTGTGCGTCACTTCCGACAGCGGGTTGGTCTGGTCCATGAACTGCGAGAGCTGGCTCGAGCCGAAGAACTCGCGCACCGCGGCGGCCGCCGGCTTGGCGTTGATGAGGTCGTGCGGCATCACGGTGTCGATGTCGATCGAGCTCATGCGCTCGCGGATGGCGCGCTCCATGCGGAGCAGGCCAACGCGATACTGGTTCTCCATCAGCTCGCCGACCGACCGGACGCGGCGATTGCCGAGATTGTCGATGTCGTCGATGTCGCCGTGGCCGTCCTTGAGGCCGTGCAGGACCTTGACCACCGAGAGGATATCCTCGCGGCGCAACGTGCGCTGCGTGTCGGGCACACCCTCGAAGCCCAGCCGCATGTTCATCTTCACGCGGCCCACGGGCGAGAGGTCGTAGCGCTCGATATCGAACAGGAGGCCGCCAAACAGCGTCTCCGCCTGCTCCAGCGTCGGCGGCTCGCCCGGCCGCATCACGCGGTAGATGTCGAGCAGCGCTTCCTCGCGGTTGTTGTTCTTGTCGGCTGCCAGCGTATTGCGGATGTAGGGGCCGATATTGGTGTGATCGATCGCGAGCGTCGGCAGCGTGTCGATGCCGTTCTTCTCGAAGAGGTCAAGAACGGCCTGGGTGATCTCCTGGCCTGCCTCGACATAGATCTCGCCCGTCTTCTCGTTGATGACGTCGAGCGCGGCGTAGCGGCCGATCAGCTCTTCGGGCAGGACGCGGATTTCCTTCAGCCCGGCCTCCTTGAGGCGGGCAAGCAGCCGCGGCGTCATCTTGGCGCCGGCATCGGCCGCCGTCTTGCCGGTCTTGGCATTGACGAGGTCGTGCGTGAGCTTCAGGCCCTTCATCGCGTCGGCGTCGAAGCCTGTGTTCCAGCCTTCCTTGTCGCGCTTGTAGACGACCTGGCCATAGAACGCGGCGAGGATCTCTTCCGGCGACAGGCCCTGCGCCTCGGCCGGATCGAGCTGCTGGCCCTTGGCGATCGCTGCCAGCCGCTTCTTATGCGTGGCGTCGTTGTCGAGCGCGAGCAGGAGCGTCGTCACCGGGATCTTGCGGCGACGGTCAATGCGCACGTGGATCAGATCCTTGGCGTCGAACTCGAAGTCGAGCCACGAGCCACGATAGGGAATGATGCGGGCGGCATAGAGGTACTTGCCCGAGCTGTGGGTCTTGCCCTTGTCGTGATCGAAGAAGACACCCGGCGAGCGGTGCATCTGGCTCACGATCACGCGCTCAGTGCCGTTAACGATGAAGGTGCCGTTGTCGGTCATGAGCGGCATGTCGCCCATGTAGACATCCTGCTCCTTGATATCGCGGATCGAGCGCGAGCCTGCTTCCTCGTCTATGTCCCACACCACGAGCTGCAGGGTGACCTTGAGCGGGGCGGCGTAGGTGATGCCGCGCTGCTGGCACTCCTCGACGTCGTACTTCGGCTCCTCGAACTCGTACTTCACGAATTCTAGGCTGGCGCGCTCGGCGAAATCCTTGATCGGAAACACCGAGCGGAAGACTTCCTGAAGGCCGGATTGCGTGCGCCTGGCGGCCGGAGTCATGCGCTGCAGGAAGCTCTCGTAGGAGCTCTTCTGCACTTCGATGAGGTTGGGCATCGGCGCCACTGACTCGATGTGGCCGAAGAAACGACGAATCCGTTTGCGCGTATTGAAGGCCGTGGCCATCCTGCGTCCTCGAAGGTTCAAGGGCGGAGAAACACCCGCTGCTTTCTCGGAGTTTGCGGCCCGCCAGCCGCTCACCCCATCCGTTGCAGAGGGCCACTTGTCGGAGAGGACCTTTGCGGGGTCCGCTCGGAGAAGAGGCCCGACGGGACCGGCCCCCGCAAAGAGGCCGGTCCAACCGGAACGATATTTACTTCAGCTCGACCTTGGCGCCCTCGGCCTCGAGCTTGGCCTTGAGCTTCTCGGCGTCCGCCTTCGGCACGCCTTCCTTGACCGGCTTCGGCGCGCCCTCGACCAGGTCCTTGGCCTCCTTGAGGCCAAGGCCGGTGATCTCGCGCACCGCCTTGATGACGTTGATCCGCTTGTCGCCAGCCGAGGCCAGGACGACGGTGAACTCGTCTTTGACTTCTGCCGGCGCAGCGCCAGCCGCGGCGCCCGGAGCCGCGGCGATCGCGACCGGAGCGGCGGCGCTGACGCCCCACTTCTCTTCCAAGAGCTTGCTGAGCTGAGCGGCCTCGAGGACCGTCAGGGCCGAGAGCTCCTCGACCAGCTTTTCCAGATTAGCCATTGTCTATCTCCTGATAACCCGAACTTCGTTGATCGTGATTTCGATACGTTGACTCACGCCGCCTTCTCGCCGTCCTTGGCTCCGTAAGCGCCGAGCACACGAGCGACCTGACCAGCCGGCGCCTGCAGCACACCCGCGACCTTGGTCGCCGGGGCCTGCAGAAGGCCGATGATCGTGGCCCGCAGAGCATCGAGCGAAGGCAGCGTGGCGAGAGCCTGGACGCCTGCGACGTCCAGCGTGTTCTCGCCCAGCGCACCACCGACGATGCTGAGCTTCTCGTTCTCCTTGGCAAAGATCGAAACGACCTTCGCTGCAGCGACCGGATCCTTGGAGTAGGCGATGGCGGTCGGGCCCGTGAACATGGGTCCGAGCGCCTTGAAGGGCGTGCCCTCGAGGGCACGCAACGTGAGCCGATTCTTGGCGACCTTGTAGCTTGCACCGGCTGCCCTGATCCTGCGACGCAGGTCCGTCACTTCCTGGACAGTGAGACCGGACTGGCGGGTGACCACCATCAGGTTCGCGTCCTTGAAGATCTGGTTCAGCTCGGCGATCGCTTCGGCCTTCTCCGAACGATTCACGGCTTTCTCCAACTATGGCCCGACCCGGAGGATCCGGATCGAACCGGCTGCGTTAAGACCACGCAGCCTCCGTTAGCGGTTCAGCGAACGGAGACCTCGCGGCCTTGCTCGCCTGCCCCGGAAGTTCGGGCGCGTGCGCGCACATTCGAACCGAACGTGTGCGCCGATTCCCTTGCCCCCGTCTGCGCTGGCGGGTTTCCCCATTACGCTCCTCCCGAAGGAGGAAGCACCGGCGGTCTCGGACAGGTGGAAGTCGGAAACCTTGCGGCCTCCTCCTTCCTCACCGACGTTGGCCGGGACACGGCCAACACCGGAAACTCGTCTCTAGGCTTCCCCGCTCAAACGTTGAGAGCAGAAGCAGGGTCGAGCTTGATGCCCGGTCCCATGGTCGAACCGATCGACACCTTCTTGATGAAGGTGCCCTTGGCGCCGCTCGGCTTCGCGCGGCTGATCGCGGTCACCAGCGCCTTCACGTTGGCGGCGATCGCCTCCTCGCTGAACGAGGCCTTGCCGACGCCGGCGTGGACGATGCCGGCCTTCTCGGCGCGGAACTCGATCGAGCCGGCCTTGGCGGCCTTCACCGCAGCGGCCACATCCTGAGTCACTGTGCCAAGCTTGGGATTCGGCATCAGGCCGCGCGGACCCAACACCTTACCGAGCCGGCCGACCACACCCATCATGTCGGGCGTCGCCACGCAGCGGTCGAAATTCATCTCGCCGCCATTGATCTTCTCGGCGAGATCCTCGGCGCCCACCAGATCGGCGCCCGCGCTCTTGGCTTCCTCGGCCTTGGGACCGCGGGCAAACACCGCCACACGCACCGTCTTGCCGGTGCCGCTCGGCAATTCGACCATGCCGCGCACGGCCTGGTCGGCGTGGCGCGGATCGATGCCGAGGTTCATGGCGACCTCGATCGTCTCGTCGAACTTCGCCTTGGCGTTCGCCTTCACGATCTTGACCGCCTCGTCGAGCGAATAGGTCTTCTCACGATCGACGGTGGTCGAAGCTGCCTTGTATCGCTTGCCGTGCGCCATGGCTTACTCCACCACCTGGAGGCCCATCGAGCGGGCCGAACCCGCCACCTGAGCCATCGCCGATTCGACCGAGTCGCAGTTGAGGTCGGGCATCTTCTGCTTGGCGATCTCCTCGACCTGCTTCTTCGTGACCTTGCCCACGATCTGCGTGCCGACCGTCTTGGCGCCCGATTCGATACCTGCTGCCTTCTTCAGGAAGTAGGTCACCGGCGGGGTCTTGGTGATGAAAGTGAAGCTGCGATCCTGGAACACGGTGATCACCACCGGGATCGGCATGCCGGCTTCCATCTTCTGCGTGCGCGCATTGAACTGCTTGCAGAATTCCATGATGTTCACGCCTTGCTGACCGAGCGCGGGCCCGATCGGCGGCGACGGGTTGGCCTTGCCTGCTGGCACCTGCAGCTTGACGTAAGCCTGAACCTTTTTGGCCATGCATGCCCCTTTCTGTTGGGCGGCGCGGTACGGCCATGGCCGGCCTCCCGCACCCTATAACGGTCAAGTCCTTGATCCTTAAGGATTTTCAGACGGAACCGACCACACGAGAAAAGGCCGGCGCGCGGCCAGCCCTTCCAAGGGCGCGGGGTTTAGCAAACTCCCTGCCCCTCCACAACCCCCAGATTTGGGCTTTATATAGGCAGAATCTAAAGCTTTTCCACCTGGGCGTAGTCCAGCTCGACCGGGGTCGAGCGGCCGAAGATCGATACCGCGACCTTCAGGCGAGCCCGTTCTTCGTCCACATCCTCGACGGTGCCGTTGAAGGAGGCAAACGGACCGTCGGCCACCTTGACCTGCTCGCCCACTTCGAAGCTGACGGCAGGCTTGGGCCGCTCCACACCTTCCTGGACCTGGCGCAGGATGCGACCCGCCTCGGCGTCCGAAATCGGGACCGGCTTGCCGCGACCGCCGCCGCCCAGAAAGCCGGTCACCTTGGCTGTGTTCTTGATCAGGTGCCAGGTCTCGTCGTTGAGGTCCATCTTCACCAGGACGTAGCCCGGGAAGAACTTGCGCTCGGTGTTCACCTTCGAGCCGCGGCGCACTTCCACGACCTCCTCGGTCGGCACCATGACCTGGGTGATCTCCTCGGTCAGGCCCTTCTTCTCGGTCTGCTCGCGGATCGACTGAGCGACCTTGTTCTCAAAGCCCGAATAGGCGTGAACGACGTACCAACGATGAGCCATGTCACGAAATCCCGAGCAGCGTTTGTACGACGAAGGCGATCACCTTGTCGGATATCAGAAAGAACAACGCCGCGATCACGACGAAGATGAAGACCATGCTCGTGGTGATCATGGTCTCGCGCCGGGTTGGCCAGGTGACCTTGCTGCCCTCGGCCCGGACTTCCCGGATGAACTCGATTGGATTCTTCGACATGCTCGCTATTCAAAAAATGGCAGGAGTGGAGGGACTCGAACCCCCGGCCCTCGGTTTTGGAGACCGATGCTCTACCAACTGAGCTACACTCCTACGCGTACGCGCCGCCGCCGGCGATTACCTACTTTACGATTTTGGTGACGACGCCAGCGCCGACGGTACGTCCGCCCTCGCGGATGGCGAAGCGCAGGCCCTCGTCCATCGCGATCGGCTGGATCAGCTCAACCGTCATCCGCGCATTGTCCCCCGGCATCACCATCTCCGTCCCCGCCGGCAGGGTCACAACACCCGTAACGTCGGTCGTCCGGAAGTAGAACTGCGGCCGGTAGTTGGTGAAGAATGGCGTGTGACGGCCACCCTCCTCCTTGGTCAGGATGTACGCCTCGGCCTCGAAGTTCGTGTGCGGCGTGATCGATCCCGGCTTCGCCAGCACCTGACCCCGCTCCACGTCCTCGCGGCCCACGCCGCGCAGCAGCGCCCCGATGTTGTCGCCCGCCTCGCCCTGGTCCAACAGCTTGCGGAACATCTCCACACCCGTAACCACCGTCTTCGTCGTGGCCTTGAGACCAACGATCTCGATCTCCTCGCCCACCTTCACAACGCCACGCTCGACGCGGCCCGTCACCACCGTCCCGCGGCCCGAGATCGAGAACACGTCCTCGATCGGCATCAAAAACGGCTTGTCCTTGTCGCGCGTCGGCTGCGGGATGTAGCGGTCGACCTCCGCCATCAGCTTCAGCACAGACTGCTCGCCCTGCTCGGGGTTCTTGTCCTCGAGCGCCATCAGCGCCGAGCCCCGAACCACCGGGATGTCGTCCCCCGGGAACTGATAGCTCTTCAGAAGCTCCCGGACCTCCAACTCCACCAAGTCCAGAAGCTCAGGGTCGTCCACCATGTCGACCTTGTTCATGTACACAACCAGCGCCGGCACACCCACCTGACGGGCCAGCAGGATGTGCTCGCGCGTCTGCGGCATCGGACCGTCCGCCGCGCTCACCACCAGGATCGCCCCGTCCATCTGCGCCGCACCCGTGATCATGTTCTTCACGTAGTCCGCGTGGCCCGGGCAATCGACGTGCGCGTAGTGACGGTTCGTCGTCTCGTACTCAACGTGCGCCGTCGAGATCGTGATCCCACGCTCCCGCTCCTCTGGCGCCTTGTCGATCTGGTCGTACGCCGTGAACGTCGCCCCACCCGTCTTCGCCAGCACCTTCGTGATCGCAGCCGTCAGCGACGTCTTCCCATGATCAACGTGCCCAATCGTCCCGATATTGCAGTGCGGCTTGTTCCGCTCAAACTTCGCCTTCGTCATGGTG
>JAFKFL010000039.1 GCA_017308235.1 Alphaproteobacteria bacterium | reverse complement strand
GCGGCCGTGGCCGCCGCTGCCCGCGCGCTCGATTACCGCCCCAACGAACTGGCCCGCAGCATGACGACCGGGCGCTCCCGCGCCATCGGCGTGGTGGTCGGCGATATCGAGAACCCGTTTTTCAGCCTCGCCATGCGCGGCATAACCGATGTGGCGCGGCAGGCCGGCTTTACCAGCATCCTCGCCAATTCCGGCGAGGACGCCGCCGCCGAAAAGTCGGCCGTCCGCACGCTGCTGGCGCGGCGCGTGGACGGACTCATCGTTTCGCCGGCTTGGGAAAGCGATGTCGATCACCTGAAGGAGGTCGTGCGCTCCGGCCGGCCGCTGGCGCTCCTCGACCGCGGCAATGCGGCGCTCGACGTGGATACGGTCATCGCCGACGACCGGCACGCCGCCGAGGGCGTGACACGGCGGCTGGTCGCGCTCGGCCACCGCCGCATCGCCTATCTTACCGCCTGCGACACGCCGGATCATGTGTTCCGGCAGCCGGCCGACATCCATACCGGCTCGGTGCGCCGGCGCATCGAGGGTTATCTCGGCGTCTGCCGGGAAGCCGGCCTGCCGGACATGAAGCCATGGGTGCGCGTGGGCGCTTCCGCAGCCGAAAAGACACGCAATATCGTTCTGGAAATGCTTCAAGCCCCCGACCGCCCGACCGCCGTCATCGCCTCGGACAGCCTAATCGGGCTGGAAGTCTTCAAGGCCAGCCGCGAAATCGGCCTGACGATTCCCGGAGACCTGTCCTTCGTGTCCTTTCACGACGCGGACTGGACCTCGGTCACCTCTCCGCCCGTCACCGTGGTGCGGCAACCGGTCTACCAGCTCGGCGAGGCGGCCGCGAGACTGCTCGTGGAACGGCTCAACGGCGAAAGCGGCGAAGCGCGCCGGCTCGTCCTGCAAACGGGCCTTGTCGAACGCGGCTCGGTCGCCGCCGCGCCCTAAGGGAGACGAACCATGCGCCTTCGACGGATTCATCACGTCGCCATTATCTGCACGGACTATGAAAAATCGCGGGCATTCTACGCGGATATTCTGGGCTTGAAGGTGATCGCCGAGAATTTCCGGCGCGAAAGATCGTCCTTCAAGCTCGATCTGGCACTGCCGGACGGAGGCCAGATCGAGCTTTTTTCCTTCCCTTCGCCGCCGCCCCGCCCCTCGCGGCCCGAAGCAGCGGGCCTGCGCCATCTCGCCTTCGAGGTGGAGGACATAAACGAGGCCAAGGCCGCGCTGGAAGCTCGCGGTGTCGGCGTCGAGACGATCAGGACCGACGAATTCACCGGCCGGCGCTACACTTTTTTCGCCGATCCCGACGGCCTGCCGCTGGAGCTTTACGAAGCGGCTCCGTCGAGCCGCGCCTGACCCCCTACGCAACGTGGCTGGCAGCGGCGGAAACGGACCCGCCACCGTCAGGGATTTATCGTTTCGGAAGCCTTCTCATCCCCCGGTCACCGTGCTAACGCTCTGTCATATTGAACCGTGTACTCCGTCGCCCGACCGGGCTTCGGGAAAGCGCTTTTCCTGATGAGACTGATGCCATGAACGACTCCACGCTTTCCCCTACCATGGCGGGCGACTCGGCCGCCGATGCCGCCTTTGCCAGCCACGAGGGACGCAGCCAGTTCGTGCGCGCCACCCTCTCCTGCTGGCTCGGCACCGCAATGGAATATGTGGACTTCGCCCTCTATGGCCTCGCGGCCGGGCTGGTGTTCGGCGACGTGTTCTTTCCCAACATGACGCCCCTGATCGGCCTGCTGGCGAGCTTCGCGACCTACTCGGTCGGGTTTATCGCCCGCCCGCTCGGCGCGCTGGTCTTCGGCCTGATCGGCGACCGCAAGGGGCGTCAGGTGGTGCTGGTCACCACAGTTGCGCTGATGGGCCTGTCCACGACACTGATCGGGCTGATCCCGCCCTATTCGCAGATCGGCATATTTGCGCCTCTATGTCTGGTGGTCCTGCGCTTCGCGCAGGGTTTCGGCGCAGGCGCCGAATTGTCCGGCGGCGCCGTGATGCTGGCCGAATACGCACCCGTCCGCCAGCGCGGCCTGATCGCTTCCATAGTGGCGCTCGGCTCCAACAGCGGCACCTTGCTGGCGTCGCTCGTATGGCTGGCCGTAATCCAGATGGACAGGCAGAATCTGATGAGCTGGGGCTGGCGCATCCCGTTTCTGGCCAGCTTCCTCATCGCCGCCTCCGCGCTCTATCTGCGCCGCCATGTCCACGAGACCCCGGTCTTCCGGCAGGCGCTGGAAGAGAACCGCGAGCGCCGCGAGAGTGCTGCCGCCGCGCCCGACAACCGGAGCTTTCTGGCGCGCAACCGTGCCTTCTGGATCATGATCGGGCTGCGCATCGGCGAGAACGGCCCGTCCTATCTGTGTCAGGGCTTTCTGGTCGGCTATGTCGCCAAGGTGCTGCTGGTGGACAAATCCGTACCGGCGCTGGCCGTGCTGATCGCCTCCGTCTGCGGCTTTGGGGTCATTCCGCTGGCGGGATGGCTGGCCGACCGCTTCGGGCGCCGCATCACCTATCGCTGGTTCTGCCTGCTGCTGGTTCTGTATGCGTTTCCCGCTTTCGCGCTGCTCGACACGCGCAATCCGGTGATCGTCATCGCGGTCATCGTCGTCGGCATGTGTATCGCATCGCTGGGCATTTTCGGCGCGCAGGCGGCCTATGGCGTCGAACTGTTCGGCGTGAAAACCCGCTACACAAAGATGGCGCTCGCCAAGGAACTGGGTTCCATCCTGTCCGGCGGAACCGCACCGCTGGTGGCCACGGCGCTCCTGTCCCGGTTCGGGCATTGGTGGCCGATCGCCTGCTATTTCGCCCTCATGGCGGGGATTGGCCTCGTCACCACCTTCGTTGCGCCGGAAACGCGCGGCCGCGATCTCAATCTGCCGGAAGACGCCGCTTAGAGCATTTCCAGTAAAAGTGGAACCCGGTTTTGCGTTCGGAAATGCGTAAAAACAAAGAGAGAGCGATGACGCGCCTGATTATCGATTGCGACCCCGGCAACGGCATTCCCGGCGCAAATGTCGATGACGGTCTGGCGCTGGCCCTTGCTCTCGCCGCCAGACCGGCGCTGACGCTGGAAATGGTCACCATCGTCGCGGGCAACACGCCGCGCGAGGTGGGCGCCAGCGTCGCCACGGCACTGCTTGCGGCGGCAGGCCGCCCCATCAAGGTGATACCGGGCGCCGCGCGCGCCCTGCTGGAGCCGCCCGAACCGTGGCGCGCCTATCTCGACCGCGCCACCAAAGACCCTTCCATGACGGTGTTGTGGGAAGGAACGACGCGGCCGCAGCCGGTCGCGCCGACAACACCAAACGCCGCGATCGCCATGGGCGAACTCATCGTCGGCAATCCGGGCCAGATCACCCTCGTCGCCATCGGCCCGCTGACCAATGTCGCCCATGCGCTGCATCTCTATCCGGAGATGGCGCAGGCGGTGAAGGAAATCGTCATCATGGGCGGGGTGTTCGGCATCGAGGGATATATCAAGGACACCAATTTCGCGGTCGACCCCGAAGCGGCGCGGCTGGTGCTTTCCAGCGGCGCCAATATCACGCTCGCGCCTTTGGACGCGACCACCCAGACCATGCTGACGCATGCGGACCTCGACCGGCTCACCGCCGCGGATAACGCATTGTGCCGTTATGTGAGCGAGACGACGCATCCGTGGATCGACTACTCCATGCGCACCCGCAAACTGCCGGGCTGCTGGATTCACGACGTGCTGACCGTGGCCTGGCTGCTGGAGCCGGAACTGGTGACGACGGACGAATATTATGTGGATGTCGCCGTGGACGGCGCGCTCACGCGCGGCAGCTCGCGGCGCTGGAAACCCGGCAGCCTGCGGCTGACGGTCGGTCTGCCGGAGCCGCAGGGCCGCCCCGTGCGCATCATGGAGCGTGTGGACAACGCCCGCCTGCTCGCTCTCATCGAGCGGACGTTGGCAACCGCCTGAAAACGCACGGAATGGCGACCTGGCGATCAGTGCATTGCCACGGTCCAGAAATAATAGGCGAGCGGTATGGCGAGAACGTACATGCCGATCGACACTTGCCTGGCCTCACCCGACAGCACCTTGACGATGACGTAAAACAGCAATCCGCAGGCGATGCCGGTTCCGAAGCTGTTGGAAACCAGCGTCAGCAACACCATCATCAGGGCCGAAAGACCGTCGGAAAAGTTCTCCACGTCGACACGCTTCAGCGCGCCGAACATCGAGATACCGACGAGGATCAGGGCCGGAGCGGTGGCAGCCGCCGGGATCATCAGCGCAATGGGCGTAAAGAGCAAGGTGAGGGCGAACATGGCGGCCGTCGCAAGCGAGGCGAAGCCGGTACGCCCGCCAACCTCGGCACCGGTGGCGGACTCGACCAGAGCCGTCGCGGAGGGGATGCCGAGCAGCGGGCTGATCGTGGCGGCAATCGAATCCACAAGGAACGGCTTGCCGAGATCTTCCATATTGCCGTCCGCATCCACCAGATTCGCCTTAGCGCCGACGGCGAGCGTCGTGCCGAGCGTGGAGAAGAATTCCGAAGCGAAGAAGGCGAACAGATAGGGGAAATACTGCAACTTCAGCGCGCTGAAGAAATCGAGATGAAGGCCGATTTCCGAAATACCGTGCGGCACGCCGAAAAACGAGGCCGGCAGCTTGGTGATACCCAGCGGAATGCCGAGCAGCGTGCTGCCGAGAATAGCCCACAATATCGGGCCCGGCACCTTGCGGCCGCGCAGGAACACCGCCAGAAAAATGCCGAAGACAGCAACGATCGCCTGCGGCGAGCTGAATGAACCGAGCATGAGGGCGTGGTTTCGGACGTTGACATCGACCAGACCGGCATTCTTGAAACCCAGCAGCGTGATGAACAATCCGATCGCGGCTCCAAGCCCAAGCTTGATCTGGGTCGGGACCATGCGGGCGATGACCTGCCGGATGCCCAGCACGGTCAACAGAACGAAGATGACGCTCGACCAGAACGAGATGGCCAGACCCGTCTGCCAGGGAATGTGCCCGACGGCGGCCATCGTCGGGCCGACCAGAACCGATCCGCCGATGCCGGGACCGACTGCGAACGGCATATTGGCATAGAGTGCCATGAACAGCGTCGCGCCGACGATCACGATGATGGTGGCGGTCGTCGCGGCCGCGCGATCAATACCCCCCGCCGATAGCAGCGACGGGATGACGATGAGAAGATAGGCCGCCGCGAGAAAGGTGGTGATGCCCGCGACGATTTCCGTCTTGACGTCGGTCTGGCGTTCCCGCATGCGGAAATAGCTTTTCCATCGTGCTTCGGGCGCTTCGACCGGCTGCCCGACATTCATATCCGTGCTCATGTGTTGTCTCCTGTATCGGCTAATGCTGGCCGTGCAGCGAATGTCAGTTTCCGGTTGCGGCCAGAAGCGGCCTGATTTCCCGGGTCGTCCCGTCGGTCAGCCCGATGTCGGTGACATGCGGGCCGGGGTTGCAGGCAAGGCTGGCCCCGACCACCGCCTTGAAGGTGCGAACCGGCGGCTTCCAGTCGGCGATCGCATCGGCCGCCGCGCGCAGCCGTGCGAAATCGCCGGCCACCTCGCTTGTCGGTGCGTCGGACAGCAGACCACAGACCGGCAGCGGCAGAAGCGCGGTGACCTCGCCCCCGGCCGCCGTCGCCATGCCGCCGCCCGCATCGATGACGGCATTGGCCGCCGCGGCCATATCCGCCGGATCGCGGCCGAATACGGTCAGGTTGTGACTGTCATGCGAAATCGTCGTGGCCAGCGCGCCGCGCCAATGGCCCCAGTCTTCCAGAATCCCGATGACGGGTGTGGAATCCTTTCTCCCGTGGCGGTGGATGACGGCCATCAACAGCATATCGTCCGGCAGGACGAGCTTTCCCGCCTCGGTCCCGACGGTCGCCTCGCCCCATTTCGTGAAGCGGGGGCTGACCACGGTGTTCACGCGCGCCTCGGCCATGCCCGGCAGATCGATGGTGAAATCGGCGGCGGAAAGCCTGCCCAGCTTCACGGTATCGCGATAGGCATCGCTGCGCCCCTCGGCAGTCGCCTCGATCAGCTTGCCGGACCGGGCGGCCTCGTTTCCCGACACATAGACACGATCGACCTCGATCCGTTCGAGATCGGACAGGATGACGAGATCGGCGCGGCGGCCGGGCGCGACAAGCCCCAGATCGTACCGGTTCAGCCACATGGCCGCGTTGAGCGTGGCGGCGCGTCGCCCCTTCACTCACCAGATCGTCGGGGAAGACGTCGTCGGTGCAGATGGTCAGCGTCTGCGGCAGATGCGGCAGCGTCTTCAAGGCCTCGATCACGCCGGGCAGCACGTAATCGTGCGAGCCGCGCAGCTCGATGGTGAAACCTGCCCGCAATTTCGCCATCAGGTCCTCGCCTGAGGTGATCTCGTGATCGGACTGGATTCCGGCCGCGGCGAAGGCCTGTAATTCCGCCCCTTCGAGGCCGCGAGCATGACCGCAGACACGTTTGCCGCTGTCCAGCCCCGCCTGCACGATCCCGCGCATCGGCTCGCTTCGGTCGAGCACGCCGCGCATGTTCATCACTTCCGCCACGCCGGAAATCTCCGGCCAGCCCAGCATGGTCGCCATCTCGCCGGCCCTGAACTCGGCGCCGGCAAGTTCGAGACCCGGCGCGGACGGCACGCAGGACGGCGCCAGCGTCAGGAAGCGCAGCGGCAGCCCCTTCGTTTCCTCCACCGCCCAGCGGACGCCTTCGAGACCGGCGACGTTGCCGATCTCGTGCGGGTCCCAGCAGATGGTGGTCGTTCCCTGCGGCACCACGGTCTCGGCATAGCGCCGCGGCGTCACCATCGAGCTTTCGACATGCATATGCGTGTCGATGAAGCCGGGAGCGATGAAGCATCCCGAAGCGTCGACGGTCTGCTTCGCCGCCTTCATGGTCCCGGTGGGATGGACGCTGGCGATCAGCGGGCCGACAAGACCGATATCGGCCGGCCTGAGTTCGGAAGTGGCCACGTCGACCACGGTTCCGCCTGTGATCAGCACGTCGAAGGGTTCAAGCCCGCGCGCAGCACGGACGGCCCGGTCACGCAGGTCGGGCGCATTGAGATCATGGGGTTCATTCGGCATGTCTGCCTCCCTTCCGGGGAAAAGCCGGCGGCGAGGCCGTCGATTCCCTTACAACAAGATCGATGGGAAAAATTCTGCTCGCGTCGGTTTCGCCGGCGACGAAGGAGAGCGCATGGTCGGCCACCGCCTGAAGATCCTGCCGGATGGTGGTGAGCGACGGAGAGACGATCTGCGCCCACATCAGGTCGTCGAAGCCTGTCAGCGACATATCCTCCGGTATGGCGCAGCCTCTCTCGCGGGCGGCTACGGCAAAGCCCACGGCAAGCGCGTCATAGGCGGCGGCGCAGGCGGTAAAGCGGTGCAGGTCGAGCGCACGGCCGAAAGCGGTCCCCGCCTCGAACGTCGCATCGCTGTGCTTCAGCACCGGCTCGATTCCGGCCGAACGGAACAGTTCGCACATCCCCCCGACGCGCTCGCGCGCCACCAGCGAATTTTCCGGGCCGGCGAGCAGCAGCACCCTTTCATGACCGAGATCGATGAGGTGCCGGGCGATCATGCGGCCGCCCTCGCGGTGATCGCTCGCCGCGACATTGCCGGCTGTCGCGGCACTGTCGATGACGGCAACCGGCACCGGAACGCTCTGCGGCGCGATGGTGGTGCCCCGCGTCGGTATGACGACCAGCGCATCGACGCCGCGCGCGATCATGTTCGTGATTTCGAAATCCTGCTGCCGGGCATCGCCCCGGCTGTCGCCGATCAATACGGCGAGGCCCCGCTGCCGGGCCGCCCGCTCGACGGCCTGCGCGAAAGCGGGAAACAGCGGCTGCCCGATATTCGGAACCAGAAGGCCGATCGTATTGCTCTTGCCGGTACGCAGCGCGCGGGCGGCGTGATCGGGTACATAGCCCAGTTCATGCGCTCTGGCGCGGATCTGCCTCACCATTGCCGGCGAAACCCGCCCCTTTCCACGCAGGGCATTCGAAACCGTGGCGGCGGAAACGCCCAGCCCGGCTGCGATTTCCCGAATGGAAGAGGAGCGCGTCTCTTTCATGCAAGCTGCTCTGGTCGGAGGAACGGTCCCGAAAACGCGCAAGGCTTTCCGGGTCAATCATGGCAATCAAACAACCGGAGCACGATGAGGATGCGAGAAAAAACATCCGGTCCCGGAGAGTGATTAAACGATTAACCAATCCGTAACCAAAGCGCAAGTCCAAAATTCCGCCGACCAGTACAGCGTGCCCGTGTCAGAAATTCCAGTCCTCGTCCTCGGTCGCCACGGCCTTGCCGATGACATAGGACGAACCCGACCCGGAGAAGAAATCGTGGTTTTCGTCGGCATTGGGCGAGAGCGCCGACAGGATGGCCGGGTTGACTTTGCAGGCCTCCGGCGGGAACAGCGCCTCGTAGCCCAGATTCATCAGCGCCTTGTTGGCGTTGTAATGCAGGAACTTCTTGACGTCCTCCGTCAGCCCCACCCCGTCATAGAGCGCCTCGGTGTAGCGGACCTCGTTATCGTAAAGCTCCAGCAGAAGCTCGAAGGCGAAATCCTTGATCTCCTGCCTGCGCGCCTCGCCCAGCGGCTCAAGGGAGCGCTGGAACTTGTAGCCGATATAATAGCCGTGCACCGCCTCGTCGCGGATGATGAGCCGGATAAGGTCGGCCGTGTTGGTGAGCTTCGCGCGGCTCGACCAGTACATCGGCAGGTAGAAGCCGGAATAGAACAGGAAGCTTTCCAGAAACACGCTGGCGATCTTCTTCTTCAGGGGATCGTCTGCGCGGTAATGGTCCAGGATCAGCGCCGACTTGCGCTGCAAGAACTCGTTTTCCTCCGACCAGCGATAGGCGTCGTCCACGTCGGGCGTGAGGCAGAGCGTGGAAAAGATCGAGGAATAGGAGCGCGCATGCACCGCTTCCATGAAGGCGACGTTGGAGAGCACCGCCTCCTCGTGCGGTGTCAGCGCATCCTCCATCAGCGTCACTGCGCCGACCGCGTTCTGGATCGTATCGAGCAGCGTCAGGCCGGTGAAAACGCGGATGGTGAGTTGCTTCTCCGCCGGTTTCAGCGTTTCCCACGACTGGATATCGTTGGAGAGCGGCACCTTTTCCGGCAGCCAGAAATTGCCCGTCAGCCGGTTCCAGACCTCGAGGTCCTTGTCGTCCTCGATGCGGTTCCAGTTGATGGCGCGCATCGGACCGGGCTTCTTCGCGGCATTGGTCTTGAATTGCATGTTCATGGATTTTTCCCAACTCATAGCGCGCAGGAGACGCAGCCCTGCACCTGCGTCCCTTCGAGCGCCATCTGGCGCAGGCGGATGTAATAGATGGTCTTGATGCCCTTTCTCCAGGCGTAGATCTGGGCGCGGTTGATATCGCGCGTCGTCGCCGTATCGCGGAAGAACAGCGTCAGCGACAGGCCCTGATCGACATGCTGCGTCGCCGCCGCATAGGTGTCGATGATCTTCTCCGGCCCGATCTCGTAGGCGTCCTGATAATAATCGAGATTGTCGTTGGTCATGAAGGCGGCCGGATAATAGACGCGGCCGATCTTGCCTTCCTTGCGAATCTCGATCTTCGACACGATCGGATGGATCGAGGACGTCGAATGATTGATATAGGAGATGGAACCGGTGGGCGGCACGGCCTGAAGGTTCTGGTTATAGAGGCCGCCTTCCATCACCGCCTTCTTCAGGTCGCGCCAGTCCTCCTGCGTCGGGATATGGACGCCCGCCGTCTCGAAGATTTCGCGCACCCTGTCGGTCGCCGGCTTCCATTCCTGTTCGGTATATTTGTCGAAATATTCACCCGTGGCATATTTCGACTTCTCGAAGCCCTTGAAGGAACGGCCCTTTTCCACCGCGATGCGGTTGGAAGCGCGCAGCGCGTGATAGGTCACCGTGTAGAAATAGATATTGGTGAAATCGACGCCTTCTTCGGAGCCGTAGAAAATGCGCTCGCGGGCGAGATAGCCGTGCAGGTTCATCTGGCCGAGACCGATGGCATGGCTCTCGTCGTTGCCGCGTGCGATGGACGGCACCGAGCCGATATGGCTCATATCGGAAACGGCGGTCAGCGCCCGGATCGCGGTTTCGATGGTCTTGCCGAAGTCGGGCGAATCCATCGCCGCGGCGATGTTGAGCGAACCCAGATTGCAGGAAATATCCTTGCCGAGATGGGAATAGGACAAGTCCTCGTCAAAGAGGCTGGCCTCGCTCACCTGAAGGATTTCCGAGCACAGATTGCTCATGGTGATGCGCCCGTCGATCGGATTGGCGCGGTTCACCGTGTCCTCGAACATGATGTAGGGATAGCCGGATTCGAACTGGATTTCGGCGATGATCTGGAAGAATTCGCGCGCCTTGATCTTCTTCTTGGCGATGCGCGCATCGTCCACCATCTCGCGGTACTTCTCCGTCACCGAAATCTCGGTCAGCGGCACGCCATAGACGCGTTCCACGTCATAGGGCGAGAACAGATACATATCCTCGTTGGCGCGGGCGAGCTCGAAGGTGATGTCGGGGATCACCACGCCGAGCGACAGCGTCTTGATGCGGATCTTCTCGTCGGCGTTCTCGCGCTTGGTGTCGAGGAAGCGCATGATGTCGGGATGGTGCGCGTGCAGATAGACCGCGCCTGCCCCCTGCCGCGCACCGAGCTGGTTGGCGTAGGAGAAGCTGTCTTCCAGAAGCTTCATCACCGGAATGACACCGGAGGACTGGTTCTGGATCTGCTTGATCGGCGCGCCGGATTCGCGAATGTTGGTGAGGCAGAGCGCCACGCCGCCGCCGCGCTTGGACAGTTGCAGCGCCGAGTTGATGGAGCGGCCGATCGATTCCATATTGTCCTCGACCCGCAGCAGGAAGCAGGACACGAGTTCGCCGCGCTGCTTCTTGCCGGCGTTGAGGAAGGTCGGCGTCGCCGGCTGGTAGCGGCCGGAAATGATCTCGTCCATCATTTCGCGCGCAAGCTGATCGCTGCCGCGCGCCAGAGCCAGCGCCACCATGCAGACGCGGTCCTCGTAGCGTTCGAGGTAACGCTGGCCGTCGAAGGTCTTCAGTGTGTAGCTGGTGTAATATTTGAACGCACCGAGAAAGGTCGGAAAGCGGAACTTCTTCGCATAGGCCTCGTCGAACAGGTCGCGCACGAAGTTGAAGGAATACTGGTCCAGCACCTCCCGCTCGTAATAGCCCTCCGTCACCAGATAGTCGAGCTTCTCTCGCAGGTTGTGGAAGAAGACCGTGTTCTGGTTGACGTGCTGGAGGAAATATTGCCGCGCGGCCTGCCGGTCCCGGTCGAGTTGAATCCGCCCCTCGTCGTCATAGAGGTTCAGCATCGCGTTGAGCGCGTGATAATCCAGCCCGTCCGTGGATTTGACCGGCTTGCCGCCGGACGCTGGCGCCGGCTCCTTTTCAGCCGCTTTCGGCGCCTTCCCGCGCTCGCGGATCAGGGTCGTGTCTGCCGTGTCCAAAATCGTTCCATCCCGTTTCTGACAGCGCCAACATCTTCATCCGTCCCAAGAAGCTCGAAGCGATAGAGGTAGGGAACCCGACATTTGGCGGAAATAATCTTGCCGGCGAGGCCGAAGGCCGCGCCGAAATTGGAATTGCCCGCGGCGATCACGCCGCGAATGAGCGCACGGTTGTCCGTCTCGTTGAGGAAGCGGATGACGGGCTTCGGCACCGCGCCCTTTTCACCGCCGCCGCCATAGGTCGGCGTCACCAGCACGAAAGGCTCGTCGACCCGCAGCACGCCGGACGGCTCCAGCGGAATCCGGCCCGTGCGCATTCCCAGCCGCTGCACGAAACGGTGCGTATTCTCGGAACGGCTGGAGAAATAGACGAGCAGGCCCATCGGACGAACGCCTTCCGTCAGGCCAGAAGGTTGATCATGTCGGGCCGGAAACCTGCCCAATGCGTCTCGCCCGCTACCACGACCGGCACCTGCCGGTAGCCCAGCCCCTGCACGAGATCGAGAGCGCCGGCGTCGGCGGAAATGTCGATAACCTCGTATTCGATGCCCTGCCGGTCGAGCGCGCGGGTGGTGGCGGTGCATTGCACGCAGGCGGGCTTGGAGTAGACGGTGACGTTCATTTTTCCCTCGCTGATGTTGGACTTGATATCGGCGCACCCGGCCGCGCGACGGCGCGGGAAACGCAATGATGTGGGCATGCAAAGCCGTTCGCGCGTCGCGGAACGCGCGGCGGAATACCAAAAACATGAAGACGCCCGGCGCCCGGCATACACGGCGCCACGGGATCAGATCATTCGCCTGCTGGCGGTCCCGAACTGCTCGAACCGTACTGACTGGACATGGACTTCACCCCGAAGCTTGCGGCGGACCGTTCGGGGGCTGCGACAGGGCGAGGTACAATCCTCGCATGACTGCCGTTCGCCTCCCGGACACCCCGCCCGTGGACGTTTCCGTTCAAGGCAGGTCTCCTGGCTCGCGGCTCAACGCCCCTGCCCGCCTTCCCGGCTCGCGCCAGTGACATGATGGGCAGAAACTCACCGCTTACAGTTGCGGGGGCAGCTCCGGCTTTGCCGCGACCTTTGCAGACGCTGCGCACCGAATTCCCTCTTAGCGCCCGATCCTAGAATCGGAAGCACCCTGAACACAAGATATGGTATCTGAAGTTAAAAACTCGTCAACAGATTGATGCAGAAAAATGAAACTTTGCACACCGGCTTTTAGATAGCCGGCACTCGGACGGGAAAAAGTCCGTTCATTCAGGAGGACAATTTGCGCGCCTGAATCGCCGGCAGAGCGGCGTCCACCGCGATGTCGTAATGATCGCCCTGCGTGACATCAAGGATGCGGCTGGGACGAAAAGCGGCCATGTTGATGCCGCCCGCATGACGGATGCTGTCGAAAAGAATGCCCGTCTCGCCCGCCGCCCGCATTTCCTCGCCGAAACGCTGCGATTGGCCATAATCGGCCGGGTCGTAGACACCCGGCAGCGAACCCTGCTTTCCACATATATCGACGAAATCGCCCTCGAGCCGGGCGCTGTAGACGCGGAAGGTACGCGAAAGGCCGGCCACTCCGGTCGCCACCGCCTCGCGGCGCATGTGATGCGCCACCTCGACGACCGATGTGGTGAGGCTTGCCGCCGCATACCATGCGCCGAGTTGCGGCCCGTTGAACCGCATGCCGCCCGGCGCCACATGCAGGAAAGCCGCCATGACGATGCTGGCATTGGGCCGCCCGTATACCCATTCGCTGCGTGGCAGGCGCAGCAGGCGTTCTGCCACCAGCCGGTCGTTGGTCCAGCCGGCAAGCTCCATCACCGCTTCCAGATCGGCGGCGGTCGCTACCGTGTCGAACCGGCCGATGGGCGGAAAGCGCGATGGGATCAGCCTCCAGGCCGGTTGCGGAGCCGGCGCCCGTTTCACGAGAACACCACGTCCTCGTCGCGATAGGGCGTGAAGGCACGGTCGATTTCGTTCGGCTCCATGTAGAGCCCGCCACGGGCCGCGTCGAGGAAGCGGCGCACCGTGAGCAGCGCGTCCTGCGTGCCGGCTGTGACAAAACGCAAAGGCGGCTCACCGCCGAAGACCGCCGCGCCATTGGGCGTCCGCAGCCAACGCACCCCCGCTGCCGCGCTTTCATAGAGCACGCCCAGCGCCTGATGAATGCCGAGCACGGCGGAAAGCCGCGTCAGCACATCCACGTCGAGCGTGATGTCACGATGCTCGCGCACGGCCTTGACCCAGTTGTAATAGGTGGAGCGGGACGGCAGACCCAGCACCAGAAGGCGCTCGCGCTCGTCCAGCCCCCAGAGATCGGCGACGGCAAGGAATGTACGCAGGCCCGGCGCGCTGAGCCGGCGCCGCGCTGCGGCAGCGAAGCGCCCGGCATCGAGCATATCCGGCCCCTTGTCCGTGAGCGCATTCTTCGCAGCGCCCGCGACTGTCCTCAATACTGCATTATTGCCTCCGGCCATGATCGCCATCGCCTCCTGTTGTCCAGATCGGAATATAGTCCAAATCTGGACAAATACAAGGCCGCCTTCACGCCAGGCCTAAAGCGCGTCGCGATCTTTCAGATTCGCTTTCCGCGCTTTAGATTTTTGTTTTTGCGCATGTCGTTATCGCATCGAAGCAGGATCAGAAATCAGTCCAGTGGACTGATTTCCCTGCGGAGGCGCTGCACACTTTTGCGCGACATGCTTTATTCGGCGGCGATCAGCGCGGCGTCCGCAAGGTCGTGGGCGAAGTCGAAATGCACCGGCCGCAGGGTGACATGGCCGTTCCTTATATCCAGCACATGCGAGTAGATGTCCTCGCCGCTTTCCAGCACCGGCGCCCTTTCCTCGTGCATGATGGAGATGACGATGGCGTCCGGGCAGCGCGCCTTCAGCGCCGCATGGAACTGCGTCTTGGCGGCGGGATCGAGCGCGCCGGTCGCCTCGTCGAGGAAGATGACCGAAGGGGCATGCAAGAGCACGCGGGCGAGCACGATCTTCTGTTTCTGCCCGCCGGAAAGCAGCAGGTCCCACGGCGCGCCGTCCGCGCCCGTCTCGTTCATGCGCTCGATGAAGGCGCCGAGGCCCGCCTCGTGCAGTACGGCGGCGACGGCGAGATCGCTGAAATCGCCCTCGTCTTCCGGCAGGCAGACGAGCTGCTTCAGCGAGACGGAGGGGAATTTGACGTCCTGCGTGGCATAAAGCGACACCGAACCCTGCGGATAGACGATATCGCCCGAGCCATAGGCCCACAGTCCGTTCAGCGCCTTGAGGAAGGAGGTCTTGCCCGAACCGGACTCGCCGCGCATATAAACCCAGTCGCCGGCGCGGATATTGATGGTGCCGGAGCGCAGGAAGGGCGCTTCGCTCTCCGGCCCCTGCATCAGGGCGAGATTGCGCACGGTAAGGCCGAAGCGGGGATGCTGCCGGGCGAAGGTGAAGCGGCTGACACCGCTGCGGGCATAGAATTGCGCCGGCTCCTGCACATTCTCGATAGCCTGCGCCAGACCGGTCACGCGCTCTGCGGTGGCGCGCAGATTGGCGATGGCGGGCATGACCTGAATGAACCACGAGCAATCGTTGATCATGGCGGCGACGAGTTCGGCGCCCGTGACGTAATTGCGGAACGACACCGCGCCGCTCATATAGGGCAGGAAGCCCGGCACATAGGCGGCGATGCGGTTGGACAGGAAGCCATAGACCTGCGAGAAGGCGAGATAGGCCGCATCGAAGCGGTTCAGCCGGCTCCATGTAACGTCCACGTCCTTATAAAGCCGGTCGTTCACCGAACGCTGCACGGTCTCACCGCCGGACGCGGAAATCTGGAAACTGCGGCGCAGGAGCGTCGTCCACTCGCCGCGATAGGAGCCTTCCGCCTTCTGGATGGCGAGATTGAGCCGCTCCAGCCTGCGGCCGATCCAGACTGCCACGAAAGTGCCGAGCGGCACATAGACCGCGATGGTGGCGAAGGCCAGCAGCGCGCCGCCCCACGAACCGAGAAATTCCAGGCCGCTCACCTGCGTCGACATGCCGATCAGCGCCTGCCCGACGAAAAAGGCCGACAGCACCACGCCGACAATGCCCATGACGAGGCCGATCGCGCCGCCGGTCATGCCCTTGATGGCCTCCTGCAAACGCTGGTCGATATTGTCGGGCTGGTCGCAGCCCTTGCCCTGCTGGAGATGGAAATGCGTGTGGCGCCTGTCGAGCAGCGCGGCGGAAAACTGGTCGTTCAGCCATTTGCGCCATTTGCGGTTCAGCGTGACGGAGAGATAGTGGCGCGAACCGACCAGAACCGCGTCCTTGGCGAGCGTCAGCAGAAGCAGCATGCCCACATTGACCGCGATGGTGACCAGCGGATTCTGTACCGGGGCCGTGTTGACATTGACGATGGCGTTCATCAGCCGGCCGGAGGCTTCCGCCACCCACACTGTCGCCTTGCTGATGAAAGCCGTGAGCACGACGATGGCGATGGTTAGCGCCCAGGCTTCCTTCCAGCGCTCAGACACCCAATAGGCCCGGATCAACCCCCTGAATGTCGTCATTCCGGCGACAGCCGAACCATCATTCACCTGCCTGTCGTCGATCGGCAGGTAATTCCGTTCGATCCGTCGCGTCGTGTCCAATGCGCACCTCGATTCCGGTCAAAATTTGTAACCGTATATTACACATTGAAACAAAGTGTGGTTAACGTAATATTAATAATCAACACAAAATGCGATCACAAAATGTGTGTGCAGCCCGTGAGAATGGCAAGGAGCTGGAATCGTTCAGCAATCGGGACACAGATTTTTTGGCGGAAGAGGCCGTGAGCCACGAAAACCGGTGGCGTGACGGCGGCCGATCAATCCAGCGTGCGGCGGAAGCGCAGCAAGGCGATACCCGCGAAGACGATCACGAACAGGAAAAGCGCGTTCACCTCGCCGGCGATGTCGGAGAGGGTTGCGCCTTTCAGCATCACAGCGCGCACGATGCGCAGGAAATAGGTGAGCGGAAACATATCGCCGAGCACTCGCGCCCATTCCGGCATGCCCAGAAAAGGAAACATGAAACCCGACAGCATCAGCGAGGGCATGAAGAAGAAAAAGGTGAGCTGCATGGCCTGCATCTGCGTGCCGGCGACGGTCGAGATCGTATAGCCGAGCAGCACCAGCGACAGCACGAAGATCAGGATACAGCTCAGCAGCAGCGCGAGCGAGCCGACGAAGGGCACGCTGAACAGAAGCTTCGCCGCGACCAGAACCACCACCACCTGCACCGCGCCGACCACGAGGAAGGGCAGCACCTTGCCCAGCATGATCTCCACCGGCGTGGCGGGCATGGCGAGCAGGTTCTCCATGGTGCCGCGCTCCGTCTCGCGGGTCAGCGCCATGGCCGTCATCATCACCATGGTCATTTGCAGGATGACGCCGAGCAGGCCGGGGACGATATTGTATTGCGACACGGCCTCCGGGTTGTAGCGGCTGTGCACGATAATCTGCAACTGGCTGCGCGCGGCGTCCGCCGCTTCCGCCTGCTTTCCCTGCTCGCGCAGCAGCGCCTGACTTGCGACCGTTCCCAGCGTCGAGATCGCGCCGCTCGACACCGACGGATCGGTGGCGTCGGCCTCGATCAGGATTTCCGGCCGGTCTCCGGCATCCACGCGCCGGGCGAAATCGGACGGGATCGTCACCACGAAGGAAACGGTTCCGCTGGCAAGCAGCGCCTCCGCTTCCGCCGCGCTGGCCGTCACATGGTCGAAGCGGTAATAGCCGGTCGTCTCCAGCGCCGAGATCAGCGCCCGCGTATAATGATCGTTGCTCGTGGCGACCAGCGCGCTGGGCAGGCTTTTGGGATCGTTGTTGATGGCATAGCCGAACAGCAGCAACTGCATCAGCGGCACCACCAGCATCATGGCGAAGGTGATGCGGTCGCGCCGCATCTGGATGAATTCCTTCATCAGCATGGCGCCCAGGCGCGCGAAGGAGAACCAGTCGCCGCGCATCACCTGCCCTCCCCCGCTCCGGCGTGGCTGCTGGCCATATTGTCCTGCGCGCTGCCCATGAACTGGATGAACACGTCCTCAAGGCTGGTCTCGCCCGCCGTGACGGTGACGCCGTCGCGCTGCCGGACAGAGGAAAGTGCCGCTTCGAGCTTTGCCCGGTCTGAGCCGACCACATGCAGCGTGTTGCCGAAGGGCGCGACCTGCTCGACGCCCGGCATATGCCTGAGTTCGCGTGCGATCTCGCCCAGTCCCGGCCCGGTGACGAAGAAGGTGGTGAGACCGGCCTGCGCGATCACCTCCGCCACCGTGCCGGTGGCGAGAAGCCTGCCGTAGGAAATATAGGAAATGCGGTGACAGCGCTCGGCCTCGTCCATGTAATGGGTGGAGACGAGCACGGTCAGCCCGTTTTCGGCCAGTGCGTGAATCTCGTCCCAGAAATCGCGCCGCGCCTTAGGATCGACGCCCGCTGTCGGCTCGTCGAGCAGCAGCAGCTTCGGCTTGTGCATGATGCAGGCGGCGAGCGCCAGCCGCTGTTTCCAGCCGCCGGAAAGCGTGCCGGCGAGCTGGTTGCCGCGCGTGGTCAGCCCCAGTTCCTCCAGCGTCTGCGCCACATGCTCCTTCACGGGGGTCAGCCGGTAGAGCCGGGCGACGAATTCGAGATTCTCGGCGATGGTGAGATCTTCGTAGAAGGAAAAGCGCTGCGTCATATAGCCGACCTCGCGCTTGATCTTCAGCCCGTCGCGGCGCAGGTCGTAGCCGAGCACCTGCCCCTCGCCGGCATCGGGTGTCAGAAGTCCGCACATGATGCGGATGGTGGTCGTCTTGCCGGAGCCGTTCGGCCCCAGAAAGCCGACGATTTCGCCCTCGCCCACCGTCATGCTGACATTGTCCACGACGGTGGTGCCGCCGAAACGCTTGACCAGCCCCTTGACCTCAATGGCGTTCGGCATCGCGGCCTACTTTCCCGCCAGATCGACATCGACGATCTGGCCGGGCTGCAAGGGCGAGGACGGATCGACCGGATGCGCCTCGATGAGATAGACGAGCTTCTGGCGCGTCTCCAGCGAATAGATGACCGGCGGCGTGAATTCGGGATCGGGCGAAACGTAGCTGACGCGCGCGCGCAGATCCGGCGCGCAGCCGTCGCAATGCACGGTCAGCAGGTCGCCGACCTTGACCGACGAAAATTTCTTCTCCGGTATATAGACCTTCAGCTTCACCGCTCCGTCGGGCAGCATGGTAAGCACGGGCGCCGAAGGTCCGGCGATATCGCCCGGATAACGGATCACATCGGTGACGCGGCCGGGAGCGGTGGCCTCGATGCTGCGCTTGGAAAGATGCCAGCGCGCCGAATCGAGATCGGCCTCGGCGCCCTTCACCGCGTCTTCAGCGGCCTTGATCTCGTCCGGCCGGGCGGGCAGCCGCCCCACCGCAAGATTGGCCTCGCTCTGGTTGATGGCGGCTTCCGTTACTTCCACATTCGTCTTCGCGTCGTCCAGTTGCGCCTGCGTCGCCACCCCGCGCCTGGTGAGATCCTGCGTGCGCGCGAGCGTGCGGCGGGCATCGTCGGCCTGCGCCTTCGCCGTACGCACGGAAGCCTCCAACACCGCGATCTCATCCGGCCGCTTGCCGATCAGCAGATCGGCAAGCTGCGCTTTCGAGCGTGCCAGCGCCGCTTGGGCCTGCGCGACCGCGATGCGCGCATCCGTATCCTCGGTCAGCGCCAGCGGCTTGCCGGGTTCGACGCGATCGCCGCTCCGCACCATCACGGATTTGACCTGCGCCACGTCCAGCGGCGCAAGCTGGACGAACTCGCCCTCAACATAGCCCACGGCCAGCGGCTGCACGCCGCAGGCCGCAAAAAGGTAGGACGCAAAGGGGACGACACAAAGAAAACTCATCGTTGCGCACGCTCCTGTTCCGCATCCCGTGCCGCGAATATGGCCATCAGGTTCTGCCGTGCGATGGCGGCAACCGCCGCCGCCTCGGCCTCGCCCATCAACGTCCAGTCCATGCGCCGTTTGACGGCCTCCCGGCCGATGCGGAAATAGACCAACTGTCCGATCAGGGTGAAAACGGTGAGCCGCGTGCGCTCGCTTTCGGCAGGCTCGCCCGTGGCAACTTCCCATATGGCGCAAAGCCGCTTGTGCGTCGGCTCGAACACGCCGGAATAGATCCGGTCGAGCGCCGCCGTGGGCTGTGCGAGTTCACGCAGAAGGAACTGGACGATTTCACCCGCCGCCGGCTGGGCGACGACGAAACGCGCCATCCGCTCCAGAACCAGACCAAGCTGCTGCCGCGCGGATTCCTTGGTTTCGGCGGGAATGTCGATCACGGCATAATGGCCGAGTGCCTGACCGGCGACGTCCTGAATCGTCGCGACGATGTAATCGGCGGCGGCGAGCCGCAGGCCCTCCTTGTTGCCGAAATGATAGGCGATGGAGCCTATATTCGCCCGCGCACGACTGGCGATCTCGCGCGTGGAAGTCGCCTCGAATCCCTTCGAGCCGAACAATTGCAGGGCCGCGTGGATCAGCGCCGCGCGCGTCTGTTCGCCCGATTGCGCCTGTCTGTCCTGTTCCGATATTGTCATGCCGCTATTTAATCAATCGATTGATTAAACGTCAAGCCTAAAAAAGCGCGCCCGCGGCGCGCTTTTTGTCTTCCTGCCGGTTTTCAGCCGCGCTGTCCCACATGACGTCCGGCGGCGACAGGCATGGGCAGACCCGCTTGCGCGGTGACGATCCTCTCCAGCGCCGACAGGATCGCCGCCGGCGCGGCGACGGCCTTGCCGGCGCCTGTATCGACATGCAGCAGCATCTGCTCGGCGCTGGCCAGTTCGGTCTCCTCACGCTTCAGCGAATGGAAGAGATGGATGCGCTTTGCGTCGAAGGACAGAAGCCGGGTTTCGAC
Source organism: Alphaproteobacteria bacterium (assembly GCA_017308235.1). GTDB lineage: Bacteria > Pseudomonadota > Alphaproteobacteria > Reyranellales > Reyranellaceae > Reyranella. The sequence continues at coordinate 7,981 of JAFKFL010000039.1, read as the reverse complement.
ATGGAGCGCTTCGCCCGCCTTCGCCTCCGCCCGGTGCATGATATGGGTTTCGACCGTATAATAGCTGTGGCCGGCGCCAAGATAGGCGGCGTCCACGCCGATATGCGCCAGAAGCCTGTCCGTCGTCTGCCCGAACAGGTCGAGATAGCGATGCTCGGTCATGTGGCCGTTATAGTCGATCCATTCGGGGATCACGCGCGCGTCGAGAAGGCGCAGGACCCCGGAAGACCGTTCCGCCGGAACCGCCTCCGCTTCGAGCCGCGCCGCATAGCTATTGAGCAGCGCGCCCGCGCCCCAGCCCGCCCCGTGCCGCTGGCGCGACAGCGCGCGCAGGATCGCCACCAGATTGTCGTCGCGGATCGTTTCCAGATCGCGGATCGAAAGTCCCTCGTTCTGCGCGTCCGACTGGCCGGCGATGCGGTCGATCAGCGCGTCGTCGAGATCGGGAACGTCGGTCAGCTTCGTCCACGGCCATTGCAGCGCCGGGCCGAACTGGGCGAGGAAATGGCGCATCCCCGCCGGGCCACCCGCGATGCGATAGGTCTGGAACAGACCCATCTGCGCCCAGCGCAACCCGAAGGAATAGCGGATGATATCGTCGATCTGCTCCACCGTGGCGATGCCGTCGCGCACCAGCCACAGCGCCTCGCGCCAGAGCGCCTCCAGAAGCCGGTCGCCGACGAAGGCGTCGATCTCCTTTTCCAGCACCACCGGCTCCATGCCCGTGCGGCGATAGAGGGCGGACGCCCTTTCGATCGCTTTCGCGGTCGTCCTGCCGCCCGGCACCAGTTCGACCAGCGGCAGCAGGTAGACCGGATTATAGGGATGCGCGATCAGGAGCCGTTCGGGATGGCGCAATCCGGCCTGCAACGTGCTGGGCAGGAAACCGGACGTGGAGGACGCGATCAGTGCGTCGGACGGGCAGGCCGCCTCCACCGCCGCCAGCACCGAAAGCTTTAGGTCGAGCCGTTCCGGCACGCTTTCCTGCACCAGCCCCGCCCCGGCCACGGCGTCCTCCAGCGAAGCGGCGAAGGAAAGCTTCCCCTCCTGCGGCAGAGGTGCCGGCGTCAGCGCCGCCAGCGCGCGGCGGGCATTGGCGAGGATACGCTCGGTCGTCGCCTTCGCATCGGGCGACGGATCGTAAACGCTGACGTCGAAGCCGTTGAGCAGAAAGCGCGCGGCCCAGCCGCCGCCAATGACACCGCTGCCGATACAGGCGATTTTTGGAGGGGCGATCCTGGGAGGATGGTTGCTCATGGATATCACCAGCGCTTCGTGAGTTTCAGTTTCTGCCGGACCTCGGCAGGTGTCAGCACCTTCGCGCCCATGTTGACGGCAATGGTTCTGGCGCGCGCCACCAGATCGCCATTGGAGGCCAGCACGCCCTTTTCGAGCCAGATATTGTCCTCCAGCCCGACGCGGATATTGCCGCCGGCCAGAACCGCCAGCGCCGCGTAAGGAAGCTGGTTGCGGCCGATGGAGAAGGCGGAAAAAACCCAGTCCTTCGGCAGGTTGTGCAGGATGGAGACGAGCGTGGCCAGATCGTCCGGCGCGCCCCACGGAATGCCCATGCACAATTGCACCATGACCGGATCGTCGATGAGGCCCTGCTGTTGCAGCCATTGCGCGAGCGGCAAGTGGCCCGTGTCGAAAATCTCGATCTCCGGCCGCACGCCGAGCCGCTGTATCTGCGCCGCCATCTCCTTGAGCATGGCAGGCGTGTTTGTCATCACGTAATCGCCCTCGCCGAAATTCATCGTGCCGCAATCGAGCGTGCAGATTTCCGGCAGAAGCTCCGCCACATGAACGAGGCGCTCGGTCGCGCCGGCCATGTCGGTCTTCGCGGCATCCGGCGGCAGCGGCGCTTCCGCCGAGCCGAGGACGAGGTCTCCGCCGACGCCTGCCGTCAGGTTGAGCACGACATCGACGCCGGAGGCGCGGATATGGTCCACCACTTCGCGGAACAGTTCGGGCTTGCGCGACGGCTCGCCGGTTTCGGGATCTCGCACATGGATATGGGCGATCGCAGCGCCCGCTTCGGCGCTTTCGATGGCCGCGTCCGCGATCTGGCGCGGCGTAATCGGAACCTTGTTCGAGCGGTGCGTGGTGGCACCCGCGCCCGTGACGGCGGCGGTGATGAATATCTCGCGGGAAGGCTGTAGCGGCATGGTGTTTTCCTCAAACTTGCAGGCAAAGCTTGACAGGTCGTTATTGGACCGGATTATCATTTTACGAAATCCATTTGGCGAACAGCGAAGCACATGATTTTCGAGCCATCCGACAGTGAATTGAGCGTAACGCTGCTGGTTCTGCCCGATTGCTCGCTCATGTCGCTCGCCGCCACACTGGACCCGATGCGTGGCGCGAACCGTGTGGCCGGCCGTTCGCTCTATCGCTGGCGGGTGGTGTCGCCGGACGGGAGCGACCCCGTCACTTCCGCCGGCCTCAAGGTGTCGGCGGGCGGGCCGTTCACGGCAGGGGCACAGGATATCCTCATCGTTATCGGCGCCTTCCACGCGCTCGATCATGCGACGCCAAGGCTTCTCAATACGCTGCGGCAGGCGGCGCGGCAATCGCGGCTCGTCATCGGCATCGAAGCCGGTTCATGGGTTCTGGCGAGAGCCGGGCTTCTCGACGGCCGCAAGGCGACGACCCATTGGGAGGATCTCGAAGCCTTCGCCCAGCGTTTCCCGGAGGTGGAGACCCGTTCCGACCGCTGGGTGCGCGACAACGCTTTCCTCACCACCGGCGGGGCCGCGCCGGCGCTCGACATGATGCTGGCGCTGATCCGCACCCGTCACGGCTATTCCCTCGCGCTGGACGTGGCCAGCCTCTATATCTACGATGAGGTCAGGCAGGCATCTGATACACAGCCGCTGGTCTCGCTCGGCCGGCTTCTCGACCGCGAGCCGCGCCTCGCCGAGGCGATCCGCATCATGGAAAGCCATATCGACCGCCCCATTCCGGTATCGGGCATCGCCCGCCGGCTCGGACTTTCGACGCGCGGCCTCGAAATGCTGTTCGCCCATGTTATCGGGCAATCACCCGGTCAGTATTATCTGGCGCTGCGGCTGAAGGCGGCGCGGCGGTTGATCCTCGATACGCATCTCTCGATGGCCGACACGGCGGAACAGACCGGCTTTTCCTCGATCAGTTCGCTTTCACGCGCCTTCAAGCGGTACTTCGGACAGCCGCCTAGCCAGTTGCGGCGGAAATGATCCCCATAGCTGGAACCGTCGCGACCGATCAGATTTCGAGTTGCATTGTCTCCAGACCGGCTTCGCGCTTCGGTCCGTGCCAAAGGCGTATCAAACGATCTCCACGGCCTCGATGAGCCGCAGACCCGCCCCGTAGACGACCTGCAAGGGGCATTCCATGTTTCGGGTCATGAACTTGCCGCGCAATCGCGTCAGCGCGGCGTCCAGACGGCGGCTATCCGGGTTGCTCTCCGGCTCGCCGAACAGACGCAGCACCTCTTCCCTTTTGATCGTCTCGCCCGCATGTGCAGCCAGATACTCAAACAGCAGCACTTCTCGCGCCGATAGCCTGACGGGTGCCATATCGCCTGCCCGCAGGACCCGCTTTTCCCGCTCCAGCCGCAGCCGGACCTGCTTGCCCGTTCCGGACTGCGCCGGCCGCGCGCCGCCGGATGCCATACGGGTCCGGCGCGCCAGATTTCCGATCGCCAGCACAAGTTCCTCGCTGTCCACCGGCTTGGTGAGATAGAGATCGGCGCCCTCGCCATAGCCGCGGATGCGATCTTCTCGCGCCGTGCGCGCCGTCAGCAGGATGACGCCCATCTCCTTTGTGGTTGCGATATCGGATGCCAGATCGAAGCCGGTGACGTCCGGCAGGTTGACGTCGAGCACGGCGACGTCAAAAGACTGTTGACGAAGCGCCTTGTAAAATTCGATACCCGACGCAGCCTCGCCGACGATGAGGCTGCGAAGGCGCAGATAATCGGCAAGGCTCTGCCGAAGATCATGATCGTCTTCAACCAGAAGGACCCGGGCCGGTCCGAAAGACGGATCAGCCCCCACCTGCGGCGAATTCATTGTGTGAACGACCATCGACCTAGGCTCTTATTACAGAATCAGAGATTATAGAATGGGTTTACAGAACCGTTCACCGCGCGCCAACCCAGAGATAGAAGCAATTCACGGATTCCCGTGTAACGCGAACATGGGCGTGACCATCCGCCGCACCATGGCTCTTTTCTGCTGGTGCCTGCTGTCTTTTGCTCTGGCAGGCAAGGCTTTGGCATCCGGCACTCCGTCCCTGCCCGGCCTCACGAGCGGCATAGCGGTCCTGACCGACGATTCTTTCGCGCTGAGCCTCGACGATATCCTGACACCGCAGCGCCAGAAGGAGTTTCGTCCCGTGGCGAGCGGCAATTTCAATTTCGGGTTCCGCAAAACCGCGATCTGGATAAAGCTTTCGCTGCGCGGCACGGCCGATGCGCGCGGCATCCTGTCCGTTACTTCCAATTTTCTCGACTTTGTCGATATCTACGTCGCCCCGCCCGGCAAAGGCAGCGAAACGGCCGATTTCTCGGATTTTCAGGGCGGCGATCACCGGCCCCCGCCCATGAACGGCATTTCCAGCCTCGACAATGCGGCGTCCGTTATCTTCAAGGCCGGCAAGCAAACCGAAATCTATATCCGCATCGCCAACACCAATTCCTCGACGCTGTTCTCCCTGCGCCTGGAGGACGCCGAGGGACATGACTATCGCGTGCTCGCCAACGGTGCCGTCTATGGCCTCTGGTTCGGCGGCATGGGCATATTGTGCCTGACGCAGTTGGTGTTCTTCTACTTCGTGCGCCGGGCGGAATATCCCCTGCTGGCGCTCAGCACGTTCGGCGTCATCCTGATCTATTTCGGAAATCTCGGCTTTAGCCATGCCTATCTGTTTGGCGGTGCCGGAGCGGCTAATGACGCGTTCATCGGCTTCAACGCATGGGCCGGTATGGCCGCCAGCGCCGTCGCCTATAACAAGATCCTGCGCACGCGACGGCGGGCCCCGTGGCTGAACAAGGCGCTGAAATTCTGCGCGCTGTTCGGCCTCGTCGGCGCGGGCCTGTCGCTGGCGGGCTATACAGCGCAATTCGGCCCGTACGGCTCCACGCTCAGCATAGTCGGCGTCGCTCTCGTCACGGTGGAAAGCCTGCGGCAGTGGCGCAGCGAGGGCGTCGCCAGCCGCATGCGTGCGGCGGCCTTCTGCGTGATGGCGGCCGGCGCAACGCTCGGTATGCTGTCGCGGCTCGGACTGGACTTGTTTTCGAACTGGACCTTTCACGCCTACGGCCTGGCTGTGCTGATCCAGACGCTGCTCCTGACCAGTTCCCTCGCCGTCCGCCTGCGCGACGTCGAAAACCGCAACCGCGTCATGCAGGCACAGGCGCTGCGCAGCGCTCAGACGGCCGAGCGCATTGCCGCGCAACGAGTCGAAGAGCGCACGCGTGAACTCGTCGAAGCCCGCCATACCGCGGAGGAAGCATTGCAGGCCGAGATGCAATCGCAATTGCTGCAGGTGCGCTTTCTGGAGGTCATTTCACATCAATACCGTACGCCATTGGCCGCGATCCGGTCGAGCATCGACAGTATCGCGCTGGCCCTCCCCGCCCACGATGCCAAAAATCACGACCGCATCAATCTTATCCGCCGCTCCATATCGCGGCTGGTCGAACTGCTGGAAGCCAATCTGATCCGCAGCCGCCTGCAAGGCCCTTCCTTCCGGCCACGCATGGCAACGATCAAGGCTGGATCGATCGTGCTGGCCGCCCACCAGCGCGTGCAGGACCAACTCAACGACACCGAGATCCAGCTTGTGATGTCCGAAGACGCTCATGCCGTGACGATCCACGCCGACGCCGAAATGCTTGAGATCGCCATCATAAACGTTCTGGAAAACGCCGTGAAATACACATCGCTTCAAGGCAGGGGCGCAATCACGCTTTCCTTCCAGCGGCAGGGGTCCCATGCGGTCATTGCGGTTGCGGACCAGGGCATCGGCATCCCCGCGCAGGAACTGCCGCATGTGTTCGGCAATATGGTGCGCGGATCGAATGCCCGAACAGTGGAAGGCTCCGGTCTGGGATTGTTTCTGGTCGCCAGAATCATCGAGGCCCATGGCGGCTCAGTCGAAGCCGACAGCGTTGAGGGCAAAGGCACGACGATCCGGATGATTTTGCCGATTGCATTCAACCTGTGATCGTCTGAACACAACTTCCGTTACATTTCGTTACATATCGATTCATTCGTTACATTTTCCCCCGTTGTTGAAAGCTTGAAACCCGCCTAGACCGCGCCATAGGGCTGATTTGTTCAGCAGAATCAATAAGCGGCGGGATAAAAACATGTCAAAGGGCAACACCGCGCCTTCCGGGCGAAACGGGAAATCGAACCAATTTTTCAGCAAGGATGCTTCGGGAAGCATTGCTTCCGGTTGCAAACCCGGCACGGGAAATTCGGTGTTTGCAACACATGAAACGCCGCGCTTATTGCGCAAACATTTGCTCGCTTCCGTCTCCTTCAATCTTCTGGCATCGATCGGGCGGATCGAGATCGGCGCGAACGCTCTCTGCAAAGCCGGTCTGGTCGCCGCCGGCGTCCTGGCTGCGCCGCTCGCAGCGCAGGCGCATACGGATTCGCTCGGCTATATCATGACGCCAGCGGCTTCCGGCACGGCAGGGCTTTATGACGTGCAGGTCATCTACGGCAGTTGGCACAACAACGTCATCGCCGCCGAAGGCTCCGCCAATCTCTATGACAGCACCGGCGCGCTTGTCGGCAATAGCGCGTTCAGCATGCTGACAGCAACTCCCGTTTCTAACGGAACCCTGCTGCCCGGCTTAACCGTTGGACAAAATTATTTTTATGTAAGTGCGGACGGCAATTCGCTGACTTCAACGCCTTATTCCCAAGGCGTCTATAACTTTCAGGGAGCCACGTTTACCGATCTTTCCGCCGGAACCTATAATTTCCAATACGCCAATCCATCGGGACTGTCGGTGAACTGGGAACCGGCAGGTACCGCCGTCAGCACCGGCAGCTTCATTATCACCGACGATGGCAACATCGTCGTCCCCGGCGTCAGCGCCTCGGACATCGACACAGCTCAGCCTTCCTACAGCGCCAGCAATCTGGGTAGTACCGTCAATCCGGTCTTCAAGGGCGGCACACTGGTGACGGATCAGAACGGCGCAACCTATTCCAACGATTTCACGCTCGATTCCTCCTCGACCAACACGATCGACGCCGCCGGCGCCAATACGACCTTTTCCGGCACCTTCTCCAACGCCGACGCGTCCACGCCGGGCCATATCAATTTCGCCGATAGCGCGGGTAACGGCAGCGTGACGCTTACTGGCCCCAACAGCCAGACCGGCGGTACCACTGTTAACAGCGGCACGGTGATTCTGGCGGGTAACGGCACGCTGGGGGCGACCAGCAACACCACCACGGTCAATGGCGGCACGCTCGACCTCGGCACCACCAACCAGACCCAGCAGGCGCTGGTCCAGAACGGCGGCACGGTACAGAACGGCGACGTGACAGTGGCCGACTATACGCTCTCCGGCGGAACGCTTGCCAGCAACGCCACGGTGACGGCCTCCGATGCTTTCAATGTTAGCAACGGCACCGTCGACGGCACGCTGAGTGGGGCCGGCGCACTGACCAAGTCCGGAACGGGTACCGTGACGCTCACCGGCGCCAACGGCTACACCGGCGGTACCACCGTCCAGGACGGTACGCTGGCACTTTCGGGTAACGGCACGCTGGGTGCGGCCAACAACATCACCACGGTCAACGGCGGTACGCTCGACCTCGGCACCACCAACCAGACCCAGCAGGCGCTGGTCCAGAACGGTGGCGTGATCGAGAACGGCGACATCACGGTCGCAGGGTATGCTCTCAACGATGGCACGCTTGCCAGCAATGCCACGGTGACGGCTTCCGACGCCTTCGCCCTCAACAAC
>JAFKFL010000013.1 GCA_017308235.1 Alphaproteobacteria bacterium | reverse complement strand
TGTGGAAGGCGTGGATGGTGTATTTGGCGATGTAGCGGCGGACGCGGAAATTGTCGTTGTCGCCGCTCTCCTCCGGCAGGCGGCCGCGCTGCTTGCGCATCTTGTCGGCGGTCTGCCAGCAGCGGATGATCACCTCGCCGACGCGCCCCATCGCCTGGCTGTCCGACGAGATCACCGAGAAGGCGCCCATGTCGTGCAGGATATCCTCGGCGGCGATGGTCTCCTTGCGGATGCGGCTTTCGGCGAAGGCCACGTCTTCGGGAATGCGCGCGTCGAGATGATGGCACACCATCAACATGTCGAGATGCTCGTCCACGGTGTTCACCGTGTAGGGCATCGTGGGATTGGTCGAGCTCGGCATCACGTTCTTCTCGCCCGCCAGCCGGATGATGTCAGGCGCATGGCCGCCGCCCGCACCCTCGGTATGGAAGGTTGCGATGGCGCGGCCCTTGAAGGCGGCACGTGTGGTCTCGACGAAGCCAGACTCGTTCAACGTGTCGGTATGGATCGCGACCTGCACATCCATCTTGTCGGCAACGGAGAGGCAGTTGTCGATCGCGGCTGGCGTGGTGCCCCAATCCTCGTGCAGCTTCAGTCCGCAGGCGCCGGCCTCGACCTGCTCGCGGATGCCGGCGGACTTGCTCGTATTGCCCTTGCCGAAGAAGCCGAGATTCATGGGCAATCCTTCAGCTGCCTGCAGCATGCGGCCGAGATGCCACGGGCCCGGCGTGACTGTGGTCGCGAGAGTGCCGTGCGCCGGGCCGGTGCCGCCGCCCATCATGGTGGTGATGCCGCTATAGAGCGCATCATCGACCTGCTGCGGGCAGATGAAATGGATGTGGCAGTCGATGCCGCCCGCGGTGACGATCTTGCCCTCAGCTGCGATCGCCTCGGTGCCCGGCCCAATGATGATATCGACCCCCGGCTGAACATCGGGATTGCCGGCCTTGCCGATGCCCACGATGAGCCCGTCCTTGAGGCCGATATCGGCTTTCACGATCCCCCAATGGTCGAGGATCAAGGCATTGGTGATCACCGTGTCGACGGCACCCTGGGCGCGGGTGCGCTGGCTTTGGCCCATGCCGTCGCGGATCACCTTGCCGCCGCCGAACTTCACTTCTTCGCCGTAGATCGTGTGGTCCTTCTCCACTTCGATGAAGAGATCGGTATCAGCGAGCCGCACCTTGTCGCCCACCGTCGGCCCAAACATGCCGGCATAGGCCGCACGCGAGATTTTCGTCGGCCCTTCATTCGACCGACCGACCCTGGCGACAGGTCCAAGCTTGCCCGACACCTTGGCCTGGAAGCCGTGTGATTCGCGCCCACCCATGTAGGGCGTGAGCCGCACCGTGCGCGACTGGCCAGGCTCGAAACGCACCGCCGTGCCAGCAGCGATATCGAGCCGCATGCCCTTGGCGCGCTTCCTGTCGAACTTCAGCGCCTCGTTGGTCTCGAAGAAATGATAGTGGCTGCCGACCTGGATCGGCCGGTCGCCGGTATTCGCGACCTCGATGGTGATGGAGTTCCGGCCCTTGGCTGCATTCAGCTCGAGTTCGCCTGGGCTCGCGAGGATTTCACCCGGTTTCATGCAGGCTCCTCAACGGATCGGGTTGTGGACGGTGACGAGCTTGGTGCCGTCAGGAAAGGTCGCCTCGACCTGGATCTCGTGAATCATGTCGGCGATGCCTTCCATCACCTGCTCGCGGCGAATCACGGTGCCGCCGTCGCGCATCAGGTCTGCGACCGAACGACCATCGCGTGCACCCTCGACCACGAAGTCGGTGATCAATGCCACGGCTTCAGGGTGGTTGAGCTTTACGCCGCGCTCGAGGCGGCGGCGCGCCACATTGGCCGCCATGGCAACCAGCAGCTTGTCCTTTTCCCGAGGCGTCAAATTCATTGCCCGCGTTCCCCCTGGCCTTTTTCCAACTATAGCGGCCAACGAGCTGCATCAAACATGCCAAACGCGCGGCAGTTGCCGGCCACGAAGATCGCCAAGGAAGCTTGTGGTCGCACGCCGTACCGCTGTCGCTTCGCCCAGAAGCCGCGCGACCATCACGCCGTTCACCAGCGTGACGCCGGCACGCACCGCCTCTGCCCCTTCCAGCAACGTCCGCGCTCTTTCAAAATGAGGGGCAGACGTCTCCCAGACGCCGATCACGGTCGAAAGCGCATTGGCGTCGCCAAAGCCCGCTCCCATCAGCGTCTCGCCTTCCACGCGCAACGCGTCGGTCCAGACCAGCCGGCCATTGCGCCGCACCGACCAGGCATCGAGCAGCAGGCCGCCCGTGAAGCGCTCGCCCGCGGCGGCGCGCCCCAGCACCACCATCTCGCAGGCCAGCAGCGATCCCCCCTCGGCGATATTGGCCGTGGTGCGGCGCTTCAGCCTCGCGCCTTCGAACACGATCGTCTCCTGAGGCAGCCAGTCGAGCGAAGCGCCCTCGCCGACCGAGAGGACCACATCGATCGAGCAATGCTCGACCGATCGGGCCGCGCGATAGACCTTTTCTGCCGCCTGGGTGGTGGCCACGGCCCTCGCACCGGGCCCCGCCTCCACCGAGATCTTCAGCACATCGCCGTCGGTGACGCCGCCCGAGGTCGTAAGTAGCACCGCTTCCGGTGGATTTCCGGGCCCAGGGTCCGGGAACAATACCCGGCAGGGATCGCGTTGATAGAGATCGGCCAGGCGCGTGGCACCATCCCGCACTGCGAAGACCACCCGGCTCTCGCCGGAGGCGCGTTGCAGGCGGGGATGGGTGGCGTTCATCGGGCCACCCTTGATAGATTAAGGACCGAAATGAGCAAGGCCTTCACCAAGGAAACCGACGACGAGCTGGACGACGACCTGCCCGAGGACACGGGCGGGCTGCCGACGGGTGCCAAGAACTACATGACCCCGCAAGGCTTCGACCGCATGCGCGAGGAGCTGATGACGCTCATGCGCAAGGAGCGGCCGGAGGTCGTCCAGGTCGTGTCCTGGGCCGCCGCCAACGGCGACCGGTCGGAAAATGGTGACTATCTCTACGGCAAGAAACGCTTGCGCGAGATCGATCGACGCATCCACTTCCTCAGCAAGCGGCTGGAGCGTTCGGAGGTCGTCGATCCGGCCAAACGCCCCAAGACCGATCAGGTGTTCTTCGGCGCCACCGTGACCTGGGCCAACGCCAAGGGCGAGGAACGTACGATCAAGATCGTGGGCATCGACGAGGTCGAGCCGGGTAAGGGCCATGTGAGCTGGATCTCTCCCGTCGCCAAGGCTCTGATGCGGGCCTACGAGGGCGACGTCGTGAAGATGCACACGCCGGGTGGCGTGGAGGAAATCGAGATCGTGAAGGTTACTTACGTTTGAGATCGGCGAGCAGCCGGTCGACGAACTTCGGCGAGTAACCCAGCATCGCCTCCTCATCCGACAGTTCTTCCTCGAACTGACCCAGCGCCTCGATGAACGAGCCGCCTTTCGCCAGCGCCTTCTCGACGAGGACGGCAGCCTTCTCCTTGCCCATCTGCTCGGCGAGCAGGAAGGTCGCGCGCTCGGCCAGCACCATGCCGGACGTGGCATCGATGCTGGCCTGCATATTGTCAGCGTCGACCGTCAGGCCCGACGAAACTTCGAGCATGGCCTCGACAGCAGATCCCAGGGCATCGAACAACGATGTGAGCGCCGGCCATTCGGCCTGCCAGCCGCCGAGCGCACGCTCGTGCTCTTGAGGCATGGCGGCCACGACGGTCGCGGCGAGATGCGGTGCACGCGTGGCGGCCGCCAGGACCAACGCAGCACCGATCGGATTGCGCTTGTGCGGCATGGTCGACGAGCCGCCACGGCCTGCGCCGGCGGGCTCCGCGGCTTCGGAGACTTCGAACTGCATCATGAGCGAGATATCACGCGCCGCCTTGCCGAGAGCGCCGACCACGAGGGCCGCATCCTGCGCCACCGCGGCAATGCGCACCCGTTGCGTGAACCAGGGAGCCGGCGGCAGCCTCAGGCCGAGGCGCTTCGCCAGTTCCGTCATCACCGGCTTTGCCTTGTTGCCCAACGCGGACAACGAGCCCGATGCGCCTCCGAACTGAAGGACATGCGCCTCCAGGAATGAGGCCGCGAGCCGACGCTTGGCGCGATCGATATCGGATGCCCAGCCGGCGATCTTTTGGCCGAGCGCGAGAGGCGTCGCGGGCTGCAGGAGCGTGCGGCCAAGCATGGGCGTCGCCCTATGCTTTTTCGCGAGGCGCGCGAACCGGTCGACGATGCGGCCGAGATCTTTCAGCAGCGGCAGCAGTGCTTCGCCCATTTGCAGCACGAGAGCTGTGTCGATCACATCCTGGCTGGTGGCGCCCCAATGAACGTAGGCGGCCGCCTCGGCATTGCGCTTGCGCACCTCCTCGGTGAGGGCCTTCACCACCGGAACCGTCAGCGTCGCGGTGCGCCGTGCCGCCTCGGCAAGGGTCGCCGGATCGTAGAGCGCGGGATCGCAAGCCTCGACAATGGGCGGCGCATACTCGGCGGGGATCAGGCCGGCGCCGGCAGCTGCGTGTGCCAACGCGGCCTCAAAGCGCAGCATGTGCCGCAGCGTCGCTTCATCCGAGAAGGCTCCAGCCGTCCGGGCCGCTGCCCCGAGCGCGTTGACCAGACGGCGGACCATCGGATCAGACGTCGAAGAAGACGGTTTCGTTGGGTCCGCCGAGATGGATCGGCAGGCACCATGTTCCCTTGTCGTCCCGCTTGGCGAGCAATGTTGCACGCCGCTTCGGCTCGATCTTCTTCAGCACAGGATCGTCTGCGTTCGCCGGGTTGCCATCGAAGTAGAGGCGCGTCGCCAGGCGGTTGAGCACACCGCGGGCGAAGATCGAGACGTTGATGTGCGGTGCCTGCAGGCCACCCTCGGGCCACGGCACGCGGCCCGGCTTGATGGTGCTGAAGTGGCTGCAACCGTCGCCATCGGTCGAGGCGCGTCCGAAGCCGTCGAAACCGGGATCGAGCGGCAGGTTGCGGCGATCCTCGGGATGGTTGTAGCGGCCGTGGCTATTGGCTTGCCAGATCTCGAACAATCCGTCGGGCACGATTGCGCCGTTGGCGTCGTGCAGGCTGAGCACGAGATCGATCCGCTCACCCGCCACACTGGCCGGTGCGAGATCGTGACGATAGGCTTTGATCAGCGTGCCGAAATAGAACGGGCCGATCGTTTGCGATGGCGTTGCTTCGTTTGACATGAACTCATTCCATGGGCGTGGCGTTGCGGCCGCGCACTACGATGTCGAAGCGATAGGCGAGCGCCCATTCGGGCCGGGTCGAGTCCATATCGAATGCCGCCTGCAGGCGAGGCCGCGCCACCTCCGGCACCGAGTTGTAGATCGGATCGAAGGCGAGCAGCGGATCGTTAGGGAAGTACATCTGCGTGATCAGGCGCGTGGCAAACGCGGGCCCGAACAGCGAGAAATGGATGTGCGCGGGACGCCAGGCATTGTGATGGTTCTTCCATGGATAGGCGCCGGGCTTGATGGTGATGAACTGATAGCGGCCCTCCGCATCCGCCCGCGCCCGGCCGCCGCCATAGAAATTGGGATCGAGCGGTGCATCATGCTGGTCTCCGGGATGGTGGTAGCGGCCGGCCGCGTTGCACTGCCAGATCTCCACCAGCGCCTGGGGGACAGGCTTGCCGTCTTCGTCGAGCACGCGACCATGCACGATGATCCGTTCACCGAGCGGCTCGCCCATGCGCTGGTGTGTGAGATCGTTCTCGAGCGAATCGAGCCGCTCGGAAACCAGCAACGGACCGGTCGTCTCCGAGAGCGTGTGGGGCAAAGCCACCGGCGCCTGGCGCGGTGCCCGGCCCGACGTCGACTTGTAGCCCTCGAAGAGATTAGGTGGATGCGTGCCGGCGGATGGCCGGCGGTAGGTTTCTTGAGCCATTTTTCAGGACACGCAGTCTTGTCAAAGGAGTAGGTGTCATCCCGAGCAAAGCGAGGGACCTTTACTTATTGCCTCAAAGATCCCTCGCTGCGCTCGGGATGACACCGAGTGTGGAGCGTACTCTAGCGCGAAAATCAGGCGGCGCGCACCTCCAGCCCCTTGGGTGTAGCACGATAGCCGGTGAGCGTGCGATCGGCGAAGCCAAGCCGCCAGTTCAGCATGCGCGCGGCATAGTCACCCATGCGAGAGGCGTAGGCGGGATCGCCGGCCCGGTTCACGAACTGATGAGGATCGGCCTTGAGGTCGAAGAAAAGCGGCGGCAAGGCGGCGAAGTGGACGTACTTGAAGGCCTCGTCCTGCACGACCGCCAGCGAGCATTTGTCCATCGGTACGCCCAGCGAGCTTTCGGGCTGGCTGTAGTAGAGATCGCGGAAATCGAACTCATAGTGCACTTCCGTTCGCCAGTCGGATGGCGTCCTGCCTTCGCAAAAGTCGAGCAGCGAGCGACCGTCGCACTGGCGCGGCACGGGCAGGTCGAGCCATTCGAGAATGGTCGGCATGGTGTCGATCGTCTCGGTGAACGTCTCGACGACGCTGCCGCGGGAGCCGTCCGCCGCACGGCGCGGGTCACGGATGATCATCGGAATGCGATAGGACTCGTCGAAATAGCCGATCTTGCCCAGCAGGTGATGGTCGCCCAGCTGCTCGCCATGGTCGCAGGTAAAGACGATCAACGTGTCATCCCATTGTCCTGTCTGTTTCAGATAGTCAAAGACGCGGCCGAGATGATCGTCGATCTCGCTCATGAGGCCGCAATAGGTAGCGCGCATCTGGGCCACTTGACCTTCAGTCATCGCCGACCCAGTCTCCCGGCCATCCTGGAAGAAGCTCGCCTGCTTGATGTTCTTCACATAGTAGGCAAGCAGCGCGTTCTGTTTGCCTTCTTCCTCAGGCGACGCCGCACGCACCACACCAGGCATGTCCTCCGGCCGGTAGAGCGCATTGTAGGGCGCCGGCGCGATGAAGGGCGGATGCGGGCGATAGTAGCCAAGATGCAGAAACCACGGCCTGCCGGCGTGCCCATGCAAGTAGGCGAGCCCACGCTCGGTGAACCACGCCGTGTCCGACAGCTCCTTCGGGATCACCGCCGGCTGCGACGTGGCGCCCGCTCCCGGCGCGCCCTGCGGCAGCCAGATATCGTCCCGCTGCTTCGGCAGCTTGAACCCTTGACTCGCGACCCAGCCGAAATAGGCGTCTCGGTTCTCGAACGAGCCGACCGGGTGGAAGCCGTCCATGATATCGCCCAACACGAAGAACCGCGGATCGTTGGGCGCGGTCCGGCGCGGATCGGGCGTCGTGGTCGTGTAGCCCACCAGCGCCGGATCGTAACCGCCGCGCCGCAGCTCGTGTGCCAGATTGGTGAAACGCGAATCGAGCGGGATCGTGTTCTGCACCGCGCGGTGGTTCATCATATACATGCCGGTCAGCAGGCTCGCCCGCGCCGGCCCGCAGGGAACCGCCTGCGTGAAATGGTTGCGGAACGTCACGCCTTCAGCGCTGAGACGATCGATGTTGGGCAGTTTCAGATAGCTCGCGCCAAGCTTGGGCAACATCGCGCCCCGCCACTGGTCGACTACGATCAACAAAACGTTCCGGACGGCTGGCATGCAATACCCTGAGGTTGGAGGCGCGCGATAATACGCTAGAGTTGGCTCAAATCACCGGAGGAGACTAGCCGTGGCGAAATTCAAGATCGTGACAACCGGCCCGGGCGGCACCGATCATTCGCTGGAAATGGAGGCGCTGGCCGCGCTGGGCGCGGAAATCGTCGAGGTTTCGGGCGGCGACAATGAGCTCGCCAAGGCCGCGGCTGACGCCGATGCGATCTATGGCAAGGGCCGGCCCCGCATCACCGCCAAGGTCATCGAGGCCGGCAAGAAGCTGAAAGTCGTTTCGCTGGGCAGCGTCGGCGTCGACTCGGTGGACGTCGAGGCGGCGACCAAGCTCGGCATTCCGGTCACCAACTGTCCCGACACCTTCATCGAGGAAGTGGCCGACCATGCCATGACGCTGATCCTCGCCTCCTGGCGGCGGCTGGTGGTGCAGGACCACATGGTGCGCAACGGCGAATGGGCCAAGGCGCGGCCGATGCTCTACCAGTTCCCGCGACTGATGGGCCAAACGCTGGGCTTCATCTCCTTTGGCCACGTCGCTCGCGCAGTTGCCAAGCGCGCCGCACCCTTCGGCTTCCAATTGCTGGCCTATGATCCCTACATCGAGGAGCTGGTGATGTCGGAGTATGGCGTGCAGCCAGTCGGACTCGACGAGTTGTTGCAGCGCTCGGACATCGTCTCCATGCACGCGCCGGGCACCAAGGACGCCCATCACCTGATGAAGGAACCGCACTTCCGGAAGATGAAGAAGACCTCCCTGTTCGTGAACACCGGCCGCGGCTCGACGGTCGATGAGTCTGCGATGATCAAAGCGTTGCAGGAGGGCTGGATCGCCGGCGCCGGCCTCGACGTCCTCGAGACCGAGCCCGTGGGTCACAACAATCCGTTGCTGGGCATGGACAACGTGATCCTGACGGCGCACGTCGCCTCGGCGTCTGATCGCTTCGACCAGGCGCGCAAGCGCAGAGTCGGCGCGGAGCTCGCGCTGGTGCTCTCTGGCAAATGGCCGCGTGCCTGCGTCAATCCCTCGATCCTGGAGAAGTCCAAACTCGAGCGCTGGCAGCCCTTCTCGATGGAACGCGGGCCCGGGAACTAGCGCATCGGCTCGAAAAGGATCAGTGCGGAGGTGGCGGCGTCGGCGGTTGAGGCTGCGGGGGTTGGGCCGGCGGCTGGTTCGCGCCGCGCCCATCCATGAGGTCGAGCTTCTCGTCGTACTCGCTGCCCGGCGCTGAACCGTCCATCCACCCGAGGTGGGTGCCGATAGAATCGCTCCCGCGCACCTGTTCCCAGAGCAGATTGAGGACCCGGCCCTCAGCCCGCGTGAACTTGTAGCGATTCTGGGTCATCTGCTCGTAGGCGATGCGCAGCAGCACCTGGTTGTGCAACTTCACGTCACTCCTGAAAGCGGAGCGGCCCTTATCGATGCCCTCGTCCCAGGCTTCCTTCAATTCTTCGGCGGTATCGCCGCCCCAGGGCTGGAACGTCCTGTTGGGCGTCGGCATCTTCAGGGCTTCCCACATGATCCCGTAGCAATAGCCCTTCTTGGTTTGGATCCGGGTTCCCGTGGTGAAGGCCTCGTGCAGCGCCAGGACGGTAACGACAATCGCCGCCACGTATCCCAGGGGCACGGCAATTTCGCCGATCAACGCAGCGACACCAGCTTCTCCTGCGCCCGCGGCACCTATTGCCGCAGCGTCGCCCCAGGAGAGGCTCGCCTCGATCGCGGGCCATGCCGTCGATGCATGGAAGATCTCGACGATCTCCGCCACAGACCCGATGACGTGGGTGCCGTCCAGAGCCCGATGCACCCATTCCTCGAGATGCGATTCATCCAGGTGCGCCACAACGGGCGGAGCGGCCGCACTGCCGGCGGCCTTGGCGTCGGCCAGAACGAAATCCGAAGCAGGCATGCCGAGCCCTCCCCACAGGGCGCGATTGAAAGCACTGTCCTGCAGGCTGCTGCCGTTCGACCCTGAGCCGAGCAGGCCTCGCGCCGCATCGGAAACGCCTGGCATGTAGTCGCCACCGCCCGATCCGTTGAACCCGCCATTTCCGGCGCTGGGGAGCATTGCGCCGTTGCCGTTAGCCGGTTCGGTTGCCCGCTGCCTGTCACGCGCCGCAGCAGAATTGATAAGCGATCCCATTTCCGATGCGGTCTTGGGTGAGCCACCCGAGGCGCCCTGCTGGGCAAGAGCCTGCTTGGCAAGCTCGACCTTGCGCGCCTCGATGTCGTGCTGGGCGGCGACCTGCATGTTCGCCGCCGCGAGCCTGGTCGCATCGGCGGCCGCGCTGGTCGCATCGGCCCCGGTCGCCTGGGCAAGCCCGATCGTGGCGGCAAGCCCGGACATATCGCGGAACATGCCGCCGTTCTGGAGTGCGCCGATTATGGCGCCCAATCCGGTCGGATCGGGCAGCGAGGTCGGATTGACGATGTTCAGAACAGGTTGTCCAAGCTGGCCCGGCCGCACATCGATGTTCTGCGCCCGCGAGTCCATGTTGATCGCGGCGATCTCGGGCGGCTGCAACGGAATGGGCGAGTCCTGCCAGTTCCAGAAACGCGTGGCGTCGAGCTTCTCGGCCGAGTTCGAACGGCCAAGCACCGCCTCGGCGAACACGCCGCTGGTGGGAACCGGAACGACCTGCTCGGTGAAGTCGGCGAAGTTGAGCCCCTTGTCGGCCAGCCATTTCTTCCAGGTCGCCAGCGAGGCATCGTCGGCGCCGCCCGCCGCAGCGCCGGTGCGATCGACGAGATCGCGACGCGCGATGAAGCCTGGCATGCGGAAGACAAGGTAGTTCCCCGCCACCTGCAACGGCTTGGGGTCGATCAGGTTGGCCACGGGCTGGTTCTCGAATTTGTATCGCGAGAGAAGCAGGGCCGTGGTCGAAGCATCCAGCGATCTCCAGATCGCCTGGTTGTAGTACAAACGATTGGCGTTCAGGTGCTGCAGCAACTCGGGGCCGGCTTCCGGTGCGCCGATGGTGCAGACCGACGTGGTCGTATTGCCGACGGCACCGACCGGGATAGTGAGCGGGAATCGCGACCCGAGATAGTCGAGCTCGAGCGTCATGGTGCCCGCAAAAGTCCCCTGGCCTTCGGTGGTCACGACGATTTCCGCGATCTCCTGCAGAGGCTCGGATTGCGGGACGCGCCAGTCGATCGAGGTGCGGGTGAGCGCAATCGGCGCGCTGCCGTCGTGAAGCTTGAGCGATACTGCGGAAATGACCGGTCCCGGCCGGTCCGTCGTGACCGTCAGGCCCGCAAGCGTTGTGTTCTGCGCCAGGTAAACGCCAGCCGCATCGACCCGAGCCACGTTTGACGAGGTCAGGCGGGCCGCCCGGGAGAGTTCGTCGACATCCCAGCGGAAAACCCGATTCGCGGCCGCATCGGTCGACGACGTCGTCCCGGACCCGGTCGCCGGGCTCGTGGTGGTCGACGACGTCGCCTCGCCCGTTGTGGACGTCGTCGCGGTGGTTGCCGCAGATGCCTCGGGTGTTCCGGCCGCGACCGCGATCGTCGCCCGTGCGGCCAGGCGCACGCCCGTCATGGTCGTGAAGATGCCGGTCCAAAATGGCGGCACCGACGTCGTGGGTGTGAGATGCACGGAGCCGAACTCGGTGGTCAGCAATTCACGGGCCCGGCGGTCGATGGCCGCACCGGCGAGCACCCCTTGATATCGCTGCACCATCGGGTCGGTGAACTCCATCACCTTCATGGGGACGAAGAGGCAGCGTTCCGCTTCGCTCAATGACACCGATACGCGATAGAGCTCGACCACCTCGTAATACTGTACCGTGAGGGCGTGCATGTGGTTGTAGTTCGCCACGATGCGCGTCGAGACCGCCTCGTGCTCCTGCTGCGAGACTTCCTGCACAATCGACGCCCTGCGGTTGCGCGACGAAGAAGCCGCCTGCTGCGTGGCGTCCATCACCTTCTGGTTCATCGATGCCGACAGGCTGCGAGAGCCCGCCGAGCTGGAGTAGCTGTCGGCCGAGGTCGTGGTATGGCCGATGCCGCCCGCGCCGCCGATCAGCACGGGTCCCAGGGCGAGTCCGAAGCCAGCCCCGCCTTCTTCGGTCGTACCGGTGCTCTCGGTATGGGAGAAGCCGCTTTGCACTTCCTTGGCCACCGAGTCCTGCACCTCGCTCACCGCGCGGTTGTGCGTGGTGGCATTGGAGAGCTGCTCGGTTTCCGAAATCGATTCCGACGTGGTGGTGCCTGTCTGCCGCGACCAATCGAGCACGGCGATACGCGTGCTCTCACCTGGCGCCAGCGCCAGCGAATGGAGTAGGTTGCCGAGCGCGAAGCCCTGGGCAAACCACGACTGCTGGAAGGTAAGTCGCGCACCCACCGCGGGCACAGAGAAGCCGAAGTCGAGGCTGAGCGTAGGACTTAGATCGATCGGCCCCGCCGTCGCGAGATCCACCGTGTTCTGTTGGGCAACCTGGTCGAGCACGACCGTCGAATAGAAATGTCGTTCCGTAGGATACTGACCGAGCGTCGGGATGAGCTCGGCCACTTCGCCGTCGGTCTCATCGGAGAAGCTGCCGCTGACCACGTCGAGAATATCCTTGGCGGCCCGGTAAGACGGCCAGCGGCCCAGATCGCCGACCGTGTCGACCTGCAACGCCTGCTTGAGCGCGCTCGCTGTCGCCGGCGTGAGCGCCCGCAACACGGCCAGGTCGGCACGGGCGAGACTCGCAAGATCGGTTGGCCCGCCATCGACGAGCAATCCGCCCGGAATCTCGCCAAGGGGAAACGCCTGCGTCGCCCCGTTGCCAGCTCCGCTCGCGACCGAAGCGGCGACCGAAAAGAACGGAGAAGTTGCAAGATCGAGGACGGTCTTGAGTCCCAGCCCGCCGAGAGCTTGGCCCGCCAAATCGGAAACCCCGAGAAGTACAGTGACCGGAGACCGCAGCGCGGCGAGTGGCTCCAGATCAGAATGAGCCTGCTTCAGGCCATCTTGATATGCCATGTCATGTCTCCCCCCTAAACCAGTGTGATCTCACGCAAATTGGAGGGATTGTGATAAAAATGTGGCAGCTCATTTCGGAGTTGCTTGATAGCCGTGCGCCCACGACTGCAACCCTGGATTGGGGCGGCCGGGATCAGTCGGATGCTGGAGAACCGATGCGAAGCAATCGATCACGAATCGCGCGGTCGCATTCGGCGAGGCTGTCGAATGGGCCGAGGACAACTTTGTCGTTGTCGTCGACCGCATACCAGCCCGCTTCGCGGACGCGGTAGTCGCCCACATCGTCGTCAGCGATGTGGACTGCGATCAGGTCCTTCGAGCGCAGCATTTCCCTAACGACGTAAGACGCCGCTAGCTCTTTTCAACTCGCTTTGGACCATTGACGAATCAATAATGATAACGTTATCATAAACAATAACAAAGGATTAAGGGAGCGAAAGAATGGCTGAGCCAGTAGCTGCTGGAGGTGGCGGCGTTTCCGCATCCAAGCTTCGCCATGTGATGATGGCGTCGGCCGTCGGATCGGCGCTGGAATGGTACGACTTCTTCATTTACGGCACGGCATCGGCGCTCGTGTTCGGCGAGCTGTTCTTTCCCAAATACGACAACAATGTCGGCACGCTTGCGGCCTATGCGACTTTTGCCGTGGGCTTCCTCGCTCGTCCGTTCGGTGGCCTCTTCTTCGGCCATTTCGGCGATCGCATGGGCCGCAAACCGATGTTGGTCGCGACCATCCTGCTGGTGGGTGGCGGCACCTTCCTGATCGGCTGTTTGCCGACCTATGCCTCGATCGGCATCTGGGCGCCAATCCTGTTGCTCCTGATGCGCCTGCTGCAGGGGTTCGGCGCCGGCGCCGAGTACGGTGGCGCCGTTATCCTCGCGGTCGAGTTCGCTCCGCCCGGCAAACGTGGCCTCTATGGCAGTTTCGCTCCGATAGGCGTGACGGTCGGCAATCTCCTGGCCGCCGGTGTTTTCTATCTCGTCACCATGATGTCGAAGGACGATCTGCTGTCCTGGGGTTGGCGAATCCCGTTCCTGATCTCGCTGCTGCTGCTCGGTCTCGGCGTCTACATTCGCGCCAAGGTCTCGGAGACGCCGATTTTCACTGAAGTCGGCGCCAAGCGGCCACCGCTCAAGGCCCCGGTGATCGAAGCGGTGCGCCGCCATCCGCGCAATTTCCTCGTGGTGATCGGCGCACGCCTCGCCGAGAACGGACTTGGCTATCTCTTCCCGGTCTTCGGCCTGGGCTATGTTATCAACACTCTGCACATGCCGAAGGAAGTCGCCATCACCGGCGTGATGTTAGGCAATTTCGCCGAGATCTTCGGCATCCTGTTCTTCTCCTGGCTGTCGGACAAAGTGGGACGACGTCCCGTCTATATGGGCGGCGCCCTCTTCTCCGCGGCCTTCGCCTTCCCGTTCTTCCTGCTGACGAACACGCTTGATCCGACGCTGATCGCACTCGCCTTCATCCTGGTGATGGGCATTGGCAGCGCCGCGATGTTCGGCCCGCAGGCCGCCTATTTCGCCGAGCTGTTCGGCCCGCGCCTGCGCTACTCGGGCTTCGCCTTCGCGCGCGAACTGGGCTCGATCCTGGCGGGAGGGCCTTCGCCCCTCATCGCCGCCGCGTTGGTGGGTTACATGGCTGGCGCGCCGTGGGGAGTCGCCTGCTACGTGATCTTCCTGTCCCTGGTGACGGCCCTTGCCGTCTGGTGGGGGCCAGAGACCAACAACAGCGACCTTGCGGACGATTCTGCGCAGGAGCCGATGCTGGCATCACGCGCTACGTAGGACGGCGGGTCCAGCGGTCGATATTCACGGCGCCCGGAGGCACCTCGCCTTTCACGAGGGCCTCGACCTGGCGCACCGTGTCGAAGGCTTGGCTTTCGCTGGCAGGCGGCGTCAGGCCGCCGATGTGCGGCGTGGCGATGACGTTGGGCAGTCGCGCAAGTTCCGGCGACGGCATCTGATCGGGTGCCCGACCCACATCCATCGCGGCACCGGCGATCCGGCCCTCCTGCAGCGCCCGAGTCAGCGCCGCTTCGTCGACCAGGTTGCCGCGCGACATGTTGATGAAAAAGGCGTCGGGCTTCATGCGCGCGAAGGCCGCGGCATTCATCAGGTTCTCGGTCTCCTCGTTGGCGATGGCGAAACAGACCACGTAATCGGCGCGACCGAGCAGCTCTTCCAGCGGCAGCTTGATGAACCGGCGATCGTCGACCTGCGCGTAGGGATCGGACACCAGCACGGTCATGCCCATGGCTGCCAGGAGCGGTGCCAGTTCTCGCGAGATGCGGCCGTAACCGATGATGCCCACCGTGCTGCCGGCAAGCTGGCGTCCGACCTTGATCTCGGGCGCATCCCCCGCCCGATAGGCGGCAACGGAACGGGAGACGCCGCGCGACAGATCGACCAGAAAGCCAAGTGTCAGCTCGACAACGGATTTCACGAAACCTGCCTCGGCGTGCGTGACCAGCACACCCGCCTGCGAGGCCGCGGCGACATCGATATTCCGGATGTCGATCGCGCTGCGCATCACAGCCTTGAGTCGAGGCAGGCCGGCGAAGATCTCGCCGGGCATCGCGGTCGCACGATCGGCGATGATGAAATCGACATCGCGCGCCGCCGCGATCACGCCCACCGGGTGGAGAGGCGCATCGCCCTCGTGCGCCACGACCTCCACCAGCTCTGCCAGCCGCTTGAGGGCGCGGGCGCCGTAGTACTGGTTGCGTGCCTGGGGAACGTGGGTGAGCAATAATTTCATACGGTCACGATATCAGTAGCCCCAGTCGCAGCCGAGACCCGTTCGAAAGGAAGCGCTAAACTTCGTCTATGGCTGCTTACCTCATATCGGACGTATCCGCGCGCGATCCTGCCGCGCTCGAAATCTATCGGACCCGCGCGGCTGACTCGATCGCCCGCTACGGCGGGCGCTACCTGGTGCGCGGCGGTGCGATCGAACCGCTCGAAGGCGACTGGCGGCCACGCATGGTCGTGGTCGTCGAGTTTCCCGATATCGACCGCGCCCGCGCCTGGTACCGTTCCGCCGAATATGCTGAGGCGCTTGCCGTTCGCGACGCCGCCCTCAGCCGAAAGCTGATCATGCTCGAAGGCGTCGAGCCACCGATTTAGGCGCGCTTCACGCCGGGATCGCCGGCCTCGACGGCAAACTGCGCCGACGTCTTGATGCCCGACTTGGGGTCGCGCACGTCGTCGACGGTGCGAAAGGAAACGGTCGCAGCCTTGGCGTCGAGTGCGAGATGACCGTAACCATAGGCTTCCCCCAAACCGTAGCGCAGATGGGGATTGTCGCGCAGCAAGGGCTTTATCCGCTCGTTCGTGAAGCCCTGCGACGTCACTGAACCGCCCACGAATTCGGTCGCCACCGTGCGCGACAAGGGGGTGGCGAAATCCTGCTTGAGGTCGGTTGCCCAGAACGAATGGACGTCGCCACTCACGACGACCGTGTTCTTCACCGGCGAGGCCGCGACGGCGTCCAACAGCTTTCGGCGCGCGGCCGGATAACCATCCCAACCGTCGCCCCAAAAGGCACGCTTGCCATCCTTGGTGAGCCGGCCGGCCTCTGCCATCAGCGTCTGCTGGGCAACCAGGTTCCAGCGGGCCGAGGCCCGTTTCATTCCGTCGGCAAACCACGCTTCCTGCGCGGCGCCCAACATGGTGCGCGCCGGATCGAGTCGCTCGGCGCAGTCCACCAGCAAGCGATCGCGCGTGAGTTCGGCATGACAGGCGTTGTGTGCGCGATACTGCCGATCGTCGACCACGAAGAGCTCCATCAAGTCTCCGAAGCGGTAGCGGTCGTACAGCTTCAGCGACGATCCCTTGGGCTGCATCGACATAGGCAGCGGCATGTGCTCCCAATACGCCTGATAGGCGGCGGCACGGATGGCCAGGAACTGCCTGGGATCCGGATCGGTCGGCGAGAGATCGTTGGCGTAATCGTTGACGACCTCGTGATCGTCCCATGTGACGATCCATGGATGGCTGGCATGTGCCGCCTGCAGGTCGGGATCGGATTTGTAGAGCGCATAACGATTGCGATACTCGAACAGCAGAGTCGGGCGGCCGGCATCGTGATGGCGCACGTGATTGCGGCCCCACGAGATCTCGTAGATGTAATCGCCGAGGAACAGCACGGCATTGAGCTCTTCGCCCGCCATGTGGCGTAGGGCGGCGTAGTAGCCCTGCTCGTACTGCTGGCAGGAGGCGAAGGCGAACCGCAGGAGCGGGACGCGCTCGTTCGATTCAGGCGCTGTGAGGGTCCGCCCGACGGGACTTTCCTTGCCGTTCACGGCGAAGCGATACCAATAGGGCCGACCGGGCTTGAGCCCATCCACTTCGACATGGACGGAATGCCCCCAGCGCGGCTCGGCCGTCGCCTGCCCATGGCGGACCACCCGCTGCAAACGCTCGTCTTCGGCGATCGTCCAGTCGACAGCAAATGGACCGGCCAGCGGCTCGGTTGGCGACGCCGCCAGCAACCGCGTCCAAAGCACCACGGACTTGGGTGTCGGATGGCCGGAGGCGATCCCCAGCCCGAAAGGATTTTCCGCCAGCGGCGCCTCGGCCCGCGCCAACGACGGCAACCACAGGGCGCCAAGGCCCGCAACGAAGGTACGGCGATGCATGCCACAACCTTTACGCGTTCAAAGCGACACTTCAATGGCGACGCGTCGGTCTGCTAGGGTCCGCTCCTTGAGGAGGAACGGACCCATGAGCGGAAAGATTGCAGTCGTCACTGGCGCCGGCAGTGGCATCGGGCGCGCTTCGGCGCTGGCTCTGTTGAACAACGGTTACAAGGTGGCGCTGGCCGGACGACGCAAGGATGCGCTCGACGAAACGGCCAAGCTGGCCGGCAACAACGCGCCGAGCGCCCTCGCGGTGCCGACGGATGTGTCCAAGCGCGATGACATCGTGTCGCTGTTCGCCAAGGTCAAGGCGACCTGGGGCCGGCTCGATCTTGTCTTCAACAATGCCGGCGGCGGCGCGCCCCCGGTGCCGCTCGAGGAGCTGCCTTACGAGACCTGGCTCAATGTCGTGGCAGCCAATCTCACCGGGCCTTTCCTGTGCACGCAGGAAGCGATGAAGATCATGAAGGACCAGAAGCCACGCGGCGGGCGCATCATCAACAACGGCTCGATCTCGGCCCATGCGCCGCGGCCCTTCTCGGTCGCCTACACCTCGACCAAGCATGCGATCACCGGCCTCACGAAATCGACCTCGCTCGACGGCCGCGCCTATGACATCGCCTGTGGCCAGATCGACATCGGCAATGCGGCCACACCGATGACCGACCGCATGACCAAGGGCGTTCCGCAGCCCAACGGCACGACCATGGTCGAGCCGCGCATGGATGTCGACGCGGTGGCGCAGGCGATCGTCTACATGGACAGCCTGCCGCTCGATGCCAACGTGCAGTTCATGACCGTGATGGCCACCAAGATGCCGTTCATCGGCCGCGGCTGATCATTCACTTCCTCCCGACGCCTATGCGTCGGGAGGAAGATCATGAGTATCAGTATCCCTTGTCTTCCAGGTTCAGGAGCGGGAAGGCGCTGTGGACATGGGGCAGGTTGGTGGGCCAGCCGGCGCTGATGTAGCTCTTGTCGAGCTGCTTGAGGCTGGTGACGCCAAGAAGGCCCATTGCCTCCTTCATCTCCTCCTCGAGGAGCTCGACCACGCGCTCGATGCCGGCGGCGCCTGCCGCCGCGAGGCCGTAGCAGTAGAGGCGGCCCATGCCGACCCAGTCGGCGCCCATGCAGATCGCCTTCACAATATCGGTGCCACGGCTGAAGCTGCCATCGACGATTACCTTGGCGCGGCCCTTCACCACCTCGACGATCTCCGGCAGCACCTCGGCGGAACCACGGCCATGGTCGAGCTGGCGGCCGCCATGGTTGGAGCAATAGACGCCCCAGACGCCGTGCTGCAGCGCGATCTCGGCATCTTCCCCCGTGCCGATGCCCTTCAACAGGAACTTCACATCCGGGAACTTCTCGCGCAGGCGCTTGAAATCGTCCCAGGCGAAGGAGGCCTGATAGTCCTGCCCGGTGGCTGCGGTACGCCAGGATTTCACGAAGCGCTTGGCAATGTCGCGCTCGCGTCGCGAGTAGATATTGCTGTCGACGGTGATGCAGAAGGCGTCGTAACCCGCACCCATGGCCTGCTTCACGCGATCGGCCGACCAAGCCGTGTCACCGCGCACATAGAGTTGATAGATCTTGGGACCGTTGCCGCCCTTCACGATATCCTCGAGCTTGAGCGTCGTCACCGAGCTGATCAGCATGCCGACGCCCGCCGCACCGGCACCCTTGGCGACGGTAATGCCGCCGCCCGCCTCGAACGATTCAAGCGATCCCACGGGGGCGAGCAGGACGGGAATGCGCAGCTTCTTGCCCAGGATCTCCGACGAGGGGTCGATCTTCGAGACGTTGCGCAGAACGCGCGGCTTGAAAGCGATCGAGTCAAGCGCCATGCGGTTGCGCCGAAGCGTCGTTTCGGTTTCGGTGGCGCCGATCAGATAGTCCCAGATATTGGGATTGAGCCGAATCTTGGCCGCTTTGACGATCTCATGCAGTGTGACGAACTGATCTTCAAGGCCGCTTGGCATGGTTCCCCCGATACTCGAAAGACGGCCGTTTTTGCGCGTTCGCCGGGTGGCGTCAAACGCGATAGCCGGTTCCGCAAGGCGACCGATGACGCTAGGATTTCTACCAAAGATGAGGTTCAGGAGGAGCGTTATGGCGGCTCGATCAGCAGCAGTTCATGCCCAGGCGGACACGGCCATCCGCGTGCGTCCGATCAACGGTTTCATCGGCGCGGAAATCGAGGGTATCGACCTCCGCCGGCCGCTTTCGCCGGCCCAATTCAGGACCGTGCACGACGCTCTCGTTCAATTCGAAGTGATCGTGATGCGCGGGCAAGACATAACAATCGACCAGCAAATGGCGTTCGGGGCGCTGTTCGGCGAGCTGTCGATCCATCCCTTTTCGCCCAATCTCGAGGACAAGCCCGAAGTCATCATCCTCGATTACTCGGCCGACAATCCGCCAGCACTGACCGATATCTGGCATGCCGACGAAACGTTCCGCGAAGCCCCGCCGCTCGGCACGATCCTGCGTGCCAAGGTCGTGCCAGAGGTCGGCGGCGACACGCTCTTCTCGAGCATGAGCGCCGCCTATCGCGGCCTGTCGGAACGCATGAAGGAACATATCCATGGCCTTGAGGCGCTGCACGACTTCAAGCCTTGGCGGCCCCTGTTCGGCCACAGCGACCGCGCCAAGCTGCGCAGGCTCGAAGACGAGTTTCCCAACCCTTGGCATCCCGTGGTGCGGGTGCATCCGGTCTCCGGCCGACGTATCCTCAACGTCAACCAGCAGTTCTGCGTCCGCATCAAGGACCTCAAGCCCGACGAAAGCGATGCCCTGCTGGCCTTCCTCTACCGCCAGGCCACCACTCCTGAATACCAGCTCCGGGTGAAGTGGGAGCCCGACATGGTGGTGATGTGGGACAACCGCTCGGTTCTGCACTATGCCGCCCATGACTACTATCCCGCGCGCCGCACCATGGAGCGCGTGACGGTGAAGGGCGACCGGCCGAAGGGCGTCGCCGGCTCCTATGCGCCCGACACCATTGCCGCCAACGGCACGGTGAAGCCGACGGTGGCAGACGGAACAAGACCTGGCCCCAAACGCGCCTTCGACCGCTACTGAAATGCAGGCCGGCGGGCAGAGATTCTGGATGCTGCGTCGATTCTGCAGTGTGGATGCCATTGACCGGACCAGGGTTCGGCCCTTTGATCATCGTCAAAGCTGAATGCCGGCAATGGCATCGAGAATGATGAGAGGCGAGGTCAAACGATGAAGAGACGGGTCTTTACCGCAGGCATGGCGCTCGGCGCGCTCTTTCGGCCCTCGCTCTTGCGTGCAGCACCCGCGCTTCGGGAAACACCGTTGTTCGCCGAGCGCGTGAAATCGGGCGAGTTGCCGCCGGTCGACAAACGCCTCCCGCAGCAGCCGTCTGTCGTCAGCTATTTTCCGGGTGGAGATGGACCCGGCCGCCAGGGTGGCGAGGTGAATATGCTGATCGCGAATGCGCGCGACACCCGCCTGATGACCATCTATGCCAACGCGCGCCTGATCGTTTACGACGACAAGTTCAAGCTGCAGACCGATATCCTCGAGAGCTACCAGGCCAAGGAAGGGCGCGACTTCACCTTAAAGCTGCGCGCCGGGCACAAGTGGTCGGACGGCAAGCCCTTCACGACCGAGGATTTTCGTTTCTTCTGGGAGGATATCGCCAACAACAAGGAACTCTCGCCGTCCGGTCCTTCGGTCGAGCTTCTGGTCGACGGTGAGCCGCCCAAGGTCGAGATCCTCGACGAACTCACGATCCGCTACACATGGGCCAAGCCCAATCCCTACTTCATCGAAAGCCAGGCGCGCGCCGCACCGCTCTGGCTCTACCGGCCTGCGCACTACCTCAAGAAGTTCCATATCAAGTACACGCCCGCCGAGGAGATCGCCAAGGCCTCGCGCGGTGGCCAGGGCGGCAACTGGGTGCAGATCCTTCGCAGCGTCGACACGATGTACTACGACAGCAATCCCGATCTGCCGACGCTCAATCCCTGGATGCAGACGACGGCGCCGCCGGCGCAGCGCTTCGTGTTCGACCGCAATCCCTACTACTATCGCGTCGACGAGAAGGGCTGCCAGCTCCCCTACTTCGATCGCGTCGTCTTCTCGGTCGTGGCCGCCAACCTGGTGCCGGCCAAGGCCGGCCTGGGTGAATCCGACCTGCAGTGCCGCTATCTCAACATGCGCGACTACACGTTCCTGCGCAAAAGCAGCAAGACGAGCAACGTCGAGGTCCTGCTGTGGGAGCAGGGTTCGGGCTCGCAACTCGCATTCTATCCCAACCTCAACGCGAAGGACGAGGTATGGCGTGCGCTCAATCGCGATGTCCGCTTCCGCCGCGCGCTGTCGGTGGGCATGGACCGTGACGAGCTGAACGAGGTGATCTATTCAGGCCTCGCCAAGCCCTCGAACAATACGATCATGCCGCAATCGGCGCTCTTCAAGGAAGAGTACGCGACCAAATGGGCGACCCATGACGTCAAGCTCGCCAATAAGCTTCTCGACCAGGCGGGCCTCAACAAGCGCAACGACGAGGGAATCCGTCTTCTTTCCGACGGTCGCGCAGCCACCATCATCGTGGAGTATTCGAGCGAGGTCAGCGAGGATACCGACCTGCTCTCGCTGGTCGCCGACCAATGGAAGAAGATCGGCATCAAGCTCCTCACCAAACCCCAGTCCCTCAACAACTTCCGCATGCGTGCCTTTTCGGGCGAGGCCACCATGACCGCCTATGCCGGCGTCGTGACGGCCGTTCCGTCGGTCGAGACCTCACCGAAGGAATTTTGTCCGACCATGCAGGGCGGCCTGCAGTGGCCGCGCTGGGGTATGTTCATCGAATCAAAGGGCAAGCAGGGCGAAAAATGCGACGTACAGGACGTCTGCAGCCTGCTCGACGACCTACGGACCTGGGAAACGGCGGCCGACAATGAGACGCGCCGCAAGGCCTGGGACAAGATCCTCCAGACCAACATGGAGCAGGTTTATTCGATCGGCACGCTGAACAGCATCGGCCAGCCGATTGTGATCGGCCCCAAGATCAGGAACGTGCCCAAGAAGGGCTACTATGCCTGGGATCCGGGCGGTTATATCGGCCTCTACAAGCCGGACACCTTCTGGCTCGCGTCCTGACGGCAGCCGTTAGCGCCCGACGCGCCAATTGACGTCGGCGGCGAGGCGACTGAAGAAGTCGGCCTCGTAGGCCTGTTCGGGTGTCGCACGCACGAGCTCGTCGATGCGATGGGCGTCCTTGCCGACCAGGATACGCCAGCGATCCGCCTTCACGCCGTCCAGGATCACACCCGCCGCTTCCGCCGCCGTCATCGGCGCCTCCTCGAGGAAGCGCCGGGCGCGTTCGCGGATAGCCTGCTCGATCTGCGCGTCCGATATCGCCGACGCATCCCGGCCCGTCGACGTTATGCGCGCCCGCGCCTGCTGGATCTGCTGTGGGCTCACAGTGTCGCTGTCGATGCCGCTCTGGACCCTGCCGGTGTTGCCGGCGATGCCGGTGCCGATGTGCCCCGGCATGACCACCGAACATTTGATGTGCGGTGCATTCAGGCGAAGGTCCGTCTGCAAGGCCTCGGAGAAGCCTTTCACGGCGAACTTCGCCGCGCTGTAGGCGGTATGCGGCACGCCCGGTCCAATCGAGGCCCAGAAGCCGTTGACGCTGCTGGTGTTGATGATGTGACCCTTGTCCGCCTTCTGCAGCATCGGCAGAAAGGCGCGGGTGCAAAGGTAAACGCCGCTCCAGCAGATGTTGAACGTCCGCTCCCATTCGGCGCGCTCGTTCACGATCATGCTGCCGCCGCCACCGATGCCGGCATTGTTGAACAAGAGGTGAATGCGATCGGTCTGATGCTGCTCCGCCATCTCGTCGCGGAAGCGCAGCACCTGCGCCTCGTTCGAAACGTCGACGATATGCGATGTAATGCGCAGGCCCTGCGGCAGACGCTCCTTCTCGCACAGCCCCCGGGTCTCGGCGAGACCCGACGCCGAGACGTCGCACATCGCGATGCTGCAGCCTTCGGCCACGAGCTGGCGCACCAGCTCACGCCCCATGCCCGAGCCGCCGCCGGTGACCACAGCGATCCGTCCCGCAAAGTCCTTCATGTCTTCCTCACCAGGTGTCGATATTGGGTCGTTTCTTGGGGCCGTCACGCCGCTTGGACTCGGCGCCGAGCAGCGCTGTCACGATCCAGCGGCGCGAGTCTGCAGGATCGATCACCTCGTCGACCTCGAAGTAGGTCGCCGTGCTGAGCGCCTTGCCGCGGGCATAGGCCGCCGCCACCATCTTGTCGAACAGCGCACGCCGTTCGGCGGCATCGGTCACGGCCTCCAGCTCCTTGCGGAAACCGAGCTTGACGGCCCCTTCGAGCCCCATGCCGCCGAACTCGCCGGTCGGCCAGGAGATCGCGAAGGCGCCGGCGTGGAACGAGCCGCCCGCCATCGCCTGGGCGCCGAGCCCATAGGCCTTGCGCAGCACGATGGTGCCGAACGGCACGCCAAGATTGGCGCCCACCACGAAAAGCCGCGAGCAATGGCGGACCAGCGCCGTCTTCTCGATCTCCGGCCCCACCATCATGCCGGGCGTATCGCAGAGGAACAGGACCGGCAGGTCGAAGGCGTCGCAAAGCTGCAGGAAGCGCGCGGCCTTGTCGGCACCGTCGGAGTCGATCGCGCCGGCAAGGTGCGTGGGATTGTTGGCGACGATGCCAAGCGGCTTGCCCTCGATGCGCGCCAGCACGGTCACCATGCCGGGCCCGAAAGCGCGGCGCAGCTCGAGCACCGAGTCCTGATCGCAGAGCGTGTCGATCACCGTGCGCACGTCGTAGACGCGCAAGCGGTTCTCCGGGATCGCCCGTCGCAGCAGGCGTTGGTCGGCAGCGCGCCAGTCGGTCACGGGCCCCTGGAAATAGGACAGGTACTTTCTCGCGACCGCGACCGCCTCGATCTCATCCTCAACAGCGATATCGACCGTGCCGTTGGGCACCTGCACGCTCATCGGCCCCACTTCCTCGGGCGAGAAGACGCCGAGGTTGCCGCCCTCGATCATGGCCGGGCCGCCCATGCCGATCGACGAGTTCCTGGTCGCGATCACGACGTCGCAGCAGCCGAGCAATGCGGCATTGCCGGCAAAGCAGCGGCCCGAGTTGACACCCACCAGCGGCACCAGCCCGCTCAGCCGTCCGAAGATATGGAAGGCCATGGTGTTGAGGCCGGCCACCGACTGCACGTCGATGTCGCCCGGTCGGCCGCCGCCGCCCTCGGTGAAGACGACCAGCGGGAGGCGCTGTTGCTCGACCAGCTCGAACAGCCGGTCCTTCTTCTCGTGATTGGTCTTGCCCTGCGTGCCGGCCAGCACTGTGTAGTCGTAGAGCGCAACACCGACGCGGCTGCGGTCGGGGCCGAACAACTCGCTATTCACGCGGCCGACGCCCGTAATCAGGCCGTCGGCCGGCGTCTTGGCCGTCAAATCTTCGACCGACCGGCGGGTGCGCTGGCTCGCGATGGCAAAGGCGCCGTACTCGACGAACGATCCGGGATCGACCAGGCCGTTCAGGTTCTCGCGTGCCGTGCGCTGGTTGGTCTTGCGCCGCCTCGCCACGGCCTCCGGCCGTTTCTCGTCGAGCGTGAGCGCGCGGCGTTCGAAATATTCAGCGAGGTCGGGCCGGATGTGGTCGAGATCGACCTTCTCCTCGACCATGCCGCCTTTCACTTCGACATCGGCCTCCTCGACGAACAGCAGCGGGTGGCCCTCGTAGATCGTCTCGCCCGCTTCGACCGCGATGCGCCGTACGTAGCCGCGTGCCGGGCTCTTGATCTCATGCTGCATCTTCATGGCGTCCATGATGAGCAGCGGCTGACCTGATGCGACGGCATCGCCCTCCTTGACCGCGATACTGACGATGGTGCCCTGCATCGGCGCCGGCACGGACACGGTGCCCTCTGGCGCATCGCTCGCCATTTCCGGCGCCGCTTGCACCGAAGCTTTCTTGCCAAAGGTCAGCACCGCCAGCGGATCGACCGCATCCACCCTTGCGCCCGCCTGGCGGCCAGCCGAACCATTGGAGGTCGCCGCAGGGAAATAGAGGCCAGGTTGCAGCTTGGCCGCCACCTCGATCAGCTTTTCGGCGTGCTCATCGACAAAGCGCGTATGCACCTTGTCGGCGCGAACGGCCGGATCGGCCAGCAAGGCACGCAGGAACGGGATGTTGGACGGCGCGCCCTCCAATCGGAACGCCGCCAGCGCCCGGTCGCTGCGCGCCAGCGCTTCGTCGAACGAGGCGCCATGCACGATCACCTTGGCAATCAACGAATCGAAATTGGGATTGGTGCGATAGCCGGCATAGCCATAGGTATCGACCCGCACGCCGGGGCCGGAGGGCGGTTCGAAGGCCGACAACGTCCCGCCGCCCGGCTTGGCCGAACCATCAGCCGTCATGGTCTCCATGTTCACGCGCCACTGGATCGCGTTGCCGTGCGGTGATGCGTCCTTGACGCCTGTTTCGGACAACGCCGCGCCGCCGGCCAACAGAAGCTGCGCCTTCACGAGATCGACGCCCCACACCTCCTCCGTGACCGTGTGTTCGACCTGCAGGCGCGGATTGGCCTCGATGAAGAAGAACTCCTCGCCATCGACCAGGAACTCGAACGTGCCGAGGCTGCGGTATTTCACGGCCTTGGCCATCGTGACGGCGGCATCGACGATCTTCTTCCGCAGAGCCGGCTTGAGGTTCGGACTAGGTGCCAGTTCGACGATTTTCTGGCTGCGTCGCTGCAGCGTGCACTCGCGCTCGCCGAGAGCGACGATGCCGCCTTTGCCGTCGCCGACGATCTGGACCTCGATGTGACGCGCCCGGTTCACCAACCGCTCGGCATAAAGCGCGCCATTGCCAAAGGCTGACTTTGCTTCCGCCGAGGCGCGTGCGAAGGCGTCGGCGATCTCGCTCTCGCTTCTGACCAGCCGCATGCCACGCCCGCCGCCACCTGCGATCGCTTTCAAGGCGATGCCCGACTTCGCGTGCTTCTTGAAAAAGGCCACGGCACCCTCAGCATCGATCGCGCTCTCCGTGCCCGGCAGCACCGCGACCTTGCATTTCCCGGCATGGGCGCGGGCCGCCGCCTTGTCGCCGAACAGATCGAGCTGTTCGGGCGTCGGACCCACGAAGGTTACCTTCGCATCGACGCAGTCGCGCGCCAGTCCGGCATTCTCCGAAAGAAAGCCGTAGCCTGGATGAATGGCATCGCACTTTGCTTTCTTCGCCGCCGCGACGACTGCCGCGATGTCGAGATAGGCCACAGCACCCCGTCCCTTCAACGCCACCGCCTCGTCGACCCGCCTGGTGTGTAGCGACGTTGCATCGTCCTCGGAATGGACGCCGACCGTGGCGATGCCGAGCTCCGCCGCGGCCTGGGCAATCCGGATGGCGATTTCGCCGCGATTGGCGATCAGGAGTTTCTTGAGCATGGGATCAGGGATCGAGGTAAAAGCAGGTCATGGCCAAGCGATTGCTGATCGTGGCACATGCACCGTCGGAGAACACGCTTGCCTTGCGTGCGGCCACTGAGCGCGGCGCGCTGGGCGAAACGGCAATCGAGGTCAAGGTCATGGCGCCCCTGCAGGCCGGGCCAGACGATGTCCTGGCCGCCGAGGCCGTCATTCTTGGGACGACGGAGAACCTCGGCTATATGAGCGGCGCGCTGAAGGATTTCTTCGACCGCTCCTACAATACGCTGCTCGAGAGGACGCAGGGCCTGCCTTGTGCCGTCTATATCCGCGCCGGCAGCGACGGTACGGGCACGCGCCGCGGGATCGAGACGATCCTGACCGGCTTGCGCTGGCGCGTGGTGCAGGAGCCACTGATCTGCCGCGGCCCCTGGCAACCTGCCTTCGTCGAGCAGTGCGAGGAGCTGGGGGCGGCGATGGCTGCGGGCCTCGCCGCCGGCATCTTCTAAGAGCCTACTCAGCGGCGGCCTTGTTCTTCTTGTCGGCCGGATCGTTCATCATCACCGCGATATCGGCAGCGATATGGTGCGTCGGGCCCTCGGCCGCCTGCTCAGGCTGCACGACGTTGCGGCCATAGGCCGAGACCGTGGGAATGGCCAAGACGGCGACCGGCGGCATCTTCTGCTTGCGCTTCAGGGCCGCCTCGATGAACGGCGCAAGCTCCGCCTGCTTTTTGGCGTCGCGTGCGGCCTGATCCGACTTCAGGGCCGGCATCACCTTGTCGGCGAACAGCCGCAACGAATCGCAGATGTGCTCGTGCTTGTTGCGGCCCCCCTGCTGGATGAACACGACCTGGTCCACGCCCGCCCCCTGGTACTGGCGCAGATGCTCGGTGAGTTCGGCCGGCGTGCCGATGCCACTGCCGCGTCCGGCCGGCGGCAGTTTGTCCTTGGCCGCCTCGAAGCGCTCCCAGATGTCGGTCACGCCCGGCTGGTGGTGTCCGTAAACGTAATAGTGGCCGAGCGAGTAGCCGAAGAACTGGAAGCCCTCCGACCCACGCCGACGCGCTTCGGCCGCATCCTCGTGGCAGGAGAAGCCGGTCACCATGGCGATGTTGGCATTGACCGCGTGGCCGATCGGCACGCACTGGTCGCTCTTGATGATGTCGTAATATTCGTGCGCCCACTTGGCCGCCTCCGCCGGATCGACGAAGGCGAAGGTGAGCGCGCCGATGCCGGCTCGCGCCGCCGCATGGATCGTCTCGCGCCTGGAGCAGGCGACCCAGATCGGCGGATGCGGCTTCTGCAACGGCTTGGGCACCACGTTGCGCACCGGCATGGAGAAGAACTTGCCCTGAAACCCCGGATAGGGGTTCATCACCATCATGTTGGCCGTCTGCTCGACCGCTTCGGCCCACATCGCCTTCTTCTGGTCGGGGTCGACGCCAAACCCTTCCAGCTCCACACGCGAAGCCGATTCGCCTGTACCCCAATCGACGCGACCGTCAGCGATCAGGTCCAACGTGGCAATGCGTTCGGCGACGCGCGCCGGATGATTATAGGCCGGCGGCGCCAGCACCACGCCATGGCCGATGCGGATGTGCTTGGTTCGCGCCGCGCAGGCCGCAAGGAAGACTTCGGGTGCGGAGGAATGGGCATATTCCTCGAGGAAGTGATGCTCGACCTCCCAGATGTAATCGATGCCGAGTGAGTCGGCCAATTCGACCTGGGTCAACGCCTCCTTGAAGAGACGATGCTCGGTGTCGCCCGTCCAGGGACGCGGCAGCTGATGCTCGTAGAGAAGTCCGAACCGCATGGCTCTCTCCGTTAGTGAGCGGTCCAGCCGCCGTCGACCACCAGGCCGGCGCCGGTCATGAAGCTCGCGTCGTCCGACGCCAGGAACACGATGCCCTTGGCGATGTCGTCGGCCACACCCAGCCGGCCGATCGGGTGCAGCGCCAGCGTCGTCTTGCGCGCCTGCTCGGTGTCGTTGGTGCCGACCTGTTTGGCGCGCATGGCGAAGGTCTGGTTACCCATGTCGGTCTCGATCAGGCCAGGATGGATCGAGTTGACCCGAATGCCATAGCCCTTGCGACCGAACTCCAGCGCCGCCGACTTGGTGAACAGCGTGACACCGCCCTTGGTCAGCGAATAGAGCGGATCGAGCTGCGAGCCGACCAGGCCCGCAATCGAGGCGAGGTTGACGATGTTGCCCTTGGTCTTCTTGAGATGCGGCAGGGCAGCGCGCGTGCCCAGCACGACACCGGTCAGATTGACCGAGACCAGCTTGTGCCATTCGTCGAGGGAAACGTCCTCGATGCCCTTGCCGACGAACACGCCGGCATTGTTCACCAGCACATCGAGCTTGCCATGGGCCTTGATCGTGGCGTCCAAGGCGTCCGCCCAGCTCGCCTCCTGCGTGACGTCGAGGTGGACATAGGTCGCGCCAATGTCCTTGGCGTGACGGGCGCCGACCTCGTCGAGCACGTCGCCGATCACCACCTTGGCGCCGGCCTCCACCATGCGTTTCGCCGTGGCGCCGCCGATGCCGCGCGCCGCACCCGACAGGAATGCGACCTTGCCATCAAGTCTGTTCATTCTCTTCCTCCCAACAACACCTCACCCTGAGGAGGCTGCGCAGCAGCCGTCTCGAAGGGTGGAAACATGCACCTCGTTTGTGGCCACCCTTCGAGACGGGCGCACTGCGCCCTCCTCAGGGTGAGGTTTTTTTGCGTCTCAGCTCTTCCCCAGCTTGTTGAACGGCACGTCCTTGTCGACACGAACATCCGCAGGGAGGCCCAGAACGCGTTCGGCGACGATATTACGCAAGATCTCGTCGGTGCCACCGGCGATGCGGAAGCCCGCGCCGCCGATCCATTGCGCCTGGAAGCCCGCGGCATGCGGCACCTCCTCTTTCATGATGCCGGCCGGGCCCATCAGCTCCATGGCGAAAGCGCCCATGTCCTGCATCTTGGGCGCCGCCACGATCTTGATGATCGAGGACTCCGGCCCCGGCGTCTGGCCCTTGGAAAGGGCTGTGAGCGTGCGGTAACGCGTGAGCTTCAGCCCTTGCTGCTGCACGTACCAGTCGGCGATCTTGCCGCGCACCTGCTGGTTCTTGATCGCCGGCCCATCCTCGAGATCGGTATCGCGCGCCAGCTCCATGAGCTCGTCGACATCGAGGCCGCCCGACGGCAGACCGACCGCCAGGCGCTCGTTCATCAGCGTCGTCAGCGCCGCCTTCCAGCCCTCGCCCACCTTGCCCAGCCGCTGGCTGTCGGGGAGGCGCACGTCGGTGAAGAACACCTCGTTGAAGTTGGCGCCACCCGACATCTGCTTGATCGGTCGCACCTCCACGCCCGGCGTCTTCATCGACAGGAAGAACATGGTGAGGCCCTGGTGCTTAGGCACTGCAGGATCGGTCCGTGTGATGATGATACCGTAGTCGGAATAATGCGCACCCGACGTCCAGACTTTCTGGCCGTTGATCACCCAGCCGTCGCCGTCGCGTTCGGCGCGCGTGCGGATGCCGGCGACATCGGAACCGGCTGCCGGCTCGGAGAAGAGCTGGCACCAGATCTCCTCGCCATGAAGCGCAGGCTTCACGTAGCGCTTCAGGTGCTCAGGGCCTGCATAGGCCATCATGGTGGGGATGCACATGCCGAGGCCAATGTCGAAGAAGCCCAGTGGCACGAGATAGTTCGCCTCCTCCTGCTGGTAGATCACCTGCAGGATGGGCGAGGCGCCACGGCCTCCGAACTCCTTGGGCCAAGTCATGCGGGCATAGCCAGCGGCGGCTTTCTTGGCCTGCCATTCCTTGGCCTTCTTCAGGAGGTTTGGATCGTCGTTGCGGGCGCGAAAGCTCCGCTTGTCGTCGCTTTTGCGGGTTGCGTTGGCGTCGAGCCAGGCGCGCACTTCCTTGCGGAACGCGGCCTCTTCGGGAGTGTCGTTGAAGTCCATCTTTGGAGTCTCCTTATGCCGCGTTCTTCTGCTCGAGCCGCGTGACCAGCTTGTCTTTCCAGGCCATGGGCCCGCCGAGCGACAGCGCCATCACGCGGGCGCGACGATAGTGGAACTGCGTATCGGCCTCCCAGGTGAAGCCGATGCCGCCGTGGGTCTGGATGTTCTCCTTGGAGGCGAAATCATAGGCCTCGGTCGCCGCGATGCGTGCCGCCGCCGCTGCCAGCGGCAGGTCGGCGCCGCCGTCGGTCAGCATCATCGCGCCGTAGTAGGCGTTGGAGCGTGCCAGCTCGAGCTTCACGTAACAGTCGGCAAGCTTGTGCTTGATTGCCTGGTAGGAACCGATGGCACGTCCGAAAGCCTGGCGCTGCAGGGCATAGTCGCGTGCCATCCACATCGCCGCCTCCGCGCCGCCCACCTGGGCGAAGGCGAAGTAGATCGCGGCTGCATCGTAGAGCCGTTCAAGCAGACGCCACCCTTCGCCTTCCGCGCCCAGCAATTCCGCCGAAGCGCCATCGAAGCTGAGTTCGGCATGCTTGCGTGCCGGATCGATGGTCTCGACGCGCCGCTTCTTCACGGAAGTCTGCGCAAGATCCACCAGGACCAGCGATACCGCACGATCTCCCTGCCCACCTGTGTTCGCCAGCACGATGGCGAAGGTCGCGGCGTCGCCGTCGATCACCGGTACCTTCCTGCCGTTGAGTTTCCCCCCACCGAACGTCGTGCGTATGTTGCGCGGGCGAGGCGGTTGCGAACCCTCTGTGATTGCCAAAGTGCCGATCGCCTTGCCCTCGGCAAGCTCGGACAGCCATTTCTTCTTCTGCGCCTCCGAGCCCGCGAGCTTCACCGCCTCCGTTGCCAGGATGACTGAGCTGTCGAAGGGCACCGGTGCCGCGGCACGACCGATCTCCTCGGCGATGACGCAAAGCTCGAGCGGCGAGAGACCGAGGCCGCCATAGGCTTCAGGGATGCCGGTCGCCGGCACACCGAGCTCGACGAGGCCTTTCCAGACCTCGTCGGCAAACGCTTCATTGCCGTCGAGGACGCGGCGTACGACCTTGGTCGGGCACTTGTCGGCAAGGAATTTGCGGACCTGCTCTTTGAGCAGCTTCTGGTCGTCGGAGAAATCGAAGTTCATGATGGCGCCAGCCTAGCAAGCGCCCTCCCATCGGGGAACGGTTCTGGGTTCCGTCAGGCGGGCCGAGCAATATGATAGGATCCCAATCATGACCCCTGAGCAAATCAAGGACTGGCACGCCCACGTCTACTTCGACCCCGAGTCGCGCGACGCCGCCTGGGCGCTGCGTGAGCGCATCGAGAAGGCCTTCGACATCAACATGGGCCGCTTCCATGAGAAGCCCGTCGGCCCGCACCCGCGTTTCAGCTACCAAGTCCACTTCAGAAACGATCAGCTCGCCGAATTGCTGTCGTGGTTCGCTGTAAATCACGGCGATCTCACGGTGTTCCTGCACCCCAACACCGGCGAGACGCTGGAAGATCACCGCGATCGCGCGATCTGGCTCGGCCAGCAAGTGCCGCTGCTGTTGGACAATCTCAAAGGCTGAAAGGACTTTTACACCATGGACCAGCTTTTGCCGCTCGCCCAGCGCGTTGGCGAGAAACTGAAGGCGCGCAAGGAGACGATCGGCATTTCCGAGTCGTCGGCGGGCGGCCTCGTCTCGGCAGTGCTGCTCGCTCTGCCCGGCGCCTCGGCCTATTTCATGGGCGGCGCCGTCGTCTACACGCGGCCGGCGCAGGATGCCTTCCTCGCCGTGCCGAAGGAGAAGCGAGCCGGTGTGCGCTCCTCCAGCGAACCCTGGGCGCTGCTGGCCGCTGAGCATGTGCGCGAGCGGCTCAAGACGACCTGGGGCTTGGCCGAAACAGGCGCCGCGGGTCCAAGCGGCAATTCCTACGGCGATCCCGCTGGCCACACTTGCGTCGCCGTCGTCGGCCCCAAGGGCAAGATCGCGCGCACGCTACGCACGGGCTCGTCGGACCGTGTCGCCAACATGCGTGCTTTCGCGATGGAAGCACTCAAGCTGATGGACGAACAATTGTCCTAGGGACGGAAAGATTCGACGGCAGGACCTGCGTCGACTCCTCGGAGACCACGTGTCACCGTGATTGTGTGATTGTCGAGCGATCACAACAGCCACGCTCGTCGATCGAGGAGGCTCCTATGATCCGTCGATCCTTCGTGTTGAGCGTTGTGTCCGTTTCACTGATGCCGAGCCTCGCTCGGGCCGCCGACTCCGTCACGGGCCGCTTCGCCGCTCAACGCAAGGAAGCCAAGCTGTCTTTCGTCAGCGCCCATCCGAGGACTGGTGATTCAGGTAAGGAAGCGATCGTCATCGTGGCCTCCGAGAAGGATCATTCGGCCTCCAAGACTCCGGGAAAGGACGCTGAGTTCGGCAAGTTCGGAAGCGCCGTGATCATCTCTCTGTACAAGCCCGGCGGCGCGGTCTTCGAAGTTCTGCTGGCGCACGCGGATTTCCCGCAAAGCCCGGTCACCGTCGTCGGCACAATCAAGGGCATCGACGTCAAGTTATCGAATGATCATGTCGAAGGGCGGTTCACCAGCAATGGCGCCAAGACAATGTTCGAAGGCAGGCCGTACGAGACGGTGTTCGACGTCGACCTTCAGGTGAGCACCCAGATCCGCGCGGCGTAGGCCCTTCAGAGGCCGTCGGCCTTCTACCTCGACCTAGCGGTTGGCGCGCGCCACCGCTGCATTCAGCAGGAGATTGGCGCCCGGCACCGACCGCGTGAGCTCGATGGCCTCGTTCACGTTGTGGCTGA
This sequence comes from Alphaproteobacteria bacterium, assembly GCA_017308235.1. Taxonomy (GTDB): domain Bacteria; phylum Pseudomonadota; class Alphaproteobacteria; order Reyranellales; family Reyranellaceae; genus Reyranella. The sequence goes on along the minus strand of JAFKFL010000013.1, from coordinate 219,738 downwards.
TGCCCTCATGGCAGGGCGTGAAGATCATGGCGGTTGGCGCCATGGTCGCAACAGCGTAGGCGTCATGGCCGGCCTGGCTCCTCATCTCGCGATACGGCAGGCCGAGCTCTTTCGCCGTCGCCTTCAGAAGCTCGATGCACTCGGGTGCGAACAGCTCGGTGCCCCAGCTCCAGCCCGTCGCGACATCGATCTCGACATTGGCCTTCTTGGCCGACTCGGCAATGGCGGCCTCGACTGCCTTGCTCATCGCCTCGAAGCGGGCGGGATCGATATGGCGATAATCAATCGTGAGTTTCACCTGCTCGGCGTAGGTGCCGGGCAGGTTGGGAAAGCTTTCGATGCGCGTCGTGGTCGTGCGGCCTTCGTCGGCGGCATAGGTGAGCCCGATGTCGTTGACCGCCGCGATCACGTAGCCGGCGCCGACCAGGGCGTTGCGCCGCATGGCCATGGGCGTGCCGCCGGCGTGACCTGTGTCGCCTTTGATGGTGAGCCGGAGGGCCCTCGTCTTGTAGCCGCCCACGACGATGCCGACGTCGCAGCCTTCTCGGTCCAGCACCGGCGCCTGCTCGATATGCAGCTCGAGATAACAGTCGAATGTGCGTCCGATCGGTGCAGCGCCGGCATATCCGATCTCGTCAAGCGCTTGAGCGACGGTAACCCCGTCATCGTCGGTCGTGGCGAGCACACTCTCCAGGGGAAGCTGCCGGGCGAACGCCATGGAGCCCATCATGGGCGGGCTGAAGCGGGCGCCTTCCTCGTTGGTCCAGCAGATGATCTCGATGCCGCGCTTGGTCTGCAGGCCGCGATCGTTCAAGGTGCGCACCACCTCCAGGCCGCACAGCACGCCTAAAATACCGTCGTAGCGGCCGCCGCAGATTTGGGTGTCGAGATGGCTGCCGATCGCCACGGGCGGTAGCGTCGGATCGCTGCCGTCGCGGCGGGCAAAGATGTTGCCGAGCCGATCGACCTCGACCTTACACCCCGCCGTCTTCGCCCATTCGACGAAGAGGTCGCGCATCTCTTTGTCCTCGGCGGATAAAGCGAGACGACGCAACCCGACATCGCGAAAGCGCCCGATCTCGGCCGACCGCTCCAGACTCTCCCACAGCCGCTCGGGATTGATCTCCAGGACGTTGGCAACCACGAGGCGCTCCTTGGCTCGAACCGACTACGATCTCCGTTGCGCTCTTCCGCCCGCCGTCATGCCTCCATCAATCACGAGTTCCTGGCCCGTGACGTAGCTTGCGGCATCGGTGCAGAGGAACAGTACACCGTTGGCGATGTCCTGTGCTTCCCCCACGCGCGTGAGCGGCACGGCAGCTGCCGCGCGCTCGCGTGGATCAATCGGCGCATTGCGGCGATTGCCCTCGGCGCCGGTGGGGATCTTGCCCCAGATCGGCGTGGCGATAATGCCTGGGTGCACCGAGTTGCAGCGGATCTTGTCTTCCGCATATTCGAGAGCCACTGACTTGGCGAGCAAGCGCACGCCGCCCTTGGTTGCCGAATAGGCAGCAAGACTGGGCGCGCCGCGCAGGCCTGCGATCGACGACATCAGCACGATCGAGCCGCCGCCCGCTTTCCGCATCGCCGGGATCGAATGCTTGATTGAGAGAAACACGCCGTCGAGATTGATCGCCTGCTGACGCTGCCAATCGGCAAGCGTCATGGTCTCGATCAACGACATGATGCCGATGCCGGCATTGGCCACCATGATGTCGAGGCGGCCGAAGCGCTTCTCCGCCTCGGCAATCACCCCCGGCCAGGTCGCCTCGTCGCGCACGTCGTGATGCAGATAGGCCGCCTTGCCGCCGGCCTTGGCGATGCGTCCGACGACGGCCTTGCCGAGAGTGTCGTCGACGTCGGTGACCAGGACCGCCGCACCCTCGCGCGCCAGCGTCTCCGAACAGGCCTCGCCGATGCCCGAAGCGCCGCCCGTGACGATGGCGGCCTTTCCCGCTAGTTGGGCCATGGTCGCCTCTCAGCGCCGCTTCCAGTTGCCAACCCGCTTCTCGGCATAGGACTTGATGCCTTCCTTGAAGTCCTCGGTCTTGCGCAGCCAATCCTGTTCGACCAGCTCGCGTTCGGTCGCGATCTCGGCGGCGTCGGCGAAGCCGCGACGCATGGTCTCGCGGGTCGACACCACGGCCAGCGGCGCGCTCTCGGCGATCTCCTTGGCAAGGCCCATCGCCGCCTTGCGCACGTCGGCAAGCGGCACCAGCACGTCGGCCATGCCCCAGGCGTGGGCTTCCTCACCGCCGATACGGCGGCCGGTATAGAACATCAGGTTCGCCTTCTGCTGGCCGACCAGGTGCGGCAAGGTGAAGGTGAGCGAAAACCCGGGATGAAAGCCGAGACGCGTGAAATTGGCGGCAAAGCGCCCCTCAGCACAGGTAACACGGAAATCGGTCATCAAGGCGAGCCCCAGGCCGCCGCCGATCGCGGCGCCCTGCACGGCGGCCACGCTCGGCTTCTTGGCGCGGAAAAGCCTCGTCGCCTCCTTATAGAGATGCTTGCCGCTCTCCGCTGAGCCGGTCTGCGGACGGTTCTGGAAATCGGCGCCGGCGCAGAACGACTTGCCCTGCGAGCACAACACATAGGCGTGGATATTGTCGTCGCGGTCGAACGCCTCGAAGGCATCGGCGATCTGGTTGATCAGCGCATTGTCGAAGAAATTGTGCGGCGGCCGCTGGATCTCGACGACACCGACATGACCTTCGTTGCTGATGCCGATGTCCTTGTAGGTGGCGCTCATCGTTCTCTCCTGTGTTGCAAATCGCCCGCTTGGCGGCGGATATTGCCCCGCCCGCAGGGCGTCCGTCGATATGGGAGGTCGGAAAATGTCGCAACGCGAACAACATGCGCTCGTGCTGGGTGGCGGTACCATGGGTGTCGGCATCATTGCGATGTTCCTGGCCGGCGACTGGAAGGTCGACGCCGTATCGCGCTCGGCCGCGACACGGGACGGCCTGCCGGCGGCGACGGCGCGCGCGCTGCAGGCGATGGGCAAGCCCGCCGATACGTCAGGGCTTGCGACCTACGCGACGCTGGCCGAAGCGTCCTGGCCCCGGATCGACATCGCTGTCGAGACGGTGACGGAGGACCTGCCGCTCAAGCAAAAGCTCTTTGCCGAAATGGAGACGCTGGCGCGGCCGGATTGCGCGCTTACCTCCAATTCATCGAGCTTCCCGATCAGTGAGATCGGCAAAGGCCTCAAGACCCAAAGCCGAATGATGGGCCTGCATTTCTTCATGCCCGCCCATCTCATCCCGCTGGTCGAGGTGGTGCGCTCTTTGCACACCGATATTGCCCGCGCCGAGGAGGTCGGCGCCGTCATGAGAGCGCTCGGCAAGCGGCCGGTGCAGGTGAAGAAGGACGTGATTGGCTTCCTCGGCAATCGCATCCAGGCGGCGCTGATGCGCGAGGCGCTGTGGCTGATCGAGCAAGGCGTCGCCTCGCCCGAAGACATCGACGCCACGGTGCGCCTGTCCTTCGGCTTTCGCTACGCCGCCGCCGGCCCGATCGTGCAGAAGGAGCATTCCGGCTGGGACACGACCTGCGCGGTCGCCAAGGTGATCTACCCCGACCTCTGCAATGCCGACGGCCCGCCCCCCGTCCTGCAGCGCAACGTCGATCAGGGACGGATCGGGTTCAAGACCAAGGGTGGCTTCTTCGACTGGAACGACGAGTCGATTGCGAAGGAGCGCGGCCGCTACGAACGGGCACTGCGCAAATGCCTCGAGATCTTCAAGGACGAGGGCATCGTCTAGCGACACTGTAAGACTTGCGTCAGTCAGTTTCGAGTCAGTCAGCCGACTGTCAGCGTAATCCTGTTGAAGCCAACTCCGGCGCTTCCCAAAGTTGAAGCGCCTGTTCGACAGGTATTGCGAAGCGCAACGTCGCGCTCCGACTCGGACATCGATCGACCGACTCTTCGATCGAAAGGAGAGACAAATGAAAATCCAAAGCTTCGGCGTTGCCGCCGCTCTTGCCCTGGCTCTTGCTTCAACCGCTTCCGCCCAGAGCAAAGACGTAAGCTACTGCAATGCGCTTGCTGCGAAATATCAGCAGTATCTCGGCCACGGCAGCAGCGGCCGGCACGGCGGCATTGATGACCAGAACATCGACGCACGAATGGCCGCAGACAAGTGCGTGAAGGGTGATACGTCAGGCATCCCGGTGCTCGAACATGCTCTGAAAGATGCCAGGATCGAGCTTCCGGCGCGCAGTTGATCTCAGCCGGAAACGCAAAACGGGCGGCCCATCGAAAGATCGGCCGCCCGTCGCATTTCAGCCTGTCCGATCAGCTCGCCCGACCGACAGCGCGGCCCCGGCCCCGACCGCCGCCAAAGCGGCGCCCGGGTCGCTGCGAACGGCCTTCCTGCCCCTGCGGGCGATGTTCATGAGAATGCTCGCCGCCGCGATGCGGACGATCTGCTCTAGGACGATCCGCGGGCTGTCGCTCCTCGCGGCGCGGCTGGTCGCGGTAGTCGCCTTGTACCCAACGATAGTCGCCGGGACGGCGGTCGCCCTGGTCGCGGGCAGGCTCGGGCGGACGTGGACGGTCACCATGATCCTGGCGCGGGCCGCGAGGCTCCTGCCGGTGTCTTTGACGATGCTCATGACGATGGTCGCCACGTTGGTCAGGCGAACGCTCGCGACGCTGGCCGTGATGCTCGTGATCGCTGCGCTCGCGCGGCTGGCGCGCTTGTAGCGCCTCCTGCGGCATGTCCTCGTTGGCCGGTGTCTGGATAACGGTGAGTCGCTGGTTGGTCAGCCGCTCGATGCTCTTGAGCTGGCCGCGTTCGCTGCCGTCGCAGAAGGAAACGGCGATGCCCGAGGCGCCGGCGCGCGCGGTGCGGCCGATGCGATGGACATAGCTTTCGGCGTCGGCCGGCAGCTCGTAGTTGATGACATGCGTCACGCCGCTGACATCGATGCCACGCGACGCGAGATCGGTCGCGACAAGGACGCGGGCTCGGCCACGGCTGAAGTTGTCGAGTGCCTTCTGACGAGCGTTCTGCGATTTGTTGCCGTGTATGGCCTCGGAGCGCACGCCCCGACTGTCGAGCGCCTCGGCGACGCGATTGGCGCCGCGCTTGGTGCGGGTGAACACGATCACACGCTCGAGTTCCTGGTCGGCCAGCAGGTGGTTCAGGAGAGAGCGCTTGTTGGCGGCATTCACGAAGTAAACGCGCTGGTCGACGCGATCGACGGTTCGGCCCTGCGGCGCGATCTCGATGCGCTCGGGATCGCGCAGGATCTCGGCCGCGAGCCTTGCCACATCGGGCGGCATGGTGGCGGAAAAGAGCAGCGTCTGCCGCTTCCGGGCGACCGACGCCACAATGCGCCGGACGTCCTTGATGAAGCCCATGTCAAACATGCGATCGGCTTCGTCGAGCACGAGGAAGCTCACGTGACCCAGTCGCACGTTGCCGCGCTCCATCAGGTCAAGCAGACGGCCGGGTGTCGCGACCAGGATGTCGACGCCGCGCTGCAGCGTCTCGATCTGGCGCCCGAAGCCCAGGCCGCCAATCACCATGCCCAACCGCAGGCCGAGGCCGCGACCGTAGGTATCGAAGCTTCTCGCGATCTGCACCGCAAGCTCGCGGGTCGGCGCCAGCACCAGCGCGGTCGGGCTTTTGGGCTGTGCCCGCTGGCCGGACTCGGCGAGCCGCTGCAGCACCGGCAGCGCGAACGCCGCCGTCTTACCGGTGCCGGTCTGGGCGATGCCCAGCACGTCGCGGCCCTGCAGCAGCAGGGGGATAGTGCGCGCCTGGATGGGCGTCGGATGGGTGTATTTGGCTGCGTCGAGGGCACGCAGCAACGGCTCGGCCAAGCCGAGATCCGCAAACGTTACTGTACTCACTTTGGAAACTAGTCCTTCTTGCCGCCAGCGCCATCTCAGGCGCAACTTTCAGGGCGGCGCTTTGGGCCCATTCCCGCGCGCGGCTGGGAAGGCTCTTGCTTCTAGGAGATTGTCTCGGGATGAAGCGCCTGGATTGACGGGGCGCGTCGCGCGATCGCGAGAAACCTTTTAGGCCCGCAATTCTGCGGGTCGCCGCGTATATGCGGACACCGCCCGATTAAGTCAAGGTTCGCCGGTAAATTACGCGCCCCGGCACCGGCCCTGCTGCTTTCTTGCGTGCCGCCGGGCCGGAGATCGCTTTCGTTGCCGCGGCTAGTGCCGCTTCTTCCTCAGGAGCTTGCCCGGCAAGTTGCCGGTGGGCTCGTTGTCGCGCAGCAGGACCTGACCGTTCACGACCGTGGCATTCATGCCGTCGGCCTTCTGGCGCAGGCGCTTGGCGCCGGCCGGCAGGTCGCACACGACTTCAGGCATGCGCGGTCCTACCGTATCGGGATCAAACACCACCATGTCAGCGGCCATGCCCTCGCGCAGCAAGCCGCGATCGTGGAAGCCGAACTGCGTGGCCGTATCGCAGGTGATCATCTTCACCGCCTCCTCGAGCGTGAAGGCCTGCTTCTCGCGCACCCAATGGCTCAGCAGATGCGTCTGCAACGAGCTGTCCATGATCTGCGAGACGTGGGCGCCCGAATCGGAGAAGGTCACGACCGAACGCGGATGCTTCATCAGCTCCAGCGCCTCCGTCTGGTTCTCGTTGGCGATCGGCTGGACCATGAAGAACTTCATGTCGCGCTCAAGCGCCATGTCGATCATGAGCTCGACCGGATGCGTGTTCTTCTGGCGCGCGAGCTCCGCCATCGACTTGTGCGGGCCCTTCATGTCGGTCATGGCGTAGACCCAGTCCCATTCCGGCGGCCGCGCCTCGGTGCCGCGCACGGTTGGGCCTTCGTAGGGCTTGGAGGCAATCTCGACCAGGCGACGGCGCGTCTCCGGATCGAGCAGCATCTTCTTCTGCTCGGCGAGCGGCTTGGCCCGCATCTCGCGCCACACCTCCCACTTGTCGAAGGGAAGCTGGGTCTCGAACGAGAGCAGGACGTTCAGCGCGCGGCTGTGCACCTGGGCGAACATGCGTCCACCCTGGCGCGCGGTGCGCTCGATGATGTCGAAGGTGCTGCGCCAGGCGCCGGGGCTGGTGCGTCGATTGAACAGGCCAAAGGTGATCGGCCGGCCGCTCTCAATGGCGAGCTTGGACAAACCATCATAGTACGCCCGTGCCTTGGCACTGTCGGCGCCGCGCGGCTCGCCCGCAACTTCGACCATGCCCGCGCCCATCGCTTTGACCAGCGTCTCGAATTCGCCCCAGCTCGCAAGGCGGCTCGCGACCGGCTTGTCGTCCGACGTCTGGTGATTGACGCTGCGTGTGGTCGAGAAGCCGTGGGCGCCGGCGGCAATTGCCTCCTTCGTGTGGTGCACCATCTTGGCGAGATCGTCCTCGGTCGCCTCGTCGGTGAAGGCGCGCTGGCCCATCACATAGGTGCGCAGCGCGCAATGGCCGATATAGCCCGCGTAGTTGATGCCCTTGGGCAGCGACTCGAGGACATCGAGGAATTGCGGGAAGGTCTCCCAGCGCCACTTGATGCCGGCCAACATGGCCGCGCGGCTGATATCCTCGGCGCGCTCGAGGTTGCGAAACACGAGATCGGCCTCGCTCTCGCGGCACGGCGCAAGCGTGAACCCGCAATTGCCCATCACCACGCTGGTGACGCCCTGGAAGCAGGAGCTGGTGCCGATCGGATCCCAGAAAATCTGGGCATCCATGTGGGTATGGCCGTCGACGAAGCCCGGCGCCACGACATGGCCCTCGGCGTCGATCGTCTCGCGCGCGGTGGCGCCATTGATGCGGCCGATCTCGACGATCCTGCCATCACTCACGCCCACGTCGCCGCGATAACGCGGCAGTCCTGAACCGTCGACGATCATCCCGTTCTTGACGACGAGGTCGAATGCCATGGCAACCTCCGATAGTTGCCGTGAGCCTACGCCCCGCAGGACGGGGGTCAATTGCTGGCCAGCGCATGGCAGGCCCCCTAGGATCGCTTACCGAAAGATCATGAACCAAAAGCAAGACGCCCTCGCCACCTCCGCCGCGGATGCCAAAGCAATCGCCGGAAGGACCGGAAGGAGAATGAACCGCAACGCCCTCGGCGCGCTCCTCACCATGCTCGCGATGCTGTGCTTCGCCGGCATGGACGCCATCAGCAAGTCGCTGGTGGTCGACTATTCGGTCGGGCAGATGATGTGGATCCGCTATGGCCTGCTCTGCGTGTTCGCCATGCTAGTGGCGCGTCGCCGCGGCGTGCGCATCGCGCTCAGATCCGAACGGCCGTGGCTGCAACTCGTCCGATCGCTGGTCGCCGTGATCGAAGGCGCCACGTTCGTGCTCGCCTTCCGCTACCTGCCGCTTGCCGACACCCATGCGGTGGCGGCGACCTCGCCGCTGATCGTGATCGCGCTCGGCGTCCTCTTCCTGGGCGAGCGGGCGGGGCTCGCGCGCTGGCTCGCCGTCGCGGCAGGTCTCGTGGGCGTGCTGTTGATCGTGCAGCCGGGCTTCCGCACCTTCGACTGGCCTCTCCTGTTGCCGCTAGCGGGCGCCGTGCTGTGGGCCGGCTACCAGATCCTGACTCGGCTCGCCGCGCGACACGACCAGCCCGACACGGCGCTCCTCTGGTCGGCGATCGTGGCCTTCATCGCCACGAGCTTCGTTGGCCCCTTCGAATGGCAATGGCCCACCGCCACGGCTTGGGTGATGATGGTCGTGATCTCCTTTGTCGGCGCCATCGCCCACTACGCCCTCATCTGGGCGCTCGACTATGCCGAAGCCGGCGCTGTGCAGCCCTATGCTTACACCCTGCTCGTCTGGGCGACGGTGATGGGTTTCCTGGTCTTCGACAACGTTCCAGACAGCTGGACGATCCTGGGGGCGGCGATCGTCGTGACCAGCGGCCTCTACACCTGGCATCACGACAGGCGCATGGTCCGTTGAGGGCAATCGTGGCGTCGGCTCAACGCGGCCACGTCCGAAGCGCCACCAGGCCACCATCGATCGGCAGCATCAGGCCGGTGACCCAGCGCGATTCGTCTGACGCGAGATAGACCGCGCCATGGGCGATGTCCCAAGCCGTACCTTCGGTCTGCAGTGGCACCATCTTGCGCCGCCGATCGCGCGCTTCGGCGCCGAGATGCGCCACCATCGGCGTGTGGACCGAGCCTACGACGATGCAGTTGGCTCGAATGTTTTGCGTCGCATAGTCGGCCGCCACCGACATCGTGAAACCATGGAGCCCCGCCTTGGCCGTCGCATAGGCGACTGCGCCCGGACTGCCCATCAGGCCGAGCGCGCCTGCGATCGACGACACCATGATCACCGAGCCACCGCCGCCTTCTTTCATCCGGGGCAGGCAATGCTTGGTACAGAGCATGGTGGTCGTGAGATTGGCCTCGATCACCTTGTTCCAGTCGGCGAGCGTCACCGTCTCGGGTGTACCAGGCGCGCCGATGCCGACATTGTTGTGCAGGATATCGAGCCGGCCGTAGGTCTTGACCGCGAAGGCCGCCATGGCTTCGGCCACCTCGGCTTTGGTGACGTCGCCCGCGAACACCGAGGCCTCGCCGCCCTCCTCCTTGATCTGCTTCGCGAGCTTGTTGGCCCGCTCGGCGCTGCGGTTCACCAGCACCACCTTCGCGCCCTCACGGGCGAAGAGGATGGCAGTCGCCATGCCGTTGCCGACACCCTCGCCGCGCGGGGCCGCGCCCGTGACCACCGCCACTTTGCCCTCGAGACGTCCGGCCATTTCACTTCCCCCTGGCACGATGCTATGCGTCGAGAGACCTTAGCCGGGAGCTTTGCACCATGGCCAGCGAGACCGAAATCTTCGAGGGCGGCTGCACCTGCCGTCATGTGCGTTACCGCATGACGTCGCGACCGATGTTCGTCCATTGCTGCCACTGCCGCTGGTGCCAGCGCGAGACGGGCACCGCCTTCGCGCTCAACGCCATGGTCGAGGCCGACCGCGTCGAACTCACAAGCGGCGAAGTGGAATCGGTGGACACGCCGTCGAACAGTGGCAAGGGCCAGAAGATTTGGCGCTGCCCGATCTGCTATATCTCGATCTGGAGCAACTACGCCGGCGCCGGCGATAAGGTGCGCTTCATGCGCGTGGGCACGCTCGACGAGCCCGATCGCCTGCCGCCCGACATCCACATCTTCACCATGTCCAAGCAGCCGTGGGTGATCCTGCCGGAAGGCGTGCCGGCGGTGCGCGAGTACTACAATCCAAAGGAGATGTGGCCCAAGGCAAGCCAGGAGCGGTTCGCCGCGCTCAGGGCGAAAGCTTAGCGGTCGACTCCCGCCACAGCGGCGGCGACTGTGCGTGTGTCGTTCGCGATGATCAGCACGTCGTTGCCGATCCGCGCATATTGATAACCGTTCGGCGGTGGCGAGAGCTGGCCCAGCAGCACGGCCGGCAGCGGGTAGACGAGCACATCGCCCGGAAGTGGCTTGCCGATCGCCCAACTCCCCCTGCCGCCGCCCGCGGGAAGGCAGCCGTAGCTTTCCTTCGAAAGTCCAGGTGGGCAGTCGCCCTCGGCATGGTCGATGCTGTAGTAGCTATAGACGGCGTCGCGATCGCGCTGGGAAATCGTCAGCCGCGGCGCCACCGGAAGCGGACGCGCTGTCGTGGCAGGCCCTGGAACAGCGGCGCGCTCCTCGCGCACGATCGCGGCGAGCGCCAGGCCGACGACACATGCGAAAGCGATGAACTTCGCCCGCACACGTCGCTCCGCATTCCGCGATCAAAAGCTGCTGAGGTCAGCCAGCGCCCCCGCGATCAGCCGCGTGCCGACTGCCATCATCAGGATATCGTTGGCGACGCGGACGTACTGATAGCCGTCGGGTGCCGGCGAGAGCCGGCCCAGCAGCATCGACGGCAGCGGGTAATAGTTCACGCCCCACGGCAACGGCTGGCCCATTGCCCAAAGCTTCTTCGCCTGGCCGGGCGGCAGGCAGCCATTGTGCTTCTTCGCCAACCCCGGCGGGCAATGGCCGGCGTTATATTCCGTTCGATAATAGTTATAGACCGTTGTGCGGTCGTTCGGCGAGATCACGATGTTGACTTGCGGCCCCGATTGGCCGTGACCACCACTGTAATTCGATCTGTCCGGCGGCCCATTGCCCTGTCCCTGCCCATTGCCTTGTCCTTGCCCTTTGCCATGACCGGGATCGGCAAAAGCAGGCATGGCGAATGCCACGCAGATTGCTGCAAGGATTGGTATTGAAATCGCGCGCACGATAATCCCTCGAAAGAATAGGCCATCACACGCCGTGATTATGGCAGCGCCATGGCTGCGATGGCTGAGGCAAGAGTACCGGATTACTTGCGCGACGCTGCGATGGCGGCATCAACGGCCTCACCCAACCGCTCGACGATGGTGTCGACCGTGGCCTGATCGACAACAAAGGGCGGCGCCAGCAGAACGTGATCGCCGCGGGCACCGTCGACGGTGCCGCCCATCGGATAAACCATCAGCCCGCGATCCAATGCCGCCTGCTTGATCCTGGCGTGCAGCTTCAGCTTCGGATCGAACGGCTCCTTGGTGCCGCGATCGGCGACCAGCTCGATCGCCTGGAACAGCCCGCGCCCGCGCACGTCGCCCACGAACGGATGATTGCCGAAGCGCTCCTTGAGACGGCGCGCGAGCTGGTCTCCCTGCTCGCGCACGTTGGCCAGGAGGTTGTCCCGCTGGATCACCTGCTGCACCGCGAGCGCGGCAGCGCAGGCCAGCGGATGGCCCATATAGGTGTGGCCATGCTGGAAAAAGCCCGAGCCATCGGCCAACGCCTGTACGATCCCGTCGTTCGCCATCACCGCGCCAATCGGCGCGTAGCCGCCGCCCAGCCCTTTCGCCACGACCATCAGGTCGGGTGCCACGCCTTCCTGTTCACAGGCATGCAACGTGCCGGTGCGGCCCATGCCGCACATCACTTCGTCGAGGATCAGCAGGATGCCATGGCGATCGCAGAGCTCGCGCACGCGCTTGAAATAGCCGAGTACTGGCGGCACTGCGCCGAGCGTCGCTCCCACCACCGTCTCGGCGATGAAGGCGATCACGTTCTCGCCACCCAGCTCGTCGATCTTGTCGGACAGCTCCTGCACCAGCCGCTCGCCATAGGCTTGCGGCGTCTCGTCATTCCTTCGGCCGCGATATTCGTAACAAGGCGAGACGTGGTGCACGTTGCCAAGCAGGATCGGCTCGAAGGCGCGGCGGCGCCAGAGATTGCCGCCAACTGATAGCGCCCCCAACGTATTGCCGTGGTAGCCCTGCAGGCGGCCGATGAAATGGCTCCGCTGCGGCTCACCGCGTTCGAGGAAATACTGCCGCGCCAGCTTCAGTGCCGCCTCGACGCCTTCCGAACCGCCGCTGGTGAAATAGACATGACCGATTCCCTTGGGCGCATGACGAATCATTTCGTCCGCGAGTTCCTCGGCGGCGGGCGTGGTGAAGAAGCCGGTATGGGCGTAGTCGAGCCGGTCGATCTGCGCATGCAAGGCGGCAATCACATCGGGATTTGAATGGCCGAGGCAGGAGACAGCCGCTCCTCCCGAGGCGTCGATATAGTCCTTGCCGGAAGCGTCGCGGATGGTGATGCCGCGTCCCAGCGTGGCCGCCGGGTAAGCGTGCCCGATCTGGCGGTGCAATACATGGGTCATGGCCGAGCCCTCTTCCCCTTCTTGCGGATCATGTAGGTGTTGAACGCGGCGAGCTGCTGCTCGCTTTCGGCGATCGCTGACAAGGTCTCTTCGCCACGGCGCGCCGCCACGAGGGCGGCGAGGCATTCCGCCACGGCAAAGGCCGGCGTCATCGTGTGGAAGAACGACGGCGACTCGGTGCCAACCACGATCGCGCAGTCGGCGACCGCAGCGAGCGGGGAGAGATCGCTGTCGGTGATGGCGACGACGCGGGCGCCGCGCGTCTTCACATAGCGCGCCGTCTCCACTGTTTCGCGGACGTAGGGATCCGCGGTGACGGCGAGCAGAACGTCCCGGCGTCCAATGTTACGCAACGCGTCGCGACCGATACCGCCCGGGCCATCGAGCAGCACCGACTTCGAACCGAACAGCGAGCGCACATAATGGAAGATGAAAGAGATCGCGAAGGTCGAGCGCTGGCCAAGGCAAAACACGTGATCGGCGCTTGCGATCACCTCCGCTGCCGCCACGAGGCGACCGCTCGCGTCTGGCGCCGACAATGCCTGGAGGTGTCGGCCGAGGGCCGAGAAGATGTCCCTCGCCAATGCCGCGTCACCGCTGCTGCCGTGCCGCTCCAGCAGCTCCTGCGCCCGCCCGTGGAAGCTTTCCGGCCGCTTGCGGACAGCATCGGCATAAAGGCGGCGAATGTCGTCGTAGCCCTTGAGCTTGAAGCGTTGCGCGAGCCTGGTCAGCGTCACCGGTGCGACGCCCGAACGGCGCGCCTGCTCGCGCAGCGACAGGAGCGCCACATCGGCCGGGTTGTCGATCACCCAGCGCGCGGCTTCCTGCAGTTGCGGCGACAGGGCGCCGAACTGTGCTTTCAGCTCCGAATTGAAGGTCGTCGACGACGGTTCGGACAACGTGGCTTTCCCAGATCTGCGAATGGAACATTCGTGTCATATCCGCGAAATTGCGTCAAATGATTCAGACGGCCATTTGTCTTCTATCGCCAGTAGGCCGGAAGCTTGGTCGCCAGCCATTTGGCGAGGGCGGCATTGACGGCGACCGGCTGCTCCTGCGCCATCCAGTGGCCCGATGTCACTACCCCTTCAGTGAGATCGGCACAGTCGGCTCGCATCGGCTCGGGAAGACGCGAGGTCATGGTCTCGCAGGTCGTGTCGTAGGCGCCGTGCAAGAACAGGACAGGCATCGCAAGCTTGCCGCCGTTCACCGCGCGCCGGGCATAGGCGCCGTTGGCCTTGTGGTTCATGTACCAGGAGTCGGGCCCAAAGAAGCCATTGCGCGTCAGCGCCGCGACGTAGGCCTCCATGTCCTGCTCGGTGATGACGTCGTTGTCGCGCGGCACCTCTGGCACCGGGCCGCCGGCGAACCAGCCGCCAGCCTTGCGAATGCGAGAGGTCGGCGAAGGTTGGCCGACACGGCTCGGATCGCCCTTGCGGAACAACGCCTTCACCACATTGCGGATGTTGGACTCGAAGCCCTTGCAGGCCTTGTCGAAGCTCTCCTCGTAGAAGAACTGATAGTCCCATTGGCCGGCAGGATAGGCGTCGGCCGGATAGACCTTGCGATCCACGAGAGACACGACCGCCTCGAGCGTGAAACCTTGTGCAAGATAGGGCACGCACAGGCTCGTCACGCCGGCCACCTTGTCGGGATGGTGCGCAGCCATGTTCCACACGACGGGGCTTCCCCAGTCATGGCCGATCCACACCGCGCGCTCTCGCCCCAGCGACGCCAGCAGGTCGAGCATGTCCTGCACGATCAGCTCCTGCGCGAAATCCTCGTGGCGCGCGTAGGTGCTCGAGCGGCCATAGCCGCGCATGTCGGGCGCGATACAGCGGAAGCCCAACGCCGCGAACGCCGGCAACTGATGGCGCCAGGAAAGCGAGAGCTCCGGCCAGCCATGGCAGAAAATCAGCAGCGGCGCGTCTTCCGCGCCGCAAGCGAGGTAGCCCGTCGTATGACGGGACGTCTTGAGAGTGTGTTCGGTGATCGGGAAGGTCATGACGAAACTCTGCGATCGGGCCGGCGCGGCGGCAACCCGGCCCTTCTGCCAATGGACCTGCAGCGTCCGCCAACGCTCGGTCGTGCATCGCGTCTCTTGACGCTGTGCACGATGACCGGGACTGTCGTGGCCGGAGGGTCCCATGGAAATCGACACCGGAACAAATGAGCTTTTGTGCGTCGTGCGTGAGGGCGTGGCGCTGATCACGCTCAACCGACCCGAGGCGCGCAATGCCCTGTCGGATAAACTTACACCGGCGCTGCGCACCCAGATCCGCGAGCGCGGCGAGGATCCCGACGTGGGTGCGATCCTGATCACCGGCGCGGGTACGGCGTTCTGCAGCGGCGGCGACGTCAAGGGCATGGGTGGCCGCGGTCCGCGCAGCCAGATGAGCCTGGAGGAGCGCCTCGCCGATCTCCGCTGGCGACAGGCGAACCTCACGGGGGCGTTGGTCGCGGTGCGCAAGCCCACGATCGCCGCCCTGCCCGGCGCCGCCGCGGGCGCGGGGCTTGCCATCGCACTTGCCTGCGACATCCGCATCGCTGCCCGGTCGGCCTTCGTTAGTACCGGCTACGCGAAGATCGGCCTCTCCGGCGACTACGGCATTGCCTGGCTGTTGACGCGGGCGGTGGGTCCGGCGCGGGCACGCGAATTGATGTTCACATCGGAACGCGTCGATGCCGAACGCTGCGAGCGCATCGGTCTCGTCAGCCGCGTCATCGAGGACGCCAGGTTGCAGGATGAGGCCTTTGCGTTTGCCAAGTCGCTGGCCGAGGGTCCTCGATTGGCCCTCGCCAGCATCAAGGACAATCTCGACGACGCGCTGCACATCGACTACGCGACCGCCTTGCATCGCGAAGCCGAACGGCTGGTGCGCGCTTCACGGACCGCGGATCACAAGGAAGCGGTGCAAGCGTTCGTCGAGAAAAGGAAACCCGTGTTCAAAGGACGCTGACCTCAGAGGTCAGATCCGTACCGCCCTCTTGCCGCGATTGCGGCCCTCGAACAGGCCGATCAGTGCTTCAGGCGCCTTCTCGAAGCCATCGATGATATCGACCACCGCCTTGATCCGGCCGTCGGCGACCCACTGCGCCAGGCGCGCTTCGGCCTCCGCACGGCGGTCGTAGAAATCCATGACGATGAAGCCTTCCATCCGCAATCGCTTGGTCACCACCAGGCCCGGCACGGCCATCGGCCCGGGTGCCGGCTTCTCGACATCGTATTGCGAGACGTTGCCACAACAGACGATGCGGCCACGCAGGTTCATCAGCGACAGAGCGGCGTCGAGGACGGGCCCACCGGTGTTGTCGAAGTAAACATCGATGCCCGCGGGACAGGCGGATACCAGAGCCCGACGCAAGCCGCCCGCCCTATAGTCGACGGCGGCATCGAAGCCGAGCTCGCGCACGAGCCAGTCGCATTTCTCTTGCCCACCGGCCGTGCCAACAACGCGGCAACCGGCGAGCTTCGCGATCTGGCCCACCATGGTGCCGACGGCACCCGCCGCCGCCGACACCAGCACCGTATCGCCGGCCTTGGGCTGGCCCACGTCAAGCAGGCCGAAATAGGCGGTGAGGCCGGTGACGCTGAGCGGGCCGATCAGCAGCTCCAGCGCCGCCGGCGTGTGGCGCTTATAGAGGCGACGCGCCGGCAGGGCGGCGTAGTCCTGCCATCCCCAGTCACCCTCGACAATGTCACCCTTGGCAAGGCCGGCGGCTTTCGACTCCACGACCTCGCCGACAGCAAAGCCGCTCATCACTTGCCCCGGCGCCAACGCGTCGCGATAGGTTTTGCCCATCATCCAGGCGCGATTGGCGGGATCGAGCGAGAGCATACGCGTCCTGACCAGCGCCTCGCCGTCACGTGGTACCGGGATCGCCGTCTCGGTCCATTCAAAGGTGTCGGGCGTGATCTTGCCGACCGGCGCCTTGGCATAAAGCCATTGGCGATTCATCGGGGGACTGTAGCGACACCCGGAGGCCGCTGGCCGACGTAACGCTTGAACGCCTTCTTGAGCCAGCCGCGTGGCTCCTCCGCGGCTGCGACTGTCCGCGCCAGCAGTGTTTCCAGGCTCCGGTCGACGCCGAGGCTGACCGCGAAGCTTGCGGCGCGCGCGGAGATCTCGTCGAGCCGATCCGCCGCGACGAGCACCGCCTGCACGAGACCCTCATTGGTAAACGCGTCCATGCCCACGCCCCGACCTTGCTCGATCGCCGCTCGGGAAAAGTCGCAGCCCTTGGTGGCGACGACGGGAATACCGAGCTTCACGGCCTCGGCGAAGACGCCCGAACCGCGCGTCCGGTAGACCTCCGGATCGTAAGGCTGCAGCAGGAGATCGGCTTGCGCGAGCCAGGCCAGATAATCCTCGGTCGAGAAGACATCCGTCCGAACCTTCACGTTCGGCGCGAGCTCGGCCAGACGCTGAAGCTCCCGCTTTCCTTCCGGATTGTCCGTCTGCTCCACAGTGCCGTGGATCAAGAACTCGAGATCGTTGCGTTGGCGATTGAGACGTTCGATCGCGCCTGCCAGCAGGGAGTAGCCTTTGGCGGCATTGGCGTTGCCGGCACAGAGGAGCCTGATGCGATCTCCCGGCCGCCGAATGCGCCGTTCCCGTGGCCTCTCGATCAGCTTGTGAACGATGACGGTTTCGATCTCCAGTCCGATATGGCGCTGGTAGGCCGCCGCCATCGCCTCGGTCTCGCAGCAGACATGAATACGAGAATCGTCCGAGACGACCCGACGCAAGGCGGCGAACGCGTCCTCGTATTCGCCGAGGAGCGGCGCCACGGACGGATCGTCGATCGCTTTCCTGTAGTGCGGCGCCATCATGAGCCACAGCAGGATCTGGGGAGCCTTCCGCAGCCTGTAGCGTTCGAGGTACTGCGCCAATCCCAGAACAGTGGCCTGGTCGGCGGCCGGAAAGATCATGATGTCGGGGCGAAGACGCAGCCCACGCATTTTGGAGCGCAGATCAGCACAGAATATCTGTGCGCCTTCGTCCAGCTCCTCGCGCGTCCATTGCGAGCGATAATAGATCGACTTCTCGAACGTCGGAATGAGGTCCGCCTCGCGGCTGAACGCCTCAGACATATGAAGCGAAGCGAGCGTCACGCTGTCCAGCTGGAGCTTGGCGAGCTCGGTCCGGAAACGCTGGAGGACGCCGAGATGATGCCCGTCGGCGGACCGTAACGACGGATCGATGATGAGGACCTCGCGCGTCACGGCATTCAATCCATGTAGCTCGCGACGCGCTTCTGCAGGTTCGACATCACGGCCTCGAGCTGGTTCGGCGAGCCGATCAGCTTCTGCTGCTCGACCGACTCGGCCATCAGCCCGGCCGCGGCGTCCGAGGCGACGGCAAGATTGAGCAGGCGCTTGGCCGCCCGGACCGCGTCGGGGCTCTTGGCGGCGATTTCGCGCGCCGTTTCGAGGGCGGCGGCACGCGGATCGGCGACGATGCGCGTCACGAAGCCCAGCTTCTCGGCCTCTTCGCCCGCAAAGATGCGGCCGGTATAGGTGAGCTCGCGCACGACGTCCTCACGCGCGAGATGGCGCATGAGCTGCGTGCCGGCGAGGTCGGGGACGAGTCCCCACTTGATCTCCATCACCGAGAAGCGCGCATCGGCCGTGGCGTAGCGAATGTCGGCGCCGAGGGCGATCTGAAAGCCGCCACCGAAGGCGACGCCATGCACTGCGGCGATCACTGGCACGGGCAAGGTGCGCCATACCCAGGCGCACTGTTGCGGACGGTTGGCGATGCCATGTGTGCGCCGGGTGAGGTCGCGCACGCCCGGCACCTTGTCGCCCCCCTGGCCATTGGCCTGATCCTTGGCATCCTTTATGGCGGCGAAGCTGCCCATGTCGAGGCCGGCGCAGAAGGCCTTGCCCTCGCCCGACAGCACGACAGCGCGCAGGCCTTTCATGTCGGCAAGCTTGGCACCGGCTTCGATGATGCCCTCGAACATTGCCGGATCGAGCGCGTTCATCTTGTCGGCACGGATCAGCCGGACATCGGCGACACCGTCCTTGAGATCGATCGAAACGCGATCCTTCATCCGTCCTTCTCCGACTTCAGCCACTCGCGCAGCCGGCGCTTCACCTCTTCGGCCGACGGCCGCGCCGGCGCCCCGGGTTCGCCGTCGTCCGGCTTGGGCCACATGAGTACGGCGATGGCCCGTTGCACGTCGGCGAAAGTACAATCATCAGGCAGCCGGTCGAGCAACGCCCGCACCTGCTCTTTCACGCTGGGTTCGTTCACCCGTTTCCCCATGCCGCATCCCCCGGCAGGCGGGGTAGCGCATAGCAGAAAAGCTGTCGAACGTCTTTCCCTTGCAGTGGAAGAAATCTCGGCCTGACAATGCAATTTCTCGCAGTGTGGCTGATGTTCAGCCCGCGCCGAGCGCTGTCGCGACCTGGTAGACCAGCAGCGCCGCCGCATAGGCGAGCGCCAACATGTAGAAAAAGGTCACCGCCATCCATTTCCAGCCGCCCGTCTCGCGGCGGATGACAGCAAGTGTCGAGGCGCACTGTGGCGCGAAAATGTACCAGGCAAGCAGCGCCAGTGCGGTCGCAAGACTCCATTGGCCGGTCAGCACCTGGCCGATCTTCTCCGCTGCCTCCTCACCGCCGTCGATGGCATAGATCGTGCCCAGCGCACCAACTGCAACCTCGCGCGCCGCCATGCCGGGGATTAGCGCCACATTGATCTGCCAGTTGAAGCCCAGCGGCTTCGTCACCGGCTCGATCGCATGGCCGATCGTCGCAGCGAAGCTGTAGTCGATCGCGGGTTCGGTGGCGCCCTCTGGAGGCGTCGGGAACGAGGCCAGCACCCAGATCAGGATCATCATCGACAGGATCGTCGTGCCGGCGCGCTTCAGGAAGGCGAGCGCGCGGGCCCAGATGCCCAGCGCCAGGCTCTTGGCCTGCGGGATCTTGTAGTCGGGCAGTTCCAGCATGAAGGGCTCGCCCGCCGTGGTCCGCCAGAAGAGTCGTTTGACCACGAACGAGACGGTGAGCGCCCCCACGATGCCGCAGGCGTAAAGGCCGAACATCACCAGCCCCTGCAGGCCGACGAACCCCCAGACCTCGCGATCAGGAATGAACGCGGAGATGATCAGGGTATAGACAGGAATGCGCGCCGAGCAGGTCATCAGTGGCGCGACCAGGATGGTGGTCAAACGGTCGCGCCGATCGTCGATCACGCGCGTGGCCATGATGCCCGGAATGGCGCAGGCGAACGAAGACAGCAACGGGATGAAAGCGCGGCCGTGCAGGCCCGCGCCACCCATGATCTTGTCCATCAGGAAGGCCGCCCGGGCCATGTAGCCCAGGTCTTCCAGCAGCAGGATGAAGAAGAACAGGATGATGATCTGCGGCAGGAAAACGATCACGCTGCCCACGCCCGCAATCACGCCGTCCTTCAGGAAGCTGCGCAGCACCTCCGGCAATGGCGCCGATCCGACCAGCGCGCCGAACCAGGTGAAGCCGTCGGAGATCAGGTCCATCAGCGGCCGCGCCCAGGCAAAGACCGCCTGGAACATCACGAACAGGATGGCGAGCAGGATCACGATCCCTGCGACGGGATGAAGCAGGATGGCGTCGGCCTTCGCCGTGCCGGGATCGAGCCGGCCTTCGTTGCGCAGCACCAGCTGCAACAGGCGATCGGCTTCGCGCTGCGTGCCCCGCAGTTCGCGGGCATCGGGCGCATGCCAATCGGACGGCTGGTGCGCCATCTCGCGGCTGAGGACACGGTCGAGCTCGGCCAGCAGACCTTCGGTGCCACCGCGGCGCACCGCGACGGAACTCACGACGGGCAAGCCGAGAGCCGCTGAGAGCTTCTCGACGTCGATGTCGATGCCGCGCTTGCGGGCGATATCCATCATGTTGAGCGATAGCAGCACCGGCCGGCCGACTCGTTTGAGCTCGAGGACCAGCCGCAGCGCCAGGCGCAGGTTCGACGCATCGGCCACGCAGACGATCAGGTCGGGCGTGACGTCGCCGCTGAGTCGCCCCAGCACGACATCGCGCGTGATCTCCTCATCGGGCGAGCGGGCGCGGAGCGAGTAGGTCCCAGGCAGGTCGACGATCCGGATCGCGCGGCCCCCCGGCGTCGTGAGCTGGCCGGTCTTCTTCTCGACCGTGACGCCTGGATAGTTCGCGACCTTCTGGCGGCTGCCGGTCAACGCATTGAAGAGTGCCGTCTTTCCGCAATTGGGATTGCCGACCAGCGCTACAACGCGCGCCGATTGCGACGACAGTGGACCGGGCGCTCCCGGAGGTGGCGCAAGATCCACTGAGCCGTTCACGGGACACCCTCTCCGACCGAAACGAGCACGGCCTTCGCTTCGCGCCGGCGCAGAGCAATGGTCGAAGCGGCCACCCGCACGGCGATCGGATCGCCCCCAAACAGGCCTTGATGCAATAGCTCCACCTGGGCGCCTTCAACAAAGCCAAGCTCGATCAGGCGGCGCTCCAGCTCCGATCCAGGCAGGCCGGCATCCGAAGCTCCATTCATATCGAGTGCAACGATTAGGCCGCGATAGCCCACCGGGGCGTCGCCCAATGCTATGGTGCGATGGCGGAAGATGGTTTGGTCAGGCATGGCTCATGCTATTGCGAGTGCTTCGTAATAGCATTCAGGTGAGGTCGCCGCCAGTAACAGGAGGGGGAGGCATGGCAACTATTGTCTTGGCGCATGGCGCCTGGTCGGCGGCTTGGGCCTGGAAGAAGATGCGGCCGCTTTTCCGGGCGGCCGGCGACGAGTTCTTTTCGCCAACTTACACGGGCCTTGGCCAGCGCGAGCACCTGGCACGCCCTGACATCGATCTCTCCACGCACATCCAGGACGTCGTCGGCGTCCTCGAGTTCGAGGATCTGAAGGACGTCGTCCTGATCGGCCATTCCTATGGCGGCATGGTGGCGACCGGCGTGGTCGACAAGGCGCGAGAACGCATCGCCAAGGTCATCTATCTCGACGCCTTTGCGCCCAAAGACGGACAAAGCCTGTTCGACCTCGTGGGTCCCAAGGCAACCGCGAACATGCAGGCCGGAGCCAAGGAGGAAGGCGACGGCTCGAGCATCCCCATCAACCCCATGCCGCCTGACACGTCACCCGAGGACCAGGCCTGGGCCATGCCGCGGCGCCGGCCGCAACCGCTCAAGACGTTCGAGCAGAAGATCAGGCTCGAGTCGAAGGCGCCTCCCCCACCGCGCCATTACATCTACGCCACGAAAAACGGACCGGGAGACGTGTTCCGCCAATTCGGCGAGCGCGCCAAGAACGAAACCGGCTGGAGCTATCACGAGATCGACGCCAGCCATAATCCGCACATCACCTCCCCCGATGTACTGATGGCGCTCCTGACCCGGATCATGGCGAGCTGATGCGCAGCACCCTGAGCTACGACATTCTGTCGCTTCTCGGACGTCAAAGGCGCGAGGACGACAGGCTTGAGATCACTGGCAGCGGCGATCCCGTCTTGCGCACGCCCTGGCGCATCGCCGATGCCGGCGCTGCGGCGCTGGGCGCCGTGGGACTCGCCGTATCCGATCTTTGGCGCCTGCGGACCGGCAAGCCGCAAGCGGTGAGCGTCGGCCGGCATGCGGCTGTCGCCTCGCTGCGCTCCAATACCTACGTGCGGCGCAATGGCGAGAAGCCGGTCTCGTGGGATCCGCTCACCGGCCACTACCCGACCCGCGATGGCCGGCACATGTTCATCCATACCAACCATCCGCACCATCGCGCGGGTGCCCTGCGCATCACAGGCGCCGCCACCGACAGCAAAGAGGCGCTGGCGGCTGCCGTCGCCAAATGGGATGGCCTCGCGCTCGAAGAGGCGATCGCATCGGGCGGCTGTGTCGGCGGCCTGACGCGCAGCAGAGACGAGTGGAACGCCCATCCGCACGGCGTCGCCATCGCGAGGCTGCCCCTGATCGACATGGTGAAGATCGGCGAGGCGCCGGCACGAGCGCTCACCAAGGGCGACCGTCCGTTGTCGGGCATACGCGTGCTCGATCTCACGCGCGTGCTGGCCGGTCCCACCAGCGGCCGGGTGCTGGCAGAGAATGGCGCCGACGTTTTGCATGTCGCCGCACCCCACCTGCCCTATCAGGCCGAGCTCCTGATGGACACCGGACACGGCAAACGCTGCACGTGGATCGACCTGCGCGAGACCTCCAGCGTCGAAACGCTGAAATGCCTCATCCGCGAGGCCAACGTCTTCACTCAAGGTTATCGGCCCGGCACGCTCGCTGCGCGCGGCTTCGCACCGGAGCAAGTCGCGGCACTGCGGCCCGGCATCGTCTGCGTCAGCATTTGCGCCTACGGCCACGAAGGGCCGTGGGCCACACGACGCGGCTTCGATTCGATCGTGCAGAACGTCACGGGCCTCGCTGCCACGCAAGGCTCGTTGGCCGTGCCGCGCAACCTGCCCGTCCAGGCCCTCGACTATATCGCTGGCTATCTCGGTGCGCTTGGCGCCATGGCCGCCCTCGCCCGCCAGATCGAACACGGCGGCTCGTGGCTGGTGCGCGTGTCGCTGGTGCAGGTGGCGCACTGGCTCGCAAGCCTTGGCACCGTCGACGCATCCGCGGGCGCTGCCGAGCTTTCCGATGCCGAGCTTGCCAAGCTCCTGATGGAAAGCGACGGCCCGCTCGGCCGTCTGCGCCATCTCAAACCCGTCATACAGTTCAGCGACACTCCCGCCTTCTACGCCAAACCCGCCGAACCGCTTGGTACTTCGCCGGCACAGTGGGCTTGAATTAGCTAATCTCCTTAGCTAATTTATTCTTATGGCGACCTACACCATACATGCGGCCAAGACGAACCTCTCGAAACTCGTCTCTCGCGCCGAACGCGGCGAGGAGATCGTACTCGCCCGAGGCAAGGATGCTGTCGCCAAAATCGTGCCGATGGCACCAAAGCCCAAGCGCAAGTTTGGCCGTCTGAAGGGCAAGATAAAGGTAGGCTCCGAATTCTTCGAGCCTCTGCCCGAAGAAGAGCTGAAGCTTTGGGAAGGCCGTTGAGGTGCGTCTTCTGCTCGATACCCATGCCTTCCTCTGGTGGCTGGCAGGCGAACGGACTTTGACGAGAAAAGCCCGAGCGGCAATCGAGTCCGAAGACAACGACATCTTCGTCAGTGCGGTAACCGCCTGGGAAATCGCAACAAAGTTCAGGATCGGCAAGCTACCGGAAGCCGCAGCGGTGGCCATGGACGTGACTGGCGCCGTAGCAGCCGAAGGATTTAACCAACTTGCTCTGTCGATGGCACACGCTGAACGCGCTGGTGCTTTGGATGGACCACATCGAGATCCATTCGATCGAATGTTGATTGCCCAATCCTTGATCGATGGCCTTGCCCTGGTTTCGAATGAAAGGGTCTTCGATCGTTTTGGTGTCACACGACTTTGGTAGAAAGGCCTATGTCCCAGACCATCACAACTGTTTCCGAGCTCGAAGCGCTGTACGGCCAGCCGAACGAGGCCTCCACCGTGAAGGAGGTGGGCTATATCGCGCCGCACTATCGCGCCTACATCGAGGCTTCACCGTTCGCGATGCTGTCGACGGGCGGCCCGGAAGGGCGCGATTGCTCGCCGCGCGGCGACAAGCCGGGGTTCGTGCGCGTCCACGACGAGCGGACGCTGATGCTGCCTGACCGGCGCGGCAACAACCGGATCGACTCGCTGCGCAACATCGTGCGCGATCCGCGCGTGGCCCTGCTGTTCCTCATTCCCGGTCATGGCAACACAGTGCGTGTCAACGGCCGCGCGCATCTCAGCGCCGAGCCTTCGCTGCTCGCCTCCTTCGCAGTCGAAGACAAGGCGCCGCGGTCGGTCATGGTGATGGCGGTCGAGACGATCTACTTCCAGTGCGCCCGCGCCCTGGTGCGATCGGAATTGTGGAACCCGGCCCGCCACGTCGATCCCAAGAGCCTGCCCACGACGGGACAGATCCTTGCCGCGCTCAGCCAGGAACGAGTTGGCGGTGAAACTTACGATCGTGAATGGGCAGACCGCGCCGCCAAGACGATGTGGTGATCCTGCGCGCCCGTCAGCCGTCCGACGACGATGCGATTCAGCGTCTGAACGATGCGGCTTTCGGTGGGCCCGACGAATCGCGGCTGATCTCGGCCCTTCGCGACGGTGGGCTGGCCGCGATCGATCTGGTGGCGCTCGAAGGCGAGACGATCGTGGGCCATCTGCTGCTCAGCAAGCTGGTGGTCACGCTCACGCTCGGCGGTCGTGGCCTCCGCACGCTTGCGCTGGCGCCGATGGCCGTCGCACCCGACAGACAGCAGCAGGGGATCGGCAGCGCCTTGGTGCGCGCTGGTTTGCAAGCAGCACGCGAGGGCGGCTGGCAGGCCGTGATCGTGCTCGGTCATCCCGATTTCTATCCGCGCTTCGGCTTCTCGACCGAAAAGGCGGCCCTTCTGGAGGCGCCTTTCCAGGGCAGCGCCTTCATGGCGCTCGAACTCGAGGCTGGTGTCCTGGCAGGTCGCGGCTGGGTGGTCTATCCGCCGCCCTTCGGCCTCGATAGCTGATTCGATATCAGGCCGCGGCGCGCGGTACTGACGAATTCTTGATCGACAGCAGCGCCTCCATGAAGCGCGCGCAATAGGCCTGCGCCGTGCTGCGAAACACCTTCTCCCTAAGCGCCTGATGACGCTCCTTGCGCTCGGACGCAGGCATGATCAGGGCATGGTGCATGGCGTCGGCGATGGCGTCGGGATCGAATGGATTGACGATCAGCGCTTCGGTCAGTTCCTGCGCGGCGCCGGCAAACTGCGACAGCACCAGCACGCCCGGATCCTCGTCGGCCTGGGCGGCGATGAATTCCTTGGCGACCAGGTTCATGCCGTCGCGCAGCGGCGTCACCAGTCCGATGCGACCGATACGGTAGAGGCCAGCCAGCGTGGCGCGTGGCGCGGCGCGCGCGCTGTAGCGCAACGGCGTCCAATCGAATTCCGAGAAGCGGCCGTTGATGCGGCCCGTGAGCCGGTCGAGCTCGATGCGGAGCTTGCGGTATTCATCGACCTCCTCGCGCGAGCGCGGGCAGATCTGCAGGAAGTGGACGCGACGGCGATGCTCGGGATGGCGCTCGAACAGGCGGCCATAGGCATCGAAGCGCTGCGGAAGGCCCTTCGAATAATCCATACGATCGACGCCGATCGCGAGCGCGCGTCCGGCTAGGCTCTCCGCGACACGCTTCACCAGGGCGTCGCTCTCGGCGCGCTCGGCATCGTGGCGGAAGGCTTCGGCATCGATGCCGATCGGATCGGCGAAAGCGCGCATGCTGCGGCCGTTCAACCGAATCCACTCGCCCTTCACGCTGGCGCCGAGCATGCGCTGGGCACAATCGCGGAAGTCGCGCGCATGCTCCTCGGTCTGGAAGCCGATCAGATCATAGGCGCAAAGATCGGCGACCAGCTCACGACCGACCGGCATCGCCTCGAGCATCGAGGGTGGCACGAAAGGCACGTGCAGGAAGAAGCCGAGCGGTCCGCGGAAGCCCTGCTGGCGCAGCATGCGTGCAAACGGAATGAGGTGGTAGTCGTGCGCCCAGACCGTATCGTCGGGCTGCACCACCTGACTGAGTGACTCGGCGAAGGACTGGTTGACCGACAGGTAGTCGTCATAGTCCTCGCGGCGATATTGCATCAGGCCGAGGCGGAAGTGCAGCAACGGCCACAGCGCGCCGTTGGCGAAGCCGACGTAGAAGCCGCGATAGGGCTCGGACCTGAGATCGATGGTGGCATAGGTGACGCCGCGCGCCTCGACTAGCGAGGGTTGTGGCGAAGGATCGGACGACAGCCGACCGCTCCAGCCGAACCACATTGTCCCCGGAGTGAGGAGATCGCGCAGGGCCACCGTCAGGCCACCCGCCGACGCGCCACGGGATTTGGGAATCGGAACCCGGTTGGAGACGATTATGAGGCGTGCCATAGGCCTTCCTCCCAGCTTCGCGACAGTCGCATCGCCGACAGGATCAATCCGACCTGCGAGTAGGTCTGCGGGAAGTTCCCCCACAGCTCGCCGGTGGTCGGATCGAGATCCTCCGACAGGAGCCCGACATGGTTGCGCTGTCCCAGAACGTTGTTGAAGAGCTCAAGTGCCTCCTCGCGCCGGCCGACGCTCGCCAGCGCGTCAATGTACCAGAAAGTACAGAGCAGAAAGGCGTTCGACGGGCGACCAAAATCGTCGGCCTCGACATAACGCATGACGAAGCCATTCCTCATCAGCCGCTTGGCCACCATGTCGAGCGTCGAGTGGAAACGCTGGTCATCGGAACTCAGCAAGCCGATCTCGGGCAACACGAGGCTCGAGGCATCGGCCATCTCGCGATCGAGAACACCCGATAGCCAGCCGTCCGCCATTGTCGCGCGCTGCAGCACTTCCTGCCGCAGCACACCGGCACGGGCGAGCCATTCGCGCGATTCAGAATCGATGCCGATCCGGCGTGCGATCATGCCGAGCCGATGTTGCGCAGCCCAGCACATGGCAGCAGAGAAGGTGTGGACCTCCTCACGCTCGCGGTATTCCCAAAGTCCGGCATCGGGAGTCAACGCAGCGCGATGCGCCTCGTTCCCCACCAGGCAGAGCCTGCGGTAGAGCTCCATGTCGCCCTGACGTGGCAGGCGCTCGTCCCAGAACATTTGCGCCGCCGTCAGCACCATCGAACCGTAGGTGTCGTTCTGACGCTGGGCGACCGCGGCATTGCCTATGCGCACCGGTTGCTGGCCGCGGTAACCCGGCAGGCTGTCGACGATGCGTTCGGCCGTGTCCATGCCCGGCGCGATCGGGAAGAGCGGCGCGATCTGATCGGCCTCACCGTGCGCACTGGCGCCCTCGACAATGTCGACAATGAAACGCACGAAGCGCTCCATGGTACGGGTTGCCGACAGTCGGTTGAGCGCCGTCACCGTGAAGAAAGAATCGCGCAGCCAGGAGAAACGATAGTCCCACGTCCGCGGTGTCCCCGCGGCTTCGGGTACCGAGGTCGTGAGCGCGGCCAGCACCGCGCCCGTGTCCTCGAAGCTGCAAAGCTTCAGCGTGATCGCCGCTCGAATCACCGCCGCTTGCCAGTCGAACGGAATGTTGAGGTCGCGCACCCAAGTGTACCAGTAGGCCTCGGTCTCTGCGAAGAAGGTGCGATAGAGCGAATCAGGGCTTTCGAGAATGCTTTCATCTGCGCCAACGATCAGCGTTATCGGCCGATCGAGCGCGAACTCGGTCTCATGCAGGATCGCGGTCACCGAGGCGTCCGTGGTCAGCCGCATCACGGCCGACTCGCTGAAGAAGCGCACGTGGTTGCTGCCGCTGGTGGTCTGCGCCTTGTGCGCACCGTAGGCAAAAGTCGGGCGCAGACGGATGGAGACGCGCGGCCGCCCTTCGAGCGGCTCCAGCCGCCGCACCAGCATCGGCGGGCGGAACATGCGGCCGAAGCGACGGAAGCGCGGCGCGAAGTCGACGATACGGACAGTGCCGCCAGCGCCAATGATCGTCGTCTCGAGAATCGCGGTGTTGGGCAGGTAGCGTTGGCGGCCCGTGCCCTTCGCACCGGTGACGACGGCATCCATGAAGCCGCCCTGGGGTTCGTCGCCGCCCAGCAGCGCATTGAAAACGGGATCGCCGTCCAACCGGCCCAGCCCGTGCCAAACATGGCGACCATTACGGTCGATCAGGCTCGCGATCGCGCAGTTGCCGACCACACCGAGATTGAGACCGCTCACGGCATCGCTCCATTTGGCATCGTCGACGATAATGGCTGTCCGTCGAGCCGTTTGGCGCCTTGCATCAGCCAGGCGCGTACATTCGCAGGATCGCCGCCGAACACCTCGGCGACGCGCAACCCCATGCCGCCCAGCTCGCGGGCTTTGGACATGCCGGCCTCGTCGGTGAAATCGTCGCCCACGAAGATCGGGCGCCGGCCATGAAAGGGCGCATGAGCCATCAGCCGCTCGACCGCATGTCCCTTGGACGCGGCACGCAACCCGATCTCGACGGCTTCGCGCGCCGGCACGAGGTGGAACCATGGATGCTCGGGCGGCACCAGCTCACGCACCAGTCGCCAGACCTCGTCGCCGTATTCGGGCGCCAGGCGATAGTGAACGGCCAGCCCATGCGGCTTGGGCTCGACCAGCACCCCGGGCCAACGCTCGGCGGCGGCCTGCAGCGCCTCGCGCCACGCCGCCGGCACGGCGATCCCCGCCGGCATCTCCTCGCGCGTGCCATCGGCATAGCGCAACGACACGCCGTGCTCACCGGCGGCACTGGGCGCAAAGGGGCGGAGAAGTTCGTCGATCTGCGGCAAGGGCCGGCCGGTCACGATGGCAAGCGCACCCTCGAGCTGACGATGGAGGTGGGCCAGCAGGTCAGGCAGACCAGGCGGTACCACGACGTCTCCAGGCGTCGCGGCGATTTCGAGCAGGGTCCCGTCGAAATCGAGAAAAAGCGCTGATTTCCGGTCAAGTTCCGGAGGTGTCATCCAGGAAGTCCCTCGCCGCTGCTGCGTTGCATCCAATAGCGCGACGGGTACTTGAGCGGAATAGGCCGCCGGCAACGCCTTCCGGACAGCTATGCCCGCGCGGGCAATTAACGCATCGAAAAGCCTAGGGTTCCTGAACGATAATTATGACGAGAATAGGAAGCTGCCATTAAATCAGCGCAGCGAACCAATTTTCTGCCAAAAAGGCTTGCCCGATTCATAGGCCGCCGCCGCCGGCGAGATGCCCATTTCACGCAGGCTGCGGGCGTCCATACGGGCCAGACAACGCCGCGCACGGGACCGCTCGCGCCATACCGCGACAGCAAACAGGAACCGCTGACGGAGGTGGGGACGCGCGCCGTCACTCATCAAGAGATGTTGATCGGACAGTGGGTGGCGGGATTGAAAACTCATCTCCTCCTCCTCGGACCCCCGCGGCTTGGTGGGAAACCTGGCGGGCTGGGGCAAAGATGGTCCGTGGGGATGCTCGTCTCAATGACGCGAAGGGTAATCAGAGACGAGACGTCCTCATGCATCGCTGCAAAAAACTAAGCCGACGACATGCTACGGTCGCATCCTCTTGAGCGATGGAGTCCGACCAAATGCTGCCCTGCCAGCGCGCGCTGTTCGACATGCCCCGCGACGTCTGCTTCTTCAACGCCGCCTCCTGGAGTCCGATCCCACGCGCCGTACAGGAGGCAGGGCGAGCCGCCGTCGCGCGCAAGGGACAACCCTGGACGCTGCCGGGTGATTTCGCGACCGGTCAGCATGAGCGCGCGCGCAAGGCCGCGGCGGCGCTGATCGGCGCCGATCCCAGTGATGTCGCTCTGATCCCCTCTGTGGGATACGGCGTCTCGACGGCCGGCAAGGTGCTGACGGTCGAGCGCGGCAGCCGCGTGATCGTGCTCGAGAACGACCACACGTCGCCCGTGCTGGAATGGGTCGGTCGCGCCGAAGCCGGCGGCTTCACCGTAGAGACGGTGAAGCAACCGACGGACGGCGATTGGACATCGGCCGTCCTCGAGGCCATCGGGCGCAAGGGCGCAGCGCCTCTCGCGCTCGCCTCCATTTCCTCTGTCCATTGGTCGGACGGCGGCGCGCTCGATGTGACGCGCATCGGCGCGGCGCTGAAGCAGCAGGGTGCCGCTTTCCTGATCGACGCCACGCACGATGTCGGCGTGCGGCGCATCGACGTGAAGGTGCTCGACCCCGACTTCCTGATCTTTCCGACCTACAAGTGGGTACTGGGCCCCTACGGCCGCGCCTTCATGTACGTCGCCAAGCGCCGGCAGGCTGGCGTGCCGCTCGAGCAGACCTCCGCCGCGCGCAAGGCCGTCTCCTCCGAAGACACCGTCTACTTTCGCGATGTCAGCTATCGCGACGACGCGCGGCGCTACGACATGGGCGAACGGGATCACTTCATCTCGATGGAGATGGCAGCGATCGGCATGGAGATGATGGCAGGCTGGGGCAACGACGCGATCGTCGAGCGGCTTTCGATGTTGACGGGCAAATTGGCCGAAGGCCTCGGCAATCTCGACGTCCGACTGCCCGAAACGAACCTGCGCGCCCCGCATATTCTCAGTGTCGCCTTCCCCAAAGGTATGGCGCCGGATCTGCCGAAGAAGCTCGCCGCCGAGAACGTCTATGCCGCACCGCGGCTAGGCCGGTTGCGCATCAGCCCGCATGTCTACAATGACGAAGAAGACGTCGAACGTTTCGTCGATGTGTTCCGCAGGGTCGCTGGCTAGACTGCGCTGGCACGAACGAAGGCGAGGAACAGAAGATGTGGCAACCGAACGAGCGTTACCCCGATCCCGCGGTGCGCGTACTCGATCCATCGTTCAGTCAGTACCGCCTGGCACTGGCATCGGTTGAACGCCTCTATACGGGCTGCCGCTGGTCGGAGGGTCCGGTTTATTTCGGTGACGGCCGCTACCTCCTGTGGAGCGACATCCCCAACAACCGGATCCTGCGCTGGGACGAGGAAACCAATGTCGTCTCGGTGTTCCGCAAGCCGTCCAACAATGCCAATGGCCATACGCGCGACCGCCAGGGCAGACTGGTCGGCTGCGAGCACGACGCACGACGTGTGGTGCGCACGGAATACGATGGCACGATCACCGTGCTGGCCGACTCCTACAACGGCAAGAAGCTCAACTCGCCCAATGACGTGGTGGTGAAGTCCGATCACTCGGTTTGGTTCACCGATCCCCAGTTCGGCATTCTCGGCTACTACGAAGGCCATAAGGACGAGAGCGAGAACAAGCCCGCCGTCTATCGGCTCGACGGGCAGACCGGCAAGCTCACGGTGATGGTCGACGACGTGCCGGGTCCGAACGGGCTCGCCTTCTCC
The DNA here is from genome assembly GCA_017308235.1 of Alphaproteobacteria bacterium. GTDB lineage: Bacteria > Pseudomonadota > Alphaproteobacteria > Reyranellales > Reyranellaceae > Reyranella. The sequence continues at coordinate 188,265 of JAFKFL010000013.1, read as the reverse complement.
CCCGACGAGAAGAAGCTCTATGTCGTCGCCTCGCGGGCCGAACCACACCGCCAGATCCTGGCCTATGACGTGCTCGACAACGGCACCAAGCTCGGCAAGGGCAAGGTCCTGATCGATGCGGGCCCGGGCGGCTCGCCCGACGGCTTCCGTGTCGACATCGACGGCAATCTCTGGTGCGGCTGGGGCATGGGCAACGCCGATCTCGACGGCGTGCGCGTCTTCAATCCCGAGGGCAAGCCGATCGGCCATATCGACCTGCCCGAGCGTTGCGCCAACGTCTGCTTCGGCGGCCGTTATCGCAACCGTTTGTTCATGGCGGCGAGCCACTCGCTCTATGCGCTGTACGTCAACACCCAGGGCGCGGCCGGCGGCTGATCGTCATTGAAAGTAAAGTAAGGCCATGAGTTATATCGATTCGCGTTATGCCTGGTGGCGCCTCGCCGCCAGCGTTGCTATCGGCACCTTGGGCAGCGTGGGCATGTGGGCCGTGGTCGTGGCGCTGCCGACGATCCAGGCTGATTTCGGCGTGACGCGTGCCGAGGTGTCCTTTTCCTACACCGCGACCATGCTGGGCTTCGGCCTCGGCAGCATCGCACTGGGTCGCCTGATCGACACGCGCGGCGCACTCCTGACGGTGACGTTGAGCACGTTGTTGCTGGTGGCCGGTTTCGCGGCCGCCGCCTACGCGCCGACAGTGGCGACCTTCTCCGCCGGGCAGGTTCTGATCGGCTTCGGCGCTGCTGCCACCTTCAGCCCACTGGTCGCCGACCTCTCGCACTGGTTCCGCAAGCGCCGTGGTCTCGCGGTCGCCATCTGCTCCTCCGGCAACTACATCGCGGGCGCCATCTGGCCGCCCATCATCGAGCACCTGGTGAGCGATCATGGCTGGCGATCGGCCTATCTGATCGCGGGCGCCGTTTGCCTGGTCACCATGCTGCCGCTCGGTCTAACACTGCGCCACCGCCTAACGGAGCACGAAGAAGGGACAAAAAGCGCGGGAGCCTCGCTGCACTCTTCGCGCGCACTCGGCCTGTCGCCCTTTGCCCTGCAGGCGTGGCTGGCGCTCGCCGGCATCGGCTGTTGCGTCGCCATGTCGATGCCGCAGGTCCACATCGTCGCCTACTGCGCCGATCTCGGCTACGGCGTGGCGCAGGGTGCGATCATGCTCTCGCTGATGCTGGGCTTCGGCATCGTGAGCCGCATCGGCTCGGGCTGGATCGCCGACCGCGTGGGCGGCATCAAGACATTGCTGCTCGGCTCGACGCTGCAGGCCGTTGCCCTGTTCCTCTACCTGATCTCCGACTCGCTGACGTCGCTCTATGTCGTGTCGGCGCTGTTCGGCCTCTTCCAGGGCGGCATCGTGCCGAGCTACGCCATCATCGTGCGTGAATATTTCTCGCCGCGCGAGGCCGGGGCGCGCATTGGTCTTGCTGTGTCCGCGACCATCGTCGGCATGGCGCTGGGCGGCTGGATGGGCGGCGTGCTGTTCGACGCCACCGGCTCCTACCGCGCCGCCTTCATCAACGGCATCGCCTGGAACGCGCTGAACGGCGCCATCGCATGGTGGCTTCTGTTCCGCCAGAACCGCCGCGCCGTGTTCGCGACATGACGTAGTATTCACACGGCGCAACTGGCGGATGGAGGCTCGGACCTGTAGAACGGACCGATAGTCCATTCGTTACGGTTGTCCCATGCGCATCGTCGCCATACGCGATATCGTCTCGCCGATCCGCTCCAATATCGCCAACGCCTATATCGACTTCAGCCAGATGACGGCGTCGGTGGTGGCGCTCGTCACCGACCTCAAGGTCGAAGGCAAGCGCGTGGTCGGCTACGGCTTCAACTCCAACGGCCGCTACGCCCAGCACGGACTCTTGAACGAACGCTTCATCAAGCGATTGCTGGACGCGAAGCCCGACTCGCTGCTCGACGACGAAGGGCTGCTCGATCCGGCCAAGGGCTGGGCGGCGATGATGGCCAACGAAAAGCCGGGCGGGCATGGCGAGCGTTCGGTGGCCGTGGGCGTGCTCGACATGGCGCTGTGGGACGCGCTCGCCAAGGCCAAGCGCGTGCCGCTCTGGAAGCTGCTTGCCGACCGCTACAACGATGGCAATCACGACGCCAAGGCGTGGGTCTACGCGGCCGGCGGCTACTACTATCCCGGCAAGGGCATCGAGGGACTGAAGGACGAGATGCGGCAGTATCTCGATCTCGGCTATTCGTGCGTGAAGATGAAGGTCGGCGGCGCGCCGCTGACCGTGGATCTCGAGCGCATCAACGCGGTGCTGAACCTTGTCGGCGACGGCGATCGCCTCGCCATCGACGTCAACGGCAAGTTCGACCTCACGACCGCCATCGAATTCGGCCGCGAGATCCAGTCGATGGGTTTGCGCTGGTACGAGGAGCCGCTCGACCCGCTCGACTATCTCGCGCATGCAGCCCTCGCCACTCAGTATGCGCCGCCACTCGCGACCGGCGAGAACCTGTTCTCGATGCAGGACGCGCGCAACCTCATCCGCCACGGCGGGCTGCGGCCCGACCGCGACATCCTGCAGTTCGATCCCGCGCTCTCCTATGGCCTGGTCGAATACCTGCGCACGCTCGACATGCTGAAGGCGAACGGCTGGTCGCCGCGGCGCTGCGTGCCGCACGGCGGGCACCAGTTCGCACTCAACATCGCCGTCGGCCTGCAATGCGGCGGCAACGAATCCTATCCGCAGGTGTTCGCGCCGTTCGGCGGCTTCGCCGATGACCGTCCGGTGGTCGACAGCCGCGTCGCCCTGCCCGAGGCACCGGGCATCGGCTTCGAGCGCAAATCAGATCTCTGGTCGGTGATGAAGGAGATCGCCTGAAAGGAATCGCCTAATCGGAACGCCTATTCCGGTTTTAGCGCGCCCATCTTCAGGAGTTCGGAGACGTTCGCTTCATCAACCTTAAGTTGTGCCGCGAACTCAGCCGGCGTCGACGGTCGCACCATCGCGCCGAGCTCGCCGAGCCGCTTCTGCACATTGTCGTCCTTGAGGCCCGCGACCACGCCGTCGTTCAGGCGCGCCACGATCTCCTTCGGCGTCTCGGCGCGCACGAACACGCCCGCGGTCGTGCCGCCCTCGAACGGAACGCAGCCGACGTCCTTCAGCGTCGGCACGTCGGGCAGGTCGGGGATGCGGTCGAGGCCAAACACCATCAACGGCCGGAACTTGCCGGACCGGATGTGCGGCATCGAGCTCGTGAGCTGGTCGGCGAAGCAGTCGATCGTGCCGGCCAACAGATCGTTCACGCCCGGCCCCGACCCCCGGTAGGGAATGACGTTGAACGAGAGCTTCTCGTTCACCTGCAGGCGCAGGACAGCGACATGGTTGGTGGTGCCGTTGCCGGAGTGCCCCATGCTCACCGTGCCGGGCTTGCTGCGGACTTCGGCCAGCACGGCGCGCATGTCGGCGAAGCGGCTGTCGGCGCGCGTGACGATCAGGGTGGGCACCGTGGTCAGCAGGCTGACCGGCGCCAGGACCTGAAGCATCTGCGGCTTGCCCGCCATGATCGGCGCCACGTAGGCGACGCTGAAGCTTGCCATCACGATCGTATAGCCGTCGGCCGGCGCATTGACCGTCGCCTCGAGACCGACCACGCCGCCGGCGCCGGGGCGATTGTCGATCAGGACCGTCTGGCCGAGCCGCCGGCCCATCGGCTCGGCCACCAGCCGCGAGGTCACGTCGTAATTGCCGGCGGGCGCGAAGGGGATCACCCAACGGATTTGCTTGGCGGGAAAATCGTCGGCATGCCCCGTCCGGGCGAAGCCCGCCGTCGCCACGGCAAGCGCGCCGCTCCCCAGAAAATCGCGCCGCAGAATCGGCATCCCCTTCCCTCCCATCTGGTCCGTCCACCCGTTTCGCCGGAGTATCGATAGCGGCCGCGAGAGTCGTCAACGATGGAAATCCCCCGCGCGAAATTGAAATCGGCTGTTTACTTTGCCGCTCCATCGGCCCATGTGCAGCGCGGAACAACCGACATCGTCAGGAGGACGCGATGATTGAGCGCCGTACTCTGCTGGCAGTCCTTCCCGCCCTGGTGTTCACCTTCGAAGGAATTCGCCCGCGCGCGGCATCGGCCCAGGCCGGTGCAACGACGGGCCAGCGGCTCGCCTTGAAGGGCTACGACCCGGTCGCCTACTTCACCGACGGCAAGCCCGTCCAGGGCGTCGAGGCCTATGAGCTCACGTGGGACGGCCAGCGTTATCGCTTCGCCAGCGCCAAGCATCGCGACTTGTTCCGGCAGCATCCCGACAAGTACGCGCCGCAGTTCGGCGGCGCCTGCACCATGAACCTCGCCAACGGCGTGAAGCGCGAGGCCGATCCGCGCAACTGGATCATCTCCGACGGCAATCTCTACGTGTTCGCGGGCGCCGCCGGCCCCACCAACTTCGCCAAGGACCCGCACAAGAACGCCGAGCGCGCGAGCGAGAACTGGCGGCGCCTCAAGTCGGCGCCGGTGCAGTGATCGGTTGAGCCCGGCGTTGCGCAGGCTGCGAGCGACCTGCTTTTTCAACGTCTCGTCCTGGCAGCACGAGCGAAAACTATCGAGCTGAGGTAGGAATCCTTGCCCCTTTCTACAGTGCTCAACTCACAGCACGGTGGCCAGTCAATCCTATCGCCTCATCGCTGAAGGCAGCGGCGCAGTGACCGCCGCCTACTGTTTTGGTAGGTACGCATATCCTTGTTGAAACAGCCAGACGCTGTCAGCCTCGCCTCGTTCGAGCACATTAAAAACTTCAAGAATATTCGCGGAAGGAGGGACGTCTACGGACAGCAGCAATCGCCTTCCCATGCTGAGAACGATGTGCGTACTTTCGTAAGTACACCCCTTTTCTTCGAGCATATTCCAGTAAGGACGAAACGTGGCCTCGTCGGCTTCGATTATAAGCATATATGTCGAGTGACCTGCTCTCTTAGCCACATGATTGAACTCAAAAACCCTTCTGTCTTCACCGGCTACGGCTTCGACCACGTCCTGGTGGTTGATGCCCTTTGTAAAGAAAGGCGAATTAGCAATTCGAAAATGACCGGGATCGGTTGTGATCGGCGCAGCCCAAAGCGTTTCGCTACCGTGGCCATGCCAATCGGATGAGTCGAGTTCAAATCGTACCTTCACCAACTGGTCAGCCATTCAACCTTCGCCTCCAGGGCCTAGTTTATTGTACCATTCTTTCGGTGTACGAGGGCCTTTTTGCAGATTGCAAGTCCGACAGGATGGAGCGTAGTTCTCCGGCGTGTTGTTGCCGCCCTGGCTCTTTGGGACGATGTGATCGCCTTGCAATTGATTAGGGCCCGGTTCTTTTGTGGTAGGTTCACCACAGTAAAGGCACGGGGTTCCTTCTGGTTGCTGTTTATTGTAGGAGCGGGGAAAACTGCGCTCTGCCCCGAGGCCGCCGGATGATCCTGGCGGAAGTTCCTCAAGTGGGGTAACTGGCCGAGGCAACACCACTGGCGGCCGACCGAAGAAGACGGGGGGTGGCCCTAGTAGTTGGGCTAGCTGGGGTCCTGCGGAGGAGCCGCCATCAGAGCAACTTTGACCTCCCGATGACGGTCCAGCTTGCGCAGGGCTAGAAGCCACCAATCCGGAAATGTCCGTTGTATTGGTCGGCCGCCCTCCAACATAGGTGTAGAGGTTTCCCATCGGACTTGTGGTTGCTTCTCCAAGGGGATCTCGCGATAGCCATCGGCCCACGACTGAATCGTAAGCCCGATATCGCGTCAGATAGAGCCCGCTGTCGGCGTTGTAGAACATGCCGGCATAGACGAAGTCGGTAGCCGGCGAGGTGCTTTGCAGCGGCGCGCCATAGGGATCGTAGGAATAGGCCGGTGCGCTTGAGGCGCTGGCAAAGGCGCGGCGCACCGAGCCGATCTGATCGATGCCGTAGTAGTAGGGCTGGCCCGGCGAGCCGGGCATGAACTCGCCTTCATCGTAGTAGCCCTTGATCGGTGTGTTGCTGGCGTTGCGCGCCTGGCAGATGTCGGAGCCGCACCAGAGATACGACGTCGTGGTCGCGCTGCCGCCGCCTGCCGGCGTGCTGGCGATCGACACGCGCCGATCGAGTCCGTCGTAGGTGAAGGCGGTCGCCTTGCCCGACACGCCGGGATAGCTGATGCCGACCAGACGGTTCTCGGCGTCCCAGGTGTAATTGCGCTGTCCGTCCGAGGTCAGGTTGCCGTTGGCGTCGAAGGTCAGCGCCTGGCCCGAGAGGTTGGTGAGCTGGTTGAGGTTGTTGTAGGTCGCGGTCTGCGTGCCCGCGACGGGATAGACGGCTGATGCGTCGCTGCTCTCGGTGATGCCGGTGGTCTGGTTCTCTGGTGTCGTGGTGTAGGTGTAGTTGGAGAACTGGCCCGCCGTGAGGCCGGTGTTGCTGATGCCCGAGAGACGGCGGTCGCCGGCATTGGGCAGGTAGCTCCAGGTCGTGGCGAGCGTGCTGCTGGCCAGCGTGCGGCTCGCGAGCTGGCCCGTCTGGCCGAGGTAGCCGAGCGTGAAGGCGCCGAGGTCGCTCGCGTGCGTGATCAGCCGGCCGATGGCGTCGTAGTGGAAGGTCTCGGCGCCCGCACCTGACACGGTGCGCGAGGCCAGCCGGCCCAGCTCGTCATAGGCATAGGCGATCGCGCTGTTGGTGAGCGGGCTGCTCTCCTGCTGCAGCTGAAGCGCGCCCAGGGAGCCGATCGACACATAGGTGTAGGGCGTCGTGCCGGTGCCGTCGGTCATCGAGGCCAGGCGCGGGAAGAAGGGATCGTAGGTGAAGCTGACGTTGGGCGTCGGGTTCACCGCGCCGGTGTAGGTGATGCCTGTCGGCAGATCGTCCTTGGCGTAGGCGTAGGTTTTGACCTGGTTCAGCGCGTCCTTCACCGACTTGAGGCGGCTGGTCGTGTTCTCGTAGGTGTAGGTGACGGTGCTGGTGTCAGGGTACTGCTTGCCGGTCAGCCGGCCCTGCACATCGTAGGTCCAGTTCGTGACGTTCGTCTTGGGGTCGGTCAGGCTCGTGAGCAGACCGGCATTGTTATAGCCGTACTGCGTTGTCTTGCCGGAAGGGTCGGTGACAGACGTCTGACGACGGTTGGCGTCGTACGTATAGGTCCAGGTGCGGAGTTGGCGGTCCTGGTACGAGACGAGGTCGAGCTTGTCGTAGGTGTAGGTGTCGGTCGTGCCGTCGGGGTACGTGACCTTGGTGACCCTGTCCGCCGTATCGTAATCGTAGGTAACCGTCCAGCCCTCCGAGTCGGTGAAGGTCCTGACGCGGGCGAACGAATCGTAGGTGTAGGTCGCCGCGGGGGCGTTGTTGGCGTTGGTGACCGTGCTGAGATTGTGCGCGGTGTCGTACTGATAGCTTGTCGTCTGGCCGAGGGGATTAGTGGTGGATGTGAGCTGCCCTGCTGCATTGTAGGCAAAGCTTGTCATCTGCCCGGCTGCATCAAGGTAGATAAGCGGACGATGATGGTAGTTGTAGATGTACTGCGCGATCGTTTGTGCGCCAGCGGCTGTCACCTGATTGACGGCCACGAGATCGATCTGGTTGGAATAGGCAAAGTTTGTCGTGCGGCCCAGCGGATCTATCGATTGGGTCAGATTGAAATAGCCAGCTGTATCGTACGAGAACTTACGAAGCTGGGTCGTGCCGTCGTCAAGAACGCGGCCAATCGCCGACGGCTGCATATAGGTGCCGCTATAGAGGGTACTCGTCTGGCCGGGGAGATCGTACCAAATGCGATTCTCGAGCGGATATTTCTCGCTCTCCAGCGCCGTCGCCTTGAGGCTACTGTTGGTTGCCCAGTGCGTGAAATGCCTCATGCGGGCCTTGGTGTAGTCGCAGCCGCCAGTTGGTGTGCAGCCTGCGACGACGTAAGCGTTCTTGTCCCAATGGAAACTGTTTCGCCATTCGAGGTAGAGGTTAAACGTCGCCATGCCGGTCGGCACGGTCGCCGCGGGGTCGCTCGTCGGAGTGGGCGACGGCTCCAGCCATTCCTCGCGCTCGCTGTAGCCAAGTGGATCGGTCACCTGCACGAAGCGTGGCGGCGCTGAAGTGCCCGGCGCCGTGTAGGCAAAGGTCGTCGTGCCGTAGGGCGTCGTCAGTGAGTTGACGAGCTGGTTCGCGTCATAGCCGAAAGACGACTTCAGGCCGAGTATGTCGGTGATGGACGCCAAGGTTCCGTTGGCGTTGTAGGTAAGGACCGCGCTCCGACCGAAGGGATCGGTGATCTGGGTAACCTGGAGCGGTCGAGTGGCGATGCCATAGCTGAAGGTGGTCTGCCGTCCCGTGGCATCGGTGATGGACGTTAGCCTGAGTTGCCCATCATAGTTCAGCGTGAGCGCATTGCCTTGCGGGTCGACGATCTGGGTAAGGAAGATCTTGCGTGGATAGCTCGCGCTGCCGTCCGACTGTGAATAGATCTCGATGCTCCCGTCGCCCAGCCGATGTTGATAGGTGATCGGTGAAGCCGACGTCCTGACTAAGATGGAGCCATCATTGGTTTGAGCGCTGAACTGACCAGTCGCGCTGTTGTAGCCGGAGTATTGGAAGGAGCCGCCGCCTGCCGGGAAGCGTGTGACGTTGAGGCCGACGTTGCTGGGATCATCCGTTACGTAGGAAATCCAGTTCAGCGTCCACTTTTGGCCAACATTGTAGAAGCTGAAGTTGGCTGGCTGGCTATCTTCGCGCTGATTGTAGGTGATCCTCGTTTTGACGGGTGGGCCGATCGGCGGCGCATAACCCACCGGTGTGTCCGCAAGTGACACGGCTACGCTCGATTCCTTGATGTTGTAGCCACAAAGCGGGCAGTTGTTGTCTGGATTCGCCGAGATGTCGGTCGCAGCGGCATCAGGCTCCAATCCGTTGGTGTTGCCCTTTCCCCAAATGCGCCCGGCCTCGGTCGATGGAACGGCACGCCAGCCCGGTTTCTGCGGCATGTCTGCCGGTACGAGGAAGTAGCCACTGCCTTCGCCGTCCAACGCTTCCTGCGGCATGACAAGCGTCTGGTTGGAGAAAGCCGAATCCTGGACAAGATACCGTCCATGATTCTCTCCAACGATCGTCGCGAAGTGTCCGACCTTCATGTGCGCGACCGACGGCACAGGCACGGGCTGACCGGCCGAGCGATAGACCAATCGATATTTGAACTTCGCTTTGTCGGCGAGCCCGGCCACCTCGGACAGGCTCGTCCCGTTCACGCCTGCTTTGTACCAGGCCAGGGACGAGACCTCGTTGGCAGAAGCGCCCTTGAGCAGCATCAACGCGCGAAGGGCGAGCGGACCACAATTGAAGAGGTGTTGCGGATCCTTCTCCGAAACAGTCAGGGTCTCGCGCGCCGTCTGGATCAGTTCGGTGGCAGAGCCTGCAATCGGTCGACTGCCTATGTCCGAGAACAGAGCCTTCAGTTCAGGTATCTTCCCGAGCGAGGCATAGGTCAGGGCCAGTTCGCCGACGGCGCGGTCGACGACCGCCTTCGCGTCCGGGGCTGTGGCGTTCTTCCCCTCACGCCAGGCGCGCTGCCAAGCATCGATCGCCTTCGAGTAATAGCCTTGGTGCAGATAAGAAAGGCCAAGATTGGCAGATATCGCCGGCGCCCAACCGGAATGAGGATACTTCGAGAGGTACGCGGTTAGCGCGCTGAGATCGTCCGGCTGAGCTCTTCGAGAAAAGGTCTCCAATGCTTGCGCCAGCTCCTGGTCTTCTTGGGCTGTCGTCGGCGCGGTGGCTATCAGGGGCTCTGCCAAGCGAGCGTTTCGGATCGCCTCGGTTGCAGCAATTTCGTTCGGCGCCGCCACTGCTGTTGCCGTCTGGGCGTAACTCGCACTGTGCCACAGCAACAAACTCGCAATACTCGCGAAGGCAATGATTAACGTGAATATCTTGCGCGCCACCATATGAATACTCCAAGCACCGCAAGCAGATCAGCATCCAAATCGCAGGGCGCTACGGGCTCCACACGAAGCAACCGAATGTACCGGTGCCCCATGTTGGCGTTACCGGACCGCCAGTGCTGGCATTGGTCTGTGAAGTTCGATTACCGTTCGCGTCATAGATGTAGATGACGCACATGCCGTTATCGTATCGCGCCACCGCGATTCGCCCGACCGGGTCGTAGGAATAAGAGGCGGAAGCGCCGACTTCGATAGGAACGAAGGCGCCAGCCAGCACCAGCAGCGACGACGCGACGAACCGCCGTGCCCGACGGGTTCGATCATCTACCCAGTCACGTGCGGCGGTATCGTTGAGCGACTTTGTTGTCTTTTTCATCTCGATTCATCCGACAGGACCACATCTGAGACGCTTTCCACGTGCGTTCCGTCCAATATTGTGACCGACTACGTTCTACCAGTGTGTGAGTGGCGCCCGCACGACGACTCCGCCGCCGCCGGGCACGCTTTGGACGACAACCCCGACGCTCACTTTCGACGACTGAAGCGACGCGCCCTGAACAACGACGCCAGGTGACACCTTGGAGGACTGCACACCATTCCCCTGTAGTACGATCCCCGACTTCAGGCTGGAGGACTGCACACCGTTCCCCTGTAGTACGATCCCTGACTTCAGGCCGGAGGACTGAAAACCGTTGCCTTGCAGCACAACTCCGGGCGAAAGCTTGGACGATTCGGAGCCACTGCCTTGGACCACGGCTCCAGGCGATAGCTTCGAGCTTTTGAACTGTGTTTGTGCCGACGCTGCGTCGGTTAGCGACGCCAACAGGACTGCGACCATGGCAAGATCAGTCGCTCTCACGGCTTCGTCTTTTCGCCGACGTTGAACCCCGTCGCCTGGAAATCCGACACGATCCACGGACTACTGGAGGCTGGATTAACCGTCTGAATATAGTTAGCGATGTTAGAGAAGCTCGTCGTCGGTGCGAAATCGCTCGATGTGTAATCAGTTCCGCCGATACGCGTGACGAAATCCAAATGGAGCGGACCGCTGGAGCCAACAAGGGCCCGGGCACTCATGACCAGAGCGAGCACGTTATAGCTGCCGGCGGGAATCGAACTATTGATCGTGCATTCGTGCAGCACGTTGGTCGATCCTGAAAAACCGTAGCTAGTGTCGTTGAAGGATACGGCGCTCCAGATCGCCGAACAAACATTGGTGCCTGAGAAGCCGGTCGTGTTGCCGTTGCCCACTGTGTTCGCGGTAAATCGCGCCATGGCTCGCGTGTCAGACCCGGCAATGATGACTTCCGACCAGGCGCCGTAGCCGACGCTAATGAGCCCGCCGAATTCCACTTGATTGAGCGTTGTCGCTCCGTCGCCGTTGGTGACGTTGCCGGTATAATCACAGACCTGCGCACTGTTGTTGTAAAGCGTGACTTCTCCGGACGTTCCATAGTTGATGTACAAGTCCAGCTGAGTCAGTGACAAGTTGAACGCTGATGAGCATGTCACCAGATCAGTAAACACGCCGGCGGCCGTTCGGGACGAAATCTTAACCTGTTGGGGATTTCCGGTTCCCCTGACGATGAGCGTGGGATTGCCGCTGCTGTCCAAGATGCGCAGCATCTGAGCATTTGCGGTCGTGCCGACACCAACACTGCCACATCCATTGGCCAGATTATTAGTCGCCGTATTGCAGAATTGAGCATGGATCCAAAGCGCTGAATTCGGTGAGAAGGTTGGCGTCGCGAACCGGTTGGTCGCGGGATCGGTCGATGAACCGGCGACCATGTAGGCTGTTCGTGCCCAGCCTGTTCGAAAGGCGCCACCGAGGCTGGATACGCAACCGCCGCCACTGTTGCACAGGAAATCGATATCCTCACCGCCGGCATAGAGAAGCTGTGCATCAGCCTCTGTTCCAACGATGAAGCCGACCAGGGTCAAAATCGGCAGCAGCGATCTCAATCTCATGGGATTTTCTCCGTACTACCTATTCGGTGATCAAAAACGTGCCCTCAGGCTCCATCGCCCGTGATGACGATATTGGCCGCCGCACCACCCGCATTAGTGTCCACAAACAAACCGAGGATTGCGTATTGCCCGTAAGTCTTGGTGAAGTTGTGCGCCGAGTGCTGGGTTGCGCTGATGCCGGCGGTAACAGTGATCTGCCCGCTGCCTCCCTGCTCGATCGCGATCGCGCAGCCAATCGGCAGGCTGTTGAGCGTTGTGACCACCGTGGGTGACGCATTGGTGAAGCGGATCGTCGTGCCGCAGTCGGACGCGGCAAGCGTGTAACTTGTCCCGGCCTGCGTGGAGACTGTGCCGACGATGGATCCGAAGGTCTGCGTGCCGGACCATATATTGGTACCATCGAGAAACGGCAGCGCATGACCCGACGTGCCTGTGCTGGGCCCATTCGAAGCCGTAGTCAAACGGCCATTTGCATCAACCGTAATGTTGGAAAGCGTGTAGCTGCCGGCCGCTACGGTTGTCGGCGCCAGACCGAGCACAGCTCCGGTCAGGAGCAAGTCTGTGCTCAGCGACACCCAAACGTTGGGATTTGAGCCACCACCGCCGGATGTAAGAAGGTTGCCCGCGCTGCCGGCTGTTGCCGGCAAGTTATAATTGTAGTTTGCCGTCGCGGTGGGATTCTGCATCGTGATGATGCCGCCGCCCGGGCCAGTGAATTGCCTTGTTGGACTTGGTGCGTCAACGAACTGGCCGGTATTTAGGCAATTAAGCAGGGCATTGAAATCTGCCATGACCTGCGTGGCGTCCGCGGTCTGGCCATTGACCAGCTGGTTGGGCACTGCGGGACACTGTGCCTGCGCGTTGCTGCAGATTATGGACGTTAGACAACCGACTGCTGCCACTAGAGCAAGGGCGTTTACTCGCATATTGGCCATCCCCCCGCAGGATCTGCCCTATGAAGCGCACACAGGATGGCGCACCGATGCAACGCGACTATCACTTTAGCCATCATCGATGGCTCCTATACGCAAACTTAATAATGCACGCTCGCATGGCGTGTGTGCGTGTTCAAATATCTTGCACGCATACCTAGAATACTAGAAGAGCTGTATTTGATGCGAAGATGAGAATAGGACGTCAAAGCTTCATAGAAATGCAGTCGCTGCCCTAGGCAGCGATGCAGTAGTCACTTGAATCCGGCCTTGCGCAGGCTGTCGGCGACCTGCTTCTTCAAGGCCCCGTCCTGGAAGCGCGTGCCGAAGCTGTCGAGCGTGAGGTAGGGATCCTTGCGCCGTCCCTGGTCCAGGGCGTTCGTGGCGTCGGCGGCGCGGCCTGATTCGGCATAGGCGCCGGCGAGCGGGAAATCGAGCAGCGGATAGGCGGGATAGCGCGCTCGCGCCGTCTCGAGGAGACGGATGGCGTCGGGATAGCGGCGCGCGAGGAGATAGGCGAGGCCGAGATTGAGCGCCACCTCCGGCCCGACCTTGTCGTTGAGGCGCAGCGCGAACTCGGCCGCCTCGATCGATTGGTCGATGTGGCCGGTCCAGAGCAGCACTTCGGCACGCGCGGCGAGAGCGTCGGTGTCGCTGGCGTTGAGCTGCAGCGCGCGATCGGCTTCGGCGAGGCCAAGATCGTATTTCTGCTGCGCCGTATAGGCGCGCGCCAGAACGCTGTGGGCCAGCACGCTCTCGCCGTCGATCTCCGCCGCCTTCTGCGCCTCGCGGATCGCCCTTTCGACATCCTGGTCGGCGAATTCCGACCAGCCGAAGGCGACGCGCTGCAGATAGGCGTCGGCCAGCTCGGCGTGGGCGTCGGCATAGTTGGGCGACATCTCAGTCACGCGCTCCAGCGCCTCGCGCGCCTCGCGATTGCCGGCCCGCGTGGCGCCGGCCGCCATCGAGCGCGCGCGCAGCAGGAGATCGTAGGCATCGAGATTGGCCGTCGGCTTGCGCAGGCTCTGCTGGAGGGCGATCTGCTGCAGGCTCGTGGCCAGGGTGCCGGCGACGCGCTGCGCGATGCGTTGCTGCACCTCGAAGATGTCGGTCAACTGGTCATCGTACTGGTCGGCCCAGAGCTGGGTGCCGTTCGTGGCATCAGTGAGCTGCACCGCAACGCGCACGCGCGGATCCATGCGCCGCACGCTGCCGCTGACGAGGTAACGCGCATTGAGATCGCGGCCGAGCTGGGCAATCGGCACCGGCTTGCCGCGATAGGGCAGGACCGCCGCATGGGCGATCACCGTGAGCTGCTTGAAGCGGCCGAGTGCCGCCGTGATGTCTTCGGTCAGGCCGTTCGAGAAATAGTCCGGCCCGCTGTCGGCGGCCTGGCTGGCGGCGGACTGGCTCGCGAACGGTAGAACGGCGACCGACGGATTGCCGGTCGTTGATGCGCGCAGGGCGGCGCCTTCTCTCGTCTTCAGTCCGTAGCCTGGTGCCAGCAGGTACGCTGCCGCGGCCAGGATGATGGCAAGGGCTGCGACCACGCCAACCGCGATCGATCGCCGATGCCAGTGTCTCCGCTCCCGGCGAGCGGAGGCGCGAAGCGGCGCGCCCGATCGATTGGCCGGATCGAGCGACCAGGCATGCACCGGCCGGTCGATGTTCTTCAGGTTGCGTCGGCCAAGGTCGCGGAACGGCAGCGAGAGCTTGTCCCTCACCTGCTCGTGCACGCTACTCGACAGCACGATGGCGCCGGGCTCCGCCATCGCCTGCAGGCGGGCGGCGACGTTCACCGTGTCGCCGAACAGGTCGGCCTCTGACAGGATCACGTCACCGAGATGCAGGCCGATGCGGAAGGTCTGCCGGCGATCGTCCGGCACGCCTGCATTCCGCTCCGCCATGCCACGCTGCAGATCGATCGCGGCCCGCAGCGCCTCGACCGCGCTGCCGAACTCGACGAACAGGCCATCGCCGATGGTCTTCACGATGCGCCCGTGGAAACGCCCGACCACGGGACCGACCAGCTCGGAGAGATGCCCCTGCAGGTCGGTGAAGGTCTGCTCCTCATCGGCACGCATCAGCCGGCTGTAGCCCGCGACGTCAGCGAACAGGATGGTGGCGAGGCGGCGGCTGCTTACGTTGGGGTCAGACGTGGAGATGGACGGACTCCGCTAGAGGTAAACGGCCTTGAGCTGCGCCTCGGCATAGCGCGTGCCCGATGCAGCGCCGGGCGGCAAGGCGGCGGAAAGCTTCGCCACGTCGTCGGGCGACAGCGCGACGTCGAGCGCCGCCAGGTTCGCATCGACTCGGTCGACGTGCTTGGTCCCGGGAATCGGCACGATATCCGGCCCCTGCGCCAGCAGCCATGCCAGCGCGATCTGGCCGGGCGTGCCCCCCTTGGCCTTGGCCATCGCCTCGACCGCTGACAGGAGCCGCAGGTTGCGGGCCAGGTTGTCGGCGGCGAAGCGGGGATGGCGGCCGCGCCCGTCGCCTTGCGGGATATCGGACGCCTGCCGCACGGCGCCCGTCAGCAGGCTGCGGCCGAGCGGCGAATAGGCCACGAAGGAAATGCCGAGCTCGCGCGTCGTCTGCAGCGTCTCCTCGGCCTGCTCGCGATAGAGCAGCGAGTACTCGCTCTGCACCGCCGCGATCGGAAAGGTCTTGTGGGCCCGGCGGATGGTTTCCGGCCGCGCCTCGCTCAGCCCCAGCGCCTTCACCTTGCCCGCCTTCACCAGCTCGCCCATCGCGCCCACGGTGTCCTCGATCGGCACCGACGGATCGACGCGATGCTGGTAGTAGAGATCGATCACCTCGACACCGAGGCGCTTGAGGCTCGCCTCGCACGCGGCCTTCACATAGTCCGGGCGGCCATCGACGCCGTTGGCGCCGCCGGGCTGCTGCGTCTGGCCGAACTTGGTGGTGAGCACGACCTTGGCCCGATATCCGCCGGCCAGCGCCTTGCCGAGCAAGGTCTCGTTGTGCCCCCAGCCATACATGTCGGAGCTGTCGATCATCGTCACGCCGCGATCGATCGCGTGGTGGACGACGCGCACGCCCTCGGCGTCGTCGCTCTTGCCATAGGCGCCGGACAACGACATGCAGCCGAGCCCGATCGGAAAGACGCTGAGTGTGCTGCCGCCGAGCTTGCGCGGCTCCTGGGTGAAGGTCTGGACCATGGTGTCTCCTGTTTGCGCAACGCTACCACAGCTTCCACCTGTCCAGCGTCGTCGAATGCGCAACGGACAGCGGCCGGCGGGCCGCTAGGCCTCCACGAAATGCAGGACGAGAGCAAAGGCGGTCATGGCGAAGGCAACGGCGGCGATCGGCAGGATAGCTTCGATGGTGACCAGCCGGCCCTTGGCCGGTCCCGTCATCAGATCGACATCGTCCCCCGCCCAGTTGCCGAACACGGCGTCGCGGCCGGTCGTCGATTCGTCGTCATTAGGCCGTTCGCCCCGATGCGCATGTCGTATCCGCGAGAGCAGGCTTGGAATGCCGACGCCGACCAAAAAGATGAAAGTCACCATCACGAGCACGAGGTCGGTCGCACCGCCGCCGGCGAAGGCCCATGACGACAGGACAAACCACAAGGCAAGAACGGCCATCAGCTTGTAGACGAGCGGATGAAAGGCGCCAGAGATGGGATGGTCGTTCGAATCGGGTTTGGGCGGATCGGGTTTGAGGTCCACGGCATGCTCCTCCGTGACAGGATTGTGGGGCCGTCATTGACGTAACGCCCGCGATGCCAAAGCGATCATGCGGTTGGACGACGCACGGCAGGATCGCAAAAGGCTGAGGCGCTCCGGACGGGATCCGGAGCGCCTCTGCTTTTCAATCGAGAACGGCGCGTTGCGGCGCCGACGCGCCTTCTACCCGCCCGTGACTTGCGACACCGTGCGAACCGGCTGGTGCGTCTGACCGACGCGCTCCCTGGTTCCGAACGGCGTAACCGTCGGACCGATCGCCTCGATGGAGAACGGTTCAGCCGACGTCGTCGCCCGTGCCGTGGCAGCGTCCTGCAGGACGCTTGCCATGCCAAGTGTAATAGCCAACGCAGCCAGCAGCATGGCTGCCGCCATGATCAAATGCCTCATCCCACACCTTCCCAATAGACCCGGCGCCATCCGCAGTACTGCCGATCTCGCCAACCCAATCGACATGCAGAGGTCCACAAGTCTCTGCACTTCGAACGCAGTAATATCCCAAATTTCTCACAGATTCCACCGAAATCGACAGGTTTTTGAAAGCATTAAGGCTCACCTTTTGCCTGAAACATCAGAAGCGGCTTTGGTGAGGGGTATGCATCGCGCCGGTTTTGCTCACAGTCTGCAACCTGCGGGCATCTGCAATCGCAGAGTTGTTACGGCCCAAACCGGCTTTGCACAGTTTGGTCGCTGGCCGTTGAGGGGAGCTTGTCCTCACATTGCCACCGCTCGTTCGGTTGTGGGTCCGACGAGCTCCAGAGGGCGAAGGGCCAGTTGATGACTGCGGAGACGGCGCAGCCAGAGCGCATTTCCATAAGCCGGCGCACGGAGCTGGACTGGCTGCGCATCGGCGCGTTCGCGCTCCTGATCCTGTTCCACATCGGCATGTTCTATGTGCCCTGGGAGTGGGAGGTGAAAAGTCCCCGCCTCCTGCCCTGGCTGCAGATCCCGATGGATTGGAGCACGCCCTGGCGATTGCTCCTTCTGTTCATCATCTCGGGGGCGGCCACGCGCTTCATGAGCGTGCGCCTTCGGCCGGGCCCGCTTTGGCAATCGCGCAGCCTCTATCTCCTGCCGCCGCTTCTATTCGCGGTCGTCGTCCTCACGCCGCCGCAGATGTACCTGAGGGTGGTCGAACAGTTCGACTATCACGGCAGCTTCAGCCATTTCCTGCTGCGCTATTTCAGCTTCGACCACAGCTTCTGCCGGCCCGACGATTGCGTGATGATGCCGAACTGGAATCACCTCTGGTTCGTGGCCTATCTCTGGATCTACACCAGCCTGCTCCTGGTCCTGCTCGCTGTCGCCCCGACGGTGATGAAGCGCCTGCAGGCGCTCGGCGAGCGCCGGCTGGTCGGATGGCGGCTCCTGGTCGTGCCGGCGATCGTGCTCAGCCTGGCCCGGGTGAGTCTCGAGCACTTCTTCCCCGAGACCCACGAGCTGGTCGACGACTGGTACCTGCACGCGATCTATTTCTTCACTTTCCTGTTCGGCTTCCTGTTCATCTTCTCGGAAGAGATCTGGCGCGGCTTCGTGGCCTTGCGCTGGGTGGCACTGCCGATCGCCATACTTTGCTATGCCGCCCATACCACCTACGTCCTGCACTACCAGGATGGCCCCCCGATCCCGCTCGCCATCAAGGCGCCGATGGCCTTCGTCTATGGCTTCCAACAATGGGCCTGGATCGTTGTCGCCTTCGGCTTTGCTCGGCTCCACCTCGTCGACCGCGACGGACCCGTGCGGCGGTACCTGACCGAGGCGATCTTCCCGTACTACATCATCCACCAGCCGGCGATCATCCTGGTCGCGTACGTCCTGGTGCGGTTCCATCTGCCGTTGGCGCTGGAGGCAACGATCCTCGTCCTCTCGACGGTGGCGATCTGCGCGCTGACTTTCGAGGTGGTGCGGCATGTTGCGGTGCTCCGTCCCTGGTTCGGCTTGAAAACGCCCCGGCCGCAAGGCGCCGCCCTGCGCGACGTCCAGCCGCGTTTCCAGCGTCCCTGAGATCGAGCGCGCGCGATATCATCGCGCCCCTCGCGAGAAGGGATTGGGACGTGGCAGACAAGTCGATCGAACCCGGGCCGATTGAACAGAGGCCTATTGAACCCTGGAAAATCGTCAGGTCCCGTTATGCACTGCAGGACCGATGGTTGTCGGTCCGCAGCGATACCGTCCTGCTGCCCAACGGCCGGACACTCGACGCCTATCACGCGATCGAGGCTCCCGATTGGGCGACCATCATCGCCATCACAACGACAGGGAACGTCGTCCTGGTCGAGCAGTACCGGCATGCCATCGAGCGCACATTGATCGAGCTGCCGGCCGGCATGATCGATGACGGCGAGACGCCCGAAGCCGCGGCCCGCCGCGAGCTCCGCGAGGAGACCGGTCATGCCGATGGAGAATGGCACGATCTCGGCGCGCTCTTTCCAGTCGCGTCACGCCTTGCCAATCGCGTGCGCACCTATCTTGCGCTCGATGTGCGCTGGGTCGCCGAGCCCAAGCTCGATTCGAACGAGAACATCCGCGTCCATGTCGTGCCATGGGATCGATTCGCGAGCGATCTTCGCTCGGACCAGCGACCTATCCAAGAGGCGGCCCAGATGGCGAGCCTGTTCCTGCTGTCGCTGTTCGCCCGTTCGAACGCCGATCCCAGGATCGCGAGGCTGGCGCTGTAGCTACGCCAGCTTCCCGAGGATGGTCTTCATCTCGGCCGCCGAGAAGGCGCGCATGGTCTGGGTGCGAACATTGCCCAACATGCCGAGGCCCAACGAAAGCGACGTCACGGTCATGTCGTCGGGTGCCTCAACGATCGCCGTGATGTCGTACAGCCCCTGCGTCCAATAGAGCTCCTTCACGGTCGCTCCGTGTTTCTTCGCCGTTTCCTTGAAGGCATCGGCCCGTTTCGGCGAGTCCTTCGCTTGACGGACGCCTTGCTCGGTGAAGTTCGCAAGCACAACATAGGTGGCCATGGCCATCCTCCCTCGCCAGTGTGGATGTGCTTTCCAGAACCTTTCCCATGACGGACGCCGAACGCGCCCCTCGGGGCGACACTGCTGAACTACGCGTACTTCGGGAAAGTCCGCGATCCTATCACCAAATCGAGCAGGTTGGGATTCCGGCCTGGAGAGGCCACGGAGACAGCGCCATGCCGCAGGAAAGAGCGTTCGTGCGCGAACTGACGCGCAATGACATTGACCTGTTCCGCGAATTGCTCGCGGTCATGGGGCAGGCATTCGGCGAGCCGGACACTTATGTAAACGCGCAACCCGATACCGACTATCTGCGCCGGCTCCTCGGCGGGGAACAACTCATCGCCCTCGCCGCCGTCCAGGACGGAGCCGTCGTCGGTGGGCTCGTGGCTTACGATCTTCCAAAATTTGAGCAGGCACGGCGAGAAATCTATCTCTACGACCTGGCCGTCGCCTCCGAGCATCGCCGCAAGGGCGTGGCCACTGCCTTGATCAATGAGCTGCGACGGATCGGCAAAGCGCGCGGTGCCTATGTCATCTTCGTCCAGGCCGATTCGCCGGACCTGCCCGCCATCGCGCTTTATGACAAGCTCGGCACCAGGGAAGCCGTTTTTCACTTCGACATCGATGTCGGTTGAATCCCCAGCTTAAGCATCAACGGCGCTCGCGCCCCATGCTCATTCTCCCTTATATTGATCGCTCACCATGTTGCGCCATGTGGGTGTGGCGACAGCGGAATACTCCAGTCGGTTGGGGGACCTGGTGCCGGAAACGGGACCAAGCAAAGAGGTGCGCGGCGCGTTGCCCGTCGGCACGCGGCTGCAAAGCTATGGAATCATCTCGGTCCTTGGCCAGGGTGGCTTTGGCATCACCTATCTTGCGCACGACACGACCCTCGACTGCCGCGTGGCGGTCAAGGAATACCTGCCCGCGCTGCTTGCCTTCCGCGAAATCGATGGGCGCGTGGTGCCGCGCTCGACCGAGCTGGCGGAGCCGTTCATCTGGGGACGCGAACGCTTCCTGAGCGAAGCGCGCACGCTCGCCAAGCTCGGCCATGCGCCGGCCATCGCGCGCGTCCATGACCTGATCGAAGACAACGGCACAGCCTACATGGTGATGGAGCTGGCCGAGGGCGAGACGCTCCACCGGCGCCTGATGCGCGACAATTCATTGTCGCCGCCGGTCGTCGATCGATTGTTCTCGAGCCTCCTCGAGGGACTGGAGGCCGTCCATGTGGCGGGCCTCCTGCACAACGACATCAAGCCGTCCAACATCCTGGTCGATGCGCGAGGCAATCCGACACTGATCGATTTCGGCGCCGCGCGAGCTGCAATGGCCGGCCGCACCGCAGCGCTCGCCGCCACCTTCACGCTGGGTTACGCCGCCGCCGAGCAGTTCACGGCCGCCAAGAAAGGACCGTGGACCGACATCTACGGCCTGTCGGCAACCCTCTACCACGCGATCACCGGCGCACCGCCGCCGAGTGCCTTCGACCGCCTGCTCGAGGACGGTTATCAGCCGCTGGCCAAGTTGATGCCCTCGGGCTTCGCGCCCGGCCTGTTGGTCGGCATCGACGCGGGCCTCAACGTGCGCCCCAGCGACCGGCCGCAGTCGATCGCCGACTGGCGGGCGATCCTGCCGCCGTCCGGGCCGCTCGACGAATCGGCGACATTCGTGATGCGCGGCCCGTCGGCCGCAACGACCATCGCCAGGCCTTCGGCAGGCGGCAAGCGAGGCGTGACCCTCTGGGTCGGGCTCGCGGCAGCGCTCATCGCGGCGGCCGTGGTGGCTGACGGCGCCTTGCGGTTCACGGCGCCTCCCGGCGAGACCGCCGACGGAACGTCTGTCTCGGACGATGCGGCGGCGCGCAAGGCTGCGGCCAAGAAGGCCGAGAGGGAAGCGGCGAGCCGCCGCGAGGAGGAGGCCGAGAAAGCACGCCGCGCACAGCAAAAGGCGGCGATGGAGGCGGCGCGCCTGGCGGCAGAAGCCGAAGCGCGCTCCGCCCAGACGGTGCAGGACGCGGTCCGACGCGATACAGCCGCCGAAGAGAGCCGCCGCCGCGCCGAAGCAACCGCGGCCGCAGACAAGGCAACTGACGCCAAGCCCAAGACGGCGGCGGATGCCCGTCAGCAAGCCGAAAAAGCGGAAGCTGCCCTGAACCTCTCGGACGCGGACCGCAAGCGGGTGCAGACGGCTCTGACTGCGCTTGGGCACTCCGTTCCGTCGACGGGCCACTTCGGGTCGATCACCCGGTCGATGATCACGGCCTGGCAGAAGACGCAGGGCCTGTCGGAAACAGGCTTCCTCGACGCCGACCAGCTTGCCAAGCTGTCGCCGCCAGCAACGACCGCAAACAAGTCAGAGCAGACGAAGCTCGACCCGCAACGGACGGAGGCCGCGCTCAATCTCTCCGATCGGGACCGCAAGCGCATACAGGTCGCCCTGACCTCGCTCGGCCACGAGATCCCGACCACCGGCTATTTCGGACCGATCACGCGGTCGATGATCACGGCCTGGCAAAAGGCGCAAAACCTGCCGGCGACCGGCTATCTCTCCGACACGCAATTGGCGACCCTGAAACAGCAGGCCGCGGCGGCACTGGCGAAATACGACCAGGCCCAGGCCAAGAGCAAAGAGCCGCGCAGTTCGCAGTAGTCGGAGCCGACCACGCCCGCACGGACACGGTCAGTATTCGGCGTAGATTTCGATGACGTTGTCCTCGGGATCGCGAAAGAACAGAGTGCGGTGGCGCCAGTCGGCCAGATCGGTAGGCCCTCTCAGAATCGGCACGCCCTTCCCCAGTAGTTCGGCATGGCAGGCGTCGACTTCCGGGAGCGCCACGCGGAAGGCCAGCTGTATCGCTGCCGATCCGGGCACCGACTTGCCGTCGTCGCAGACACTCCATGTGCCGCGCGGCCGTAACGTCAACAGCGCGCCGCCGACACGAAAACTGACCCAATTCTCGAGGTCGGTCTCGATCGGAAATCTCATGATGTCGCGATAGAACGCGCGCGTTTCTCCCATCCGGTTGCACAACAGGATGGTGTAGTCGAGGTTGCAAATCCCCCCGAGGCTCATGTCGATACTCCTGATCTGTCCGAAGCAAATGAAGCCGGCGGAGAGGAAGTCCGCCGGCAACGCGCAATGGGAACCCACATGGCCCGATCAGGGTCCTTGCGCTATTGAGGAACGATGTTCTCCTCGTTTTTCCCGAACCCGAAGCTCTTTTTCCCGGCCGTGCTCCTGTGGACCGCGCTCAGCATGGCCCTGTGGTA
Organism: Alphaproteobacteria bacterium; assembly: GCA_017308235.1. Taxonomy (GTDB): domain Bacteria; phylum Pseudomonadota; class Alphaproteobacteria; order Reyranellales; family Reyranellaceae; genus Reyranella. Next base: position 165,511 of record JAFKFL010000013.1, on the reverse strand, counting down.
CGCCGTCGCCCGCGATTTCGGCCCCCAGCTCAGCCTCGGCGGCCTGATCGGCTTTCCCTATCCGCCAGCCGGCGTCAGCGACGCGACGGCAACCGTCGCCATCGACGCCGCGCGCGACGTCTGGCTCTACCAGTACATGATCGTGTCAGGCGCGATCTTCGTCGGTCTGGTGGGCTGGCTCCTGCCGCATCGCTGGTTCCGTTGGTCGGTCGGCGTCTCGGCGCTGATCATCTTCCTGATCTGGTTCCAGGTTCAGCTCGACGTGATGATCAACGCTTGGTTCGGCACCTTCTACAACATGCTGCAGCAGGCGTTGGCAAAGCCGGGCGCCGTCACGCAGGAGCAGTTCTTCGGCCAGCTTCTGACGTTCGCCACCATCGCCCTCACCTATATCACCACCGCCGTGCTGACGGCCTTCATCACCAGCCACTACGTCTTCCGCTGGCGCACGGCGATGAACGATTTCTATGTCGCCAACTGGCGGCAGCTTCGGCACATCGAAGGCGCCTCGCAGCGCATCCAGGAAGATACACAGCGCTTCGCGGACACGCTGGAACAGCTCGGGGCGAGCCTGCTCGACGCACTGATGGCCCTGATCGCGTTCCTGCCGATCCTGTGGGGGCTGTCCTCCTACGTGAAGGAGCTGCCGCTCGTCGGCGAGGTCCCGCAGGCGCTGGTGTTCGTCGCAGTCATCTGGGCCGCAGTCGGGACCAGCGCCCTCGCTATTGCCGGCATACGGCTGCCCGGACTCGAGTTCCGCAACCAGCGTGTCGAGGCCGCCTACCGCAAGGAGCTGGTGCTGGGCGAGGACGACGCCGATCGTGCGCAGCCGCCGACTCTTCAAACCCTGTTCCGCGATGTGCGGGCGAACTACTTCCGCCTCTACTGGAACTTTCTCTACTTCAATGTCGTCCGCTACGGTTACCTGCAGGCGGGCGTGCTGGTCCCCTACACTGCGCTCGCGCCGACGATCGTGGCCGGTGGCCTGACGCTGGGCGTCCTGCAGCAGATTGTCCGCGCCTTCGGCCGGGTCGAGGGATCGTTCCAGTACCTGGTCAAGTCGTGGACGACGATCGTGTCGCTGATCTCGATCTACAAGCGACTGCGCGCCTTCGAGGCGACGATCCGCGACGAGCCGCTAGGCGCCATCGAAGCCGAGGCCCCGGCCGCAACATCATAGGTCTTCATGTCATGGCTGCGTCTTCGCGGACGCAGCCACCCGCCTGACCGCATCGACGACGGTGGCAGGCCGATCGAGCTGAACGTCATGGCCGCTGCCTTGCGCCACGATGAGCGTCGCGCGCGGCGAGAGCGTGGCGAGTTGCTGCTGCAGACGCATCAAGGTCGGCTCCCACTGCCTGAAGAAGGGCCCGTGATCCGTCGCGGCAACGACCGCGAGCGGGACATCCGGGAACGGGCCGCCGCTTTTGACCTGCCGGTTGCTTTCGGGGATGCCTTCTTCCTCGAGATAGGCCGCTGTCCCCGGCTCGAGCCGCGCGCGCGTCTTCAATTCATCGGGCGCATCCACACTCGATGAGTCGAGCAAGACGACGCCCACGACCTCCCTGGGGTACTTTCGCGCAAACATCTGCACGTAGAGGCCGCCCAGCGAATGGCCGACCAGGATATACGGTGGGCGGATGTCGGATGCCGCAAGCAGGGCATGAAGCGCGGTCGCGACCTCGATCGCAGTGACTGGCGCGTCCCTTTTCCTCATCGGCAGGCTGCGGCCAAGGCCCGCGCGGTCGTACATCACCACATGAGCGAACTCGGCAATGGGACCGATGACCGATTTCCAGGTCGTCGAGTCGTTGCCCAGCCCCGCCTCGAACACGACATTGGGCGCCGCTGCACCCAACGTTTCGATGTGGAGGTTCTGGCCGTCGACATTGACGGTCGCCTCTCGACCGGCCGTACCCTGCGGAAAGATGCAAGCTACGACCAGCGATGCGGCGACAACGGCAGCGACGCGCCGGTGGTTCGACACAGGCCGGAACGAACTCCGCGTCAGCGCAGCGGCAGCGGATACATCAGTCCGCCCTTGGTCCACAGCGCGTTGAGGCCGCGCTGCAGCTTCAGCGGCGAGTCCATGCCGACATTGCGTTCGAAGCTCTCGCCGTAATTGCCGACCTGCTTGATGATGTTGTAGGTCCACTTCTCGTCGAGACCGAGCGCCTTGCCGTTGCCGGGCTTGTCGCCGAGCAGCCGCTGCACCAGCGGATCGGTCGACTTCAGCTGTTCGTCGACATTGGCCTTGGTGACACCCTTCTCCTCTGCTTCCATCATCGCGAAGAGCGTCCAGCGCACCACGGCCAGCCACACGTCGTCGCCGCGGCGCACGAACGGGCCGAGCGGTTCCTTGGAGATCAGCTCGGGCAGGATCATGAAATCGGCCTGCATGTTGCGGGTGGCCAGCGCCGAGGCGAGTGCGGAGGAATCCTGGGTCATGGCATCGCAGCGGCCACCGAAGAAGGCCTGGTACATGAGGTCCTGGCTCTCGTAGACCACGGGCTTGATGGTGAGGCTGCGGCTGCGGAAGTAGCTCGCCATGTTGAACTCGTGGGTCGTGCCCTGGGCCACGCAGATGGTGGCGCCATCGAGCTCCTTGAGCGCCTTCACGCCCGACTTCTTGGGCACCATGAAGCCCTGGCCGTCGTAGAAGTTGACGCCCGCATACTGGATGCCGAGACCGGCGTCGCGCTCCAGCGTGATGGTGGAGTTGCGCACCAGCATGTCGATCTCGCCCGACTGCAGGGCGGTGAAGCGCTGCTGGGCGGAGAGCGGCACGAACTTGGTCTTGGTGCTGTCGCCAAATACAGCGGCGGAGACGGCGGCACAGAGATCGATGTCGAGGCCGGCCCACTTGCCCTGGCTGTCGGGTAGCGAGAAGCCACCGAGGCCGACATTGACGCCGCAAATCACCTGTCCCCGTTTCTTGACGACCTCGAGGGTCGACGGCGTCTGGGCGACGGCCGGCAGGGCGATCAACGCGACGACGGCGAAGATGCTGATTCGTTCGAAGAAGCGCATTGGTTTTCCCCCCACAAAGATCAATGAGGAAAGCGTAGCAAGGCACTCGGAGTGTCGCAACAAATGGGCCATACAAATCAACAATGGAACATTTGTTCCATATGCCGACGGCTAGAGGCCACGACTCACCTGGAAAACTTCCGTGCGCCGATCACGCACAGGGCCCTTTTACCGGCGAGACAACAGAGCTAACGGCCCCTTTGTGTTCGCCCGCGAGCGCCGGCCGGCGCTCGGAAGTTTACAGGCACGTGCAAATAGATGTGCGTGCCGAAGGTTGCCAATTTTCAGTCGTTCTGATGCTGAAAAAGCCCGGCACGGATTTATCGCCGAGAGCGTACATAGTGTCTGGAGGTGTGCCATGAGTACGGTCTTCGGAGTGCTGATGCTTTGCTCCGCTGTCGTTATTGTTGTCGGTGTCCGCGCGGCCCTCCGTCGGGGCCTCTAGCGGCCCGTCAGTCCTATCCGCTGTCCATCTTAACCAGCGACGACAACGCTACCGCTTATCCAACGTGGAAAGCGCAGCAACGGCCTCGTCAGAGAGATCGAGGTCGGCTGCGGCGAGGTTCTGCTTGAGATGCACGACGGAGGATGTGCCGGGAATCAGCAAAATGTTGGGCGCACGGCGATGGAGCCAGGCGAGTGCGACCTGCATCGGCGTGGCATCGAGGCGCTGTGCAACCTCGGACAGGGTCGAGGACTGCAAGGGCGTGAAGCCGCCCAGCGGGAAATAGGGCACGTACGCGATACCGTCGCGCGCGAGATCGTCGATCAAGGCATCGTCGTCCCGGTGCGCCAGGTTGTAATGGTTCTGCACGCAGACGATCTCGCAGAGCCGCCGTCCTTCCGCGACCTGTGTCGGCGTGACGTTGCTGAGACCAAGGTGCCGGATGAGGCCCTGCTGCTGAAGCTCGGCCAGCACGGTGAGCGGCGCCTCGATCGATCCCTCGGCCGGCCCGTGCGGGCTGAACAGGGCGCGCAGGTTGACGACATCGAGCACATCCAGCCCGAGGTTACGCAGATTGTCGCGCACGGCCTCGGTGAGAGCCTCGCGTTAGAACGCCGGATTCCATGACGCATCCGCGCCGCGCCGCGCGCCGACCTTGGTGACGATCACAAGATCGTCCGGATAGGGATGCAATGCCTCGCGGATCAACCGATTGGTGACGTGCGGGCCGTAGAAGTCGCTGGTGTCGATATGGTTCACGCCTGCGGCGACGGCCTCGCGCAGGACGGCCAGCGCCGCGGCATGGTCCTTGGGCGGACCGAACACGCCGGGACCGGCAAGCTGCATGGCGCCATAGCCGAACCGCTTCACGATGCGATCGCCGAGGCGGAACGTGTCGGCGGGAACAGTGCTGGCCATGGGCGATCTCCTATTGAACGGGCTCCTGTTGAATCGGCCCGTAGTTAAGGCCTGCCGAACTGTCCGAAAACTGGCATAATCCGAACAGATTGTCCGGAATGGCGAACAATGACGGTCGACCTGAACGATCTCAATGCCTTCATGGCCGTGGCCCGCGCCAAGGGCTTTCGCGACGGCGCCCGCGCCAGCGGGGCCAGCGCGTCAGGCCTGAGCGAGGCGGTGAGCCGGCTGGAGACGCAGCTCGGCGTCAGGCTACTCAATCGCACCACGCGCAGTGTCGCGCCGACCGAGGCAGGGCAGCGCCTGCTTCAGCGGCTCGGGCCGGCGCTGGCCGAGGTGGACGCGGCGCTCGATGTGGTCAACGGCTTTCGGGACCGGCCGGCAGGCACGCTGCGCCTCAACGTGCCGGTCAGTGCGGTGCGACTGGTGTTGCCGGCGCTCGTCCCGCCTTTCCTCGCCGCCTATCCGGAGATCACCCTGGAGGTGGTCGCCGAGGAGAGCTTCGTCGACGTGCTGGCGGCCGGCTGCGATGCCGGGATCCGTTACGACGAGCGGCTGGAGCAGGACATGATCGCGGTGCCGATCGGGCCGCGCGTCCAGCGTTTCGCCGTCGCTGCCGCACCGGCCTATCTCGATCGCCGCGGCCGGCCGCAGCATCCGCGCGACCTGCTCCACCACGCCTGCCTGCGCGGCCGGTTTCCCTCCGGAAGGATGACGGGGTGGGAGTTCGAGCGGGCCGGCAAGACGATTCGCGTCGACCCGACGGGACCGCTGATCACGAGCGCCGGCCCGGCGACGGATCTCTCGATCGCAGCCGCGATCGCCGGCACCGGCATCATCGCCCTGTTCGAGGATTGGCTGCGTCCGCATCTCGACAGCGGCGCTCTCGAACCCGTCCTCGAACCCTGGTGGCTGCGTTTCTCCGGGCCGTTCCTCTACTACCCCGGACGACGCCTCGTGCCGGCGCCATTGCGAGCGTTCATCGACTTCGTCAAAGCGTCGGCGAAGCGATAGCGCGTCCCGCCGCTGGCCGCCGGGTTAGAAGAAGACGAAGGCTCGAACCACAACGTTCTTGCGGCAGCGCGCATTGGCGGGCGCGGTCGGGTCGATGCAAGCGGTGTGGAACGACCAGCGCGAGACCGAACCGTCGGTCACCGAGTCGTAGCACTTCAGCATCGAGACCTCGGTGGGCTTCTGCTTGGGGAACCAGTACCACTCGTGGTCGGGACGGTAGGTGAAGCGCGTAGTCTCGCCCACACGGTCGTCGTAGATCCGGTAGTTGTTGATGTACGGCTGGTCGGCGAAAGAGGGCCAGGCGCAGAGCACGAAGGGGAACTGTTCGATCGTCTCCATCGGCTTGGCGAGATTGATCGACACGAACCGCCGCGACATCTTCGCGTCGGCCTCTTCCTCCGTGTAGTTCTGCGTGCGCCCGAAGTTGCGCAGGTTCTTGGTGAGCAGCTCGCGGCAGCGCACGCGGCCCGAGTTGTCGTTCAGGTCGTTGTGCACGAGGTTGACGTAACGGGCATTCACGCCCGGGTTCTTCTTGTCCTGGTCTTCCGTGCGGTCGCCCGTGTAGTCCTTGTCGAAGACGTCGTGGTTGTAGACCAGTGCGTCGGTCGCGCCCGGAAAGAAATCGAGGAGGAGTTTCTCGATCTCGGGGTAGAACACGCGCTCCACCTCCGCCGAATCGTAGAAGTTCGAGCACTTGGACTCGATGTGCGCCAGCGAGACGCCGAGCCGGTCCATGCATTCGGGGCTCGAGGGCGAGAGGCCCGGGTAATACTCGCCGATACGCCGCGCGTCGCGCAGCACCTGCGGGAAATAGAGGTCGCGCCGCCGATTGTCCTGCTCGTTCTTGCGCAGGATCGCAACAACGTCGGCGCGCGCCGGATCCTGCCAGAGCGCGTTTGACGGAACGACGGAATAGGTCGGCCGCTCGTGGACGGTATAGGCCAGCGGCAGCGCCACGCCGCCTTCCGGCGCCTTGATGGTGTTCGACTCGCGGATGTACCTCACACACTCGTCGTAGTCGCGGAACGCGAGGCCCCACCTGGTCTTGATCGGGCCAGGAGGCGCCTTGTCGATCATGTCGATAACGCGCTGGCTCTCGCCATTCGCGATCTCGGCCAGGGCATCCTTGAGCGCCTCGGCAGTCCCCGCATCGCCGTCCCGGTCGAACGACATGTAGGACAGGCCGCCGTTCGCCGCGATGGGCGGCGGCTGGCCTTCCGTGCGCTGGAGCGACGGGACATAGACCTGTGGCGCACTCTTCGCGTTCGCCGCAGCGGTTTGCTCAGCAATCTCGAGCGGGCTCATGGCGCACCTCCGATGGGTTCGACGCCACGGTGGCACACGGGGCCTGCGCTTTCCAGATCGTGAATCTATTCCGGATCATCAATCCGGCTCATGCGAATGGATGCCGTGTCTGTGGCGCGGCGCCGGCGATGTCGCTGAGATACCTCGCCGGCGGTTTGCCGAGCGCTTTCTTGAACATGGTGATGAAGGCCGTCACCGATTCATAGCCGAGATCGGCCGAGACCTGCTGAACGCTTGCGCCGGCCGAAAGCTCGCGCAAGGCAACGATCAAATGCAGCTGCTGGCGCCAGCGCCCGAACGTCAGCCCTGTCTCCTTCGAGACGAGGCGAGCGAGACTGCTCTCGCTCAGCGCCACGCGTTCGGCCCATTCAGCCATCGTACTTCGATCGGCCGGATCGTCGGAAAGCGCTGCTGCGATCCGCCTCAAGCGCGGTTCCGATGAAATCGGCAGATGCAACTGCTGGACCGGCATGCGCGGCAACTCGCCCAGCAGCACCTCGATGAAAAGCTTCTCCCGCCCCTCGTCCTGTCGCAGGTGATCCGCCAGCTCGACGATGAGCTCGCGTAGCAGCGGCGAGATCGAGAACGTGCAGCATCGGTCCGGCAGATCGGCGGTGGGCTCGATGAAGACGAAAAAGATCCGGGCATTGGCGGTTGCGATGTTGCTGTGGCGCATGCCGCCGGGGACCCACACGGCGCAATGAGGCGGCACCATCCATAGCCCGCTGGGAACGCGGCACGTCACCCCGCCGCCCAGCGCGAAAACGAGTTGCCCTTTGCGATGGCGATGCTCGGGCGCCTCGACCTTGTTCTCGGTGACATCGACGCGCACGGCGACGGCTCCGGCGAGCACGTCATCCAGATCGATCTCCGGCCAAGGCCAGTGAAGCAGGAAACCCATACGAGACTGAATTTAGCGATCAATTGAAGGAAATTCCAAATTCTTTCAGAGGCGAAATCGATAGGTTCGCCCGCATGAGCATCCGGACAACCCTGAAAACGCCGATCCACACATTGGGTGGGAATGGCCTTTTGTTGATCGGCATCCTGCTGATTGCTTCGACACTTCGGGCGCCGATCATCGGCGTGGCGCCCATGCTGGGCATGATCCGGGAGGCGAACGGAATCAGCGCGGCAGAGGCGGGCATGCTGACGACCCTCCCCTTGCTGGCGTTCGCCGCGGTCTCGCCGTTTGCCGCCGGCCTCGCGCGTGAATACGGCATGGAACGATCGCTCTTCGGCGCGCTGCTCGTCATCGCGACGGGCATTGCCCTGCGCTCAGCCGGGCCCGTCTGGGCGCTGTTCCTCGGGACAGGCGCGCTCGGCATTGGCATCGCCGTTGCGAACGTCCTCCTTCCGAGTCTGCTCAAGCGGGATTTTCCGACCCGGATCGCGAGTCTGACCGGCGCCTACGCCGTTACAGCCGGGCTGGTGTCGGCGCTTGTATCGACGGCGGCCATTCCGCTCGCTCACCTGCCTGGTTCGAGCTGGCGTTTCTCGCTCGCCAGCGTGTTGATCTTTCCGGCAGCGGCACTGATTGTCTGGTTCCCTCAACTTCGACTACGTGCCGCTCCAACGGGTGAGGTGGCTCGCTCGCCTCATGGCTGGCGCATCTGGCACTCACCCCTCGCCTGGCAGGTGACTGCCTTCCTCGGTCTGACCTCGCTGGTCTACAACCTCGTCACCGCGTGGCTGCCCGCGATTCTCGTGGAAGCGGGCTACCCGGCTGCGATGGCTGGCTCGCTGCACGGGCTGTCGCAACTGGCGACGGCGGTCCCTGGTTTGATCCTGGGTTCTGTCGTCCGACGCATGAAGGACCAGCGAGGCATTGCGATCGCGGTGTCGCTGGCAACCAGCCTCTCGTTGCTGGGGCTGTGGCAGCTGCCGTCGCTGGCGATGCTGTGGGTCTCGCTCTTCGGTTTCGGCGCGGGAGCGGCCTTCATCCTCGGGCTGACATTCGTCAGCTTGAGAGCTTCGGACAGCGATCAGGCGGCCGCGTTGTCGGGCATGGCGCAATGTATCGGCTACTCGCTGGCGGCAGCAGGACCTCCGCTTGCCGGCCTCGTCCATGACGCAACCGACGGCTGGACGGCAGCACTGGCGTTCTGCGTGGTGGCCGCCTTGCTGATGGCCGTGCTCGGCAGTCTCGCAGGACGGGACACGACGATCTCGGCCTCATCGCCGCACCTAAGGTGATTTCCGGCCCATAGCCCAATCGCATCTACCGCTCTTGAAGATCGAGATGCGCACTCGCATTGCGAGATCGTCCCTTCCGAAGATTGCGCTGCGCTTTCGCGCGCGACGTGCCTAGACTTCGCCAACGGCGGCGGATGAACAGGTAAGGGTACTGTCTCATGGCTTGGCGTATCGGAGTTGATATCGGGGGCACATTCACGGACGTCGCTGTGGTGGACGATGCGAGCGGTCGCATCGGTGCCGCCAAAACACTGACGACACCGCGTGATTTCACAACTGGGGTGCTCGAGGCGCTGGGCTCCGCGATGCGGACCTATACCATCGCGCCGGGCGAGGTCGGGTTGCTCTGCCACGCCACGACCGTCGTCACGAATGCGTTGCTCGAGGAAAAGGGAGCGCGGGCCGGTCTTGTCGCAACGCGCGGCTTTCGCGATCTCTTGGAATTGCGACGGTCCTCGCGCGGCGATCTCTACGATCTTTTCCAGGATCCTCCGGCAACCCTGGTGCCGCGCCGGCGACGGTTCGAGATCACGGAACGCATCGGCGCCGATGGGCAGATCGTGACGCCGCTTACAGAGTCGGAAATCGACGGGCTCATCGCCGACCTCAAGGAAGCGCGTGTGGAATCGATTGCGGTTTCGCTGCTGTTCAGCTTCCTCAATCCAACGCACGAGCAACGCCTGGGCCAACGGCTGCGTGCGGCCTTTCCGGGCATTCCTGTTTATCTCTCCTGCGAAGTGCTGCCGGAGATCCGCGAGTTCGAGCGCACCAGCACGACCGCCGTTTGCGCCTATGTCGGGCCGATCCTGGGCTCCTATCTGGCGAAGCTCGAATCAGCGACAAAACAGATCGGTCTGCCGGCGCTCTACATCATGGGCTCGAACGGCGGCGTCTTCGAAACGCCGGAGGGCGTTGCCATGCCGGCGATGGCGGTGGAATCGGGTCCGGCGGCGGGCGTTGTCGGTGCCGCCCTGGTCGCACGCCAAACCGGCAAGCTCGATCTCCTCTCGTTCGACATGGGCGGCACCACCGCGAAGGCAAGCCTCATTCGCGGCGGAAAATACGAAACCACGCCTGAGTACGAGGTCGGCGGCGGATCCAACGTGACGCGCTTCATGAACGGCGCCGGCCATCCGATCCGCGTGCCGGTGATCGATCTCGCCGAGGTTTCGGCGGGCGGCGGCTCCATCGCCTGGGTCGACCGTGCCGGTGCGCTGCGCGTGGGCCCGAAGAGTGCGGGCGCCGAGCCCGGCCCCGTCTGCTATGGCCGCGGCGGCACGGAACCGACCGTCACCGACTGCAATCTGATGCTGGGCTATCTCGGGCAGGAATCGCTGCTCGCCGGCGACATGCCAATGGACCATGCGGCCGCCGAGGCCGCCATCGTGAAGCGGCTCGCGGCGCCGCTCGGCGTCGATGCACGGACGGCCGCGGCCGCTGTCATCGATGTCGTCAACCACGCCATGGCGGAAGCGTTGAAGATCGTCTCGGTGCAGCGCGGGCACGATCCACGCGACTTCTCGCTGGCCGCTTTCGGCGGGGCCGGCCCCCTGCACGCGGCGGCCCTCGCCGAGGAGCTTGGCATCGCATCAGTCGTTTGCCCGCCGATCCCGGGCGCGTTCTCGGCTCTGGGCCTCGTGGGCACCGATCTGCGGCGCGACTACGTGCGCACCGTCTACACCACGGCGGCAACCGCCGACCCGTCGGTTCTCGAGGCGGCTTTCCACGCCATGGAAGCCGAAGGCAGCAAGATGCTCGAGCGTGCCGGCATCAAAGCCGATCGCCGCCGCTTCGACCGCTCCGTCGATGCCCGTTATGCCGGTCAATCGTACGAATTGAACGTGCCCGTCGCCAGCAGCGCCATCGATGCCGCCGCGATCGGAAAAATCGCCGAGGCCTTCCACCTCAGGCACGCGCAAACCTATGGTCATGACAATCGCGCCGAGCCCGTGCAGTTCGTCAGCCTGCGCCTCGCGGCGATTGGAACCATCCCGCCGCTGACCGTTCGCCAGCAACCGGCCGATAGAGGCACATCGTCCGCGAAGCCTCGCCGCGACGTCTGGTTTCGCGGCACGGGCACGATCGCGGCCGAAGTGCACGATCGCGCCCGCATGGCCGAGGGGACTGTCGTGCACGGCCCCGCCGTGATCGAGAGCCTCGAGTCGACCATCCTGATCCCGCCCGGCTGGCAAGCGCGCATGGATGGCGACGGTTTCATCCTGATGGCGCGGACAAAACAGGGAGCCGCACAATGACGAGCCGCACATCGACTGGCCCACGCCAAAGGGATCCGGCCGCCTTCGAGATCGCGAAAAACGCCCTGTTCAAGATCGCCGAGGAGATGCGCGTCATCCTCTGCAAAACAGCCTATTCGCCGATCCTGAAATCGGCCGGCGATTTCTCCTGCGGCGTGTTCGACGCCAAAGGCGCCATGGTGGCCCAGGGCCAGGATCTTCCGATCCATCTCGGCTCCATGCCGGATGCCGTCCGCGCCATTGTTTCGGTCTTTGGCGACGACACGCATGACGGCGATGTCTTCATCCACAACGACCCCTATTTCGGCGGCAGCCATCTGCCCGACGTCAACGTCATCCGTCCGGCCTTTTATGAGGGTCTCCTCCTTGGCTACACGTGCTTGCGCGCACACTGGCCGGACGTGGGATCGGCGACGCCCGGCAGCTATGGCGCGGTGACCGAGGTCTACGGCGAAGGTTTGCGCCTGCCGCCGCTTCGTCTCGTCTCCAAGGGCGTCATGAATGCCGACCTTGAGAAGGTCATCCTGGCGAACGTCCGCACGCCCGCCGAGCGTCGCGGCGATCTCGGCGCACAGCTGGCCGCGACCCTTCGCGGCGTCCAACGGCTGCAGGAACTGGCGCAACGCTACGGCGCGCGCGAAACCGTGGAGACCATGGCCGAAGTCATGGATTACTCCGAGCGTCTGATGCGTGGGGCCCTGCTCGATCTGCCCGATGGCGAGGGCACGTTCGAGGATTTCTGCGACGGCGACGGCATTGCCGACGACGCAGACGGCAACGACGCGAGGTTCCGCGTGCGCATGCGCATCAAGAAGTCCGGCGACCATCTTCTGGTCGACTTCGCGGGCAGCGACCCGCAGGTGAAAGGTCCGATGAACGCACCGCTCTCGGTAACGGCATCGGGCGTCTATTGCGGTCTGAAGATGACCGTCGATCCCGGCAATCTGATTCCACCGAACTCCGGCTGCTGGCGCGCGATTTCCGTCGAGGCGCCGGAGGCCTCCGTCGTCAGTGCGGCGTTTCCCGCGCCGGTCGTTTACGCCAACCACGAGATGTCGCACCGCGTCGCCGACATGGTGATGGGTGCGCTGGCCGCGATCTGGCCGGATCGCGTCATGGCCTGCAGTCAGGGGACATCCGCGGTCGTCACGTTCGGCGGCGTCGACCCCCGCTCGGGGAAGCGCTATGTCTCCTACGAATCGATCAAGGGCGGCTTTGGTGCGCGCCCCAACAAGGACGGCATCAACACGATCTCGAGCGGCATCTCGAACACCATGAATACGCCGATCGAGGTTCTGGAGATGGCTTTCCCGTTTCGGGTCGAGCGCTATGCCGTGAACCCCGATACCGGTGGTGCGGGCCAGTTTCGCGGCGGCTGCGGCGCCATCCGCACGTGGCGCCTGCTGGAAGGGGCCGATGCCGTGGGCTCGCTCTGCATGGAGCGGATGACGTCGCCGCCGTTCGGACTGATGGGGGGCCAGGCTGGTGCCGCCGCCGTCGTCACGCTGACCACGCCGGATGGCAAATCGCGCACCCTCCCCTGCAAAGGGGCGTTCCAGGCGCCGGCCGGCTCGGTGATCGATCTGATCACGCCAGGCTCCGGTGGTTTTGGCGTGGTGGCCAAACGGGTGCCTGCTGCGATTGGCCAGGATCTCCTCGACGGCTATGTGACGGCCGACGCCGCAACGCGCGACTACGGTGTCGGAAATCCGGACGAGCTTCTCGGTCACGCGAAAACGGAAGACTGAATCCATCACGCTCTAGCGGGCTACTCCGATTGGTCACTGGCGCCAGTCTCGGCACCGTGTCAGCCTGACGATCGGCGTGTCGGTTCTCGGATGTACAGGCCGCCGCGCCGAGCTTTTTCGTTATCCCCATAGACCGTGACGAGCGGTCAACTGCCCGCCGGGTTCACCCTCGGCGGGCTCTCTTTGTCAGGCTTCAACGTATTCACCAAACCGGTTCCCGCGGCGGGCCTGCTGGCGAACGTCGCCATTCAGCCTTGATCAACCGCAAGGTCCAAACGGCTCCTGCTTTTGCGATCACATCCTCTAAATCGACCGGGTAAGATGGTTTTCAATGGCAAGGGAGCCATCGAAAAGACCGGCGACAAGCCCGTCGTGGGCGCAGCGTCCCTCACAGGAGATCCTGTTTGGGACGTTGTATTGCCTTTTGCTGACTTGCATTGCCGGCGGCTTAGCCTGGTGGGTCTTTCGAAGCTCGATCGATGCCGATCACGAGTACAAATGCGCGAAGACCGTGACGGCTATGAAGGCGACCGCCGAGGATGTGCGGCCAAGGCCTCCAGGTGGCTGGCCTGACGGCGCTGAGGGGGACCTTTCGAGCCGCTTTCCGTATCTTGCCGACATGCTGGAGCAGGCGGGTTGTCCCGACACGCTGGCAAAGCTTCGACAGGGGCTGTCGCTTCAGTCGTCGCCGCCCTCAGGGTTGGGGGAGATCGGTCCCAATCAGTAGGCGCCAAGGTGCGAGCTCGGACGCTGCAAAATCTCCCCAACGACAAACCTCGTCTCCCTTAGGCAGAGCTACTCGGCGCCCTCGACGATTCGGATGTCGCGCTCGACCGTGTCGCCCAGCAATTTGCGCGCGGCCTGGTAAGCCGGGCTGTTGTACGCAGCGATCGCACTCTCGACGCTGTCAAATTCAATAACGACGGTGCGCAAATTCATTCCCGCCTCAAGCGTTTTTGCCGGCGTTCCTCGAACCAGGTTACGTCCACCCGCCGCCCAAATTGCTGGGCCCGCCAGCTTCGCATACGCGCCAAGCGCCTCCTGGTCATTGATCGAACGATAGGCCGCAATCCAATAAGCCTTGGCCATTGACGCCTCCTTGCCGGGATTTTAGCGGTTGCGTTCGGTCACAATGGGTACTCGACCACATCTCAAATGGAGCACGACGTAGAACCTCCGTCCATGCTCCTCCTGTGCTATGTCAGCGTCGCAAGGCGTAATGAGGTCACTGGCAGACGATGCCGACAAAGCAAAAGACGAAACGAAGCGGCAAGAGAAACCAGCCGACAGCGAGACGATCACGCTCGCAAAGGCGACCTGGTGTCATCGGACCGCCACCGTCCCTGCAGCAGGGGCTGATCGAACTAGCGAGCGACGGTGCTCAGTCCTTTCTGTGGGTGGGCGTCACGCTCGTAATCATCGCCGCCATTGCAGCCGCCGCTTTCGGCATTTGGTCCCTGCGTCCTGTTCCCAGTTACGCCTCGGAGGGCGTGGAAGCGGGCTCACCCTTCGGGGTGACCTTCCGGATCGAGAACACGAATGCCTGGTTTCCGATGTCGAACTTGCGCGTCCGTTGTGTGGTGGCGCATGGCGGAGCATCAGAAATGCCACCTGTCGAGGCAAGCGACCTGCGGTTTCCCGGTGGCACCTCGGACCTCGAGCCAGGCCAGTCGGCGACATTCAAATGCCCCTTCCGTGCCCTGCCTAGCAGCGCGGGCGGCGATGAACTCGGCGTCGCGCTTCGATCCGAGATCTACTTCCACAGCGAATACGATCTGCCCGTCGTCCACTCGTTTCGAGTCACCAGCAACAAAGGCCCCTTCATCCTCAACACCAGGTTCCTTCCGCCGCGTTGGACAGGCAAACCAATGGGAGACTAGCGAAGCGAGGCAGGGGCAAAGGGCGATCCACATCCCGCCGGGATCAGTAGTAATAGTTGTAAGGCCAACCTGCGGGAAGGCCGGTGCTCCATATGCTCCAGTCCCATTGATTCATGTAGTAGGTGTCGCTTGCGACAGTGGCTTGCTCATCCGCGAGCTGCTTGTCGAAGACATTCTTGCGATAGCTTGCATAAGCGGCTTGGCCGCCAACATAGATGCAAACACAGACCGTTGGATCAGCATAGACGTAGATCACCTTCTCTCCCCGGATTTCGCGGGTGAACTTGTGCGGCGGTAGTTTCCGGAAGGCGGCCTGTCTCTCCGGCGTGTTGGCTGGCACGAACTTGAAGCCGGACGCAATCAGCATGTCTTCCTTGTTCATGACCGCTTGCGAACGATCGGCCGTGCAGGCCGCAATCAAAAGGGTAATCCCGAGACATGTGCTTCCCAACGCCAGACGAATCATCGCTGCCTCCCTGTTGGCGTTCTCACTCTATCAGCTTTGCCAGAAGCAACACCGCCTGCGTTGTGGTGGCGTCGGACCATCGTCGCGCGTTTTCCGGTCGTCGCCGGGACGAGCGGCACACGCACCTGGCGCGAGCGACAGGATGAAGAGCGACGGGTCAAAGTGTATGCGACGGCCACGGGTTTGAGGATCAGTCGATCGCCTCGACGCCCTGCGCCCTCGCGCGTTCGACACGGTCCTTCATTTCCTTCAGCCGTTCGGGGGAATGGCCCTGCCACTCCATGACTTCGCCCGTGATCCGGAGCGGCTCGCGGGAACGGTAGGATTGCGTTGGATTGCCGGGGAATTTCTTGTCCGTCAGGTTGGAGTCGTCGACGATCGGGCCGGTCGGCTCCACGATGTAGATTCTCTGCCGTCCGTCACCGACGGCCAGCTCAGCGCCCCAGATCGCCGCGTCCAGCGTGCCGGTGAAATAAACCCAGGACGCCCGCTTCCGTGTGCCGTAGTTAGAGCTATAGCCGGCCGCGATCAGGTCTCCCGACATCAGGTCGGCCCGGGTGCCGTGGTAGAAGCGCGCCGGAGTCGTACGATCGTCGGATGGCATCGATTTATGCCGGGCTCACGCGGTCGCCGCCAAAGCCTGCGTCAGATCGGCGATCAGGTCGTCGGGATGCTCGATGCCGACAGACAAGCGGATCGTCGTATCCAACACACCGATACGCGCCCTCACCTCGGCCGGAACACCCGAGTGCGTCATGGCCGCGGGATGACTCGCAAGCGACTCGGTGCCACCCAGGCTAACCGCCAGCTTGAAGACCTGCAGGGCATTGAGGAAGGCGAAGGCTTCCTTCTCTCCACCTTTGATGTCGAAGGAGAATGTGGAACCCGCGCCGGTACATTGCCGGGCATAGACCGCCTGTGCCTTCGAGCCTTCCTCCAGGAAGCCCAGATAGTGAACCGTGCCGACCTTGGGATGATCACGGAGGAATTCGGCGACAAGTCGGGCATTTGCATCGGCACGCTGCATCCTGAGCCCCAGCGTCTCGAGCGAGCGGCCCAGCATCCAGCACGAATGAGGGTCGAGTTGCGTTCCGACGCTGCTGCGTAAGGCCTTTATCGGCTCGATGATCGCCTTCGCGCCAAGAGTGGCGCCAGCGATGAGGTCCGAATGCCCACCGACATACTTGGTCAGCGAATAGACCGAGACATCGGCTCCATGCGCGAGAGGATGTTGGAACACCGGTCCGAGCAGGGTGTTGTCGCAAACCACAACAGGTTTTGATCCCTGCGTCGCTCCGATCTCGTCAGCGATCTGCCGCATGAGCCTGATTTCGACCAGCGTATTGGTCGGATTGGCCGGCGTCTCGATCAGGATGATCGATACTCGCCCCTTGCCGCTTGCCTCTCGAGCCGCCGCACGAACGGCGGGCTCGTTGACGCCATCGACGAACCCGACGGCGCCGATGCCGAAATTCGCCATCGTGCGCGAGAGCAGCGTTTCCGTACCGCCATAGAGCGGCTGGGAGTGCAGAATGACGTCGCCGGGGCGGGCGAAGGCGAGGATCGTGGTGGTGATCGCCGCCATGCCTGACGCAAACAGCACGCAGGAGTGTGCCCCCTCGTAGATCGCCAGCCTGTCTTCGACGATTTCGCTATTGGGATGGTTGAAGCGGGAATAGACGAGGCCGGCCGAGCCACCGGCCGCCAGCTGTCGGCGCCCTGAAACATAATCGAAGAAGTCGCGGCCCTCTTCCGCCGAGCCAAACACGAACGTGGAGGTCAGGAAGACAGGCGGCTTTACCGCGCCCTCGGACAATGCCGGGTCGTAGCCGTAGCCAAGCATCAGGGTCTCGGGCTTGAGAGCATGGTTGCCGATGTGGGTCTTGGACGGACGCGGCGCTGGCATGGCGTGTCACTCCTGTCGTGGGGTTTCTGACTTAAGATAGGCACTCCTTGGCACCTGATCGCGAAGAGTCTCTACGCCACAATCGGCAGAACCAAGGCGAACTCGGCTGCGGAGAAACCGTCGAGGAGCCGGTGACCGGGCAATGAACGTCCAACGTCGCTGGAACGCCGACTTCCCAGCGCCGATCAACCCTTCCGAGAGGAACGAAAGTGGGCGTCAGAAACTATTTGATCGAAGACGTTTCTGGACCTCGGTTTGTCACGAACTGCGGCGGTGCGATTTCCATTCCATCAATGGTCCGGCGATCACAGCGCCGCGCTGATCGCAGCTCAGCAGATCGCCGCAGTCTCACGGCGCGGCGGTAACCCTCTTCGCAGATCCGCACACCACGCCTCGGCTAGATCGAGGAACCGCCGCCGTAATACGGTGGAATGCGGGCATCGAAGACGCCCAGCGACTGCCTGGCGTTGTCGTCCAAGACTCTCTTGGCGAGTTGCCTATCGTAGTAGAGCTCGTCACTTGTCTGGGTGACTCTGATCTTCTTCGTGGTCGCGGATCCCACGAGGTAGCGCCACAACCTCATTGCAATTCCGGCGACAGGCTTGGTCGAGTTCGCAGATATCTCGTTCGGTAGACTGCGAGACCTTGCGAGCATGGTTTCCATGGGCGTCTCCAAAGGACCTTGTCGAGCTTCAAGGCAACCTTAGGACAGAAGAGCACGGGGATACTGTGACCTACTTCACAGACTGGCCGGCCGCTAAAACGACGGCTCCGTAAAGCGAAGTACAGGAGCAAGGGGCATCGCAGGAACCCAGCCGGACCGCGCAGGGCCCATCAGTGCCCACGTCGCGGGGCAGTGGCCATCACGAGCGCCGCGATCGCCTGAAGCGCCACAGTCAACCCCAGCGCCCAGCTATAGCCATCCGGATCCCACCCACCCGAAGCGGTACGCGGCCAAAGATCGAGAATCCAACCGATCGCCGCCTGGATCAGGAACGCACCGCCGAGCGACAGCGTGTTTACGGCCGTCGATACCCGCCCGGTCTGCTCGGGCGGAAACATCTGGCATATCACGATATAGCCCACCGCGCCGGCCGCACCGAACACCGCCATACCAAGCCAAAGCACGAGGACGACGGCGGGCTGGCTCGGCTGCAGCATCAGGCCGGCCTGCAGCAAGACCAGGCCGGCGAGCGACACGATCGGAATGAGGAAACGCGGCAGGCCGGCTGCGGCCGCCCGGCTGGCGGCGCTGCCGGTGAGCATGCTGCCCGCGATCATCGCGAAGGTGTAGAAGAACAGCACGCTGGCCCGGGCCGGGCCGTCCATGCCGGCCACGTCGCGCAACCAGGGACCCGCCCAAAGGCCCAAATAGGCGAAGTTGAACATCGACAGCGTCGAGACCGCCGGACCGAACCGCCAAAAGGTCCGCGAAGCGAGAATGCGACCACTCAACGCGATGTCGCCGCGCAGGGTTCGCGCCGGCCCCGGCGGCCGTGGCTTGTCAGGCACCGACAGGAAGATCCAGATCGCCACCGCAAGCGCCAGCAGGCACAACGCCCAGAAGACGCCGCGCCAGCCGAGCGTCGGCAGCATGGCCTGGACGGGGGACGTCGTGAGCGTACTGCCGAGCGCGCCGATCGCCGAGGCGATGCCGGTCACGTGCGCGACCCGATGGCGTTCGAACCAGTCGGCGTGCCCCTTGATCACCGCCATCAGGCCAGCCGAGATCCCGACACCCACGACGATCCGCGCCAATACGAGGCCCGCAAAGCCCGGCGACAGCGCAAATATCGCGAAGCCGATGGCCGCCAGCGACATCAGCACGGCCTGCACGCGGCGTGGGCCAAACGCATCGAGTGCGACGCCGAGCGGCAGCTGCACGACCGCATAGCCGGCGAACAGACAGGCTGCCAGCACGCCCAGCTCGACGGCGGACAGGCCGAGCTCGACGGCGAGCACCGGACCGACGATCGCCATGACGGTGCGCGCGGCCTGATTCATGAAATTCGCCGCGGCCAGCGGAAAAGTCACCCGAGCCAGCATCCGGGGAACGCTCCGGGCCTCAGCCAAGCTTGGACAGCACGCCGTCGCGGAAGCGATGCATGTTGTCGATCGTGCCCTGCAGGGTCTGCGCCTCGCCGTAGCCGAACAGCCGCACGTCGACCGAGGTGACACCGAAATCCTGAAGCCGCCTGATATCCCCGACCCAATCGGAGTCGCCGCCCGTGAACAGCTCAGACTCGCCCTCGATGCTCCCGCGCGGACGCACGCCTGGACCGGAAAGGACCCGATAGGCCAGAGTGATCTCCCTCGGGTCGCGGTCACCGCGTTTGCAGAACTCGTGGAAGCGTTCCAACTCCCGTCTGAAGGTCGGGGCGGTGTTCATCGGGTGCTGCGCGTTCGTGCCCACCGGATACCAGCCCTGGGCATAGCGGACGGTGCGACGGAGCGCCGGTGCACTTTCCCCGCCCACCCAGATCGGAATCGGCCGCTGCACCGGCTTGGGCGTGAACACGACATCGTCGAAGCTCACATACTTGCCGTCGAATTTCGGCGCTTCGGCCGACCACAGCTCCCGGCACGCGGCCATCCATTCGTCGGTCACGTTGCCACGATCGTCGAAGGGAGCGGCGCCGATTGCCTCGAACTCTTCCCGGCACCAGCCGACACCGATGCCCAACGTCAGGCGGCCCTTGGAGAGGTAGTCGATGGTGGACAGCACCTTGGCGGTCAGCACGGCCGGGCGATGCGGCACCACCATGACCGACAGGACGAAGCGAAGCTTCTTCGTCAGCGCGGCGATATAGGCCGCGGTCGTCAGTTGCTCGAGCCACGCAGCCGAGGCGCCGGCCGGGAACTCACCGCTCCCGGTATAGGGATATTTCGACTCCAGATTGCGCGGCACCATGATGTGGTCGCTGATCGTGACGTAGTCGAAGCCCAGCGCCTCCCCTTCCGTGACGATCCGGACCAGGCTGTCCGGCTCGATCAGTGGACCCGTGGTGGGCACGTTGAAGCCGATCTGCATGACATTTTCCTCCCCGCGACGGCGATGAATGATTGCCGGCCGACGTCACCCGCTCTCCCACTCCTGGAAGGCGTTTCTTTTTCATCAGCCCGCTCGAACGTCCTGATCGTCGAGTATCTCCAATATTTCCAGATCGCAGATCGGCACCCAGGTCACGCCGTTGGGCCAATGCGACGGGCATTGCATCATTGGCTGCTCCCCGTGGGATGCCATATCGGCTTTGCCGACGTGTCGAAAAATGTCCTCCCGGCCGATGAAGCGCTCGAGGCCTGGCTCCAATTCGTCGGTGCTCGTTGGACGGAAAATGGCGCGCACGCGATCGAGATACTGGACCGCATGGCGGTCGATCAGCGGCGGCGGCTGATCAGAGTCGCCAGCGGAACCACTTGCCTGTGTGGGCTGGTCCGGGTCCGTCATCGAAGGCACGCTCGGTGGGCTGATCGCGCGCCGTCCAACCCGCACGCGTTCGCCAGCCTTTCGGGACGTTCCTTTCCAGCGCATGCGTTGATCCTGCCGCGTGACCTCGATGGGCGGCAAGCATAGTCGGCCCTTCGAAGGATAGGAAGAAATCCGAGGAGATGAGCGACGAGCTCAAGGCCAGGCGCGACGCGGTTATCGGGCAATACTTGATAGATGCGAACATTCGGCTGATGCTGTCGGCGAAAGTGGTTTTCCGCAATGCTGGACGCGCCCGCCACAATCTGCGCGTCAAGAAATGAGGAGCCAGATCATGAGCGCTGCCGCGTCGAGTATTCCCACCCAGGCCGTGAAGATTGAGAAGGTGAAAGAGCACATCGGCGCCATCGTCACAGGTATCGACCTCGCGCACCCCATCGACGGTGCAACGCAGAAGAAGCTCTACGACGCTGTCGTCGAAAACGTGGTCCTTGTGATTCGTGGGCAAGAGCATCTCACCCCAGGCCAGTTGCAAGCCGCTGGAGAGATGTTCGGCGAGCTGATGGAGGACCAGAACCGGCGCTATCTTGTCGACGGATTTCCGTTGATCAGTGTGCTCGACAACCGTCACAAAGACAGCAGGGGTCAGCCGGCAAAAGTCGGCGGCAATGCCACCTGGCACACCGACCACACCAACCAGGAATTGCCGCCCAAGTTCACCATGCTGTATGCGGTGGCAGCGCCGGACAAGGGTGGCGGGACATCGGTTTGCAACTCGCGTGCCGCCTACGAAGCGCTTCCAGACGACGTGAAACTGAAGATCGCCGACGCGAAGACCGAGAATACGCTGATCAGCAGCGCACGGATGAAGACAGGCAATCCGGATATCGTGAAGGCCCAGCTCGAAGCGACGAAACCGCCGACGGTACATCCCTTGGTCCGCACCCACCCGGAGACCGGCACCAAGGCTGCGTGGTTTCACAAGGCCAAGACCGAGACGGTCACCGGCATGTCACCCGAAGAAACCCAGGATTTTCTGCAGGATTTGACCGATAGGATCACGCAGCCGCAATTTTGCTATACGCACGAGCATAAAAAGGGCGATCTGCTGATCATCGATGACCGCGCGTCATTGCATAAAGCCGGCTTCGATTACGATCACAGCAAGCATCGCCGACTGTATCGGATGCTGGTACGTGGCGACCGTCCCTACTGAGAGACAGGTCCGCCGTGCAAGCACGGCGGTTCGCCATCTTCAGTCCTTCGCGTATTCCAGACGGAAGCCGTCATCCCAGCGCTTGATATGGCCGACCGAGGGCGACGGGAAGTGCATGGTGCAGCACAACGTGTCGGTGTCGCAGTAGCGCTCGAAGAAATTCCGGCGCGTCTGGACAGCCTGGTCGCGGTCGGTGTCGACGCGCATGACCAATTCGGGATAGCGGGCCTGGATCGGCGAATGGATCAGATCGCCGGTGAACACCGCGGCGTCGCCGCCCTTGCCGGCGCAGACCGCGAAATGGTCGGGCGTGTGGCCCGGGGTCGGGCTCAATCGGATATGGTCGTTGAGAGAGTGATCGCTGGTGACCAATTCGGCCCGATTGGCCTCGATGATCGGCAGCACGCTGTCGGTGATCTGGTCGAGCGGCGTCTTCCGATGGATCTCGCTCCAATAGGTGTATTCTTTTTTTGAAAACAGGTAGCGCGCCTTCGGAAAGGTCGGGACCCAGCGGCCATTCTCCAGACGCGTGTTCCAGCCGACGTGATCGCCGTGCAGATGCGTGCACATCACGAAATCGATGTCCTCGACGCCGAGGCCGGCAGCCTTCAGCGCACTCATCCAGTTGCCGTCGGTCTTCTTGTTCCACGCCGGCCGCAGCGGGAAGTTCTTGTCGTTGCCGATGCAGCTATCGACCAGGATGTTATGGTGCGGCGTCTTGACGACATACGACTGAAAGCACAACACGACATTCCCGCTCGCGCTGTCATAGCCGCCGGGCGCCAGCCAAGCCAAATTCTCGCCGAGGGTTTCTTTCGACAATGTCGGCAGGAAGTCGAGCATCGGTGTGAAGCCGCTTTCCTGCTCGACGATCCGGTGGATGGTCATGTCCTTGACAGAAAAACTCGTGCGCATCGCTCGCGTCTCCTCACCCGTGGCTACTTGCTGGGCTATCGTAGTCCAGATGGGAGCCGATGACGAACAGCGCCCTTAGGGCGACTAGGCGGTCCGCAGTTTCTTTGACCGATGCCGGTGGCTTGCTCCACGCGATCGCGACGACGCAAATGGCGATTGCCGCGCCTCCGATGCGACCGAGCTTCTCTTCGCGTCGGATCACGTGCCTCCTCGTAGGTTCCGCCGAGCCAACCTCTACGTGGCAAATAAGCAACCTTGAGGGATCGATAATCGGCGCGTCATTTGTCGGAATGTCCAATGCAAACACTGACGCGCGCGAAATATATGCTGCCCCGACCCCCTGATAACTGGCCGTCCCGGTCACCATCTCGTTGAAAGGACCGCTCGACCGAAGGTCGCTTCGGCGGGTCCTCACCAAAATCCATTTCGGCGGGTGCTTACCAATAACCATAATGAGGAGTTCCCATGCCGAATCAGCCTTCGACGGCCACAACGACCGTTGCGGCGACAAACCGGATGCAGGAAGCCCCCGCGGAGCAGGACCTCGCCGCACGGAAGGACAACGACGATGCGGTGACGCAACTCGTTGCCAAGTCTGGGCTCAAGAAAGGCGCCGCGCCGCGCGACTCCGCTTCAGCCTGCCAGGGTAGCACTCTGGCTGTTTTTCCCCGCGCGCGCGTGACGCCGTCCCGCAAAGTTGCTCTGATTGGAAATTCGTTGCCTCGCCGCTGCGGCATAGCAACATTTACGACCGACCTACACCATGCGCTCTTGAGCACAGCACCCGATCTGCAGACCTGCATCGTGGCGATGACCGACCGCGACCGAACCTATGAGTATCCTTCATCGGTCATTCGGGAGGTCAGGGACGATAACCTTCGGGAGTATGAGGTCGCCGCAGCTACGTTGAACGCCGGTCGATTCGACGTTGTCTGCCTGCAGCACGAATTCGGAATTTTTGGCGGCGATGCCGGCGCTCACATCCTCGAATTACTGACGCGGCTCAGCATGCCCGTCGTCACGACCCTGCACACGGTGCTGGCCAGCCCTAGCACGGCCCAGCGCACGGTGATGGAGCGAATCATCGAAGCGTCGGCCAAGGTCGTCGTGATGGCCGACAAGGCGCGTGAGCTGCTGACCACCGTCTATCGGGTGCCACCCGACAAGATCGAGGTCATCGCCCATGGCATCCCGGACTTTCCCTTCGTCGCCCCGGACACGGCAAAGGCAAGACTGGGATTCAGCGGCCGGTCCGTCATCCTGACCTTCGGGCTGCTGTCGCCGAGCAAGGGCATCGAGGTCATGATCGACGCCATGCCGTGGATCCTGAAGAGGCGCCCGGACACGGTCTATGTCGTGCTGGGCGCGACGCATCCCAACCTGGTTCGCGACCAGGGCGAGGCCTATCGCGACAACCTGACGGCGCGCGTGCGCAAGCTCGGCATTGAGGATCACGTCGTGTTTCTCGACCAGTTCGTCGACCAGGCTACGCTGCTCGAGTTCATCTCGATGAGCGACGTCTACGTGACGCCCTACCTCAACGAAGCACAGATGACGTCGGGTACGCTGGCCTACAGCTTCGGGCTCGGCAAACCGGTGGTCTCGACGCCATATTGGCATGCGCGCGAGCTCTTGGCCGATGGCCGCGGCGTTCTCGTTCCCTTCAGCGACGCGGCGGCGATCGGCCACGAGATCGCGGAATTGCTCACCGACGGCCCCCGCCGGCAAGCAATGCGCGAGCGGGCCTATGCCGCCAGCCGGTCGATGACATGGCAGCGCACCGCCGAGCGCTACAGGGCCGTATTCGAACTTGCGGTACAGCAGGGCCACCGGTCGAACCCGATCGAGCGCGCGGCGCCCGACATGCGATTGGGGCATTTCCTGTCGATGTGCGACGATACCGGCCTGTTCCAGCACGCCGTGCATTCGGTGCCCAACCGCGCGCACGGCTATTGCGTGGACGACAATGCCCGCGCCTTGTTGTTGGCCTGCGCGCTCAACGAGCCGGGCGAGCGGCCGATTTCGGAGACGCTGACGGCGCGCTTCGCCGCTTTCGTACAGCATGCGTGGAATCCCGATACCGGGAGATTTCGCAACTTCATGGGGTTCGACCGGTCGTGGCTCGAGGACAGCGGCTCGGCGGACAGCCACGGCCGGACGTTGTGGGCGCTGGGCGAGTGCGCGCGGAACGACGCCAGCCCCGCGCGGCGTCGATGGGCGCGCGTTTTGTTCGCCGAGGCGCTCCCAGTCGCGGAAAACCTTGATTCTCCCCGCGCATCGGCCTTCACGCTGCTGGGACTCGACGCCTACTGCGCCGTAGTTCCCGACGATCGCCGCGCCCGGGACATCCGTCGGGTCCTTGCCGAAAGGCTTCTTTCTAGCCTGGTCGCGGTCGAGACGCCGGACTGGCGGTGGTTCGAGGAAGGCCTCGCTTACGACAATGCGCGCCTGCCCCAGGCATTGATCGTCACGGGCATGGCAATGCGCACACCGGCCTATGTTGACGCCGGGCTGAGATCGCTGCGTTGG
This sequence comes from Alphaproteobacteria bacterium, assembly GCA_017308235.1. Lineage (GTDB taxonomy): Bacteria > Pseudomonadota > Alphaproteobacteria > Reyranellales > Reyranellaceae > Reyranella. The sequence continues at coordinate 140,261 of JAFKFL010000013.1, read as the reverse complement.
CTGATGAGGCAACAAACGGCATCGACCGGCGATTTCCGTCCCGTCGGCACGGCCGGTTTCGGCGAGCTGAGGCAGTCTCCTCGCATCTTCGATCAACAGCCACTGGAAGCCACCGCGACGATTGCCGCCTGTCTGGCCGCCTGGCGCGCCGACGACGATGCCGAATGGAAAACCATCGCAAACCGGGTGTTCTCATGGTTCCTCGGTAGCAACGACCTGTCGGTCGAGCTCGTCGATCCCGAGACCGGCAGTTGCCGCGATGGATTGCACCCCGATCGTGCCAACGAGAATTGCGGCGGCGAATCGGTGGTGTCGTATCTGCTGGCGCTGGCTGATATCCGTCAGCTTGCGCGAATCGACACTGCGGCACATCCCGCGGCGCTCCGCGCCATCGGCGCCTGACCCGACGTTCCAGACGAATAGGGGACTCTTCGTTGCAGGCTACTTTTCTCAATCGACACGCTCTTTATCTGCGTCCGGATCCCGCCCGCGTGATCGTCCGCCCGTTCAAGCCGGCGACCGAACCACGCGATCTCAACCCGACCGACAAGACGCGCGCCAATCATATCGTCGAGCGCGTTCTAGCGCTCGACGCGACGGCGATGGCGAGCCAACTGGCGGACGTGCTGGAGAACTTCGAAGGCCGGCACCGCAACCTCCTGAAGACGTTCGAGCAGCGCGCCGACGACATGGAAGAGGCACTGTCGGAGCACAGCCCTTTTTCCAAGGTCCAGCGCCAGCTCATCGGCGCCTATTTCCTGCATGAGTATTCGTTCGAGGCGTCGGCGCTGTTCAATCCCAGCATCGTGTCGCATCCTGACCAGTCGGGCGTCGACAACGGTAGCAGACGCTTCGTTCTCAGCCTGCGAGCCGTCGGCGAGGGACATGTGTCATCGCTGACCTTTCGGACCGGCACCATCGCGGCCGACGGCAGCGTTGCCGTCGATCCGACGGCCCGCCTCGCGTCCAGTCCGCAGATCGAGCGTCGGGTGCCCGGACCGCTCGGTGACGAAGTCGAGCTCATCTTCGATCCGGCTCAGGACATCAGCGAACGGGTGATCTTTCCGGTCACGGAAGCGCAGTCGCACGGCATAGAGGATGCCCGCTTTGTCGAATTCCACGAAGGCGGCCGGACGACCTATTACGCGACGTATACCGCCTACGGGGGCGCGGCGATTCGGTCGGAATTGATCGAGACCCGCGACTTCCTGTCATTTCGACTGTCGCCGCTGCAGGGCGCCGCGGCCCGCAACAAGGGCATGGCGCTGTTCCCACACCGGATCGACGGCAAATACGTGATGATCACGCGACAAGACAACGAGAATCTCTATCTCGCCTCCTCCGACGATCTCTACCGGTGGGAAGATGGCCAGGCGATCCTCAAGCCGCAATTCCCCTGGGAGTTCGTCCAGATAGGCAACTGCGGATCGCCGATCGAACTAGACGAGGGCTGGCTCCTGCTGACGCACGGCGTGGGCCCGGTCCGAAAATATTCGATTGGCGCGGTGCTGCTCGACAAGCGCACCCCTGTCCGGGTGCTGGCGCGTTCGACCGAACCGCTATTGCGTCCCGAATCGTCTGAGCGCGAAGGATACGTCCCGAACGTGGTTTATACGTGCGGCGCGATTCGGCACAATGATCAGATCGTCTTACCGTACGCAGTATCAGACACATTCTCCAACTTCGCGACGATGAAGATTTCTGCATTGCTACAAGCAATGTCTTGATTCGGCCGTCCTCACTGGCCGGCCGCGTGCGCTCGGCCAGGGCGACGACGAATACAAGAAGTACTATCCCTATTTCACCGACCGGCGGCATTTCATTCTGCCGAGCAGGCTGGGCAGGATCATTGGCAAGCCGCTGCTGTTCTCTCTCAGTAACAGTTGGGCGAAATACTACCAAGTCGATACCCATCGCCGCCCGGCGGAAATGATCGACGAATTCTAAGCGATTATCTTCAAATTCTCGCCAATGAGGGCCTTCGGCGAGGAGCAGCGCTGCGACCAATGGCGGGGCCGATTGGCCGCCACGATGACGGCTGCCCGGATAGCTGCGGAGCGAGGAGTGGCGGATGCCCACCTGGCGTACCCGGTTGGGAGGTGATCTAGACCCAGGCTGATGTCGAACACCTAGTGATCGCCCGGGATTCGGCTCCCCGTCTTTCAAGTAGGGCAAGTCTCGTTGCCTGCATGGGTAGGTTTGGGGGGGTCTGCGGGTCGGTTGTCGGAGCGGGAGCGCCCCTCTACGATCCACACGGGATCCCCGGGGAGGCACGTCAGTGGCGCAGGAGCAGCGCAGGCTGGCCGCCATCGTGGCGGCGGACGTGGTCGGCTACTCGCGGCTGGTCGGCCGCGACGAAAGCGGCACGGTGGCCCGCCTGCGCAAGAATCGCGCGGAACGACTCGACCCGGTGCTGGCCCGCCGAGGCGGGCGGCTTGTCAAGCTGACCGGAGACGGAGCCCTGATCGAATTCGCCAGCGCCGTCGAAGCGCTCAGCGCCTGCATTGAGTTCCAGCAGTCGATGGTCGAGGCCAACATTGGTGTCCCGACCGACAGTGCGCTGCTTTTTCGTGTCGGCCTGCACCTGGGCGACCTGATCGTCGATGGCGACGACCTCTACGGCGACGGCGTCAACGTGGCGGCGCGACTCGAGGCGACGGCGCCGCCGGGAGGTATTGTGATCTCACGCACGGTTCACGAGTCCGTCGCCGGGCGGGTGAAGGCCACGCTCGAGGACCTCGGCGCGCTTGAGCTGAAGAACATCGAACGTCCCGTGCAAGCCTACGTCGTGAAATGGGACCCGGGAGACTGGAAGACGGCGGCCGCGGCGCAACCAGTACAGCCAGGCGTTGAGCCGCCCGGATCTCCCGGCGCACCCCTTCTGCTGCCCGACAAGCCCTCGATTGCCGTGCTGCCGTTCCAGAACATGAGCGGCGATCCCGAACAGGAATACTTCGCCGACGGCGTGGCCGAGGATGTGCTGACCACGCTCTCGAAGATCGAGGAGCTGATGGTGATCGCGCGCAATTCCAGCTTTGTCTTCAAGGGCCAGTCAAAGGACGTGCGCGAGATCGGCCGTATCCTGGGCGTCCGCTATGTGCTGGAGGGCAGCGTCCGCAAGAGCGGCAATCGCGTCCGGCTGACGGCGCAGCTCATCGACAGCCTGGACGGCAGCCATGTGTGGGCGGATCGGTTCGACGGCGACCTTGACGATGTGTTCGCCCTGCAGGACCGGATCACCCAAGATATCGTCTCGGCCCTGGAGGTTCGCCTGACTCTTGGAGAGCAGGCGCGGGTATGGCTCAAGCGATCGGGCAGCCCGATGGTTTACGAACACTTTTCGAAGGCCCAGAGCTATTACAACCAATTCGGCAAGCACACTCATGCGCAGGCAAAGGAAGCCTGCGAGCGCGCCTTGGCCATCAACCCTGGATACACTCCAGTCCTTCTTTTTCTGGGGTTTACGCTGGTCGACCAGGCGCGCTTTGGTTGGGTCGCCGATGCAGCCGCCGCCTACAAGGCGTCACTCGAGTGTGCAGACCGTGCCCTGCAGGCCGATCCGGAAAGCAGCGAGGGCTACATGATCAAGGGGTACGCCTGCACGTTCCTGCGCCGTCACGACGAAGCGACAGAGGCTGGCCAGAAGGCGATCGCACTCAGCCCCAGTAGCGGGGGCGCCTACCACATGGCTGGGATGTTCTACGGTTACGCATGCGACTTCAGGAAGGCAGCCGCGTATGAGCAGCAAGCTCAACGCCTGAGCCCGCTCAGCATGCCCCACTCCATGGTCGACGAGGCGCGGGTCAGGTTCCACCTGGGTGAGTTCGTCGCGGCCCGCGACATCAGTCTGCGAGTGTTGAAAACCAGAAAGCGCTGGCTGACGGCCCAGACGACTCTGGTTGCGGCTCTCTGGAGTCTCGGAACGGAGGACGAAGCGCGATCGGCCGCGAAGGAACTGCTCGTCGAGCATCCAAACTTTTCAATTAGCCGCTGGGCACTTGGCCTTCCCTACAAGCGCGAGGAATATCTGGAGGCCCTGATTGGCCCGTTGAGATTGGCGGGATTGCCGGATTAGAGGGAGGCGGGTTATTTCGCCGTCACAGCGGTCAACAGTTCCATTCAGCGCGCCAATAAGATCAGAGAAACGTTAGCCTCAACGAAGCTGGCGGGCCAAAGGAAACCGTCAAAGAACCGGCAAAACGGGATGTCACACCACACGCGTGGAATTTCGGATAAGTACGGCCAGTCACCCTTCGATCGGCCGATCGAGCGCAATCACGCGGTCTTGCAACTACGCTCGCTTTTTCGGACCTAGCGGGCGCGTAATATTCCCCAACCGAGGCCAAGCACCCTGAGCGCGGCCAGGGCAAACTCTGTTTTGTCCTCAACCCCCATTTCGCCAGTCCGTACCGCCCGTCCCAGAATGCGCAGCATATCGTATAGCGCAGCGCGCCTTACCCCCGGGTCGGCTTCCGTGTCTTCTTGCGCAACGCGGATTGATGACACTTCCGCCGATCCTGTGTGGGGCCGTCTGTCGCCCAAGTGAATGATTTCCATCATTTTGTCCTTCGGTACGCCTTCGTTTTCCATCTACGCGAGGCGAAATCGGAGGTTCCTGCAGCGACGGACGAACAACATCCAATAGGCGTCCACGATTCTGGGGACGCCCGCTCTTTAGCAAAATGACCTACGTGATCACTTCTTGTTCGAAATGATTGTGGTGCACTCGAGTGTGCTGCCGGTATGGATGAATCCCTGCCCCTTGCAGGCGTTTTGTCCCTTGCAGGCATGGTTCCCGCTCTTGCAGGCGCTCTGTCCTTTGCACGCGTTAGCGCCGGCACAAGCAACCTCGGCCGAAGCGGATGCCGCGATGAAGCTGGTCGCCGCAAATACAGCCGCGGCCGTGGCAATAAAACTGCGCTTGTCCATGACGTTATCCTCCTGGATTGATGATCGCGCCGGCGAAGCCGACCCAGCAGCTTAGGGCTGCCTTTCATATACGGTGGGCGGTGAGCGGCGGATTTCAGCTCGTCGCCAAATATTGCTCGACCTGCCCATTATGCGTGCCAGCCTTGTAGTTTCGCGATTACTGCCGGCCGAGCGAGATTCAGGCAGCGGACAGGATGTCCGCTGCCTGCCCAAGCCCCTACTTCTTCGGCAGTAGGACGGTGTCGATCACATGGATCACGCCGTTCGACTGCTTTACGTCCGGAGTAGTCACGAAGGCCGTCGTGCCGTTCTCGTCGGTGAGAGTCACGTCTTTGCCCGACATCTTGGCGGTCAGCACGCAGCCGCCAACCGTCGTCACTTTGTGCGCGCCGCCGTCCTTCTTGATCATGCCGACCAGCGTGGCCGAACTCACATCGCCTGCCACCACATGACAGGTCAGGATCTTGGTCAGCGTCGCCTTGTTCTCCGGCTTCAGCAGGGTGTCGACCGTGCCCGACGGCAGCTTGGCGAACGCCGCATTGGTCGGCGCGAAGACCGTGAACGGTCCCTTGCCCGAGAGCGTATCGACCAGGCCGGCCGCCTTCACGGCCGCGACCAGCGTTGTGTGATCCTTGGAGTTGACCGCGTTCTCGATGATATTCTTGTTTTCATACATCGGCGCACCGCCGACCATTGGATTGGCAAAAGCCGGTGCGACAGCCGCAAACGACAAGACCGCCAGTGCGGCGACGAAGACTTTGCGCTTCAACATCGTGAAACCTCCATGAACGACGACGCGACCAATTCATGGTCGCTGACCTCAGTACGCTGGTCGTTCGTCGCCGGTTCACAGCGCATCGCTAGTTTTATTTTCGTGCTGTCGGCGATCCAATGGAGCATTGCGCTCGTAGGGAGGCCAATTTCGGCTCCTTCTTAGAGCAAGCCTCCCGGATAACCATGGCTCGGCTCGATTATTGGGGCATTGTTGAAGAGAACGAGGACCACCTGCTGCAAGAGCTGTGCGACGGCGCGATCAGCGGAGCCGGTCGACCCTGTCGTTCCAAAGGCCTGCGCCATCGGCTTGCCGCCACGGCACAACACGGCAAAGACAACGATCTGATTGGGCGGGCTGGCTTGTTGCTCGTCTCGCCGGCGCAGACCCGTTTTGCCTGGAGGTCGTTTGCCGGATCAAATACGAGGACGACCCGGTTGACTGGCCGATCGGGCCTCGCAGTTTCTTGTAGGGTGAAGTGCGGCCAGGATCGCGACCCTGCCGGCTGCATCAGCGACACGACCCGGTGCGCCGACTTGTCCTTCCCGAGGCCGAAAAGAGGAGGTCCGACCACAGCCACCGGAATGCCCCCATCCTCTGTCGCGGCCCGGATCCTGCAGGTCGTAGCTGACAGCGTAGTCATCGTTGCTGACGCTCGTGACACCACGCGACTCTTCTGCCGCCGGGCCGCCATTGGAGCAGCCCCCGAGCGCCAACTCCGCGAGAAACATCCCGGTAAGGACAGAGTTTGGTTGCCTGGCCCCGGACACACGACGGATACGAACGGCCACCCAATCTGGATTACAGAAGTGCGCACAACCTCGGCGAAACTCTGGAGCCGAGTTCGCAAAAGGAGCACGAGCCTGCACGACCAGCTGAACCAGAAGGTTTTCGCCTGGGATCCGGCGCGCACCCAACATATCAAGCCGATGCTGCCGCCCACGCGCCAAGCGTCATCAATTGGGACGGTCTTCTGTTCGACGACTGGTAGCCTTGGGAAGATCGACCGATCGGCGCGGTCGAGGGCTAGCCTTGGTCATCGTGAGCGTGTGTTCGACAGCGAGCGGTGAAGCAGTGGCTGCAATGCCACCAGTGACGCTGTTCGCGACCATCGAGACCAAGTCGCGATGATGAAAAGACATATCGACGTAGCATGCCTCGCGAAGAGCGGGCGCGAGGACTTCTCTGTCGTGGTCAGTGACGACCACGAAGGGCACGCCACGTTCCGAAAGCTTTGTCGCAATTGATTCTGCAGAACCGTGGGTCAGCTTGGCGCCGAGGAGTGCCGCGTCGAAAACCTCCGAATCGGCCAAGTCTAATCCAGCTTCCTCGCTCCATGCGGGCCCGAGCACTTTGGCCCCAGCCTCCTGCATGAGACGACGCAAGTCGCATGCTAAGACGTAATCGCCTTCAACGATCAACACCCTTCGGCCCTTGAGCGGCCGCCCCCCACTGACCATGGCGATCCCCCATTCCCCATGCAAATTGTGCGCATGGCGAATGCGGCGCCGCAACGGTTTCACCTTGCCGTGCCAATGCGGAAATAATCGGATGCCGACCTAGAAGTCTTATCCGAAGAATCATCCCGGATCTGGACCAAGCCACAATTCGCCCGGCTTGCCGACCAGAGACGGACTCACGAGTTGGTCTCCATCGCCTTCGATCTATTTTACCTGGACGGCGCTTCGGCGCGGCCCTTCCGTTGCTAGAGCGCAAGGCTCTCCTGCTATCGCTATTCAAGGAGCGGCCGCCTGGCGTGATCTTCAGCGACCATGTCGTCGGCGACGGCCTGCGCTTTCGTAGGCACGCCCGCCGGATGAAGCTCGAGCGCGCTATCTCCAAACGCGCTTACGGCTGGGGTGGGCCAAAGTTGCCGTGTGGGCAGGTGCGTGGGCCGCAATTCGAAGGTCGCGCAATGCCCTCAGCAAATATCACTTTTCGCGTGCTTGCTGGCGGAGAGGGTGGGATTCGAACCCACGGTACGCTTGCACGCACAACGGTTTTCGAGACCGTCCCGATCGACCACTCTGGCACCTCTCCCGCGGGCCGCTTATAGGCGGCGCCATCCGGGCCGGCAACACGGCTGCTGGACGTTGGAAAATAAAGGCTTTCCGACGTTGACTTGGGGTCTGCCTTGCGTATATTCCGCGCCTCTTCGGCGGGTCGTTCGGCCCGCCGCGCTCTTTCGCGTTTGCCGGTATCTTGGGCTCGATGCCCCCCCAATCCCTAGGTTTGGTGGGTTTCGTCCGGGGCGGCAGGCCCAGTCAGGTGTTCCATGATCGCCGTAATCCGCACGGGTGGAAAGCAATACACGGTCGCCGCCGACGATACGCTCACCGTGGAGCGGATCGCAGGCGAAGCCGGCGCCAAGGTCGAGTTCACCGACGTCCTGATGGTGGGCGAGAAGGTCGGCTCGCCGACCGTCGCCGGCGCCAAGGTCGTGGGCTCGATCGTGAAGCAGGCACGCGGGCCGCACCTGATCGTCTTCAAGAAGCGCCGCCGCCAGAATTCGCGGCGCAAGAACGGTCATCGTCAGGACCTGACGGTGGTCAAGATCGAACAGATCGTCGCCTGAGCTGACAGAGCGACCGGAGTAGTACGATGGCACACAAGAAAGCAGGCGGCTCCTCGCGCAACGGCCGCGATTCCGACGGCAAGCGCCTCGGCGTGAAGCGCTTCGGCGGCCAGAAGGTTCTGTCGGGCAACATCCTGGTCCGCCAGCGCGGCACCAAGATGGACGCCGGCGAGAACGTTGGCGTCGGCCGCGACCACACCCTGTTCGCCACTGCCGACGGCGTCGTCGCCTTCCGAACCCGCTCGGGCGGCAAGGTCGAGGTGAACGTGCATCCGGCGCCGACCAAGGTGGCCGCCGAATAGCCGTCCCCGCACCAAAAGGATATGCCAAGGGGGAGCGGCTCGGCCGTTCCCCCTTTTCTTTTCCGGAAACCTCCCGCCGCCGCCATGAAATTCCTCGACCAAGCCAAGATCTACATCCGTTCCGGCAACGGTGGCGCGGGCTGCATGGGCTTTCGCCGCGAGAAGTTCATTGAGTTCGGCGGACCGGATGGCGGCGACGGCGGACGCGGCGGCGACGTGATCGCCGAATGCGTCGATGGCCTCAACACGCTGATCGACTACCGCTATGCCCAGCACTTCAAGGCCGAGACCGGCCATCACGGCATGGGCAGCCAGCGCACCGGTGGCAAGGGCAAGGACGTGGTCCTGCGCCTGCCCCAAGGCACGCAGATCTTCAACGAGGACAACGAGACGCTGCTCGTCGACCTCACCGAAGTGGGCCAGCGCGTCGTGCTCGCCAAGGGCGGCGACGGCGGCTACGGCAACCTGCACTACAAGAGCTCGACCAATCGCGCGCCGCGTCGCGCCGACAAGGGCTGGCCCGGCGAGGAGCGCTGGATCTGGCTGCGCCTGAAGCTGATCGCCGATATCGGCCTGGTCGGCCTGCCCAATGCCGGCAAGTCGACCTTCCTTTCGGCCACCTCGAACGCGCGGCCCAAGATCGCCGACTATCCCTTCACCACCCTGCATCCGGGCCTCGGCGTCGTGAAGGTCGGCAGCCGCGAGTTCGTGATGGCCGACATTCCCGGCCTGATCGAGGGCGCCCACGAAGGCGCAGGCCTCGGCACGCGCTTCCTGGGCCATGTCGAGCGCTGCCGGGCGTTGCTGCACCTCGTCGATGGCACGCAGGACGATGTCGCGGGCGCCTATCGCACGGTGCGCGCCGAGCTCAAGGCTTACGGCGGCACGCTCGCGCGCAAGAAGGAGATCGTAGCACTCAACAAGACCGACGCCATGACGGACGAAGACATCGAGGCCAAGCGCGCGGCGCTCGCCAAGGCGAGCCGCAAGACGGTGCACGTGATCTCCGGTGTCTCGGGCAAGGGCGTGCAATCTCTGCTGCACGAGCTAATGAAGCTGGTCGACAAGCAGCAGCAAAAGGAAGCGGCATGACCTCGCTGACCAGCTCCAAGCGGCTGGTCGTGAAGATCGGCTCCTCGATCCTGGTCGACGAAGCCAAAGGCCAGATCCGCCACGACTGGCTGGAAGCGCTCACCGACGATGTGGCGCGCCTGCACAAGAAAGGCTGCGAGGTCGTGCTGGTTTCGTCCGGTGCGATCCGGCTCGGCCGCACCCATCTCAAGCTCACTGCGGGCGCGCTGAAGCTGGAGGAAAGCCAAGCCGCCGCCGCGACCGGCCAGATCCAGCTTGCGCATGCCTACCAGGCGGCGCTGGCGCGGCATGGCATCACGGTGGCGCAGGTGCTGCTGACGCTCGACGATTCGGAGGCACGGCGGCGTTATCTCAATGCGCGCCAGACCATGGCCACCCTGCTCGGCCTCGGCGCCGTGCCGGTGATCAACGAGAACGACACGGTCGCCACCGACGAGATCCGCTTCGGCGACAACGACCGGCTGGGCGCGCGCGTGGCCGAGATGATCTCGGCCGACACGCTGGTGCTGCTGTCCGATATTGACGGCCTCTACACCGGTGATCCACGCAACGACACGAGCGCGAAGCACATTCCCGAAATCCGCGAGATCACGCCGGAGATCGAGGCGATGGCTGGAGCCGCCGCATCGGAACTCTCCAACGGTGGCATGGTGACCAAGCTGATCGCCGGCCGCATCGCCATGGCCGCCGGCTGCCGCATGGCGATCGCCGACGGCCGACCGGTGGGCGCGCTGGGCGCCGCGATCGACGGCAAGGCGCGGTGTAGCTGGTTCCTGCCGGAAGGCTCGCCGCTCTCGGCGCGCAAGAAATGGATCAAGGGATCGCTCAAATCGGCCGGCGCCCTGGTCGTCGACGACGGTGCCGTGCGCGCCCTGTCCAAGGGCAAGAGCCTGCTGCCGGCCGGCGTCACGGGCATCGATGGCGAGTTCAGGCGTGGCGACGTGGTCGATGTGAAGGACCGCGCGGGCCGGCTGCTGGCACGCGGCCTGGTCGCCTATGCCGCCGAGGATGCCCGCCGCATCGCCGGTCGAAAGAGCGCCGAAATCGAACGATTGCTGGGTTTCCGCGGCCGGGACGAGATGGTCCATCGCGACGACCTCGTGGTCGAATGAGCTATACTGGGATAGTCATGAACGTTCAGACCAAGCCTGCCGAAGATGCGGTCGCGATCGTCGCGGCGCTCGGCCAACGCGCCAAAGCGGCGGCGGTCGCGCTGCGCAATGCCACGACCGAGGCCAAGAACCGGGCGCTGATCGAAGGCGCGCGACTGATCCGCGCCGAGAAAGCCGCGATCCTTGATGCAAACGCGCGTGACATCGAGGCCGCGAAGATCGCCGGCATGAGCAGCGCCCTGCAGGATCGCCTGCTGCTGAACGGCGCGCGCATCGAAAGCATGGCCAAGGGCCTCGACGATATCGTGGCCCTAGCCGATCCGGTCGGGACCGAGATCGAACGCTGGCAGCGGCCGAACGGTCTCGAGATCAGCCGCGTGCGCGTGCCGATCGGCATCATCGGCGTGATCTACGAGGCGCGCCCCAACGTCACCGCCGATGCGGGCGCGCTCTGCATCAAGTCAGGCAATGTGGTCGTGCTGCGCGGCGGCTCCGACAGCTTTTATTCCTCGCGTTGCATCGTCGAGCTCTTGCGCCGTGCGTTGAAGACCGCCGGCCTGCCGGAGGACTGCGTGCAGCTCGTGCCGACGACCGACCGCGCCGCGGTCGGCGAGCTTCTGAAGGCGATGGACTGGCTCGATCTGATCGTGCCACGCGGCGGCCGCTCGCTGATCGATCGCGTGACACAGGAAAGCCGCGTGCCGGTGCTGCGCCACTACGATGGCATTTGCCATGTCTATGTCGACCGCGATGCCAACACAGATATGGCGCGCGACCTGGTCGCCAACGCCAAGATGCGGCGCGTAAGCGTATGCGGTGCGGCCGAGACGCTGCTGATCGATCGCGCCGCCCTCGATACGCATCTGAAGCCCGTGCTCGCGAAGCTGCATGAGCTCGGCTGCGAGGTGCGCGGCGATGCCGAGGTCCGCAAGCGCGATACAGGCGCGCTGGCCGCAACCGAGAAGGACTGGCGCACCGAATACCTCGAGCCCATCATCTCCGTTGCCACGGTCGACGGCGTCGAGGGCGCGATCCACCACATCGCGACCTACGGCAGCCAGCACACCGAGGCGATCGTGACCGACAACCAGGCCACCGCCGACCGGTTCCTGAAGGAAGTCGACAGCGCCATCGTGATGCACAACGCCAGCACGCAGTTCGCCGACGGCGGCGAATTCGGACTGGGTGCGGAGATCGGTATCTCGACCAACCGCATGCATGCCCGCGGCCCGGTCGGCCTGGTCGAGCTCACGACCTACAAGAACGTCGTGCGCGGCAAGGGCACGCTCCGTCCATGAGTGGGCGTCCATGAGTGCACGTCCGTGAGGTCGCCGGCTTGATCGAGGCGCGCCATCCCATGCCCGGCGTGCCGCGCGATACGCGGCGGCGCATCGGGCTGCTGGGCGGATCGTTCAATCCCGCCCACGAGGGCCATCGCCACGTCAGCCTCGAGGCCCTGAAGCGGCTCGGTCTCGACGAGGTCTGGTGGCTGGTTTCACCGCAAAATCCGCTGAAGAGCGGCGACGGCATGGAGCCGCTGGCGAGCCGCCTGGCACGTGCCAAGCAACTGGCGAACCATCCGCGGATCCGGGTCGAGGCGCCGGAACTGCTGCTCGGGACACGCTATACGCTGGACACCGTACATGCCTTGCGACGGCTCTACCCCCGGGCGCGGTTCGTATGGCTGATGGGCGCCGACATCCTGCCCCAGCTCGTGCACTGGGAAGGCTGGCGCGACCTGTTCGGTACCATCGCCATCGCCGCCTTCGCCCGGCCAGGCTGGGGCTACGCCGCGTTGCAGTCCGCAGCCCCGCGCGCCTTTGCGCGTTACCGCCTCGACGCCGGCCAAGCACGCCGGCTCGCGGATTGCGCGCCGCCCGCCTGGTGCTTTATCCCGAGCCGTCTCGACAGCCATTCGGCGACGGCGATCCGCGCCGAGCGGCCGAAACGGACCAGAGCGAAAGGAAAGACCATCTCCGACCCCATCCGTACGCTTCCCGACCGAAGCAACGCTGCGGACGCCCAGCTCGCGCTGGTGCGTCGCTCCCTCGAAGACGACAAGGCCGAGGACATCGTCGTCATCGATCTCAAGGGCAAGTCGGCCTTCGCCGATTACATGGTGATCGCGTCGGGCCGATCGAACCGGCAGGTCGTGGCCATTGCCGATCACCTGGCTGAGCGGCTGAAGCAGGCGGGCCAGGGATACATTCCGGTCGAGGGCAAGCAGGGGGGCGACTGGGTGCTGGTCGATGCCGGCGACGTCGTGGTCCATGTCTTCCGGCCCGAGCCGCGCGCCTTCTATGCCCTGGAAAAGATGTGGGCGCTCGAGAATGACGCCGCCGTCAAGCCCAAGGTGGTGAAGGCCGCGCGCCGCAAGCGGGCACCCTAGTCTTGTGAGTGGGCTGCCGTGAAGCTCACGATCGCCGCCATCGGCCGATCCGGCCGCGGCCCGGAGCGCGATCTCTACGACCACTACGCAGGCCGCATCCGCTGGCCGCTCGCCCTGCGCGAGCTCGAGGAAAGGCGCAAACTCCCCGCCGCCGAACTGATGCGCCGCGAGGGAGACCTGCTGCTGGGCGCTGTCCCGGCGGGCGCCGTCCTGGTGGCGCTGGACCGGCAGGGCAAGGCGATGGACAGCGAGACCTTCGCCCGACAGCTCGGCCGTTGGCGTGACGATTCGGTGTCAGATATCGCCTTCTTGATCGGCGGCGCCGACGGACATGCAGAGCCCCTGCTTAAAAAGGCGGCATTGGTTTTGTCTTTCGGCCCCATGACTTGGCCGCATCAACTGGCCCGGGCAATGCTGGCCGAGCAGATCTACCGCAGCCAGCAGCTCCTGGTCGGCCACCCCTATCACCGGGCGTAAGGGATGAGTGTCGATTTTGCCTCTGTTCTGACGAAAAACCCGGGCTACATTGGCCCCATGCATCCCCTTCTCTCCCGGTCTGCCATCGCCCTTGCAGCGCTCACTGCGGCGGCTCTTTCGACGGCATCGGTTGCCCAGACGCCGGCCGCCGACACCCCGGCAGTCAAGCCGGTGCGCAGCATTCCCTACGTGTCGATCACCGGCGAGGACGGCAAGCAGCGCAACTACGAGACCAACGCCATTCCGCTGCTCTTCAACCGCGCTTGCTTCGGCTGGCGCATGTATCTCGGCGGCCCGACCCGCACCGTGTCGCTGACCGAGGTGCTGACCACGTCGCAACCAGCCAAGGACGTGATCGCCGGTCCCGAGACCGAAGTGAACGCCGACAAGACCAAGGCCACGACGCGCATGCGCGAGGTCGTGCAGGACGGCGTCCTGCAGCGCTCCTGGTGCATCATCCCCGGTGATCCGCCGGGCACCTATACCTACGACATCACCATCGACGGCGAGCCGCGCGGCGAGTTCGTGTTCTGCGCCATCGAAATTCCGGACCAGAATCCCAACATCGACCCGCGCGACCTGCACTGCCCGAACAAGTTCAACGCTGTCGAGCGCGCGCGGCCCTTCAGCCTGCCGAAAGCCTCTTGATGTCCGACGCCCGTCCGCGTCCCGCCGTCCTCTGCATCCTGGACGGCTGGGGCTTCCGCACCGATCCGCGCGACAATGCGATCCTAGATGCGAGGACGCCGAATTACGATCGTCTGATCGCCACCTGCCCGCAGGGTCTGATCGACGCCTCGGAGACGTTCGTCGGCCTGCCCAAGGGCCAGATGGGCAATTCCGAAGTCGGCCACATGAATCTCGGCGCCGGCCGAGTGGCCGTGCCCGACCAGCCGCGTATCGACAAGGCGATCGAGAACGGCTCGCTGGCCAAGAACAAGATCCTGGCCGATCTGGTCACCACGCTCAAAAAGACGAAAGGTGCCTGCCATCTGATGGGGCTCGCCTCGCCAGGCGGTGTGCACTCGCACCAGGATCACCTGATTGCGCTTGCCAACCTGATCGCCGGCGCCGGTGTTCCGGTCTGGATCCACGCTTTCCTCGATGGCCGCGACATGCCGCCGCGCAGCGCGCATGATTGCCTCAAGGACATCAAGGCGGGACTGAAACAGGGCCTGCCCATCCGCTTCGCCACCGTGACCGGCCGCTTCTATGCCATGGATCGCGACAAGCGCTGGGAACGCGTCAACGCCGCCTACGACGCCCTGGTCGAAGCCAAGGGCAAGGCGACGACGAAGACACCCGACGAAGCTGTCGACAAGGCCTATGCCAACGACAAGAGCGATGAGTTCGTCGAGCCGACGGTAATCGACGGTTACAAGGGCATGACGGATGGCGATGCCCTCCTGATGTTCAACTACCGCTCCGATCGTGCGCGCGAGATCCTGACGGCGCTGCTCGACCCGATGTTCGACGGCTTCAAGCGCGGCCGCACGGTCCGGTTCGCCGACGCCGTCGGCATGGTGGAATATTCTGCGGCGCTGAATGAATTCCTGAAAACGCTGTTTCCTCCGGTGATCATCAAGATGGGCCTGGGTGAAACGGTGTCACGCGCCGGCCTGAAACAGCTGCGCATTGCCGAGACCGAGAAGTACGCGCACGTGACGTTCTTCTTCAACGGCGGCGAGGAGCGGCAGTTCGAAGGCGAGGAACGCATCCTCGTGCCCTCACCCAAGGTGCAGACCTACGACCTCAAGCCAGAAATGAGCGCGCCCGAGGTCACCGACAAGCTCGTCGGGGCGATCGGCTCGGGCAAGTTCGACCTCGTCGTGGTGAACTACGCCAATTCCGACATGGTCGGCCATACCGGCGAGCTGGCCGCCGCCATCAAGGCGATCGAGGCCGTTGATACCTGCCTGGGCCGTCTTATGGGGGCGGTCAAAAAGGCCGGCGGCGTGCTGCTGGTGACGGCCGACCATGGCAATGCCGAGCAGATGTTCGACGAGACGACGGGCCAGAAACACACCCAGCATACGCTTAATCGCGTGCCCGCCCTGCTCTTCAATGCACCGGCCAGGGTCCACTCGCTGGCCGACGGCAAGCTGGCCGATGTCGCACCCACCATGCTGGCCCTGATGGGCGTGCCCCAGCCGAGCGAAATGACCGGCCAGTCGCTGCTTTCGGAAGCATCCCGGCCGGCCGTTCTCGCCGCCCCGCATCAAGCCGTCGCAGCCTTGGCGTGAAAGTGAAGCCTGCCCGGCCGCGCCTCGCCTTGATCCCGCCAAAGACGCCCGGGTATCTTACCGTGCACCGCCGAAAGATCCTTTTTGCCCGACCGGCCACCGGTAGGCATCGTTTTGCAAAGGCCATCCAATGACCCGTTTGCGTTTCGCCTCCATCGCCACGACCCTGGCGTTTCTTGCCGTGCCAGCCATCGTGCCCGTCTCGGCGCAGGACAAGCCTGACGCCAAGGGGCCAGGCGCCGACAAGAGTGAGCTCTATCAGCAGCTCAACCTGTTCGGCGACGTGCTCGACCGCATCCGCCGAGACTATGTCGAGCCGGTCGACGAGAAGTCCCTGATCGAGAATGCGATCAACGGCATGCTGGCCTCGCTCGATCCGCACTCGAGCTATATGAACCCCAAGAACTACAAGGACATGCAGGTCCAGACGCGGGGCGAGTTTGGGGGGCTCGGCATTGAGGTCACGATGGAGAACGGTGTCATCAAGGTGGTGTCGCCGATCGACGATACGCCTGCCTCAAAGGCCGGCTTGCAACCGGGTGACCTGATCTTCGCGCTCGACGGCGAACCGGTGCAAGGCCTCACACTGCAGGAAGCCGTAGACAAGATGCGCGGCAAGATCGGCTCGGCGATCAAGATCTCCGTCAAGCGCGCCAACAAGGACCCGTTCGACGTCTCGCTGACGCGCGAGAACATCAAGGTGAAGTCGACGCGCTATCACGTGGAGGGAGGCGACGTCGGCTATATCCGCGTCACCTCGTTCACCGAGCAAAGCACGTCGGGCGTGCTCGACGCCGTGGACCACATCAAGAAGGAAGCGGGCAACAAGCTTAAGGGCTATGTCCTCGACCTGCGCAACAACCCGGGCGGCCTGCTCGACCAGGCAATCTCCATGGTCGACGCCTTCGTCGACAAGGGCGAGATCGTGTCGGTCAAGGCGCGCAAGCCCGAGGACGTGCAGCGCTGGAACGCCAAGCCGGGCGATGTCGCCAACGGCCTGCCGATCGTGGTGCTGGTGAACGGCGGTTCCGCCTCGGCCTCCGAAATCGTGGCCGGCGCACTGCAGGATCATCACCGCGGAATCATTCTCGGCACACGCACCTTCGGCAAAGGCTCGGTTCAGACCATCATGCAGGTGACCGGCGGCGGCGCGATCCGCCTCACGACAGCGCTCTACTTCACGCCGTCGGGCCGATCGATCCAGAAGGAAGGCATCAAGCCCGACATCGAGGTCCAGCAGGCCAAGGTCGAGGCGATCGAATCGCGCCCCGGCTTCCGCGAGGAGAACCTGCGCCGCTCGATCGCCAATCCGACCGACAAGCCGACGGACAAGAAGGCGACACCGCCGGACGCCAAGGCCAACCCTGCCAAGCCGGGCGCCAAGCCAGGCGAAAGCACGGCGCCGGGCACCGCGACCCCGCCGGCCGAAGCGACGGGTGATCCCAACGAGCCGCCCAAGGAAGGGGTGCAGGATTACCAGCTGCTGCGCGCCGTCGATCTGATCCGAGGCATCTCGCTCTACGCGAGCAACCGCTCCAACTGACGACCTGCTGACCCGGCACGCGGCGTGATATGGCGGACGGGTCGGAACTCGGCAGGGCTTTCGTTCGCTGGCGTCCGCCGAAGCACCTGCTGAGCGGTCCGCTCGCCGCCTACGGGCTGGTGATCGGACTGACGGCAATCTGCGCCGGCGTGGCTTACCTGGAGATCGCCCGGCCACCGCCCTTGATCGAGGAAGCCGCGGCAGCAACCGCGGTCCCTGTTCCAAGGCCGGTGAACTCGCTGAAGCTGCCTTTCCGGCGTCCCCGCCCGCTCGACTTCCGGATGCTGACGCTCGCCGAGCGCGACGACATGATCGAGGTTACGCCCGACGGACTGCGCCTGCCTAAGATCTCGTCCAACGGCTGGATGCCGTGGATCGCCTATTCCCGGCGCTATGATCCTGACAGCCCGGCGGCGCGGGTCGGCCTGATGATCATCAACGTCGGCGCCAACGAAGCGCTGATGACGCGCGTGATCGATGAGCTGCCGGGCGAGGTCAGTCTCGCCTTCCTGCCCGGCACGCCCGACCTGCCGAGATGGATGAAGCGTGCGCACGCCCAGAATCACGAAACCTATCTGATGATGCCGATCGAGGACCCCGAAGGCATCGCCGAACGAGGCATCCGCCCCATCGTTCCCAAGGCCAGCGGCGAGGAGAACGTGAAGCGCCTGCGCGAAGCGATGGCACGCGGCGAAGGCTATGTCGGCTTCGTCATGCCCAACCCCGGACCGGTGTCGCAGTCCGAGGAGATCGCGCGGCCACTTGTCCAGGAGATCGCCGATCGCGGACTCGGCTTGATCGAGATCAATCCCGGTCCCACGCCCTCGGCAATGTATCGCCTCGCGACCGATCTCGGCGTGGGCTATGCCCGCACCTCGACCGTGCTCGACTACAAGCTGGCGAACAACGGCGGCCTCGACGGCAACCTTGACCGGATGGCCGAATGGGCCGGCGAGGCCTGGCCTGGCCGGCCGGCGCGTCACGACTTCGGCGTGCTGCAGCCGGACAACGCTGCAATCGACGCCATCGTGGCCTGGCGCCAGCGGTTGACCACCCAGAACACCGTCTCGCTGGTCCCCATCATCGGCCACTTCGAGTGCCGCACCGCCTGCATGACGCGGCTGCGCGTTCAGCCCGATCAGCTCCGTCCGTGATCCGGGAGGTTCCCGAGCACTACCGGCCCAACGTCGGCTTGATGCTGATCAGTCGGGACCGGCGGATCTTCGCCGGTGAACGCGCCGGCATGCCTGGAGCCTGGCAGATGCCGCAGGGCGGCGTCGACCGCGGCGAGACGCCGGTCGAAGCCGCCTGCCGCGAGCTTGCCGAGGAGGTCGGCACGACCCGCGCGTTGCTCCTGCGCGAGAGCCGCACCTGGCTGACGTACAATTTTCCGCCGGAGATCGAACTCGCGCACGGCAAAGGTCGTTGGCGAGGCCAGGCTCAGAAATGGTTCGCGCTGGCCTTCATCGGCATCGATGCCGACATCGATATCCACGCCCATGACCACGAGTTCGACGCCTGGAAATGGGCCACGCCTTCTGACCTGCTCGACAGGATCATTCCCTTCAAGCGCCCGGTCTACGAGACGGTACTGAAGGAATTCGCCGACCTGGTTTCCTAGACGCCGCTGGCGGCAAGCTGCGTCGAGCGGCGACGCAGGAACCAGAGGCCGGCGCGAGTCATGAGCGCATTGAGCCGGCCCTGCGGCTCGAGGCCGACGGCCTTCAGCACCATCGCCATCGCGCGCTGGACGTGCATCGGCCGATAGAGCGGATAGGCCCGGCGTGCATAGGCTTCGCGGGCTCGCTTGCGGTCATAGACCGCATCCGGCGGTTCGTTGGCGGCGAAGTAGGCATAAGCGAGCTCGTCGTCCTCGCTCTCGGCAAGCCTACTCCAGCCGATGCGCAGGCGGCCCCAGCGGGTCAACCGGTCGCGCTCCACGCACTGCCGCAGATGGTCGTAGAACATCCTGTAGTGACGGAACTCGTCGGCCGCGACCTTGGCGCAGACCTGCTTCAACACCGGCTCCGTCGAGGCATCCTTGAGTGCGCTGTAGTAGGAGCTGGTGCCGGTTTCGACGATGCAGCGCGCCATCATCTCGCCGGCCTGGCTGCCGCGCACCGAGGCTGTCGCCTCGAGCGGCAGTCGGTAGCCCTTGCGGAAGCGATCGAAGGCTGCGTCGAAATCCCACGCCGGATCGGCAAGCTGCGCCCATCGGCCAAGCGCCAGGCCATGCTGGATTTCCTCGATGGCCCACTCGCGCACATACTTGGAGAACTCGGGATCGTCGGCAAACACGCGACCGAGATAGATGCCGTAGTCCCCGCCATTGCGCTCCATCAGGGCCGCAGCCTTGACGTTGCGCAGGATTTCCGGATCGACCTTCGACGCATCGAAGCGATCCCAAGCGATCGAGGCGAGTGTCCAGTTCCCCATGATTCAGTGCCTTCGACGAATCGTCGTCTAACCGTAATAAAGCGACCTCACGCCCGGCTTTCAATGGGCCAGCGGGGGACAGTCGGACAGATTATTTCGCGGATCGAGTGAAATTAGCGGCTGGCGTAGTAGGCCTGCGCACGGCGCAGATCCTTCGCAACCGCAAGATCCTTCTGGGCAGCAGCCCGTTCGGCGTCATTTGCCGCATCGACAAGGTCGCGCTCGGCGGCCTGCTCACGCTCGGCAAGTTGCTCGGCCGTGACCTCGGCGAACGGGATCGCCTCATCGGCCAGCACCGTGCAACGCTCAGGCGTCACCTCGGCGAAGCCGCCGACCACGATGAAGCGCTGCTCCACCTTGTTGCCCTGGAGCACCTCGAGAACGCCCGGGCGAAGAGTCGAGATCACAGGCGCGTGGCCGTGCAGGACGCCGAAATCGCCTTCGCTGCCCGGCACCACGACCATGTCGGCCTCGGTGTCGAGCAGTTCGCGTTCGGGCATCACCAGCCGAAAGGAGACCTTGGCCATCGGTTCAGGCCACCTCGGCCGCGAGCTTCTTGCCCTTGGAGACGGCCTCGTCGATCGTGCCGACCATGTAGAAGGCAGCTTCCGGCAATTCATCGTAATCGCCGGCCACGATGCCCTTGAAGGCCTTGATCGTGTCCTCGAGCTTCACGAACACGCCCGGCGTGCCGGTGAAGACCTCGGCGACGTGGAACGGCTGGCTGAGGAACTTCTGGATCTTGCGCGCGCGCGCCACGACCAGCTTGTCCTCTTCCGATAGCTCGTCCATGCCCAGGATGGCGATGATGTCCTGCAGCGACTTGTACTGCTGCAGCACGCGCTGGACGGACAGAGCGACGTTGTAATGCTCGTCGCCGACGACGCGCGGATCGAGCATGCGCGAGGTCGAGTCGAGCGGATCGACTGCCGGGAAGATCGCCATCTCGGCGATCGAGCGGCTAAGCACCGTCGTTGCGTCCAAGTGGGCGAAGGAGGTCGCCGGCGCCGGATCGGTCAAGTCGTCAGCGGGCACGTAGATCGCCTGCACCGAGGTGATCGAGCCCTTCTTGGTCGAGGTGATGCGCTCCTGCAGGGCGCCCATGTCGGTCGAGAGCGTCGGCTGATAGCCCACCGCCGACGGAATGCGGCCGAGCAGCGCCGACACTTCCGAGCCCGCCTGGGTGAAGCGGAAGATGTTGTCGACGAAGAACAGCACGTCCTGGCCTTCGGCGTCGCGGAAGTATTCCGCCACCGTGAGGCCCGACAGACCGACGCGGGCGCGCGCGCCCGGCGGCTCGTTCATCTGGCCATAGACCAGCGCCACCTTCGAACCCGGACCATCGAGCTTGATGACGCCCGATTCGATCATCTCGTGATAGAGGTCGTTGCCCTCGCGGGTACGCTCACCGACGCCCGCGAACACCGACACGCCGCCGTGTGCCTTCGCGACGTTGTTGATCAGCTCCATGATCGTCACGGTCTTGCCGACGCCGGCGCCGCCGAACAGGCCGATCTTGCCGCCCTTGGCGTAGGGCGCCAGCAGATCGATGACCTTGATGCCGGTGACCAGGATCTGCGCTTCGGTCGACTGCTCAACGAACTCCGGTGCAGAGCGATGGATCGGCAGGGTCGACTTGGCCTGGACCGGGCCGCGCTCGTCCACCGGCTCGCCGATCACGTTCAGGATGCGGCCGAGCGTCTCGGGACCGACCGGCATGGCGATCGGCTGGCCGGTGTCGACCGCCTTCTCACCGCGCACCAGGCCGTCGGTCGTGTCCATCGCGATGGTGCGGACCTCCGACTCGCCCAGATGCTGCGCCACTTCGAGCACCAGCTTACGGCCGCCGCTAGTGACGTGCAGCGCGTTCAGGATGTTCGGCAGATCGGCATCGAAGCGCACGTCGACGACCGCGCCCGTGATCTGGGTGATCGTGCCGATATTGTTGGAGGCCATGACGGTTCCCTTTCCTTCGATTGCGTGCGGCGCGGCCTAGACGGCCTCGGCGCCGGAAATGATCTCGATGAGTTCCTTGGTGATCGACGCCTGGCGCGAGCGATTCATCTGCAGCGTCAGCTTCTTAATCACTTCGCCGGCGTTGCGCGAGGCATTGTCCATCGCCGTCATCTGCGAGCCGAAGAAGCTCGCCGCATTCTCCAGCAGCGCCCGGAAGATCTGGACGGTGAGGTTGCGCGGCAGCAGGTCGGCCAGGATCTCGGCCTCGTCGGGCTCGAACTCGTAAACCGCACCGCCTGACGTGGCGGGCGCGGCCGAAACCTCTGGCACTGGCGGCGGGATGAGCTGCTGGACGGTGACGATTTGAGTCATCGCCGACTTGAAGCGGTTGAAGACCACCGTGGCGACGTCGAACTCGCCTTTGTCGAAGAGCTCCGTGACGCGGTTCGCCACCTTCTGGGCGTCGGCGAACGAGACGCGCGGCCGGCCAAGATCGGTGATGGTGTCAACGATCAGGCCGCCATAGTCGCGGCGCAGCTGGTCACGCGCCTTGCGGCCGATCGCCAGCACCTTGACGGTCTTGCCCTCGGCCTGTAGCGCGCGAATGGTCCGCCGCGCCTCGCGCACTATCGAGCTGTTGAACGCGCCGCACAGGCCGCGGTCGGCCGTGGCGACGATCAGGAGCTGGACCTTGTCGGAACCGGTGCCCGACAGGAGCTTCGGCCCGGTACCGCCCTTGAAGCTCGACGCGAGCGTCGCCATGACCTTGTCCATGGCCTCGGCATAGGGCCGGGCCGCCATGGCCTGCTCCTGGGCTCGACGAAGCTTGGCTGCCGCCACCATCTTCATGGCCTTGGTGATCTTCTGCGTCGACTGGACGCTTCGAATCCTGAGCCGGTAGGTCTTGAGACTGGGCATTGGGGCTCAGGCGAACTTCTTGGTGAAGTCGGTCAGGAACGCCTTCAGCTTGTCGTCGGTCTCCTTCACGATCTCACGCTTGTCGCGGATCGAAGCCAGGATCGAACCCTCGGCGCGCAGTGCGTCGAGCATCTGGCGCTCAAAGTCGCCGATGCGGGCAACCGGCAAGCCGTCGAGGAAGCCACGGGTGCCGGAGTAGATCGAGGCAACCTGCTCTTCGACCGGCATCGGCTGGTACTGACCCTGCTTCAGGAGCTCGGTCAGCCGCTGGCCGCGCGCCAGCAGGCGCTGGGTGGTGGCATCGAGGTCCGAGGCGAACTGGGCGAAGGCCGCCATCTCGCGATACTGCGCGAGCTCGAGCTTCATGGTGCCGGCTACCTGCTTCATCGCCTTGATCTGCGCGGCCGAGCCGACGCGGCTCACCGACAGGCCGACGTTGATGGCTGGCTTGATGCCGGCATAGAACAATTCGGCCTCGAGGAAGATCTGGCCATCGGTGATCGAAATGACGTTGGTCGGAATGTAGGCCGACACGTCGCCGGCCTGCGTCTCGATGACCGGTAGCGCCGTCAGCGAGCCCGAGCCGTTCTTCTCGTTGAGCTTGGCCGCACGCTCGAGCAGGCGCGAATGGAGATAGAACACGTCGCCCGGATAGGCTTCGCGGCCTGGCGGGCGGCGCAGCAGCAGGGACATCTGGCGATACGAGACGGCTTGCTTCGACAGATCGTCATACACGATCACGGCGTGCATGCCGTTGTCGCGGAAGTACTCGCCCATGGCGCAGCCCGTGTAGGGCGCCAGGAACTGCATCGGCGCCGGATCGGACGCGGTGGCGGCGACGACGATGGAGTATTCCATCGCGCCGTTGTCCTCGAGCGTCTTCACAATCTGGGCAACGGTCGAGCGCTTCTGGCCGACCGCGACGTAGACGCAGTAGAGCTTGCGGCCCTCGTCAGTGCCCTTGTTGATGGTCTTTTGGTTGAGGAAGGTATCGATCGCGACGGCGGTCTTGCCGGTCTGGCGATCACCGATGATCAGCTCGCGCTGACCGCGTCCGACCGGCACCAGCGAATCGAGGGCCTTGAGGCCCGTCTGCATCGGCTCGTTCACCGACTTGCGCGGAATGATGCCCGGCGCCTTCACCTCGACGAGGCGGCGTTCGGTCGCCTGGATCGGGCCCTTGCCGTCGATCGGATTGCCAAGGCCGTCGACCACGCGACCGAGCAGGCCCTTGCCCACGGGCACATCGACAATCGCGCCGGTGCGCTTGACGGTGTCGCCTTCACGGATGGTGCGATCTTCGCCGAAGATCACGACGCCGACGTTGTCCTTCTCGAGGTTCAGCGCCATGCCCTTGATGCCGCCGGGGAACTCGACCATCTCGCCGGCCTTGACGCTGTCGAGACCGTAGACGCGCGCGATGCCGTCACCGACGGAAAGGACCTGACCGACCTCGGCGACTTCAGCCTCGGTGCCGAAGTTGGCAATCTGCTGCTTCAGAATGGCCGAGATTTCGGCGGCACGGATATCCATTTAAGCAACTCCCTTCATGGCAAGCTGCAGGCGCTGCAACTTGCTGCGGATGGATGAATCGAACAAGCGCGAGCCGACCTTCACGACGAGGCCGCCGAGAATATCGGGATTGACCTGCGCATCGATGGAAACCTTGGCTCCGCCCAGGATGCCGCGCAGCGTATCGGTAAGCTGCTGCATTTGGGCGGCCGACAGAGGCACGGCCGATGTCACGATCGCCGTGGTCTCACCTCGGCGGCGCGCCAACTCGGCAAGGAAGGCCGAGGCCATCGCCGGCAACTCGCGGGCGCGGCCGTTGGCGGCAACAGTGCCGACGAAATTACGCGTGAGCCCCTGGATGCCGGCGGCATCGAGCACCGCCAGCAGGGCCTTGCTCTGGATCTCGCGGCCGATGATCGGGCTTCCGATCAGGCGGGCCAAGTCGGCGCTTTCGCCGACAAGGTTGCGGAAAGAGGTGAGATCCTGCGCGACTTGATCGAGCGCGCGGGCGCTGTCTGCCAGATCGAACAGGGCACTGGCATAGCGTCCGGCGACGCCTGATGCGACGGAGGTAGCGTCTGACACGTCGAAGGCCTCTCCCCTGCCGTTGGTCGGCTGGTAAACTCTTGAAACCCCTCATCTTTTCCGGAGAGCCACGGTCCTTGCGCACCGCCCCGGGCCGGAAAAGCGCGCGTTGCTACCATGCGTCCTTTCCCGGCGCAAGGTTGCTAAAGTCCCGTATTACCTGCCTTTTCCGCATCCTCTTGTCACAGGAAGGAATAGGGATCGACGTCGATCTGCAGTCGGACCGAACCGGGCAAGCCGACTTGCGCAAGCCAGGCGTGCAGAAGTGGTTGCACCGCAACATCGCGGCCTGTCTTGAGCAGGAACCGGCGACGATGACGGCCGCGCAGCAAGGCGAGCGGCGCCGTCGAAGGACCGAGAACCGTGACGCCCGTCTGGTGTGGCGCGCGGCGCGCGATAGCGGCGCAAACATTGTCGACGGCGGCGGGATCGGGCCCTGAGACGATCAGCGACGCGAGCCGCCCGTAGGGGGGCATGCCGGCCGTTCCCCGGTCGGCAAGCTCGGCCGCGACAAACCGGTCGCGGTCGTTGGCGACCAGCGCCTGCATCACTGGATGCTCGGGCATGTGGGTCTGCACCAGCGCGCGGCCGGGCCGATCCGCGCGACCGGCGCGGCCGGCCACCTGATAGAGCAACTGGAAGGTGCGCTCGGCCGCGCGCAGGTCGCCGCCGTTCAATCCCAGATCCGCATCGACCACGACGACCAGCGTGAGGTTGGGGAAATGGTGCCCCTTCGCCGCCATCTGCGTGCCGATCAGGATGTCGATCTCGCCCGCGATCATGCGCTCGACGGCAGCTGTCGCTTCGTCGCGACTGATCAGCGTGTCTGACGTGAAGAGCTCCAGCCGAGACTCGGCAAAAAGCGCGTGCGCTTCCTCAGCCAGGCGCTCGACACCGGGACCGCAGGCCACGAACTGGTCGTGTGCGCCGCAGTGCTTGCAGGCGAGCGCCGGCGGCTCGCTATAGCCGCAGTGATGGCAGACGAGCGTGCGGCGGAAGCGATGCTCGACCAGCCAGGCCGAGCATTGCGGACACTCGAGCCCATGTCCGCACGCACGGCAAAGCGTGATCGGCGCATAACCACGACGATTCAGGAACAGCAGGATCTGCTCCCCGGCCGCAAGCGTTTGCTTCATCGCCTCGACCACAGGCGGCGACAGCCAGCGGCCCCGCGTCGGCGGGTTCTTGCGCAGATCGACGGCCGACAGAGTTGCGAGCTGCTGGCCGCCATGTCGCGCCGGCAAGTGCAAGGCGCCATAGCGGCCGGCCGTGACGTTGGTGACGCTTTCGAGTGACGGCGTCGCCGACGCGAGCACGATGGGCGCCGAAACGAGCCGCGCACGCACCACCGCCATGTCGCGCGCATTGTAGGTGACGCCGTCTTCTTGCTTGAAAGAGCTGTCGTGCTCCTCGTCGATCACAATCAGGCCGAGAGCCGAAAACGGCAGGAACAATGCCGACCGTGCCCCCACCACCACCTTCACGCGGCCATCGGCAATGGCACGCCAGGTCTCGCGTCGCTCGAGGCTGGTCAGGCCCGAATGCCACGAGGCAGGCACGGCGCCGAAGCGGTCCTCGAAGCGCCGAAGCCATTGCGCAGTGAGTGCGATCTCGGGCAACAGCACCAACACTTGGCGACCTTCCGCAAGGGCCGCCGCAATCGCCTCGAAATAGACCTCGGTCTTGCCCGAGCCCGGCACGCCATCGAGCAGCGTCGCGGAAAAGCGATGCGCCCTCACCTTCTCGATCAGGGCGTCGGCGGCGTACTTCTGCTCCTCGGAAAGCGCCGGTCCCTCGCGCTGGCCATCGGGTTGCGGGAAGGTGCGCCGCACCCGCCGCTCCATGCCTTCGAGCAGGCCGGCCGCCACCATGGTTTTCACCACCGAGGGTCCGACCCCTGCGAGATGGGCGAGCTCGGCAACCGGCATCGCCGGGCCATCCTGCAGCGCTTCCAGCACACGTTGCCGGGCGGCTGTAAGTTTCGTTTTTGCGTCGGTGGCGATTTGTGCCGGCCGATAGACCATTTCCGTCTTCGGGGCTTCGAGCGCGGACAGCGAGCTCATGGTCATCCGCAGCACCGCGCCGGGCGGGGTCAGCGTATAGGCCGCAACCCAGTCGACGAAGCGACGCAACGGGTCGGCCATCGGCAACGCCGAAAGGATGTCCACGATGTCGCGCAGCTTCTGGGACGCCACTTCGCCCGTGCCTTCGCCCCAGACAACGCCTACCGTTTCACGCTTGCCAAGGGGCACGACGACGAAGGCGCCAGGCGCAACCTCGAACCCCTCGGGCACGCTGTAGTCGTAGGCATCGGCCAGAGGCAGCGGCAGCAGGACGCGCACCGTCCGGACGCCGGTGTTTTCCACCGGTGCCGGGCGCACCGATGCCGTCCCCTCGTCTTGTGGCTGCGAGGGCGAATCGCTAGAAATTGTGGCGGCACGCTGATCCGGACCACTGGCCATTGGGGTATTTTATATGAAGTTCTTCGTCGATACCGCCGATGTCGCCGAGATCAAGGACCTCGCCGCGTCGGGGCTCCTGGATGGAGTGACCACCAATCCGTCGCTGATCATGAAGGCCGGACGGCCGATGCTCGAGGTGATCAAGGAAGTCTGCTCCATCGTGCCGGGCCCGGTCAGCGCCGAGACGGTCTCGACCGACCACAAGAAGATGCTCGAGGAAGGCAGAAAGCTCGCCAAGATCGCCAAGAATGTGGCGGTGAAGGTGCCGCTCACGCCGGACGGCCTCAAGACCTGCAAGGTGCTCACCTCAGAAGGCACGATGGTGAATGTCACGCTCTGCTTTTCTGCCGCGCAGGCGCTACTGGCGGCCAAGGCGGGCGCCACCTTCGTCTCGCCCTTCGTCGGTCGCCTCGACGACATCGGCCAGGATGGCATGCATCTCATCGCCGAGATCATGACCATCTTCCGCCAGTATCCGGACTACAAGACGCAGGTTCTGGTGGCATCGGTGCGCCACAGCCAACACGTGATCCAAGCGGCCAAACTCGGTGCTCACGTCGCCACGGTGCCGCCCAACGTGTTACGCGGCCTCTTCAAGCACGTACTGACCGACAACGGCCTGAAGGCCTTCCTCGACGACTGGGCCAAGACCGGCCAGTCGATCCTCTAATCGTGGGGTAGGGCGCATGGCGAGCGGGAGAAGCGGCGACGGTATCGTAACCGCGCCCGACGGAACGGGCCGGCAGGTGAAGGTGGTCACGTCAGACGATGTTGTGGCCTATCTCAAGGCCCATCCCGACTTCTTCACCAAGCATGCCGAGCTCGCGGGCGAGCTTGGCCTTGCCTCGGCGATGCAGGGACCGGGTGTCATCGACATGCAGCAGGCGATCCTGAGGCGCCTGCGCTCGGAGATCGACCGCCTGAAGAGCGAGCGCACCGAGATCATCGCCAACTCCAAGCAGAACCAGATCGTCCAGAACCGCGTCCAGGCGGCGGTCATCAGCATCATCCAGGCGGCATCCTTCGAGAAGATGATCCACGTCGTCACCCACGAGCTGCCCGAGCTCCTGGATGTCGACTTCATCACGCTCGCGATCGAGGCCACGCCCGATGCGCCCAAGAAGGCGGCGTCGGCGCGCGGTGTCTATGTGCTGGGGCCCGGTGCGATCGACGCTGCGATGGGCCCGGAAAAGCACGCGCGGCTGCGTAGCAACATCACCGGCGAGGAAGCCTTCTTCGGCGATATCTCCCGCTTCGTGCAATCAGACGTGCTGCTCCGGTTGCGCGTCTCCGCCGGCTCGCCCGACGGAGTCATGTGCTTCGGCTCGCGCAATCCGGAAGCCTTCGGCCCGGACATGGCGACCGAGCTCCTGTTCTTCCTCGCCAAGGTGCTGGAAAACACCATCCGCGCCTGGCTCGACCTGCCCGAGTAGCCCCGCTTGGCCAAGAGTCTCGCAACGGCGCGCGAGGCGTGGCGGGACTGGCTCCGGAGCGAGCGGCGGCTCGCCGACCATACACTCATCGCCTACGAACATGACGTCGCGAGCTTCCTCGGCTTCATGACGACCTATCTCGGCGCACCGCCCACGCTCGATGCGCTGGCCAAGCTCAAGCCGGCCGAATTCCGGGCCTGGCTGGCCGACCGCGCGCATCAGGGGCTGGCGCGCACCTCGACCGCGCGCGCTTTCTCCTCGGTGCGCTCCTTCTTCCGTTTCCTCGACAAAAACAGGTTCGTGCACAACGCCAGCATCGGCGCGCTGCAGACGCCCAAGCTGCCGCGGTCGGTGCCCAAGGCGCTCTCCGAAGCCGATATGGACGAGCTGCTGGAGACCGAGTCCGAACAGGAACGCGAACCGTGGATCGACAAGCGCGACACGGCGGTGCTGCTGCTGCTCTACGGCGCAGGCCTGCGCATCGGCGAAGCGCTCAGCCTCACCAGGACAATGGTCGACGGTCTTCTGAAATCGGGCCTCGACACGCTCGCCATCACCGGCAAGGGCCACAAGACCCGGATCGTGCCACTCCTGCCGCAGACGCTCGAGGCGCTGGCGGCCTACCGCGACGCCTGCCCCCATCTCGCCGCTCTCGGCGCCAACCATGCCTTCTTCCTGGGCGCGCGCGGCGGCCCATTGGATCCCGCGATCGTGCAGAAGCGGGTGCGCGAGATCCGCAGCCAGCTCGGACTGCCTGACTCGGTGACGCCGCATGCGCTGCGCCATTCCTTCGCCACCCATCTTTTGGGTGCAGGCGGTGATTTGCGGACGATCCAGGAGCTTTTAGGCCACGCCTCGCTCTCCACGACCCAGCGCTACACCGACGTCGATGCCGCGCGCCTCAGCGCCGTCTACCGCGCCGCGCACCCAAGGGCGAAAGTGCGGTAAAATCAGAACGCGATTTATTTAGAGGATGGCGGGAATAAACATTTCCGCCCGGCGTCTCCCCCTCGTGCGCCAACATCCGCACGGAGGAGAGATATGCTGAAATCGATCGCTTTCACCGCCTTTGCCATAGCGTTCGCGGCCTCGGGTGCCGCTTTTGCCGCCGATCCCGCCGGGATGGCGCCAATGGCCAAAAACGGCATGTTCGTCGATGCCAAGGGCATGACGCTCTACACCTTCGACAAGGACATGGCCGGCAAGTCGGCGTGCAACGGTCCTTGCGCCAAGAACTGGCCGCCGCTCCTGGTCGCCGACGGCGCCAAGGCTTCAGGCGACTGGTCGACCGTCACGCGCGACGACGGGCTGAAGCAGTGGGCCTACAAGGGCAAGCCGCTCTATGCCTGGGTCAAGGACACCAAGCCCGGCGACACCACGGGCGACGGCTTCCTGAACGGCGCCTGGCACATCGCCCGGCCCTGACGAAAGCCGGGGCGCCGGTCTCTGCCGGCGCCCTCTTTTCGGCCTACACTGTCGCCTCGAATGGCCGACCTCGCCGCCCTTCTCGAGCCGCATATCCCGGCCTTGCGCCGCTATGCCTATGCACTGCTGCGCAACCATGAGCAGGCCGACGATCTGGTGCAGGACACGCTGGAGCGTGCGCTGTCGCGCTGGTCGCTGCGCCGGTCCGAGGGCGACCTCCGGGCCTGGCTGTTCACTATCCAGCGCAATCTCCATGTGAGCCGCTGGCGGCAGGACCGGCGTCGCGGCATGCCAGTCGAAATGGACGAGGCCGTGCTGCCCGGCGTCCCGGCGCGACAGGAAACGACGCTCGAGGTCCATGACGTGCTGGCGGCCCTCGACCAACTGCCCGAGGAGCAGAAGTCGCTGCTGTTGTTGGTTGGGGTCGAGGATTTTTCCTACGACGAGGCCGCGCGCATCCTGGGCATGCCGATCGGCACGGTGATGTCACGGCTCTCGCGGGCGCGATTGCGGTTGCGGTCGATCGTCGAGACCGGCAGGACGACGTTGCTGCGGAGAGTGAAATGACCGGCAAGGACGCCGCGATCCGGGAGGAAGACCTGCAGGCCTATGTCGACGGTCGTGCGAGCGGCGACCGGCTGGTCGAGATCGAGGCCTATCTCGCGCAACACCCGGAAGAACGCGAGCGCG
Source organism: Alphaproteobacteria bacterium (assembly GCA_017308235.1). Classification (GTDB taxonomy): domain Bacteria; phylum Pseudomonadota; class Alphaproteobacteria; order Reyranellales; family Reyranellaceae; genus Reyranella. The sequence continues at coordinate 109,410 of JAFKFL010000013.1, read as the reverse complement.
TGGCGTTGGAGCGTCGCCAGCGGGCGGCACTGCGCGGCCAACTCGAGAACAAGGCGGCAGAACCGATCCCGCCTCGACTCTGGATCGCCAACATCCAGGCCGCGCGACGGCGGCGCTGGGGATGGCGGCTTGGCGCCGCGGCGGCGGCCCTGCTGCTGTTTGCAGGCGGCATCGGTACCGGCTGGATGGCGGCGAACCGGATGGAGATGGCGTCGGGGCAGCCAACTCCCAGCACGACGGCCGTCGCCGAGAATGCCTCGCTTGCTTACCGCACCTTTGTCGTCGAGGTCGCTCACCCCGTCGAGGTCGATGCCCAGCATCAAGCCCACCTGTTGCAATGGCTGTCGCGACGGCTGGGCAAGCCGCTGATCGCGCCCGACCTCACATCCTTTGGCTATCGCTTGATGGGCGGCCGTTTGTTGCCCTCGGGCAGCGGCGCGGCAGCGCAGCTCATGTACGACGATCCGACGGGCAAACGCCTCACCGTCTATGTCCGCGCCGCCGAGGGCAGCGAGACCGCGTTTCGTTTCCAGCATGAAGGCGAGACCTCGACCTTCGCCTGGATCGACCGGGGATTCGGCTTCGCCGTCACCGGCGCCCTGCAGCGCGAGGAGCTGTTGCCGATCGCCGAGGCGGTCTATCACGGCCTGAGCGGCGACAGCCCGGCGGTGAAGAAGGACTGATTGCGCATCACTTCGACGGATCGGTGAGATCGTCGAACTCGTGCAGATGGCGCGGTGCCCACCGATGGCTGCGGGCCTTGGAGATCCAGCGCGACAGCGCCGGCCAGCGGCTGCGTGCCATCCTCACATACCGGCGACCACTGTCGAATTCGGTGGCGAAGAGGTAAAGCGCCAGCACGAAGAAGATCCAGCCCTGCAGGATCGGCAGCAGCCCGCCGACCACCGACATGATCAGGCAAACAACGATCGCGAGCACCATCAGAGGCTTGCGCATCACACCCTCAAAGGCGGCCACCGGAGGAGCACCGCCGACGGCATGCCATCACAGATGGATGGGCTTCTCCCACGCGGCAAGGGCTGCCTCCTTCAACGCCTCGTTGACCGTCGGATGGGCGTGGCACACCCGACCGATATCCTCGGCCGACGCCGAGAACTCCATGGCCAACGCGGCCTCGGCGATCATGGTTCCCGCCTCGGCGCCGATGATATGCACACCAAGCACCCGGTCGGTGGCCTTGTCGGACAGCACCTTCACGAAGCCGTCGGTCGCTGAGTTGGCACGGCTGCGCGGATCGGCAGTGAAGGGATATTTGCCGATCTTGTAGGCGACGCCGGCAGCCTTGAGCTGCTCCTCGGTCTTGCCGACCCAGGCCACCTCGGGCTGGGTGTAGATCACCGAGGGCACAAGATCCCAGTTCACGTGTCCCCTCTGGCCCGCCAGCGTCTCGACGCAGGCGACGCCGTCCTCGCTCGCTTTGTGCGCCAGCATGGGCCCGTCGATCGCGTCGCCGATCGCATAGATGCCGGGCACCGATGTCTGGAAGTGGGCATCGACCTCGATTCGCTTGTGGGCCGAGAGTTTTATGCCGGCCTTGTCGAGGCCAAGGCCTTCGAGGTAGGGCCGCCGCCCGATCGAGACCAGCACGACATCGGCCTCCAGCGTCTCGGCCGCACCACCCTTCGCCGGCTCGACCGTGAGCGTGACACCCGCCGCCGTGGCCTCGGCCTTGGTCACCTTCGAGCCCAGCTTGAACTTCAGGCCCTGCCTGGCGAGCATCCGCTGCAGGTGCTTGGTCACCTCGTCATCGACGCCGGGGGTGATGCGGTCGAGGAACTCGACCACCGTCACATCAGATCCCAGGCGGCGCCAGACCGACCCCAGCTCCAGGCCGATGATGCCTGCGCCCACAACCACGAGGCGCTTGGGCACCTCGGAAAGCTCGAGAGCGCCCGTCGAGGAGACGATCTTCTTCTCGTCGATCGTAACTCCCGGCAAGGGCGTCACCTCGGAGCCAGACGCGATCAGGATGTTCTTGGCAGAAAGCGTCTCCTTGACCGCACCGTCCTCGCCGAGGACCGCGACCGAGCCCGCCTGCTCGATGCGCCCCGTGCCCTGAAACGACGTGATCTTGTTCTTCTTGAACAGGAAGGCGACCCCCTTGGTGGTAGCCTCGACGACTTCGTTCTTGCGCTTCATGAGCTGCGCGAAGTCGAGCGTGGGTGCGCCGAGCTGAATGCCATGCACGGCGAGATCATGACCTGCCTGTTCGAACAGATGCGAGGACTGCAGCAGCGCCTTCGAGGGGATGCAGCCCACATTCAGGCAGGTGCCGCCGAACGTCGCGCGCTTCTCGATCACCGCGACCTTCATGCCGAGCTGCGCCGCGCGGATCGCCGCCACATAGCCGGCGGGACCGGCGCCGATTACGACCAGATCAAAAGGTTCGTTTGCCATCGTCTATTGCCGCTCCAAACTCGGTGTCATCCCGAGCGTAACGAGGGACCTTTCCTATCGCCGGGAAAGATCCCTCGGGCTTCGCCCTCGGGATGACACTGTTGCCGAAGTTAGACCCCCAGCAGCAGCCGCTCGGGATCCTCGATGCACTCCTTCACGCGCACCAGGAACAGCACGGCCTCGCGGCCGTCGATGATGCGGTGGTCATAGGAAAGCGCCAGGTACATCATCGGCCGCACCTTGATCTCGCCGCCCACCACCATCGGCCGCTGCTGGATCTTGTGCATGCCGAGGATGCCGGATTGCGGCGGGTTCAGGATCGGCGTCGACATCAGCGAGCCGTAGACGCCGCCGTTGGAGATGGTGAAGGTGCCGCCGGTCAGGTCGGCGATCGAGAGCTTGCCGTCGCGCGCCTTGCGGCCGAGATCGGCGATACCCTTCTCGATCGCACCGAAATTGAGCACGTCGGCATCGCGCAATACAGGCACGACGAGGCCGTTGGGCGTGCCCACGGCAACGCCGATGTCGTAGTAGTTCTTGTAGACGAGCTCATCACCCTCGATCTCGGCGTTGACCGCCGGCAGCTCCTTGAGGCCGGCGATGCAGGCCTTGACGAAGAAGGACATGAAGCCCAGCCGCGCGCCGTGCTTCTTTTCGAAGTCCTCCTTCAAGCGCTCTCGCAGCGCCATCACGTTGGTCATGTCCACCTCGTTGAAGGTGGTGAGCATGGCCGCCGTGTTCTGCGCTTCCTTCAGGCGATTGGCGATGGTTCGGCGCAGACGCGTCATGCGCACCCGCTCCTCGCGTTCGGCGCGCGGGCGCGGACCGGGGGGAACGGCTGGCTTAGCAGCAGGCGGCGACGCGGACGCGGAGATCGACTGCAGGGCCGCCAGCACATCGGCCTTGGTGGCGCGACCATCCTTGCCGGTGGGCTGGATCGCGGACGCCGCAACGCCCTTTTCCTCGGCAAGCTTGCGCGCCGCGGGACCAGAGGCGGCGAGATCGGCGCCCGGTCCGACGCCGGCCAGGACAGGCGCGGGAGCGGTATGGACGGCCGGTGGCACGGCAACGGCAGGTTTCGAAGGCGCAGCTGCGGCACCTGCCGACGGCGATGCAGCTCCAGCGCCGGCCTCGATGTGGCACAGCACGCCACCCACCTGCACCGTCGCGCCTTCAGCCACGGCGAGGTCGGCCATGACACCCGCGACCGTCGCATTGACCTCGACTGTCACCTTGTCGGTCTCGAGCTCGCACAGCGGCTGGTCGATGGCGACCGCATCGCCCGCCTTCACCAGCCACTTGGCGACGGTCGCCTCGGTGACTGACTCGCCCAATGCCGGGACCTTGATCTCGACGGCCATGATCAAAAACCTCCTTTGGCGCCGCGCCGTCAGCCGACGGTGAGCGCGCGATCGACCAGATCGGCCTGTTCCTTGAGATGGGTGCGCAGCGAGCCGGTCGCGGGCGACGCCGCTTCCGGTCGGCCGACATAGACGGGCCGCTTGCTCCTGACGTCGATGCTCGACAGCGAGCGCTCGATGCGGCGATCGACGGAATGCCAGGCGCCCATGTTCTCGGGCTCCTCCTGGCACCACACGACCTCGGCGTTGGGATAGTGCGCCAGCCGCATGCCGAGCCGCGAGATCGGGAACGGATAGAGCTGCTCGACGCGCAGGATGGCGATGTCGTCGATCCGGCGCTTGCGACGCTCGGCTAAAAGATCGAAGTAGACCTTGCCGCTGCACAGGACGACGCGCCGCACCTTCTCGCGATCGGCGAGCGTCTCGGTCTCGATCAGGATGCGGCGGAACGACGAACCGGGACCGAAATCGGCCAGCGTCGAGACGCACTCCTTATGGCGCAGCAGCGACTTCGGCGTCATGACGATCAGCGGCTTGCGGAAGGTGCGCCGCACCTGGCGGCGCAAGGCATGGAAGTAGTTGGCCGGCGTGGTGGGCACGATCACCTGCCAGTTGTCTTCGGCCGAGAGCTGCAGGTAGCGCTCAAGGCGGGCGGAGCTGTGCTCCGGCCCCTGCCCTTCGTAGCCATGCGGCAGCAGCATCACGAGGCCGTTCATGCGCAGCCACTTGCTTTCGCCCGAGCACAGGAACTGGTCGATGATCACCTGCGCGCCGTTGGCGAAGTCGCCGAACTGCGCTTCCCACATCACCAGCGCATTGGGCTCCGCCGACGAGTAGCCGTACTCGAAGCCCAGCACGCCGGCCTCGCTGAGTGGACTATCGATCATCTCGAGGTGTGCCTGGCCGTCGGCGACATGGTTGAGCGGCACGTACTTGTTCTCGTTGGCCTGATCGACCAGCACCGAATGGCGCTGCGAGAAGGTGCCGCGTCCGGAATCCTGCCCGCTGAAGCGCACCGGTGTGCCCTCGGCGAGCAGCGTGCCGAGCGCCAGAGCCTCACCAGTCGCCCAGTCGATATCCTGGCCGGTCTCGATCGTCTTGCGCTTCTCCTGCAGGAGTCGCGTGATCTTGCGGTTGAGATCGAAGTTCCGCGGCGGCTCGGAGATCGCCATGCCGACGGCAATCAGCTTGTCGGTCTCGACCGCGGTCACGCCTTTGCGGTCTTCTTCGCCCGGCGCAATCGTGATGCCGGTCCACTTCCCTTCGAGCCAGTCGGCCTTGTTGGGCTTGAAGTTGGCGGCGGCTTCCAGTGCGGAGTCGAGTTTCTGGCGCAGCTCCGCATCCATCGCCGTCACGTCGGCTGCGGTAACAACGCCTTCAGCCTCGAGCTCTGCGGCATAGACCTGCTTCACGGTCGGATGGCCGCCGATCTCCTTGTACATCAGCGGCTGTGTGAACATCGGCTCGTCCGATTCGTTGTGCCCGTAACGCCGGTAGCAAAACATGTCGACCACGATGTCGCGCTTGAAGCGCTGGCGGAACTCGGTGGCGATGCGGCAGGCATGCACCACCGCCTCGGGATGATCGCCATTCACGTGCAGGATCGGCGCCTGCACGATCTTGGCGATCTCGGTGCAATAGGGGCCGGAACGGGAATAGGTCGGCAGGGTCGTGAAGCCGATCTGGTTGTTCACCACCAGATGGATGGTGCCGCCGATGCGATAGCCGCCGAGGTCGCTGAGGTCGAGACTCTCGGCCACCAGGCCCTGGCCTGCAAAGGCGGCGTCGCCGTGCATCAGGATCGCCATTACCTGGCCGCGCTCGCTATCGCCGCGCTGGTCCTGCTTGGCCCGCGCCTTGCCCAGCACGACCGGGTTCACCGCCTCGAGATGCGACGGGTTCGGCGAGAGCGAGAGATGAATGACGTTGCCGTCGAACTCGCGGTCGGCCGACGCGCCCAGGTGATACTTGACGTCGCCCGAACCGCGCATCTCCTCGGGCAGCGAGGAGCGGCCCTGGAACTCCGAGAACAGCGCGGTGTAGCTCTTGTGCATCACATGCACGAGCGTGTTGAGCCGGCCGCGATGGGGCATGCCGATCACGACCTCACGTACGCCGAGCTGACCGCCGCGCTTCAGGATCTGCTCGACGCCGGGAATGAGCGACTCTCCGCCGTCGAGGCCGAAGCGCTTGGTACCGACAAACTTGATGCCGAGGTACTTCTCGAGCCCTTCCGCTTCGACCACGCGTTCCAAGATCGCGCGGCGGCCTTCGGGCGTGAACTCGGTGCGGTTCTCGATATGCTCGGTGCGCTCCTGGATCCACGCCTTCTGGTCGGGATCGGAGATGTGCATGTATTCGACGCCGATCTTGCCGCAATAGGTCTTGCGCAACCGGTCCATGATCTGGCGCAGCGTCGCGGCATCGCCGAGGCCCAGCGTGCCGAAAATCAGGATCGGGCGGTCCCAATCGCCCTCGCCGAAGCCGTAGGTCGCGGGATCGAGCTCACGATGCGGCGCCTGCTTCACGAGACCGAGCGGGTCGAGATCGGCCGCGAGGTGGCCGCGGATGCGATAGGAGCGGATCAGCAGGAAGGCGCGCGACGTATCGAAGGCGGCGGCGCGGATCGCCTCCTCGCCCTGGCCCGCGAACGGCATGGCGAAAGCGGAGCCGTTGCCGGCCTTGACGTTACGATTGGCGGCTGCGCGCGGCATCTCGGTATCGGGTACATCGATCACGCGCGCGCCGTTGGGCGCCCACGAGGCGCCGCGCACTTCCGCCAGAACGTCGCCACGCTCCTCGGCCAGCGCCTCGAAGAAGGTGCGCCAGTCCGCATCGACGCGGTTCGGATCCTCGAGGAAGCGCGCATAGAGCTCCTCGATGAAGGGCGCGTTCGCGCCAAACAGGAACGATGTCTGTTCTGCCTGCATGGCCAACCCTCCGTGGTCTGCCACTAATGATTTGCGGAGCGAGCCGCCCCACAGCGACGCATCAGCGTCAGCGCTTCATGGCCTTGAGCATTTCCTCGCCCAGTGCAGCAGGCGATTCGGCGACCGTGATACCTGCGGCCTTCATGGCCGCGACCTTGAACTCCGCCGTGTCGTTGCCGCCCGAGATCACCGCACCGGCATGACCCATGCGGCGGCCCGGCGGCGCGGTGCGTCCGGCGATGAAACCCACGACCGGCTTCTTGGTCTTGGAGGCCTTGATGAATTCCGCCGCCCTCACCTCGGCGTCGCCGCCGATCTCGCCGATGATGACGATGCCCTCGGTCTCGGGGTCGGGCAGCAGCATCTCCAGGCATTCGACGAAGTTGGTGCCGTTCACCGGATCGCCGCCGATGCCGATGCAGGTCGTCTGGCCAAGGCCGACCGCGGTCGTCTGCGCCACCGCCTCGTAGGTGAGTGTCCCCGACCGCGAGATGATGCCGATCTTGCCGCGCTTGTGGATGTGTCCCGGCATGATGCCGATCTTGCACTCGCCGGGCGTGATGACGCCGGGGCAGTTGGGACCGATCAGCCGCGATTTCGAGGCGGTGAGCGCGCGCTTCACCCGCACCATGTCGATCACCGGGATGCCCTCGGTGATGCAGACGATCAGCGGGATTTCCGCATCGATCGCCTCCAGGATCGAATCGGCGGCGAACGGCGGCGGCACGTAGATGACGCTGGCGGTGCAGCCGGTCTTGTCGACCGCCTCGGCCACGGTATCGAACACCGGCAGGTCGAGATGCGTGGTGCCGCCTTTGCCCGGAGTCACACCGCCCACCATCTTGGTACCGTAGGCGATGGCTTGCTCGGAATGGAACGTGCCCTGGCTGCCGGTGATGCCCTGGCAGATCACCTTGGTGTTCTTGTCGACGAGGACGGCCATCAGTTCGACTCCTTGACCGCCTGGACGATCTTCTGCGCCGCATCGGCGAGGTTTTCCGCCGAGGTGATCTTGAGTCCCGACTCCTTCAGGATCTTCTTGCCGAGATCGACGTTGGTGCCTTCGAGGCGCACCACCAATGGCACGTGAAGGTTGACCTCGCGGGCGGCCGCCACCACGCCTTCGGCGATCACGTCGCAGCGCATGATGCCGCCGAAGATGTTCACTAGGATGCCCTCGACGTTGGGATCCTTGAGGATGATCTTGAAGGCGGCCGTCACGCGCTCCTTGGTGGCGCCGCCGCCGACGTCGAGGAAGTTGGCCGGCGCCGAACCATAGAGCTTGATGATGTCCATGGTGGCCATGGCAAGGCCCGCGCCGTTCACCATGCAGCCGATTTCGCCGTCGAGCTTGACGTAGTTCAGCGCGTACTTCGCCGCCTCGGTCTCGGCCGGATCCTCCTCGTCGACATCGCGCAGGGGCTCCAGCTCCTTGTGCCGGTAAAGCGCGTTGTCATCGAAGTTCATCTTGGCATCGAGCGCGACCACGTCGCCAGCGCCGGTCACGACCAGCGGATTGATCTCGATCAGCGAGCAGTCGAGCTCGGTGAACGCCCGGTAGAGGCCGCCCAGCAGGGTCGTGAAATTGCCGACCTGCTTGCCGGACAATCCGAGCGCGAACGCGATCTTGCGGCCATGGTAGCCCTGGTAGCCGGCCGCCGGGTCGATCGACTGCTTCACGATCTTCTCGGGCGTCTCGTGCGCCACCGTTTCGATATCCATGCCGCCTGCCGTCGACGCGACGACGGAAATGCGGCCCACGGCGCGGTCGACCAGCATCGAGAGATAGAGCTCGCGTTTGATGTCGCAGCCTTCCTCGATATAGAGCCGCTTCACCGTCTTGCCGACCGGCCCGGTCTGCTTGGTGACCAGGTCATGGCCCAGCATGGCAGCGGCGCTGGCGCCGACCTCGTCGACCGACTTCACGACCCGCACGCCACCCTTGCCCTTGGGATCGTCCTTGAACCGGCCCGCCCCCCGGCCGCCGGCGTGGATCTGCGCCTTCACCACGGTCACCGGGCTGCCCAGCTTCCGCGCGACGTCCATCGCCTCGTCCTTGGTGTAAGCCACGCCGCCTTTCAGCAGGGGGACAGCGAATTTGGCCAGCAATGCCTTGGCCTGATATTCGTGGATGTTCATGGAGTCCTGTCGTTCGGGACCAAGGTCAAATGCGGGCACAACGAGTAAGTTGCAAAACGCAACTTATCGACGCCTGCGGCACTTTATGAGTGCCGCAGGACCTTTGCAACGACCGACTGATGACGCTTTTGAGGCAGGGAAATCGCCCTGCAGCGGATGTGAAACTCAGGCCCCGGCGACGATCTTCTTGGTCGCTTCCACCAGCGACTTCACGGCCGCGACCGACTTGTCGAACATCGCCTTCTCGTCGGCATTGAACGACACCTCGACGATCTTCTCGACGCCGTCCTTGCCGACCACGACAGGCACACCGATGTAGAGGCCCTTCACCCCGTATTCGCCGTTCAGCAGGGCGGCACAGGGGATCACCCGCTTCTTGTCCTTGAGGTAGGCCTCGGCCATCGAGATGGCGGACGCCGCCGGCGCATAGAAGGCCGAACCGGTCTTCAGCAGACCCACGATCTCCGCGCCACCGTCACGCGTACGCTGCACGATCTTGTCGAGCCGTTCCTGGGTGGTCCAACCCATCTTCACCAGATCGGGCAGCGGAATACCGGCCACCGTGGAGTAGCGGATCAGCGGCACCATCGTGTCGCCATGCCCACCCAGCACGAAGGCGGTGACGTCCTGCACCGAGACCTTGAACTCCTCGGCGAGGAACAGGCGAAAGCGCGACGAGTCGAGCACGCCCGCCATGCCGACCACGCGCTTGGCCGGGAAGCCCGTCACTTCCTGCATCAGGCCGACCATCGCATCGAGCGGATTGGTGATCACGATCACGAAAGCATTGGGCGCGTTCTCCTTGATGCCCTTGCCGACCGCATTGATCACCTTGGCATTGATGCCGACCAGGTCGTCGCGCGTCATGCCGGGCTTGCGCGGCACGCCCGCGGTCACGATCACGACATCGGCGCCGGCGATATCCTTGTAGTTGGACGAACCGGAATAGTTCGCATCGAAGCTTTCGACCGGAGAGAGTTGCGCGATGTCGAGCGCCTTGCCCTTGGCGATGCCCTCGGCATCGGGAATGTCGAACAGGACGATGTCGCCCAGATCCTTCTGGCCAGCGAGCAGAGCGAGGGTGCCGCCGATTTGTCCGGCGCCGATCAGCGCGATCTTCTTGCGAGCCATGCGAAATCTCCGTTTTTCAAGGGCGGCGCGTGGTAGCGCGAATCAGCCGAAGCGGCAAGGCAGGGGCATCCAGGACCAATCGAGGCGCTGCTTCGTGCACGCCGAATACGATGCGGCCAACGGATATTTCGCGAAATTCCGCCGGGCTATCTCCGTGTTGCCAACAACACGAAGGAGTCCACCATGTCCAAGGAACAGGATAACAAGGCCATCGTCGGGCGCTGGTTCACGGGCTTCTGGGGCAATCCCTGGGATCCGGCCATCGTCGAAGAACTCGCCGCACCCGATATCCTCCTGCAGTATTCCCTACATGAGCCGCGGCGCGGTCGCGACGACGTGAAGCAATTCATGATCGATTTCCGCGCAGCCTTCCCCGATCTGCATTTCGAAGGCGCCGCGGATTTGATCGCGGAGGACGACTACGTGGTCGGGCGCTGGAAGGGTGGCGGCACGCATACCGGGCCGGCATTCAGCGACTTCCTGATCGGCTCTCTCCCGGCCGCGACCGGTCGGAAGATGTACTTCACCGGCACCACCGTGCTGCGAGTCAAGAACGGCAAGATCGCCGAGGAGATCGGCCTCGACGACGGCGTGACCGCGCTGCAGCAGCTTGGCCTGCTGAAAGCGGCCTGATCAAAGGGGATGCCGGCCGAGGTGGTTCAGCAACAGCTCGACTGCCTTGGCCGGCGCCTGATCCATCACGAAATGGCCGACGCCCGGCAGGATCTCCATGCCGTAGGCTTTGCCGACGAAATCCCTGGTGCCATGTGCGGCATCCGGACCCACCGTCGCATCCGCATCGCCCCAGATGTAGAGCGTCGGCACCTGGATCGTGCCGATCTCGGCCGCCAGCCCCTTGTTGGCGCGATACCAAGCTAGCGCCGCCTCGAGCGCTTCGGGATTGCCCAGCACGCTGAGATGCTCCGCGATCGCCGCGTCCAGCACGCCCTGGGTCGCAAGATTGCGCCGCAGCCGTCGCGCGTTCTCTTCCAGCAGCATCGGCCCGGTCTCAGGTTCCAGGAACTTGCGGTGATGACGCGAGCGATGCTTTTGGTCGCCATCCTCCTTCAAAAGCTCTCGGCGAAACGACGAGGGATGCGGCCGCGACAGGATGGTGAGCGATGCGAGCCGGTCGGGATGCCGGCCCGCCACGCCCCACGAAACCTGCCCACCCCAATCGTGGCCCACCAGATGGAAGCGCTTGCCGGCGGAGCCCGAGGCATCGGCGATGTCGATCGCATCGGCGATCAACTTGTCGAAAGCGTAGTTGGACAGATCCTTCGGATCGGGCCTCGCGCGGGCTGAGTAGCCGCGCTGATCGGGCGCGACCGCGCGATAGCCCGCCGCCGCGAGCGCCGGCAGGGCCGCACGCCAACTGTGTCGCGACTCCGGGAAGCCGTGCAGCAACAGCACGAGAGCACCGCCGGCCGGACCAGCGACGTCAGTGGTGAAAGTGAGGCCCGAGCGTGTTTTCAGTCCAATCGTCTCGATCATCCGGTCATGTTACACCGTTGGCCTTGAACCAGGCGAGACAACGCTTCCAGCCATCCTCGGCCGCTTCCTTACGATAGGAAGGTCGGTAGTCGGCGTTGAACGCATGCGGCGTATCCGGATAGACGTGGATTTCCGACTTGGCCGCGGCAGGGTTTCCGGACGCCTTGAGGGCCTCGCGCATTTTCTCGACGGCGTCCTGCGGGATGCCCGGGTCAGCGCCGCCGTATAGACCCAGGACCGGCCCATGCAGTTCCTTCACGATGTCGGGCGGATTTTTGGCCGGGCCTCTTGAGCCGAGCGGCCCATACCAGGCAACCGCTGCCTTGATCGCGGGATTGTGCGCATCGTAAAGCCAGACGATGCGGCCACCCCAGCAGAAGCCGGTGATGCCGAGTTTTGACAGGTCCGCCTTGCCCTCCGCCTTGGCGAAGGCAGCGGTCGAGTCGAAATCGCCCATCACCTGATCGTCAGGCGTCTTGGCCACGAAGTCTTTGATCAGGGTCTGAACGTCATCGACCTTGGTGGCGTCGCCCTGGCGGAAGTAGAGATCCGGCGCGACGGCGTAGTAGCCGGCTTTGGCAAAGCGTCGGCAAATGTCCGCGATATGGGCGTGGACGCCGAAGATCTCCTGCGTGACGAGGATCGTGCCGAATCCCGAGCCTGATGCCGGCATGGCGCGATAGGCCTTCATCTCCTTGCCGTCCTTGGTCTTCACCGACACCACACCTGCAGTCAGGCCGTCGGACGGAGTCACGATCATCGTCTGCGCCTGAATCGGCCGGGCGGCGAGTGCGAAAGCCGCGCCAAAGGCACCGGTTCCGATCAGGGCACTGCGGCGCGAGACTTTGTCATCGAACGAGATGTGGTCGCCATCCATGTCGGGCCTCCTGAAAAGTGAATCGGAGGCCAAACGCTAGGGCCGGGTCTCAGTTGCGCTCAATCACAAACAGGAGAGGTCATCCCGCATCGATATGGTCGAGCGCGAGGTACTCGGGGCTCTGCATCTCCATCAACCGCGAGACCGTGCGCTGGAATTCGAAGGTCCCATCACCATCGACATAGAGACGGTCCGGCGGCGAGGCTGCGGAACAGATGAACTTCACTTTCCGTTCATAAAACGTGTCGATCATGGTCACGAACCGTGCCGCCTTGTCGCGACTGTCTGGTCCCATCCTGGGAATCTCGGCCAGGATCACCGTGTGGAAATTGTCGGCAATGCAGAGGAAATCCGCCGCTCCCATGGGCTTGGCGCACCAATCGAGATAGTGCGCCATGGCCACGCCCGGTGCGGCACGCGGCACTTCCACATCGCGGCCCTGCGTGCGCAGCACGCGCGGCTCGCCGTCGGCACCGTCCGCCAGCGCGCGGAAGGCCTCATCGAGCTTGGCGGTCGCCCAGGCGCCGAGCGGCGTCAGGTAGAGCTCGAGCTTGCGCATGCGGCCCAGGCGATAATCCTGGCTGCCGCCCAGCTCGAGGATCTCGAGCCGCTTCTTGATCAGCTCGATGAAGGGCAGGAAGCGGTCGCGCTGCAGGCCGTTCTTGTAGAGATCGTCGGGCGGGCGATTGGACGTCGCGATTACCGTCACGCCCTCGTCCAAAAGGGTTTCGAACAGGCGGCCGAGGATCATCGCATCGGCGATGTTGGTGACCTGGAACTCGTCAAAGCACAAAAGCCGTGTCTGGCGCGCGATATCCTTGGCGATCGGCACGATGGTGTCGGCCTCGGGCGGCGCACCCTTGGCCGCCAGATCCTCGCGTCGCCGATGCAAGCGGTCGTGGACCTCGAGCATGAATTCGTGGAAATGCACGCGACGCTTTCGCGCAACAGGCGCATCGGCAAAGAAGAGATCCATCAGCATAGACTTGCCGCGTCCGACCGGTCCCCAGATGTAGAGCCCACGCGGACCGACAGGCGATTTCTCCGCCCGGCCGAACCCCAAGCGCGCCAGGAGGCCGGGCCGCGGTGCCACCGCTGTCTGCGACGCAAGCTGCTCGTGCACCGACTGCAATCGCTGAACGATCTTTTCCTGCACGGGATCAGAATGGATTTGGCCCGCAGCGCGGCGGGCGGCAAGGTTGGCGGCAGGCCCCTTGCCGGTCGTGGGGGTATCGGAATCCATTGCCGGCGATACCTAGCTCACCCGCGCGCGGCTGCCTATAAGATGCGGCGATGAAGATCGCATTTCTCGGCACGTCGGCCTTCGCCGTTCCCGCGCTCAAGGCGCTGGTCGAAGCGGGCCATGAGGTGGTCTGCGTCTACACCCGGGCGCCCAAACCTGCCGGCCGCGGCCAACAGGAGCGCAAGACGCCCGTGCACGAGACGGCCGATACACTCGGCCTCGTCGTACGCACGCCGAAGACACTGCGGCATGAGGACGAAGCGGCGGCCTTCAAGGCGCTCGATCTCGATGCGGCCGTCGTCGTGTCCTATGGTCATATCCTGCCGAAAAACTTCCTGGACGCGCCAGTGTTGGGTTGCATCAACATCCACGGCTCGCTGCTGCCGCGCTGGCGCGGTGCCGCACCGATCCATCGCGCCTTGCTCGCTGGCGATGCGGAAACCGGCGTCACCACGATGCGTATGGACGAAGGGCTCGACACCGGGCCGATGCTGCTGGCCGAGCGCACGCCGATCTCGGCAGCCGACACGGCCGACACCGTGCACGACCGTCTCGCCAGCCTGGGCGCAACTTTGATCGTCTCGACGCTCGACGGGTTGATACGCAAGACGATCGAGCCCGTGCCGCAGCCCGAGGAAGGCGTGACCTATGCCCACAAGCTCGGCAAGGAAGAAGGCCTTCTCGACTGGCGACGGCCGGCGGCGGAGCTGGAGCGCAAGGTGCGCGCCTTCCACCCCTGGCCCGGTACGTCTTTCGAAGCGCCGCATGAAGGCGGCGTGGAACGGATCAAGGTGCTGCAGGCCGGGCTGGCCCTGGCCTCCGGCATGCCAGGCACTTTCGGACTCGGTCGCGATGGCTTTCCGATCGTCGCCTGCGGCAGCGGCGGCTTGCGCCTGCTGAAGCTGCAGCGCGCCGGGCGGGCAGCGCAATCAGCCGACGCTTTCCTGCGCGGTTTCGCCCTGGCGCCCGGCACGGTCCTGCCCTCGCCTGCCGTCATACCGCTGCCGCAGACCAAGCCCGGCTGAGTCGTGCCGCGCTACAAGATTACGGTCGAGTACGACGGCGGCCCATTCGTCGGCTGGCAGCGACAGGACAGCGGCCCATCGATCCAGTCGGCGCTGGAGGATGCCGTGTTCGCTTTCACCGGCGAACGCGTGCATGTGCAGGGCGCGGGCCGGACCGACGCCGGCGTTCACGCGCGTGGTCAAGTGGCGCACTTCGACCTTGTCCGCGAGCAGCCCGTCGAATCGGTTCGTGGTGCCCTCTGCTTTCACTTGCGGCCGCATCCGATCGTGGTGCCATCCGCCGAACTGGCGCCGGCCGGCTTCCATGCCCGCTTCTCCGCGACCTGGCGGCGCTATCGCTATCGCATTCTCAATCGCCGCTCGCCGTCCGCGCTCGATCACGGGCAGGTCTGGCACGTGCCCGTACCACTCGATGCAGACGCGATGGCCAAGGCTGCGTCGGTACTCCTGGGCCGGCATGACTTCAACAGTTTCCGGTCGATCAACTGCCAGGCCAACTCGTCGATCAAGACTCTCGACCGGCTCGCCGTGCATCGCGACGGCGAAGAGATCGAGATCGACGTCGGAGCACGTTCGTTCCTGCACAACCAGGTACGCATCCTGGTCGGCACACTGCAGCTCGTGGGCCGCGGTCAGTGGAGCCGTCGCGATGTCGAACAGGCCCTGGCCGCCCGCGACCGCACACGCGCCGGCCCGACCGCCCCGCCCATCGGTCTTTGCCTGATGGAAGTGCGCTACGATCTAGCCGCTGACAGCAGCGGAGACGCCGAGGATGCGGCTGACGATCAGTGACAGGAAGAAGGACGGCACCCAGTTCACGATCAGGAGCAGGCCAGCGATGAACCAGTTGACGCCCAGGATCATGCGCGTCGTGATGATGATCCAGTAGAACAACAGCGCCTGCACCGCGAGATCGAAGATGGTCGGGAAAGGCCACGGCGCCACATTGGCAATGACGGCGTCGAACAGCAGCACCGTCATGGCCGGCAGGCTGATCCAGTTGAGCGCACTGATGTAGCGCGGGTAGCGATCGAGCCAGCGCCGGCGCCGCGCGATCTCGTAGAACACGACAGGATAAAGCAGCCAGTCGACGACATAGTGCAGCGCCTCGACCAGCGCGACCTCCCCGGTATCGGCTATGGTGTTGAGCCGCGAATAGGAGATCATCAGGTAGAGCATGTAGATCGGCGCCACGAGCACCATGACCTGGAACGAGCGCAGGCAGGCTTCGGGCGTATTCTCGAAGTGGAACGGCGCTGCGGGATCACGCTGCAGGAACCGAAGCGCGCCCTGCGTGCCGCGGGCAATCTCTCCTTTTGCGAACACGACGAGATCAGACCGCGAAGTAGCGATCGAGCACTGTCTCGTAGACGCGGGCCAGCGTCCTGAGATCGTCGACGCCGCTCTTCTCATCGACCTTGTGCATGCTCTCGCCTACCAGTCCGAATTCCAGCACCGGGCAGTAGCTTCGGATGAAGCGGGCATCCGATGTGCCGCCGGTGGTGGAGAGTTCGGGATCGATTCCCGCAACGTCGCGCACGGCACCCGCCACGAGATCGGACAATGGCCCTGGCGGCGTGTAGAAGGATTCGCCCGACACCTCGACCTTGTAGTCGATGGCGCCATGACCACCGAGCGCCGCGTTCGCGCGTTCGATCCGCTCCTGCAGGTGAGCCAGCAGGGTCTTGGACGTCCAGAGATCATTGAAGCGCGTGTTGAAACGCGCCACCGCGACGCCCGGCGCGATGTTGGTCGCCTTGTTGCCGACATCGACGGTGGTGAATTGCAGCGACGTCGGCTGGAAGTGCGTGCTGCCGGAGTCGATCGGTTCGCGCACCAGCGCCTCGATCAGCGCCGACAGGCGATGGATCGCATTGTCCAGCCGCTCGGGATAGGCGACGTGGCCCTGGACGCCGCGTACGGTCATCTCGACGGTCATGCTGCCGCGACGGCCGATCTTCATCATGTCGCCGAAGCGCCTGGAACTCGTCGGCTCGCCGACCACGCAAGCATCGATGGTCTCGCCTCGCGCGGCAAGCCGCTGCAGCATCTTCACCGTGCCATTGACCGCCGGTCCTTCCTCGTCGCCAGTGATCAGGAGGCTGATCGAGCCGCCGAACGAACGGCCGCGCCGCGCGAGGAAACGGGCGGCGGCTTCGGTGAAGGCGGCGATCGCCCCCTTCATGTCGGCGGCGCCGCGTCCGAACAGATAGCCGCCGGACAACTCGGCGGTGAACGGCCCGATAGTCCAGGACGAGAGATCGCCTACCGGAACCACATCGGAATGGCCGGCGAAGCAGAAATGCTTCCCGCCCGTGCCGATGCGCGCATAGAGGTTCGCGACATCGTCGGTCCCGGCCTGGCTGAAATCCATGCGCTCGCAGCGAAAGCCGAGCGGCGTCAGCGTGCCTTCGAGGAACTGCAATGCCCCTCCCTCACGGGGCGTCACACTCTCGCAGCGCACCAGGGCACGCGTGAGTTCGACCACGTCGGTGACGGAGGGAACCAGTGTGTCGGGCATGGCCGGACACTACATCCGCCGCCCCCCAAAGAGAAGGGCGCCGGCTGGCCAAAGCCGGCGCCCGAGTCGATGTGAGAGGAAGATAGTCTTGTTGCTTGTTTAATCGACCAATGTCGTGGCCGCTAAGCCACCATCCTGTCGGCCTCCATCAGGTTGACTGAAACGAGCTGCGACACGCCGCGCTCGGCCATGGTGACGCCGTACAGGCGGTCCATCCGCGCCATGGTGACGCGATGGTGGGTGATGATCAGGAAGCGCGTGTCGGTCCGGCCTGCGATCTCTTGCACCAGCGCGCAGAAGCGCTCCACGTTCAGGTCGTCCAGCGGCGCGTCCACCTCGTCCAGCACGCAGATCGGCGCCGGGTTGGTCATGAACACCGCGAACAGGAGCGACAGGGCGGTCAGCGCCTGCTCGCCGCCCGACAGAAGCGACATCACCTGCAGCTTCTTGCCCGGCGGGCTGGCATGGATCTCGAGACCGGCCTCGAGCGGATCCTCCGACTCGGTGAGCCGAAGCTCCGCCTTGCCGCCGCCGAACAGTTTGGTGAAGAGCTGCTGGAAGTGGCCGCTCACATGCTCGAAGGCGGCGAGGAAGCGCTCGCGGCCTTCGCGGTTGAGACTCTGGATACCTTGGCGCAGGCGGCCGATCGCGGCGACCAGATCGTCGCGCTCGGCCGTCATGCCGGTGATCTGCTGCTCAAGTTCGTTGGCCTCCTCTTCGGCGCGCAGGTTCACGGCTCCCATCGTCTCGCGCTCGTGCACCAGTCGCTCGAGCTTGTGCTCGGCCTTCTCGATCTCGGGCAGCTCCTCCAGCGACTGGACCTCGGCCAGCGCCAGCACGCCGTCGGGCTCGCAGCGCAGCCGCTCGACGATACGCTCGACGACCGTCTCGCGGTCCTTGGTCGACTGCTCGACCAGGCCCTCGCGTCGCACGCGGCTCTCGCGCGCACCCGCCAGCTCGCCTTCAGCCTGGCGCAGTGCCTTGTCGGCCTCGCTGAGCTGCGTCTCGCCGATCGCGAGCCGGTCGGCGGCCTCCTGGCGCTTCTGCTCCGCCTTGGCGATCTCCTCGCTTAGGGCGAGCCGCTTGGCCTCGATCTCCGCCGGCTTTGCGGCAAGCTCGGCAAGCGCTGCCGTGATCTGCTCGCGACGCGCGTCGAGCTCGGTGATCTGGCCGTCGGCATCGGCGAGGCGCTTGCTCCAGCCCTCGTGGTCCTGCGCGATCTGGCCCAGTCGCTCGGCGCGCATCGCGGCCTCGCGCGCCAGCCGATCGCAGGCACCCTCGGCTTCGACGAGCTGCGCCCGCAGTTCGGCGATCCGCGCCCTGAGCGTGCCGGCCGTCACGCGATCGGCCTGGGTGTCGGAGATCGACGATAGCCGGGCCTGACGGAAGGTCCGCCGCATCTCGGCGTCCGCTACGCCATCCGCGATCTCGGCCACCACCTGCTCGATCGCCGCCATCCGCGTGTTGAGCTGGTCAGTGCGTCGCGCAATGTCAGTGTGGCGGTCACGGGCCTCGGTTGCAGCACGCTCAGCCGTCGCGATCGCGCCTTGCGCAGACCGTTCGGCCGCGCGCGTTGCTTCGCCCGCCTCCTGTGCCTTGCGCCGTGCCGCCTCCGACACATGCCGCTCATGCCGGCGCGCCTGCTCGACGCAAGTCTTCTCGGCGTTGCGGGCCGCTGCGAGCCAGCTCGTCTCCGCCTCGACACGTGCCTGTATCGTCGCCTGCTCCGCCGCCAGCGTGTCGATCTGCTGACGAATCTCGGCCAGGCGATTGCGCTGGCTCAGCCGCACGGCGGCCGTCGAGGGGGCGCCGGCGCGCATCGTGTAACCATCCCAACGCCAAACCGCGCCCTCGGCCGTGACAAGCTGCTGTCCCGGCTTCAGCCCCGCCTGCAGCGCAGCGCCGGTTGCATCGTCGGCCACGAGGCCGATGAAGGCGAGCCGCCGTTCCAGCTCGGGCAAAGCCTGAACATGCGCCACGAGTGGCGTCACGCCGTCGGGCAACGCCGGCGCATCGGCGATCGGGCCGAGCGGCAGCCAGTGCACGGGCGCGCCGCGATCGGATGACG
The DNA here is from genome assembly GCA_017308235.1 of Alphaproteobacteria bacterium. Classification (GTDB taxonomy): domain Bacteria; phylum Pseudomonadota; class Alphaproteobacteria; order Reyranellales; family Reyranellaceae; genus Reyranella. Next base: position 90,203 of record JAFKFL010000013.1, on the reverse strand, counting down.
CCTCGAGTTCCTCGCCGAACGCCGCGCCCAGCGCCTTCTCGAAGCCAGGCTCGACCGTCAGCGCATCGAGCAGCGGCGGCCACAGAGACGTGGCGGCGGACTTCAACGCCGCCGCGACACCCGCCTCTTCGGCGCGCAGCTTGGTCAGCCGCGCATTGGCCTTCTGCAGGAGCTCGGCAGCAGCGGCATGGCTCTGCTCGGCGGCCTGGCGTTCTGCAGCACGCGCCTGCTCCATGTCGATGCGCTCGGCCTCGGCCTTGGCGACAGCAGCGCGGGCGGCATCGGACTCGTAGCGTTCGGCCTCGCGGGCGCTTTCGATCGCCTCCGCGCTTTGGCGTCGCGTCTCGTCGAGCGCGATCCTGGCCGCCTCCAGCGCCGCCTCGACCTCGCCGAGCGCGGGCAGACCCTTGAGTTCGTTCTCGATCTCCTGCTGCTGGCCTGCGACTTCCGACCGCCGTGCCTGGAGCCTGCCGAGGCGATCCTGCAATTCGGCAATCTCGCGACTCACACTGGCGCGCAACGCTTCATCGTCGGCAATCTGCCGCGTCAGGCGATCATGCTCGGCTTCCGCCGCGCTGGTGGCGGCATGTGCCTCGTCACGGGCGAGCTGCGCGGCGTTGGCGCGATCCTCCTCGCCGACCCGTTCCTGCTCGAGCTTGCCGCGTTGGTCGTCGAGATCAGCGATGGCCGCGTCGGCATCGCCCTTGCGGCCGCGCTCGCGGCCGAGATCGGAATCGGTCTGCTGCAGGCGGGTCTCGGAGTCCTGCTGCGCCGAGGCGACACGCTCGGCTTCCGCGGTCAGCGCATCGTGCGCCACCCGCAAGCGCTGAAGCGCCGCGGCGGCCGCGGCTTCATCGTTGCGCAGCGGCGGCAACGCGGTCGCAGCCTCGGCCTGCGCCGTCGTCGCGAGGCCGACCAAGCGCGTCAGGTCGGCGACCTGCGTCTCTGCTTCCCGGAGCCGCTCGCCCGCCTCCGCAAGTTCGCGCTCGGCAGCCGCGAGCCTCAGCGCCAGCACGGCGGCTTCGGCGCGGCGGATATGGTCGGAGAGATTGCGATAGCGGCTGGCCTGGCGCGCCTGGCGCTTCAGGCCCTTGTGCTGCTCCTCCAACGCGACCAGCACGTCCTGCACACGCGCAAGATTCTGCTCGGCCGCGCGCAGGCGCAGCTCGGCCTCGTGGCGGCGAGCGTAGAGGCCGGTGATGCCGGCCGCCTCGTCGATAATGGTGCGCCGGTCGGCAGGCTTGGCGTTGATCAGCGCGCCGATGCGGCCTTGGCTCACCAGCGCTGTCGAGCGCGCGCCGGTCGCGGAATCGGCAAACAGGGTCTGCACGTCGCGGGCGCGGATTTCACGGCCGTTGACGGAATAGGCCGAGCCCTGGCCACGCTCGATGCGCCGCACGATATCGAGCTGGTCGGCGTCGTTCACCATCGCCGGCGCGGTGCGCGTCTTGTTGTCGAGCGTCAGCATGACCTCGGCGATGTTGCGTGCCGGCCGGCTGCCGGCGCCGGAGAAGATCACGTCCTCCATCTCGCTGCCGCGCATCTGCTTGGCCGAGGTCTCGCCCATCACCCACTTGAGCGCCTCGACGAGATTCGACTTGCCACAGCCATTGGGCCCGACGATCCCGGTCATGCCGGGCTCGATCGCGAGCTCCGTCGGGTCAACGAAGGACTTGAAGCCGGAAAGCCGGAGCTTGTCGAACTGGACCATCTACACCACGCCTTTTGGTTATCCGGGTTTACTTCTTCAGAATCTTATTGAAAGCCGCGTCGAGCTCCTCGATGGAGCGCGCACCCTTGTATTGCTCGCCGTTGATAAAAAGTGTTGGCGTTGAATCGACACCTACCTGCTCGCCGCTGCGGTAGGAGGCGGTCACGGCATCGACCCGCTTGGAATCGGCGAGGCACGCCTTCACCTCACTCTCGCCCATCCCGGCGATGCGCAGCGACTTGGAAAGCTCCGCGATCGGATCTGACGCCGTCGCCCAATTGCCCTGGCCGCGGAAGATCATGTCGATCACAGCATAATATTTGTCGTCGCCCGCGCACTGCGCGAGCATCGCCGCGCGCGCTGCCGTCTCGTCGAGCGGGAAGTCGCGATAGACCAGCTTCACCTTGCCGGTATCGATCCACTTTTTCTTGATCTCCGGCAGTTCCACTGTGTTGAAGCGGGCGCAATGCGGGCACGTGAACGAGGCATACTCGATCAGGGTGATGGGGGCCTTGGCATCGCCCTCGACATGGTCGGTGGGCTGAACGGTAAGGATAGCGGCCTTGTCCGGCGCCGCCGTCGCGGCCGCCGGGGTCGGCTCCGGACCAGACGAGGCCGGGCGCGTTCCCGAATAGACGCCAAACGCAATCGCGGCCACCGCCACGAGCCCGCCGGCGACGATCAAGATATTCCGCATACTCGACTTCCTCTCCACTACATCTTGGGAATTTAGCCTGTGGGGAGTCAAACCTTTACCGGCCGATATCCCGGAGAATCTTGCCGATGGCATCGGTCCCGCCGGGATTCCCACAATTCTGGCCATTGATGAACAGGGTTGGCGTCTGCCGCACCCCCAACACCTGGCCGCTCTGCACATCGGCGACGATCTTGTTCAAAAGCTGGTCGTCCGTGAGGCACTTGCCGGCGGCAACACCCTTCTTCTCCAGGATTTTCACCATTTCCGTTTCGGGATCGGCGGCGGTCAGCCAATCGACCTGGGAGCGAAACAAGACCTCGATCGCGTCGAAGAAGTCGCCCGGGCCGGCGCATTCGGCGAGCTGGCTCGCATGGGTCGCGATCGAGTCGGAGGGGAAGTGGCGATAGACGAAGCGGGCCTTGCCGGTATCGACGAAGACCTTTCGCAGGTCCGGCAGCACGGCGGCAGAGAAATTGGCGCAGTGCGGGCAGGTCAGCGAGAAATAGTCGATGATGAGGTTTGGCGCATTGGCTTTGCCGAGGACATGGTCATCAGGTTGGACCGCGAGCACCTTCGCCTGCTCCTCGGTCGGCTCCTGGGCCCGCGGCGCGCGCGCGAACAGGACCGCGCCCAATCCGCCCAGCAGGATACTGCGCCGGCTGGCGGCGATGCGGGTGCCCAATCGGGCGAGCGCCGCCTTGAGCTCGGGATCCTTCACCGTTTCTACCCGCTCGGCAATGCGCCGTACGCTGGCCGGATCGGCAGCGGGCAGCGCCCGTGTCGGTGCTGGCGGCGCAATGCCGCCCTGCATCAGGCGAATCTCGTCGATCAGGCGATGGCCGAAATAGCCGTTCACCCGTTCGACCAACCGATCGGCCATATGCTGGATCTCAAGCGATGCGGCACCTGCCACGCGCAAGCGCAGGATCATGGCCCCACCCTGCGTCGTGCGGGCGCCACGTCCGGCCACCAGCGCATCGGGACGCGAAACGCGCGCGACCTCTGCGCCGACGATCGCCGACCATTCGACCTTCAGGCGGGCAAGCGGAACGCCGCGTCCCTTGCCACCTTTCGGAGTAATCCCCGAGGTGAGCTGCCGGGTAACTCCGCCGATCGCGCGAAAGCCGTTTTCCCGCATGGACCCTTTCAAAGTCTGCTCCTTATGCTAGGCCACGGCCTCTCGCATGACCATGACCCACGCCACACGCCTGCTCGATTGGTACGATCGTCATCGTCGCACCCTGCCCTGGCGCGCGCCGGCGGGGAAACGCAGCGCGCCTTATCTCGTCTGGCTGTCGGAGATCATGCTGCAGCAGACGACCGTCGCCACGGTCGGCGACTACTTTCACCGCTTTGTGAAGCGTTGGCCCACGGTCGACGCGTTGGCGCGCGCACCGATCGACGAGGTGCTCTCGGCCTGGGCAGGTCTCGGCTACTACGCACGGGCTCGTAACCTGCATGCGTGTGCACGGGCCGTGACGGAACATCACGGCGGCGTTTTCCCGCGCGACGAAGAAGAATTGCTGGCGCTGCCCGGCATCGGCCCCTACACCGCCGCCGCCATCCGAGCGATCGCCTTCGATGAGCCGGCGTCGGCGGTCGACGGCAATGTCGAGCGCGTGATCGCGCGCCTGTTCGCGATCGAGACGCCGCTGCCCGACGCCAAGGCCGAGATCAACTTGCGGGCGGCCGCCCTGGTGCCGCAGCGCCGTGCCGGCGACTACGCCCAGGCGATGATGGATCTTGGTGCCACTGTCTGCACGCCGCGCCGCCCGCGCTGTGTCATCTGCCCGCTGATGGCAGGCTGTGTCGCGCGCAAGCGGGGCATTGCGGAGGAGCTGCCGCGGCGCGCGCCCAAGGCCGAAAGGCCAACGCGACGCGGACTTGCCTTCGTGCTTACGCGCAAGGATGGCGCGGTGCTGCTGCGCAAGCGGCCGACCAAAGGCTTGCTGGGCGGCATGGACGAAGTGCCGTCAAGCGACTGGCGCGAGGGGACGCTGTCGATCATCGAGGCTTTGAAGCAGGCGCCCGTGCCGGCACGATGGAAGGTGCTCGACGGCGGCGTGCGCCACACCTTCACCCATTTCCATCTTGAGCTCGCCGTCGCGCATGCCGTCGCCGCGACCTCGGGCCTCGCCAAGCTCGCGCCCGGCAGCGCCTGGTGCACGGTCGACCAGATGACCGATCGCGCCCTGCCGACGGTCATGCGCAAGGTGATCGAGCACGTCGCGAAGGGCTAGGAGGTCGGCGGCATCCCAAGTCAGGCGCGGTAATCCGCGCGCTGCAACGAAGGGCCAGTGCCTGGCCGTCTGTGGCGTGCCGTCATCCAGTTGTCGAGCTCGGCCAGCTCAGTGGCCGTCAGGCGCAAACCGAGCTTGGAACGGCGCCACGCGACGTCGGCGGCGGTTTCGGCCCATTCCTGGTCCATCAGGAAGCCGACCTCGCGTTCGGTGAGGTCAGCACCGAACGATCGGCCAAGATCACCGAGACTGCGTGCGCCTTCGAGCAGAACGAAAGCGCGTGTGCCGTAGGCGCGCGCCAACCGCATCGCGTGATCGGCCGACAGATAGGGATGGCGGCCACCAAGGTCGGTGACCAACGCATCGAAGCCCTGAACCGGGAAGTCGCCACCTGGCAAAGCAGCAGCATCAGCCGGCGGACGCATCGACGGCAGATGCGGCGCGAGCTTGTCGAGAACAGCCGAAGCCAAACGTCGAAAGGTGGTGATCTTTCCACCCACGACATTGAGCAGGGCAGGTTCGCCCGACGGCGCGTCAAGCACCAGCACATAGTCGCGGGTCACGGCCTGCGCTTCGGAAATGCCGTCGTCATAGAGCGGCCGGACGCCGGAATAGGACCAGACGACGTCAGCTGACGTGACAGGCTTGCGGAAATAGTCGCTGACCGCGGCGCAGAGATAGGTGATCTCTTCCTCGCTCGCCTTCACACTGGCTGGATCGCCGACATAATCCCGATCGGTCGTGCCGATCAGGGTGAAGTCGCGTTCGAAGGGGATCGCAAAGACAATCCTCCCGTCGGCGTTCTGGAAAATGTAGCACTTGTCGTGGTCGTACAGCCGCCGCACGACGATGTGCGAGCCCTGCACCAGCCGGATCCTGACCGAGGCATCGGCGGGCGCGGCGTTGGACAATACGCTCCTGACCCAAGGCCCGGCCGCATTGACCAGCACCTTGGCACGCACGCGGCTGCGCTCCATCGTGTGCCGGTTCTCGACCTCGAGGCTCCAGGCACCGTTGGCGCGGTCAGCCGACAGACAGCGCGTTCGCGTGCGGATGGTCGCCCCATGCCGTGCGGCATCGATGGCGTTCATGACCACAAGACGAGAATCATCGACCCAGCAGTCGGAGTATTCAAAGGCGCGACTGAAGCTCGGCCTCAAGGGCGCTCCGGCCGGATCATGCTGCAGATCGAGGGTCCGGGTCGCCGGCAGCAACTTCCGTCCGCCGAGATGATCGTAAAGATAGAGCCCCAGTCGTAGCAGCCATCGCGGCCGCAGGCCGGCATGATGCGGCAGGACGAAGCGCAACGGCTTCACGATGTGCGGCGCCATGCGCCACAGCACCTCGCGCTCCTGCAATGCTTTGCGCACCAGCCGGAACTCGTAGTGTTCCAGGTAGCGCAACCCACCGTGGATCAGCTTGGTCGAAGCCGACGACGTCCCGGAAGCAAGGTCTTCCTGTTCGCACAAGAACACGGAAAGCCCGCGCCGGACGGCTTCGCGGGCGATTCCGCAGCCGTTGATGCCGCCGCCGATAACGGCGAGGTCGAAATCTATCGACAATTTTTCGTATTATTTTCGTTTTCTGTTAATTCGAAATATAACCGCCCAAATATGCCTTCGCAAGGCGGTATTGCGCCTATAAATTGCCATAAGCGAGCCGAATCGAAGAAAACCGCGCGCTTAGCGCGCTTGTTTTACCTGGTCGAGCCCGGCCACTTCCACCGGTGCGGTCTCGATGACTTCGACCGAATTCTGAAGGCAGATGTCGCGCAGGCCAGCGGATGAAAGTCGGTCGGTGACGAAGACCTGGACCTGGGAGATATGGCCGATCCGGACCGGCGCTGTGCGCTCGAGCTTCAGCCGGTCGGCGACCAGGATGACGCGGCGGGCGTTCTCCATGATCGCCTGGCTGACCCGCACCTCGCGATAATCGAAGTCGAGGAGTGCTCCTTCCTCATCGATCGCCGAAGTGCCGATCACCGCGGTGTCGACCTTGAACTGGCGGATGAGATCGACGGCCGCAGCGCCAACGACGGCGCCGTCGCTTCGCCGCACCGGACCGCCGGCCACGATCACATCGAAGCTGGGATAGGGATAGAGCGTGCGCGCGACGTTGAGATTGTTGGTGATGACCAGCAAATCCTCATGGCCGATGAGGGCGCGCGCAACTTCCTCAGTCGTGGTGCCGATGTTGATGAACAGCGAGCTTTGATCGGGGACCAGCGCCGCTGCGGCGTCCCCGATCGCCCGCTTCTCGCGAGCGGCGATCAGGCGGCGTGCCTCGTAGGCGGTATTCTCGACACCGGAGGCGATGATGGCGCCGCCGTGAATGCGGCTCAGCAGCCGTTGTTCACAAAGGTCGTTGAGGTCCTTGCGGATCGTCTGCGGCGTCACGTCGAATTTCTCGGCGAGGCCATCGACGCTTACCCGTCCCTGGACGCGGGCCAGCGCAAGTATTTCTCTCTGTCGAGACGACGCAGGTTCCATCTGCGGTCATCTTAAGCACAACAAGGCCGCATGGGTAAGCGCCGGCCGGCGCGCTCAAAGCCCTGCGCGAACCTGCTGGCGCAGATGGTCGATCGGCCGGCGGCCGCCCTCGCCGTCGAAGTGCCAGAACGTCCAGCCGTTGCAGGCCGGCGCGCCCTGCACCGCCGCGCCCACCTGATGGATCGAACCGCGATGCTCACCGCGAGAATTGGCCGCCGAGAGCGTGCCGTCGGCGCGCACCCGCGCATGCAGGCGGCCGCTGAGATCGCTCAGCACCGTGCCGGGCCGCAGAAGCCCTGCCTCGATCAGCACGCCGAACGGAATGCGCGGCTCCGAGCGTTTGCCAGGCGTAGGCGTCACGTCTTCGGCAGCCAGCGGTGTCACCTCGGCGATGCGCTTGCGGGCGAGCGCGGCATAGGTGCGATCTCGCTCCAGTCCCACGAAGTGCCGGCCGAGGCGCCTCGCCACCGCGCCGGTCGTGCCGGTACCGAAGAATGGATCGAGGATCGTGTCGCCCGGATTGGTGGCGGCCATCAGGCAGCGGAACAGCAATGCCTCCGGCTTCTGGGTCGGGTGCGCCTTCTTGCCGTCCTCGCCCTTCAGCCGCTCGCCGCCGGTGCAGAGCGGAAACAGCCAGTCGGAGCGCATCTGCACGCCTTCGTTCAGCGCCTTCATCGAATCATAGTTGAAGGTGTAGCGCTTGGCGCGGCGATCGCGCGCCGCCCAGATCAGCGTCTCGTGAGCGTTGGTGAAGCGTTTGCCCTTGAAGTTCGGCATCGGATTGGACTTGCGCCAGACGATGTCGTTCAGAAGCCAGTAACCCTGGTCCTGCAGCGCCGTGCCGATGCGGAAGATGTTGTGGTAGCTGCCGATCACCCACAGCGTTCCCTCGGGCTTCAGGATCCGCCGCGCGGCGGCCAGCCAGGCGCGCGTGAAGGAATCGTAGCGGGCGAAATCGGCGAACTTGTCCCAGTCATCGTCGACCGCGTCGACCTTGCTGTTGTCGGGCCTCAAAAGGTCGCCGCCCAGTTGCAGGTTATAGGGCGGGTCGGCGAACACCATATCGATCGAGCCTTCAGGCAGGCTCTCCATCAGTTCAATGCAATCGCCGACGAGGACGCGGTCACGATAATCCACAGACATCAGTGGAAGATGAGTCATCCACTGAGTCCGGGTCAAGAAATTACAATTGATTCAATTGTTTAGGGCATCGATCCACAAGATCGAGTCAGTCCACAAGGGAAGGATACCAGACCTAGCGGCGGCTAGGGCAGCAGGCTCGACAGTCTCGCCATGAACGGGCCGATCGCTGCAGCCTCTTCCTCGGCTTCCTCGACGAAGGCCTTCACATGCTCGCCGAAGGATGAGGTGTGCAGCGACTTTTCGAGGCGGTCGAGCCGCGTCAGCAGTCGCTCCCGGGTCTCGCCCTCGCCGAGCTTTGACACCTCGGCCCGGAGCTCGGCGAAGAGCCGGCCGTGTTCGCTGTCCTTGTTCTTGTCAGTCATGACTCATGCTCTCGAAGAGCTCGGGCTCCAAAAGGCGCGTCACCGGTGCAAAGCTCTTGCGGTGATGCGGCGTCGGGCCGAGCCGGTTCAGCGCCGCAAGGTGCTCCACCGTATTATAGCCGACGTTGGTCTCCCAACCATAGCCCGGGAATGACGCGGCAAGCCCATGCATGTAGCGGTCGCGCGTAACCTTGGCCAGGATCGACGCCGCCGCAATTGAATACGACCGCGCGTCACCGCCGATAATGGTCTCGGCCCGGCAACCGAGGTCTGGCGGTGCGCGATTGCCATCGATCAGCACGACGTCCGGCTGATCGACGAGCGCCTGCAGGGCGCGGCGCATGGCAAGGAAGGTCGCCTGCAGGATGTTGATGCTGTCGATTTCCGCGACGCTCGCTTCGCCGACCGCATAGTGCACGGCGCCCGAAGCGATCATGGCCTCGTAGGCCTCCTCTCGGTCCTCGAGCATCAATTTCTTGGAATCGTCGATCAGCCGGAGCAGCTTCCGCTTGGCAAGCGTGCGGTCGATAATCGCCACCGCGGCGACCACCGGACCGGCCATCGGACCGCGGCCGACCTCGTCGATGCCGGCGATCCTGATGACGCCCGGCGCTTCGCAGCGCTTTTCGTAACGGAAGCTCGGCATATCCCCACGATCACCGCGTAAAGTGCGGCCCATGTCTCTCGTCACCGACATCATTGCGCAGGATCCTGTGGGTATGGAACAGCTTCGCGCGGTCCGCACGCTCGGCCTGCCGGACTGGTGCATCGCCGCAGGCTTCGTGCGCAATCGCGTGTGGGATCACCTGCATGGCATCCAGCCGCCTCGACCGCCGGCTGACATCGACGTGCTCTACTATGACGCCGGCGATCTCTCGAAAGAGCCGGAAGCGCGCTACGAGGCGCAACTCGGCGGCCTGAAGCCCGGCCTGCCGTGGCAGGTGCGCAACCAGGCGCGCATGCACATCTGGAAGAGCTTGCCGCAGCACAAGAGTACGGCCGATTCGATGATCTATTGGCTGGAGACGGTGACCGCGGTGGGCGTGCGCCTCGAAGCGGACGATTCGCTCACCGTGATCGCACCGCTCGGCGTCGACGATCTGGTCAACCTGCGTTGCCAGCCCACTGCCTTCGGACGCACACGCCGCGATGAGTACGAGAGCCGTGTCGCCAGCAAACGCTGGCGCGAGCTGTGGCCCAGGGTGCAATTCCTCGATTAAGAAGCTGTCGTCGTCTCCAGCGCGAAGAGTTCTACCGCCTGTTCCTTGCCGCGCAGAGGAACCAAACCCAGCGGCCGGGCGATGATATTCTTGGGCAGAATAAGCTGGTTGAGAAGCGCTGCAGAGGCGATCACTTGTTCGCCGGTATCACGGCACGCATCGACGATGCGCGCCGCCGTGTTGAGCGTATCGCCGCTCAATGCGATCTCCTTCTTGACAGATCCCATCTCGCCGACGACGACCGGACCGCAATGCAGGCCGGCGCGGAATTCCACACGCCTGCCGAACTCGCGCTCATAGTCGGCGGCGCGATCGACCAGTCGGGCGATAGCGGCGAAGCAGGCCCGCAGGCAATACGCATCCTTCACACCTTCGGCGAGCGGCCAGGTGGCGATCACCTCATCGCCGACGTATTTGTAGATCTCGCCCTTGCGCAACACGATCGCTCCGCTCAAGTCGACGACCAAGCGGTTGAGCAGTCGATGGAAGCCGACCTCGCCCAGCCGTTCGGCCGCCGCCGTCGAGTTCTTCATGTCGATGATGAGAAAGATGCGCTGCTCGACTTTTGCACGGTAGTAACGGCCGGTTGTGAAGGCCAGCAGGACGTTTTGGCCCAGGAGCCGATTCACCTCGAACACGAAACTGACCACGAAGGTGGCGGCGAAACAGAACAGGATGTCGAGGCGTTGGAAGCTAAACACGCTGGTTTGCGGATGGTCCGGCACAAGCCAGTGGCCGACCACCAGCGCAAACAGAAAGACTCCGAGGTAGACTATCGCCCGCACGGCGACGTTGAGCAGAAACGGCACGCGCGTCAGCGGGGCGCCTGGGGCTTGCAGCAAAAAAGTATCCAAGGGACCGATGATGCCACCGATAAGAGCGCCGGTGACGCCGCCCCGGATCAATCCGTGGAAATCGGTCGGCGACGTAGCGGTCGTGGTAAAATAGCCGTAAACACTGCCGATCACGACAGCCGCCACGACATAGCTTACGAGTTTCGGCAGGATGATGCGTATCTCGTCCCTGGGCCCCATACCGGGACACGCTACTTTAGATCGCACGCTGCTTCAAAGAAGCTTCATCTGCCGGGCGTCGCGCTTGGCATCCACAAGAGCAGTGCGCGCCGACTCAGGCACGGCGAAGCGCAGCGTATCGAGGCGATAGCGGATGCGATTGAGGCCAAGCCGCTTCACGGCCGCCGAGAAGCGCGCGGCAAGAAGCTGGGCGATCGGCCCCTCGCCGCGCATGCGCAAGCCGAACTCGGCCTGGTAGAGCGCGCCGCCGCGCATCTGCCGGATCAGCGACAACACGCGCTCGGCACGGTCCGGACGATGGGTCCGCAGCCATTCGTCGAACAGATCCTTGATCTCGAGCGGCAGGCGCAGAACAGTGAAGCCAGCCCGCGTGGCGCCCGCCTCCACCGAGGCCTCGAGGATGGCCTCCATCTCGTGGTCGTTGAGGCCGGGGATCATCGGCGCCGACATCACGCCAACCGGCACGCCGGCTTCCGCAAGCTTGCGAATTGCGTCCAGCCGTCGATAGGGCGCGGAAGCACGCGGCTCCATGGCGCGCGCGAGATCCTTGTCGAGCGTCGTCACCGACAGGAACACCTCGGCGAGATTGCGCTTGGCCATGTCGGCCAGGATGTCGATGTCGCGCGTCACCAGGTGGTTCTTGGTGACGATGCCCACCGGATTATTGAAGTCGCTCAGCACACGCAGGATCTGGCGCGTGACTTTGAGCTCGCGTTCGACTGGCTGGTAGGGATCGGTGTTGGTGCCCATCGCCACCACGTCGCAGCGATACTTGGGCGAAGCGAGCTCGGCGGTGAGGAGCTTGGCGGCGTCCGGCTTGAACAGGATCTTGGTTTCGAAATCGAGCCCGGGCGAAAGACCGAGATAGGCGTGGGTGGGCCGCGCGAAGCAGTAGATGCAGCCATGCTCGCAGCCGCGATAGGGATTGATCGACCGGTCGAAGGGGACGTCGGGCGAGGTGTTGCGCGCCAGGATGGTGCGGGTGGCATCGCGTGTCAGAGTCGTGCGCAACGGCGGCAGCTCGTCCTCGTCCGACGGCTGCTCCTCCGACGACTCCCAGCCGTCGGTCGTGCGGATCCGCTTCTCGCTGTCATAGCGGCTGGAAGAATTGCTGAGCGCTCCGCGACCGTTGTGCTGCGGTTCGGGAATCGCATCGTCGGGATAGAGCGGCGGATCCTTGGGCGTCATGATCCGATGACTTTGAGAACAAATCAGGAACGAGTCAATCCGCTAGGGAATGCGGTCCTTCCTTGTCCGGAACCACAAGGAATTGCTTATCCACTGCGAGGCGTCTTGCCTTCGTTCAGGCGCGGCATCAGCTCAGCGAAATTGCAGGGACGAAAGCGGATATCGAGCTGGTGGCGCAGGATGTCGTCCCAGCCGTCCTTGCATGCGCCCGTCGAGCCCGGCAGCGCGAAGATATAGGTCGCATTGGCGACACCCGCCGTCGCGCGCGACTGCATGGTCGAGGTGCCGATCTTCTGGAAGCTGATCCAGCGGAAGACCTCGCCGAAGCCTTCGATCTTCTTCTCGAACAATCCTTCGAGAGCCTCGGGCGTCACATCGCGGCCGGTAACACCGGTGCCGCCGGTCGTGATCACGGCCTCCACTTTGGGATCGTCGATCCACTCCTTCACCTGGGCGCGGATCAGGCCGATGTCGTCGGTCACGATGGCCCGATCGACCAGCACGTGACCGTCGCGCGCGATACGCTCGACCAGTGTGTCGCCCGATTTGTCTGTATCGAGCGTGCGCGTATCGGAGACCGTGAGCACGGCGATGTTCACCGGCTTGAAAGCCTTGGTTTCATCAATTTTGTTCATGCGATCATCCTAACGTTCCTCGCTTGCCGAGGCGAGACACCGAGCCTAAATGAGGCGCATGACCGACTGGAAGCATGATGGCGTGCGGGTCATTCCCGCAGGCTCGCTCGACACCAATACCGCGCAAACGCCGGGCATGAACCGCGCCGCCGCGATCAATTATGCCCGCGTGGGCGCGCAGAAGCTCTGGGCAGGCACAGTGACGATCCATGCCCACGCCAAGACCGGCGCGCATCACCATGGCCACCTCGAAAGCGTCATCTATGTCGTCAAAGGCAAGGCGCGCATGCGCTGGGGCGAAAAGCTTGAATTCGTCGCCGAAGCCGGACCCGGCGACTTCATCTACGTGCCGCCCTACGTGCCGCACCAGGAGATCAATGCCTCGGACACGGAGCCATTGGAATGCGTTCTTGTCCGTTCCGACAATGAAGCGGTGGCGATCAACATCGACATCACGCCGGTCGAGAAGCCGGAAGAAGTCTACTGGGTCGATCCGACCCATCCGCATCCGCACAAGCATTAGCGCATTCTGATGCGCTAATGCTGGCACGGCGCAGCAAAGACAGGATCGTCTAGGACTCGGCCCTGACCTCAGCCGAGCGATCCCAAAAGTTGGGAACGCTCGTGTTCGTATAGCCCGACACGAAGAGGTTCGGTTCGCCGGTCTTGGGGTCGAATGTGTGGCGCCGCACCGCGCCGATGTTGCCGCCATAGACGTGGATGCTGATCGACCCGCAATCGCCGAGCGCATTCGTCACGCGATGAATGTCCCCCGCGGCCGGGATGAGCGCCTCGACATCGCCAGGCGCCAGCGTCGTCGCCGTTCCCATCACCAGCGCGCCTGTCGAAGGATCGCGAGTAAAGCGCTGAGATGTCTCCGAGCCGCGCAGCATGCCAACGAGCCCCCACATCTGATGATCGTGGACCGGTGTGCAGGCACTGGGCGCCCACACGAAGCTCACCACGGAGAAGCGCTCGAACGGATCGCACCACAGGAGATTCTGCGCGTAGCCGTGCGGTGGGCACTTGGCCATGCTCTCCGGCAGCCAGTCGTCATGGCTCACCAGGTCGCCGAGCAGTTTTTGCCCGACCTCGATGACGGCCGCCTCGTCCTTGTCTTGCCAGGCGCCGCCCACGAGCGAGGTCATGTCTCCAATGAAGCGGCGCAAGCGGGCGGTGTTCATTTGGCAGCCTCTCGCTGAAAAGCGATGCGCGCCATCAGTCTAGCATCTGCATCGACGGATCAACGCGCCGAATCCTGGGACGTGTAGCGCGGCCATTCGTGGGCGGCGATCTGGTCGAGCGATGGCGTCGGCTGGCCGAGCCGGATCTGGTACATCCAGTAGTTCGCCAGCACGCGCTGCACGAAGTCGCGCGTCTCGTTGAGCGGGATCGACGCGACGTAGAGCAGCGGATCGGCCGAAGCATTCAGCGAGTTGTCCCAGCGGCTCACATTGCCTGGCCCGCCGTTGTAGGCCGCCGCGGTGCGGACGAGGTTGTTGTCGACGTCGCCCATCAGCGAGACGATGTAGGCCTGCCCGAGCGACATATTGATCGGGGGATCAAACGGATTGCCGCCCGCGGCCTCGGGCGCGTACTTGCTACTCACGATCTGCGCTGTGCGCGGCATCAGCTGCAGCAGCCCCATCGCGCCGACATTGGAACGGGCCTTGGGGTTGAACGCCGACTCCTGGCGCATGAACCCCCAGATCAGCGCGCGATCCAGGCTGAAGCCGCTGGCCGGCTGCCAGGGCGGCAACGGATAAGCCGCGCCGTCATAGCCCTGGATCTTGTGCCGTGCGTCCCACGCCGCATTGGCGACCCGAACCGAGAGCGCCGGCAGTACCGCCTTGTTCGAAAGCGACAGGATGGCGGTGATATAGCCTGGGTCGGCATCGAGTGACGCCGCGAACAGTTCGCGGCTGGCCGCCGTCGAAGCGCCAAGCTGCAGGAGGGCCAGCGCTCGATGCCCGGTGCGGTCGTTGCGCAGAAGATCGGCCTCCTTCCGATCGACTGCTGGCAGATTCCAGTCGGCGGCGATCTTCATGCCGAGCGCCTTCTGAGCAATCAGCCCGTAGAAGGTGCGTCCATGCAGGGCCGCGCGCTTGAGATAGGGCGCGAACTTCTGCGGATTGCCCGCCAACAGATTGGCCCGCGCGGCCCAGAAGGAGCCGGCCGAAAGCGTCCAAGATGACGCCTGGTCGGGCGGCGCATCGGCGACCATTTCGAAGCGGCGCGCCGCCTCGGGCATATTGCCGCTTGTGAAGGCTGCGAGCCCTGCATTCCAGTTGGCGTCGGGTGGCAGGCTGATCTCGACCGGAACCTGCACGCCGCGCTGGGAATCGGCCTCGAGGGCATGGGTGCGAACGCGGCCGCGCCATAGCTCGACTTCCTGCGGTCCCAGGAGATCGACGGTCGACTTGCGGTCGAGCAATGCGAAAGCAGCATTGAAACCGCCGTCGTCGATCATCTGCTGCAGGCGCGCCCGAAGCTGCGCTGCTTCCGCAGCATCCGAACCGGTCACGGTGCGGGCGGCAGCAAAGGCCGGCGACGGCTGGACTTGGTTGACAAAGGTGGAGGGGGTCAGCTCGTCACCCGCACCGCGCGGCCGCTTGGCAATCGCGAGGCGGTAGATCGCAGGCGCATCGGGATGGTCGTTATAGTCCTGCAGCCACGCGGCAAGCTGCTCGTACCGGGCGGAATAGCTCGGCGACAGCAGGCGCTGGGCGCCGACGTAGCCCATCAAGGTCTTGTCAGTGAGGCGGCCGATCTCCGCATCGGCCTCGGCCCACCGACCGGCGGCCTGATCCTGGAAAATACGGCGGTAACGCTCGCGGGTGTCGGCGTCGAGGACTGTCGGCAGGTCGGGATTGACCGCCATCTCGTCGAGTTCGATGACCGGCGGCGGCGGCACGAATACCGGGCGATGGACGACAGCGGCCGGCTTATGGCGCGCGGCGGCATGCGGCGAGGGGTGGGCCGCCGCACGGGCCGCGACTTTGGTGGACTTCGCGGCCGGCGGCCGGTGCGGCGGTGTGGTGGCCGTCTGGGCCAGCGCCGAGACAGCGGGACCGCTCATCGCCACAATCGCAGCCGCAAGAAAAAGAGATTTCATGCTCGCAGGGTAATTTGAGGGCCGTAGGGCGACAAGCAGGGGCTCGCTATACTGATACAAACCGGAGGAGCTTATGAGCTTACACCAGGAACGCGCTGCCGCCGTGCGGCAGCTTGTCGACCAGGCCCGCGGGCTTGAAAAGAACGGTGTCACCCGTGCAACGCTCGACCAGATCGGCGTCCTGTTGGCGTCACTCGCGCGACGCGCCGAGCTTTTTCCCCAGGCGGAGTTCCCGCTCGGTCCCGATGGCGGCATCTATCGCCTGAGCGAGGATCCCGACCATCGCTTCGCGCTCTATGCCTCCACGGGTGGCGCGGGCAAGAAGGTGCCGCCACACAATCACACGACCTGGGCGATCATCGCGGGCGTCCATGGTGCGGAGCGCAACGTCGTCTACGACCGCCTGGACAACGGCGCCCGCGCCGACCTGGTGCAGCTCCGGGAGGCGCCGGCCAAGGAGAAGACGCTGCGGCGCGGCGACGTCATCTCCTACCTGCCCGATGACTTCCATCACATCGAAACGCCGGCCGGCTCGGGCGATGCGCTTCATCTCCATTTCTATGGCCTCAGTCTCGAGCATCTGCCCGATCGCCTCAGCGTCGATCTCGCTACAGGGACGGCCAAGCGCTTCATGGCCAAGGCCAAGATCCTGACCCCGCTCCTCACCGTGCAGCAGGTCAAGGCGATGCTGAAGTCAGGCGAGATCTTCGGCTTCTTCGACGTGCGCGAGGAAGGCGATTTCTCGATCAATGGCCATCCCCTGTTCGCAACCCCTCTCCCGCTTTCGCGGCTCGAGCCGCGGGCCCTTGCG
This sequence comes from Alphaproteobacteria bacterium, assembly GCA_017308235.1. Classification (GTDB taxonomy): domain Bacteria; phylum Pseudomonadota; class Alphaproteobacteria; order Reyranellales; family Reyranellaceae; genus Reyranella. The sequence goes on along the minus strand of JAFKFL010000013.1, from coordinate 73,558 downwards.
CTTTTGCCCGATCCGCACACACGCATCGTCCTGATGGACAGCGGCGACGAGGCACAAGATCCGCAATGGAGCGGTCGAGCCAATCGCGCCGCCGCGCGGCTTTCGAAGCTCGGCTACACCAACGTTGCCGTCATGAGAGGCGGCCTGAAAGCCTGGCGCGACGCGGGCTACGAGGTCTTCACCGGCGTGAACGTGCCGAGCAAGGCTTTTGGCGAGGTGGTCGAGCACGACAATGACACGCCGCGCATCGACGCCTCGGATCTGCAGAAGCTGGTCGATGCCAAGACCGACCTGGTGATCCTCGACTCCCGGCCGATGCCCGAGTTCAACAACATGTCGATCCCCGGCGGCATCGACTGCCCGGGCGCGGAGCTCGTCTATCGCGTCAAGGACTTCGCGCCCAACCCGAACACACTGGTGGTCGTGAACTGCGCCGGCCGCACGCGATCGATCATCGGCGCGCAGTCGCTGATCAATGCCGGACTGCCCAACAAGGTGATGGCTCTGAAGAACGGCACCATGGGCTGGCACCTCGCCGGATTGAAGCCCGCACGTGGCGAGACCAAGAGCTTCGGACCGCAGGGACCCGAAGCGGCGAAGTTTGCGCAATCTGCCGCGAGCAGGATCGCCCGGCGCCTGAATATCAGGAAGATCGACATTGCAGGTCTCCGGCAGCTCGAAGCCAAAGGCGGAGCGCTCTACCGCCTCGATGTGCGCGATCCCTCGGAATATGCGCAAGGCCACCTCAAGGGCTTCCGCCATGCCGCCGGCGGACAGCTCGTGCAATCGACCGATCAATATGTCGGCGCGCGCAATGCCACGATCGTCCTGCACGACAACGACGGCGTGCGCGCGACCATGACGGCGCATTGGTTGCTGCAGATGGGTTGGGCCGAGACCTACGTGCTGGATCACAAGCCCGCCGCGAGCGAGCTCACGACCACGCCCGAGCCGCGCTTCCCTCGCGGCTTCACATTGCCTGCTTCCGCGACGGTGATGCCGGCGAAACTCAATGCGTCGCTTGCCACGACGCTGGTGATCGATCTCGACACCAGTCTGAAATATCGCGACGGTCACATACCGGGTGCGTGGTTCGCCGTGCGTGCGCGTCTTGCTCAGTCGATCCCTGAAATGCTCGTGAAGCAGCCAGGAGCGACTCGGATCGTCCTCGTTTCGCCGGACGGCGAGATCGCAGCCCTTGCTGCGCCGGAAGCAAAAGAAGTCGCCGGCAATGTGGAGGTTGCGATCCTGGCCAGCGGCATGAAGGGCTGGCGCGACGCGGGTCTGCCACTCGAGACCGGCCATGCGCGGATGGCCGATCCGCCGACCGATGTCTGGTACCGGCCATACGACTTCAAAGAGGATGTCGAAGCGGCAATGCACCAGTATCTCGCCTGGGAGGTCGATCTCGTGCCGCAGGTGGTGCGCGATGGCGACGCCAGGTTCGCGGTCATGAAGCCCTAACCGGGGGTTTAACTACTTGAGAGGTAAAGGAAATCCGTTCCTTGACAGGGTATCCTTGACCCCCTAGACATCCGCGCGCAATCGGGCGGTGAAGCGTTATCGCGACGACGTTCGGGAGCATAGGCAAATGGATACCCCATCGAGCAATGCCGGCCGAGATCGGGAACCCGATCCGGAAGGTGACCGGCGGCGGATCGACGAGTTGGACGAGCGTCTCAAGAAGGCGCGTGGGCCGGCAAAGGACGAGCCGAGGCTGGATTTGCGGGTGTCACACCGCCAGACGGGCGTTGCCTATCGAGTGATGGTCGATATGATCGCGGGCCTTTTGGTCGGGGGGTTCCTTGGCTACGGGCTCGACCGTTGGATGGGCTGGGCGCCGTATTCGTTGGTGGTGGGCCTTCTTCTGGGCTTCGCCGCTGGCGTCAACAATGCGTGGCGCGCCATCCGGGCCTACTCGGAGGAGGCGGCCAGGGGGAACGGCAACAGCCTGCCCTGACGACGGTTCAAGGCGGCCGTACAGACGCTGAGGGAGTGGGGACGATATGCATAGCCCGATGGAGCAGTTCGAGATCAAGCGACTGCTCGACCTACGGATCGGTTCGCTCGACGCTTCCTATACCAATTCCGCTCTCTGGATGACGATCGCCGTCGTCCTTGCCACCCTTCTCTTCGTCTACGGCATGCGCCAGCGGGCGCTGGTCCCGGGCCGCCTGCAGGCAGTTGCCGAACTCGGTTATGAGTTCGTGGCCGGCATGGTGCGCGACAATGTCGGCAACGCCGGCAAGAAGTACTTCCCCTTCATCCTCACGCTCTTCGTCTTCATCCTGTTCTGCAACGTGCTGGGCCTGGTGCCCTACTCGTTCACGCCGACCAGCCACATCATCGTGACCTTCTCGATGGCGATCGTGGTGTTCATCGGTGTCACGATCATCGGTTTTGCCCGGCACGGCTTGCATTTCCTGGAATTCTTCGTGCCCAAGGGCGTGCCGGCCTGGCTGCTGGTCATCCTGGTGCCGATCGAGGTCATCTCCTACTTCGTGCGTCCGTTCAGCCTCTCGATCCGACTGTTCGCTAACATGCTGGCCGGCCACACCATGCTGAAGGTGTTCGGCGGCTTCGTGGTGATGCTGGGCATCCTGGCCGGCTGGGCGCCGCTCGCCTTTATCGTCGCCCTCACCGGCCTCGAGCTGATCATCGCCTTCCTGCAGGCCTACGTGTTCACGATCCTGACCTGCCTCTATCTCAACGACGCCATCCACATGAGTCACTGACGGCGTCGCTTTCAACCGCAACACGACTCTTTACTTCGAAAGGACAGTTCAAATGGACGCTTCTGCAGCCAAGCTCATCGGCGCCGGCCTCGCCACCATCGCCCTCGCCGGCGTGGGCGTCGGCATCGGCAACATCTTCGGCAGCTTCGTCCAGGGCGCCCTGCGCAACCCGGAAGCCGCGCCCCGCGTGTTCGGCAACGTGCTCCTGGGCTTCGCGCTCACGGAAGCGATCGCGCTGTTCGCACTGGTCATCGCCTTCATGATCCTGTTCGTGTTCTAAGCCCGAAAGGCTTGGGACCAAGATCATGCGGATACCGGTGTACAGCGCGTTCGCGGCCTTGGCCGTTCTGGGCGCAAGTGGAGCGGCGCATGCGGCTGCCGATGGCGGCATGCCGCAGCTCAACTTCCACGACTTCGCGCCTCAGATCGTCTGGTTGGTGATCGCCTTCGCGGTGCTGTACTTCGTGATGTCGAAGGCCGCGATCCCCGCGATCTCCGGCACGCTGGAGAAGCGCCAGGGCAAGATACAGGGCGACCTGGATGCGGCCGAGAAGGCAAGCGAGGAAACCCGCGCGCTGGTCACCGCCTACGAGAAGCGCCTGAGCGACGCGCGCGAGCAGGCGCGTCGTCTGCAACGCGAGCGCAGCGAAGCCGATAGTGCGGCCGCCACGGCCAGGCTCGCCGAGCTCGGCCAACGGCTGGGTGCCAAGATCGACGAGGCCGAAAAACGCATCGCCGGTCAGCGCTCGCAGGTCCTGGAGGGCATCGAGGACATGGCGCACGACATCGCAGCCGACGTCTATGCCAAGCTTGCCGGCCAGCCTGCAGACAAGGCCGCACTCGGCGCCAAGGTCGCGCTCGCCAAGGGAGGTCGCTGATGGGCAGCGCATGGGCCGCCGGCTCCGAAGGGGCTGCCGAGCACACAAGCTTTTTCGCCGATCCGGAAACCTGGGTCGCCATCGCCTTCCTGCTGTTCATCGCGTTGCTGGGCAAGATCCTGTGGGCACGGCTCTCGGGCCTGCTCGATAAGCGCTCGGCAGACATCGCACGCGCTTTGGGGGATGCCGAGAAGCTGCGCGCCGACGCGCTGCGTGCCAAGGCCGATGCCCAACGCACGCTGGACGAGGCCGCGGCCGAGGCCGAGGCGATCGTGGCCCAGGCCCGTGAGGAAGTTCAGCGCATGCAGCAGCATGCAGCGCAGCACCTCGAGGCGGCGATTGCGCTGCGCGAGCAGCAGGCACTCGACCGGATCACCCAGTCCGAAGCTTCGGCCGCCAAGCACGTGCGCGACACAGCCGTTGACCTGGCGCTCACCGCCACGCGGACGTTGCTGCGCGAGCAGGTCGGCAGCGGCAAGGCCGAGAAGCTGGTCGACGAAGCGATCGCCGAGTTGCCGCGCCGTCTGCACTGATCTTCAGACATTCGCATCGCCCGCACAAAACAATCGCGGGCTACCTGGCGCCCCCGTCGCAAGACGGGGGCTTTTTCTTTGCCGAAGCCGCGTCTTCTTCCGGACCGCGCGCATCCTGCGCGCGCTCTCAAAAATGAGCGCGCAGGATGCGCGCGGTCCAAAAGACTAAGCCGCCTGATAGCGCGTCGGGATCTCCGCGATGTCATGGATCAGATCGGGCGGCAAGTCCGACGGCTGAGCGGCATTGGCGCTGGCGCCCACTGAATCGACCAGGCCGCCGAACCGCGCCTCGATCGCCTTGGCGATCTGGTCGTGCCGGCCGACAGCGGCGAAGAGATGCACCACGTCATCCGACACTTGCGCGGCAATCTCGTTCCATTGCCCCGCCTTGGTCATGGCGTTGAGCTTGCGGCCAAGGTCGCCCAGCCCGTGCTCCTCGAACACCGGCCAATAGGCCGGCGTCGAGCCGTAGAAGGCCACGCGATAGCGCACCCAGTCGAACAGCTTCGCGACCGCCTCGTCGTCCTTGCCGGTGACCACGAAGCCGCCGCCCGAGATATCGAAGGTCTCCCGCGCACGGCCGGCCTTGGCGAGCCCCTCGGCGAGGATCGGCTGTATCTTCTGCTCGAGGTATTTGCGGGTGCAGAAGACATGGAGCTTCACGCCGTCGCATTCCTCGGCCGACACTTTCAGCATCGCCGGCCCGACGGCGGCGATGCCAATACGCGGTGCCGGACCTTCATAAGGCTCGGGCACGAAGTTGGGCGTCATGAGCGTGAAGCGATAATGCTTGCCTTCGTAGGCGAGCTTGCCGTCACCCTTCCAGGCCGCCCAGATCGCTCGCACGGCCTGCACGTATTCCCGCATGCGCGGCGCCGGCGCCGACCACGGCACGGAGAAGCGCCGTTCGTTGTGCGCGCGGATCTGCGATCCCAACCCCAGCGTGAAGCGCCCGCCCGTGCTCGCGGCAAGATCCCAGCCGATATTGGCGCAGACCATGGGAGAGCGGGCGAAGGCGATGGCGACGCTGGTATGCAGCTCGATCCGCCGTGTTGCGGCGCCGGCGACCGCCAGCGACAGGAAGGGGTCGTGCTTGTTTTCCTGCGTGCTGACGCCCGTGTAGCCGGCGGCCTCGATCGCCTGGGCTTCGGGACCAACCTTGCGCAGATCCCGCTGCGGAAGCGACGTAAAAACGCGCATGCCTCTCTCCTCCCTTACTCCGGGAGGAGAGCTTAGAGCGTTATTCGGCGGCCTGCCGCATTGGATCGCCGCCTGGCGGACTGTTGCTGGGACGCCAGCGCAGGATCGGCTTGCGCGCAGCAAGCGTCTCGTCGAGGCGGCGGCGCGGCGAATAGCGCGGCGCCGCCTTGAAATCCTCGGCGGCCGTTCCGCTCTTCGCGCGCTCGGTCAGCGACCGCATCGCGGCAATAAACAGGTCGAGATCTTCCTTGGCCTGGCTTTCGGTCGGCTCGACCAGCATCGCGCCATGCACCACCAGCGGAAAGTACATGGTCATGGGATGGTAGCCCTCGTCGATCATCGCCTTGGCGAAGTCGAGAGTGCTGACGCCGGTGTCCTTGAGGAAGCTGTCGTCGAACAGCGCTTCGTGCATGCACGGGCCTTCGAAGGCCGGCGTCATGACATCCTTCAGCGCGGCCATCACATAGTTGGCGCTCAGGACCGCATCCTCCGCGGCCTGCTTCAGGCCGTCGGCGCCATGGCTCATGATGTAGGCGAGCGCGCGGGTGAACATGCCCATCTGGCCGTGGAAGGCTTTCAGCCGGCCAAGCGGCTTGCCATCGACCTTGGCGCCGTCCTCGGCCACGGTCCACGCATCGCCCTGCTTCACGATCCAGGGATAGGGCGCGTAAGGCGCCAGCGCCGCCGACAGCACCACCGGTCCTGCGCCCGGCCCGCCGCCGCCGTGTGGGGTCGAGAAGGTCTTGTGCAGGTTGATGTGCATGCAATCGACGCCGAGGTCGCCCGGCCGCACGCGGCCGACGATGGCGTTGAAGTTGGCGCCGTCGCAATAGAAGTAGGCCCCCGCCTCGTGCACAGCCTTGGAGATCTCGATGATCTCCGATTCGAACAGGCCGCAGGTGTTGGGGTTAGTCAGCATGATCGCCGCCACCTCGGGCCCCAGGGCCGATTTGAGCGCGGCAAGATCGACGCGGCCCCTGGCATTGGCCGGGATCGGCTTCACGGTGAAGCCGAGCGCTGCCGCCGTCGCTGGATTGGTGCCGTGCGCCGACTCGGGCGCCAGCACGATGCGCCGCTTGGCGCGTTCGCCCTTGGCCTCGAGGGCGGCGGCGATCGCCATCATCCCGCACATCTCGCCATGCGCACCGGCGGCCGGCGACATCGCCACGGCCGGCATGCCGGTGAGCGTCTTCAGCCAATGCGCGAGGCTGTCGATCAGCTCCAGCGCGCCCTGCACGGTGGAGACCGGCTGCAGCGGATGGAGATCGCCTATGCCCGCCAGCCTCGCCACTTTCTCGTTGATCCGGGGATTGTGCTTCATGGTGCACGAGCCCAGGGGATAGACGCCCATGTCGATGGCGTAGTTCTTCTGGCTGAGCCGCGTGTAGTGCTGCACGACCTGCGGCTCGCTCAGCCCCGGCAGGCCAATCTCGCCATTGCGGCGCAGGCCGTTGAGGCGATCCTTGACCTTCGGCGGCTCCGGCAGGTCGACGCCGCAGCGTCCCGGCTGCCCCATCTCGAAGATCAGCGGCTCCTCGATCTGCAGAGCGCGATTGCCGGTGAAGGTGGCGGGAGTGCTGGAGCCAGCGGTGGCCGGCGCGCCGGCACGGCCCTGGCTGCGGTCTAGCGACTCGACCATCACAGCACCTCCTTCAGAGCGGAGACCAGCGGGCCCATGCCATGCTCGGTGGAGGTCTCGGTCGCAGCCAACAGCAGGAGGTTCGCGACCGACAGATCGTCGGGAATGAGTCGCGATACCGGCAGGCCGCCCAGGATGCGCCGGGCCGCCAACGCCTCGACGACGGGTACCGCAGGCTTGGGCAGCCGCACGGTGAACTCGTTGAAGAAGCTCTCGTTCACGAGCTGCACGCCCGGCACCGCCGACACGCGGTCAGCAAGCTCGCTCGCCTTGGCATGGTTCAGTTCGGCCAGCCGGCGAAAGCCCGCCTCGCCCAGCAAGGTGAGATGCACCGTGAAGGCGAGCGCACAGAGACCGGCGTTGGTGCAGATGTTGGAGGTCGCCTTCTCGCGGCGGATATGCTGCTCGCGCGTGGAGAGCGTCAGCACAAAACCGCGCTTGCCGTCGGCGTCGACGGTCTCGCCAACCAGCCGCCCCGGCATCTGGCGCATGTATTTCTCGCGCGTGGCGAACAGGCCGACATAGGGTCCGCCGAAACCAAGCCCGTTGCCGATCGACTGGCCTTCGCAGACCACGATATCGGCGCCCATCTCGCCCGGCGGCATGATAAGGCCGAGCGACACGACTTCGGTCACCACCACGATCAGGAGCGCACCCGCGGCATGGCAGGCGGCGGCGAGCTTGGTGAAGTCGCGCACATGGCCGAAGAAGCTCGGATTCTGCACGACGACGCAGGACGTCTCCTTGTCGATGCTCGCGATCAGGTCCTCGAGCCCCTCGACATCGGCCTTGCCGATGACGGTGCTAAAACCTTCCCAACGCGCGGTGGTCTCGATGATGCGGCGGTAATGCGGATGCAGGCCGCCCGAGATCAGCGCCTTGTGCCGCCGGGTGACGCGGTTGGCCATCAGCACCGCTTCCGACGTGCCGGTCGAGCCGTCGTACATGGAGGCATTGGCCACCTCCATGCCGGTGAGCAGTGTGATCTGGGTCTGGAACTCGAACAGATACTGCAGCGTGCCCTGCGTGATCTCGGGCTGATACGGCGTGTAGGAGGTCAGGAACTCGCCGCGCTGGATCATGTAGTCGACGGTCGAGGGGACGTGATGGCGGTAGGCGCCGGCGCCAATGAATGAGGGTGCGGCCGAGGGCGAAATGTTCTTCGCCGCGAAGGCCTGGAAGGCCCGTTCGACCTCGAGTTCGCCCTGGTGATCCGGCAGGCCCGCGATCTTGCCCGGCAGCCTTGCCGACTGGGGTACGTCCCGGAACAGCTCGTCGACCGACTTCGCACCGATCACCGCCAGCATCTCGCGGCGGTCCTGCTCTGTCAGAGGGAGATAGCGCATGCGTTGCTCCGATTAGCCGAGGCTCTTCACGAAGGCGTCGTAGGCCGCGTCATCCATCAGCCCGTCGAGTTCGGCCTTGTTCGAGAACTTGATCTTGAAGAACCACCCCTTGCCCGTCGGCTCGGCATTCACGTCGCCGGGGCTGTCGGCCAGTGCGGCATTGGACTCGACCACCTCGCCGGTGATAGGAGCATAGATGTCGGACGCGGCCTTCACCGATTCGACGACGGCCACCGATTCGCCCTTGGCCACCTTGCGGCCGACGGCAGGCACTTCGACGAACACGACGTCGCCCAGTTGCTCCTGGGCATAGCTCGTGATGCCGATCGTGCCGACATCGCCTTCAATGCGGATCCACTCGTGCTCGTTGGTGTATTTGGTGCTCATGAGCGGCTCCTATCCGCGGTAGTAAGCGTGTTTGACGAAAGGCATGGGCGAGATCTCGGCTGGCACCGGCTTGCCGCGCACGACCAGCTCGACCTTGGTTCCATTGGCCGACTGCGCGCGTTCGACATAGCCCATGGCGACAGCGCGACCGAGCGTCGGTGAGAAGCCACCCGAGGTCACCTTGCCAACGATCTTGCCGCCGATGGCGATCTCCGCGCCCTCACGCGCGATCGCCTTGCCCTCGGGCAGCAGTCCCACCCGCTTGCGCGGCGCGCCCTCGGCGATCTGCTTCTGGATGACCGCGGCGCCGGGAAATCCACCCTGCACACGGCGTTCCTTACCGATGCTCCAGAGCAAAACGGCTTCGATCGGCGTCGTGGTGGTGTCGATGTCATGGCCGTACAGGCAAAGACCGGCTTCGAGGCGCAGCGAATCGCGAGCGCCGAGTCCGATCGGCTTCACCTCGGGCTGCGCCAACAGCTTGCGCGCGATGGCTTCGGTCGCCTCGGCTGGTGTCGAGATCTCGTAGCCGTCGCCGCCGGTATAGCCCGAACGCGTGACGTAGCATTGGACGCCATCGATCGTGACGTAGGTGCCGGTCATGAACTTCATGGTCGCAACCGAAGGTGCGAGCCGCGTCAGCGCCTGCGCCGCTTGCGGGCCCTGCAGCGCCATGAGCCCGCGCGAGAACATCGGCTCGATCTCACACGTCGCTGAGAGGTGTTTCTGGATATGCGCGAGATCGGTGTCCTTGCAGGCGGCATTGAGCACTGCCAGCAGATGATCGCCGGTACTGGTCACCATCAAATCGTCGAGGATGCCGCCCGTCTCGTTGGTGAGCTGGGTGTAGCGCTGCTGGCCGGGCTGCAGACCCGAGATGTCGCCCGGCACCAGCGTCTCCACCGCCTTGGCAGCGCTTTGACCCGGCTTGGCCGTCAGCCGTACCTGGCCCATGTGCGAAACGTCGAACAGGCCGGCAGCCGTTCGCGTCTGGGTGTGCTCGGCCAGGATGCCGGTCGGATACTGGACGGGCATTTCGTAGCCCGCGAACGGTACAAGGCGGGCGCCCAGCTCACGGTGCAGGGCATGGAGCGGTGTGCGCTTGAGAGGGCCGGCGGATGTTTCCGTCAAACAAGTCTCCGTCAGAGTCGCTTTGCCCGGCGCAAGGATTGCGCCGTTCGCGACCCCCTCTGTCCGGAGACCTGAAAGATTCGGCTGCCTTCTATCACTATAAGGCTGGCCTTACTTCGTCGGTGGATGCCCGCCCGTCAGGCAGTCATCGCTTTCCAGAGACCCATCCCCCTTGCGGTCCTTTTGCCTGAGAGTTTCCGGGGTCGGTTGCTCCTTCGGCGCCGTTCCATAAGGAACGGTCTCTCCCACAGGGATCGTCTGAGTGGGCCGACCATAGGCAGCGCCCTTCGCCCCGTCCACCGGGAAAAGGGAGTAGGACGGGAGCAGGATCAGCCCCGCCCATCAGCCTTGGCGGGCGAGTTCCGTGAAGGCGCTCGCGAAGGCTTCGCGCGAACCGGCCAGGCCGGTTTCATTGAAGATGTCGGCGGTCAGCGACTGGACCGAAGCCTCGTCGATCTTGACTCCGTTGCTCTGCAGGAATTTGCGCGCGGCAGCCACGGCCTCGTCCATGGCGCCCCCCTTCTTGTAGAGACTGTAGTAGTCGGGATGACCGCCGCGGCCGAGGGCCTCGGCGATCACGTCGGTGAAGTTCACCACCTTGAGCGGATAGACCGCTTCGGCACCGGCGAAGGCGCGATGGCAGGAGTGATACATGGTGACGATGGTGTCGGCGCCGGCTGCGACCGCCGCTTCCGCCAGGCCGCGATGGATCGCCGCCTCCCGCTCCTTGTACTTCGCCGCCACGCCGCCGCAGGCATAGGAGAAGCCCGAGTCCTGCGGCAGCTCGATCAGCTCCAGGTTGGGCACGGCCCGCAGGAGCTTGGCGATGCTCTCGACGGTGGCGCCGATGCCCAGATGCTCGTGGACGACCACGCGGCGCCTGGGTTGCTCGGCCTTGAAGCCGGCCTTCAGCGCATCGAGGTTGGCCGCAAGGAATTCGCTCACATGGCCAAGGTCGAAAGACGGCGCCTCGACATCTTCTTCCAGCTCGCCGAAGTTCTTGGTGCAGGTCGGACACCAGGTGAGAACGTGCGATGCGCCCGACTGGCCAAAGCGCTGGAAGGTGCGATGGCCAATGCGCTCATAGGTCGGCAGGTCAGCTTCCTGGAACTGATAGACGCCGCAGCAATGAGCAGTGCCGCCGACCACGTCGAAGTCGAGCTTCAGCGCATCGAGGATGTCCATCACGTTCAGAACGATGTGCGGCGTACGCAACACATTGCAGCCCGTATAGAAAAGCACATCCGCCGCACGCTTCTCGGCCGGCGCCAGGATGCGGCGCAGCGTATCCGACGGCAGCTGCATGCTGGCGAGAAGCCGGACGGCCTGCGCCATGTGACGAAAGCGGCTGGCGGCATTGGCCGCGCCCTGCTCGACGGGCCGAGTTGCCTCGATAGCCTTCAGCTTGGCGATAGTGATCCACTGGCGGACGTTGATGCCCTCGGGACAGGCGGCAGTGCAGCGGGCGCTGCCGTCGCAGGCGTTCAACCACTGTTCCAACCCACTGGTAGCAGCCGCGCCGTCGCGTGTGAGTGCCGACAGCTCGGCCACGCGCTGCGTCGCCTCGCCCGCATCAAGACCGATCTCTCGGGCGGTCGGACAGACTTCGAAGCATTTGCCGCAGCCGGTGCAACGGTCAGCGGCAGCAATCGCAAGCTCCTGCAAACGATCCGCGTAAGCGCTCAAGGGAAGCCTCCCAACGCAACAAGGGTGCACGATGGAGCGTCGCCACGCGATCCAAGTCAAGCGAGCCATCGCATGGCGGACCGGATAAAAATTTGGAGACGCGTGCCGCAAGAGGAGGCGTTGCAATACCCACGCGCATTGTGGATACCGTGCGCCTCACGCAACGACGACGGGCACGAATGAGCCCGCCCTACGGAGTAAACGCATGACGTTTCGCCTGCCGCGCCGACGCCTCCTCACCACCACCGTCGCGGGAGCTGCCGCCTTCCCCCTGGTGGCGATCCGTACCCGGCCGGCCCATGCCGCCGAATTCAGCTACAAGTACGCCAACAATGCACCGGTGACCCATCCGCTCGCCATTCGCACCGCGGAGGCGGCGGCTCGTATCAAGGAGAAGACCGGAGGCCGGGTCGAGATCCAGGTGTTTCCGAACAACCAGCTCGGTTCCGACACCGACATGCTGAGCCAGCTCCGCTCGGGCGCGCTCGAATTCTTCACGCTTTCGGGCCTGATCCTGTCGACCCTGGTGCCGGTCGCATCGATCAACGGCGTGGGTTTCGCCTTCAAGGACTATGGTCAGGTCTGGCCGACCATGGACGGCGCGCTCGGCACCCTGGTGCGCGGCGAAATCGCCAAGCGCGGGCTCTACGCCTTCACCAAGATGTACGACAACGGCTATCGCGAGATCACCAGCTCGACCAAGCCGATCAAGACGCCGGAGGATCTGAGCGGCTTCAAGATCCGCGTGCCGGCAAGCCCGCTCTGGACCAGCATGTTCAAGGCCTTCGGCGCTTCGCCGACCACGATCAACTTCAACGAGGTCTATTCGGCGCTGCAGACCCACGTGGTCGACGGCCAGGAGAACCCGCTGTCGCTGATCGACACGGCCAAGCTCTACGAAGTGCAGAAGTACGTCGCCATCACCAACCACATGTGGGACGGCTTCTGGTTCCTCGCCAACAAGCGCGCCTTCGAGGCAATGCCGGCCGATCTGCGCGAGATCGTCGAGGCCGAATTCAACGCCTCGGCCGTCGCCGAGCGCGAGGATCTCGCCAAGATGAACAACACCGTCGCCGAGACGCTGAAGGGCAAGGGCCTGCAATTCGTCGAGACCGATCCCGTGGCCTTCCGCGGCGTGCTGAAGAAGGCCGGCTTCTACGAGGAGTGGAAGGGCAAGTTCGGCACCGAGGCCTGGGGCGCGCTGGAGAAGGCAGTCGGCAACCTGGCCTGATCGTCGAGGCCCGACCGGCGTGACTGAACGAATCGAAAAGGCGCTGCGCGTCGCTGTGGAGCTTCCCACGGCGGCGCTGGTGCTTGTCGAGATCTTCGTGCTGCTGGCGGGCGTCGTCAGCCGCTTCGTGTTCCATCACCCGTTCGTGTGGAGCGACGAGCTCGCGTCGATCCTGTTTCTGTGGCTCGCCATGCTGGGCGCGGTGGTGGCGCTGCAACGAACGCAGCATATGCGCCTTACCGCGATCGTCGGCGCACTTCCGGCTGCGAGGCGCGTCCATGCCGAAACGCTCGCCCTCGCAGTGCCGGCCCTGTTCCTCGCCATCCTGCTGCCGGTCGCCTGCAGTTACGCGATGGAAGAATACGATATCGTCACGCCGGCGCTCGGCTGGTCGAACATCGTGCGCGCCGGCGCGATTCCCGTCGGCGCGGCACTGATGCTGCTCACCTGCCTCCTGCGCCTCCTGCGCCTCCGCCTCGGATCGCTTTTGATCGTCGCCGCGACGCTCGCCGTCCTGGCGGCGGCACTCTATTTCGCGGCGCCGCTCCTGAAGGCGATCGGCAACTGGAATCTCGTCTTCTTCTTCGTTGTGCTGCTCGCGGCCGGCGTCCTGCTGGGCGTGCCGATCGGCTTTGCCTTCGGCATGGCCACGCTGGTCTTCCTGATGTGCGTCACGCGCGTGCCGCTCACCATCGTCGTCTCGCGCATGGACGAGGGCATGAGCGGGCTCGTGCTGCTTGCCGTGCCCTTGTTCGTGTTCCTCGGCCTCCTGATCGACATGACCGGCATGGCACGCGCCATGGTGGCCTTCCTGGCCGGCCTGCTGGGCCATGTGCGTGGCGGCCTCTACTACGTGCTGCTGGGCGCGATGTACCTGGTGTCGGGAATCTCGGGATCGAAAGCCGCCGACATGGCCGCGGTGGCGCCGGTGCTGTTCCCTGAGATGAAACGGCGAGGCTCCAACGACGGCGAGATGGTGTCGATCCTCTCGGCCTCGGGCGCGATGAGCGAGACCATCCCACCCAGCCTGGTGCTGATCACCATCGGCTCGGTAACCGGCGTCTCGATCGCAGCGCTGTTCACCGGCGGCCTGCTGCCGGGCTTCGTGCTGGCGCTCGCGCTCGGCCTCGTGGCCTGGTGGCGATCCCGTCATGAAAAAGTCGGCACACGAGCCAGTGGCGGGGCGATCGGCCGCGCTTTCGTCGTGGCACTGCCCGCCCTTCTCCTGCCCTTCGTCATCCGTTCGGCGGTGGTCGAAGGCGTGGCGACAGCGACCGAGGTTTCCACCATCGGCATCGCCTATGCCACGGTCATGGGGCTCCTGATCTACCGCCAGTTCGACTGGCGGCGGATCTACCCGATGCTGCTCGAGACCGCGAGCCTGTCGGGCGCGATCCTGCTGATCATCGGCACCGCGACGGCGATGGCCTGGGCGTTGACGCAGTCAGGTTTCTCGCGCGACCTCGCACTCGCCATGTCCAAAGTGCCGGGCGGCGGTTTCGGCTTCCTGCTGATCTCGATCCTTGCCTTCATCGTGCTGGGCAGCGTGCTCGAAGGCATTCCCGCCATCGTGCTGTTCGGTCCGCTCCTCTTCCCCATGGCGCGCGCGGCGCACGTGCACGAGGTGCACTATGCCATGGTCGTGATCCTGGCGATGGGCATTGGCTTGTTCGCTCCGCCGCTCGGCGTCGGCTACTACGCCGCCTGCGCCATCGGCCAGGTGTCGCCAGATGCCGGCATGAAACGCATCTGGCCCTATCTCGGTGCGCTGCTGCTGGGCCTCGTGGCGGTCGCCGCCGTGCCCTGGCTTTCCACCGGCTTCCTCAAAACCTGAGCCGCCGATCAGCGGCCGGCGTTGCGGCGGTTGTACTCCAGCTCGTCCGGCGTCGGCTTGAGGCCCACGGCGATGCGGTAGCTCGCCGCCTCGGCCGGCTTCTCGAAGGGCAGCGTCAGGCTGAGCTCCTCCTTGGAGCCGCGGCGCCCGCTGGACGGGCCGAGATCGAAGTCCGCATTGAACTCCTGACCCTGCACGATCCGGCCGGTGCCATCCAGAACGCGCACGAAGTAAGGCACGCTGGTCACGCCCTTGCCGACTGCGGGTCCCGGCGTGACTGCAATTTGAATCACGAGGTTGACATTCATCTGCTGCTTGCCGAGCGAGCAGGCGGCAGAGCTGTTCAACAGGCCTGCCTCGAACATGACGTCGCGCGGATCGCGGCCGGACCCCGGTGCGAAACGGGTCAAGGTCTGGGCGTCCTGCACCTGGAACGGCTGCGGGCAATAGTCCGCCGCGAGCTGTTCCTTGTTAGACGGACCGCAGCCGCAGACGACAAGCGCCAGCGCCAACGGTGCCAGGGAAACGAATTTTCCGTCGATCATGCGAGGGTCTTGTGCGTGCCGTCGCACAGCGGCTTTTTTCCGGAATGCTTGCAGGCGCAAAGCCAATGGTCGCCCGATTTCTCGGCCGTATATTTCATCGGTGTGAAGCCGGTGTCCTTGTGAGAGCCATCGCAAAAGGGCTGCTTTTGGCTCCTGCCGCAGGCGCACCACCAATAGTCCTTGCCTGCTTCAAGTGCCACCTTGTTGGGTGCCTTGGCCGCGACAACCGGTTCAGTCATGTTGCTTTCCCCGTAGCGGCGGCTTTGTTACGGTGCCGCGCCTGTCCGTCGGGGCGAGTCTAGGCAATGGTCTGCGGACCCGCAAGCGAGCGGCTTCGCACGCATGCTGTCCGTTTTTGGTGATCGTCGTCTATTCATGACCAAGGCGAAGAACCCACTCACGATCCTGTTGGCCAGCCCGCGTGGCTTTTGCGCCGGAGTCGAGCGCGCTATCCAGATCGTTGAACGCGCCATCGCGTGTTACGGCCGCCCCGTCTATGTGCGACACGAAATCGTGCACAATCGGTCCGTGGTTGAAGCGCTGGAGGCCAAGGGCGCGATCTTCGTCGAGGAGCTGAACGAAGTGCCAGACGATCGGCCGGTGGTCTTCTCGGCGCATGGCGTGCCGAAGAAAGTGCCGGCCGAAGCCGCGCGCCGCCGGCTCCTCTACCTCGACGCCACGTGCCCGCTCGTTTCCAAGGTTCATCGTGAGGCCGAACGCCATGCCGAGCTCGGACGCACGGTGATCCTGATCGGCCACGAAGGCCATCCGGAGGTGGTCGGCACCATGGGCCAGCTGCCCCCCAAGGCGGTGATCCTGGTCGAGGATATCGAGCAGGCGGAAGCGGTGATCGTGCCCGATCCCCTCAGGCTTGCCTACGCCACGCAAACGACGCTCTCGATCGACGACACGATCGGCATCGTTGCCGTCCTGCGCCGCCGCTTTCCGGCGATCCATGGTCCGAAGAAGGAAGACATCTGCTACGCGACGACCAATCGCCAGGAGGCCGTGAAGGCGATCGCCGGCAGATGCGATGCCCTGGTCGTGATCGGTGCGCCCAACTCGTCCAATTCGCTGCGCCTCGTGGAAGTCGCAGCCAACTGCGGATGCACCAAATCCCGCCTGGTCCAGCGCGCCGCCGAGATGGACTGGGAATGGTTGGGCGATTCGAAAAGGCTCGGTATCACGGCGGGCGCATCGGCACCGGAGCATCTGGTCGAGGAGCTGGTCGGTCTGTGCCGCCGCCGTTACGACATCACGATCGAGGAAGTGCGCACGACCGAGGAGCATGTCGTCTTCAAGCTGCCGCGCGAACTGGTGGATTGATGGCCGTCTACACGGAAGTGAGCGATGCCGAGCTTGAGGCCTTTCTCGTAGAGTACGACATCGGCGAAGCCGATGCTTTCAAGGGTATCGCCGAAGGCGTCGAGAACTCGAACTACCTGCTGACCACGACCAAAGGTCAGTACATGGTCACGCTCTACGAAAAGCGTGTCGATCCGAAGGATCTGCCTTTCTTCCTCGGCCTGATGGATCATCTGGCAGATCGCGGCATCAACTGCCCGCGGCCGATCCATGGCCGCGATGGCAAGGCGTTGCGTCGCCTGGCCGGCAAGCCTGCCGCCATCACAAGCTTCCTGCATGGCATGTGGCCGCGCCGCATCGCCGTGAAGCATTGCGGCCCGGTCGGCGCCGCGCTCGCGGGCCTGCATCTTGCCGGTCAGGATTTCAAGCTGAAGCGACCCAACGCCCTCTCGGTTGCGGGCTGGC
This sequence comes from Alphaproteobacteria bacterium, assembly GCA_017308235.1. GTDB lineage: Bacteria > Pseudomonadota > Alphaproteobacteria > Reyranellales > Reyranellaceae > Reyranella. The sequence continues at coordinate 56,643 of JAFKFL010000013.1, read as the reverse complement.
GACCCCTGTTCGACGGCAGCCGCGCCGGCGCTGACGACGTCGCGCGAGGACTGGTGCGAGAGTTGCAGGCAGAGCTCGATGACCTTGAGGCCCATTGGCCGAAAGCCTTGCCGGCTGGCGTCATCCATGCCGACCTCTTCAACGACAATGTCTTCTTCCTCCACGACAAGCTTTCGGGGCTGATCGACTTCTATTTCGCCTGCAACGACTCGCTCGCCTACGACGTCGCGATCTGCCTCAACGCCTGGTGCTTCGAGCCTGACCGTTCATTCAATGCAACAAAGGCTCGCGCGCTCTTGCAGGCCTATGAAAAGGTGCGTCCCCTCGAAGCGGCGGAACGCCAGGCGCTTCCGCTGTTGGCGCGGGGCGCCGCGTTGCGCTTCCTGCTGACCCGTCTCTACGACTGGATCCATACGCCAGCCAACGCGTTGGTGAAGCGCAAGGACCCGCTCGAGTTCCTTGCCTATCTCCGTTTCCACCGCAGCGCCTCTTCGCTCACGGAATACGGCTTGTGACCGACAAGCCCGAGGTCGAGATCTTCACCGACGGCGCCTGCAGCGGCAATCCGGGGCCCGGCGGATGGGCCGCGATCCTGCGCATGGGCGACCGTGAGCGCGAGTTGTCGGGCGGCGATGCTTCCACGACCAACAATCGCATGGAATTGATGGGCGCCATCTCCGGCCTCGAGGCGCTGAAGCGTCCTTGCGAGGTGAAGCTCTACACAGACAGCCGCTACGTCCTCGACGGCGCGACCAAGTGGATCCACGGCTGGAAGAAGAACGGCTGGCGGACCGCCGACAAGAAGGCGGTGAAAAACGTGGAGCTCTGGCAGCGCCTTGTCGCGGCCGTCGCCCCCCACAAGGTCCATTGGGCCTGGGTCAAAGGCCATAGCGGCCATGTCGAGAACGAACGCGCCGATCAACTGGCGCGCCTGGAGATCGAGAAGCTACGCTCTCCTGCTCAGTAGTCCTGCCGTCAGCCGCGCCTGGGCGTCGGCTTTTTCTCGGCCGGTTTCTCGGTGGCCGGCTTTTCATAGACAAGGTCGAACAACTCGCGCGAGCCGTCGCATGGATTTTCGCCTTCGGTGAGCCGCCAGATGTGCGATTTCCCGGAGCGGCGGAAATGCAGCGCGCCGGCCACCTTGCAGGCGACACCGTTCTGGATCTTGGCGACGCGGAAGGCGACCTCGCCACGGATGGTGATGTTGTTGGCGGCGATCTTCTCGATGACACCGTCGATCGATGCGTAATCGCCGTCGGCTCCCGGGGCGGTGCTGTCGATACGGCCCTTCACCGTCCACACGCCGCCCTTGGTCACGGTCACGCTGCCGGGCTTCTCGCCTTTCACCTTGGCGTAGCGACCCCAGACGATGTGGTCCGCGGTGGCGAACAACTGGGCTTCGGCATCTGAATCGATCGCGGTGCGCGTGATCTTGGCCTGATCCTGCGCCAGGGGCGAGGTCAGGTTGTCGACCGGCATTCCCTGGTCGGTCTTGGGCGCGAGCTCCGGCGGCGGGGCCGGATAATACGGGGTGACCTGGGGCTCGGCTGCTGGCTTCTGCGCGAAGGCGGTCGCCATCCCGGCGGTGAACAGCAGGGCAAGCGAGAGGAGGAAGCGTTTCATCTTTGGGCTCTTACATGAGGAGACGTCAGGGCGCTACCGTGTCGCCCCGTTCGGAGCGGGGCGACTGGTCGCGGGGGGCGTGCCGGCAGAAGCCTCGCCGCGCAATCCGGCCTCGGCGCGCTGCGCCGCTTCCGAACCTGGCGGAACGAGGCTCAGCACCTTGTTGAAGTCCGCCTGCGCGCGTCCCTTGTCATGGCGTGCAAGGTAAGTGAACCCGCGCTCGAGCAACGCGCCGGTATTGTCCGGTGCGATCTTGAGCGCGAGATCGGCGTCGGCGAGCGACCGGTCGAATCCGCCTGTATTGCGCCACGCGGCCGAGCGCAGCACCAGGATCTCCACGTTGTCGCGGCGCAGCACCAAGGCCCGATCGAAGTCGGAGATGGCACGCGGCCAGTCGCGCAAAGTGGCATAGCTGAGTCCACGGTCGACCCACAGGTCGGCATCGTCGGCCTTGAGATCGAGCGCCTTGCTTTGCGCCGCCGCGGCCTTGTCGATTTGACCCGCCCCCGTCCAAGCCTGACCTGCCTGCGCCCATAGCTCCGCCCGCAAGCCGGGCCGCTCCTGCCCCATGTCGCGTGCAATCGCTTCGAGTTCCGTCGCGGCTTCGGCATGGCGGCCTGCCTCGAGCATCGCGATCGCCTTGCAGTGCCGCGCGCCCAGGCCGCCGCCCTGACCCTTCCACTTCTCGGCGAGAGGCAACGCGCGCAAAGGCTCCTGATGGGCAAGCGACATGCATTCCCGATAGCGGCGCAGATTGTCGGGCGTCGACGCAAACGCACCGGTACTTTGCGCCGCCACGGGCGAGGCTGTCGCCAACAGCGTAGCCCCCAACAGGACCGAGACACAGCGAGCAGAGAACATGGTTGAAAAGAACCGCGACACGACGATCCTGACAAGATGACAGGACGTCTTTTCATCTTCGGCCTGGGCTTCAGCGGCCTTGAAATTGCCAAGCTTGCCAGATCGCGAGGCTGGCAGGTTGGCGGCACCTGCACCCAGCCTGAAAAAGCCGGCGAACTGCGCACAGCAGGGATCGATGCCCTGGTGTTCGATGGCACATCGGCCGTGCCGTCCGACGCGCTGGCCACCGCAACCCACATCCTGTGCACGATCGCACCCGGTGCCACGGGAGATCCTGCCCTGCGCCAATGCGCCGACCGGTTGGGCGGCGCCCGCTGGCTGGGCTACCTCTCGACGACCGGCGTCTACGGCGACCACGGCGGCGCATGGGTGGATGAGTCGACCCCACCCGCGCCCAGTCAGCCACGCAGCATCGAACGGCTGGCTGCCGAGCGGGCCTGGCAAGCACTGGGCCAGAAGACCGGCACTGCCGTCGATGTCTTTCGCCTGCCCGGTATCTACGGGCCGGGCCGCAGTCCAATCGACCAGGTGATGGCGGGCACGGCCAAACGCATCGACAAGCCCGGCCAGGTTTTTTCACGCATCCATGTTGCCGACCTTGCACAAGCCGTCGTGATGGCGATGACGCGCGGCGAGCCCGGTGCGATCTACAATATCGCCGACGATCTGCCTGCATCGAGCGCGGAAGTGATGGCCTTCGCCTGCGAACTGCTGGGCGTGCCCCCTCCGTCGCTCCAATCCTGGGAGCAGGTCTCGCCAACCATGACCGCGATGGCGCGCTCTTTCTATGCGGAGAACCGGCGGGTGCGAAACGACCGGATGAAACGCGAGCTCGGCGTCGGCCTGCTTTATCCAACCTATCGCGAAGGCTTGAAGGCGATCGCCGGCCGTCGCTAGCGCACCAACTCCTCGACTGTCGCGATCAGGCGGGCAATGTCCGCCGGCGTGCTCAGCCGGTGATCCCCGTCTTTGACGAAGGTGGTCACGACTTCAGGTGCCTCGAGGTGGCGGGCGATTTGCAGGGAATATTCCCACGGCACGTCGGGATCGCTCTGGCCATGCAGGAGCCGGACGGGACACGGCAAGGCGAGCGGCTTGTCGAGCAGCAGATGATTTCGCCCCTCCTCGATCAACTTCCAGGTGAAGACCGAGGGCTCGGGAGAATATTGCGACGGCCGTTCAAGTCTGCCGTTGCGCTCAAGTATCGCGCGATCCTCGGGCGAGAGCTCTTTCAGCAGCATGCGCTCGGTGAAATCGGGTGCTGCGGCGATCAGCACCAGGCCTGCCACCCGGTCCGGCCGGGCACGCGCCGCCAGCAGCGAAAGCCAACCGCCCATGCTGGAGCCGACGAGGACAAGTTTCCCGTTCGTGAGCCCGTCGATCGCCGCCAGCGAATCGTCGAGCCAGCGGCCGATGGTCCCATCCTCGAAGCGGCCCGAGGACTGGCCATGGCCGAGATAGTCGAAGCGCAGGTAGCCCTGGCCACGCTTCTGCGCCCAGGCTTCAAGCGCCATTGCCTTGGTGCCGGTCATATCGGAGCGGAAGCCGCCGAGGAAAACGACGGTCGGCGCCCGGCCCTCGGTCCTGGCATAGGCAACCCTGTTTCCGTCGGGCCGCGGGAGATGCTGGACGCTACCTTTGCCTGTCATGTCGTGTTACCTGCCATAGTCATCAGAACGCTGCCAGCCGCGCAATGTCTCCCCCAAAGCTTCTCCAGATCGTTCCCAGCCTGTCGGGCAGCGTGGCGCGCGCGACACTCGACACCGCGCGAATGGTTATCGGCGCCGGCGGTTCCGCCGTCGTTGCGTCGCCTGGCGGCGCCATGCTGCCCGATCTGTTGCGTCTGCGCGGCCGTCACGTCGACGCGGCCGTCACCCGCCATCCGCTGCGGTCTCGGTTCGGGTTGGCCAAACGTGTTCGCGATTTCGATCCGAACCTGCTGCAGTCCCGTTCGCCGTCGGCATCCGGAATTGCCCGCGCTCTGGCGCGGCGCCTGAAGCTCAAGTGGATCGCGGCACTCCATCAGCCGTTCGTCGCGACAGGACTGGTGCAACGGTCGCTGGAACGACGGCAGTCTCGAGCCGATGCGGTGGTCGCCGTCTCGGAGCACGTGGCGCAGGATTTTCGCCGTCGCTTTCCGGCGATCACCGATCGTCTGCAGGTGATCCCGACGGGTATCGATCTCGATCGCTTCGATCCGGCGGTCGTGCGAGCCGAACGCGTGATCAAGCTCGCCGCCGAGCTTCGCATTCCCGACGGCGCCCACGTCGTGCTCTACCCCGGCCGCTTCGTCGAGGATCGCGGGCAGAAGACGCTGATCGACGCCGTGAGGAAGCTCGAGCGCGAGGATCTGTTCTGTCTGCTGCTCGGCTCGACGGGAGAGCCGACCGTTCTCGAAAAGGAACTCGAACGCGCCATCGAACAGGCCGATCTCAACGGCAAGGTGCAGATCGGCCCCTATGTCGAGGACATCCCGGCGGCCTACATGCTGGCCGATGTGGTGGTGGCGACCGGCGGCGCGCGGCAGGGATTCAGCCGGACGATGATCGAGGCCCAGGCGATGGGCCGGCCCGTCGTCTGCGAGCAAGGCGGCGGCGCGGCCGAGGCCGTACGGGAAGGCGTCACCGGATGGTCGGCGCCCGACGGCGACGCCTTGGGCCTCGCCCAGGCGATCTCGACCGCCCTGTCGCTGTCGGTCGACCGGCGCGCCGAGCTGGCGCGAACGGCGCAGGACCATGTCCGTGCCCGCTATGGTCTCGTCCAGGCGAACCGGCGGCTGTTGCAGCTTTACGAGCGGCTAATCGGCTGAAATCACGGAGTTATTCAGGCACCTGGCGTGCCGGAAGACCAGGCGTCGCCCAATCGCGAGGCTTGACGCCAAAGCCCGCCACAACTATTTCCGAGGCGCATGGACCGGTTGTTTTTCCCCGCTCCGACGACACTGACCACCGTTCGAACTTGATTCGGCCGGGCGCGCGCACTCGTGCCGCTTCCCGGCCTGCGTCGGCCGACGCCAGGCGTCGGCTGATCGGCCGTGTTCGGATTTCTTTCTAGGTGGTTGCGATGATCAATATTTCCCTGCCGGACGGTTCGGTCCGGTCGTTCGACAAACCGGTGAGCGGCGCGGAGATCGCCGCCGCCATCGGGCCCGGCCTTGCTAAGGCAGCGCTCGCGCTGCGCATCGACGGCAAGATGAAGGACCTCGCGACGGTCGTGGACCACGACGCCAAGATCGGCATCGTGACATCGCGTGACCCGGAGGCGCTCGAGCTTTTGCGCCACGACGCGGCACACGTTTTGGCGCAGGCGGTCCAGGAACTCTATCCCGGCACGCAGATCACGTTCGGCCCGGCGACGGAGGACGGCTTCTACTACGACTTCGTGCGCGCCGAGCCGTTCACGCCCGAGGACTTCATCAAGATCGAGCAGCGCATGGCCGAGATCGTCGACCGTGATCTGCCGATCACGCGCGCGATCTGGGATCGCGCCAAGATCAAGGATTACTTCAAGGAGCATGGCGAGAGCTTCAAGGCCGAATGGGCCGACGAACTGCCCAAGGACGAGGAGATCTCGGTCTACAAGCAGGGCGACTGGCTCGACATGTGCCTTGGGCCCCATCTGCCGTCGACGGGCAAGCTCGGCAAGGCGTTCAAGCTCACGAAGGTGTCGGGCGCCTACTGGCGCGGCGATGCCAGCAAGGCGCAGCTCCAGCGCGTCTACGGCACGGTCTTCTTTTCCGACAAAGACCTGAAGGCCTATCTGCATCGCATCGAGGAGGCCGAGAAGCGCGACCATCGCCGCCTCGGCCGCGAGATGGGCCTGTTCCATCAGCAGGAAGACTCAGCCGGGATGGTCTACTGGCATCCCAAGGGCTGGACGCTGTGGCGCACGCTCGAGGCCTACCTGCGGCGCAAGCTGGAGGCCGGCGGCTATGTCGAGGTGAAGACGCCGCAGCTCAATGACCGCCGGCTGTGGGAGGCCTCGGGTCACTGGGAGAAGTTCCGCGAGAACATGTATCTCAGCGAGAACGAGGAAGGCCTGCGCGAGTTCATCGCCGACCCGGCACAGCGCATCTTTGCGCTGAAGCCGATGAACTGCCCCTGCCACATCCAGATCTTCAATCAAGGTCTGCGCAGCTATCGCGAACTGCCGCTGCGGCTCGCCGAGTTCGGTTCGTGCCATCGCTTCGAGCCGTCTGGCGCGCTGCACGGCATCCTGCGCGTGCGCAACTTCACGCAGGACGACGCCCATATCTTCTGCAACGAAGAGCAGATCGAGAACGAGACGATCCGCTTCTGCAAGCTCCTGGGCGACGTCTATCGCGACCTGGGCTTCGAGTACTTCGTGAAGTTCTCCGATCGCCCGCCCATGCGCATCGGCTCGGATGCGATCTGGGACCAGGCCGAGGGCGCCTTGAAGTCGGCGTCCAAGGCCGCCGGCCTCGAGTTGCTCCTCAATCCCGGTGAAGGCGCCTTCTACGGCCCCAAGCTGGAATTCGTGCTGCGTGACGCCATCGGTCGCGATTGGCAGTGCGGCACGCTGCAGGTCGATTTCATGCTGCCCGAACGGCTGGGCGCGAGCTATGTCGCCGAGGACGGCGCCCGCAAGGTTCCCGTGATGCTGCATCGCGCCATCTTTGGCAGCTTCGAGCGCATGATCGGCGTGCTGATCGAGCACTACGCCGGCCGATTCCCGCTCTGGCTGGCGCCGACGCAAGCGGTGGTAGCCACAATCGTCAATGACGCCGACAGCTATGCCAACGACGTCGCCGGCGCGTTACGGGCGGCCGGCATGCGTGTCGAAACGGATCTGCGTAACGAAAAGATCAATTACAAGGTCCGCGAGCATTCGCTGGCCCACGTCCCCCTGATCCTGGCCGTCGGACGGCGCGATATGGACAATCGCACAGTCGCGGTGCGCCGGCTGGGGTCGGAAAAGCAGGAGGTCCTTGAATTGAGGGCCGCCGTCACTACACTTTCTACCGAGGCCCGGCCGCCCTTCTGAAGGCGCGGTCACGGCCTCGTTTTCTGCCCCGATGAGGGGCTTCAACGAGGGAGAAGGAAGCCATAGCTCGACCTGCACAACAAAGCGTGCCGACCCGCGATGGTCCGCGCGTGAACGGCGAAATCAGAGCGCCGCAAGTCCGACTGATCGACGAGAACGGCGATATGGTCGGCGTCGTCAGTGCCCGCGAGGCGTTGGAAATGGCCGAGGAGGCCAGTCTCGACCTGATCGAGATCTCGCCCAACGCCGTCCCGCCGGTCTGCAAGATCTCCGACTACGGCAAGTTCAAGTACGAGTCGCAGAAGAAGGCGCATGAGGCCCGAAAGCACCAGAAGGTGATCGAGGTCAAGGAGATCAAGATGCGCCCGAACATCGACGACCACGATTACGAAGTGAAGATGCGCGCCATGAAGCGGTTCATCGAGGAAGGCGACAAGGTGAAGGTCACCCTGCGCTTCCGCGGCCGCGAGATGGTGCATTCCGAGCTTGGCCTCCAGGTCTTAAATCGGGTGCGCGGCGAGATGGATCCGCTGACCAAGATCGAATCGATGCCGCGCATGGAAGGCCGGCAGATGATCATGGTGCTGGCGCCAAAATGACGTGATCTGGCGATTTCTTTCGATCGCAATGGTGGCGGCGTGCGCGGTCCTCGCGGCGCCGCCGGTATCGGCGCAGCTCACGCCTGACGCGCAACGGACTTACAACGATTTTCAAAGACAGGCGCCACATCGCGCGTTCGTCCTGGGCGCCGACGGCAAAGGCTACTTGTGGGCCGCCTCGAATGGCACCGATCCAGGCCGGGCGGTGGCGTCGGCAACCAAGCTGTGTGAGGAGCGCAGCAAGGGCCATTGCTCGCTCTATGCAGTGAACAATATCGTGCTGAGCGGCCACGATTGGAAGGCGGCCGCACCTCCTGCACTTCCGCCGATCGGTCGATTGCGGCCCGAACCCTATTGGACGAACAAGGGGCCACAAGCCGCTGCGGGCCTGATCGTCTGGAGCCACGGCTACATGGCAGGCCGCGATGCGACCAGTTCGGCACCACAAGGACAGGTCGCCTACTTCACGCTCGAGGGCTACGACCTCTATCGCTTCGACCGCGAATGGATTCGCGACTGGCCAGGCGATGCCACAGACCTCGCCAACGCCGTGCGGCAAGCCAAGACGATGGGCTATCGGCGCGTCATCCTTGCCGGCCAATCAGCCGGCGCCTGGGTGTCGCTTGCTGCCACCATGCGCGGCGCGCCGGTTGATGGCGTCATCTCGGTATCGGCGGCCCATCATGGCGAGGTGAAGGATATGCGCGACACCACGCGCGCGCGGTCGGACTGGCAGCAGGTCGTGCGCGGCATCAAGCCCGGCCCGCGGCTGGTCGTGGTGAACTTCAAGGATGACACCTACGACGTGGGCAGCCGTATGGATGATGCCCGCGCCGCCTTCAAGGCATCCGGTGTCGACGCCATTGTCATTTCCGATCCCGAAGGTTTCAGCGGCCACGGCGCCGCGAACGGCACGGTCTTTCCGCGCAAGTTCGGCGCCTGCATCAACGCTTTCATCGAAAACGGCACACGCCAGCCGCCGTGCGCGCCGTAGGGCCCGCACGAATCCGCCGACCTACGCCATGTACGAACCGCCGTTGACGTGCAGCACCTGGCCGGTCGTGGCGCTCGATTCGTCGGAAGCCAGGAACACGGCGGTGCGCGCGATCTGCTCAGGCGTCAACATCCGGCCGCCGAGCGGGATGATCGACTTGGCCATCTCGACCAGCTCGGCATCGCTGTTGCCGTAACGCGGCTGGGCGGTATCGGTCATGCCGGGCGCGATGGCATTCACGCGAATGTCGTAGGGCGCGAGTTCCAACGCCATCGAACGCGTCATCGAGACCACGCCGCCCTTGCTGGCGCTGTAGTGCACGCCCCGCACCGCGCCGCGGATGGCTGAAGACGAGAGGTTGATCACCGAGCCGCTCTTCTTCCCAGCGGCGATGAGGGCCTTGGCCACGGCGACGGTGGCGAAGCAGCCGGCCTTCAGATTGATATCGAGCACGAAGTCCCAGTCTCGCTCGCGCATCTCGAGAAGCGGCACGCGCGGGTAGACGCCCGCATTGTTGACCAGGATGTCGGGCGGCCCGAGCGCAGTGGTCACGTCGGCAACCATCGCTTCGATGTCGGGAAGCCTGGCCATGTCGGCCTTCACCAGATGAGCACGGCGGCCCGCCTTCCGGATTCCTGCCGCCACAGCCTCCGCAGCCGGCTGGTCGTCCAGCCAGTTCACCGCAACATCCGCACCCTCCCCGGCCAGCGCCTGTGCGATCGCCGCTCCAATGCCCTGCTGAGCACCTGTCACTAGCGCCACCTTGCCCGCCAATTTCATGCCGAATCCCCCATTTCTCGTGGCCGACTGTGCCACAAAGGCCTTGGCTTGCGTGGTTCTGCAGCCATCGCTATAAGCGCGCTTCCTTCGGTGGCCTGGCCCAAAGGGCATTGCCTCGGTCACCAATCGTAACCCTTTGAAAAGGAACGAAAATGCCCAAGATGAAGACCAAGAGCGGGGCCAAGAAGCGTTTTCGCTTCACCGGCACCGGCAAAGTGAAGCATGGGGTGGTGGGCAAGCGCCACGGCATGACCAAGCGGGGCAACCGCTTCCTGCGCCAGCAGACCGGCATGACGCTCGTGTCGGGGCCCGATACCCGCATCATCAAGCGCAACTTCTTCCCGTACGAGAGGTAAGTCATGGCACGCGTCAAGCGGGGCGTGGCTGCACACGCTCGTCACAAGAAGGTCCTGAAGCTCGCCAAGGGCTATCGCGGCCGCGCCAAGGTGGCGTTCCGCGTCGGCATCGAGAAGGTCGAGAAGGGCCTGCAATACGCCTATCGCGACCGCCGCAACAAGAAGCGCGCGTTCCGCGGGCTCTGGATCCAGCGCATCAACGCCGCGGCCCGCGAGCATGGCATGACCTACTCGCAGTTCATGAACGGCATCCTGAAGGCCGGGATCGAGGTCGACCGCAAGGTCATGGCCGATCTCGCGGCGCGGGAGCCGGCAGCGTTTAAGGCCCTGGTCGAACAGGCCCAGGCCGCCCTCAAGTAACGTCCGCGCGCCGGTAAGAGGCGCAACGGATAGAGATGATAAAGAGGGAGCCTGGACCGCAGGCTCCCTCTTTTCGTGTTCGGTTTCGAAGGTGGGCGAGGCATGGACGATCTTTCGACGATTCGCAGCGAGGCGCTCGACGCGGTGGCCAACGCCGCCGATCTCGGCGCGCTCGATGCCGTGCGCGTGGCGGCGCTGGGCAAGAAGGGCAGCGTCACCAGCTTGATGAAGACGCTGAGCGGACTGGCTCCGGCCGAGCGCAAGGAATTCGGCGCACGCGTGAATCAGCTCAAAAGCGAGATCGAGGCCGCACTCGACGCCCGCAAGGCAACACTCGGCGCTTCCGCCTTGGCAGCCAAGCTCGCCTCCGAGAAGGTCGATGTCAGCCTGCCGACACGGCCTGAGGGCTCCACACTGGAAAGGGGCACGCTTCACCCCATCGGCCAGGTCATGGACGAACTCGCCGCGATCTTCGGCGAGATGGGCTTCACCTGGGCCGAAGGTCCCGACATCGAGGACGACTGGCACAACTTCACTGCCCTCAACATCCCGCCCGACCATCCGGCGCGGCAGATGCAGGACACGTTCTACCTGCCGCCGCGCGCCGACGGCACGCCGATGGTGCTGCGCACCCACACCTCGCCAGTACAGGCGCGCTCCATGCTCGACAAGAAGGTGCAGGAGATGCTGGGCGGCGGTGGATCGCTACGCATCATCGTGCCGGGCCGCACTTTCCGCATCGACAGCGATGCGACCCACACGCCGATGTTCCATCAGGTCGAAGGGCTGGTGATCGACCGCACGACCCACATGGGCCATCTCAAGGGCTGCCTGGTCGACTTCTGCCGCGCCTTCTTCGAGATCGACGACCTGCCTCTGCGCTTCCGCCCCTCCTACTTCCCCTTTACCGAACCCTCGGCCGAAGTCGACATCGGCTGCTCGTGGAAGGACGGTGAGCTCAGGATCGGTGCCGGCGATTCGTGGCTGGAGATTCTGGGCAGCGGCATGGTGCATCCCAACGTGATCGCCAACTGCGGCCTCGACCCTGCTGTCTACCAGGGCTTCGCCTTCGGCATGGGCATCGACCGCATCGCCATGCTGAAGTACGGCATCCCCGATTTGCGCAGCTTCTTCGAATCAGACTTGCGCTGGTTGCGCCACTACGGCTTCTCGGCGCTCGAATGGCCGTCCCTCACCGGAGGGTTGGGCCGATGAAGTTCACGTTGTCCTGGCTCAAGGAGCATCTCGACACTGGCGCATCGCTGGCCGAGCTGCGCGACCGGCTCACCATGCTCGGCCTCGAGGTCGAGGGCATCGCCAACCCGGCAGAGACGCTGAAAGGCTTCGTCGTCGGCTATGTCGTCGAGGCGATCCAGCATCCCAACGCCGACCGGCTCCGTCTTTGCAAGGTCGATACCGGTGCAGGTATCGTCCAGGTCGTCTGCGGCGCACCGAATGCGCGCACCGGCATGAAAGGCGTGTTCGCGCCGACCGGCAGCTTCATTCCCGGCACGGGCATCACGCTCAAGGCGAGCAAGATCCGCGGCGAGGAGAGCAACGGCATGCTCTGCTCGGTGCGCGAGTTGCAGCTCGGCGACGACCACAGCGGCATCATCGACCTGCCGGCCGACGCCAAGACCGGTGCCCCGGCCGCCGAGGCGCTGGGCCTCGATGATCCTGCGATCGAGATCAAGGCCACGCCCAACCGCGCCGATTGCCTCGGCGTGCATGGCATCGCGCGCGATCTCGCAGCGTCCGGCCTCGGCACCTTGCGGCCGTTCAAGGCCGAACGCGTTGCGGGCATGTTCATGAGCCCGATCAAGTGGACGCACGGCTACCAGCCCAAGCCCGACAGTCCCTGCCCCATCGTGGCCGGCCGTTACTTCCGCGGCGTGAAGAACGGCCCCTCGCCCGACTGGCTACAACGCCGGCTGAAAGCGATCGGGCTCAGGCCGATCTCGGCCCTGGTCGACATCACCAATCTTGTCACCTTCGACCTCAACCGGCCCTTGCACGTGTTCGATGCCAGGAAACTCGCGGGCGATCTCGTGATGCGTCAGGCGCGCGAGGGCGAGACGATCCTGGCACTCGATGGCAAAACCTACACGCTCGATCCCACGGTGGCAGTGATCGCTGATGCAAAGGGCGTGCATGGCATCGGCGGCGTCATGGGCGGCGAGGATACCGGCGTGCGCGAAGACACGACCGAGGTGTTCCTCGAAGTGGCCTACTTCACGCCGACTCCGGTTGCCGCCACGGGACGCAAGCTCGGCATCCAGTCCGACGCCCGTTACCGCTTCGAGCGCGGGATCGATCCGCAGTCCGTGCAGTGGGGCGTCGACGTCGCGACGCGCCTGATCTTGGAACTCTGCGGCGGCGAGGCAAGCGAGGTCGTCCAGAGTGGCGTGATGCCCGACTGGAAGCGGAGCTACACGCTGCGTCCCGACCGCGTGAAGACGCTCACCGCGATCGACGTGCCGGCGAAGGAGACGGCCGGGATCCTGACCCGGCTCGGCTTCACCGTCTCCGGCACCGGCCCGTGGACGGCCGCCGTGCCATCCTGGCGTCCCGACATTGTGGGCGAAGCGGACCTGGTCGAGGAAGTGGCGCGGGTCTGGAGCTTCGACCGCATCCCGGCCGTTTCGTTGCCGGCGCTATCGGCGACATCGAAGCCGGTGCTCGATCCCTTGCAGCGACGCGTGCCGCTTGCCCGCCGCGCGCTCGCGTCGCGCGGCATGAACGAGGTCGTGACCTGGTCGTTCATGGCGCGCGCCAAGGCCGAGCGATTTGGTGCGCAACAGCGTGCGGAATTGCGCCTCCTGAACTCGATCGATGCCACGCTCGACACCATGCGGCCCTCGATCCTGCCCAACCTGATCGATGCCGCGGCGCGCAACGAGGCCCGCGGCCTGCACGATCCCGCGCTGTTCGAAGTCGGCCCGCAGTACAAGGATGCCACGCCCCACGGCCAGTCGCGCATGGCGACAGGCCTGCGGCACAACATGGCTGTCCCGCGCAACTGGGCAGGCCCGGTGCGGACGGTCGATGCCTTCGACGCCAAAGCCGATGCGCTGGCCGTGCTGATGGCCGTCGGCGCACCCGACAATCTTGCGACCCACGCCGGTGCGCCGGATTGGTACCATCCCGGCCGTTCCGGCACGCTGAAGCTCGGCGATCGCGTGATGGCCTGGTTCGGCGAACTGCATCCCGAGCTGGTTTCCGCAGCCGACCTCAAGGGGCCGGTCGCGGCGTTCGAGGTCTTCCTCGATGCGCCACCACTGGCAAAGGTGCGTGCCACCAAGGCGCGCCCGCGGCTTTTGCTGTCGGCCTTCCAGCCGGTCGAACGCGACTTCGCCTTCGTGGTCGATGCCGGCGTGGAAGCCGAGAAGCTGGTGCGCGCCGCGCGCAATGCCGACAAGACGCTGATCGCCGCCGCCCGCGTGTTCGACGTCTATGTCGGCAAGGGCGTGCCAGAAGGCAAGAAATCGCTCGCTGTCACGGTCACCCTGCAGCCGATGGAGCGCACGCTCACGGATGCGGAGATCGAGGCGGTGTGCGACAAGATCGTGGCGCAAGTTGCGAAGGCAACCGGCGCCGTTCTGCGAGGTTAGTATCTTCCGGACCGCGCGCTTCCAGCGCGCTCATGACGATGAAGAGCGCGCAAGATGCGCGCGGTCCAAAAGAGTATGAAATGACCGACCTGTCGTTGATCCGTAACTTCTCGATCATTGCCCATATCGACCATGGCAAGAGCACGCTGGCCGATCGCCTGCTGATGCGCTGCGGGGCGGTGAGCGAACGCGAGTTCCACGACCAGATGCTCGATTCGATGGATATCGAGCGCGAGCGCGGCATCACCATCAAGGCGCAGACGGTGCGACTCGACTATCCGGCCAAGGACGGCAAGACCTATGTCCTGAACCTGATGGACACGCCCGGCCACGTCGACTTCGCCTACGAGGTGAGCCGCTCGCTCGCCGCCTGCGAGGGCTCGCTGCTGGTGGTCGATGCCAGCCAGGGCGTCGAGGCGCAGACGCTCGCCAATGCCTATCACGCGATCGAGGCCAACCACGAGATCATCCCGGTCCTGAACAAGATCGACCTGCCGTCGGCCGAGCCCGAGCGGGTGTGCAAGGAGATCGAGGACGTGATCGGCATCGACACGTCCGACGCCATCAAGGTCTCGGCCAAGACCGGCCTCGGCATCGACGATCTTCTGGAAGCGATGGTCAAGCGCCTGCCGTCACCCAAGGGCGATCGCAACGCGCCGCTGCAGGCCCTGCTGGTCGACAGCTGGTACGACCCCTATCTCGGCGTCGTAACCCTGGTGCGGGTGAAGGACGGCGTGCTGAAGAAGGGCATGCGCATCCGCATGATGTCCGTGGGCGCCGCCTATGATCTCGACAAGGTCGGCGTCTTCAAGCCCAAGCCGACCGATGCGGCCGAGCTGGGACCGGGCGAGATCGGCTTCATCATCGCCGGCATCAAGACCATCGCCGACTGCAAGGTGGGCGACACGATCACCGACGATCGCAAGCCCGCGACCGAGATGTTGTCCGGCTTCAAGCCCTCGGTGCCTGTCGTGTTTTGCGGCCTCTTCCCCGCCGACGCGGCCGAATTCGAGACGCTGCGCGAATCGCTCGCCAAGCTTCGGCTGAACGACGCCTCGTTCCATTTCGAGCCCGAGACCAGCGCGGCGCTGGGCTTCGGCTTCCGCTGCGGCTTCCTGGGTCTCCTGCATCTCGAGATCGTGCAGGAGCGGCTGGAGCGCGAGTTCAATCTCGACCTCGTCACCACCGCACCCTCGGTCGTCTACAAGGTCAAGATGACCGACGGGACCGAGACCGAGCTGCACAATCCGGCCGATTACCCCGATCCGATGAAGATCGAGAGCATGCAGGAGCCGTGGATCAAGGCCACGATCATCACGCCGGACGAGCATCTCGGCTCGGTGCTGACGCTCTGCCAGGAGCGGCGCGGCCAGCAGGTCGAGCTCACCTATGCCGGCACGCGCGCCATGGCGATCTACCGCCTGCCGCTGAACGAGGTCGTGTTCGACTTCTACGACCGGCTGAAGTCGGTGACACGCGGCTATGCGAGCTTCGACTACGAGATGGCGGGCTACGAGGAGAGCGAGCTGGTGAAGCTCACCATCCTGGTGAACTCCGAGCCGGTCGACGCACTCAGCATGATCGTGCACAAGAACGCCGCCGAAAGCCGTGGCCGGGCGCTGTGCGAGCGGCTGAAGGACCTGATCCCTCGCCAGCTGTTCAAGATCGCGATCCAGGCCGCCATCGGCGGCCGCGTGATCGCGCGCGAGACGATCAGCGCGCTGCGCAAGGATGTGCTGGCCAAGTGCTACGGCGGCGACATCAGCCGCAAGAAGAAGCTTCTGGAGAAGCAGAAGAAGGGCAAGAAGCGCATGCGCCAGGTGGGTGACGTCGAGATCCCGCAGTCGGCCTTCATCGCCGCACTCAAGATGGACAGCCGCTGACCTCGGAGCGAACCCCAAGGTCAGGACCAATTCGTCAGGAGAGGCTGCTGCTGCGCCGCCGCGGCCGCGAGCTGGTGAGGAAGCGCTCCTCGGTCCGGCTGCCGATGCGACGGCCGAACCAGAGCGCGATCACGCCCAGCACCGTGAAGACCGGCAGCGCCGGCAGCCCCAGGAACGGAACGACCACGCCGCGCCAGAACGCGCCCGGCACCTGGCCCGGCAGCGGGTGGACGGCAGCATAGTCGAAGCGCGACCAGAGCTCGCCCAGCGACAGCAAACTAAACGACCCTTCCGACCACCAGGCCAGGCAATCATGCACGATTGCCGCCACGGCCATGGCCAGCAACACCCATCCCAAGGCCCGCATCAGGACCATTACTCCCCCCACAACGGTCCCACCCTAGCCAAGCTCGGCGCCTCTGGGAAGATGCCGTTGCCCCCAGCAGCCATCACGCTATAAGAGCGGCCGACCGCGGCCTGAGGGTCGATCAATGAGCTGGACAGGTGGCCGAGCGGTTTAAGGCACACGCTTGGAAAGCGTGCGTGGTGTAACAGCCACCGCGGGTTCGAATCCCGCCCTGTCCGCCAGTGATGCGTTTCGGGTCGTCCCGCACCGTCCCGAAAAGTGTTCTAAAACATAATAAACATCGACACTTTTCTCATTTCCGGTGACTCCCGGCATCCCCTTCCGTCTCTCCCCATTCCGTCCTATTATTAGGGGGTGGGTAAGGGAGTGAGAAAATGAGCAAGTTGGAACTGCCGCGATCCGCGATCCATCGTCTTTCGGCGCAAGCGGTCGAGCGCGCGATGCCCGCGCGTGCCGATGGAAGCGTTGGCTACGTGCGGCTCTGCGACGGTGGTGGTTTGTATCTCGTCGTCACGCCGGGTGCGCCGTTCGGCAAGAAGCGGAGGCCGCCGGGCAAGGCGTGGCTGTTCCGCTACAAGCGCGGCGGGAAGTGGACTGACCTGGGTCTAGGTCCGTTGCGCGACGTGAACCTCAAGACGGCACGCGACGAAGCCGCGAAGCTTCGGCTCAAGCTGCGGCTGATGCGCGACGATCCTGCCGCGTCTGATCCGTTGGCCGAGCGCAGGGCACTGGCTGCGCAGCGCAAGGTCGATACCGCGAAGGCCGTGACCTTCCGGGAGGCCGCCAAGGCTTACATCAAGCTTCATGAGAAGACATGGCGCAACGACAAGCACGCGGCGCAGTGGTCGAGCACGCTTGAAACTTATGCCTTCCCGACAATCGGCTCGCTGCCCGTGTCATCCGTCGATACGCCGCATCTGGTGAAGGTGCTGCAGACGATCTGGTTGGAAAAGTCTGAGACGGCAAATCGAGTGCGCCAGCGTATTGAGATGATCCTTAATGCCGCGACGGTGCGCGGTCTACGTTCGGGTCCCAACCCGGCGCGATGGAAAGGGCATTTGCAAAACCTGCTGCCGCACAAAACGAAGGTTAAGCGCGTCAAGCATCATGCCGCCCTACCCTACACCGAGGTCGGCGCGTTCATGGTCACCCTGCGCGAGCAGCCCGGTGTGGCGGCGAGGCTTTTGGAATTCACGATCCTGACCGCCTGCCGCACTGGCGAGACGATGGGTGCTTGCTGGAGCGAGATTGATCTGGATCAGAAGGTCTGGACCATCCCAGCCGAAAGAATGAAAGGCGGTCGTCAACATGCGGTGCCGCTCAGCCCACGAGCGTTGGCGATCCTCGCTGAGATGCGCGAGTTGAGGCATCAGGAAGGTGACTTCGTGTTTGTCGGGCAGCAGTTGGGCCGCCCGCTTTCCAACATGGCGATGTTGACGCTGTTGCGGCGTATGAAGCGCGATGACATCACGGTGCATGGCTTCAGGAGTTCGTTTTCTGATTGGTCGGCTGAACAAACCAACTTCCAGCGTGAAGTCCGCGAGATGGCGCTCGCCCATGCAATCAGCGCTGAAGCTGAGGCGGCCTACAGGCGTGGCGATCTGTTCGAGAAAAGGAAGCGGCTGATGTCGGCATGGGCCGACTATTGCGCTGCGCCGCCGGCACGTGGTGCTAAGGTCGTGGCGATGCGTGGGAGGCGTGCATGATGCGCGGACTGGAGAACATTCGCGTCTCTGATAGGAATTTTTGGGAGCGGGACACCTCGCTCGACGCGAGCCTGTGGCTTGATGCCATCGAGGCTATCGACCGTGAGAGCGATTGGGCCGCGTTCGCCATGCTGTCCAAGGCCGCCATCCCAAAATCGAAGCAGGTTGAACGCTACATCTCTGATCTGCACAGGCGGCTCACGCGATGCGGCAGGGGCCGTCGCGCCAATCCGGCCTATGACCGTTCACCGGCGCAGCTGAGGTGGCTGCTCGCTGTCGCGGAGGTGCGGACGGCGATTGCTAAAGGAAAGACGAAGAAGGATGCGCTCACTGATGTGGCTGCCCGCTTCAAGGTGCAGCGCCGCCAGATAGCGCATCGATTGAAGAAAGGTCTCCCGTAGAGGGACGAGAGACCTTCCCCACACACTGCTGTTGTATGAAACGGCTGCGTTAAGCGCAGCGGCGCGACTGTGCGCGACGCGCTTGTGCTTGGCTACCCCAA
This sequence comes from Alphaproteobacteria bacterium, assembly GCA_017308235.1. Lineage (GTDB taxonomy): Bacteria > Pseudomonadota > Alphaproteobacteria > Reyranellales > Reyranellaceae > Reyranella. The sequence continues at coordinate 37,997 of JAFKFL010000013.1, read as the reverse complement.
GGAAATTCGACGGAATAAGTTTGGGGCGGTTTCGAATATCTTTGGGGTATCCAATGGTTGGCTGATGGCGCTTCCTATCCATCCCGCGTCGCGTTGCGACGCTCGATGAAGGAGAAGCCATTGAACGATGCGAAGTACGTGTCGGTGGCGCGATGGATCGAGATGACTGGTCTCTCGCGCAGCACGACCTATCGCCTGCTTGGCCAAAAAACGATCCGGGCGATTAAGGTCAATAGCTGCCTGCGGATCGACCTGCCCCATGCGCTGGCCGCGCTAAAGGCTAAGCCAGCCGTCATCAAGCGGGACAAACCGAAGGCGAAGGCTAAGCAGTTCACGCACCGCCGCAAGCGTGCCGAGGCCGCGAGCGCGGCGGCCTAAGCAAAAAGAAAGACGCCGCCCGAGGGTAAGGTCGGACGGCGTGAGGTATGGCTTGATGATGAGAGAGAACGCAACTCTGGGGAGTTGCAGACGCTAGTTGCAACCGGAAGAAGTCACAACAGACAGTACCCTACGGAGAATACCATCATGGTTGAAGAAAATAGCGAACCGCGACCCATCCGGCAATACGCTGCTGAAACGCCCGCTGGGCAGGCGCGCATTCGGTTTATCGAGCCGCATGACGACGAATTTGAGCGGCTGCTCTTTAAAGGCAGCGCCGACTTCGTAGTGAGCCGACAATGCCCATTCGATGGCGCCGATATCCGCGAACAGAAGGTCGAAGGCGGCTCGATCCTAATTGAGCATCCGATTGCCAAGCCGCGCTTGTGGTGCATCTGCTCGGCTTGTGCCAGCCGTCCTGTCGAGGAATTGCTTACGCTGGCCCTCGTGTGCATGGCGGCGACTGCGGAGGTGTAACAGATATTGGCCGCCCGCACGCGGCGGCCTTTTGGTCATTGCCTGCGACGACTGATTTTAGACTTGGACGACCCAATTACGACGCCGGGAGATTCAAACAAAAACGATAACCGGAGAGTGAATATGATCGACAACGACTGTTACATCTGGGGCGGCAAGATCGTCGCTGGCCCTTACCCGCTCGAACTGCGGCGCATGGCTCTTAGGGCGATCCGGGTGGTGGGTGATCCCGGTAAGCCGCCATACCTGCCGCCTGTCCCGCTCGATGATCCTAAGATCAGCCCGGAGGTCGATGACCCGGACCATGTGGACGCCTTCGCTTTCCTGGCGGCGCTCGACTGGCTCTCCGTCGCCTATGCGGTGAAGGTCCCGAGGCTGGATTGTGTTGAGCTCAAGTTCGTCACCGAGCATTTTCGGTACGACGGCATCAGGCCTTCGGGCAGCCTTATGACATCGCGTCACGATGGCATCTATGCAGCCCGAACGATTACCGGCATCGCCCTCGCGGCGTCTGGGCTGCCGTATCGAACCGTCAAATGGAACAGAATGGGAGGCGTACACGCCTGCGCGGCCTTTAAGCGGAAAGAGCCGCCCAACATCGGCACCAGCGCAGCGGAAGCGCTGGAGCGGTTTCTCACGGCCCGTGATCCGCTGGCCACTTATATCGGACCTGTGGTCCGCAAATTCTGACGACCGCCTTTGGACTTGGACGACAACGAGCCTGCAATAAGCGCGGGCGCATAACGGGAGAAATTCAGACAAAACGATAATGTCGTGGAGTTTATATGTTGGACAGCACCGGAACGATTACTGTCGAGAAGCTAGAGGCGCTGATTGAAGGCACGCTCAACGAACAAGCGCTGGCGGTCCTGATCCCGACCGACGACGTAAGCATCCTGCCGGATATGCAGATGCGCGCCGTCTACAACGTGCTGGCGTTCGTTGGCTTGCGTGATGTGGCCGAGGCGCGGATTGAGGCTTGGCTGGCCGACAAGACGACGCTGAGCGCGGATCACGACGATGCCATCGCAAGGCTGCGGGCCGAGCCGCCTAAGTCGCACACCATGCATCAGGTGCGGTCGGTTATTCGCGCTGCCGCCGCCCTGTTCCATCCTGCACTGCGGGCGAAGATGGCGGAGGAGCAGAAGGCCACGCGCGACGCCACGGCTGAAAGGGTCAGGAAGGAGGTTGAGGCGGCGGCGGATGAGCATAACCAGAAGCGCGCCGCACGCGTCGCTGAGCTCAACGAGAAGTATCAGGTGGTCAACGACAGAGGCAAGGTGTTGGTGGTCGAGCGGCCTTATGACCCGATGCTGAATCGCTTCCGCATTCAGGCGATGCGCTTCGAGGATTTCGAGAAGTTGTTCCGTAAGGAACAGATCCAGGTTGGCTTCAAGAAAAACAGAAAGGGAGAGGATGTGCCGGAGTTCATGGGCGTCGGCTCGTATTGGCTGAAGCACCCTGACCGCAAGACCTATGACGGCGGCCTCATCCTCGATCCGAGCGGGAAAGTCGCCCGACCGAATCAGATGAACCTGTGGCGTGGGTTTAACGTCGAGCCCCGCGAGGGCTCGTGCATCCGGTTCCGGGAGCATTTGCTGAACAACATCTGTGGCGGCGTCGAGGAACACTTCAATTATTTCTGGAAGTGGTGTGCGCGCGCCGTCCAATTCCCTGACCAGCCTGGCGAGGTCGCCCTCGTCATGCGGGGCGGCAAAGGTTCCGGCAAGGGCTGGGTAGCGCGGACGCTGATGCGCTTGTTCGGGCAGCACGGCATGCAAATCAGTTCTTCGGAGCATCTGGTCGGAAAACATAACGCCCACCTGGAGGACTGTATTTTCTTGTTCGCGGACGAGGCATTTTTTGCTGGGGCCAAGGCAGACATCGGCAAGCTGAACCGTTTGATCACTGAGCCGACGATGGACATTGAACCCAAATTCCGGGACATGCGGTCCGTGCCGAACTTCCTTCACATAGTGATGGCGTCGAACGAAAAATGGGTGGTGCCAGCGAGCCTCGATGAGCGGCGCTACTTCGTCCTAGATGTGCTGGGGACTAAGGTCGGCGACTTCGGCTACTTCCGGGCGATCCGGGATGAGCTTGAGTCGGGCGGCTACGCGGCCCTGCTGTACGACTTGCTGCGGGTGGACCTGACTGACTTTAACGTCCGCGACGTGCCGGTGACCGAAGCCCTAAACCGGCAGAAAGAGTTGTCGCTCGATACGACGAACAAGTGGTGGCTGGAATGTTTGCATCGGGGATATGTCTGGGAATCAAAGGGACAATCCAATTACTTCGGTGAATGGCATGACGAAATGGCGACTGAACAGCTGCTCGCTTCATATCTGGCGTATGCGAAACGGGTCAATGAGCGCGATCCTCTCAGTCCGATAACACACGGCGTGTTCATGACTAAGGTGAGCGTTAGAGAGAAGCGCCTAAAGGCGGGTGCTGTCGTGGCCGAGAAGCAAACTGAGGCAGGCTGGCAGGCGATCACCAAACCGAAGCGGACTTGGGGCTATGTTCTAGGGACCTTGGCCGAGGCACGAAAGAAATTCGAGGAAGAGACAAAGCTGCCCTTCAAGTGGCCTGGTGACGGGAGCGAGGAACCGGACGACGACGGGAGCGACAAGCCGCCGTTTTAGGCCGAGGCCATAGGTCGGCAGGGCGAGATGAGGGGAAACCCTGGACGAAGGATGCTCGATGCCTAGCGGCCTGCTGTGGGCGTTTCTCGATGGGGTCGTGTTGCGGTGGTGGCGGCGCGAGCGGAGAGGCGGGAGTTATAGCCGCAGGAATGTGGTTGGTCCGGGTAGTCTACCCTTCGAAAAACGACCCAGACCACGTATAACGCTGACCCGCTTGAAACCGTCTACTTAGTCTACTTAGTCTAGGTATAAATAATATATAGGAAGGTAGTAGAAGCTCCCCCTCGCGGCCCTATCTCGCAAACCTCCTATAAGCAAAACCTGAAAATACCCAGACTAAGTAGACTGATCGGACGGTTGTAAGCGGGCCAACGTTTTAGCCATTGTGTTGACCCGGACCAACCCGGACCAAGGGTAGACTACCCAGACTATGTTCTGAACGCAGACCATTTTCGCCCACCGTCCTTCTCGCATCGTTCACCCACGCGGCATCGACGCTGGCGGACCTCCTATCCGCCCTGAATGCAACGATTTATTGGTTGCATTTTGAGTTTACACTGCAACCCCCTATCTTACCCCTCCAGACGAGATGGATGGAATTACCCCTCGATAGGTTCGAACGTGGCAGCAAAGGCCGTGAGACCAGACAAGATCGGACCGCGCAGTGCGCGTTCGCGGCTCATGCGGGTCAACGGTCGGACCCGCGAAGGGCGCTATCTGCATGACACGGAGCGCCGCCTAGTCGAGCATTGCGGCGGCCTCGATGCCCTGAGCACTCCGCAACTGTTGCTGATTCAACAAGTCGCCACAGACATGCTGAGGCTCGCGCAACTCGACGAACGCATCACCAGCGGCGACGCCAGTGATCACGCCTATCGGGTCGCATCAGCATTGCGCGCGGCAGTGCGGCTGGGCTTGCGTGAGATCGGCATCGAGAAGCCCGCACCGGAAGCGAAGGGGTTTTCACTGGCCGACCTCGCCCGCGATATCGAGGCCGACAAGCGCGTGAGCGACAATGATCAAGCTCGGTGACGCGCTCAGCAGCGACCGGCTTTATCGGCCCTTCTTCAACGGCGACAGTTGGGCGTTGTGGCGCTCCATCATGCGCGCAGCCTTTGGCGAGCCGTTGGAAGACAGTGAACTCGTGGCCTTCCGCAAGGTCACGGGACGCGACCCGCCTGGACACCGTGTCTCCCGACTGGCAATCGTCGCAGGTCGCGGCGCAGGTAAGGACAGCGCGGCATCGCTGCTCGCTGTGCACACCGCAGTCACGTTCGATCCACGCGGCAAGCTGCGACCGGGCGAGGTCGCTAGCGTTATGCTCCTCGCCATCGACCGTCAGCAGGCGGCCATTGCATTCAGCTACATCAAGGGCCTGCTCGAAAGCGTCCCGGCGCTCGCGGCAATGATCGTCAACGCAGGCAGCGACTTCATCGCCCTGAGCAACAACGTGGTGATCGAGACGCACGCCAACTCGTTCCGCTCCACACGCGGCAGGTCGATCCTCTGTGCGATTTTTGACGAGATTGCATTTTGGCGAGACGAAGCATCAGCGAACCCCGACACCGAAATGTTGGCTGCAGTGGCGCCCGGCCTCGCTCGCGTCGCAGGGTCGATGTTGATCCTCATCAGCAGCGCCCACAAGCGCAGCGGCTTGTTGTACGACATTTATCAGGAGGCGTTCGGGCGCGACGATCCGGAAACGCTGGTCGTGTACGCGACGACGCTAGACCTTAATCCATCGGCGGACCGAGAGCGCATCGAGAAGGATATCGCGCGCGACCCTGAGCTCTTCAATGCCGAATACAACAGCATTTGGCGCAGCGATCTTTCCGACTTCCTCGACAAAGAGCTTGTCGCGGCCTCAGTCTCGCCCGGCATCGCGAGCCGCCCTCCCACAATCCATCGCTATTTCGCAGGCGTCGATGTGTCGGGAGGCCGGGGTGACTCATTCGTTGCGGCCATCTCCCACGCCGAAGGCTCTTCCATCATCCTCGATGCGCTCTATGAGCGTCGTCCACCGTTCAACCCGAGTGAGGTTGTCGCAGAGGTCGCGGCGCTGCTCAAGCAGTACGGCTTGACCGAATGCACAGGCGATAACTTCGGCGCAGAGTGGGTTGTCGAGGCGTTCGCCAAGGAAGGCGTCACATACACACGCGCCGACCGCGACCGTTCCAAATACTATCTCGACACGCTCCCCTTATTCACGGCGGGCCGTGTCCACCTGCTCGACAACAGGCGGCTCATTCACCAGTACACGAACCTAGAGCGCCGCAGCACGCGGCTGGGCCGTGATTCGATTACCCATCCGCCCGGGATGCACGATGACTTGGCCAACGCGGCGTCCATCGCATTAGTCAATGCGGCAGCGGAAGCCGCCCCACAGCTTTTCCGGCGCTCCGATCTGCTCGTCATCAACGCTCCCTGTCCAATGCCGGAGCGCATCGCGGCAATCGCGGCCAGCGCGTCGGTCGATGCCTCGGGTATGGCCTTTTGCCTTTGGGGCTATAACGCGCACAACTATCCCGACATCCCGCCGTTGTTGTTGCTCGACTTCGAAGTCAACCAGCCGCCCAACTTCATCACGTTGCGCGACCAACTGGCGACCCTCGCCACCGACATGCGCGCCTACAACGCGGGTTGTTTCACAATCAGCCCGCTTGTTCATCATTGCGCCGCAGCCGGTCTCTCCAGCGCCGCGATGGACGACGCTCTCACCCATCGCGATCAACTCGCGCTTGGGGTCGCGGCTGAACTCGGCAAGGGCTCATTGAAGTTGACACCGAGGGCCTTTGAGAAGGCGCAGAGCCGACCGCTTCCCGTCAACTTCGCGGAGCCCAGCGCCGCCAGCGACGCATTTCTTCTCGGTGTCGCCTGCATTCTCCTCCCCACAGACGCATTGTCGAGGGCCGCATGAAGCGCTCTGTGCTCTCCCAACTCGACAAGCCCAAATATCGCGACATCACAGCGTCACGTGTCGCGGCTTTGTTTGATTGTCATCCCTTCGTTACGCGCGCAGCCTTGGCGGGTGCACTGCGCAGCGGTGGCGGCCCGCGCGCATTGTCATCGTCCGCGATGCGCGCGGGCCGTCTTTTAGAACCAGCCATCGCGCAAGCTGTCGGCGAGAAACACCCGACCTGGGTGATTGAGCGCGCCCGCGATTACCTCAGGCTGCCCACACATAGGCTTGGCGCAATCCCAGATTACTACATCAACAATCGCAACGCGGTGATGGAATGCAAGTCCGTCTCTCCCGACGAGTGGCGCGCATGGCATGGTCAACCGCCTTTGGCCTACTTCATTCAGCTTTTCACCCAAATGGTCTGCGGCGGCTTCTCCAGTGGCACCTTGGCCGTCATGGTCAGGGTGTTCGACGCCCTACCGCTTCATGTCTTCCATCTCGCGGCGATGGACGCGGCGAAGTCGATCTTGCTCAGCGCTGTCCGCACATGGTGGGAACAGATCGATGCAGGGGTGGCCTTGCCGCCGCCATATCCGGTCGATGCGCTGCGCGACCTGCTCCAGCCGCAGGCTGCAGTTGGTGCTTTTCCTCCAACTGAGAAACCGCTCGTGATGCTCGACGGCCATCGCATCGTGACGGCTGCGGCAATGACCAGCGCACGCGCGACAGCATACGGCAGCAAAGGATGGGGAACAGCATGATCCGGTGGAGTGACTTCAAGGCGAGGAAAGCGCAGGCACAGATCAAGCGCAATGCGGCGCAGGCCAAACGTCAGGCGGCGCTAGACGATTGGCGCCGTGAACTCGGCGCTTGGCTCGACGAATACCAACACCTGCTGACCGAAGAGGCGTTGACTCATTTCGAAAAGCCGCCCCGTCCAGCCTGCGTCAAGCTGATCGCGGCGACGGCGGGCATGGTGGCGCTGATCGAAAATCGACTGATCAAAAGCCGGGTGTTGGGCGGTATCCACACCGACAAAAAGCGTCACGAGCTCACTATCGCCCTCGACAGCGCCCTAAAGGGCTATGTGCGGCTCACCGGCTCCAACACACCATTGGTGCGCAGCCTGCTCGCCCGCAAGATCAACGAACAACGGCAATGGGCCCGCTCATCGCTCGATCTCATGAACCCTGTGGGTCATGCTTGATGTGTCGGGGATAGTCATTCTGACAATCCTCGGCACATAGACAGATAGTGATTTCACCCCCAACTCATATGAAGGAAACGACAATGCCCGACGACAAGGAAAAAGAGGCGAAGGCCGACACCGGTAAGGAAGGCTCGACCTTGGACAAGTTGCTCAAAGGCATCGATGCCGCGACAGCGAAGCTTGATTCCATGGGCGCGCGTATGGACGCATTCGAGAAGCGGATGGATGACGACGCCAAGCGCCGTGCCGACGCTGAAAAGGACGAGAAGGAAGAGGAGCACGAAGAGGACAAGCGAGAGGAAGAGGAAGGCAAACCCAAGCCTGTCGCGGCTGACGGTCTGCCGTCGATGGCTGATGACCTGTTCGACCGGCTGGCCGAGAAGCGCGTGGCAATCGATGACGCGTATCATGGCTTCGGCATGACCGCACCACGGCCACTGAGCGGCGAAGGTATGGTGACCTATCGCAAGCGCGCGCTGAGGCCGCTGCAGAGGTATTCTTCGCAGTGGAAAGACATCGATTTGGGCGTCCTTGCGGCTGATGAAGGGGCCTTTGATATCGCCGAGGCGCAAATCCTTGCCGCCGCGAAGGAGGAAGCGCGCGAGCCGAAGATGGTCACGGCAGGCACGTTGCGGGCCATCGTGTCGCGCGATGACGCAGGCCACACAATCACAAAATTTTACGGCAAGCCGTCCGTCTGGATGTCCCGCTACATGGGCGGCAATCGACGGTACGTCAAACGCATCGATCCCAAGGCGCACCAGAGAGACTGATGCCGACATATAATTCCATAACGGGGCGTCCCCCAATCCTCCGTTATGGTTGTCGCCCCCGTCGCTTAGAGGCATGGCGGGGGCGGCTTCGCCTTTCGACTTCGGACTTTCGCCTCAACATATTTCCGGAGTCGATCATGGAACAGAACGCACGAATTCACGTCATCCCGTTGTCGCGGCTGGTCGATGAGCAATGTTTACTCTGCGGCAAGGTGATTAGGAGGCCTGACGCTGTTGTCGCGATCTGCACGACCGAGGGACTGCATTGGGCGAGCCTTTGTTCTCGTCATGCGGGCGCATCGGAAAGGGTCATGGACGAAATCGAGGCCGCGATCAGCGTCCCCTCTTGCCAGTTGGTGCGATAATGCATCCGCTCATTGGCACTCGCGCCTTCTATCAAGACCTCGGCGATCATGTGCCCTATCGGGACGCAAAGATCATCGACGTGATCACAAATAGAGACGGCGAGACAGCGCGGCTGCAATTCGTCGAGCAGCCGACCCTCGTCTGGTCTGTCTCCCTCATTGAATTGGCAGACCGGACGCGCTGGATCTTGTTCAGGGGAACCGAAGCGCCGCGCAAGCCTGCCCGGAAACGGCCCCGGGTAGCCTAGGACCGACGCTACTGCATGCCCTGCCCACCGTAACCATGCCGTGACCATTGGGCAGCGGCTTGCCGCAGGGTTGCAGAGACCGTACCTTTCTCGCCTAGGTGGCGCAGAAAGGAGAAAGATGAAGTCACTTGAGTTTGTGGCAGACACCTTTGCGGCAGCGGTTAGCCAGATCAGCCTGATAGGTTGGCTGATTGTCGCCGCGCTCGTGTTCATGTTCGCGACTGTCGGCAACGGCGGCGTTCGTTGCGGCCAGCTAATGCAACGATATGTTTGCTTCATTGCCGTTGATGCGTCGGGAAGTACCGGACTATGAAGCCGCTTGTCGTATTCCTCGCTCTCGTGAGTTGCGCGACTACAGCAGCGGCGGACACAAGATGCTGGCGGCTGGGAGCCGAGATACAATGCGAGACGACCCAGCCACCCGCGCCACCCGTGCAGAAAGGTAGCAAAGGCTATCCGCTACCGCCGAATTGGCAGCCACCGAAAGTAACCACATGCTGGAAGATGGGCGCAGAGGTCCAGTGTGAGACGCGCTAGCGCTGTTGCAGCGGCTATCATCCTCCTTGCCGCGAGCGCGCAGGCGCAGCGGTCCTACGATCCGCTGCATCCGTTCGTGACCGATGGCGACACATTGAAGTTCGGGCCGCATGACCGGGTACGGCTGTACGGCATCGACGCCCCGGAGCTACGCCAGACTTGCGACGACGGCGCTTGGCCAGCGGGTAGGATCGCGCGCGATGCGCTGATAAAGATCATCGGCGGCCGTCGCGTGTCCTGTGACGAGGTCGATTGGGATAGTCGCTGGAATCGACCCGTCTCGCGCTGCTGGGCGGGCGACACAGATGTATCCGAAGAGATGGTGCGGCGGGGAATGGCTTGGGCGTACGTCAAATACTCGACGGCCTTCGTCGCTCAGGAGAGGGAGGCGGCAGGGCTAGGCGTCCACGTGCACAACTGCATCCCGCCTTGGGAATGGCGAGTGCAAAGGACGACCAATGAACCGCGATGAGATTGGGCCGATAATCGGGTTCTTGCTGGTCGCATTCGTCCTGTTCTCGACAGCGGCCTATCGCGGCTGGTTCGACAACGATGAAGTTTCGAAGGCTCGATTCGAAACGAAGTTGACGCACACAACGGCGGCTGCTGCTCGGCAACGCTTCATTCACTGCAACGACGAGAAGGAAAACTGCTGGGGCGCAATCGACGACGATATGTGGGCCACGTCCAAGAAGTGGAGCGATGCACAGAGCAGGTACCGCAAGGCGTTTATCGATGAATGGGGCTATGCGGTCGATATTACTGGTGCACTGGCGAGCCTCGTCATCGGTGAGCCTTGGTACCTGAAAATTCCATGATCACCCGCACTTGAGTTGAGGAGTCAGGGCGCGCTTCCGGCAATGGCCGGGCCCTGTAAATGTTGTTGATCGGCCATTGCGGAGCGATCACTTACAGCGCGGACACTTCCATGCCCAATCGAAGTTGCCAGGACTTGTTTCAACGATCTTCGGATAACCGGTTTGCTCGCGAACCTTCGAGCAATTCGGCCATCTGTCAGACCAAACACGTGCAATCATGAAATGAGCGGGAAGGATGCGGTCTAGGAACGTCGGCCCGCCAGCATCTTCTACTAGCTTAACAGTAAGCATATAAGCGCCGCCCATAGGAATATCCGAGAAGCCGCTCGGGCAGGCCTGTCGTAAGCTGTTGCCGATGTTATCGTTTTCCTGACCAGCAAGGATGATGCCTTCACTGAAGATGGCTCTCGCTGATTCCGGCGCGCAGCGTGCCCATGCAATGGCTTGCTCTGGCGTCGATGGTCGAGCGTCGCCGCCAAATCCTGCCTTGATCTGAGCAGCCTTCTTTTCCCAGCAAGCCCTGAAGTAATCGGCTCCCGTCGGACCGAACAATCCAGAGTAGCTGGCGATTGCCCCTGCGATGGCGGCTATCACCGCAAGCCCAAACAGGCCGCTCATGACGTCGTCTGATGAACTCAAGTTGCTCCTACCATAAGTGACACAACCGTATCACAAACAGCGGCAAGCTTCATTATAGGACGTGGAAAGCGCGCAGCAGAATCAGCACCACGACGATTGAATCGGTGGTTATCACGACGGTTGGGGAGAAGTTGAACATATTAACCTCATGGCGGTCCGAAAGGAGAACGGGCCGTGTTGAGGTCATCTATTAATAGTGGAATCGAGCGCGACACAACCAACTACAATTGAATCATTTGTTTATTCGCCCATATGTGGAGAGAATCGTGTGGATTGCGCCGCCTAGGCGGCCTTCACCTCATCGGGCAGGATCACGAGCGCATCATCGGGCGCGGGGCGCTGTAGGTTAAGTGCCTCGTTCGTCGCGGCCGTCAGCCAGGTCTCGACATCTTCCGGCGACATCAGAACGACCGGCATCGCCTTGCCATGCACCGGCTTGACGATCTTATTTGGAGCGGTCGTCAGGATCGTGAATAGCTCGTGCGTGCCGACCACAGGGGCTTTCTTCGGGCCGCGCGATCCTTCCCATGTCGTCCAAGTCCCGGCAAAGAAAAACGGCGCGCCATCGGGCCGCGCAAACCAGCGCTTCGCCTTCGGTGACGGGCCATCTTGATATTCGCAGAAGGCATCGACCGGCACGACGCAGCGCGACGCGACCTCAAACTTGCCGCGCCACGGCTCCGACTTCGGATGGCGGACGTTGGTTCGCACGCCGCGCTCACCGGGAAACTCCGGGAAGCCCCATCGCATCTCGCGGACGACGCGGTTGCCGTCCGGCAGCGAAACGATCACCGATGCCGTTCCGTCGGGAAAGACTTCGGTCGGTGGGAAGTTCGTCCCGATGAGCTTTCGATGCTCCATCAGGTTGCGAACTTCCCAAGCCGCGAGCCGCAGGCGGTAGAGATTGCACATCCAGCTTAGCCTAGCGTCAGTGCGTCTGCCCCGCATCTCCCGGAGTCATGATAGCGAGGTTGCGCCGAAACAACTTATCGAGCGCGGCGCGAAGGTCAGCCGGGGGCGTCCGGTAGCTGCCCGGCACGCGGGCGATAGCCGATACCAGGGCAATGTGCATCGAGCCCGCCTGTCGATTGCGATAGGCGGCATACTCCGGGGCGACGGCAAGCCCTATCACTTGCTCCACGCGCCAGTAGAAGGAGACACGCTTCGCCTCATCGGTGAACTCCATCCCTGCGGCGATCCATGCTCGATTGAACAGCGTATCCTCCAGCCGCACCGCATCACCCGTCTTGGAATCCTGAATCAGATCCAAATATGGCGCCTCGCGGCGTCCCGACAGAACGGCATCAAAGGTCGCGTAGGCATGGCGAAACTCTTCCATGGAAAGCGGCGGGAAGTCGCCTTCGTTGACGCCAACCGGAAATTCATCGAGCGGCCGCAACGCGCTCTTCAGCCACTCAGGCGTCTCGCCGCTCGACAGCGATACCAATTGATGATTCATGACTCGCTCCTGTTGTAGTTGCCGACCTTGAGTTGAGGGTAGTCGGGTGGTGATTCCGGTATCGGACGGGCCGCGATCTTCTCGGCATCGATCCATGCCTGCATCGCGGCGGCCTTGTAGATCGTGTCGAAGCCGATGATGCTGCAGCCGAGCTCAGCGCCGCGTGACCCTGACCATTGTAGATATTCGGCTCCATCGGCGATCCGCTTCGCCATCGCTTCCACCTCAGCGTGATCCTTCGGATGCCACGGCCCCTCGCGCCGGATGTAGGCCCGATGCGGAAGCCGCTTGACCTTGTCGGCAAACGGGTTGCTCTTTCGCGTCGCCATCAAATGTTCCTCATGAAAGCGTGCGCCTTCGACCAACTCATGAAGCGTTCGACGGAGAATTGGCGCGAGCCGCAGTTGCCGCAGTAGACGCCCGCTTCCGAAAGCGTGCGCATGTCGCCCCGCTTCGCGCGCAATTCCTTCGCCGTGAACAGGGCGCGATGGATGCAATGGATGCACTCGACCCCGACCGGCCGGGGAGAGTTTTGGGCTAGGTCATGGAGCGTCATCATGCGGCCGCTCCCACCACGTCGGCAGTGAGGAAGGCCGCGAGGTCGCCCGGCGCTTCGATCAGATAGAGCGCCAGATCACAGGCCCCGCAGCTACAAACCAGCGGCAAGCGCCGAAGCGCGCGGCGGTCGTACTTGTGGGCCTGTAGTTGCCGGGCGGTTAGGAAATAGCGGTGGTCGCAATGGCGGCAGGAGATGCCGAGCGGCCATCCGTTGGTGGCTAGGGTCGCACCGCTGTCTCCGTCTCTGCAGATGCGCATGTCTGGCCTCGCGGTTGGTTGAGGCCGGGAGTCATATGAGAACAAAACATGAACTACAAGCCACTAAATACTGGGGTCAGTGTGCGGCCTCTTTCATATCGATTGTGTACCCCTGAAGGTAAAGACAGCAGAGACGGATAAAGACCAAAAAGACAGGCACAAACGGGAAAAGACTGGAAGACAAAGGCACGGTCGGGAAAAGACAGTAAAAGACGATACAAGACTATTGATACAAACTTGAGTCGGCCTCCCAACTCGACGACCGCAAGTATAGCTCCATATATCCCCGTATATTATGAACTAAATGGCCATATCCTTTGGCGCCATTCACCCGACGTCCCGCAATACCTTGTGGTTTGATATAGATTTTCGCAGACATTTATAAAACATTTACCCAACGACTTGCACATCGCGCGGCGCGTGTATATATGGCCACCGTTCATAAACACGTTGGAGACCTATGACTACACAGCCTAACGAGGAGTTTACGGCAATTCAGGCCGTTCACTCTGCTCTCGACCCCCTTGATGACGATGCTCGGTCAAGGGTTCTGACCTATATTGCATCCCTTATGGAAATCGACATTGGGGTGCCGAAGAAGCAGCCCAATGGAGGCAACGAAACCGGCATTTCCGCCGGAGATTCTACCGAAGGCGCGACGGCGAGCGGCCCCCCGAACACGGCAATGAGTTCGTTCGATAGCTTCGCGGACCTCCATGACGTGGTGAGGCCGGAGGGCGCTGCCGAGCAAGCTTTGGTCGCTGGCTACTGGCTTCAGATTTGCCAGAAGGCCGAGAGCTTCGATGGGCAGGCCGCGAACAAGGAGTTGAAAAACTTGGGCCACGGCGTTGCAAACATCACGAAGGCAATAGATGGCCTTAAGAACCAATCGCCTGCGTTGGCGCTGCAGCTCAAGAAGTCTGGCACGAGCAAGCAAGCCCGCAAGCTCTACAAAATTACGGTCGCTGGCCAGAAGGTGATCGAAGAGAAGATCAAGGCCCAGAGCAATGGATGAGAAACGCCTTGCTCTGGCGCTTGGAACGCTGGTCGGCGACGCCACGCTCGCCGACGAATTGACCCGTGATTTCATCAAGCTGCGGCAGGACTGCGCGACCGGTACATTAGAGCGGGCGTCCTCCGGCAAGTTCGTCGAAACCCTCGTGCAATGCCTGCAGCAAATGGCGACGGGCAAGCACGAGGCCAAGCCGGATGTCGATGGATACCTCAGCAAGAAGGTCGAGAACGAGGCCACACTGCCCGAGGGCATTCGCATCTGCGCGGCTCGGCTCGCGCGCGCCATCTACACGTTCCGGAACAAGCGCAACATCGCCCACAAGAACCCGGTTGACCCCAACAGGTTCGACTTGGCGTTGGCGCATCACGGGGCGGCATGGATCATGGCCGAGTTACTACGAAACGCCGCCAGCATCTCCATGGAAGAAGCGGGCACGCTGATCGCGCTGATCCAGACGCCGGTCGGCACGCTAGTCGAGGAGATCGACGGGGTGCGGCTTGTCCATGCCGACACCTCTGCTCGCGGCGAAATCCTCATCCTCCTGCACAGCCACTACCCGGAGAAGGCGACCCTAGCCGATATTGTTAGGAGCCTGAAACCTCGCAGCGCTGGGACGGTGAAAAATCGACTGACAGACCTTCGAAACGAAAAGCTGATTTTTGGCGATGGCACCAGCGGCTATCGTCTCACGACCGCTGGGTACAATGCTGCCGTTGCCGAGATCGGCGCCGTCCAGACCAAGGTCGCAGCATGACGAACTATCATTCTCTTCAAATCGAAAGCACACGCGCTTCCCACAGCGAGCGGCTGTGGGGGTATGTTCTGAATGCTGATGGAAAAACCATCCAGCAATCCGGACCACGGTATGGTTCTGAAGAGGAAGCGATGAAGGCCGGAACGAACCGGATGGCAGAACTACGTCGAGTTGGGCCAACTAGCGCTGGCTGGCCCTGATGACAAAGGAACCCCTCACCCGTTGCCCATTGTGCGGCGGTCGCCCCGACAACCCCGCCCCGTTCAGCAGCTTGGAGCGCTGCCCCGATCCTTGCCACAACCTAGTACCGGACGGCGACGAGCCGCCTTCCAAACCGCGCCTAGATCGCAAGCCAGGCCGCCGGCCAAACTCGCCAAATAGAGCGCACCTGTCGCGTTAACAAAGATGGGCATGTCATGGAGCAGCGTCGAACCGCTATTCATGAAGCTGGCCATGCCGTCGCCGCGCAACGGCTCGGACGGTCAATTGGCATCGTTACCATCCTAGCAGAGGAGACCCGGTTGGGTTTCGCGAGTAGCGAAGATGGTCTCT
Source organism: Alphaproteobacteria bacterium (assembly GCA_017308235.1). GTDB lineage: Bacteria > Pseudomonadota > Alphaproteobacteria > Reyranellales > Reyranellaceae > Reyranella. The sequence goes on along the minus strand of JAFKFL010000013.1, from coordinate 22,409 downwards.
CGGTCGAAGCCGCGCGGGGCGACGTGCTGAAGTCACTGGCAGGCTATGCAGCACTCGCGGCTGTTGATGAACCCGATCCGGAAGCTGGATGTAATGACGACTTCGAGCAGGCCGCAGACCTACTCGAATTCTGGAGGCTCGCAGGCACCCTCGATGAATGGAAGGCGAAGGCTGTCGGTATGATGCGTGAGCCCGAGAATCTTAAGGCGGTCGCCGTCGTGGCTGATCAACTCTTGGTCACTGGGCGGCTCGAAGGCGATCAGGTCGATATGCTGGTCGAACTCGCCGACGGAAACGTTACGCGAGCCGACTATGACAAATTCGAGAGGAACCGAGTTTGGGCTAAGTCCCAAAGATGTTGACCAATACGGTCAGCGTCACTTTCACCAGACTGCTTCCGCCTGCTGGCTTCCGCTAGCGCAGCATCCCGACAATCCGACCGTGATGCCGAGCCTCCTTGGCCTACGCGAGCACAATAGAACGATCTGATCCAAAATTGACACTTGATCGATATGATCCATTTGGCTCACAATGCTCCATGAAGATCAAGTTGAGCCATTAAGGAGTCGCGGCGATGAAACCGGACATTCCACCGTTGAGACGCTTTGGAGTTGGCGATCGCGTATACGTTCAAGCCCAGCAAATCTGGCTAATCTTGGTGACCTTCGTGATGCGCTCTGACGAGCGAAGGCGTGGTCGTGTAGCGACTATCACCTATGGCGAGGTGGCTACGGACATGGGGAAGGAGGATCGACGCGCAGGACATACGCTTGGCAGGCCTCTCGGCATCATCGCAGAATATTGCGTCCATCAAAACGTAGCGCCACTGAATTCGATTGTGGTGAATCAGGATACAAGCCTGCCCGGCGTCGAGGTTGTCCTGCGCAATGGGCGAACACTTGCCCGTGAGCAAAAAGCTGTGATGGAAGAGGATTGGTTTTCCATCCGCGTCCCAACTACGGGCACGTTCAAGAAGATATGGATGCGCTGATCCCCTCAGCCCATAGCGAACTAAGCGCTTTTGGAGCGGGGGCGCGCCCGATGATAGAGGGAAGAGTTAGGGGTAGCCATCTGAACCAACGAGAAATTGCAGTAAATATGGCACGCAGGTCGGACGCCCTGTCCGCCATCGGTCTTAAAGCCCCGCAAATGTGAGTAGCACCTTAATCCAGGCGACGCTGGCACAGCCGGGCATGGCCAAGCTTTACGAGCTTCTGCCAATATTGACGGCATTCCGTACAAGGGGAAGGAAGCCGACGACGGCTTCCTGAATGTACGTCGCATGGGGGAGATGCGGTCATGAACAACTGGGTGCACGATCTGCCGATCGGTTGGCTAGCACTGGTCGTTTTCGGTTTCACGTATTCGATAGCAGCGGGAATCCTCATCCTCGTCACGGTCCTCGCAAAGGGCGAGCGAAAGCTTGCGTTTAAGGCGTTCTCCCCCGGCATGTTGTCACCATTGGGCATTGTTTTCGGCCTATTCGTCGCGTTCACTGCTGCGCAGGTCTGGACCGATAGCGAGCGAGCCAATACGGCTGTCGATCGGGAAGCGAGCGCCCTTAGAACCGTCGTCGTGCTTGCCGCTACTTTTCCGGGAGAGACGGAATCGCGCTTGCGCACCCTTGTGCGCCGCTACATTGAGCAAGCCGCAGCTCAGGAATGGCCGGCGATGGCTCAGGGCACCGCCACCTTGCGATTTGCGCCACCCTCGCTGGTGGAGGCCCTCCACTTGACACTTGCTCTAACTCCCAGCAGCGAAGGCCAGAAGAACGCACTGGGAGGAATCGCCACTGCGCTCGAAACTGCATTTGAAGCCCGTCGGCAGCGGATCATCATCAGCCATTCGCAAGTCAATGTAGTGAAATGGTTCTGTTTGTTCGTGCAGGCCGCTGTTGCCCTCTTCGCGACGGCCCTTGTCCATCATGACAATCGGCTCACGTCAGTCATCGCCATGGGCCTCTTTGCGACGGGCGTGGCTACGGCGGTATTGCTGATTGCCTCTCACGATCGGCCCTTCTCCGGCGAGATCTCGGTTGGGCCCGGGCCGCTCCTTCAAGTCCTGCCCGAGGCAAAAACCTAGGCGAATCGGACGCCCCGTCCGCCATACGATACCGCCGTCAGAAAATCGCCGAATATCGACATTCGCAGCCGGCTGGGGGCGGCTCGCAACGTGGACGTGGGTTACCAAGGGCTGCCACCTGCTTTCGGGAGCCGGGCGCGTCACGCGACGTATTGTACGCCCAACGTGGCCCTCACGGCGAAATTCGAGGGCTGCAGCGAAACGAATCGGCGATTTTTGTGGAAGTGGCAGGCACATCGCAGCAAAAACACGCACAATGAATGCATCCTCAAAAATGAAGACGGCCTCCTTGGAGACCAAAGGCCAGGCCCCGGCGACAGCGAAAAAGCCTTATGAGGCACCTGTTCTCAACGATTGGGGAACACTCGAAGAGCTCACGTTGGCGAACGGCAACAAGGGTAAATCGGACGGCGGCCGTCCCCCTCACTCGCGCACACGCTGAGGGACCAGCCAGCGGAGCCCGCCCGCGGGCTGTGCTCGCGCCCTATTGGGGCGATCACTGCTTGCCAATGTTTGGATCGATCTTCCTGGCTGCGGCGATATCTACGTCCGCGCCGATCTTGTCGCCTGTCTGCTCCTTGGCAACACCGCGATTGTAGAGGGTCGTGACGTCGTTCGGATCGATCTGGAGCGCTCGATCGTAGTCCTGGATAGCATGGTCGATATCGCCTTTGCGCTGATAGATGGCGCCACGTAGCGCGAAAGCACCCGCATTGTTGGAATCGAGCCGGATTGCTTCGTTGAAGTCCTGAAGGGCGAGATCGACCTGGCCCAGGTTTCGGTGCGCCAGGCCGCGGTTATAGAAGGCAGACGCATCGTTCGGCCGGAGCTCCATCGCCCGGTCGAAGTCCCGAACGGCATCGCCCCACTGTTGCTTCCGACTATGGGCGACACCGCGATTGTAGAAAGTCGCGCCGTCGTGTGGGTCGATCTCTATGGCTCGGTTGTAGTCCTGAATGGCGCGATCCCAGTCGCCCTTCGTGCTGTAGGCGGCACCGCGATAGGCAAGGGCAACGGCCAGGCCGGCATCGAGCTCGATCGCGCGATCCAGGTCCTGGATGGCACGGTCGATCTCGCCTTTGCGTTGATAGACGACACCGCGATAGGCAAAGGCGGAGGCGTCGTTGGGGTCGATCTCGATGGCTCGATCGAAGTCCTGAAGGGCCGCGTCCCACTGCTTCCTGTCGCTATAGGCCAGGGCTCGATTGTATAAACTCGTGGCATCGTGTGCATTGATGCCGATGGCTCGACCAAAGTCCTCGATCGCCCGGTCAAGCTCGCCCTTGCGCTGATAGATGGAACCGCGAGCGGCAAAAGCCGCCCCGTCGGTCGGATTGAGCGCGACGGCCTGATCGAGATCCTGTATGGCGCGATCGAGCTGACCCAGCTTCTGGAAGGCGAAACCCCGGTTATAAAACGCCGCTTCGAGCTTCGGGTCGAGTTTGAGGGCTTGGTCATAGTCCCCAATGGCGCGGTCCCATTCCCTCTTGCCGCTCAGGGCCGCACCGCGATTGAAGAAGGTCGCCGCGTCTTTCGGCTTCAGTCGCACCGCCTGATCGTAGTCCGCGATGGCACGGTCGAGCTCACCGTTGTGCAGGTAGAGGCTGCCACGATAGGCGAAGGTCGTTGCATCGTTCGGATCGAGCTTGACCGCCTGATCGAGATCCTGGATCGCGCGATCGAATTGCTTCTTCTCCCGGTAGGCGAGGCCGCGGCTGCGGAAGGCGGCCGCATCGTTCGGCTGATGGCTGATCGCCTGATCGTAGCTTTGGATGGCGCGATCCCACTCGCCCTTGCTGCCGTAAGCGACGCCGCGATTGTAGTAGGCCGTGGCGTCACCGGGATCGAGCCCGATCGCCTGATCGTAATCCTTGATCGCGCGATCGAGATCGCCCTTGTGCTGGTAGGCAATCGCGCGGATGACGAAAACCGTGGAGAGGTCGTGCCCGGTATATTTGCCCGATTGTATCAGAGCGGTGCAGCCGCTGATCACGGTGTCCGGCGGCTGATTGCTCGTGCCCTGGCAGGCATCCACCTGTTGCTGGGTCTGCGCCCGCAGAGAGCCGTATAGCGGCGTGACAGCCATCAATGTAGCGCCGACCACCGCCGCCGGTATCGTCAATCGCATCGCTGCCTCCAACGGCCGAATACACAACGTCCGTCTTCCGGAAGGTTGCCTCCTCCGGAGCCATATACGCTATGTCCGCATTGCGACCGGCTTGAGGCGCTAGAGCGCCCGTCCTGAACTAGCCTTGCGTCGGGAACCGTTCGAACGCGGGCAGTTCGTGGGCGCGTGCCATCCAGCCGATCCGTTCAGCGACCTGGATGTGCGCTTGCGCCGGAACGAGGTCAGGATCGTCGTAGGTCGCGCTCTGGATATCGATCTTGCCCGGCAGCATTTTCTCGTTGGTATAGAAGAGCCCGGTGCCGCAATCGGGGCAGAAATGGCGTTGGACATGTTCCGAGGACGCGTAGACCTTGGGTGTGCCCTTCGTCACCTTGACGGCGCCTTGCGGATACATCGTCCAGCCGACCATCGGCGCGCCGGCGTGGCGCCGGCAATCGGTACAATGACAGAGCGCATGCACAATCGCTTCGCCCTCGACTTCGTAGCGGATCGCGCCGCAGTGGCAGCCGCCGGTAATCATGGTCCTGCCCTCCTCCTTCGGTCCGAATGTCAGAGCCCGATCGCAGCTTCAATGTAGCTACTGGGCGGCACGACTGCTACCGGCAGCCGCGCGACTTTACCCGCGCGCCGAGCTCACGAAGACCGCCTACGCCTCCGGACATAGACGAACACGGCGATGACGACCGCGAGCACGACAAGCCACAGGATTTCCGTCGAGCCGTCGCCGTTGTCGGGCGACAGGCCAAAGAGCCGTTCGATGAAGTCCATCCTTGTTCCCCTCGCTGATCAGATGGCCGCCACGTGCCGCACTTTCGCCTTGGCGAGCGCGGCGTTGAGCTCGGCGACGTCCTTCTTGACGATCGCCTCGAACTTGGCGACCTCGCTGTCGACCTTGGCCATGACCTCGCGCGACACTGCCGTGGTCTGAGTGGTCGGCGGCCGGTCGGCAGTGGTCGCCATGGCGACCATGTCGATCAGGGTATCGTTGAGGCCCGCCGGATTGCGCAGCACGTCGCGCACCGACTTGCGATGCGGGTCGACCATCACGCTCTCGATGGCCGAGAGCTTGCGCACGATCGCCGCGGCGCGACCCTTGAGCGCGCGCTCGCCCTTGCCGAGATGGTTGGCTGCCTCATCGAGCTGGCGCTTCATCTTGCGCAGGCGGTTGACCGCCTGCTTGAGCTTGGACACCGACGCAATCAGCTGCTGGTGCAAGGCGAACTGCGCGGCGTACTCGGGCGCCGTCGTCGGCAGGCGCGGATCCTTGACCACGGTAAACTTCGCCGAATGGCTCTTGCTGTTGGCCTTCTCGCCCACCGTCAGCTCGATGCCGTAGCTGCCCGGGACCACCGTTGGGCCGGGAGGATTCTCGGGATCGGGCACCAGCGGCTTGGGCCGGGGCGGCGCCAGGCCGTAGTCGAGTCGGGTCGGCCCGGGATACTTCAGGTCCCAGACGTAGCGGTTGAGGCCCGGCTTGGCGGTGGGCCGCCGGACCGGCGCCAAGGCCTCGTCGTTGCTCGCGTAGGCGATGATCTTGCGGCCCCCCGAATCGCGGAAAGTGAGCGTCACCGGGCCCGGCTCCTTCTCCGCCAGCCAGTAGTAGACGATCGCGCCGTTGGGCGGGTTCTCGCCGACATCGAGATGCTCGCGGTAGCGCGTGCCGTCGGCCTTCTCCACCATGACAGTGCTGCCGTCGATGCCGAAGGCCGGGCCATAGGCGACGCCGGTGCGCACATTGGCGCCGGCGCTCCAGTGCAGCTTGGTGCGGATGGCCGTGCGCGGCGGGAAGACCCGCGTCGTGCGACGACCGTCAGCCAGCCCACGCAAGGCCGTCACATCGTCCAGGATCCAGAACGAGCGGCCGTGTGTTGCTGCCACCAGATCGCTGTCCTTCAGCTTCATGTCGTAGACCGGCACGTTGGGCAGGCCTTCCATGCGCGTCCAGGTCGCCCCGTCGTCGAGGCTGAAATGGATGCCGGTCTCGGTGCCGACATAAAGCAGGCCCTTGGCAACGGGATCGGCACGCACGACGCGGCTGATCTCGTCCTTGGGCAGGTTGCCGTTGATCGATTTCCAGCTCCTGCCGCCGTCGGTACTCTTGAAGAGATGCGGGCGATAGTCGGCGAGCTTGTAGCGTGTTGCCGCGACATAGATCGTGTCGGCGTCGTGCGCCGAGACTTCGACGCAACCGACATAGGCCAGCTCCGGAAGGCCCTTGGGCGTGACGTCCTTCCAGCTCTTGCCGGCGTCACGCGTGACATGGACCAGGCCGTCGTCAGTCGACGCCCATATCTCGCCTCGGCGATGGGGCGATTCCACCACGGAGGCGCAAGTGGCATGGACCTCCGCGCCGGCGCTTTCGCGGGTGATCGGGCCGCCTGACGCACCTTGGCGCTTGCGCTCGTTCAGGCTGAGGTCGGGCGAGATGCGCTCCCAGCTCATGCCCTCGTCGCGCGTGCGGAACACGCAGTTGCCGCCGGCATAGAGCGTGCCGGGATCGTGCGGCGAGAAAACGATGGGGAAGGTCCAGGCGAAGCGATACTTCAGATCCTCAGGCGCAATGCCGGTCGATTCCTCCGGCCAGACATTGACCAGCTGGATCTGGCGCGTGCGATGGTCGTAGCGCTGCAGCGCGCCCGCGCCGCCCGGGCTCGAGCCGATCGCGCCGACATAGACGACATTATGGTCGCGCGGATCGACGGCGATGAAGCCCGATTCGCCGGTGCCGGGATAGGAGCAGTCGGCGAGCGTGATCACGCCCCACTCCGAAGCGCTGGGCACCGAGATCGAGGTGTTGTCCTGCTGCGTGCCGTAGACCCGATAGGGGTACTGGTTGTCGATATCGAGGCGATAGAACTGCGCGGTCTTCTGGTTGTAGATCGTGGACCACGAGGCGCCACTGTTGAACGAGACATGGGCGCCGCCGTCGTTGCCCTCGATCATGCGCGTCGGATCCTTGGGATCGATCCAGAGGTCGTGATTGTCGCCATGCCGCGTCGTGACCTCGTTGAAGGTCGTGCCGCCGTCGGTCGACTTCCACATCTGCAGGTTGGTGACGTAGACGGTGTCGCCATGGCCGGGATCGGCAAAGACGTGCGTGTAGTACCAGGGCCGGTGCATGAGGTCGCGGTTGGGCGACACCATGGTCCAGCGCATGCCGTAGTCGTCGGAGCGATAGAGCCCGGTCTTGTCGCCCTCGGCCTCGACCAGCACCCAGACGCGGCCGGCGCGCGCCGGCGAGATCGCGACGCCGATCTTGCCCAGCAATCCATCGGGCAGGCCGGGCTTGCGCGAGATCTCCTCCCAGGTGTCGCCGCCGTCGGTGCTGCGGAAGATCCCGCTGCCCGGGCCGCCGCTCGATATGTTCCAGAAATTGCGCCGCGCCTCCCAGATCGACGCGAACAGGAGACGCGGATTGTTCGGGTCCATGGTGAGGTCGATCGCGCCCGCGACGTCGCTGCGGTGCAGGATCTTTTGCCAGCTCGCGCCGCCGTCCCGGGAGCGATAGACGCCGCGTTCGGCATTGGGCCCGAACACGTCGCCCAGCACCGCGGCATAAACGAGGTCGGGGTTCTGCGGATGGATGCAGATGCGGCCCACGAACTTGCTGTTCCTGAGGCCGACATGGCGCCACGTGCGGCCGGCGTCGCTCGACTTGTAGATGCCGTCGCCGTAGGAGACGTCGAGGCGGATCGCCGTTTCGCCGGTACCGGCATAGACCACGTTGGCGTCCGAGGGCGCGACCGCGATCGACCCGACGGCCGCACTGCCCATGAAGCCGTCCGAAACGCAGCGCCAGAACACGCCGCCGTCCTCGGTCTTCCAGATGCCGCCCGCACAGGCGCCGAAATAGAAGACCATCCTGTTCACCGGATCACCCGAGACGGCGACGACACGGCCACCGCGCGTGGGACCAATGCAACGCCACTTCAGGGCGTCATAGTCCGGCGTGGCCGCGAGACGGGATTTGCGCGGCGAGGACGAGGGGGCTGATTTCTTCACAAGGCTTTTCCGTAAGGGAACGGTAGGTCCAATCGACATGCCAATGCAATCGCCGTGGGCGGGTCCATCCCCGTTCTTTTGCGACCTGCCGCCCTCGCCGTGTCAGGCGTTGGCTGCGCTGATCATCCATGCAGCGGCATCGTCCAACAGCGTGGCCAGCACCTCCTTGTCGGTGCGGCCACTCTTGGCGGGTACGTGGAACGAGTGATCGGCGTCGGGTGCGAGGACGAGTTTCGCCCGCGGGCCGAGCGCGGCGACCGTCGGCTCCAGCAGCGGAAGTTCCGCCAGGGCATCCCGCGTGCCCTGCAGGAACAGCATCGGCAGCGCCACCTTGGCGAGATGATCGGCGCGACTCACCGAGGGCTTGCCGGCGGGATGCAGCGGAAAAGCGAAGAACACGAGCCCGCGCACATTTGCCAATGGCGCGGCGGCCTGTGCTTGCGAGGTCATGCGGCCGCCGAACGACCTGCCACCCGCGAAAAGGGGAAGCGTATTCGCCAGTGCGGCTGCCCTGGTGCAAGCCGTGCGCACAGCGGCATGAGCGATCGCAGGAGGATCGGGACGCTTCGAGCCGCGTTCCATGTAGGGGAACTGATAGCGCAGCGTCGCCACATCGCGCTCGGCGAGCCCATCGGCGATGGCCGCCATCGACTTGTGCGCCATGCCAGCACCCGCGCCATGCGCGAGCACGAGGCAGGCGCGGGCCGTCGGCGGCCGAAGCCAGAGACCGGAGACGCTGCCGCCGCCTTCGAGCTCGATGGCCACATTCTTTGCCGTCATGCCGTCCCTCCGTGCTAGGCTAACCGTCAATCCTGAATTTCGGAGCCATGCCATGAATGATGCCATGAGCCTGTCCCAGCGCGCCGATGCGCTGGAAGCCAAGATGGCGCAGGAACTCGACTATATCGTCATCAAGTCGCGTCTCCACATGCTGGCCGACGGCGACACCGGCCGCCCGCCGAACGCCAGCCAGCTGTTGAAGGAGAATCCCAACGCCAGTCTCCTGATGGGCGACGATCCGCGCCTGCCGGCGATGCCGGAGAAGCCGACTCTGATCGATTTCTTCAAGTACCGCTTCGGCCCCGCCATGCATCTCCTGCAAAGCGCGCGTCATGCGATGACGGCGGGCCTGCCGGAGAAGATGGTGCTCGCCAGCCTGCTGCACGACATCTCGGTTGTCGGCTTCATTCGCGGCGATCACGGCTATTGGGGTGCGCAGCTCATCGAGCCCTATGTCGATGAGGAAGTGACCTGGGCGATCCGCGCCCACCAGGTGCTGCGTTTCTACCCCGACGCATCGGTCGGCTACGAATATCCGCAGTCCTACGTCGCCTGGTTCGGCAAGGATTACCGGCCCGATCCGTACGTGGAAGAGGACTACAAGCGGATGCGGAAACACAAGTGGTACATGTCCGGCCGGATGATCACCGTGCACGACATCTATTCCTTCGACCCCAACCTGCATGTCGAGCTCGAGGAATTCACCGACATCATCGGCCGCAACTTCCGCCAGCCCGCCGAGGGCCTGGGCTTCGACAACAGCCCGGTCGCCCATATGTGGCGGGCGATGATCCGCCCGGCAAAGTACCTTTAGCTAGTCGAGCCTGGCGCCGACGCGTTTGACGATCGGCTCAAGACGCTTGAGGTCGTTGGCCAGGATCTCCGCCAGCTCGGTCGGTGTGGTGGCGGCAGGCTCTGCGCCGAGAGAAACGATACGCTCGCGCAGCGCCGCCGTATCCAGGATGATCCGCAGCGCGCTGTTCAGGCGATCGACAATTTCTCCCGGGGTGCCGGCGGGTGCAAACAGGCCATGCCATCCGGACGCCGCGTCGACGCCCTTGATGCCGAAGGCGGAGAGCGGCTTCAGCTCAGGCAATGCCGGCAACGGGTTGGGACCGATCACCGCCAGCGCCTTCAATCGGCCAGCCTGGATATGGGACATGGTTGTCGCCGAATCGAACATGAAGTCGATCTGTCCGGCGAGCAGATCGTTCACGGCCGGCGCCAGCCCCTTGTAAGGGACGTGGTTGGCCTCGATGCCAACCGTCGTATCGAACAGCTCGGTGGCAATGTGGATCAGGCTGCCGCTGCCGGCCGATCCGTAGTTGAGTGTCTTGGGATGCGCCTTGGCATAGGCCACGAACGCCTCGAGCGTTTCGACGCCAAGCTTGGGGTGAACGACTAGGATGAAGTTTGTGCGCGCCGTCAGCGTGATGGGCGCAAAGCTCTTCACCGGGTCGAACGGCAGCTCATGGTAGAGGAACGGATTGAGGTTGAGCGTGCTGCCACCCGTCGCGAAAAGCGTATATCCGTCCGGCGCCGCTCGCGCGACCGAGGCGGCAGCAATGTTGCCGTTGGCGCCGGGCTTATTCTCGATCACGACCGGCTGGCCGAGGCTGCGCGAGAGCTCCTCGCCGAACGCCCGGGCGATGGTGTCGATCGACCCGCCGGCCGAAACAGACACGACGATATGGATCGGCTTGGAGGGATAAGCCGTATCCGCCTTGCTTCGCGCTGCAAGGAAAAAGGGCGCCGGCGCCATCAGCGCCGGCAGTGCAAGCAATGTCCTTCGTCTCATGATCAGGTTATCGATTCCTTATGCGGCTTCGAAAGTGACGGGTTGCGGCTTGCCCGAGCCGATCACCATCGTGAACTGCGCGTCGGCCACGCCATCGTTGCGGAAATAGTGCGGCCGGCCGGCCGGATTGAAGATCAGGTCGCGCGCGCCGAGCCGCCGCTCGACGATCTCGCCATCCTGTTCCCAGCCGACTGTAAGCGCACCCTCCAAGACGAAGTACGCATCCTCGACCTCGCGCACGTAAGGCCGCACCGCGACGCCTTTGGGCAGATGGATCATGTCCATGCTGTAGCCGTGCGCCGGTGCACCGCCCTCGCCGACGTAGGTCATGCGCGCGAAGCCTGCCTTCTCCCACACCGGCACGCGATCGCGATGTCGCACGACGTGCTTGCCGAGCTCCTGATGCCGCCGGTCGGTGCTCTCGGGCGAGAACAGATGGATCTTCTCTGGGCCCGGGGCGCCGAAGCGACGCGACAGCTCGAGATCCTTGTTCTTGGGATGGCAGACGTGGACGGGCATCTCGGGCGTGCCGCTGCCGACGGAGATCTGCATCAGCACCGGCTCGACGCCGTCGTTGCGAAAGCCGTGCGGCCGCCCGCTCTTGTTCAGTAGCAGGTCCTTCGGCCCGAGCTTCACCTCGACCACCTCGTCGCCCCATACGGTGCCGACCGTCAGCACGCCCTGCAGCACCATGAAGTGCTCGACCACCTCGTGCGCATGCGAGGCCGCGAATTTGCCAACCGGCTGGTTGACCAGGCTGAAGGTGAAATGCTCGGCCCTGAGCGTCGTGGGATCGTTCGACTTGGGCGATCCGCCGGCGCCGATGTAGCGGAGCTGGGCGCGCGCGAGGTCGGGAAAGCCTCGGCTTGCCGGAAAGGCATCCCAATCGAACGTCTTCTCCGTGAAGAGACCCGTGAACGAGCGCATTTCGCGCGCGAGTGGGCTTGCAGTCTGTGGCGAGAGGCTGGTGTCCGGCATGTCATGTTCCTCCAACTTGAGAAGCTGTCTCTACCGATGCGGTTCGGTAGAGCCAGCGAGAGATTTCGGCAGCCGCGGCAAGAACTGCTTCCTTGAGGCTGCCATGCATGTCCTGTTCCTCGATATGGGCGTTGACCGCGGTGACGTTGATCGCCGCCACGACGCGCCCCGTGCCATCGCGCACGGGCGCGGCGACCGCGCTGACGCCTGCCTCGAAGAAGGCCTCGCTGGTCGCATAACCAAGCTTGCGATCCTGGGCGAGCAGCGCCTTCAGGGCCTTGAGCGTCGTCGGCGTGTGCTTCGTGAAGCGCTTGAGCGGCTGGTCGCGGAACAGCTCCGCCAGTTCCCTGTCGCTCATCTCGAAGATCGTCATGCGGCCCATGATCGTGGCATGGACGGGAAAACGCGTGCCGATGTTGACGCTGCTCGCGATCGTGCTGCGCGCCGGGAAGCGCGAGACATAGATGATCTCGCAACCCTCGCGGATTGCCATATGGGACGAGAGACCGGTTTCGTCGCGCAGCCGTTGCAGGATGGGCTGCGCCACCTCGACCATGTCGAGCGAGGCGAGATACTCGAAGCCGCGGTTCAAAAGCGCGGGCCCGAGGCTGAACCGGCGCGTGTCCTCCTCGCAGCGGACGTAGTCCATCGATTGCAGCGTCTGCAGGAGACGAAAGACCGTGGTGCGCGGCAGCGACAGTTCCTTGGCGATCTCCGGTGCGGTGAAGCTGCGGCGGTCACCGCCGAACAGCGACAGGATGCCGAGGCCCTGCGCCAGCGCCGGCACGATGTACCTGTTCTCGGTGGGAAGCGGCTCGCCGGGCATTTCCACCTCAGTTGAAGACAAAGCCGCCATTGACCGGCACGAGCTGGCCGGTGACGAAGCCTGCCCCCTGCCCCAGCAGGAACACCACGACGCCGGTCACATCGTCCGGACGCTGCGCGCGCGGCATGGCCCGTCCGCCGACATAGAGCTGCTTGCGTTCCTCAGGCACGTACTCGGTCGCCTCGACCAGCACCAGGCCGGGTGCGATGGCGTTCACTGCGATTCCGTCGGGCCCGAGCTCGCGGGCGAGCGAGCGGGTCATCGCGATCACCGCGCCCTTGCTGCCGACATAATGGAGCAGCCGCGGCGCACCCCAGAGAGCGGTATCCGAGGCGAGATTGACGATGCGACCGCCAAGCGTTGAACGCCGCAGCAAAGGCGCCATCGCCTTGGTCATCAGCCAGGTGCCGCGGACATTGACCGCCATCACGCGGTCCCAGGTCTCGATATCGATTTCCTCAAAGGTCTTGCCGCCGATGCCGGTGGCGATCGCGCCATTGTTCACCAGCCCGTCGATAGGACCGTGTTGGTCCGCAACCTTCGCAGCAAAAGCCTCGATCGATTTGGGATCGCCGAGATCGACCGGCAGGAACGTGGCCTTTGCGCCTGATTTGCGCAGTGCCTCGACCGTCGCCTCGCCCCAATCGGCCCGCACGTCAGCCACGATCACCGCTTGTGCGTCCGCTGCGGCGCAAGCCTCGGCGAAGGCGCGACCAAGGCCACGGCCGGCGCCGGTGATCACGATCGTGCGGCCGGCAAGGCTCATGTCGGGAGCCGCGCCCGCGACGGCAGGTAGTGCAGCACGCGCCGCTCGGCGAACGCCACGATGCTGTAGAGCACGATGCCTATCAACGTCAGCAGGATGATGACCACGAACACCATGGCGGTGTTGCCCTCACCTTCGCCAAAGGCCAGGAGATAGCCGAGGCCGATGTTGCCGCCGACCAGCTCGCCCACCAGCACGCCAATCACCGCCAGGGTCGCGGCGATGCGCAGGCCCGCGAACAGGGGCGGCATGGCGGCGGGAAATTCGATCTTCCAGAAGACCTGCAGGCGGTTGGCGGTGAACGACTTCGCCAGCCGCACGATGTCCGGATCGAGCGCCCGCACCGCGCCCAGGACATTGATCATCACAGGGAAGAAGACGATCAGGATGCAGACCAGGATCTTCGGATAGACCGTGTAGCCGAACCAGATGATGAACAGCGGCGCGAAGGCGACCTTGGGCGCGATCTGCAGCGCGAGGATGTAGGGCGAAAGCACGAACTCGGCCGACGGCGACATGCCGAGCGCGAAGCCGCAGACGATGCCCAGCATCACGCCCAGGATGAAACCGACGCCCACCTGCATTGCCGTGATCGCTGTATGGAACACGAGGCGATCGTGCGTGAGCATGTGCAGGAACTCCTGCCATACGAGGCTCACCGACGGGATGATGAAGGGCGGGATCCCGCACAGCGTCGGCAGCCACTGCCACGCTGCCAGGAAGGCGACGAACAGCAGGGCACTGCCCACCACCATCCCGCGCAGGCCGGGCTGCCGCAGCGAACGCGATGCGCCGCTCATTGCACGAACTGGTTGGTGTAGAGGTCCTTCACCGGCGTCTTGGACCGGATCAGGCCCTCCTTGGCATAAAAATCCTGCAACGCCGAAAGGCGCGCCTCGTCCATCTCACCCAGGACCTTCTGGCCGCCATAGACGTACTGGTTGTAGAGCTTGAAGGAGAGCGTGACGAAGTCCTCCTTGCCGGCAAGCTCGGGCGTCGCCTTGACGAAGTCGGCCGCCGCACTTGCCGGATCGGCCATGATGTCCTTCATGCCCTTCAGCGTGGCACGCACCACCTTCTGGATGAGCTGCGGATTCTTCTGGATGGTTTCGTCGGCGGCGATGATCGCCTGTGCCATGCTCTTGAAGAGCTTGTCCGAGGGAATCACCTCGATGTTCTTCTTCGCCATCATGACCTGGGCGGTCCAGTCGGGCGTCGAGGCGAAGGCGTCGGCCTGGCCCGCGAGGAACAGCTTCCAAACATTGACCGGACCGACCGCCTGCGCATTCACATCGTCCTTCTTCATGCCCTGGCTTGCGAGCATGCCCAGCAGGGCGAAGTAGGTCGTGTCCTGATAGGCGAGCACGGTGATGGTCTTGCCCTTCAGGTCCTTGACCGTGGTGAGGCCCTTGTCCTTGTCGAGCACGAGCTGCATCAGCGCACCGCCGCCCAGCACCGCCACCGCTTTCACCGGCACGCCGTTCGGCCGCACGATGATCGACGTGTCGCCGATCCCGCCGCCGATCACCGCATTGCCGGCACCGACTTGCTTGGCGACATCGACGCCGCCCTTGGCGACCTGGAAGGTGACATTGAGGCCCTCGGCCTTGAAGTAGCCGCGCTGCTGGGCCACCACGAACGGACCGAACGCCGGCAGCGAAAGCGGTGCCGGCAGGAGATAGGTGATGTCCTCGGCCATCGCGGAACGATTGCCTGCCGCCAGGCCGACGGTCAGGCACAGGCCGACCAGCGCCAGACGCAGAGTTGAAAGTCTTGTCATTTTGATTGCCTCCCTGTGAGTCCCTTAAGCGGCCGCCTGATCGACATGCAGCAGGTTCATCAGGCGCACGACATAGTCGCCGACCTTCGGATGCTGGCGGCGCTTCATTGGATTGTCGCGATCGCCGATATCGACATCGATCTCCTCGATGATTCGCCCCGGCCGCTGGCTCATCACCAGGATGCGGTCGGAAAGCGCAACGGCCTCGACGAGATCGTGGGTGATGAACAACGCCGTCTTGCCGGTATCGGCGAGCGTGCGGCCGAGATCCTGCTGCAGCACCATCTTGGTCTGGGCATCGAGGGCGGAGAACGGCTCGTCCATCAAAAGCACGCTGGGATCGACCGCGAGCGTGCGCGCAAGCGCCGCCCGCTGGCGCATGCCGCCGGAGAGCTGGTGCGGATAGTGATCGACGAAGTCCGTGAGCCGGCACTTGGCCAGCAACTCGAGCGCCAGCGTCCGCCGCTCGCGCGACGACACACCCTGGATCTCCTGCCCCAGCTCGACGTTCTCCACGATCGTCCGCCACGGCAGCAACAGGTCCTTCTGCAGCATGAAGGCGACATGGCGGTTGGGCTTGGTGACCAGCTCGCCATCGACATGGACCTCGCCTGCCGACACCGGATCGAGGCCCGATCCCATGTTGAGCAAGGTGCTCTTGCCGCAGCCCGAAGGGCCGATCAGCGACACCACCTCGCCGTCGGCAATCGAAAGGCTCACGCCTTCGACGGCGACCACGAAGCCGTTGCCCTGCCGCGCCGTGCTGTGCGGGTTGGCGAAGCGCTTGGTGACGTCGCGGAACTCGATCCGCGGAGCGTTGGCCGTCGCGGTCATCCGCGCTTCTCCGTCATGAACCTGCCGGGCTCGGGGGCAGCGGCCGCCTTTTGCCGCCGCGTGTTGCCATCGATGCCGCCCGCAACAGCCCATTCGGCGAAGACCGTGGGGCCGGGCTCGAAGTCGCGCGGCGTCCAGTTCTCGGTCAGCACATCCTCGTCGGCGTAGTATTCGACCAGGGCGCCGGCCGGGTTCTTGAAGTACCAGAAAAGCGCAGATGAAATCGGATGCCGGCCGGGTCCAAGCTGGGTCTCCCAACCGCAGCGCGAGAGATGCAGGCCGCCGCCGATCACCTCGTGGAGGTCGCGCACCGTGAACGCCACGTGATTGAGGCCGCGCTTGGCCTCCGGTGTCTGCAGCAGGAAGAGATCGTGATGGCCGCCCCGTTCCGAGCAGCGCAGGAAATGTCCGCGGCCGGGATACCGGTCGGAAAGACGGAAACCCAGCGCCTCATAGAACGCCGTCGTCGGCGCCAGTGCATCGGTGAAGAACACGACATGGCCCACTTCGACCGGCTCGGCGCGCTCGTAGACCGGGCTCGGCCGATCGATCCGCGCCGCGTTGCCCCAGCTATTGGCAGGCGTGCCGACGATGTCGATCTTGCGCTTGCGGCTGATGCGAAAGCCGACGCCGATGCCGTTCGGATCGACGCAGGACAGCACGCCGTCCTGCTCGCGAAACGACGGTTGACCCGACAGATGCGGGCGAAGGACGTCGAGGTCAGCGCCCGCAGGCACGCCCCAGACGACTTCGCGCAACGTCGGCCCGGCTTCCACGGCAGGCGGCAAGGACGGATCATCCGACTTGCGGATCCGGATTTCACAGCCGTTGAGGCTTTCGAAGTCGAGGCCCGTTGGCTGCTCGTGCACCAGGCGCAATCCCCAATCGAGGAAGAAGCGCTTGCAGGCGGCGAGATCTTCGACGCCGTAGGTGATGCGGTCGATGCCTTCAATGTGCGACATGGCGATCCCTCACTGCGGGATGGCGTGGCCGGCGGCTTCCAGCGCCTTCAACTGCGCTTCGGCCTTGGTCCGGAAGACGCGCCGCAGCCGCGCCACGCCCATGTCATGTTGGTAGAGGTTCTCGCGCTGGTTGGCGTCGGGCTCGAACTGCTCGAGCATGACGCGGTCCTGCTCCAGCACCGCCCAGTGCCGCGCCTCCAACCGGTTCTTGTAGAGGAAACGCCAGGCGTCGCGCTGCCAGCCGTCGACCTTGCGACAGCGCCAGTGAAAGACGGCGGCGCTTTTCTCGTCGATTGGCGTGTAGATGCCGACGATGTGGAAGTTGCCGCCCGGGCCACCGGTCGGCGGATAGGGAATTTCGAGCCGCAGCCAATGCGCGCCGGTGTCGACGAACTCCGTCCAGTCGAAGTTGACGTTGCGCTGACCTTCCTTCTCGAACACGAAGCCGGTCGGCGTCTCGCTGACCTTGAAATTCGCGGTCGTGTCGCCGAACGACATGGAATGCGACTGCTTGTGCAGGAACGTCCCGTGCATGGGATCCATGACGTTGTCGTAGACGTAGCGATAGTCGCCCTGCCATTCGCAGTAGCAGAGGAAGGAGCTGTAGTCCGGCGAGGTGAGCTGTTCAGGCAGCGAGAGCTCGACCGGGTCCGGATGCAGCGCATCGCCGACATAGGCGAAGATCACGCCGTTGTGCTCCTGGGTCGGGAACGACGTGACGCACTTCTTGCCTTCGAGGCGGCTGCCCGGGCTGCCGGGAACGGCGACGACGGTACCGTCCTTGCGCACCTGCACGCCGTGATAGCCGCAGGCGATGCGATTGCCCATCGGGATGCCCATGGAGAGCGGCGCGCCGCGATGCGGGCAGTGATCCTCGAGCATGACCGGCTGGCCCTGCTCGTCGCGCCACAGCACCATCTTGAGGCCCAGCCGCCGAAGCGAGATCGGCTTCTCGCCCAGGAAGTGCGAGGGGCAGATCGGATACCAGAGGTTCCGCACGCCCTTGGTGAGGAGCTTGTTGATGGCCTGGCTCGTAACCGCAGTCATGGTTCGATCCTCCGATGTGTGGGTTGGCTCAGGCGCCGAGACGCTTCATCTCTTGCCGGAACAGGTCCGGCGTCCAGGGCTGCCCGTTGGGCGACGGCACGCGCGCCTCGTTCAGCCGCTCGATCAGACCCGAGAGGTCATGCACGCCCTCGGCATAGGAGCGCTCGATCGCATCGCCCAGCAGGTTTTGATAGTCGTCGGGCTCGCGGTCGCGCGCCTGATGAGGATTGAGGTAAGGCGTCTTGTCCATCACTTGCCTCCCTTGCGGACCCGTTCCTTGATGCGCTCGCGGACAGGAATGAAATCGTAAGCCGGATAGCACTCGGTACGGAACACACCCCACGCCGACCGCTCCAGCTCGACGTTGACCTCGGCGAGTTTCGCGGCCGGCAGACGCAACGTCACGATCTGCCCGAACCCCATCGCCACGGTCCACGAGACGATCTCGACGCCCGCCGGCGGGAAACGGTCCCACCACCCGGCGTCCTTGAGCTTCGTCTGGACCGCATCGAGATTGTTCGACTGGTCGTGACGCAGGAACACGGTCAACAGCATCGTCTCGGTAGATGCGCTCATCCTTAAACGTTCCATTAGTGAAACGACAGTTCTTATTTGAACTAAGCTACGGACTCGATACGCTCTTGTAAAGGGGGACGTAGAGCATGGATCTCGGATTGCGCGGCCGCAGGGCCATCGTCTGTGCGGCAAGCAAGGGATTGGGCCGCGCCTGCGCCGAGGCGCTGGCGGCCGAGGGTGCCGATCTTGTTCTCAATGCCCGGACCGCGGCGTCTCTTGAGCAAACTGCCCGCGAGATTGCCGACACCTACAAGGTGAAGGTCGCGGCCGTGGCAGGCGATATCGGCAGCACCGATATCAGGTCGGCCGTGCTAGCCGCCTGCCCCGCCCCCGACATCCTGGTGAACAATTCAGGCGGTCCCTCACCTGGCAAGCTCGCCACCTTCACGGCCGACGACTGGGCCAAAGCGCTCGACGGCAACCTGCGTGCACCGGCGGCGATGATGGCCGCGGTCCTCGACGGCATGGCGGAGCGTGGCTTCGGCCGGGTGGTGAACATCACCTCGAGCGTCGTGCGCCATCCGATCGATGTGCAGGGGTTGAGCGCTGCGGCCCGGGCCGGCCTGCATGGCCTCGTGAGCACCCTGGTGCGCGGACACATCGGACGCAACGTCACGATCAACAATATCCTGCCCGGCCCCTTCGCCACCGACCGCTTGATCAGCAACTTTGCCTTTCAGGCAAAGCAGAAGGGCATCAGTCCCGAGGAAGCGTTGGCCGCGCGGCAGGCAGAGCTGCCGGCCAGGCGTTTCGGCGATCCCATCGAGGTCGGCCGACTCTGCGCCTACCTCTGCAGCGCACACGCGGGCTACATCTCGGGTCAAAGCATCCTGATCGACGGTGGCGCTCACCCGCAGCTCGTCTGACGGCCGCTCTTCTTACGGACCGCGAGCGCCTGCCCTGAGCTTGTCGAAGGGTCCGGCTCGCTCAGATCATGATGCGAGCCGGAGGCTCGCGGTCCGGAAGAGTCCTCTACATCCCGGCCTTCGCCAGTCCTTCGCGGAGATGCTCGAGGTCAGCGGCGTTCGCGTAGTGCATGGTCGCGAGGAAGGTCGGCAGATCGAGCTTGGGGTCGAGTTCCCGAACACGCGTGATGTGCGCCGCCGCGGCGGTGCGATCGCCCAGCCAGCCATAACACGCGGCAACGAAGGCGTGCTGCTGCACGTCCATGCTGGAAAGATGCATGAAGGCTTCGATCGCCTGCCCATACTGCTTCCCAACGAAATGCGCCTTGCCGAGATGGCTCCAGAAGCGCGCCGGGTGGTGCGGGTTGAGCTTCATCGCCTTGCGGATCCAGTCCACGCCCTCCGCTGCTTGCCCGAGCCAGGTGAAGAGCTCGCCCATCTGGACCACGACCAGGTCGTAGTTGGGATTGAGCGTCAGTGCCCGATCCTGATGGTATCGCGCGCGATTTAGATCGCCCTGGGCGATGGAGACGGCGGCGAGAATGCGGTGGACGTCGGCGTCGTTGTCATCGAGCGCCATCGCCTTGTTGAGTTCGAAACCGACCTCGCCGAAGGTCGCTTCCTTGTCCTTGCACCAACCGTAAGTGAAGGACTGACCGAGAATGCAGCCGCGCCAGGCGTGGGCGTGCGCATAGTCGGGATCGAGCTGCAAGGCCCGGTCGACCAGCTTCTGCGCTTCGACATTGTCCTCGCGCGTGCTGCGGTGATGGAGAACCTTGGCCGCCAGCACGCACTCGTAGGCGGCCATGCTCGACGGCTTCATCCGCGCGAGCTGGTCGTGCTGTGCCGCCTCGAGGCGGCCCGGCAGGGTCGCGACGATGGCCGACGTGATCTCGTCCTGGATGGCGAAGACATCGTCGAGCTTGCGATCGTAGCGCTCGGCCCAGATGTGCGCGTCGCTTGCCGTGTCGATCAGCTGCACCGTCACGCGCAGTCGGTCGCCCGCCTTGCGGACGCTGCCTTCGACCAGATAGCGTGCCCCCAACTTCTGCGCGACTTCGCGCAGGTTGGCGGCCTGGCCCTTGTAGACGAAGGTCGAGGTGCGCGAGATGACGAACAACTCTCGGCGGCGGCTGAGCTCGGTCAGGATGTCCTCGGTCAGCCCGTCGGCGAAGAACTCCTGCTCCGGATCGCCGCTCATGTTGGCGAATGGCAGGACGGCGACCGTGGGCCTCACCACCGCTGCCTTGGTCGCAACCTGGCTCCTGCCGGCTGTGGGTTGGGCCTCCGCCGTATCGGCCACGATGCGGTAGAGCCGTACCGGCCGCGAGATGTTCTTCAGGAGCTTCTCGCCCAGGTCCTCGAAGAGGACATCGAGGCGGCCGTCGACCTGGTCATGGACGGCCGCGGTGACGCAGATCCCGCCGACCTCCGCGAGCTGTTCCACCCTTGCCGCGACGTTCACACCATCGCCGTAGATGTCGCCGTCATCGAAGATGATGTCGCCGAGATTGATACCGATGCGAAAGTCGATGCGCCGTTCGTTGGCCACGTCCGAGTTCCGCCGGCGCATCCGATCCTGGATCTCGACGGCGCATCGCACGGCATCGGCGACGCTCTGGAATTCCACCAGCATGCCGTCGCCGGTCGTCTTGATGATATGTCCCTGGTTCTTGGCGATGGCGGGATCAATCAGCTCGATGCGATGGGTGCGCAGCCGCGCCAGCGTGCCACGCTCGTCCATCTCCATCAGCCGGCTGTAGCCGACCATGTCGGCCGCCAGCACTGCTGCAAGTTTGTGTTCCATCGGTTCAACCTCCGGCGCGATGCCGGATCCGGCAGCTGGCCGCTCAGGCGGCTTCGCGCCGGCAGAGGCAGGACGCTCGAACAGGCACCTCCGCACGGGCGAGCGCGAGATCCAGTCGCGATTTGATCAGCGGCGCTTCCACGGTATCGCCGCGGCGCGTCAGGCACTCATGGAGGCCGTGCAGGCTCCAGACATTTTCGAAATGCTGGCAGGCACGGCTCAGCTTGCCGTCGAAACCGAGATCGGAGCGGTAGACCGCCTCCGCCTCCTTGGCATGGCCCTGTTCCAACAGCAGTGCGCCGAGCGCATGCCGCGCCGGCTGCATCCAGCCCCAGGGCTCGTCATAGGGCAGCGAGTCGTCGAGTTCGACCGACCGGCGCAGATGCCGGAAAGCTGTATCGAAATTCCCGCGGCGGTATTCCAACTCGCCATTCAGCATCTCCTCGGCGATGGCCAAGAGATCCTGGACCTTGTTGTTGTGCACGCGCCGGCTCTCCGGCACACGGGCCTTGGCCTCGAGGAACGCTGCGCGCGCCTTCTCGGCCTCCGCAATCTCGCCCAAGGTCGAGTGCGCCACGCCCTTGGCATAGAGCATCATCGCTGTCGTCGAGCAGTAGAGGTCGCGATCCTTGGGCAGCTCCTGCGCGATGATCTCCCGCCATTTGCCGAAGCGCACCAGCACGTGCTGCTTCATCGGGATATAGCCTTCGATGAAATCGGCCATCGGCGGCGAAGGAATGCGCAACAAGGCTTCCGGCGTGGTGTCGATCAGCTCCTGCGCCGCCTTCATCGCCGGCGTGTACTGGCCCATGAACATCGCGCCATAGATCGCGAAGTGATGGTTGTGGGTGCGGTAGAGCGCGTAGACGTTCATCGCCCCTTCGCGCTCAAGGAACTTGCGGTCGGCGACGATCGCCTTCTGGTTATAAACCACCACGTCGCGATAGTGGCCGCACAGCACGTCGATGTGGGTCGGCATGTGGATCAGGTGTCCGGCATCGGGCACCAGGTCGCGCAGCCGGTCGCCGGCCCGGAGCGCGCGTTGCGGGAACGGCGACATCTCCATGAGATGGACGTAGAGGTGCAGCAGACCGGGATGGTCCCATGATTTCGGCTGGTCCCGGAAAGCGTCCTCCAG
>JAFKFL010000006.1 GCA_017308235.1 Alphaproteobacteria bacterium | reverse complement strand
GGCCTGATCGCGATAGAAGCCGCGCGTCGGCATTTCCTGACCGCTGGCGTCGATCTCGCCCGCGTCGAAACGCCGGCGCTTCTCGGCATCGGAGAGCAACTCGTTGGCCTGCGCGATTTCCTTGAACTTCGCTTCAGCCGTCTTGTCGCCCGGGTTGAGGTCGGGATGGTACTTCTTGGCGAGCTTGCGGAAGGCCTGCCGAATGTCGTCGGCCGACGCCGTCCGAGGTACGCCCAGCACCTCGTAGGGATCTTTCATGCCACAGAATGTCGTGATGTTTCAGGCGGTTGCAAGACCCCTATGCCGCAAGGTGTCGGCAACGGCCGGTATTTTCTGCCGCAGCGCTTCTTAAGGTTAAGACGCCAACACGCGATTCATGCGAACCGCCAGCTCGCCGACGTGATCGGTGATGCAGGTCGTGTGTTCACCAGGAATCCGCTCGTAGGTCACCTTGTTCGCGAAGCGCTTCCACGGCCCGGGGCCGTATTCCTTCTTGCCGGCATAATCGTCGCACAGCAGGCAGAGCACCTCGGCCTGCGTCTTCGACGGCACGTAGTTGGCGAGCGCGCGGAAGTACATCGTCCACTTCGACTCGCGCCACACTCGCATTGTTCCGGTACGAACGGTCCGTGCGACACGTTTAAGAACTGTCGAATCACCGTTCAGTAAGGCACACGCGAGCATCCAGACGGACGACATGCCGCTGCGACGGATTCTGCGCCCCCAGACGCCGGGGACGACGCTGCCGGCGAGCGCCACAGCCCATGCGATGACACGCAGGAGCGGCCGCGCATTGAGCGAAAAGGTATCGATCAGGATGATCTTCTCCACGATGCGATCCGCGCCTTCGAGCTGGCTGGCAATCTCGAATGTGGAGAGGCCGCCGTGGCTGTAACCCGCCAGCCAGACCGGTCCCCCGGCGACGGCAGCCTCGATGTGCGGCATATAACGGCTCACCATCTCCTCGACCGTGACAATGCCCTTGGCCTCGTCGAGGATCGAATGGAGCAGGTAGACCGGCCCGTCATGCTTCAGGAGCTCAGTGAGACCGAAGGCGTAAAAGCCCCCGCTGGTGAAGTCACCGTGGCAGATGAAGAGCGGCGTGCCGGGCCCCTCTTTCACCTTGGTCATCACCTCTTCCCCCGCCACAGCGGCGTCCGAGAGCATCTCGGCAAGCCGGCGAATGGTGAGCCGTGCGTGCACCTCCGAGGGCGTGACGTCATGGCGGGCGATCTTCTTGAGCTCGAGCAACATCTCGATCGCCTGGGGCGAATCGCCCCCGATCTCGAAAAAGTCCTCGTCCATGCCGATCTCGTCGAGCTTCAGCAGCCGTCGCCAGACCTCGGCGATCTGCAGCTCCATCGGCGCGACCGGCATATCCTGTGAACGCCGATGGTTGGCGAACGACGAGGCCGCCATACGAGACTTACCCCCACTCGGCCCCATTAAAGGCCGTCAACCTCTACAGAATCATCCACTTAGGGAAAAAATTAGCGGGTGTCGCGCGACTTGCAACGATGAACTGTATGTCTTTTTGCGACCAAACCGGGGCCCGGCGGCCCGATCCGTCGGCTACAGGATCTAGGCGACCAGCATCCGGTTTATGCGACTCGCCAGCTCGCGGACGTGGGCGGTGATGCAGGTGTTGTGTGCGCCCGGGATTTGTTCGTATTGGACGTTGGCGGCGAGATATCGCCACGGTTCCGGCGCGTATTCCTTTTTGCCGGCATAGTCGTCACACAACAGACAGATCACCGTCGCGCGCGTATGCGGCGGCACATAGCGGGCCATGGCACGGAAATAGGTGCTGCGCTGCGATTCGTCCCACGGCCGCATTGTGCCACTGCGAACGGTTCGCGCCACACGCCCCAGGATCGCGCGATCGCCGCTCAGGAAATGGCTGGTGAACCTCCAGATGGACGACATGGCATTACGCCGGATGTTGCGACCATAGAGGCCTGGAACGGCGATGCCGACCATCGAGGCGAGGCGGCAAAGGTTGCGCAGCAAAGGCCGCGCATTGAGGGAGAAAGTGTCGATCAGCACGATCTTCTCGACGTTCCGGCCGCGCTTCTCAAGCTGGCCCGCGACCTCGAGGGAAGCGATGCCGCCATGGCAGTAGCCCGCCAGCCGGACCGGACCGGTCGGCGCTGCGCGCTCGATCTCCGGCAGGTAGCGCTTCACCATCTCTCGGATGCCGGTGATGCCCTTGGCTTCGTCGAGGATGGAATGGAGCAAGTAGATGGGCCCGTCATG
>JAFKFL010000012.1 GCA_017308235.1 Alphaproteobacteria bacterium | reverse complement strand
AGCCTCGGGCAATCCGGTGATTGCCGAGACCATGCAGCCGCATTGGCAGCATCTGCGCCGTGTGATGGCCGCCGTGCTGAGCGAGGACGATCTGCGCGTCAGCGTGTGGGACGAGCATGAGGTCATCCTGCAAACGCTGGAGGCGGGCGATGTAAGCCGAGCGGAGATGCTTTGCCGCAAACACGTCGAGCAGACGGCTGGCATGCTGACCGGACGGCTAAAAGCCGTGATCTCCCGCGCTGCGTAACGACAGCAATCAAGCCGACAGGAGGAACGCCATGAAGCTCACTCCCGAACAGCTCAAGCAATTCGACGACGAAGGCTATCTCTTCTTCCCCGACTATTTCTCGTCCGAGGAAACGGCGATCCTGAAAGGGGAGATCCCGCGTATCTTCCAACTGCGCCGCGAGGAGAACGTGCGCGAGAAGACGGGCGATGTCGTGCGCACCGCCTTCGCCGTCCACACTTACGATCCGGTGTTCGAGGCGCTGATCCATCATCCACGCTTCGTCGAGCCGGCCGAGCAGCTCCTGGGCGACAGGACCTACATCCATCAGTTCAAGATCAACGGCAAGGCCGCCTTCGACGGCGATATCTGGCAGTGGCACCAGGACTACGGCACCTGGAAGGCCGACGACGACATGCCTGAAGCGCGGGCGATGAACCTTGCGGTGTTCGTCGATGAGGTGAACGAGTTCAACGGTCCGCTGTGGTTCATTCCCAAAAGCCACAAGAAGGGTGCGATCGAGGCCAAGCACGACCTCACCACGACGTCCTATCCGCTTTGGGTGATCGACAACGACACCATCGCCAAGCTGGTGAAGCAGGGCGGCATCGTGGCGCCCAAGGGCGGGCCAGGGTCGGCGATCTTCTTCCACGGCACGCTGGTGCACGGCAGCCCGCCCAATATGTCGCCATGGGACCGCCAGATCATCTACGTCACCTACAACGCCGTTTCCAACGCCATCCGCCGGTTCAAGCGGCCGGCCCATATCGCTCATCGCGACTTCACACCGATCGACGCGTGGCAGGACGACGCGGTGCTGCGTGCCGCGCGGCGCAAGGCTGCGGCGGAATAACCAGAGTCACCGGAGGAGTCCATGAACCTGCATCGCATGCTGCTGGAGCGCGCGGCCAACGGCAATCCGCTTCGCATCGGCCTGATCGGCGCCGGCAAGTTCGGCGCCATGTATCTCAGCCAGATCCCGACCACACCGGGCATCCACCTGGTCGGCATCGCCGACCTTTCGCCGACGCGCGCCAAGGAGAACCTGGCGCGGCTCGGCTGGAAGCCCGACGTCACGTCGGCGGTGTCCTTTGCCGAGGCGCGCAAGCACGGCAACACGTATCTCACCGACGACTGGCGCGCGCTCGTGAGCAATCCCGAGATCGATATCGTCGTCGAAGCGACGGGCGATCCGATCGCCGCGGTCGAGCATGCGCTTGAAGCCTTCCGCAACGGCAAGAGCGTGGTCATGGTCACGGTCGAGGCCGATGCCTTCTGCGGCCCGCTTCTGGCCAAGCGTGCGGCGGCCGCGGGTGTCGTCTACAGCCTTGCCTATGGCGACCAGCCGGCGCTGATCTGCGAGCTGGTCGATTGGGCCCGCACCTCGGGCTTCTCGGTGACGGCCGCCGGCCGCGGCCACAAATGGCTGCCGCACTACGCGCAGTCGACACCCGAAACGGTGTGGAAGTACTGGGGCCTCAACGAGGAGCAGGCCAAGCGCGGCGGGCTCAACCCCAAGATGTTCAACTCCTTCCTCGATGGCTCCAAGCCCGCGATCGAGAGCACGGCTGTGTCGAACGCCACGGGCCTGACGCCGGCGCCCGACGGGCTCGCCTTCCCGCCCTGCTCGGTCGAGGATCTGCCGTTCGTGATGCGACCGGTCTCTGAGGGCGGCCATCTACATCACAAGGGCCAGGTCGAGGTCGCCTCGTCTTTGGAGAAAGACGGGCGCGCGATCCCCTACGAAATCCGCAAGGGCGTGTGGGTCGTGTTCGAGGCCTCGACCGAGTACCAGAAGAACTGCTTCGAAGAGTACATGCTCTGCACCGATCCCAGCGGCCGCTATTCGGTGATGTACAAGCGCTGGCACCTGATCGGCCTCGAAGTCGGCATGTCGGTTGCCTCGGTGGGCTTGCGCAAGGAGCCGACCGGCTGCCCGATCGGCTTCCATGCCGATGTGATCGCCACCGCCAAGCGTGACCTCAAGCCTGGCGAGATGCTGGACGGCGAGGGCGGCTACACGGTCTACGGCAAGCTGTTCCCAGCCGAGAAATCGACCGGCCTTGGCAGCCTGCCGCTCGGCCTCGCCCACAACGTGAAGCTCCTGAAGCCGATCAAGGCCGGCCAGTCGCTGACCTACGCCGACGTGGCGATGGACGAGAACCTGACGGCCGTGAAGCTACGCCGCGAGATGGAGCGCGACTTCGCGCCGGCGGCGGCAAAGATCGCGGCACAGTAAACCGCTCTTCCGGACCGCGAGCCTCTGGCTCGCTCAAGCTTATGATGCGAGCGGGACGCTCGCGGTCCGGAAGATTAGATCGCCGGCGCGTGTTCCTTGTCGTTGGCCGGCGGCTTGCCGTCGGCGGCATCGCGCTCCTTCTCCTTCCGGGCCTTCAGGAGCTTGCGCAGGATCATGTTGCGCTTGAGCGCGGAGATGTGGTCGATGAACAGGATGCCGTCGAGATGGTCGATCTCGTGCTGCACGCAGGTGGCGAGTAGGCCCTCGCAGGCGAGCTCCTGCGGCTGGCCGTCGCGGTCGAGGTAACGCACCGTCACCTTGGCCGGGCGGACCACGTCGGAATAATGCTCCGGCACCGAAAGGCAGCCTTCCTCGTAGGTCACGTCCTCGTCCGATGCCTCGACGATCTCGGGATTGGCCATGAAGAGCGGGCCAACCTTGGTGTCCTCGCGGTCGATGTGCAGGACGATGACGCGCTTCAGCTCGTCCACCTGAGGAGCCGCGAGGCCGATACCGGGCGCCGCGTACATCGTCTCCAGCATGTCGTCCATGAGCTGGCGCACGTCGGCATCCACGGCAGCTACCGGCAGCGACTTCTTCTTGAGCCGCGGATCGGGCGCGGTGAGGATCGTCCTGAGAGCCATGGATGTTAAATATGCAGGAAAATCAGGCGTTTCAAGGCCGATTGCGAGGCGTTCGCAGGCCCGTCAGGCCCGTTTGACCATGGTGCCGACGCCCGCCTCCGTGAAGACCTCGAGCAACAGGCTGTGCGGGACACGGCCGTCCATGATCACCGCGGCCTCGACACCCCGGTTCACGGCGTCGATGCAGTTCTCGACCTTGGGGATCATGCCGCCCGAGATGGTGCCGTCGGCGATCAGGGCGCGGGCCTGCTCGACCGTCATGTCCGAGATCACGTTGCCGTTCTTGTCCAGGACGCCCGGCACATCGGTCAGGAAAAGAAGGCGTTTGGCCTTCATGGCGCCTGCGATGGCGCCGGCCGAGGTGTCGGCGTTGATGTTGTAGGTGAGTTCGTCGTTCACACCGAAACCGATTGGCGCCACCACCGGGATGACGTCGGCGCGCCGGAGCTGCTCCAGCACCATGACGTTGATCTGGGCAGGTTCGCCCACCAGCTTGAGGTCGACCTTCACCATCTCGCCGGTCCGAGGGTCGCGCATCTCCGAGACCTTGTTGGCCAGGATCAGGTTGCCGTCCTTGCCGCAGATGCCGACGGCGATGCCGCCGCATTCGTTGATGTCGGCCACGATCGCCTTGTTGATGGAGCCCGCCAGCACCATCTCGACGATCTCCATGGTCGCCGCATCGGTGACCCGAAGCCCGTTCACGAATTCGCTCTTGATGCCGACCCGCTCCAGCATCTTGTTGATCTGCGGGCCGCCGCCATGGACCACGATCGGGTTCATGCCGACCTGCTTCATCAACACCACGTCACGTGCCACCAGGTCGCCTAGCTTGGGATCGGTCATGGCATGGCCGCCATACTTCACGACGAAGGTCGCGTCGTTGTGCCGGCGCATGTAGGGCAGCGCCTTGGAAATGGTCTCCGCCATGCGGATGAGCCGCCTCTGTTCCTTGTCGGGTTGGACCGGCTCGGCCATCTCTGTTGCATCCCATGTTGGCAAAAGCCCTCTCCGCGCCGGGAGAGGGCTAAGGCGGTATCATATATCAGGCGCCCGGCGGATAGAAGAAGTGGCGGCCGGACGTCAAGGTCATTGCGGGAATTTCATATGATCGACACAGACACCCTCGCCGACCGCGGCCACGTCGTGGCCCCTGCACTCCTGGATCAGAAGGCGTGCCGCGATCTCGCGGCGCTCTGGCCCGAACAGGCCCGCTTCCGCAGCCATGTCGTCATGCAGCGGCACGGCTATGGCCAGGGCGACTATCAGTATTTCACCTATCCGCTGCCAGACCCGGTGCAGCGGCTGCGCTGGACGCTCTATCCCACCCTGGCCGAGGTCGCGAACCGGTGGAACGAGATGCTGGGCATCGCGAAGCGCTTCCCTCCGACGCTCGAGCGCTGGCTCGGCGAATGTCATGCGGGCGGTCAAAAGCGGCCGACGCCATTGCTGCTGCGCTACGGTGCCGGCGACTACAACTGCTTGCACCGCGACCTCTACGGCGAACTGGTCTTCCCCCTCCAGGCAACGATCCTACTGAGCGAGCCGGAGCGCGATTTCGCAGGCGGCGAGTTCATGCTGGTCGAGCAACGGCCGCGCCAGCAATCGCGCGGCGAGGTGGTGCCGCTCCGTCAGGGCGACGCCGTGATCTTCGCGGTCAACCAGCGGCCCGCCAAAGGCAGCCGCGGCTGGCATCGCAACGCGATGCGTCACGGCGTGTCGAGCGTGCGCCGCGGCCAGCGCTTCACGCTCGGCATCATCTTCCACGACGCCGCTTAGACCACCGAATGCCGGAGCCATTTCCCTCACCCTGAGGAGGCCGCCCCTCATACCTCGGGGTAAACTCCGCGGCCGTCTCGAAGGGTCCGAATGCGCACCGAGCCTGCTGTCCACCCTTCGAGACGCAGCCTTCGGCCGCTCCTCAGGGTGAGGTGATCGAATGCACTTAAGGAGTCGGCAGGCCCATCGCGACGGCGAGAATCTCGGCGCGCAACTCGGGAATGCCGAAACCTGTCTCGCTGCTGGTCGGCAGGACCTGCGGATGGGCAGCACCGTGCTTGCGAGCGACGGCCTCGGCGGCGGCGACAGCACGCGGGACGTCGGCCTTCTTGAGATAGTCCGTCTTGGTCAGCACGAGCTGATAGGAGACGGCGGCGGCGTCGAGGTTCTTCATTGTCTCGCGGTCGGCGTCCTTCACGCCGTGCCGGGAATCGATCAGCAGGCAGACGCGCTTCAGCGTCGGACGGCCGCGCAGATAGGCCGAGGCGAGATCCTGCCAGGTCTCCTTCATCGACTTCGAGACCTGGGCGAAGCCGTAGCCTGGCAAATCGACCAGCATGAGTTGGCCGGCAAGATTGAAGAAGTTGATCTGCCGCGTGTGGCCGGGGCTGGACGAGGTTCGGGCCAGTGACCGGCGACCGGTGAGCGCATTCACGAGGCTCGACTTGCCGACGTTGGAGCGACCGGCGAAGGCGACCTCAGGCAAATCGATCGGGATCAGCGATTCGAAGGAGGCGGCGCCCGCCACGAAATCGCACGGGCCGGCAAAGAGCTTGCGCGCCGCCTCGATGTCCTGAGCCGTGCGCGCGCCGGCATGCGGCTCGCTCATCAGCTCTTCTTGGCCGCAGCCTTGCCGCCCTTCTTGCCGTTGCCGCCGCGCGGTGCCGCGGGTGCCGTCGCCGGCGCTGCCGCGTTCGTGGCCTGCGCCGCCTTGCGGCCAATCGGGGCGCCGTAGCGGCGCATGATGAAGTATTGCTGGGTGATCGAGAGCGTGTTGCTCCAGGCCCAGTAGATCACGAGGCCGGCCTGGAACGGCGCCATCATGAAAGTGAACATGATGGGCAGGAACTGGAATATCCGCTGCTGCATCGGGTCGGCCTGCGGCGGATTGAGCTGCTGCTGCACGTACATGGTGACGCCCATGATGAGCGGCCACAGACCGATGTTGAAGAAGTGCAGGAACTCCGGCACCTGCCAATGGAAGAGGCCGAACCCGGTGAAGATGGTGAGCGGATCGGGCGCGCTGAGGTCGTGGATCCAGCCGAAGAACGGCTGATGGCGCATCTCGATGGTGGTGTAGAGCACCTTGTAGAGCGCGAAGAACACCGGAATCTGCACCACGATCGGAAGGCAGCCCGCCGCCGGGTTCACTTTCTCGCGGCGATAGAGCTGCATCAGCTCCTGGTTCATGCGCTGCTTGTCCTCGCCGTAGCGCTGCTTCAGCTTCTCCATCTCGGGCTGGAGCCGCTTCATCTTGCTCATCGCGGCGTAGGACTTGTTGGCGAGCGGGAAGAACGCCGCCTTCACGATCACGGTCAGCGCCAGAATGGCGAGGCCGAAATTGCCGAGCTGACGGTAGAGCCACTCAAGCAGCCAGAACAGCGGCTTGGTGAAAAACGAGAACCAGCCCCAGTCGATCGTGAGGTCGAAGCGCTCGAAGCCGTACTTGTCGCGATAGGCATCGACCAGGCGCACGATCTTGGCGCCGGCGAACAGATGCGAATCGCTGTCGCCTGTCGCGCCCGGGGCAACGGAGAGCGCCGGCGCCACATAGTCGATCTGGTATCGGACGTTGGGATCGGTGCCGGTCTCCTTCAGCGTCACGTCGACCTTGACCTTCTGGTCGGGGATCAGCGTCGCCATCCAGTACTTATCGGTGATGCCGACCCAGCCGCCAGTGGTGCTGATCTTCTCCTGCTTGTCGCCCTTAAAGTCCTTGTAGCCGAATTCCTTCAGGCTGCCGTTGAAGACGCCGTACGGCCCCTCGTGCAGCACGTAGGTCCCCTCCGCCGGCGGCTGGCCGTAGCGCACCACCAGCCCCCACGGAAAGAGAGTCACCGACTTGTCCGACTTGTTCTCGACGCTTTGCTTCAAGGTGAAGAGGAAGTTCTCGTCGATCGAGAAGGTGATCGCGAAGACAATGTTCTGGCCATTGTCCCAGGTCAGCCGCACCGGCTGGCCGGGCGCCAGCGTCGTCTTGTCGGCGGTCCAGAGCGTGTCCGAGCCGGGCAGCTTGATCGACGCGTCGGATGCCGACCAGCCGAACTCGGCATAGTAGGGATGCTCACTGCCGACCGGCGACAGGACAGGTACCGGCGGACTGTCGGGATTGAGTGTCTCGCGCTGCTTGGCAAGCTGCACATCGTCGACCCGCGCGCCCTTGAGGTCGATCGAGCCGATCAGCTCTGGCGTGTTGAAGGTGACGCGTGGGCTCCGTGCCAGCGCCTGCGCGCGCGGCACAAAAGCCTCGACCGCCGACGTCGCCGAACCTGGCGCAGCGGAGGGACTCGACGGACCCGGGGACGAGGATGTTCCCGGCGACGACGAAGACTGAGTGGTCGTCTGCTGTTGTTGTTGCTGCGGCGGTGTGTGCTTGGGCGGGAAGGCGTATTGCCAACCCACGATGATCAGCACCGAGAGCACGATCGCGACGATGAAATTCTTCTGGTCCATTTGGCGAGACTTTTAGGAGCGCTCAGCGGCGTGGCAGGAAAGGGCGGTCCGGTGCGGCGGCACGGGATCGTAGCCGCCGGGTCCCCAGGGGTGGCAGCGGCAGAGCCGACGCGCCGCCAGCCAGCTTCCGGCGAGCGCGCCATGCACCGTCACCGCCTCGGCGGCATAGGCCGAACAGGAAGGCTCATAGCGGCAAGCGCCGACGAAGAAGTAGGCGAGCGTCAATTGGTAGAAACGGATCGCTGCCCGAAGGAACAGGGACATCATGTGGCCGGGAAACTGGCGACTCCGGGACGCGGGCGCAAGCCATCCTGCACAGGTCATGGCGTCGCGACAGGCTTTTCAGCCAGCGCCTTCAGCCGCTTCAAGGCCTCGACCAGGTCACTTTGGAGGGCGGCGAAGTCTCGCCGCAATGCCGCCTGCCGGCCGACAAGGACATAGTCGAGATCGACCAGGCCCCGAGCCGGGATCACCAGGCGGGCAACCTCGCGCAGCCGACGGCGCACGCGATTGCGCTCGACGGCATTGCCGACCTTGCGGCTGACGGTGAAGCCAACCCGGACCACCGGCCGAACCAGGTTTTTCGGCGCGGCTGCCACCTGCAGCACGAAGCCGGGCATGGCACAGCGGCGCCCGGCCTGGACGCGCAAGAAATCCCTGCGATTGGGAAGACGCCCGGGGCGGGCCGGGGTCAAGGGAAGGAAACCTGGTGCTAGGCTGACAGGCGCTTGCGGCCCGACCTGCGGCGGTTGGCAATAACCTTGCGGCCGCCTACCGTCGCCATCCGGGACCGGAAGCCATGCCGCCGCTTGCGGATCAGCTTGCTCGGCTGATAGGTGCGTTTCATGACGCAACTCCTTCAAACACAAGCCCCCGCGCACTGCGACGGGGGCGAAATTCTGTGGGCGTGGGTAATAAACGCGGGCTGGGCCTGAGTCAACGCCGGGAGCCAGCTAGAATAGCCCATGTCCGTCGTCCTGCATGGCTATCACCTGAGCGTCTATCTGCGTATCGCCCGCCTCGCCTTGGCCGAGAAGGGCGTCGCCTACGAACGCGTGGAGGTGAACCCCTTCGCTCCCGACCGGCCCGCCGCCTATCTGGAGCTCCATCCCTTTGGACGCGTTCCGGTCCTCGTCCACGATGGTTTCACGCTCTATGAGACGGCGGCCATCACACGCTATGTCGACCGCGCCTTTTCCGGCCCGCCACTGCAGCCGGCCGATCCCCGGGCGTTGGCCCGCATGGACCAGATCATTGGTGTGGTCGACGCCTATGCCTATTGGCCGCTGGTGCGCCAGGTCTTCGCCCATCGCGTGATCCGACCCCGCCTGGGCGAACCGGCGGATGAGGCCGAGATCGCCAAGGGCCTCGCCGTCGCGCCGAAGGTTTTGGGCGCGCTCGAGAAGCTCGCCTCTAGCCACGCTTTCCTCGTTGGGCCGGCGCTCTCGCT
Source organism: Alphaproteobacteria bacterium (assembly GCA_017308235.1). GTDB lineage: Bacteria > Pseudomonadota > Alphaproteobacteria > Reyranellales > Reyranellaceae > Reyranella. Next base: position 351,132 of record JAFKFL010000012.1, on the reverse strand, counting down.
CGCCGACCTGCATCTTGGCGCCATGATCGCCTATTTCGCGCCGGCACCCGAGGGAGCGGCGCTGCTGGCCCGCTATCCGCGTCTTGCCGCCTGGTGGTCGTCGGTCGCCGCTCGACCTAGCTTCGCCTCGACCGATCCGAGCCCGCGAACCTAACGCTTCGCGAGCCTATGGCGCTCGACCGCCGGGATCAGCGTGAGATTGCCGAGTATCTTGTGCTGTGGATCGTCGCTGGCCGCGAGCTTGGGCTGCAACGCGAGCAGGACCTCACCCAGCCTGGTCTCGCTCCAGAACCATTCCTTGCGCATCCGATCGGTGCCGGCATCAGGAAAGGCCGCCGCCGCCTCGAGGTAGTAGGCCTTGAGATCGTCGACGGCTTCCTTGAGCGGTTGCGCGGGCGGCAAATTGCCGGCCAGTGCACCGTCCACCAACGCACCGGCCGAAGGCATGTCGAGACCGGAGACGCCGACCGTGGTGCGGCCTCGTGCAGCCACGGCGCGATCGTGCCAGGTCGCGAGACGATCGATTTCCGCGCCGAGCGAATCGACCTGCGTCGGCGCAAGACCGATCGGGCAGGCCCAGCCGGTGAAATCGGCTTCCTCCGTCACATGCTCGGGATAATCGGCAATCAGCGGACCGTCGGTGCGCGCGAGCAGATCGAGCGCCGCCTTCGCAACACGCCGCTGGAACGGCGGATCGTCCGGCCGGCCAAGCGGTCGGCCCAGCTCGAACGTCACCCAGAGCGCGCGCGGCGGCCGCACCGTCTCCGTATGCTCACGCACCAGGCTGATGCCGGTCGTGGCGATACCCTCGCGCTCCAGGAAATGACCGAGCGCGCCCACGGCGCGCGTGCAGGCGGGTCAAACCGGGACGAGCAGGGCGGCGTCGACCTTGTCGGCCTTTAGGAGGCCGGCGAGATGCTGGGCATGCGGCTTGGCCGCGTCGGGTGGGAAGGCGCCCATGAAGGAATAGTGCACGGATGCCATCGATCCTACGGCGCCATCGGCCACCAGCTCACGCAAACGGTCGATCGGGAAAACGACGTTCGAATCCTGCTGGAAGCCGGTGCGATCGAAATTGACCGAGATGTGGCTCATCACCAGGTCGCGGGCGGACGTCTCGGCCGAGATCACGCGATAGCTGCCGTCGCCCGGCCGAAACGGCCGGTCGCCACGTCGATGCAGACCCGCGGTCGAGATGATCGCCACGCGCCGCTCGGCCAACGGTTTGCCGCCGAGCAGAGGAGTATCGTCGTAGGTCGGACATTCGACACGACGGAGATGGTTCGCCTCCACCTCCGGCAAATCGTCGAGACGCTTCACCATTTTTCTGCCTTCTCTTCGTTCGATGACTCAATTCACAATTTTGGAGCGCTTGCGCGGCCGTCGCGTTTTCGCCGGCCTTTCGATCAGGTCGAGTGCAGGCCGCGCCACGCTTTCCAGCAGGCTGCGTTTCGCGCCGGTACGTGCGAGCACACGAACGGCAAGCACGACGCCCAACAGATGGGCGGACATGACGTTGCTGTCGATGGTCCCGGCGATCTCGCCGGTCCGCCGACCCGCCTCGAGGCTGCGCCCGAAGAAGGCGCGGATCTCGTTGAGATAGCTTGCAACCGCCTTGCCGAGTCCGGCGTCACGCGATGCGACGTCGAGCGCCGAATTCACCAGCAGGCAACCCTTGCAGTCGGGATCGTTCGCAGACCGGCTGATGATCTCACCGAGAAAAGCGGCGATCGCCTGCCGCGGCGGATAGCGCATCTCGATCCGGGCGATCCGCTCGCGCATCGAGCGGTTGGCGTAACGCTCCAACGACAGCACGAACAGTTCCCGCTTGTCGCCGTAGGCGTTGTAGAGGCTGGCGCCGCCAATCCCCATCGCCTGCGCGAGATCGCGTACCGACGTGGCTTCGTAGCCATGCGTCCAGAAGCAATCGACGGCGGCATCGATCGCGCGATCCTCATCGAAGGCCTTCGTGCGTGCCATGTTCAAATGAACCACGATTCTGGAACATCTGCTACAGAATAACAAACCTCACCGGAAGTTGACCCGGCGTGTTTTCGCAGTCGCCGAACCTTGATTGGCCGCGATGCCGCAGTCCTTCGTAGAGTCCCTTGTGCCTGATACCGGGCATGTCTTCACCGCAGGGAGATTCATCATGACCAGGAACGCTCTCATCGCCACCGCGATCTCGATCTTCGCCGCCGGCAGCTTCGCCACCGCAGCGCATGCTGAGGGTGTGCACTGCAAGGGCGCGAACGCCTGCAAGGGCCAGAGCGCCTGCAAGAGCACGACCAATGCCTGCAAGGGTCAGAATGCCTGCAAAGGCCAGGGCTTTACCGAGGCAAAGGACACCGCCGCCTGCACCGCTTCTGGCGGTAAGGTCCTCTAGCCGCCCCTGCCTCCACGCATAGCGGCTCGAGGAACAGGCCCTCCGCCAGTGCCGGAGGGCCTGTTGTCGTGTGGGTAGAGGGACGGCAAAGAGTCCGGATGTGCTGGCTAGGCCAAGCCGGCACTCTTCGATAAAATCCGCTCCGTCATGGCTGCCGACATCACCGTTCAGGCGCGCCCGGCGCGACAAAGTCGCTCGCTGTTGCCGAGCTTCGGGCTTTCGTGGCGCATCATGGGCCTCGTTGTGGCGGCCGTGATGGCGGCGGAGGTGCTGCTGTTTCTGCCGTCGATCGCGCGGTTTCGCATGGTCTATCTGGAACAACTGATCGAAAGCGGCACGCTGGCCGCCCTGGCGCTCGACGCGACGCCCGACAACATGGTCACGGAGGAGGTGAAGCGCGCACTCCTCAACAATGCCCGCGTCGACGCCGTGGTGCTGGTCGAGCCCAACAAGCCCAAGCGCGCGCTGCTCAACATTGCCCCGCGCCCCGACATGCCGGCCTTCAATCTGATGGAGCGCGGCGCGCTCGGCCTCATCTGGGACGCCCTGGCGGCCATGACGCGCGACGGCGCCTACTACATCCGTGTCGGCGGCGAATCGATGCGCCTGCCGCATGCGATGGTCTGGATCGTGGTCGACGAACTGCCGATGCGCATCGCGATGTACGGCTATGCCGGCCGCATGCTGATACTGTCGCTGATCATCGCGCTGTTCACCGCCTCGCTGCTGTATCTCGCGCTGCGCTGGCTGGTGATCCGGCCGTTGCAGGGCCTGTCCGAGGACATGATTGCGTTCCGCCGCGCGCCCGAAGAGGCCGGCAACGACCGGCCGCCGACCGGCCGTGACGACGAGATCGGCATCGTCGATCGGGAGTTCCGCAACCTGCAGCGCGAGCTGCGCGCATCGCTGCGGCAGAAAACGCGATTGGCTGAGGTGGGAGCGGCGTCGAACAAGATCAATCACGATCTGCGCAACATGTTGTCGACGGCGCGCCTGCTGTCGGACCGGTTGGCACGCAGCAACGACGAACGCACGCGCAAGCTGGCACCCACCATCCTGAACACGATCGATCGCGCGACGCGGCTGGCGAGCGAGGCGATCGAATATGTCCGCGATCGTCCGATGCCGCGGCTGGCCGAGTTCGATCTCGCCGATCTGGTCGATGAAGTCGGCGTGGCGCTGCAAGAACAGGGCGAGGAGAGCGACCCCAACGTATTGCGTAACTGGACCAATGCACTGGTCGGCGAGCAGCGGGTGCGGGCCGACCGCGATCTGCTCTACCGCGTGCTGGTCAATCTTGGGCGCAACGCGTTCGATGCGGGAGCAACGGCTGTGAGTGTCTCCGCACGCCCACGCGGCGGGTACCTGCTGGTCGACGTCGTCGACAATGGCTGCGGCGTGCCACCCGATGTCGCCGCGCAGCTCTTCCGGCCGTTCACGACAGGCGGACGCGCGGGCGGTGCGGGCCTGGGCCTTGCGATCGCCCGCGACCTGGTGCGCGCGCACGGCGGTGAGATCGTGCTGTCCGAAAGCGGGGCCAATGGCACCACCTTCCAGTTCTCGCTGCCGCCCAACGGCAACGGCGCCTGATTACTTTTCCGCCAACAAAAGCCTGGCGAAGGTCCGGATCCGCTCGGCATTGACGCCAAGGTCAGAGGTCCCGGTGCGGCTCTTGGAGCGAATATCGACCCGACTGCCAGCCGCGCCGTCGCGCCTGACGCGGATGGAGATGTCGTCACGAAAGCCGAACCATGGGCTGGTCGCGATCGCCTCGAGCCGGCCGTCATTGGGTGCGCGGGCGACGATCTCCCATCCCATCGCCGACGCCACGCGATCGATGCGCCTGAAAGCCTCGCTCGGCGGCACTGCCAGCCGGATCGGCGTGAGATCGGGATAGATCGCGTGCTGCAGCTCGGCCGCGGCCTGGCCCGGGTAGGCCGGACCATTGGTCGCTCCCTGCCGCGTCTGCAGCGTGACGACCAGCTTGGGCGGGTCCTCGGTGTCAGTCGTGATGTCGGTGAGATCGGGCGCGCGATAGGCGTGGCTCAGCCAGGCAAGCGGCGCCCAGGCCGCGCCCACGCCGATCACCAGCGCCAGGACCGCGGCGACGAAGCCGCGACGGCGATCGCCCGGTCGGGTCGGCAGGATGGTCGCAAGGGCCAGCGCGATCGCTGCAGCGGCGATGTAGAAGCCGAAGCGAAAGACATCCAGTGCGAGGTTGCGATCGAGGCCGAGATAGCGGTGCAGCGGGCCGGCAATCGCCACGACAGGTGCCGACAGGCACGCCAGCATAAAAGCCAGGCGCGCGAGCCGGTGACTCCACGGATTCGTCGGGCGAAAGATCATGCCGTCCCTGTTGTCATGACATGGTAACCATGAAAGACGGCGCATGCATCCCATCGGCCGCGGCCGGTGTGATGCTGCTTCGATAGGGGTGCTCTCGACAGGGGTAAGGGCCTTCTCCATGCGCGAGCCATGATGATTGCCGGCACCGATCGCCGCCGTGCCATGGCCGCTGGCTTGGGAGCGGTCGCGCTATGGGGCGCCCTAGCCACGCTCTCGGTTCTGGCCGGTCCGATCCCGCCTTTCCAGATGGTGGCCATGACCTTTGCGATCGCGGCCGCAATCGGCATCGCCCGCGCCCGGTTTCGCAACATGGCGTGGCGGGATCTCTTCCGCTGGCCAAGGCAGGTCTGGCTTCTGGGAGTGGGCGGCCTGTTCGGCTATCACGCGCTCTACTTCGCGGCATTGCAGCTTGCACCGCCAGCCGAAGCCAACCTGGTCAACTACCTCTGGCCACTCCTGATCGTGCTGCTGGCCGCACCGCTGGCCGGCGAGACGCTCGGCTGGCCGCATTTGCTGGGTGCATTCCTGGGCTTCGCCGGCGTCGCCTTGCTCGCGTTCGAGCGCGGAGCAAGCTTCGCAGGAGCTCATCTCGCCGGTTATCTGCTGGCGCTCGGCTGCGCTTTCACCTGGTCGCTCTACTCGGTGCTGTCGCGCCGCTTCGGCGAGACGCCAACCGATGCGATCGCAGCCTTTTGTGCCGCAGCCTCTCTGCTTTCATTGATCTGCCATCTGCTGTTCGAGACCACCGTGTGGCCGACGACGGCGCAGGCCTGGCTGGCCGTGGCGGCACTTGGCCTCGGCCCGGCGGGCACGGCGTTCTACCTTTGGGATCATGCCGTGAAGCGTGGCGATATCCGCGCGCTCGGCGCGTTGAGTTACGCTGCGCCAATCCTGTCGACAGCGCTGCTGATCGTGTCTGGATTGGCGCAACCGACCGGCGCCTTGCTGCTGGCAGCGTTGCTCGTGACGGCCGGTGCCGTCCTCGCTTCGCGCGAGATGTGGAAACGCTGAGCCTACGACGGTTCCCAGCCGGGCGGCGCCAATTCGAAGCCCTTGAACTCGAAGGCGGGCGCCACCGTGCAGCCGACGAGTGTCCACAGCCCGAGCGAACGCGCCGCCTGCCAGACATGTCGCGGCGCGACAGCCTGAGGCAACTCGCCAACGCTGAAGTCACTGCCCAACCGCAGGTGCCGTACCTTGTGGCCATCGTCGCTCAGCGACAGCTCGAGCGAAGCGCCGGCGTAATGATGCCAGACCTCGTCGGCATCGACGCGATGCCAGTGCGAGCGCTCGCCTGCCTTCAGCAAAAAGAAAATCGCGGTGCTGGCACCCCTCGGCTGGTCGACGGCACGAAACGTCTCGCGATAGTGGCCGCCCTCGGGATGCGGCCGCAGCCCGAGGTGGGCGATGATCTCGTCGGCCGTGAGGGTCATTGCGTCAACCTGGCGGCGGTACTGTCGCCTTGATCGACGCCGTCTTGCCCGTCGCGGTGAACCACTTGGCAAGCTTGGGATGCTTGGCCCGCCAATCGAAGGTCGGGAAGCGGAAGTCGAGATAGCCCAGCGCACAGGCTACCGAAATGGTGCCGATGGTGGGCTTGCCCTTCAGCGCCTTGGTCTCGGCCTCGAGTTGGCCCAGCACGCCATCGATCTTCTTCATCTGGCCCTTGCTCCAGTCGGCCCAGCGCCTTTCCTCCGGCCGCAGGAAGCCTTCGTAGCGGGCGAGCAAAGCGGCATCGAGGAGCCCATCGCCCATCGCCTGCTGGCGCAGCGCCACCCAACGGTCGCGTCCCTTGCGGGGAAAGAGCTTGCGGCCCTTGTGCTGGGTGTCGAGGTACTCGCAGATGACGGGCGAGTCGAAAAGATCCATGCCCTTGACCGAGAGCACCGGGATCTTGCCGATCGGATTGTGCTTGTCGACATCGGCATTGGGCGTCACCGGCGACAAAGCCACGTTGACCATGTCGATCTTCTTGTCGAGGCCGGTCTCGATGGCCACCACCCGCACCTTTCGGGCATAGGGCGAGGCGGGCGAGTAGTAGAGCTTCATCTTGGCCATGATCGGTCCTCCCTCTCTCCGTCCGCCACCTCAGGCCGAAGCGGCGTGCGGTATCTCCGTATCATTGAGCCGCACCTTGCGCGCGACGTCGATGAGTTGTTGCCAGGTGGTGCCGTCGATCGGCACGCCGTTCTTCTCGCGGTCGAGCTTGCGCGCGCGTTCAGGTTCGCCAGGCACCAGCACCTCGGCAACACCGGGCTGCGGCTTCGCGGACTTCACCCATTGAATGAAGGTCTCGACCTCATCCTCGAAGAACGCGGTGCCGCCCATCGCCTCCGGATCGATGATGATCGACAGCATGTTGTTGATGATGTCGTGGCCGTCTTTCTTGATGGTGCGCGGGCTATGCGTGCGACCGCCGGTCACCGCACCGGCCAGCAGATCGCAGATCACGGCGAGCCCACCGCCTTTGTGCAGACCGAACGGCAGGATGGCGCCGAAGGGCGGGTTGTACATGACGCCGGGATCGGTGGTGGCCTTGCCCTCCGCATCGATCAGCAGGCCCGGATCCATCTGCACTTTCTTGTTGTTGGCCACGCGCACCTTGCCCATCGCCACCTGGCTGGTCGCGAAGTCGAGCACGATCGGCTCCCGGCCCTTGCGTGGCACGGCCGTGCAGTAGGGATTGGTGGTGAAACGCGGCTCGGCGCCGCCGAACGGCGCCACCAGCGACTTGTGGCCGTGCACGTTCACCCAGTGAGTACTGACGAGACTCGCTCGCGCGCACTGTTCGGCCCAATGCCCAATGCGCCCGATATGGTGGGAATTCGTGAGGCCGACGACGCAGACGCCGTGTTTTTTCGCCCGCTCGATGCCGATATCCATCGCTTCCTTGGCGATGACCTGGCCATAGCCAGCCCCGCCGTCGATCACAATAACCGCGCCATTGTCGCGGATAATCTTTGCATGATGGTTACGGACGCAACGGCCGGTGTTGGTGTTCTGGATATAGGCCGGCATCATGCCGACGCCGTGGCTGTCATGGCCGAACAGGTTGGCGAGCACCAGGTGGTCGGCGACGAGCTTTGCCTCCTCGGCAGAGCTCCCGTCAGCACGGCAGAGCGCGACCGTAAAAGCATGCAGCCGATCAGGTTTTATCCGAACTTCGCCCACGCCACCTTGCTCGGCCATCGCCATATTTCCTTCCTGAGATCGACTTTTTCGGTGTGCAAGGTTCCGCGTCATGTCGGTACTGTCAACGTTCGTCCCCCGAGTCCACCTGCGGCCGGTGGCCGTCTCTCCCTAAAAAAGGTCCATTCTGGGGACTTCCCTCCGATGCCCGTGCTAGGGAAATGATCATGAAAGGCGCCTTTCGCCTGGCCTGCCTGATGCTCGTGCTGTGCATCGGCGGGACAGCATTCGCCCAAGCTGCACTTGCCCAGGCCGGGACGCCGCCGCAGCGGCCGTTCTCGCAACTGGTCAGCCTATGGACGCGGCAGCTCGACCGGATCGGCGATCGCGCCGATCAGACCGACATCCAGGCCGGCGAGATCGACGCGCTGCGCGAGCAGACCATCGACGTGCGAGCGGCCGCGGCAGCGGCAGCGGCGCTGGCGCGCAACGACCTCGCCGACACAAAGAAGCTGCTGGCGCCACTCGAGCCGCAGACCGGCACCGACCAGCCGCCCGATACGGACGCGGTGAAAGCCGAGCGCGACCGGCTGACCGAGCAAGCCGCCGTCAGCGAAAGCCGGGTCAAGCAATGCGAGGTGGTCATCGCCCGGGCCGATCAGCTCCTGGACCGCATGACCAAGCTGCGCGGCCAGGTGGTGTTGCAGACGTTGCTCCACCGTGGCCTGTCACCGCTCTCGCCCAGCGTCTGGCAACGCATTGGACCGGAATTCGCTTCGGCCATCCGAATGCTCTCAGGGGCGATGGCGAGCTGGGGTCGGGAGGGGCTGTCGTCCTTTCAGTCGGGCGACGAGGACCTCTCGCCGTTGGCGCTCTGGGCGCTGGTTACCATCGCGCTCTGGTGGATCGGCCGCTGGCTCCGACAGCGCTTTGGACGCGGCGAGGCCACCGAGCCGGGACAACGCGACCGCACCATCGCCGCCGCCATCGATGGTGTCGGCCTCGTCCTGGTGCCCATTCTCGCGGTCTGGCTCATCGGCAAACTGCTGGCTGCGAGCCATCCGCCGGTGCCGATCGACAATCTGCTGCCCGAGCTGATCAACCGCGTGATCTCCTTCTTGCTTGTGGTCGGACTCACCGCGACCGCGCTTACGCCGCGTCGACCGGCCTGGCGCGTGCTTGCATTCACCGATTCGAGCGCCCAGCACCTATCGACGGCGCTGCGCCGGCTGATGGCGATCGGCCTCGTTGTCGATTTCGTTTTCGTGGCACTGACACAAGGCAGCGACCGAGAGGCGGTACACGCCGTGGGAGCACTGGTGCTGGCCACGACAGTCGCCCTGCTGACGCTGCCTGCTATGTCCGATCGCGCCTGGCAGGCCGCGCGCGCCGCGGGATCGGAGCTGCCGCCGATGGTGGGGGGCACCTGGTGGTCAGTAGCGCGGCTTGTGCTGTCGGCAGCGGTGCTGGCGTCGATCATCTTCGCCCTGTTGGGCTATGCCACGCTCGCTTCGCACGTTCATTCAGCGCTTGCCTCGACCTGCCTGCTGCTGGCGCTGGCACTCCTGGCACATCGGCTGTGCGGCGATCTGCTCGACGCCGCGGCAGCACCCGAGACCACGACCGGCCGCTGGGTGCGCCGCCGCCTCGGCCTGCCCGCCGACGCCACGCTGCGCGGCCAGAATATCGTGCTGCTGCTAATCGACTTCGTGCTGGTGGTGCTGCTCGGCATCGGCATTCCCGCCGCCTGGAGCGTCGACATCGACGCCATCCTGAACGGCTTCGGGCAATTGCTGCACGGCGTGCGGATCGGCGGGGTCCGCATTTCGCTCGAAAACATCGGCATGGCGATCCTGGCTTTCGGGCTTACCATGCTGCTGCTGCGACTGGTGCGCAGCATCGTGCGCGACCGCGTGATGCCGACCGTCGATGCCCCTTTGCCGCTGCGCCAGACGATCGATGCCGGCTTGAATTATGCCGGTGTGATCATTGCCCTCCTGATCGGCGTCACCGCGCTCGGCATCGACTTCACCAATCTGGCGATCGTGCTGGGCGCGCTGTCGGTCGGAATTGGTCTTGGCCTGCAGAACATCGCCAACAACGTGATCTCGGGCGTGATCATGCTGCTGGAGCGGCCGGTGAAGGCAGGTGACTGGGTGTCGGTGAACGGCCACGAAGGTTTCGTACGCCGCATCAACATCCGCGCCACCGAGATCGAGACCTTCCAACGCACGCATGTGATCGTGCCCAACAGCCTGTTCCTGCAGAATCCGGTGATCAACCGGACCTATTCCGACACCTCGAGCCGCATCGACCTCTCGCTCACCGTTGCCCTTGCGACCGACGTCACGAAGTTGGAGACCATCCTGCGCGAAACAGCGCTGGCCCATCCGCGGGTGTTGCGCGTGCCAGCGCCGATCGTGCGCTTCGTGCGGATGACGACCACTGGGCTGGACTTCGAGCTGTTCGTGTTCGTGTCGCAGCTCGCCGACCGGGTTATCGTCAATAACGACCTCAATCGCGACCTGCTGGCCCGCCTGGTCGAGGAGAAGATCATCGATCCTCGCCCCGTGCCCGAACTCAGGGTGCGCGACCTCGACAAGCTTGCCGGCCGGCTGGCCGTCGAGGGTCCCAGCTCAAGTGCCGACCATGCCTCATCGTCGCCGTCGCGCTGAAGCGCGGGCCCGGCCGTGGGCGCTCTACCTTCTGTTTGCGCTGGGCGCGATCGCGGGCGCGATGCTGTGGGCCTATCGGCCCGACCTGCCCCGCGAGCTGCTGGTCGAACGCTATGCCAACGCGCAGTCCAGGTTCGTCGATGTCGGCGGCGTGCGCGCCCATGTACGGGATGAAGGCAAGCCCGACGGCATGCCGCTTCTGATGATTCACGGCTCGCTGGGGTCCCTGCAGGTGTGGGAGGGTTGGGTCGGCGAACTCAAGGACCGGCTGCGGTTGATTTCCGTCGATCTGCCGGGCCACGGCCTCACCGGAGCCTGGCCGCGCGGCGACTATACGGTCGAGGCCTATACCGATTTCATCGAGGTGCTGGCCGACGCGCTGCATCTCGATCGGTTCGCGATCGCGGGCCAGTCGATGGGCGGCGCCGTTGCTTGGAGCTTTGCCGCCACGCGGCCGGAGCGCGTCACGCATCTGATCCTGGTCGATTCATCGGGCTATGCCACCGGGGGCGGAGCGGCATTGTCGACACGGCTCGCCCATCTGGGGCTGCTGAGCGACGTCGGCGTCTACTTCAAGCCCGAATCGATGGCGCAACGAGCGCTTCGGGAAACCTATGCCGATCCGGCGATGGTGACGCCCGAGCGGCTTCGGCGTTATAGCGACCTGCAGCGCTTTCCCGGCAATCGTCCAGCGACCCTGCAGCGGCTGCGCACGCAGGAGCCGCTCGATCCGACGACGCTGCGGCATCTCGATGTGCCCACCCTCATCATCTGGGGAGCCAAGGACCAGCAGCTTCCGGTGAACGACGCCTATCGTTTCCAGAACGACATCAAGGGCGCCAAGCTTGCGATCTTCTCCCGGCTCGGCCATGCGCCGATGGAAGAGGATCCCAAGGCCACCGCCGCCGCCGTCGCAGCTTTCCTGCCGCGGGATCCTCCTCCACCGCCCACGCCACCGGCAGAGCCCCCGCGTCCCAGCGCCGATCAGCCGGTGGCGCCATCGATCGTGCCGGAGAAAGACTGATCAGGATCGTAGAAGACAAGCCAGGATGACGACGAGCGGTACGCCAAGTGCCGCCCATGAAACGCCCCACCAGACCGCATCATGTCCCAGCAATGCCGCAAGCAGGCCAAACACCGTGAGCATGGCCAAGCCCAAGGGCCATCTCCAAATGCGCACCCAGACACGCTCCGGCGTCACGAGGTAACACTTTCGATCTCGACCAGCTGGGACTCGAAGGAGGTCCGGCGCCGGGCGACCCAGAGATAGATGCCACTCGCCAACACGACGATCGCGACGAGGTCAAACAGCGCCCAGATGATTTTGAGCGGCATGCCGCCGTAGTCGCCGAAATGAAGCGGCTGGGCGAGCAGGATGGCCGTCAGGTACCACGGCAGCGTTCGGCTGTCGGTCAGCGTCCCGGTCTCAGCATCGATCATGACTGGTTTTAGAAGACGAGAAGTCAAAGTCGTGTCGCCGCGCATGAACACCATGTAGTGGTGAGGCGTCGAAAAGAGACCCCCAGGAAACCCAAGGAACGCGACGTCCATGCCGGGCACGGCCACCCGCGCCGTCTCCGCGGCGCGTTGCGCCGAGCTCAAGGTCGAGGGCGGCGGCTGTCCACGCCAGGCTTTCGTCATGTCGGCGAGCTCCGTGCCCTGCCATAGCCCAAGCAATGGCAAGGTCAAGGTATTGATCACACCCGTTACGGCGACAACCAGGAGCCAGGCTGCCGTGGCAATGCCAAGCAGATTGTGCAGGTCGAGCCAGCGGGCGCGCGGCGCCTTCGCGGCCCGCACGGTCCCGAAGGTGAGCTTGCGCATGAAGGATGCGTATAAAACGATTCCCGACATCATCGAGGCCAGGAAACAAAGGCCGACCGCGCCGATGAACAGCGTGCCGGGCAGGCCCGCGAACAGATCGACATGCAGCGCGCGGATCGTGAACATGAGGCCCTGGCGCTGCGGGATGTCGTGGATCATCGCGCCAGTGTGCGCATCGTACTTGAAGACAGCCGTTGGCTCCGGCGCGCTCGCGGTCTTGGCCATGCCGACGAACCAGGCGGGCGAATCGCGATCGCGGGAGACGAACGTGACCGTGTCATCGGGCAGGCGCCGGCGAGCATCATCGATCAGGCGGTCGATGCTTACAAAGGGCGCCCCGGAAACCGCTTCGCTCGGTTCCACGGTCGCGCCTGTCCAGTCGTTGATCTCCTCTTCAAAGATCAGCGGCAAGCCGGTGAGGCAAAGCAGCAGCAGGAACAGCGTGCAGACGAGGCTCGTCCATTTGTGCACGCGGTACCAGACCTTGAGCGCTTTCGTCGACACTAGGGTTTACCAGCTATAGCGCATCGTGAGGGTCACCTGGCGGCTCGCCCCGTAGAAGCAGGCAGACGCGCTGCTGCAAAGGGCGACATAGCGCGTGTCCATCAGATTGGTGGCGTTCAGGGCGACCTTTGCCCCTTCGAGTTTGGGATTGAGCTCACCCAGCTCATAGCTGAGCGACGCATCGACTACGACGTAGCCCGGCAGCAAAAGCGTGTTGGTCGTATCGCCATAGTTCGCGCCGATGTAACGAAAGCCCGCCCCAAAGCCCAGGCCGCGCAGGCGCCCCTCCTGGAGAACGGCGTTGGACCACAGCGATCCCTGATGCTGCGGAACGGAAGTGAGCTGCTTACCGAGATCAGGGCCGTTGCTCTGCGTCACCCGGGCGTCGGTATAGCTGTAGGAACCGACGATATTGACGCCGCGCGGCAGCGTAGCGGCGACGTCGAATTCGATCCCTTGTGCCGTCACTTCGCCCGATTGCACACTGAATCCCGGATGCGCCGGATCAATGGTCAGCGCGTTCTGCTGAGTAAGCCGGTAGGCAGCAAGGCTGGCCGAGAGGCTGCTGTCCGACGGCTGATATTTCAAGCCGACTTCATATTGCTGGCCACGAGTCGGCTGGAAGGGTGTGCCGTCGAACGTCGTGCCGATCGTCGGCTGGAACGACGTTGAATAGGACACATAGGGCGAAAGGCCGAAGTCGAAAACATAATTCAGGCCGGCGCGACCGGAGAAAGCGGACGTGGTCTGCGTCGCCGTCGTATGCGCCATGTAATCCTGCGTCGCTGCATCGACCCAGTCGTGGCGGCCACTCAAGGTCAGCCGCCAATGGTCGAGCGCGATCTGGTCTTGCAGATAGAGACCGTATTGGTTCTGCCGCTGCGAGGTGCTGATGGTGATGTTGGGCACTGTCACCGGCTGGCCGAAAACCGGATTGAACATGTTCTGCAGCGGCGGCGCCGGCCCAATTCCCGTCTGGGTCTGGACACCGGAATGAACATAGTCGAACCCGGCCAACATCGTGTGCGACAGCGGGCCCGTGGTGAACTTCACCTGCGCCTGGTTGTCCATGGTGACGTTCTGCGCCGCCTGGGGAACGAGATAGGCGATGCGGTTGAGCGTGGTCAGATTGGGCTGCAACCCCGTACCGATATACGCCTCGGTCCCGGAGTCGACCGACGCGTAGCGCAGGTTCTGGCGAACCGTTATTGCGTCGTTGAAACGATGCTCGAACTGATAGCCAACCCAGTACTGGGTGCGTGTGAAGCTATTGTAATTCGGATCGCCGACGAACGCGCTCATCGGCAACATGCCATTGGGATTGAACAACAGCGTTCCCTGGGCCGGCAGGAACTGGTTGCCAAAGCCCCCCCAGTCGTTCTGGAACGAGCCAAGCACGGTCAGGCTCGTATTCGAGTCTGGGCGCCACGTGAAGGCCGGCTGGATCATGTTCCGGTTGTCGTCCGAATAGGTGATCTGCGTGCCGCCACGATGAAGGAGACCGGTCAGGCGATAGAGGAACTGGCCGTCCTCGGTGAGCGGGCCGCCGACATCGAAGCCGGCCTGCATGTTGCCAAAGCTGTTGCCCTGCAGTTCGATCGTGTGCACGGGCTCGCTGGGCGGCCGCAGGCTCACCAGGTTCAGCAGGCCACCCGGGGGGACCTGGCCATAGATCGCCGAGGAGGGGCCGCGCAGGATCTCGATCCGCTCGAGCCCCAGCGGATCCACACGCATCTGGGCGAAGCGCGACGGATCGGTCGGCAGCAGCATGCCGTCGAGATAGAGCGGGACCGCAAAACCCCGCACGCGAATCCAGTCATAGCGGGGGTCGACAGGGACGGAGTTGCTGGCGACGCCGGATGCATAGTGCACCGCGGCGCTCACCGTCTGCGCGTTCTGCGCCTGCATCTGGTCGCGGCCGATGACGGTGACAGCCTGCGGTGTTTCCAGAAGCGGCGTATCGGTCTTGGTCGCCGTGGCGCTCTGGTGGGCGACGAACCCCTTTACGGGGCCAGTTGCGGTTTCCAGGCGCGTTCCCTGGACCACCACGGGCTCCAGTTGGACCGCACCGGATTGGCCGCTGCCTGCCGCCGCCTTCTGCAACGTGACCGTCGTTGCGTTCGTGAAGCGATAGCTGAGGCCGGTTCCCGACAGCAAACGACCGAGCGCGTCCTCAGCCGTAAGCGTCCCCTTCACGCCCGGCGATTGCAGATCGCGGGCCATCGAGGCATCGAAGAAGAGCTGGACGCCGGTCGTTTCGCTGAAGCGGATCAGCGCCGAGGCCAGCGGCTGCGGCGCGATGTCGAAGGCCTGCGTCGCGGTCCGCGCCTCGCTCGAATCGGATGTCGTGTCTGCCCGCGCGATGACCGTCGGAGTCATCACAAAGCAAAAAGCTGCAGCTCCCGCCCACGCTACCTGGGCGGCCTTCTCCACCGAACTCATACCCGTCCCTCTCGCCCCTAGGACGGATCAGGACGGAAAGAGCATGAAGCCGATCGCAAATTTCTTTGCGGCGGCGGCCGGGACTCAATTGCGGGGCGAGAGGACGACCAGGAAATCGGTGAATCGGCGCACGCGGATGGGCAACGTACCGGCGATGGTGGCCAGCGCGGCATCGGTCTGTCGGGTGTCGAACACGGCCGTCACCGGTATCGCGCGCAGCCGCGCATCGGTAAGGACGATGCGGCCACCGCGGCATCGCTCGAGATCGGCAATCACCTCGCCGAGCGGTGCGTCCTGGAAGATCAGGCGATCGCGCCGCCAGGCTTCGACTTTGCCCAGGTCCGCCGCCTGTGGAGTTTCGATGCGCGTTGCGGTGTAACGCACCACCTGTCCCTGCTCGACAATGGTGCCGGGGCTTCCGTCGATCGAAACGGAGACGCGGTTCTTCGACACCGCCACGGTCACCGACGCCTCGGCGAGCTTGATGTCGAAGGCTGTGCCAAGAGCGCTGACGCGACCCGCACCAGCCTCGACCAGGAAGGGCCGCGCCTCAGGGGCCGCGTCGAAGAAAGCCTCGCCCGCAACAAGCCGAAGGCGGCGGCTGTTGGCATCGAAAGAGACCGACAGGGCGCTGGCGCCCGCCAGCTCGACGGTCGAGCCATCCCCGAGGTTGATCGTGCGGCGTTCACCGGCGGCCGTGCGGAAGTCGGCAAAAAAGTTGGAGCGGACGAGCAGAAGGCCGACCGGAATCACCACCGCGCTCACGGCCATCGCCTGCAGCCAGCGCCGCCGGCTCCACCGGCGGGCGGGTGGCAATGATGCCCGGCCCTGCATTGCGGGCGCCAGGATATCGGCGCGCGTCCAGACCTCCTGCGCTCGTCGCCATGCCGCCTCATGCGCGGGATCAGCGGCGCGCCACAGATCGAAGGCGCGGCGATCGTCTTCGCCGGCGGACGGATCGCGCAGCACGACCAGCCAGCGCAACGCCTCCTCGATCAGCGGGTCCCGGACATGATCCGACATGATGCTCCGCGGCGGGCGGTCCGCCGATCGTGTCTTCCTTATCCGTTAGACGCCCGAGACGCGACCCGGCGTGAGTCGGTAACAACTATGTGTCCGACGCCATCTCGCGCTCGATGGCCGCCAGCGCATTGACCATGTGGGTCACCACCGTGTTGCGGCTGATGCCAAGGCGCTGGCTGATCTCGGCCAGGCTCAGCCCCTCGAACTTGCCCAGGACGAAGACTTCGCGACAGCGCGGCGACAGCTGGTCGACCACCCGCAGCAAGCGCGCGAACTCGCTGCGATAGAGGACGACGTTCTCCGGCGACGGTTGGTGGTCGGCCACCGCCTCGACGACCTCGGCCACGGCCTGCAGCTCGACGCGATGGCCGACATGGCGCTGGTGGTCGAGGGCGAGGTTGGAGGCGATCGAGAACAGGTAGCCGCGGGGGTTGTCGATCGCGGCCGCGCCCCGGGCATTAGCCGCCCGCAGCCAGGTTTCCTGCGTCAGATCCTCGGCCAGTGCCGCATTGCCGAGCCGCCGACGCAGGAAGCGCAGCAGGGCCGAGCGATGTTCGGCGAAGCTGGACAGCAGGCGGTGGTCGTCGGCCATGGGCTCCCGTTGGTCGATCCCATGGCCTTAACGCGATTGCGAATTATTCGCAAGTCTGGGTGCCTTAGGCAGATCGGACTGCGAATTCCCGGGCATAGAGGAGGAGGGCCAGGGCGGCGAGGCCGAGACCGATGCAGGCAGTCAGTGGCCAGCCGCCGGCGACAAAGCTGGAGGCGGCCGTCGCGGAGCCCGCCGCGCCGCCCAGGAAGAACAGGGCGGTGAAGAGGCCGCCGATCCGGCCACGACTTTCGGGCCTCGGCTCGTAGATCGCGCGCTGGCTCAGCACGAAATTCAGCACCAGCCCGGCATCGACCAGCACCGCCGCGGCCACCAGTGCCGCCACGGAGCGCGCCTCGCCGCCCCACCAGGCGAGGGCGAAGGACGCGATCACCAGCGCGATCGCGCAGCCGGTGGCCGGCCGCGTCCAGCCGCGATCGGCGATGCGGCCGGCAATCGGTGCCGTCACCACGCCGGCGGCACCGGCGAAGGCGAAGAGTCCAATGCCTCGCTGGCTCAATCCAAACCCGGGGCCGGCGAGCAGCAGCGGCACCGCCGTCCAGAACAGGCTGAAGCCGGCGAACAGCAGCACGTGGTAGGCCAACCGGCGGCGCAGGATCGGCACCTCGCGCAGCAACGTCGGCAGCGAAGCGAGGATGGCGCGGTAGCTCGACGTCGCGCGGGGTCGGAAGGCCGGCATGCCCATCGCAAGGACGGCGGCGATCAAGGCCATCGCGACCGCCGAAAGCGCAAAGATGGCGCGCCAGCCGAACCAGTAGGTGACGAGACTCGCGGCCGGACGCGCCAGCATGATGCCCAGCATCAGCCCGCTCGTCAGCGCGCCGATCACCTGTCCGCGGTTGCGATCGGTGGTGAAGTGCGCTGCATAGGGTAGCAGGAGCTGCACGGCCGTCACCGCGATGCCAAGCGCAAGGGTCGCCACCAGGAACGGCGTGGCGCTCGACACGACCGTCATCGCCAGCAACGCGAGCAGGCCAATGCCGAGCGTCGCAACCACGAGCGTCCGATTCTCGACCACGTCACCCAGCGGCGCCAGCAAGATGAGGCCGCAGCCGTAACCGAGCTGCGTCAGCGTGACGATCAAGCCGCCGGCACTTGCCGGGATGCTAAAAGTCCTGGCGATCGGATCGATCAGCGGCTGGGCGTAGTAGAGGTTGGCCGCGACGAGACCGCAGGAAAGCGCCAGCAAAAACGTCAACGGAAGCGAGAGCGTCCGCTTGTCGCTCGTGCGTTCGGATAAAAGCTGTTCCATCGATCGAGCTTTGATCGATCGATGCCTGGCCCTCTATCCGCGGCCCTCCCGGTATTCATGCTCTTCCGGACCGCGAGCGTCTCGCTCGCTCAGATTCATGAGCGAGCGGGACGCTCGCGGTCCGGAAGAATCAAGACTCGAGCAGCGCAGTCACGTGCTTGTCGAGGAAGGCGGCGTCTTCGGGATTGTCGCGCGGATTGCCGGCACGATGGCCCCACACCGAGGGGATCTCGGCCAGCTTCGCGTTCTTGAGATGCGGCAGCTCGGCGCGATTATCGTCGGTCTGGAAATAGAGATCGGTGGCCGACGGCATCAGCAGGACCCTGGCCTTGATGCCGGCCAACGCCATGGCGAGATCACCCCGATAGAGGTCGTTGGCGGAGATATCGCCGTTCTGCCAGGTCCAGAGCTGGGCCATCAGGTCGGCCGCCGGACGGCGCAGGAAATTGTCCTCCCATCCGCGCACCAGGAAATCCTCGAGATCCTTGAAGCCCAGCCCGCGCCACATCTCGCGGCGATAGAAGGTTTGGCTCAACGCCCAGCCGGCATAGATGCGGCCCATGGCGCGCACGCCCTCCTCCGGAGTCCGCGCCGCGCCCACCGCTGCGCGCACGCCCTCGAGGAAGACGAGATTGTGCTGCGCCGTCTTGGCCGAGCCGCAGTTGACCACGATGCGCTCGACCGCATCGCCACACAGCGCGGCCCAGTGATAGGCCTGCTGCGCACCCATCGACCAGCCGTAGACCATCTTCACGCGATCGACGCCGAACAGCTCGTTCATGAGCCGGCGCTGCTGCATGACATTGTCGTAGGTCGTGACCCCGGGAGACGTTGTCTTGAAATCAGGCGTGTTCGACGGCGACGAAGAGAGGCCGTTGGTGAACATGTTCGGGATGACGATGAAATAGCGACTGGGGTCGAGGCAGTGCTCGGGCGACACCAGCCATTCAATATCGGTGTGATGCGCCGTGTAGCTCGTCGGATAGACGATGACGTTGTCGCGCTGGGGCGAGAGCGTGCCGAAGGTCTTGTAGACGATGCGCGCGGCCTTGAGCGTGCCGCCGCGCTGCAGGCTCACGTCGCCACACTCGAAGATGCCTTCGCTGGTTTTCATGGGACTCTCTCCGCTGGGAGCGTTCTTCCGGACCGCGAGCGTCCCGCTCGCTCAATGCGCATGTGAATGCGCCGCATGAGTGTGAGCGAGCCGGAGGCTCGCGGTCCAAAAAACTCTGAGTTACTTCATCGGCTCCCACAGCGATTCGCGATAGCCGCGTTCGACGCGCGCATCGCCTGCCGCCTTTTCGGCTTCGCTCATGCCGAGCTGATCGCCGATGATGCGCGCGATCGAGGGGAAGGCGGTCTTGGGCTGGGCATAGTCGCCGCTCCAGAGCTTGGAGCGGATCAACGCCTTGGCGCAGTGCAGATAGGCCTGGCGCACCGAGACGACGATGGCGCACTTGGGCGCCTTGCCCTGCACCGCCATCGAGGCCAGCAGCTCGGGATCGACCGAGAGCTTCGCGGTGCCGGCGAGCCGCACCGTCTCGTTGATGCCCGGCAGCAGGAAGATCAGCGCGACTTCCGAGTTCACCAGCAGGTTCTTCAGCGTATCGAGCCGGTTGTTGCCCGGCCGGTCGGGGATGGCGATGGTCTTTTCGTCCAGCACCTTGAACGAACCCGGCGGGTCGCCGCGCGGCGTCACATCCTCGCGGCCCTCGGTGTCCGAGGTGGCGAGGAAGCAGATCGGCGACAGCTCGATATAGCGGCGGATGTGCGGATCGATGCGGCCGATGTCCTTCTTTTCCGCCAGCGCACTCACCGGCGGATAGGAGCCGACCAGGGCCCGGGCCTCCTCGGGACCGAGCGTCGCGGGGCTGGAAGACGGTGAAAGGGCGTCGGGCATGAAAGGTTCCCTCCAGGACAGACGAAAACCCTAGCACAGGGCGTGGCAAATCGGGCAACTCCTGCCGCCGGACCGGCGTTGGACAGGGAGGCCAAAACGAGGAGAACCCCATGTCCGACTACAACAACCGCGACCCCTTTGACCCTTACGGCAATTCCCGCTTCGAACCTGTCGACAGCGGCCGTGGCCCGTACATCCTGCTGGCCATCCTGGTGGCGATCGGCGTGATTGGCGGCCTGCTTTATTTCAACCACAAGCCCTTGGATCAGAACCAGGCGCAGGTGCCAGTTACCAAGGAGCAACCGATGAAAACCCCGACGCCGCTGAACTCCCCCGGCGGCCCGGGCAGCGCACCTGGCCGCGCGCCGAGTGGCGATTCGACCCCAGGCACGGCGCCGGCCCCGACGCCGGACACGAAGTAGCGCCCGCCTCCTGACGCTCTAAGGCGCAAACGGCGCTGGTTCGCCCGCCGCCCTTTCGAGGCGCAAAAAAAGCCCGACCGCAAACGAACGCGCGGTCGGGCCAGAGAGGCCTTTGTACTGTACGCGGCCTCCCTAGCACGGCGGGTTGTGGGAAGACCTATGCGTGCCTGCAAAGCAGGGATGCAATCGTCGCGTCATCTGAAATCTGACCGGCGACGTAGGCCCGAAACGAACACGTTCCACCTGGATCCGGACGGCGCGGATGATACCCCATCGTGCCGAACGGGGTGGAACGGCCCCGATGCCGGAAGGCATCGGGGTTCTTCGCCTTCGCGGTCCAAGAAGCCGTGTCATCCTGAGCGTAGCGAAGGATCTTTCCCTGGCCGTAAAGATCCCTCGGCCTTTGGCCTCGGGATGACACACGTTGCACTCAAGCCGCCGGCATCTTGTCGATGAAGCCCACGATCGTGGCGAGCTTGCCCTCGGGCGTGAGGGTGCCGAAATCCACGCCCTCCACCACCGACGGCCCCGACGCCGGTCCCAGCGACCAGGTGAAGCGCACGGCGTCGTTATGGCAATCGACCTTCGATGTCCGCTTGAGCACGAAGCCCGGGAAGCGCGCCTGGACGGCGGCCAGCATGGCGTCGATCTCGCCATGCCCGGTGCTCCCCATCAGCGGATCGCGATAGCGGCCCGAATCGGCCCACGCCTGCGCGATCCTCGCCTGCCGGCGCGCCACATCGGTCTCGTTCCAGGTGGCGACATAAGCCTCGACAGTGGCCTCGACCGCGCCGTTGGTGGTGGCGGCAGCGGCGGATGTGCGATCGGACATGACTTCCTCCATGTGCGGGTTGCGATGCGCAGGAGGTAAGCGCGGATGCGGGCAGCTGGCGATTGTGTGGGAGGTAATGAGGATATGACTGCAAGCCAAAGCTGTGGTCCGACAACTAGCACGTGAGCAGATTTGAGGCTCACCAGGTGGAAACAACGAGTTCACTGACCTTCGATCGGTAAGACGAATCCGCCGCTAAAACACTTGATCGATTTACCGAGCGCATTGTGCCAACGCCTCTATAAAGGGCGCGAACGCTTGGGTGATCGGCGTTAGTGATTAAAACTTTTGCACCCCGCGTAGCAGCTTCAACGACATCATCACGTAGACGAACTTGATCGTCCCAAGAAAACAGGGTCTCGTTATATTTAACAAACCCATTCACATTGTGCTTCACTGTGTATGGGGGATCCACGAAGACAAAATCTCCTTTACCGCACTCACCCAATATCAGCCCAAAGTCACTGCAGCGCAGGATGCATCCCTGTAATTGTCGCGATGTTTCTTCGAAATCATCAGTATCAAGCAGCACCGACGATTTTGTCCCTTTGGGCACGTTAAACTGACCGGCTAGATTCACCCGATACAATCCGTTCCAGCACGTTCGGTTTAGGTAGATGAACTGTGCCGCTCTAGCGTGTGGCGTTCGCCGCTCGCGCGACCGCTCTGCGTAATAGTGCTGGTCGCTATGACGGCTCTGGTGCCAGGCTAGTATCGTCCGTACTTTTTTCCAATCTGATTGCAAGGTGACATACGTTTCAATCAGCCGCGCATTTAAATCGGCTAGCAATGCGCGCTGGGGGCGCAAATGAAAATAGAGAGCCCCACCGCCCAAAAAAGGCTCGACGTAGCGATCGAAGTTGGGCGGCGTTATTTCGCGAGCATGTTCGGCAAACCATCGTTTGCCACCGGCCCACTTCAGAAATGGAACAATCGGAGTAACATCACTTCTAAGCATCCAGGCACTCACGCATCGTCTGGAAGCAGATTGTTTTTCTCTAGCTTTTCGTAAAGTAACGGCTTCAGCCATTCAATGAATTGGACATCTGATTCCGAATATCCGCGTAGTGCGTTCTTATGCGCCGCAGTCTTTCGGATATCATTAAGTTTTTCCAACCAATCCAGATAATATTTCTTTTGTTGGTTTGCCTTTTCGTCAGCAAGCGGAAAGCTAAATATCTCCTTGAAGTGCTCCCAGTTATTGGATTGCTTCCAAATTTTTATGCAATCGATCAAATCTAAGTACGCTTCTTTGGGGCCGCGTTTCTCAATCGGGAATGTCTGTTGCTTGATAAAAGCGCCGTGCTTTATCTCGAGATTATGAATGCCTTGTTCCCAATATGCCTTGTCTCCGGAGGGCTGGTCGTCGGTACCATGAACCGCTTTCAATACCTTGACCGTCGAATCAAGTATGACGCGCTGGAGGTCCAGCACGTCGTCGTTAATCTTCTTTAGCCGGCTATCGGTTTGGCGAGCTTTGTACGCCTTGAAGCCCTCGGTCTCGAAATCAGGATGTGTTGTCGCTAGGAGATCGCAAAGGTTAAAGCGATATTCCGTAACGCCTCCCTCACCGAATTTTTTAGAGAACTTTGAACTGACCTGCGCATCGGTTGCTGTTTTTACAAACACCAGAATCGGCTCGATGAACTCGACTACGCGCTGTGTCGTTTCATCTTCAGAAGCACCATGTGGTTCGAGTACACCCTTCTTGTCTAAGTGACGAAGGATATCGCGCAGCAATACCAAATGCGCTCTTATTCCAGGATTTACGCAAATATGAGCAAGTCGGCCGGCAATCCATCTTTCCGGATTGGCATCCATAATCGCCCGAAAATATCCATTCAAGGTGCGACGTGCACGAACAAGTGTCTTGTCATGCGTGTTTGCGCAAAGAAACCCTTCGGCAATCGTCTTTTTCGATATCAGCTTCCCAATGAGAGTGGAAGTGATCAAGCCCTTTACGGCTTCGGGTACCGTGAGATTCTGCGCTTCGGTCGGCGGTATACCTGGAATAGAGAACCGACCAAAGAATGGGCTCGTTGCGTCGTGGGAGAGGGTTCGTACTAGCCGAGAAGCGAGCGCACTCAATGCCTCTCTCGGATCGGATGAGCCTAGTTTGAGATCGGCTTGTAGCGTCACAAGCAGGTTGCGAGGAACACTCTTCTGTTCGTGGTTAATCGTGATGAAGAGGTCTGCTTCCAGCTTCGGATCTAGCTTTTCAAAAGCGACCACAAATAGCGTTTGGTCCAAATACTTTTCAGTCAAATTCGAAAAACCATAGAGCCGATGTTGGCCGTCGATGATCCAAGCTGACTTGTACTTTCGAGGAAGGAACAGCCACCCAAACTTAAGTCGATCCTCGGCACTACCTGAGTTTGGCAAAAGATCGAATCGGCACTTCTCCGAAAAGTTGACGAGCAGATTGGTCGGGAAAAAGCCGCCATGCTCGATAAACTGGCCGATCTTCTTTATTCGGCCCTTATTGATCATACGTTGGTAAGCCGGTCGCGAATCCGGATGATCTAGGGCCTGATGATTGACAAATGAAATCTTCAAGAGATGCCTAGCACTAATCGCAAAGCTGTAGAATGTATGCGGTCCAAAGGCGCCCTTTACAGCTGGAATTCGAACGTTTTCGAGAGCGGGGATATCCTGTCCCTCCAGGAACTCAGCAAGGAACTGATACCTGCCAGCGGCGCCTAGGTAATTCGCGAAGGCGTCAAAGTATTGGAGCTCGTTCTCGGTAATGACACGGATATTCTCTGCCTGCGCTCGCTCTAAATCTTGCTCTGACCAAATGATGTTCTCGGTCGCATATAGCCAAACAAGCTTCGGTTTGAATCCCGCGCCAAAGTGCTTCCGAATGGCAGTTGCGATCGGCTTCTGAAGCTGGGCAGTTTCATGAATATTGGTCTGTAGATTTCGTTTGCCTCGCTTTTCGCGAGATTTACATTCCACGATTAGACACGTCTCATCGTCTTTCGCGAAGACGTCTATTTCCTTCTCGCCGATGCTGCCGTCTGATCTGACAAAACGAATCTTGAAATCTTTACCGCTGAGCACTGGATAGCCAAGCTTGTAGAGAAGCGACCAGACACGGTCTTCGAGGAGGGCATGGTGTGTTTTAGGTCTTTTTATTTTTAGCTTGCTTACTCCAGACGATAGGAGCGTCCATCCTTTTGCCAGCCACTTCTCTTCTTCCTCCGGATAGATCGAAGTTAAATCAAACTCTTCCCTGCGTTGCCGGGCTTCCGTTCTAAGCTGCTGATCACCCACTATTAGCGACGCAAGATCTGCGACTGGAAGATTCATCGACCCGAGCCCCCTCTCGGAAAAATTCTTGTTCGAAATTCTCTGTACAATTTTTACTAGTATACTACTGGTTGCAACCAATAGCCAAGTTCGTCCTGGGCTGTCGATGAATCTATTTAAGGAGCAAGAGTTCTATCTCGCCTCCGATGAAAAACCCGGTCGTCACTCCGCCTGCTTGATCTTCTCCTCCAGCATCGCGCGGATGGGCGCGTCGGGCGGGAGCTGCGCCAGGAGCTTCTTCCAGCGGCGCGCGGCGTCCGGCTTGTCGCCCTGGGCGAAGGAGGTGGCGCCGAGATAGAAGAGCGCGAGCGCGTTGTCGGGGTCGGCCGCTTCCAGGCGCTTCAGCACGGAGACGGCTTGCGGCGAGGGCGGCGCGCCGGGCTGGATCTGGCGAACCTCCGCCTCGGCCCAGTCGGCGAGCCGTTGCGGCTCGAGCGGTTTCAGCGCATCGGCCCTGGCATAGGCCTCGGCCGCCTTCCGCGGATCGCCCAGCACGCGCCGCGCATTGGCCAGCCGCAGCCAGCCGTCGCGATCGTCCGGTGACGCGCGCATCTTCTCGTCGAGCCGATCGACCATGCCGCGGATCGCCTGCTGGCGTTGCTCCGGCGACATCTTCGCCATCGCATCGCGCTCGGCCTCGGTGGGCTGCGGCATGCCCGCCATCGGCGATGACGGCGGCGGCGCCGGGGCGGCGGTCGGTGGCTTGCGGTCGGGTCTGATGCTCTTCGGATCGATGCCGGCCTGCTTCGCCACGCGCTCGATCTCGGCGCGCAGCATGGGCAGCCACGGCGCGCCCTCGGGCGAACGTGCCTCAAGGTCGAGCCAGCGCGTGAGGGCCGCCTTCGATTCGCCGGCCTGCGACTCGTGCAGGCCGAGATAGAAGAGCGCACGCGCATCGCCCGGCTGCTTCTTGAGCGCGCGTTCGAAGGCCTCGACGGCGGCTGGCGGCACGACGCCGTCGGCCTGTTGCGTCAAAAGTTCGCCCAGCACCGACAAAGTCTCGGGATCGTCGGGCGCCTGCTTCAGCCGCTCGCGGGCCGCGGCGATCTGCTGGTCGAGGCTGGGGCCCTGCTCCTTTGGCACACCCGCCGGCGGCCTCGGTTGCGGGATGAAGGGCGCGGAGGCCACGCCCGGCTGGCCGATCTGCAGATAGAGCCCGAGCGCGAAGGCCGGGATCAGGAGACACAGCACAGGCGGCAGGAAGCGATGGAGCGCCGCCGCCGGCTTCGGCGCGGGCGCTTGATCTTTCTCGGCCGCCGTGAGGATGCGGCGCTCGATCTCGGTGCGCGCGGCCGATGCATCGGGCTCGGAGAGGCTGCCCGCGGCGCGCTCGCGCTCCACTTCGGCGAGCTGGTCGCGATAGATCGCAAGGTCGTTGTCGAGCCGGTTGGTGGCGGCGAGCCGCGCACGCAACAGCGGGATCAGCAGCACGCCGACCGTGCCCGCGGTGAGAAGCGCGAGGAAGAATTCCAGCATTACCCGTCACCCACCCTTCGAGACGCGCCCTGCGGGCGCTCCTCAGGGTGAGGTAGGGTGGTTGCGCTATTTGCCTCTTCCTGAGGAGCGGTGCGCAGCGCCGCGTCTCGAAGGATGAGATCCACCTTTTCCTTTTCCGCCTCGCTCAACGGCTCGGGGCCGAGCATCGCGGCCCGGCGGCGCGCGGCGAGCCACAGGCCTGCCGCGCCCAGCAGCAGGACCAGCGGCGTGCCGAGCCACAGGATCAGGGTGCGCGTCTTGAAGGGCGGCTGCAGCAGCACGTAGTCGCCGTAGCGCGCGACCATGTAATCGAGCACCTGCCGGTCGGTGTCGCCGGCCACCAGCCGTTCGCGCACGGCGCGGCGGATGTCGCGCGCCACCTCGGCCGGCGAATCGTCGACCGATTCGTTCTGGCACACCACGCAGCGCAGCTCGCGGCTGATCTCCCGCGCTCGCGTCTCAAGCGCCGGATCGGACAACATCTCCGACGGCTCGACGGCGAGGGCGGGAAGAGAAAGCAGCAGACTGAAGACCAAGACGCACAGCGCTCGCAACCAACCGGTGCTACCCCGGCCATTACTTGTGTCATCCCGAGCGCAGCGAGGGATCTTTCCTGCGATGCTAAAGATCCCTCGGCCTTCGGCCTCGGGATGACACGGCGGTGCATGAAACGCACCGTTGCCCATCACGATCCGCCGGCCTTCAGCAGCGGCAGGATGCGGTCGGTGACGTCCTTCTCGAGGATCGGCGCGCGGAAGTGCAGGCGCACGACGCCTTGCGCGTCGATCAAAAAGGTCTCGGGTACACCGGATAGGCCCCAGTCGACCGCCATCTTGCCGTCGAGATCGTAGCCCACGGCGGCGAAGGGATCGCCCAGCCGCTCCAGCCAGGCGCGCGCCTCCTCGGGCTTGTTCTTCCACGCGATGCCGATGATGGTGATGCCGTCCTTCTTCGCCAGCCGATCGAGCAGCGGTGCCTCGGCAAGGCAGGGCGTGCACCAGCTCGCGAAGAAATTCACCAGCACCGGCTTGCCCGAATGCAGCAGCGCATCGGTCAGCGCCGCCTCGCCAGGCCGCAGCGCCGGCGCCTTCAGAGTCGGCGCGGGCCGACCGACCAGGGCCGAGCCGATCGACGCCGGATCGCGCCCCGACACCAGCGACCAGCCGAAGAAGCCAGCCAGGATCGCGAGCGTCAACAGCGGCAGGAGATAGAGGAGGCGATTCGATTTCATCGGCGCACTCTTCCTCTTCCGGACCGCGAGCGTCCCGCTCGCTCGTGAGCCTGAGCGAGCGGGACGCTCGCGGTCCGGAAGAGCATGATCATTCGGCGGGCTGAGCCACGACACGGCTGCGCTTGGGCGCACCGACCCGCAGGCGGCGGTCGGAGAGCGAGACGAAGCCGCCGAACGCGCAGAGCGCGGCGCCGAGCCAGATCCAGGGTGCGAGCGGGTTGTCGTAGAGGCGGATGGTCCAGCCTTTCTGCGCGTCGCCCTCGCCCAGGGTAGCGTAGAGATCGCGCAGGAAGTTGGTCTGGATGGAGGTCTCGGCCACCTCGCGGCGCTGGACCAGGAACATCCGCCGTTCGGGCGTCAGCACGGCGAAACGCTTGCCGTCTTTGGTGAGCGTGATGGTCGCGCGCTCGGCGTCGTAGTTGGGGCCGCGCACCGGCTCGACATTGGTGAGCGTCACCTCCCAATCGGCGAAGCGGGCGCGCTCGCCGATCTTGAAGGTCCGGATCAGCTCGACATTCCAGGCCGCC
This sequence comes from Alphaproteobacteria bacterium, assembly GCA_017308235.1. Lineage (GTDB taxonomy): Bacteria > Pseudomonadota > Alphaproteobacteria > Reyranellales > Reyranellaceae > Reyranella. The sequence goes on along the minus strand of JAFKFL010000012.1, from coordinate 323,241 downwards.
GTCGCCACCGAGCCCAGCACCACGAAGCCAAGGGCGGCGTGGCTGATCGTCATGCCGATGCTCGCGCGCGGCATGGTCGCAAGCCGCCGCCTGGTCTCGGCCCACGGCACGCGGCCGAGCCTGACGCGGTCGGCGAATTCCAGCAGGCTGCCCAGGATCAGCCAAACGCCGAAGCCGAACGCCAGGGCCGCCAGGGTCGCGTGCGAATCGATCACTGTCGCCGCCAGGATCATGCCGATCACCGCCACCGCGAAGGCCGTGCGTAGGCGAACCAGCGCGGGCCACAGCTCGGCCCGCTTCCAGCCCAGGAACGGCCCGACGCACATCGCAGCGAAGAGCGCGAAGGAGATCGGCACGAAGGTGGTGTTGAAGAACGGCGGGCCGACCGAGACCTTGGCGCCGCTCAAAAGGTCGAGGAACAACGGATAGAGCGTGCCCAGCAGCACCGTGGCACAGAGCGTGCAGAGAAGCAGGTTGTTCAGGATCAGCGCGCCTTCGCGGCTGATCGGCTGGAACAGGCCGCCGGACTGCAACGTCGGTGCGCGCCAGGCATAGAGCGCGAGCGCACCGCCGATCACGACCAGCAGGAAGGCGAGGATGAACATGCCGCGCGCCGGATCCTGGGCAAAGGCATGGACCGAGGTGAGCACGCCCGAGCGCACCAGGAAGGTGCCGAGGAGGCTGAGCGAAAAGGCGAGGATCGCCAAAAGCACGGTCCAGCTCTTCAACGCGTCGCGCTTCTCCACGACGATCGCGGAGTGCAGCAGCGCGGTGCCGGCAAGCCACGGCATCAGCGAGGCATTCTCGACCGGATCCCAGAACCAGAAGCCGCCCCAGCCCAGGATGTAATAGGACCACCAGCTCCCGAGCGTGATGCCAAGCGTGAGGAAGCACCATGCCGCCAGCGTCCACGGCCGCACCCAGCGCGCCCAGGCGGCATCGACGCGGCCTTCGATCAGTGCGGCGATGGCAAAGGCGAACGTCACCGAGAAGCCGACATAGCCAAGATAGAGGAGCGGCGGATGGAAGGCGAGGCCGGGATCCTGCAGCAGGGGATTCATGCCGTTGCCGTCGGGCGGCGCGGGCGAGAGGCGCAGGAAGGGGTTCGAGGTGAAGAGGATGAAGGCGAGGAAGCCCACGCCCACCCACGCCTGCACGCCGAGCACGCGCGCGCGCAAGCCATCGGGCAGGTTCTCGCCGAACAGCGCGACCGCAGCGCCGAACACGGCGAGGATCAGGACCCAGAGCATCATGGAGCCTTCGTGATTGCCCCAGACGCCGCTCAGCTTGTAGAGCAGCGGCTTCGCCGAATGCGAGTTGGCCACGACCATCGCGAGCGAGAAGTCCGACGTCACGAAGGCTTCGGTGAGGGCCGCGAAGGACAGGATGATCAGGAAGGCCTGCGTCAGCGCCGCCGTCCGGCCGAGCGCCATCAGCCGGATGTCACCGCGGTGTGCGCCGATCATCGGCAGAGTCGCCTGCACCAGCGCCACCGCCAGCGCCAGGATCAATGCGTAATGGCCGAGTTCGGGGATCATGCGGCACCCGCAGCGAACGAAGTGAGCGAGGGTGACCGGCGTGGAGACTTACACAAGATGCTCATTTCGTCGTCCCCTCGCCTTCCTGCCAGCGGCCGGACTCCTTCAACGCCTTGGCCACCTCGGGCGGCATGTACTTCTCGTCGTGCTTGGCCAATACCTCGCGCGCGGTGAAAACGCCGTCACGATCGAGTGAGCCTTCCGCGATCACGCCCTGCCCTTCGCGAAAGAGGTCGGGCAGGATGCCGCGATAGACGACCTCAACGCTCTGCTTGAGATCGGTGACGCGAAAGCGCACCTCGGTGCCGTGCTTCTGCACACTGCCGTTCTCGACCAGGCCGCCGAGCCGGAAGCGACGATCGGCCGCCACATGCTTCTCGGCAAGCTGGCTCGGCGAATAGAAGAAGACGATGTTGTCCGACAGGGCCGACAGCACCAGCGCCGCCGCCACACCCAGAACGCCGAGCGAGCCCACCAGCAGCCACAGCCGCTTGCGCTTGGGCGTCATCGCCGCCGCTCCAGGCCAAGCCTGGCCAGCGCCTGCCGCGCCTTGCGATGCTGGACGATCGAAGTCACCACCAGCGCGCCGAGCGCAAGCACCGCCGCGCCATAGGCGCCCCAGATGAAGGCGCCGTAGCCGCCCATGGCGAAAAAGCCCGAGGCCAGGAGGATCATGGCGAGTGGGATAGCTTAACGGGCGGAGCGGCGGAAGCATCGGTCGAGCGGCGCTTTGCCACGATTTGCTTCAAGATGTAGTCGGCAAACTTGCCGTGCGTCATGGGATTGGGATGACCGTCCTCTTGCCCATTGACGTAACGAAGCTGGTGGTCGCGATAACCGGGCAGAAATTGCTGCACCGGATGAACGACGATGCCGGCGGCCGTCAGGTCCGACGCAAGCTCGTCGAGTCGCTTGCTGTCGAACATGGTCCAGAACAGCACGTGGAACTTGGCCTTGGGCGCGAAGCGGGCGATCTCGCGCGCCGATTGGATCATAATCGCGGCGGTGAGCTCGGTCTCCTCGCGCGTGCCGACGCGATCGATGCCGTAGACCATCCGACGCCAACCCAGCAGGCCCTCGTCGAGGTCGGGAGTTGGATCGTGCGGCCTCGTATCGAAGTTGCCGTCGCGCACCGCCTTGCCGTTAGCGTCCAGGCGATAGCGTGGCCCGTGCGTGTCCCATGGCGAAAGCCGGCCCGTCACACGACCGATATGCTCGACAATGAAGAAATAGACCACGTCGGTGGGCGTGCAGCCGAGGATCTTCTGGAAACGACCCGACTGCAGGCCTGCCAGCATCTCGTGCGGGCCCGTGCCAGGGACACCGAAGTTGTAGACGGCGAGGCGCCCCTTGCCGCGCTCGGCCAGTTGCCAGGCGTAGGTCTGGTTGTCCTGCACGCCGATGCCGAAGGTGTTGGAATCGCCAAACAGCACGACGCAAGCGTCGGGATCGGCCGGATTGGGGGGCACGACGCGAAAGCCATCGGGGCCGATGCCGTAGGTGACGTCGTACACCGTCCTGTAAGGCGAAACCAACCGCGCGGTCACACGCTGGTTCGGCTTCAGGAGGTGGCCCATGTCGTCCCACACGTCATAGACGCCGGGTTGGGCGATCGTGCCTTCGAAATGCGTGTCGCTGCCCGGCACGGGCTGCAGGCTGCGGTAGAGCAGGAACGCCCCCACGGCCAACAGCACAGCCGCGACATTGATGCCAAGAAAGAGCCAACGCGCACGTCGTTCCATGGCGGCCGCTAGTCCTGGTTCTCCGCAATCTCGAGGCGGCGGCGATCGATCTCGGTCTCGGTGCGCATCAGCACCAGCGCGACGAACAGCAGGGCCAGCGCGCCCATCATCCAGAGCAACGGCCACAGCAGCGACGGATCGATCGACGGTCCGTCGAGGCGCATGATCGAGGCCGGTTGGTGCAACGTGTTCCACCAATCAACGGAGAATTTGATGATCGGCACATTGATCGCCCCCACGACGGCCAGGATGGCGGCGGCACGATCGCCGCGCTCGGAATCATCGTAGGCCCGGCTCAAGGCGATATGGCCGAGGTAGAGGAAGAAGAGCAGCAGGAACGAGGTCAGCCGCGCATCCCACACCCAGTAGGTGCCCCACATCGGGCGCCCCCACAGCGAGCCGGTGATCAGGCAGACGGCGGCATAGGTGGCACCCACCGGCGCGGTCGCGCGCGCCATCAGCGCCGCCAACGGATGGCGCCACACCAGGAGCGAAGCGCCGAGCGCCGCCAGCAGCAGGTAGCCCGCCATGGCAAGCGACGCCGACGGCACGTGCAAAAACATGATCCGCACCGTGTCACCCTGCTGATAATCGGGCGGCGCGATCACGAGACTCCAATAAAGGCCGATCACGAGCGCGAGAGCCGTCACCAACCAAAGCGCCGGCAGCACGCGCTGGCTGAAGCGCCGGAAGCGCGCCGGATTGGCGAGGAAGTGGAGATCGGCCATGGTCGGTTCCGGCTCTTCTATCGCCTCACTCGCCCGCCTGGCGCAAGGCTGCGGCGATCGCCCACGGCAAGGTGGCGAGCGACATCAGCGCCAATGCGCCCAGGATGGCGAGGTGGACCCAAAAGCCTTCCCCGGTCGCGGTCGCTTCGATCGCCGAGGCGCCGAAGATCAGGGTCGGCACGCAAAGCGGCAGCGCCAGCAGGGCGAGAAGCGCGCCACTGCGTCGCGCCCCCAACGTCAGCGCGGCGGCGAGACCGCCGATCAGCGACAGCGCCGGTGTGCCGACCAACAGTGTGAGGACCAGTACCAGGAGGCTCCGATCGTCCAGACCGAAGGCGCCGCCGATCAGGGGCGCCAGCACCGCCAAAGGCAGGCCCGTCACCACCCAGTGCGCGGCGCACTTGGCGAGCGCCGCCAACTCGAGCGGCCAGGGCGCAAGGAGCAGGAGATCAAGCGCGCCGTCCTCGTAGTCGGCGGCGAACAGGCGATCGAGCGAGAGCATCGAGGCGAACAGGGCCGCCGCCCACAGCACGCCGGCGGCGATGCGGGCCAGCAGGTTGGACTCCGGTCCGATGCCGAGCGGAAAGAGCACGGTCGCCACGACAAAAAAGGCCAGCACGACCGCGACGTCACCCGGCCGCCGCCACACCAGCCGCAGATCGCGCAGGAAAAGCGCGCCAAAGCCCATCAGGCACCCAGTTCCAGGATGCGCGCGCTGTCGAGCGGCGCATGGGTCGCGGCAATGGCCAGGCCTCCCTCCGCCAGATGGCGGGTAAGCCCTTCGTTCAGGGCCTTCTGCGCGGGCGCATCGAGGGCGTTCAACGGCTCGTCGAGCAGCCACAAGGGCGCCTTCGCGGCAACGACCCGCGCCAGGGCCACACGGCGGCGCTGGCCGGCGGACAGCGTGCGCGCGGCGCGGTCCTTCAGGGCCGTGAGATCGAAGGCGGACAACGCATGGGCGACACGGTCGACGTCGGCCGGCTGTCCGCGCAGCCGTTGGGCGACCAAAATGTTCTCGGCCGCCGTCAGGTCGCCCTTCAAACCATCCTGATGGCCGAGCCAGGCGAGCTTGGCTCGCCAGTTCTCGCGGTCATCGTGCACATCCGCCCCTTTCCAGCGGATCGTCCCGGCCAGGGAGGGCACCAGCAACGCCAGCGCCCGCAAGAGCGTGGTCTTGCCGCTGCCGTTGCGGCCGGTCAGGGCCAGCAATTCGCCACCCGTCAGGGCAAAGGAAAGATTGTCGAACACCCGCCGGCCGCCACGCCGGCAAGCCAAGCCCGACACTTCGAGGACGGCGGACACCATGGACTGCCGTCGTACCATGGCGGAGCGGACTGGTCGGAAAGAAAGGGGCCGGAAAGAAAGAGGCCGCCCTGTCGGGGGAGAATGACAGGACGGCCGAACGCCTCCGAGGAGGCTGAACGTGGCTTTGGGGGGACCACGTTCGGGGGAGATACAACCCGAACATGGAAAGCGGTGATGGCGGTCGCTAGACCCAAATGGGGCGGAAGTGTGATTTTTTTATCACACTGCTCTTTCGGTGATTTCCTCTCGAAATCAACGAGTTGACGAAAAACCTTGCGTCAGGCGTACGGATCGGCGGCGTCGCGCATGCCGTCGCCCATGAATTGGTAGGCCAGAATCACCAGAATCACCGGCACGACCGGCAGCATCAGCCACCAGTTCACCGCCACGACATTGATGTCGGTCGCCTCGTTCAGCAGCACCCCCCAGGAGGTGATAGGGGGCCGCAATCCCAGCCCCAGGAAGCTGAGCGCCGTCTCGGCCAGGATCATGCTGGGAATGGAGAGCGTCGCCGAGGCGATCAGATGGCTCATGAAGCCCGGCAGCAAGTGGCGGCCGATGATGCGGGCGGGCTTCGCCCCCATCATTTGCGCGGCGACGGCATAATCTTCCTCGCGCAGGGCCAGGAGCTTGGAGCGGACGGCGCGGCCGAGGCTCGGCCAGTCGAGCAGCGCCAGGATCAGCGTGATCCCGAAATAGACCAGGAGCGGCGACCAGGTGACGGGCAGCGCCGCCGACAACGCGAGCCAGAGCGGCAGATGCGGGAAGCTTTTGAGGATCTCGGTGATGCGCTGGACCACGAGATCGACCCAGCCGCCGTAATAGCCCGCGAGTCCCCCCAGGATCAGCGCCAACGTGAAGGAGAGCGTGATGCCGATGATGCCGATGGTGAGCGAGATGCGCGCGGCATAGACGATACGGCTCAACATGTCGCGGCCGAGCCGGTCGGTTCCCAGCAGGAAGAAGGTGCCGCCCTCGGGCGGACAGACGAGATGAAACGAGCCTTCGATCAGGCCCCAGAACTTGTACGACTCGCCACTGCAGAAAAAGCGCAGCTTCTGCCGTTCGGCATGATTGGCCTTGTAGACGCGCTGCAAGGTGTCTTCGTCGCGGTGCGTGGAGAGCCCGTAGACATAGGGGCCGATGAACTGGCCGTCGTGGAAGAGATGGATGCCCTGGGGCGGGGCAAAGATGTAACGGACATGGCGGGTGTGCAGGTCGTAGGGCGCGATCCACTCGGAGATCAGGATCGAGAAATACATCAGCGCCAGGAAAGCAGCCGATACCACGGCCGGCCGATGGCGGCGGAAGCGCCACCACATCAGCTTCCACTGGCCGGCCATGTAGTACTTTTCCTGGTCGGCCGTGAGCTTGTCGGCGACGTAGGGATCCCATGGCTCGTGGCTCACGACATGCGGTGTCGCGGCCGGCCGGCCGGCCGGTGGACGGGGGGCAATGTCACTCATCGCCGCCTCACTTCTCGCCCGCCGCGCCGAACCGGATGCGCGGATCGAGGGCGGCTAGCAAAAGATCCGAGATCAGCATGCCAATCACGGTCAGCACCGCGACGAACAGCAGGAACGTCGCGGCAAGATTGACGTCCTGTGTCTTGAGCGCGGTCAGCAGCATCGGCCCCATGGTCGGCAGCGACAGCACCACCGAAACGATGACCGAGCCGGAAACGACTTCGGGCAACAAATGGCCGATGTCGGCGACGAACGGGTTGATCGCGTGGCGTAGCGGATATTTGACCAGCAGCTTCATGGGCGAGAGGCCTTTGGCGCGGCCGGTCACCACGTATTGTTTCTGCAGCTCATCGAGGAGGTTGGCGCGCAGCCTCCGGATCATGCCGGCGGTACCCGATGTGCCGATCACGATCGTCGGGATGACGAGGTGCTGGGCGACCGAGACGAACTTGGCCCAGGAAAGCGGTTGCTCGATGAACTCGGGATCCATCAGCCCGCCGATCGAGACGCCGAAATAGACCTTGCCGACATAGAGCAGCACCAGCGCCAGGAGGAAGTTGGGAATAGCGAGCCCCAGGAAACCGATGAACGAGGCGGCATAGTCGCCGAACTTGTACTGATGGGTCGCGGCATAGACGCCGATCACGAACGATACGGTCCAGATGAAGAGGATGGTGCAGCTTTCCATGATGATGGTGAGCGCCAGCCGCTCGCCGATCAGATCCTTCACCGGGACCGTGTCCTGGCAGGACAACCCGAAGTCCCAGCGGAAGATGCCGCCCAGCCAATGGAAGTAGCGATACCACACCGAATGGTCGAGGCCGTAGATCGCACGCAGCTCGCCGGCACGCGCCAGCGCGTCGGCATCGCCACGCGCCAGCAGCTCGTCGATCTGCGATGTCACGCAATCGCCCGGCGGCATGTTGATGATCATGTAGACCAGCAGGCTGATGACGAAGAGCGTCGGGATCATCAGCAGCAGACGGCGGGCGACGTAATGCAACATCAGGCCGCCTCGCGCGTCACGCGCACGTAATGGCCGGGCTCGGCTTCGGTCCAATAGAGTGGCACCGTGCCTGTGTCGGTATAGGGCGCCGGCCATTGCTTGGGATCGGAGGCCTTGCCTTCCATCAGCGCCCGCAGGTCGAGTCGCTGGCCGGGATCGGGGAACGGCACGGCCGAAACCAGCGCGCGCGTGTAGGGATGCAGCGGATTGCGGAACAGCACACCCGCCGGCGCCAGCTCGACCAGGCGGCCGGCACACATCACGGCGATGCGATCGGCGATGTAGTCGACCACCGCGAGGTTGTGGCTGATGAAGAGATAGGTGAGGCCGAGCTGCTTCTGCAGGTCCTTCAGGAGATTGAGGATCTGGGCCTGGATCGAGACGTCGAGCGCTGACACCGGCTCGTCGCAGATCACCATATCGGGCCTGAGCGCCAGCGCCCGCGCAATGCCGATGCGCTGCCGTTGGCCGCCGGAGAAGGAATGCGGATAGCGGCTGAGCTGGCGGCGGTCGAGCCCGACCAGCTCCATCAACTCACCCACCATCTCGCGGCGATAGCCCTCGTCGCCGACCTTATGGATGATCAGCGGCTCGACCAGGATGTCGTAGACCGTCATGCGTGGATTGAGCGAACCGAACGGGTCCTGGAAGATGAACTGCAGCTTGGTACGGAAGCGGTTGAGCGGCTCGCCCTCCAGGGTCAGCACGTCGGTCTTGCGGCCCCAGTCGTCGTAGATCACGCGGCCGGCTCCCCCGGGAGCGTCTCCGTTGTCGTCAGCCGACACACCACGCATCAGCATCTTGCTGAGCGTGGTCTTGCCGCAACCCGATTCACCCACCAACCCAAGGCACTCGCCGCGCTCGACGTCGAAGCTCACATCGTTCACCGCGCGCACCACGCGTGTCGAGCCGCCACCGAGAAGCTGATCGAGCAGGGTATCGGCCTTGCGGATACGGAAGGTCTTGGTGAGATGGCGAACCTTCAGCACCGGCGCTTTGGGATTGAAGGTCGCCAGCGGCTGGGCTTCGGGCTTCTCACGCAAGAGATGTCCGGTCGCGGCCTTGATCTCGCGGATCGGCCGCAGCCGCTCGCCGGGCTGCATGTCGAAGCGCGGCACCGCATGCAGCAGCGCCCTGAGATACGGGTGCTGCGGATCGCGGAAGATGTCGTGCAGATTTCCCGACTCAACCACCTTGCCGCGGTACATCACCACGACATCGTCGGCGACATTGGCGACCACGCCGAGATCGTGCGTGATCATCAGCAGCGCCATCCCCAGCTCTTTCTGCAAATCCTTCATCAGACGCAGGATCTGCGCCTGGATCGTGACGTCGAGCGCGGTCGTCGGCTCGTCGGCGATCAGGAGAGCCGGTCGGCACACCAGCGCCATGGCGATCATGGCGCGCTGGCGCAGGCCGCCGGATAGCTCGAAAGGATAAGTCCGCAAGGCGCGCTTGGGATCGGGGAAGCCCACCATGCGCAACATCGAGGTCGTGATCTCGTCGATCTCCGACCGGCTTAATTTGCTGCGCGCCTTACCGTTGATATGGGCGCCGTTGACATGGGCGCCGTGCAGCTCGACCGCCTCGCCAATCTGGTCGCCCACGGTATGGAGCGCCGAAAGCGAGGTCATCGGCTCCTGGAAGATGATGGAGATTTCACCGCCGCGGATCGTGCGCATCTCCGGGCCGGACGCCGACAACTTGGCGATGTCGACCACCGGCGAGGCGTCGCGCGGATCCTTGAAGAGGATGGAGCCGGACGGGATCGAGGCCGCGCGCGGCAGGAGCCCCATGATCGCCTGGCTGCACACCGACTTGCCCGAACCCGATTCACCCACCAGCGCCACGGTGCCACCCGGCGGGATGGAAAAGGACACGTTGTCGACCGCGCGCAGGATGCCTTCGTGAACGCCGAACTCGACCGTCAAATTCTCGACCCGCAGCAGTTCGTTCATTCCACTTCTTCCTGCCCCGCTACGGCGATCCCCATCGAGCGCAAATTGATCCGCGTGGCGCGGGTGAGCTCGAGTTTTCTGGCCTCCGCAGCATGCGCGGCCCGTTCGACGATATCGTAAAAGCCGTCGAGTGAGGAATCGACTTTCACAGGTCGTGCGCCGGCCGAGCGCACGACAAGCTGCATCCATCCGCCCGTTCGGTCGCGCTTGGTCGAATAGTAGGACAGGATCAGGCGATCGAGCCGCCCCCATTCGACCAGACTGCCGGCCGGCCCATCGGCCGCGAAGGTGTCGGGGCCGAGAACGTAGCGGGTCATCTGGCGCAAGATGGTCCGTACCAAGAACAGCAGGAACAGCAGGCAGGCCGCGGAGAGCAGTATGCCGATCCAGCGGTTGACCTCGAGGAACAGCAAAGGCAGGCCGCACAGCAAGGCCCCAGCGCCGGCACGGATATAGTCGGCCCACAACGTCTGGCGCGAATAGCGCAAAACGGCAGAACTCAAGCCCGCGCCTCCCGTGACGCGAAAACGCGCTTGGCGGCGCGCATCTCGACGCCCGACATTGTCCTTGTTCTCCCCAGCAACGACCTTAGGAAATCCCAGCCCGCTTCGTCCATGGCAAGATGGTGACTGAGCATGCCTATCGGCTCTTCTGACGCGCTTCGCGCGGCACCAAGCGCCATCACAAGGGTGGCGAGCGCCGCTTCCGTGCCGACAAAGCCTCGATGCCCCTTCCAGTCGATGAGATCGACATGCGTATTGACCTGGCGCAGGCCCCGTACCGCTTCGGCGCGCGGATGGCGGCCGAAGGTCGAGAGGCCGCAGAAGCCGATCTCGGGCAGGGTGGGCACCAGTGCCGGCGCGATGCGGTTCCACGGCGGGACCAGCACCGGCAAGGCCCGCGGCCCGAACAGCCGTTCGAGCGCCAGCCAGCCGGTGCCAAGCTCGCCCAGCGTCACCATGGCCGGACGATAGGGCCCCAGCTCGCTCTTCTTGTCGGTGGGCGGCGCATGATTGGTATGGGCATAGCCGTGCTGCAGCACATCGACGTCCGGCTCGTCCGCCAACCGCGCCGCCAATGCGGACGTCGCCTGGGCCGGAACCACAGCGAGGGCAAGCGGCTGGCCGGTCTGGTGCTGCAGACCGAGCAGGCGGTCGAGTGCCGCCGTCGCATCGACGGCGTCATCGTCGCGCCACCACAGCTCGGCGACGCGGCCGGCGTCGCGCCAGCGCGCGATCTCCTCATCGAGGGCGTGCCAACTGCTCATGCGACCTTCGCCCGCAGCAGTTCCACAGTCCTCTTTGCCCCATCGACATTGCAACGCGGGAAACTGCGCAGCGAAGGACCGGACAATGCTTCAGCGATTCCCGCCGCGAGACGGCTGGCCGTGAGCGCCTCCGCCGGAACCACCGCCGCCATCCCCCGCGCCGCGAGAAGGTGTGCGCGGTCGGACTGTTCCGTCTCGCGTTCCGTCGCAAACGGCACCAGCACCGCACGATCGGCGAAGCGCAGGACGTCGACCACGGTGTTGTAGCCGGCCTGGGAGATCGAGAGCGCCGCGTTGGCGAGCAGCGTCGGGAAATCGGTGCGCGCCGGCTCGATGACGACGCCGTCCTGTCCGCCCAGCGCCCCGCGGTCGGCATCGGAGAGATTGGCGCCGACCAGGAGCCGCCAGCGACGGTCCGCGAGCGCACTTTGCCGGCGGGCCGCAAGCGCTGCCTTGAGGAGCGGCGCGCCAACCGCGCCACCGCCCACAGAAACGACGACCTCGTCCTTGCCGGCGTCGCTTGCCGACGTCCCGCGATCCGGCGACGCGACGTAACCGGTATAGACCGCGCGCGCGGCGATGCGGTCCCAGGCGGCAAAGCTCGCACCGAAGTCGGCAATCCTGGGATCGGCATGGATCAGCACGAGATCGAAGGCGTCGAGCATTTCGAGCGTTTCCGCGACGCGCTGCGGCGAGACCGTCCGGCGCATGACATCGCGGACCGACGAGACGATCAGCGGCCGCCGGTGCAGCGCGCGCGCCGCCTCAAGGAGGGGCACGAGCTCGAAGCGCAGCTGCGTTCGGCCAAAAGGAAATTGCTCGGTGATCACGACGGACGGCGCTTCGGCATGCAAGAGAGACACCAACTCCTGCGCACGGGCCGTGCGAAAGGCCGAATCGATCGGCGCACCGTCGAGCCGGACCAACTCGCGCAACCCTTCGTCGCGCGCCCGGACCGGAGGCAGCTGGTGCAGGCGTGCCCTCCCGAGCTCAAGCGTCAACGGCGCACCGCCGGAGACCAAAAGCACGTCGAAGCCACCCTCGGCCAGGGTCCGCGCCAGGACAGCCGCGCGGCGCAAATGGCCGATACCCAGCAGATGCTGCACGTAGAAGAAGACGCGCGGGGTCATGCGCCGTCCATCGCCACGTTCAGCCGATCGACCGTCACACCGCCGTCGCGGTGAGCGGTGAAGTAATGGAGCCTTTGCCAATCGAGCTTCATCGGCTGGCGATCGGTCATCTGCCATCCCGTCGCCAGCGCAAGGAGCGCGCGGATCGCAGCCTTGTGCGTGACCGCGACGACCGGCTCGCCGGCCGACGCAAGCTCCGCCAACCAATCCGAAAGCCGTACCATGGTCGCGCGCGGCGATTCCCCGCTGGGTGCCTGGAAGTCGAGGCCGCGCCGTTCAGCGTCGAGGAACGGGGCGCCGACGGTCTCGCGCAACTCGGCGATCGTGTGACCCTCCCAGACGCCAAAGCTCATCTCGCGCAGACGCGGCTCGATAGAGATTGGCGCCATGGGCTCCACGAGCTCGGCCGTTCGGCGCGCACGCACGAGCGGGCTGCTGATGCGCTTCCAGTTTTTTGCCGGCGCGGGCAAGCGCCATTGCCGCGCCTGAGCCTCGCCGTCGGCGCTGAGCGGAATGTCCGTCATGCCCTGCAGGCGACGTGATTCATTCCAGGCGGTCGACGCGTGGCGAAGGATGGCGAAAGGCACGCCGCTCATCGCAGCAACTGCAAGGCGACGCCGAGCTCTCGCGCCGCGACGGGTTCGTCGTGGTGCTGCAGCACGCGGCGTGCCGCGCCCGCGCTGAAGCGGCTGCGATCGGCGGGATCATCGAGCAGGCGGGCAACCGCCGCGGCAAATGCGGCGGCATCGCCGATCGGCGTCAGGATGCCCGCGACGCCATCGGCCACGACCGCCGGCACTCCACCCGTGCGACCCGCGACGACGGGCAGGCCGCTCGCCTCAGCCTCGAGAAAAGCCATGCCATAGGCTTCGTTGATTGCGGGCCACAGGTAAAGGTCTGCCGCGGCATAGAACGCCGGCAGCGCCTCGTGCGGCACGGCGCCGGCGAAGCACACGCGCGGTCCAAACGGCGCCATCAGCGCCTCGATTTCGGCCCGCGCCGGCCCGTCGCCGATCAGGACCGCCCGCCAAGGCCGATCCGCGAGGAGGGAGAATGCCTTGGCGAGAACACGGTAGGAATCGAGCTTGTCGCGCTGACGCATCATGCCGACGCTCAGCAGCACCGGCGGGTCGTTGGCCCCTCGTTGCGCCGCGGCCGCCCGGAAAGGCGAGGCATCGATGAAGGGCGGCAAGGGCCGCTGGTGGGCTCCCGGCTTCAGCCGCATCTTCACGCCCGCGATGTCCCGGGGACTGACCGTCAGCACCAGGTCGGCCGCGGCGATGGCCCGCTCCGCGGCGCGATGGCCGAGCCGTGTCGGACCCTGCGCCCGGCGCGGGGAATGCGAGGCTTCGGCGATCACGTAGGGAATGCCAAGCGCGCGCGTCACCAGCGGTCCCAGCCAATCGGGCTTGCGGTACCAGGAATGATAGGTGAACCAGAGATCGAACCGCTCAGGATGGCGCTTCGGCATCGCCCGCCAGCGGGCGATGATGCGCCGCGCTTGATCGCGGGCGCGCCTTTCCAGGGCGAGATGGGCCGCCGGTGCGGGAACACCTGGCGCGACGCGGCTCTCCGCCGGCATCACCACCCGATGACCGAGACCGACCAGCAGGCGCTGCAGGCCTCTTGCCATCTCGCGGTCGCCGGAGGCGATGGGGCTGTCGGGCGGCTTCAGCGGCGTGTGCAGGAGCACGCGCATTCCTACTCCGCCGCACGAACCTCGGGCGTCTCGATCTGTGGCGCGAGATTGCTGTTGGCCGGCTGGGCGAGCGAGCGGGCGATCCAGTCGACACCGGCTTCGTAGGAAAAGCGCGTACGGACGATCTCGTTGGCCCGGTTGCCGAAGCGCGCGCGCATCTCGGGATCGCGCGCCAGCCGTTCGAGCGCCACCGCAAGCTGCTCGGGCGCGCCAGGATCAGCCAGCAGGCCGTTGTCCTGGTCGGTGATGAATTCGCCGATCGCCGCCGAGCGCGTCGAGACGATCGCCATGCGCTGGTAGCCTGCCTCCTGCAGGACGTTGGGCATGCCCTCACGATCCCCGTCATCGGCGGTCTTGCTGGCCAGCACAAAGATGTCGGCGCGCTGGTAGGCCGCGAAGACCTCGGCCTGCGGCCGTGCGCCGTGCCAAACGCAGCGTTCGGCGATGCCCAGCTTCTCGGCCGTCTGCTCGAAGCTGTCGCCCAGCACGCCCGCGCCGATATGCTCGAAACGCCAGTTCAAATCCTTGGGCAGGCGCGCCAGGGCAGCCAGCAGGTCGTCGTAGCCCTTCTTGGCGACGCGCCGGCCGACCGACAGGATGACGACAGGATCCTTGGGATCGCTGCCATCGCGCCGCGAACGTTCGGCCGGCGGCACCGGCAGGTTGGCGAGATCGAGGCCGTGATAGACAAGGCGCAGCCGGTTGCGATCGGCCACCAGCTCCTTCAGCCGGCCGAGCGCGAAGCGCGTGCAGGTGATCAGCCAATCGATGTCGCCGAGCTTGGTGCGCAGTTCCCATTCCTGGCTGGTCCAGATGTCCTTGGCATGCGCCGACGCGCTCCACGGCAAGCCGCGCATCAGCGCCGCGTAGCGCGTCGCCGAGGCCGGGGTATGGATGAAGTGCGCGTACATGCGCTCGATGCCTTGCGGCATCTCGGCGGCCAGCACCATCGCCTGGCCGAAGCGCCTGACGCGGTTGGGCGTGCGATCGCGCACGAGGTCGTGCAGGAAGCGCGCGCGGGCGGCGCGGTAGCCCGGCAGTTTGCGGACCTTCCACCAGGAGCGCAGCACACGCAGCGGTTCGTTCTTGAGATACTCGGGCATATAAACGATCGGCGCCTTGACCCGCGCATGTGCGGGATGGACGGCGGGATCGGTCGGCAGCCGCAGCGAATAGATCACGAGCTTGAGCCCACGCGCCTCCAGCCCGGTCATCTCCTGGGCGATGAAGGTTTCCGACAATCGCGGCCAGCATTTCACTACGACCGCGATGCGCGCGTCATTTCCGTCCGTCATATCTCACCGATGTTTTAGAAGCTCTTAGCGCCCAGACAAAATCTCGCTCCCCCTGCAGAGGCCGTGGCTGTTCCTCGGGGTGAGGTAGCTTGTATTCCAACATTGCCAAGCAAGTCCTAGAGCTTGGCGCGCGCCGTGACATTGTCGGGAAGGTCCGTGGAGGGCTCGCTTGTGCCAAACTCGTCGATTGCCGTCCCGTCGATGGAGGCGAGGCCGCGATGGGGATGGGACAGCTGCTTGGAAACCAGCCGCCAGACATTGGGAAGGCCATCGAGCAGGCCAGGAACGATCACATTGCTCGGCAGGCCTTGCTGCGGCAACTGGCGCAGGGCCGTCGCCATTACAAGAGGATCGCGCCCGGCCTCGGCATCCAGCATCTCGACCAGGCCGAGATTACGCGCAGCGCGGGCCCGGATGAACTGCTCCAGCCGCGGCCGCGTACGCGGCACGATGATGGCGCGCTTGTCGAACGACAGGATCTCGCAAAAAGTGTTGTAGCCCCCCATCGCCACCACGCCAGCGGCGCGATGCATCAAGGCGCCGAGGTTGTTGGTGAAGGTCAGCGTGCGGATGTTGGGGAATTGCGCCGCGCGCTCCTTGAAGGCCTCGCGTGCCGTCGCCGCCATGAACGGACCGAACACGATCACCGCGCCGTAGGGGATGTGCGGGTCGGCCTCGTAGGCCGACAGCACCCAATCGACCAGATCCTCGCCGTCGCCCCCACCGCCTGGCGTCACCAGGATGAAAGGTTCATCGGTCTCCTCGATCTCGTGCGGCAGGTCGACATGCAGGGGCAGGTCGCGGCGGAGATAGCCGGTGTAGATCGTCTTGTGGCGGACCGACGGCGGCAGGTCGAGACCGGCCAGGGGCTTGTTCACCTGCGGCAGGCCGTAGGCCCAGATTTCGTCGTAGAGATCGCGCAAGGCGGGCATCACCTTCTTGCGCTGCCACTCGACGGCGAGCTGAGCGGGATCGTCGACCACGTCGCGCAAGCCGAAGATCAGCGGCGTGTCGCGCTCTTTCAAAAGCTCGAGCGCAGGCACGACCTCGCCGCGCAGGCCGAGCGGTTCCTTGTCGACGATGAAAAGGTCGGGCCGATAGATATCGGCGGTGTCGCGGATGATGCGGGTGCGGATCGCAAGCGTGTGCTCGACGCCGACGCGCAGATTGGCAGCGTCGTATTCGCCGGTGATCTGCTTCACCATGCCGGGGATGCGCACGAAATCGATGCCGGACCGGAATTCGTAGGACCCGATCACCGGCGAGCCCGACAGGATCAGGACCGAGATCGAGCTGTCGGCCTCGACGATGGCATTGGCGATGGTGCGACAGCGGCTGACATGGCCGAGGCCGTAGGAATCGTGGCTATAGAGCAGCACACGTTTTGACCGGTTGCTGGCGGACATGCGACGCGATCTCCCCGTGGCCGTCCCTGTGGCCATTCCCTTGGTCGTTGCACTTGCCCCGACCGGTGAATTTGAGGAACTATGCCACAGGGCCGGGCAGGCTGCGAACCCCCGGCCGGTTGCAAAAATATTAAATGTAATCAAGGGTCTGATCGAATATAGGTGATTCGAGCCGGTGGCAATCCGGGGTCCGATGCATCGCAGTCTGTTCTCTTATATCTGGCGACACAGCCGGCCCGAGCAGCTTGTCATCCTCGGCCTCGTGGTGTTGGCGCAGGTCTTTTACTTCCTGTCCCTGACCGTCCCGAAGGCGATCGTCAACAACGGCATCTCGGGAAACGCGTTCAAGGCTGCAGCTGAAGTGCGCGTCCTGACGCTCGAGATTCCGCTGCCTGACTTCCTCGGCGGTCATGTTTTGCGGCTGTTTGATGGAATTCGCGTCGACCAGCTCCAGTATCTTGTAATCATGAGCTTCGTGTTCCTGGCCGCGGTAATCGTGAACAGCCAGTTCAAGCGCAGTATCAATACCCTGAAGGGCCGCATGGGCGAGCGCATGCTGCGCCGCCTGCGCTACGAGCTCTACGACCGGATCCTGCGCTTCCCGCCGGCGCACTTCCGCAAGGTCAAGCAGGCCGAGCTCGCCACCATGATCAAGGACGAGGTCGAGCCGCTGGGTGGCTTCATCGGTGATGCCTTCGTGCAGCCGATGTTCCTCGGCGGTCAGGCACTGACCGCGATCGCCTTCATCATGATGCAGAATTTTCTGCTCAGCATCGTGGTGATCGCGTTGCTGGCCGTGCAGATGGTGATCGTGCCGCGCCTGCGCAAACCCGTGCTGGTGCTCGGCCGCCAACGCCAGCTGACCGCGCGCCTGCTCGCCGGCCGCATTGCCGAGACGGCCGACGGCGTGAGCGAGATCCACATCCACGGAACGGCCAATTACGAGCGTGCCGACATCGCCGAACGGCTGGGCCACATCTTCAGGATCCGCTTCGATCTCTACAACAAGAAGTTCGTCGCCAAGTTCTGGAACAACATCCTCTCCCAGGCGACGCCGTTCGCCATCTATCTGCTGGGCGGCTACTTCGCCATCGAAGGCCACATGAGCGTCGGCGCGGTGGTGGGCGTGCTGCTCGCCTACAAGGACCTGCCCTCGCCGATCAAGGAGCTGATCGACTGGGACCAGCAGCGCCAGGACGTGCAGATCAAGTACGAGCAGGTGATCGACCAGTTCCAGCCCGAAGGCATGATGCCGCAAGAGCTGCAGGCGCTGCCCGAAGGGCCGCCGCCGATGCTCGGCCATGAGTTCATCCTGTCGAGCGTCACGGTCAGCGAGGACGGGCGCTTGAAGCAGCTCGACGGCGTCACGCTCACCGTCTCGACCGACTCGCGGATGGCGGTGATCGGCGCGGCAAGCTCAGGCAAGGACGTGCTGGGCCAGGTACTGGCACGGCTCGTCCTGCCGAGCAGCGGCTCGATCAAGATCGACGGCCAGGATTTCTTCCAGATTCCCGAGGCCGTGCTGGGTGCACGCACCGCCTACATCGGCCAGGAGACCTATCTCTTCCCCCTGTCGGTGCGCGACAACCTGTTGCTGGGGCTGAAGCACCGACCGATCGCGCCAGCGGCCTACGACGATGCAGCCCGCATGGCGCGCGAGGCGTTCTGGCGCGAGGCCGAGCGCGCCGGCAATCCGGTGCTCGATCCCAATGCCGACTGGATCGACTATGAGCTGGCCGGCGCCACCGGGCCGGCGGACCTGCTGCCTCGTATCGTCGAGACGCTGACGCAGGTCGAGTTCGACGAGGAGATCTATTCGTTGGGGCTGCGCGGCGCCATCGACGGCAATCGCCGACCTGATCTCGCGGAGAAGATCCTGGCCGCGCGCAAGGCGCTCCACGTCCGGCTGCAGGACCCCGCCTATGCCGGGCTGATCGAGCCGTTCGATCCAGACAAGTACAACAAGAACCTGTCGGTGGCGGAGAACCTCCTATTTGGCACGCCGGTCGGGCGTGGGTTCGACAGCGACCGGCTTGCCGCCGAGCCTTACGTACAGTCGGTCCTGAAGGATGCCGGCCTGGATCAGGATCTGCTGCGGATGGGCCTTTCAATCGCCGAGACCATGGTCGAACTCTTCTCCGGCCTGTCGCCCGACAATCCGCTGTTTGAGCAGTACAGCTTCATCTCGGCCGACGAACTACCCAACGTGCGCCTGCTCCTGCAGCGCCTGGGCGGCAAGGGCGCCGAGGCGGTGCCGGAGGCCGACCGCCTGCGCCTGATGACCCTGCCGCTGCGTTACATCGAGGCCCGGCACCGCCTTGGCCTGATCGACGCGGCGATGGAGGAACGGCTGCTCGCGGCCCGCCGCGCGTTCGCGGCCCATCTGCCCGATGCGCTGCGCGGCGAGGTCGAGTTCTACGACGTCCAACGTTACAACAGCGCGGCCACGGTGCAGGACAATGTGCTGTTCGGCCGTCTGGTCTACGGCCAGGCCCAGGCCGAAACCCGCATCGTTGCCCTGATCTCCCAAGTGCTGACCGAGCTCAAGTTGCGCGATTCGGTGATCGAAGTCGGCCTGGAGTACAATGTCGGCGTGGCAGGCAAGCGCTTGCCGGCGACCCAGCGTCAGAAGCTCGGCATTGCGCGCGCGCTGATCAAGCGGCCGCAGTTCCTGGTGGTGAACGAGGCGGTCGCAGTGTTCGATGGCCGGACCCAGGACCGCATTCGAGACAACATCCTGGCGACGGCGAAAGAGGGGCGTGGTGTGGTGTGGATCGCGAATCGGCCGGACCAGGCCGAGCCATTCGATCGCATCGTTGTCATGAAGGCCGGCAAGATCGTGGTCCAGGGTGAGCCGGCTGAACTCGAGAAGAAGGGCGGGCTCTATGGCGAGCTCATGCAGTCGGCATAGGCGCACGGACGGTCGGTAATCGGAGGGTACGATGAACCTCAATGAAGAAGTCGAGATCCTGAAAGGCGTGCCGCTGTTCGGCAAGGTCGAGCCAGCCAAGCTCAAGCTGATCGCCTTCACCGGCGAGCGCATGAACTATGCCGCGGGCCAGGAATTGTTCCATCAAGGCGACGTGGGCGATGCGATGTACGTGATCCTGGCCGGCAGCGCCGACGTGCTGCTCGAGACGCCGAATGGCCAGATCCGGGTCGCCGAGCTCAAGAAGAACAGCTTCGTCGGCGACATCGCCATCCTGAGCGACGTGCCGCGCACGGCCACCATCAAGGCGTGCGAACCGCTCACGACGCTCAAGATCTCCAAGGACATGTTCTACCGCCTGGTCGCCGAGTTTCCGCAGATGGCGATCGAGATGATGCGCGAGTTGGCGCACCGCCTGGAGGATACCAACCAGAAGCTGCGTGACGCGACCTCCTCCAAGGCCGCCTGATATATATCGACCTCGTTTCCATTTAGTTTCCATTCATGAGTCGTCTCGACAGTTTCATCGCGCGCATGGAAGCGCAGCGTGATTGCCTGAATTTCCTCAAGGACAAGATCGATCGCCTGCCGGGCCCACTGATCGAGGTCGGCTTGGGCAACGGCCGCACCTACGACCATCTGCGCACGCTCTTTCCTGGCCGAGACATCTATGTCTTCGAGCGCAAGGTTGCTGCCCATCCCGACTGCATCCCGCCCGATAACCGCCTGTTTCTTGGCGAGGCGCGCGCTTCCATTCAGCTCGCCGCCCGGCAGCTCGGCGCCACGGCTGCGCTGATCCACACCGATCTCGGAACCGGCGATCATGCCGCCAACATGGCGATGGGCCGCTGGCTGGGACCGGCGCTCGATATGCTCGCCGCGCCAGGCAGCTACATACTGGCCAATCAGGCGCTCGACGTCGCACGCTGGCAACGGCTTCCCGAGCCGCCGGATGTGCCGAAGGACCGCTACTTCCTCTATCGCGTGCGGTAGAAACGCTTCATGGGACCGCGCGCATCTTGCGCGCTCATGAGCGGACCGGAAGCCCTCTGCTCCGCACGGCCCTCATACATCGGAGACGTCGAAGAACCGGGTCGACAATCCGCCAACCGTCACATCGGAGAAGCGCTGAACATCGCCGTTGGCTTCTCGCCAGGCACGATACATTTCATAATATTTGCGCGAAGCCCAGCGCATGACCAACAGCATGTTATCTCGGTTGTCTTGATTGACCGTAACCTCAAGGCTGTCGCAGCCTTCCTTGTTGCGGGTCTCCGGCAGCGCTTCGCGCAAAACCCTCCAAAACCGCTGGCCCGGTGCCGGGCTTCGCAATGAATTCCAGCATGACATAGCATGGCATTTTGCGTCCCCCTATTCGATCACTTCATCGGTGCGAGCGAGTAACGCGGGCGACAATTGAAGGCCAAGTTGTTGTGCAGTTTGTTTGTTTATAACTAATTCGAACTCAGTTGGGCCTTGAACAGGCAATTCGGCAGGATTGGCACCGCGCAAAATCCGATCAACATAGGATGCTCCCGCTGCGATGATCTTCTCGATCTTTACCCCGTACGATATGAGGCCGCCTGCCTCGCAGAAGGCGCGAAACGGATAGATCGCCGGAAGTCTGCACTGCGTAACCAAAGCGGCAATCTGGACACGTTGGGCATACGTGATCGCATCCGGTAAAAAAATAAGGCCACTGTTCGGTTTGCCCTTAAATGAGCGAATCAGACGATCAATATCGGAGCTATCGCCGCTCGGTGTCTCAATGGACGTGATCCCTACTTTGCTCGCAACATCGTTAATTGCCCCGCGAAAGGCCGAGGAATTGTTGCCGGGTTCAGGATTATACACGATGCCGATATGCTCAATGTTTGGTGCCAGTTCCTTCACAATGGAAACCCATTTGCCGCCGAGAGATGGTTCGAATGGCGTGAAACCAGTTGCTTTGCCTCCGGGCCTCGCGAAACTCACAACGTAGTGCATTTCAACCGAATTGCTGACCATCGCGAAAACAATCGGAATGTCAGAGTGTTCGGCATGCAACGCAGCCATTGAAGTGTTGCTCACTGCGAACAGTACATCCGGCTGCAAGGCGACCAGTTCCCGCGCGTATTTCTGAGAGAGATCAGTGTCGCCACGAGTTAGTCGATATTCGATCTTTAGATCGCCCCCGAGTTTCCATCCCTTATCCTTGAGAATCGATTCGAGAATCTTGACTTGGCTTGGTTCGACAAGCAGAGCACCGAGGCGACGTGCAGGCATTTGAGCACGCGCGGAGCCGACACCAGCGAACATCGCAAGACCGATAAAGCATCTCCGCCGGTTCATGCGCCCTCCCTCGTGTATGCGGGCGTCGCTGACCACATCTGCCGCCATGATGGCGGCTGGTTTGCGCTGCTCCTGCGCCACCGTGTCTGCCCGCCTTCCCCTTCAACCAGCCTATCGATTCCGATGCAGCCACACAACGAACGAGGGGGACAGCGCGGGCATTATCGCGGGTGGAGGGCCATAAGCGGCCATCACCCATGACCCCTCCGCCGCCGTATGACGGCGCCACCTCCCCTTCGCCTTGCGAAGAGGAGGAAGCGATCACGGGTTAGCCACGCACGCCGAACAACCGGCCACGCAGGAAGCGAAGGCCGACCTGGCTGCCTGCTTTCACCTTGGCCGAGCTGTCGAGCTCGATCTCGATCAACGTGTCGGTCGTGCCGGGACTGATCTGCGTGCGCAGGCCGGTCGCGGTGCGATGGACGGTCCTCACCTTGCCGGTGATCGCTGCCGCTTCGGGCGCCGTCACTTCGACGTCACGTGGCCGCACATAGAACAGGCCGGGGCCACGATGGGGTCCCAGCAGGCAGGTATCGAACGCCCGGCCCTCGAAGCTCGGGCGATGGCCGTCGAAGCCGACCGGGATGGCACTGGTGTCACCGACGAACGACATGACGAAGGCGGTCGCCGGCCGGTCGTAGATATCGTCGGCCGTTCCGACCTGTTCTATCCGGCCGCCGTTCAGGATCGCGACACGGTCGGCGAGCTCAATCGCCTCCTCCTGGTCGTGGGTCACGAACACTGTGGTGTGGCCGGTCCGGTCGTGCAGTTCACGCAGCCAGCGCCGCAGATCGCGGCGGATCTTGGCGTCGAGGGCGCCGAACGGCTCGTCGAGCAGCAGCACCCGCGGATCGACAGCGAGCGCCCGCGCCAGCGCCACACGCTGCCGCTGGCCGCCCGAAAGCTGCCGCGGGTGCCTCGCCGCGAAGTCCGTTAATTGCACCAGCTCGAGCAGTTCGCCAACGCGCGCGGCAATCTCCGTTGCCGTGCCGCGACGACGGACCCTGAGGCCGTAGGCGATGTTGTCGAACACGGTCATGTGCTTGAACAAGGCATAGTGCTGGAACACAAAGCCGATCTGGCGTTCCTGCACCGCAAGGCCGGTCGCATCCTCATTGCCGAAATAGACCTGACCCGTGTCGGGAAACTCGAGGCCGGCGATGACGCGTAGCAGAGTCGTCTTGCCTGAGCCCGAGGGACCCAGGAGTGCGATCAACTCGCCGGCGCTGATCTCGAGATCGAGGCCGCGTAAGGCGCCAGTTCGGCCGAACGCCTTGGAGACGCCGACGATTCGGATATCCATGTCCTTAGATCCTCGTCGTCCTCGCCAGGGCGTCGCCGTAATGCATCTCAAGGACCGTCTTGGCCGCGAGCGTAACCACGGCCATCAGCGTGAGCAACGACGCCATCGCGAAGGCGGCGACGAAATTGTACTCGTTATAAAGGATCTCCACGTGCAGCGGCATGGTGTCGGTCACGCCGCGGATATGGCCGGAGACCACCGACACCGCACCGAACTCGCCCATCGCGCGGGCGGTGCAGAGCAGCACGCCGTAGAGCAGGCCCCACGCGACGTTGGGCAAGGTGATGGTGAAGAAGATACGAAAACCGCGGGCGCCCAGCGTAAGGGCGGCCTCCTCGTCGAGGCTGCCCTGCTCCTGCATCAGCGGAATGAGCTCGCGAGCCACGAAGGGAAAGGTCACGAACATGGTCGCCAGCACGATGCCCGGCAGGGCGAACAGGATCTTGATGTCGTGCGCCTCGAGCCAGGGGCCGAACAATCCCTGACTGCCGAACAGCAGCACATAGATCAACCCCGAGACGACCGGCGACACGGAAAACGGCAGGTCGATCAGCGTGATCAGGAGGCTCTTGCCGCGGAACTCGAACTTGGCGATCGCCCACGAGGCCGCGACGCCGAACACCAGGTTGAGCGGAACGGCGATCGCAACGACCAGAAGGGTCAGCTCGATGGCGGCGCGAGCATCGGGATCGTCGAACGTCTCGAGATAGACGGTGACACCCTTTGCCAGCGCTTCGCTGAACACGACGATCACCGGCAACACGAGGAACAGGGCGAGGAAAGCGAGCGCGACAGCCGTCAGGCAAAGGCGCGTAACGGGACGTTCCGTCGCCGCCGTCGGCGGAGGCACAGGGCGCTTGCTCACGAGACGCTTGCTCACGAGGCGCTCATACCCCGCCCAGCCGGCGCCGGCTCCAGGCCTGGATCAGATTGATGGCCAGAAGGATCGCGAACGAGAGCGTCAGCATGATCAGCGCGATGCCCGTGGCGCCGCGGTAGTCGAATTCCTCGAGCTTGATGACGATGAGCTGGGGCGCGATCTCGGAGACGAAGGGCAGATTGCCGGCGATGAAGATCACCGAACCGTATTCGCTGACCGCCCGCGCGAAGGCCAGCGCAAATCCGGTCAGGATGGCCGGCGCGAAGATCGGCAGGATGACGCGCAGCAGCGTTTGGCGCCGGCTGGCACCCAGCGTCGCCGAGGCTTCCTCCACTTCGCGATCGACCTCCGCGACCAGCGGCTGCACGGTGCGCACCGTGAAGGGCAGGCCGACAAAGATCAGCGCGATCAAGATGCCGAGCGGCGTGAAGGCGATCTTGATGCCGTAGGCCGCGAACAGGCCGCCCAGCCAGCCGGTCGGTGCATATAACGTCGCGAGCGCGATGCCCGCGACCGCGGTCGGCAACGCGAACGGCAAATCGACCGCGGCATCGATCACCTTGCGGCCGGGAAAGGAATAGCGGACGAGGACCCAGGCGATCAGAAGCCCGAACACCGAATCGATGATGGCCGCGGCGAAGGCAAGGCCGAAGCTGATGCGCAGCGCCGCATAGACCCTGGGCTCGGAAGCGATCCGCAGGATGCCGTCGAGACCGAGGCCCGCCGCCTCCAGTACGAGCGCGGACAACGGCAGCAGCACGATGAGGCCGAGGTAGAAGAGGGTGTAGCCGAAGGCGAGGCCAAACCCCGGAATGGCACTGGGCTCCTTGAGCACGATGTCACCTCGCCTTGCGCGCCCGCATCACCGATGGGCGTCGGCCATGATCCGATCGAAGACGCCGCCCTCGGCGAAATGCGCCTTCTGGACCTTGGCCCAGCCGCCGAAGAAGCCGTCGATCGTCACGAGCTTCAGGGCCGGCAGTCGATCGAGATCCTTCTTGTCGGCAAACTCCGGCTTCACGGGACGGTAGAAATGCCGGGCGATCGCCGCTTGCGCCGGCGCGGTGTAGAGGAATTCGAGATAGGCCTGCGCCACTTTCCGATTTCCCGTCTTGTCGACATTGCCGTCTACCAGAGACACGGTCGGCTGGGCAAGAATCGAGAGCGACGGAGTCACGATCTCGAATTTGTCCGCGCCCATCTCCTGCAGGGCGAGATGCGCCTCGTTCTCCCAGGCGATCAACACGTCACCGATGCTGCGCTGGGCGAAGGTGTTGGTCGCCCCGCGCGCGCCTGTGTCGAGCACCGAGACGTTCTTGAACAGGGCGCTCATGAAGGCCCTGATCTTGGCGTCATCGCCGCCGTTCTTCTCGGACGCATACGCCCAGGCCGCGAGATAGTTCCATCGCGCCCCGCCCGAGGTCTTGGGATTGGGCGTGACGACCTGAATGCCGGGCTTCACCAGATCGTCCCAATCCTTGATGCCGCGCGGATTGCCCTTGCGCACGACGAAGACGATCGTCGAGGTATAGGGCGAGGAATTGTCGGGAAGCCGCTTTTGCCAGTCGGCCGGGATCTTGCTGGTCCGCTCGGCGATGGCGTCGATGTCGGCAGCCAGGGCCAGCGTGACGACAGAGGCATCGATGCCGGCAATGACGGCCCGCGCCTGTGCGCCCGAGCCGCCGTGGGACATGCGAATGGTGACTGTTTCGCCACTGCTCTTCTTCCAGTCAGCGGCAAACAGCGAATTGATGTCGCGATAAAGCTCGCGCGTGGGATCGTACGAGACATTCAGGAGCTGCGTTTGCGCTTCCACCCGGCCGGCGCAGACGGCGATGCAGAAAGCTGCCAGCGTCAGAAACAGCGCCATTCGCGACATCATGCGGAGCCTCCATCGTCGTTGTGCGCCACCGTTCGGCCGCGCGGGGACAGGTGCTCACCTTGCTAGACGGCCGCATCCAAGCCTGCGACAGAACACTTTTCCATTGTTTGGCAATTCGCCGGCAGACTTTCCCAACGATGCCGAAGAGCTGGCCTAACGGTTACCGAAGAGTTGCACGAGCACCAGCAGGACGACGGCGCCCAGCACCGAGCCGATGAAGCCTGCCGGTTTTCCGACGCGATAGAGACCCAGCGCCTGGCCGCCATAGGTCGCGATCAACGATCCGACGATGCCGACCACGATGGTGACGAGGAACCCATGCGGATGCGGCCCCGGCGTCACCCAGCGCGCGACCAGCCCGACCAGGAAGCCGATCAGCAGGATACCGATGATGTGCATGCTCTCTCCCCTTCAACGCGAGGCGATCGTATATGCCAGACAACCCGGTGTGCACACCGGTGTCATCCCGAGCGCAGCGAGGGATCTTTGATCGGCACCGCGAAGGATCCCTCGCTGCGCTCGGGATGACACGAGGGAGCTCAAACGTCGAACGTCGCCAGCACCGGCACGTGATCGGAGGCAAGCTCCCAGTCGCGCAGGTCGACATCGATATGGTGGCTGCGGATCGCGCCTGACAGCGCCGGCGTCGCCAGGATATGGTCCAGCCGCCGGCCGCGGTTGGACTTGCGCCAGTCGTTGTTGCGGTAGCTCCACCAGGAATAAAGCTTCTCGCCGTCGGGCACGAAACGGCGCGGCACGTCGATCCAGTCCAGGGCCGCCATCAAGCGACTGAACAAATCAACTTCCACGGGCGTATGCGACACGATCTTGAGAAGTTGCTTGTGATTCCACACGTCATGCTCAAGCGGGGCAACGTTGAAGTCGCCGACCGCAATGCGACGCAAGCCACGGCGGGCGCGCGGCTGCGGACGGTGCTCGTTGTACCAACGCGCCATCTCGCGGTAAAAATCGAGCTTATGGGCGAACTTGTCGTTCACCTTGGGATCCGGGATGTCGCCGCCGGCCGGGATATACAGGTTGTCGAGCAGGACGGGATCGCCGCCGGTATCGAGCGCAGCCTCGATATGTCGGCAGTCTTCCTTGCCACACCGGTGATGGATGTTGGTGGCGGTGAACGGAATCTTCGACAGGATCGCCACGCCGTTGTACGACTTCATGCCTTGAACCAGCCTGTGGCGATAGCCCAGCGTCTCGAAAGCGTCATGAGGAAAGAATTCGTCGGGGCACTTGGTCTCCTGCAGGCAGAGCACATCCGGCTTGCGCTTCTTGAGAAAGCGTTCGACGTTGGCGATGCGCAGGCGCACCGAATTGATGTTCCAGGTGGCGACAGTCAGGCTCATTGTCGCCAATATAGATAGACGATGGAGACGCTGCCATGCAGATGGATGGCGAGGAGAGCAAAAACATCGAGGATCGTCGCGGTGACAGCGGTGGCTTCGGCGGCGGCGGTTTCGGCGGCGGCATGGGCGGAGGTGGCTTCGGCGGTGGCGGCATGGGCGGCCCCGGCATCCCGATGGGCGGCGGCCTGTTCAAGGGCGGCTTCGGACTGATCGCCATCGTCGTCATCTGCCTGATCCTCGGCATCAATCCGATCAACCTGTTGGCAGGTCTCGACGGCGGCTCCGGCGGCTATGTCGCGCCGTCCAGCGAGACGCGCACCGCGTCGCGTCCGGCGAGCGGCGACGATCCGGAAGTGCAGTTCGTCGCGCGCGTGCTCAAGAGCACGGAAAATGTCTGGAACGAACAGTTCCAGGCGATCGGCCGGCAATATCGCGAGCCGCGCCTGGTGCTCTATCGCGACACGACGCAGACATCCTGCGGTATGGGCCAGTCGGCGATGGGGCCGTTCTACTGCCCGCCTGACCAGCGCGTGTATCTCGACCTCGGCTTCTTCGACGAGCTCGCCACGCGCTTCAACTCACCCGGCTTCTTCCCGCAGGCCTATGTGATCGCGCACGAGATCGGCCATCACGTGCAGAACCTGCTCGGCATCACCGGCAAGGTTGACGAGCTGCGGCAAAGGATGAGCCGGCGAGATGCCAACGCGGTTTCGGTGCGGGTCGAGCTGCAGGCCGATTGCCTGGCGGGCGTCTGGGCCAATCACGCCAATCGCGACCGCGGCGGCAAGATGATCGACGACAAGGACGTCGAGCAGGCGCTGGCGGCGGCGACGGCGATCGGCGACGACCGCCTGCAGCGGCAGGCCCAGGGCAAGGTCGTGCCCGACAGCTTCACGCACGGCACCTCGGCACAACGCGTACGCTGGTTCCGGACCGGCCTCGATAGCGGCGACGTCAATCGCTGCGACACTTTTAGGGCGCAGCAGCTCTAGGGCTTATCGGCGCCGCTTCTTCGCTTTCGCGACACGGCGGCGGCCTCTGGACCGCAGGCCGTCGATCATGATCTGCCACACCTTGCGGCGCAGGTCGGCCTCGGCGAACCCGATCATGCCGACACAGCGGGCAAGGGCCATGATCTCCTCGATCCCGACATCCGCGCGTACCGCGGCGACCTTGTGGGCGCGCTGCAGCAACTGCTCGGTCACTGACCTCAGCTCCGCCGCCACCTGCGTCAGGGTGGGCCTCGCCCGGCGGGCAATGCGACCCACTTCGCCGCGAGCACTGCCGTCACCGCTCAGCAGCAAAGCAAGGAAATCGAAGAACGCGGTGCCGGGATCGCGCGCCTTCAACCGCGCCTGCCCTTCGCCGAGAAGAGACGTGAGGCGCGCCACGGCGATCGCCTCGACCAGCGCCTCCTTGGTGGGGAAATGGCGGTAGACCGTTCCCACGCCGACGCCGGCGTTGCGTGCGATCTCGTGGATCGAGAGTGCGAGGCCGCGCTGGCCAAAGCCTTCGCGCGCGACCTCGATCAATCGATTGCGGTTGGCTTTGGCATCGGCGCGCATCGGATTTTCGCTGCTGCCCGTAAACGGAACGATGGTTCCGCTGGCATCTAAGCGGAACCGATCTTCCGTTTATAGCGAAGACGGCGGGCCACTACACCAGCGTGCAGGTGACCGTGCCGCAGCCGTCGACGAAGCCGGCGAGGTCGCCGGCGGCGAGCGCCACCAGGCCCGAGAGATAGGAGATCGTCTCGGGCACGCTCCAGATCAGCGCATTGAGATCCGACTTCTGGCGCGTCTTGCCGTTCACATCGAGCTGGATCGCGCCCTTGGCGGGATGGCCGATGGAGGACGCGGGATAGATCTCGCCGATCGGTGCGGACTGGTCGAAGCCCTTGCCCATGTCCCACGGGCGGCCCATGTCCTTGGCTTGGTTCTGCAGGTCGCGGCGGGTCATGTCGAGACCGCAGGCGTAGCCGAAGACATGGTCCAGCGCCTTGTCGATCGGGATGTCGGTGCCGCCCGATTTCATCGCGACCACCAGCTCCATCTCATGGTGCAGGTTCTTGGTCGCCGACGGATAGGCGACCTTGGCCGGGTTCTTCGGGTCAGCGCAGATCACGATGGCGTCGGCCGGCTTGGTGAAGAAGAACGGCGGCTCGCGGTCAGGATCGTGGCCCATCTCGCGCGCGTGGGCGGCGTAGTTGCGGCCGACGCAGAAGATGCGCCGCACCGGGAACAGATCCTTGCTGCCGTGAACCGGAACGCCGACCGTCGCCGGCGGCGTCAAGACGTAAGCCATCTCTTTCTCCTTCGAAGCGGTGCCTTTATGAAGGCGGCAGGAGCCTGATTCAATGTCCGATCCCGACGACGTGACTGACCGAAACCCTAACGTTCTGCCCGACGTCCTTCAGGTGCAGGCCGATTCGGCCGACTCGGCGCTGGGCTGGGCCCAGTTGGGTGAGCGGCGCTGGCGCTGTGCGCTGGGGGCAGGCGGCGTGCGCGAGGACAAGGTCGAAGGCGACGCCGCCACGCCCGCCGGCGACTACCCGCTGCGACGGCTCTATTTCCGCAACGACCGGCTGGTGCTGCCCAAAGTGCGCCTGCCGGCGCGGGCGATCACCGAGCATGACGGCTGGTGCGATGACCCGCGCTCGCCCGCCTACAACCGGCTGGTCCACATCCCCAACGACTGGAGCCACGAGAAGATGTGGCGCGAGGACGGGCTCTACGATCTTCTGGTCGTGGTCGGCTACAACGACGATCCGCCCGAAGGCGAATGGGGCAGCGCGATCTTCCTCCATATCGCGCGCGACGACATGGGCCCGACCCACGGCTGCATCGCCTTCGCTCGCGACGATCTTTTAGAGCTCGTGACGCTCATCGGCCCCGAAACGCGCGTAAACGTGCACGCGCTGCCCAAGGCCGACGCCACACCCTCCGCCGCGAATGGCGACGATGACATGAAACAGTTCGAGGACTTCGACGAACGGGATTGGTGAGGCCGACGGTCGTCAGGACGTCGCTGTTGCCGCCTCGGCCTCTTGCGCGCCAGCATTTACCTTCGTCCGCATGAAGATCCCGCAGATCGCCGCCAGCGCCGCGAACACCGCGCCGACCGCGAAGGCGAGATGATAGCCGCCAGTGAGTGCGGCCTGCGATGCCGCGCCGGCCGCCGCCAGCGAGTCGCTGCGTGCTGCCGCGAGGCTCGCCAGCACCGCGAGACCAAGCGCACCGCCCATCATGAAGGCGGTGTTGACCACGCCCGAGGCGAGGCCTGAGTCGCTCGGATCCACGTCGCTCATGGCGGCCAGCAGCAATGGGTTGAAGGCGATCCCGCCGCCCAGGCCCAGCAGCAGCATGCCCGGCAGCACGTCGAGCACGAAGTCTCCGCCCATCGGCGCGCGGGCGAACAGCGCCAGTCCCGCAGCGGCCGTCAGCAGCCCTGCCACCAGCGGCCGACGGATGCCGAAGCGCATCACAATCTTGGCCGACAGGCCGAGCGAGAAGGCGGCCATGATCAAATTGGCCGGCAGGAAGGCCAGGCCCACCTGCATCGGCGAGTAGCCCAGCACCTGCTGCATGTAGAGCGCCGAGATGAAGAACCAGGCGAACATCGCCGCCGCCCACAGCACGCCCACGACGTTGGCGATGGCGATGTTGCGCAGGCCAAATAGAGACAGCGGCATCAGCGGATGCTTCACGCGGGACTCGACGACGAGGAAGACCACCATCAGCACCGCCGTGGCCGCGAGCAACCCGAGCGTCTGCGCCGACAGCCAGCCCGCCTCGTTGCCGTTCACCACCGCATACACCGCGAGCATCAGCGCTAGCGTCACCGTCACCGCGCCGGTCACGTCCAGGCGCTGGCCGCTCGCCTGGCCGGCCGCGGCCGGCAGCAGCATGAGACAGAGCGCATAGACCACGACGCCAATCGGCAGGTTGACCAGGAAGATCCAGTGCCAGCTCAGCGTGCCGGTCAAAAGCCCGCCCAGCAGCACGCCGATGCTGCCGCCGCCGGCGCAGACGAAGCCGTACACGCCCATCGCCTTGGCGCGGTCGGCGGGCTCGGTGAAGAGGTTCATGATCAGCGACAGCGACACCGCCGATACCACCGCGCCACCCAGTCCCTGTACGGCGCGCGCGGCCACCAGCAGCGCCTGCGTGGTGGCGATGCCGCAGGCGAGCGAGGCGAGTGTGAACACCGTGAGGCCGATCAGGAACACCCGACGATGGCCGAACAAGTCGCCCAGCCGCCCACCCAGCAGCAGGAAGCCGCTGAAGGTCAGCATGTAGGCATTGACCACCCACACCAGCGAGGTCTCGGTGAAACCGAGGTCGGTGCGGATGGAGGGGAGCGCCACGTTCACGATGGTCGTATCCAGCACGATCATCAGAACGCCCAGGCACAGCACCAGCAGCGCCAGCCAGCGCTTGCGGTGATCGAGGGAAGTCGTGCGGTTCATTGTGTGCTTTCCGTCAGAGGGGAATCGCGAAAGCTCTGAATCGGCCCGCGTTAAGCCGACAAAAAAGGGACGGCCGATTTCTCGGACATCCCACGATTGCGGCGAGACTAGGCGAAAAGAAACAATCAAGCAACGGCGAGCGTGGTCTTGCGGATCAACGCTCAACTCCATTTGAACGTTGGTCGCGGAACCGACTTCGCGCCGCTTCCTGCAGTGAAAATGCAGCCGTTGTCGTGGACAAGCCGCGGTTGCAGCCGCAGGCTCGGTACAATGAGAACATTCCTGGCTGCCCTTCTCACCCTGCTGCTCCTGCCCGCGCTGGCGCGGGCGGACGATTGGCAGACCTCCTCGCCGGAAGCGCAGGGTATGAGCTCGCGCGAGCTGGCCGATCTCGTCAGTTTCGGTATTTCAAACGGCATGGACAGTCTGCTGGTCACGCGCCACGGCAAGATCGTGGCGGAGGCCTACTACGCGCCGTTCGCGCCAGGGCTCAGGCATCGCGTCAACTCGACGACCAAGTCGGTCATCGGCAACCTGGTCGCCATCGCGCTGAAGGAGGGGCTGATCAAAAGCCTCGACCAGCCGGTGCTCGATTTCTTTCCCGAACGCCATTTCGCCAACGTTGATGAACGCAAGAAGGCCATCACGTTGAGGCATCTCCTCGACATGACATCGGGCCTGGACTGGGACGAGCCAATGTCGAGTTCACGGTTTCCATCCATTGTCGAGTTGGAGCGCAACCCCGACTGGGTCCAGTTCATCCTCGACCGCCCAATGGTCCGCGACCCTGGCGCCACGTTCGAATACAACAGCGGCGGCCCGCATCTCCTGTCGGCGATCCTCTCGAAAGTGACCGGCCGCAGCGCGCTCGACTATGCCAAGGAGAAGCTCTTCAAGCCGCTCGGCATCGAGGATGTGCAATGGCGCGCCGATCCGCAGGGCGTGTCGATTGGCGGCTTCGGCCTTTACTTCCTGCCGCGCGACATGGCGAAGCTCGGGATGCTCTGGCTGCATGACGGCGTGTGGAACGGCCAACGACTGTTGCCGGCGGGCTGGATCGACGAGGTGCGCCACGCGAAGGTCGAGATGCCTTTCCCGGGGTGGCGTTACGCCAACCTCTTCTGGTCGGTCCCGGACAAGGATGCCTTCATGTCGGTGGGCTTCGATCGCCAGCTCATCACTGTCATGCCCGGCCTGGACGTCGCCGCGGTGTTCACCGGGGCCAATCGCTACAACAATGCTGCCGGCGTGCCGACCATGCCCACGTATCGCCTTTCGGCAGTGCTCGATCGCCTGAAGGCGGCGGTCAAATCGGACACGGCCTTGCCGGAAGATCCTGCGGCTCTCGCTCTCCTGGCCGACAAGACGAAAGAGGTGGCCCAGGAGGTGCACTCGCAAAGCGCCGGCTCCTCGCCGCTCGCCGCGGCGATCTCGGGCAAGGTCTATCGCCTGCAGCCCAACCCGCTGCGCCTCAGCTTTTTCGCTCTCACATTCGCGAATGGCGCAGCCAGCTACACGTTCGACGTCAAGGACCAGCACTATGGCGGGCCGATCGGCCTCGACGGGCTTTACGACGTCGGCGGCCGCCGCCCTTACGGCAAGAGCGCCGCCAAGGGCCGATGGCTCGACGACAAGACATTCCAGCTCGAGAGCCTGACCCTGGGCAACGACGACGCCAGCATCATTACCTTCACCTTCGGCGGCCGAAGCCTCACCGCCCGCCTCGAGAGCCTGGGCGGTTTCAAGGCCGAGCTGAAGGGCGAAGCCGGCGAGTGAGGGTACGCGCCTTGAATGGGCTCAGAACTGGTATCGGACGCCGCCGTTGAAGGCCCAGCCGCGGAAGCCGCCGTCGGAAACCTCGTGCTGGTAGGAAACGTCGCCGTAGACAGCGAGGTTGGCCATCAGCATGCCGGTGACGCCGCCGCCGACCTGGATCGCGGTGCCGTACTGGCCGGTGTCGAAGGCGACGCCGCCAACGTTGATGGCGTTGTTGTTGTCGGCGAAGCCTTGCAGCAGGTTCGCCTTTACGTAGGGCGTCACGAAGCGGCCGTCGTCGGTCTCGAACGGGCGCACCAGTCTTGCACCGGCACGGACGATGCCTTGATCGAGCACGCCGAGCTTGGCGTTGATGCTGTCGACGTCGGTCGTGTCGTCGAACATCAGGTGCTGCCAGCTCACCTGCACCTGCGGCTCGACTAAAAGCTTCTGCCAGCCGAGCCCGATCGGATAGCCGCCTTCCAGCGAGGCGCCGACCATGCTGCCGGAGAGTGCCGCGGCCTGGCCGCGGGCGGCGGTGCCCACGGTGCCGTTGAACCAGCCGCCCGACACGATGCCGTCGAGGTACCAGCCCGCCTGCGCCTGGAAGGTCGCGATGCCGGAGACCTTGCCGACGTTGATGTTGCCTTCGCTGAAGCCATCCGGCGCGTTGGGATCGAACTGCAGCTTGCCGTAGGAGCCGGCGAGGCCAAGACGCAGCATGCCGAAGTCGTCATTGGTCACGACGGCGCTGCCACCCAGCTGGAAGGCGGCATAGCTCTCGCTGGCGTTGATGCCGTAGTCGGTGAAGCTGCGGTTGGACTTGTAGGTCATGGTGTTGCCGTAGCCGCGGGCGAAGAACTCCGCGGTCTGCGGCAGCCCCTTGGCTTGCGCGTCACGGATCTCGCCCAGGCGGCGATGCAGCTGGTCGATATCCTGCAGGCCTGCACTGAACAGCGCCGTCGGTGCGGTGATGTAGGCCGGGACCTGCGGCGCCAATGCCGGTCGCGTGGTGGTGGGATCGATCGGCTGGCCCGGTTGCGCGGGTCCCGACGGCGTGACGAAGGCGTTTTGCAGCCGGAAATCCCAGTATCCGCCTGAATTGCCGACGAGGTTCTGGCTCGAAGCGGCGGCCCCGTTGGGGGAGCCCGGCCCGTAGGCGTTGAGATGGTATTGGTACGGCGTCCCGCCGGTGATGTAGCCGCCAGCCAACGTGAAGGCGCCAGCATAGGAGCTGCCGGCCACCTGGATGATCGAGATACCTGACGTGTTCGTGGGCAAGCCGGTGCTGGTGATGGAACCACCGCCCGACGTGTGCAGGGTCACCGTCGAGGGATCGGCGCTGCCGGCGATCAGAAGCCGGTCGGTGAACTGATTCGACAACGGGCCGCCGGCATTGAGTACCGTATTGAATTGCACTGTCGAACCGGCGGTGCCGGTGTAGTTGCCGCCGATCTTCAACACGTTGCCGGGCGTACTGCCGGCGAGATTGATCAAGCCCGAGTTGGTGACGTTGCCGCTTATGGTGAAGGTGCCCGTCGGACCATTCGAGAAGGCGGACACGGCATTGGCGACGGCGATCGTGCCGTTGTTCACCACGTTGCCCGCCACGGTGCCGTAGCCGCCCAACGTCGCGCCGCTTGCGACCGTCACGAGGCTGCTGCCGGACAGGTTGGCGGACGTATGCGACGGATCACCGACCGCCAGCGTGCCTGCCAGCACGTTCGTCGCCCCTGCGTATGACTGGTTGCCGTTGAACAAGAGCGTGCCGGCACCGAACTTGTTGAGTGCCCCAGGTCCCGAGATCGCCCCATTCCAGGTAAGCGCGGTCCCGTCCGCCACATCAATACCACCGTTGTTGGCGGTGATCGCGATTGGCCGGCTCGAGTTGAACGTGGCCGTGGTGGCCAGCGTGCCGCCGTTGAGCGTCAGCGTAGTGCCGGCGGCGCCGAGATTGTTGTCGGCCGAAATCTGCAACGTGCCTTGAGTGATGGTCCAGGGCGTGAGCGCCGCGGTTGTACCTGTCAGGGCCCAGGTACCTGCCTCGATTTTCTCGAAGGTCTGAAAGTTGCGGTACCCGGCGGCAGGGCCGATCTGGGAGACATCGAAGCTGCCGTTGGAGGCGCCACCCAGCGAGAACTTGTTGACGCCGGCTCCGCCATCGACAAAGCCACGGATGACCGAGGTGGATTCCAGGATCAACGTATCGTTGGCAGATCCAAAGCGGATCGCAGGTGCCGTAAGAGAGTTCGTGGAAATCGTGCCCGCATTCCGCAGGATAATCGTCTTATTGACCGGGACGTTCACGGCGATGAACGGATCGCTGTGAATGGTTGCGCCCTGAAAATTATTGATGACGAGAGTGCCGCCGCCGGCAGCTACGTAGACAGTGCCTTCAGTGCCTCCGCCGGCATCCGTGATCAATCCATGGTTGTTGATGGTGCCGGAGACATTTGCCGCCTCGAGTGCAATGGTGTTGCTCACAGCCTGACGGCTGTTGTTTATGATCTGTCCATTGTTGGTGAGCGTGAATCCGCTTCCATAAATACCGATCAGATCAACGGCTACATTTTGATTGAGCGTTATGGTTCCGTTGTTCGTGATGGTTTGATTGGCACCATTGAGCCCTACGATGACGTTGGTCGTCTGTCTGCCCCCGTTGAGGGGCGGAGCGCCGTTGATCCCCTGCAGGGTGCCGCCGGCATCGACGGTCAGCGCTCCGCCGGATGCCGCGTTGGTCATGGTGAGCCAGCCATTCAATGCCCCACCTGATTGAATGGCGAGGGTTTGCGATGGCGCCGTGAACTGGCAGCCTCCGGTCACTGAGCTGGTGATCGTTGCGCACTGCGCCAGCACAGGCGTCGGCGAGGCCGACAGCAGCGTCGCCGCGAGGATGGCTATGAGATGAAAGCGTAGGCCGAAGGGGGTTCGGGTCTGCATCAATTTTTTTACCGTTAGAAGCTGTAGCGAACACCGCCGTTGAAAGCCCAGCCGCGGAAACCGCCGGTGGAGACCTCGTGCTGGTAGGAAACGTCGCCGTACACGGCGAGGCTGGCCGTCATCATGCCGGTGACGCCACCGCCCACCTGGATCGCGGTGCCGTACTGGCCGGTGTTGAAGGCGACACCGCTGACGTTGATGGCGTTGTTGCTGTCGGCAAAGCCCTGCAGGAGATTGACGTTCAGGTAGGGCGTGACGAAGCGTTTGTCGTCGGTCTCGAACGGCCGCACCAGCCGCGCGCCGGCGCGCACG
Organism: Alphaproteobacteria bacterium; assembly: GCA_017308235.1. GTDB lineage: Bacteria > Pseudomonadota > Alphaproteobacteria > Reyranellales > Reyranellaceae > Reyranella. Next base: position 286,540 of record JAFKFL010000012.1, on the reverse strand, counting down.
ATGCCCTGGTCGAGGGCGCCGAGCTGGACGTTGATGCGATCGGTATCGGTGGTGGGGTCGAACATCAGGTGCTGCCAGGAGACCTGCACCTGCGGCTCGACCGAGAGCTTCTGCCAGCCGATGGCGATCGGATAGCCGCCTTCCAATGACGCGCCGACCATCGAACCGTTCAAAGCAGCCACCTGACCAGGGGCCGTCGTGCCGATCGAGCCGTTGAACCAGCCGCCGGACACGATGCCGTCGAGGTACCAGCCAGCACGCGCCTGGAAGGTGGCGATGCCCAAGACCTTGCCAATGTTGATGTTGCCCTCGCTGAAACCGTCGGGCGCATTGGGATCGAACTGCAGCTTGCCGTACGAACCGGCGAGGCCGAGGCGCAGCGATCCGAGATCGCTGTCCATCACCACGGCGCTGCCGCCCAGCTGGAACGCGGCGTAGCTCTCGCTCGCGTTGATGCCGAAGTCGGTGAAGCTGCGGCTCGATTGGTAAGTCATGGTGTTGCCATAGCCGCGGGCGAAGAACTCGGCGGTCTTCGGCAGGCCGACCGCCTGCGCATCGCGGATCTCGCCCAACCGGCGATGCAACTGGTCCATGTCCTGCAGGCCGGCACCGAACAGCGCCGTGGGCGCGGTGATGTAGGCCGGCACCTGTGGCGCCAGGGCCGGGCGCGCGGTGGTGGGATCGATCGGTTGCCCGGGTTGCGTGGGGCCTGACGGCGTGACGAAGACGTTCTGCAGCCGGTAGTCCCAATAGCCGCCTGAATTGCCGACCAGGTTCTGGCCGGGGTCAGCCGCGCCGAACGCCGAACCCGGTCCATAGGCGTTGAGCCGATACTGATAGGGACCGCCTGACACAGTGCCGCCAGCCAACGTGAACGTGCCCGCAGACGACGTACCCGCCACCTGGACGACGGAGATGCCCGTCGAGGCGGAGGGCGTGCTGACACTCGTATAGGCGCCACTGCCCGACGCGTTGATCTGCACCGTCGTGTGGCCACTGGCATTGCCCAGGATCAAGAGACGATCGGTGAACTGGTTGGCGAGCGGGCCACCCGCATTCAGCACGGTGTTCAGGAGCAGGGTGGAGTGCGCGGTGTAGTTGCCGCCGACAGTGAAGTCGCCCATCGGGCCGCCGGCAAACGCCGCGCTGCCGGCCGCGACAGTGCCTGAATTGTCAACGTCGCCCGCAATCCGGCCGTAGCCGCCCAGCGTGGCCCCGAGCGACACGGTCGTCATACCGCCGCCGGACAAGGTGGCCGATGTGTGCGACGCATCGCCAACCACGAGCGTGCCGGCGAAGACATTGGTCGCGCCGGTGTAGCTCGCGTTGCCGTTCAGCACGAGCGTGCCGGCGCCGAGCTTGGAGAGGCCGCCGGCGCTACCGCCGCCGAAGTTCTGCGAGACGGTGAAGGTGTTGGCTGGATCGGCGATGTCGAAGCCACCGCCTGACGCGCCCCAGGTGATCGTGCGCGCCGTCGACGTGAAACTCGTGCCCGTCACCTGCAGGATGCCACCGTTGAACGTGATGGGGCTGGTCGCGGGATTGCCGAGGCTCGCGTCTTGCGACACCGACAGCGTGCCGCCCAGCAACTGCCAGGGCGTCGCGGTGCCCGGTGTTCCGGTGAGCGTCCAGGTGCTGCTGCCGGTCTTCTGAAAGATACCGAAGCCTCGATACTGCGAGCCGATCAGTGTCGCATCGAAGTTCGACGTGCCGCTGCCACCCAATGCCAACGTATCGGCGGCACTGAAGGCGACGACATTCCCGACGGTGTTCGAACCCGGCATCAGGGTGAGGCTGTTGGTGCCGCCGAAGAACTGCACGGCATTGGCTCGCGTCACACCGTCGCCCGACAGGCCGCCCATGATGGTGCCTGTATTGACGACGTTGAGGTTCGAGCCCACGACGCCGATTCCGCCCGCGCCATTGGCGCCGCGCAGCGTCGGATCCACGGTCCCGACACCGCCGATCTTTCGCCAGCCGCCGCCGCCTGTTCCGCCATTGCCGCCGGCGATTGTGCCTGTGTTGTTCAACGTACCGGCGCCCGTGAACCTGACGCCAAAGCCACCGTCACCGCCGCCACCGCCGGCGAACGTATCGACGGTACTTATTCCTCCCGGAACCTGGGTGCCGCCATTGCCGCCGGCGCCGCCGCTGATGGTCGAGGAATTGGTGATCGCGATGCCGGCCCCGTTGGCGACCACGCCGTAGCCGCCGGCACCGCCGCCGCCGCCGCCAAAACTGCCGACCGAACCTGTGGTGTTGCCGCCGCCGATGCCGCCGGCGCCCCCGGAGACGGCGCTGCCGATCGAACCACTCGAGGATACAATGGCGCCGTGTGCACCGCCGCCGCCTCCGGGCGACCGTGGGCCGGTCGTTGGCGCGTGGCCGGCCGCACCCGGCGTTGCGCCGCCCACGCCGCCCGGAGTGACCAGCGAGGGGGCGCCATTGCCGCCCACCGCGCCGGCTCCGCCGCCGCCACCACCGCTGGGCGTGGCCTGAATGCCTGTGCCGCCGGTACCGGTATCGCTGCTTGCACCGCCGGCCCCGCCAGGTCGCGTAGATCCCGCCTGAGCTGTGAAGCCGCCGACGCCGCCATGGGTTGTTTGCGCGACCGCGGGGACCGCAATCGTCAGCGCCGCCAGCGAGACGGCGCTGGCTCCAATGAAGTCGAAGAATAAATGAGCACGATGGTTTACCAAGTCGCGCGAAAACTTCGGCGACCGATCACACGCACGCCACCTACGCATACGCTCTCCCCGATAGGCCTTGCCCGCCTGCACAGGGAATTACATCTCTTCTGCACTGCGGGAAACCAAACAATGCAAAATGGGTGGCAGCTTCCGGTTGCGATGCGGAAGTCAATACGTATTTGTTTTCAGCCGTTCTTCCGGCTTCTGGCGCCGCTTACGGCTTCGCGCCCATGTCGGCGTGACGGTGGATAAGCTTCCATTCGCCGTTGATCCGGCGGAAGGCTTCGGTCACGCGTATCCTCATCTCGACGAGCTCGTCGCGGCCCTTCAGCTTGACCGTCGCGACCTGGAAGCCGCTCCAGAAAGCGAGATCGCCACTCACGCCTTTCTGCAGGATCTCGAAACGGCCCTTGCCGCCTGGCGCGAAAGAGGACGCATCGGTCCGGTAGCGAGTCGCGACCGCCTCGGCACCAGTGACACTGTCGCCGCGAGGACTGTGGAAGCTGGCGTCACCATGCGTGGGTAGGATGGCGTCGAGGGAAGAGAAATTGCCGTTCACATAAGCTTCCCCCGCGGCCTCGCGCTGCGTGAAGAAAGCCTCGAAATCCGTGTCGCTCATCGGAGATGCTCCACTTGCTGCCGCTGTTGAGGCGGTAGATGGCGTCTCCTCGTTCGATCCCCATTTCCAATGTTGCGATCCGCGTTTGCAAAAACAAACGATGCGCAAACGAAAGAACGGTTGTCGATCTACTGGCCATCCTGCTTCTTGTTCTCAGCCTTTTTCGCGGCCTTTCGTGCGCGATCCTCCCTGGCGAGGGAACGGTAACCACGCCATGCCAAGACCAATGCCATGAGCATGACGATTATCCCGAGGACGTAGGTCATCGGGTCATTGTCAGACACGATCATCGGCGGGACCTAAGTTTCAGCCGACCATGCGGCCGATGGTGCGGGCGGTGTAGTCGACCAGGGGGATGATGCGCGCGTAGTTGAGGCGCGTCGGACCGATGACGCCGATCGCGCCCAGAATGCGCTCCTGCGAATCGCGGAACGGCGCCACCACCATCGAGCAGCCTGTGTTGGCGAACATCGGATTGTCGGCGCCGATGAAGATCTGCACGCCGGCCGCGACGTTGGCGAGCTCGAGCAGGCGGGCGAAGCTCTCGCCGCGCTCCAGCGCATCGAACAACGCGCGCACACGCTCGAGATCGGCGATGACCGTGATGTCTTCCAGAAGACGCGCCTGGCCGCGTACGATCAACGCGCCGCCCGGCTCACCGGCCCAGGTCGCGAGCCCCGACTCGATCACCCGCGCGGTAAGATCGTTCAGCTCGGCGCGCTTCAGCTTCAGGTCTTCCAGGATCAGCCGACGCGCATCCTCGAAGGTGCGACCGCTCAGCCGCGCATTGAGATAGTTGCTGGCCTCGGCGAGCGCCGACGCCGGCATGCCGGGCGGCGTGTCGATCAGGCGGTTCTCGACCTGGCCCGTCTGCGTCACGGTCACCACCAGCGCACGGCCGGGGCCGAGATTGACGAACTCGATGTGCTTCAACGGCTGTTCCATCTTGGGTGCCATCACGACGCTGGCACAGCGCGACAGGCCCGAGAGCAAGGTGGTCGCCTGCTCGAGCGCCTCGTTGACGCTGCGGCCCACGGCGGCGCAGCGCGCCTCGATGCTCTCGCGTTCCTCCTCGGACAGATTGCCGACCTCCAGCAGCCCGTTCACGAACAGGCGCAGGCCGGCGTCGGTCGGCAGCCTTCCGGCCGACGTGTGGGGCGCATAGAGCAGGCCGAGATCCTGCAGGTCGGCCATGATGTTGCGGATCGTGGCAGGCGAGAGTGTCTCGGTGATCTTGCGCGTGAGCGCGCGCGAGCCCACGGGTTCGCCGGTCTCGACATAGCTCTCGACGACCAGACGCAACACCTCGCGCGCCCGGTCGTTCAGCTCGGCGACCGTGGTGGCCTGGCGTTGGGCCGGCACGACATCGGGGACGATGCCGCCCGGCAGGTTGATCCGGTGAATGGCCATGCGAAAAATGTAGGTAGCGCGGGCAGGCCGGTCAACGCATGCAGCATGGGCACTAAAGGCGGGGCCATTGGGCACCCACCCGGCCGGCCGAGCATATTGTGTCATCCCGAACGAAGTGAGGGATCCTTAGCCACCGCTGCAAAGATCCCTCACTTCGTTCGGGATGACACCGTTTCATGCAACCAAGCTCTTGTCGTCATATGCGATCGCTGCCTTTCCGGTATGGCTTGTCGCCCGCTCCCGACTTGGCCATAAGCCCTCCAACCCCAGGAGATGACCCATGCGCCCTTCCGGCCGCACACCCGACCAGCTTCGCAAGATTTCCCTCGAACCCGGCTTTTCGCGTCATGCGGAGGGATCCTGCCTGGTGCGATTCGGCGACACCCACGTGCTTTGCACCGCGTCGGTCGACGACAAGGTGCCGCCCTGGATGCGCAACACGGCGCGCGGCTGGGTGACCGCCGAGTACGGCATGCTGCCGCGTTCCACCCACACCCGCACCGACCGCGAGGCCGCGCGCGGCAAGCAGTCGGGCCGCACGCAGGAGATCCAGCGCCTGATCGGCCGGTCGCTGCGCGCCGTGGTCAATCTCGGCGCGATGGGCGAGCGCCAGGTCAACATCGACTGCGACGTGCTGCAGGCCGACGGCGGCACGCGCACTGCTAGCATCACGGGCTCGTGGGTGGCGCTGCACTTCGCCTTCGAATGGCTGGTCAAGCAGGGCAAGCTTTCCGCCAATCCGATCACCGGGCAGGTTGCGGCCGTGTCGTGCGGACTGTGGCAGGGCACGCCGGTGCTCGACCTCGACTATGCCGAGGATTCCAAGGCCGAGGCCGATGCCAACTTCGTGCTGACCGGCACCGGCGGCATCGTCGAGGTGCAGGGCACCGCCGAGCAGGAGCCGTTCAGCGAAGCGCAGTTCCATGAGTTGATGGCGCTCGCCAAGAAGGGTGTCGGCGAGCTGACCCAGCTGCAGCGCCTGGCTATCGGCAAGTCCTGATGGCGCGCCACTTCTCGCTTCCCAAACTGGTCGTGGCCACCCACAACCGGGGAAAGGCCGGCGAGATCCGCGCCATGTTGAAGCCGTTCGGCGTCGAGATCGTGTCTGCGGGCGAACTCGGCCTGCCCGCACCGGACGAGACCGGTGTCACCTTCGAGGAGAACGCGACGTTGAAGGCGTTGGCGGCGACGCGTGCGAGCGAGCTGCCGGTGCTGGCCGACGATTCAGGCCTCAGCGTCCATGCGCTGGGCGGCGAGCCTGGTGTCCACACGGCCGATTGGGAAGGGCCGGACCGTGATGCAATGGTGGGCATGCGCCGCATCCAGGACGAGTTCGCCAAGCGTCACGTACCCGATACGGACGCAGCGCGCGTCGCCACCTTCCACTGCGTGCTGGCGCTCGCCTGGCCCGACGAGCATCTCGAGATGGTGCATGGCACTCTCGACGGCCGCATCGTCTGGCCGCCGCGCGGACAGGGCGGCCACGGCTACGATCCCTGCTTCCAGCCGATCGGCGAGCGTCGCACGACCGCGCAGATGACGGACGCGGAGAAGAACGCCATCAGCCACCGCGGCCGCGCTTTTCGCCTGCTGGTCGAGGCGTGTTTCAAGTGAGCTCATGCTCATCCGGACCGCGAGCCTCCGGCTCGCTCATGCATCCAATGAGCGAGCGAGATGCGCGCGGTCCGGAAGAAAGCGCGCCCCTCGGCGTCTATGTGCATTGGCCGTTCTGCAAGTCGAAGTGCCCGTATTGCGACTTCAACAGCCATGTGCGCGAGGGCGTCGAGCAGGCGCGGTGGCGAAAGGCGTTGCTGAGCGAACTGGAGCATGCAGCGCGCGAGGCGCCGGGGCGGCAGGTGCAGACGATGTTCTTCGGCGGTGGCACGCCGTCGTTGATGGAACCGGCGACGGTCGCCGCCTTGATCGCACGCACGCGTGCGCTGTGGGATGTGGCAGACGATCTCGAGATCACGCTGGAAGCGAACCCGACTTCGGTCGAAGCGGAGAACTTCGCGGCACTTGCAGAGGCCGGCGTCAATCGCGTGTCGCTCGGCATCCAGGCACTCGATGCCGGGGCGCTTCGCTTTCTCGGCCGGCAGCATTCGGTCGACGAAGCGTTGGCCGCGCTCGACACCGCACGCCGACATTTCGCACGCTATTCGTTCGACCTGATCTACGCGCGGCCCGGCCAGACGCCACAGGCCTGGGCCGACGAGCTGGAGCGTGCGCTGACGCTCGCGGGCGAGCATCTGTCGCTCTATCAGCTCACCATCGAGCGCGGCACACGTTTCTTCACCGATCATGCGCGCGGCGCCTTCACCCTTCCGGCCGAGGAAGAGGCTGCCGAGATGTTCGAGCACACGCAGGCGCGGCTCACCGAGGCGGGACTGCCGGCCTACGAGATCTCCAACCACGCGCGGCCGGGCGCCGCATGCCGTCACAACCTGATCTATTGGCAGTATCAGGACTATGTCGGCATCGGACCGGGCGCGCACGGCCGGTTCGCGCTGGGCGACGCCAAGCGCGCCACGCGCCGCACCAGCGGACCGGAAGCGTGGCTGGAGGCCGTCGAGCGCGCGGGCCACGGCACCGCCGAGACGACCGACGTCTCGGGACGCGATCGCGTGGAGGAAGCGTTGATGATGGGCTTGCGGCTGAGTGACGGCATCGATCGTACGGCCTTCGCCTCGGTGGCCGGCGCCGATCCGGTCGAGGCGCTGGGCGAGGCGCGGCTGGCGCCGCTGGTCGATGCGGGTTTCCTCGAGATCGACGCGGCGCGCCTGAGGGCGACGGCCGCCGGCCGGCAGCGGCTGAACGCGCTTCTCGAACGGCTGGTCGCGTGATGCGTTGGGCCCTCGTCGTTCTTGCGACGATGCTGATGGCGGCGAATGCGGCCTTCGCGCAGGCGCATAAACCCTCGCCGAAGCCCCAGCCGCAGGCCGCCGCGAAGCCCGCGCCGAAGTCGCCCTATCCGCCGCCGGCCTTCAAGATCACGGTGGCGACCTGGGGCAAGTACCCGCCCTTCAACACGCTCGACCGCAAGGGCCTGCCGGCGGGCTTCGAGATGGATCTGGCACAGGAAGCCTGCCAGCGCATGAAGGCGGCATGCGAGTTCGTCGCCGCCGACTGGAACGATCTGATCCCGGGCCTGATCGACAAGAAGTTCGATATCGTGATGGCCTCGCTCGACGTGACGCCGGAGCGGCGGCGTCGGCTCGGCATGTCGCGGCGCTACTACCTTGCCCCCGGCGCCTTCATTGCCGCCAAGGGCGCGCCCTACGACGGTCCGCCAACACTTCTGCGCAACAAGAGGATCGGCGTACAGAAGGACTCCACGCATGCCGATTGGCTGGACAAGAATTTCCGCCGCTCGGCGCAGATCAAGCGCTATGCCTCGGTCGAGGACGAGCTGCAGGCGCTGGCCAAGGGCGAGCTCGACGCCGTGTTCGGCGACAAGGCGCAGCTTTGGCTGTGGTCGCAGAAGCCCGAAGGCGAATGCTGCGTGCTGATGGGTCAGGACATCAAGGACACGCCGACGCTGGGTATCGGCGTTTCGGCCGGCATTCGGCGCGAGGATGTGAAATTACGCGAGGCCTTCAACAAGGCGATCGGCGAGATGATGGCCGACGGGACCTACCGGAAGCTCAACGCGAAATACTTCCCGTTCTCGCTGAACTGAAGCAGCGGCGCTCCGCTGCGATCAATGCAGCGCGCGGCCGCGCGAGACGTAGTGGCCGCGCTTCAGCTCCTTGAAGAAGTGCGGCACCTGCGGATGCGACACCGGCTTGCCGCTGTCGTCGGCCAGCAGGTTCTGTTCCGAGACGTAGGCGACGTAGGTCGTCTGCGCGTTTTCCGCCAGCAGGTGATAGAACGGCTGGTCGCGCCGCGGCCGCACGTCCTCGGGGATGGAGGCCAGCCACTCCTCGGTGTTGGCGAACACCGGGTCGACATCGAAGATAACACCTCTGAAGGGGTAGCGGCGGTGCTTCACGACCTGTCCGATAGCGAACTTTGCCGTGCGCACAGGCGGCTGGCCGATCGCGGAAGGGGCAGTCTGGTTGGCAATTTCCATGGCGAAATTATTGCTCCAATTGATGTTTCAGGCAACGCGGCTGAGCCGGTGAATTGATCAACCCAGTGTAAAATGCGGGTATTGGCGGGCCGGCAGGCGACCCCAGCAGTGCAAATTGTCAGCTTGGGCGGTCTGGCATGCGGTTGACGGCGAGCGCTGGCCTGTGGACTCTGACAACAGGGTATGTATCCGAGGAACTCAGGCGTTGGCCGATGGTCTGAAAGTCCGCTTCTGGGGCGTGCGGGGATCGATCCCCTGCCCCGGGGCCGAATATGCACGCTACGGCGGCAATACTTCTTGCCTTGAGGTCACGGCGGCCGGCCGCCGACTCATTTTCGACGCCGGCACGGGCATCCGTCCGCTGGGCCGAGAGCTCGCCCATCACGCGCCGCTCGATATCGATATCTATTTCACGCATACCCATCTTGATCATCTCGCCGGCCTCACCTTCTTTTCGCCCCTGTTCGACGAACGCAACACGGTGCGGATGTGGGCCGGGCATCTCAAGCCGCCCTACGCGCTGAAGATGGTCGTGAAGAGCCTGATGAAGGCGCCGCTCTATCCCGTCTCGCTCGACGCGTTCCGGGCCTCGGTCAAGTTCATGAAATTCGATATGGGCGCGCCACTCACCTGCGGCGACGTCACGATGCGCACGGCACCGCTCAACCATCCCAACGGAGCGACCGGCTATCGTATCGAGCATGGCGGCAAGTCGATCTGCTACATCACCGACACCGAGCACCGTATCGACCGCCGGGATGCCAACATCATCGGGCTCTGCCGCGGCGCCGATATCATGATCTACGATTCGAGCTACACCGACGAAGAATATCCGCGCTACCGCGGCTGGGGCCATTCGACCTGGCAGGAGGGCGTGCGTCTCGCCGACGCCGCCGAGGTCGGCACGCTCGTCATCTTCCATCATGATCCCAGTCACGACGACAACTTCATGGACGACGTCGCACGCGAGGCCGCGCGGCGACGTCCTGGCACGGTGCCGAGTGGCCTGCCACGGGTGATCGTGGCCCACGAGGGCCTGATCATCGCTCCGTGACTCGTGCCGTCATGACCCCGGCTGTCGTGACCCGCGCGCTGAGCCTCCGTGGCCGCTGGCGCCGGCTGGCGCTGGGCCTGCCGACGGTGCTGGGCTTGCCGCCGCGAGGCTGGTTCATTCCCCATCGCTATGCTGCCGCACTGCCGCCGCCGGGCGCCCAACCGCCCTATGGCGCGATCGAGGCGTTATTCGAGCGGCAGAGCTCGGCGTTCGCCGACGCGATCGATCTGGTCGATGCCCATGCCGATGAGCTGATCGGCCTGGGGCGCTTGCTCGACCAGGCGTGGTTCCCGGCGCTCGACGGCGCCATCGCCTACAGCCTCGTCCGCGCGCGCCAACCGCGGCGCATCGTCGAAGTGGGCTCCGGCCATTCCACGCGCATCCTCGCGCGGGCGCTCGGCAAGGATGGGCAGATCGTGGCCATCGATCCGGCACCACGGGCCGACATCGCCGGCCTGCCGGGCGTGCGCGTGGTGGCGAAGACGCTGCAAGCCGCACAGGCCGGGCTGTTCGATGCGCTTGTCGCCGGCGACGTCCTGTTCATCGATTCCAGCCATATCCTGATGCCGGGCAGCGATGTCGATCTCCTGCTAAACCGCGTGCTGCCGCGCCTGCCGTCGGGTGTGCTGGTGCATATCCACGACATCTTCCTGCCGTTCGACTACCCGGCCGTCTGGGGCTGGCGGAATTACAACGAGCAACAGGGCGTGGTGCCGCTCCTGGTCAGCGGCGCCTGCACGCCCTTGTTCTCCAGTGTCTGGGCGGAACGGCAGCTGGCCGATCGTCTTGCCCGATCGGTCGTGCCACGCTTGCCGCAGCGGCCCGAAGCGATGGCGACCAGCCTGTGGCTGGAGACGCGCTGATGTGGCGGACGTTCCGCACCTGGCTGTTCGACAGCATCGGTCCGCAGAAGCTGCCCGAGCGGGTGCAGGCCGCGATCCAGCGTCAGCAAGAGCAGAGCGAGATCCTGATCGCGTGGGTGCAGCTCGTGATCGTCGCCCTGCTGGCTGTCGCCTACGAGACCACCACCATGCCGGACGGCGTGGTCCAGCTCGGCTATCTCGAGACCACGGTGCTTGCCCTCTACGCCGTCTTCGGCGTCATCCGCCTGGCGCTCGCCTACAGTCGTCTACTCGTGTCGTGGATGCTCTATCTCTCGGTGCTCGCCGACATGGCGCTCCTGATGGCGCTGATCTTTTCTTTTCATCTCAAATACGCGCAGCCGGCGGCCTTCTATCTGAAGGTCCCGACGCTGCTCTACGTCTTCCTGTTCATCGCCCTGCGCGCGCTGCGCTTCGAGGCGCGCTTCGTCGTGCTGACCGGTATCGCGGCGGCGGTAGGTTGGGTGCTGCTGGTGCTCTACGTAATGAGCGGCTACGGCGGGCCCGATAATCCGGGCACGCACGACTTCGTGGAATACATGACCTCGAATACGCTTTTGATCCACGCCGAGGTCGACAAGGTGATCGCGATCCTGGTCACGACGGCGGTGCTGGCTTTGGCGATCGCCCGCGCCCGTCACCTGTTGGTCCGCGCCGTCAGCGAAGGCGCCGCGGCGCGCGACCTCGAACGTTTCTTCGACCCCGGCGTGGCAGCGCGCATCCGGACCGCAGCGATGGCGGTGAAAGCCGGCGAGGGCGAACTGCGCGATGCCACCATCCTCACCGTCGACCTGCGCGGCTTCACGCGGCTTTCGACCGAATTGCCGCCCGACGACGTCATGAAGCTTCTGCAAGACTACCAGGCGCGCGTCTGCCCTCTGATCGTGCGCCACGGCGGCAGCATCGACAAATTCCTGGGTGACGGCATCCTCGCCTCTTTCGGCGCGGTCGCCCCCTCGGTCACGGCAGCGGCAGACGCCCTGCGGGCGGTGGACGCCATCGTCGGCGCAGCCGACCAATGGACGGCCGAACGTACGGCCAACGGCGCGTCACCGCTCTCGATCGGGCTCGCCGTCGGGGCGGGGCGCGTCGTCTTCGGCGCCGTGGGTGATGGCGAACGGCTCGAATTCACCGTCATCGGCGATGCGGTCAATTTTACGTCAAAACTCGAAAAGCATAATAAAGATGAAAAGACCCGCGCGCTGACCGATGCGCAGACCTACAGCTTGGCGGAGAGTCAGGGCTACGTGCCGCCCGCACCGCGCGAACGGCGGCCGCATCGACAGGTGGCGGGGGTCCCGAATTTGGTCGATATTGTGGTGCTCGCCCCTTAGGACATAGGCCCTTTAGGACATAGGAACCGCATAGGCGCGCCCCGGCGTTGCCTTGCCCTTTCCCCATTCGGAGCCTATGTAATTTGGCGACGAATTGAGACAAGCAGGTTGAGACGAGCAGGCGGAGCGCCTTCGTGGGTAACAACTACGATATCATCCTCATCGGACTGGTCGCGATCTTCCTGATCCTGCGCCTGCGCTCGGTGTTGGGAAAGCGCACTGGCAACGAGCGGCCACCGGCGCGCGACCCGTTCACGCCGCCCGCGCCGCCATCCACACCCTCCGGCGGTCCGCCACGGATCGGCGACGCGCCCGTCGGCAACGACAACGTGGTTTCCCTGCCTGGCGCCAACGCGCCAGCGCCACGGCCGTCGAACGCCACCACCGGCTCGGGCGGCATTCGTTCCGCCGTGCTGCCGACAGCTACTGCCGGTGTCGCCGCTATTCGCACGGCTGATCCCCAGTTCGATCCGCTGGCCTTTGCCGATGGCGCGCGCGCCGCCTTCACGACCATCGTCGAGGCCTTCTCCAAGGGCGATACCGGACCGTTGCGCTCGCTGCTCGACGGGCCGACCTTCGCGAGCTTCGAGGGCGCGATCCGCGGCCGCAACGAGCGTCGGGAGAAAGCCGAGACAACCCTGATCGGGTTCGAGGCATCCGACATTGCGGTCGCCGAGCTACAGGGTAGCAACGCGCAGGTGACCGTCCGCTTCGTCACCGAACAGGTCAACGTGGTGCGCAATGCCGAAGGCCAGATCGCCGACGGCAATCCCAACGAAGTGCAGAAAGTCATCGATCTCTGGACGTTCCGCCGCGACACCAAATCGGGCGACCCTAACTGGGTGCTGGTCAAGACTGAAAGCGAAGGCTGAAAAGGGGAGGCATAACCGCATGCGCTGGAAAGTCCTGTCCGGCGGCGCAGCTTTGTTGGTTGTTGCCGGTTTGCTTTCTGCGTGCACAAGCGGCGGAGGATTGGCCGGTTCGAACAAGGTGGCGATGGCGCCGATCGCCTTCAACGAAATCCCCGGCTGGTCAAACGACAAGCTCGCCGAGGCGTTGGCGACATTCCGCCGTTCCTGCCCCCGGCTCAATGCCTCGCCCGACACGCGCATCGCCACCGACGGCGGCGAGAGGATCGTGACCGCCGCCGAGTGGCGGCAGATCTGCACCCATGCGGCAGCGGTGAGAGCGGGCGACGATCAGGGTGCGCGGCAATTCTTCGAGCAGAATTTCCGACCGCTGGTCGTGCAAGGACCGGCAAGCTTCACCGGCTACTTCGAGCCGGAGTTGCGCGGCAGCCGCGCGCCGTCGCGCGTATTCACCATCCCCGTCTATCGCCGGCCGACCGATCTCAGCGACAAGCCCTACTACACGCGGGCCGAGATCGAGCAGGGCGCGCTGAAGGGCAAGGGGCTCGAGATCGTCTGGGTGCAGGATCTGGTGGCGCTCTATGAAGCCCAGGTCCAGGGCAGCGCACGCGTCCATCTGGCCGAAGGCGGCACCTTGAGCCTCGGCTTCGACGGCTCGAACAACCGGGCCTACACGGCGATCGGCGGCGTGTTGGCTGACATGGGCGTCATGAAGCGCGAGGACGTCACCTGGCCGGCCATCCGCGACTGGCTGAAGCGCCATCCGCAGCAGGGCCGCGACGTGATGCGCCGCAACGAACGCTACATCTTCTTCAGGGACACGCGCACGACCGCGCCGACCGGGTCGGAAGGCGTGCCGCTCACGGCCCAACGCAGCCTCGCGATCGATACCGCGGTGACGCCCTACGGCACGCCGATCTGGATCGAGACGACGCGGCCGGTCGCCGGCAAGCCCGGCGCCACCGAACCCTATCGCCGCCTGATGATCGCCCAGGACAGCGGCGCTGCGATCAAGGGACCGGCGCGAGGCGACGTATTCTTCGGCTCGACCGCGCAAGCCGCCGATTGGGCCGGCCGCATGGTGGGCGGCGGCCGCGCCATCGTCCTGGTGCCCAACAAAGGCTAGTTTTTTCGGATCGCGAGCGGAGCGGCGCGGTCACCGCTCCGGTCCGTGCGTCGAAATGCCTTCGTCCTTGCGCGCTATTTTTCACGCTGCCATGGTGATCGAGTGGTCATGCCGTCCATCGATCGCCCCTCCCCGCCCCGTCGCGTTGCGCTGTTCGTCACCTGCCTGGTCGATCTCTTCCGGCCCGTCGTCGGTTTTGCCGCTGTAAAACTTCTGGAAGATGCGGGTTGCACGGTGGAGATTCCGCCGCTGCAGGTCTGTTGCGGCCAACCGGCCTACAATTCCGGCGACCGCGCCAGCACGCGCGCCATCGCGGCGCAGGTGATCGATGCCTTCGAAGGTTTCGAAGCGGTGGTCGCGCCGTCGGGTTCGTGCGGCGGCATGCTGGCGCACCATTATCCCGGCCTGTTCGACGACGATCCGGTGATGAAGGCCCGGGCGGAAAATCTCGCCCACCGAAGCTACGAGCTGATGTCGTTCCTGGTCGATGTGCTGGGTGTCGACAAGGTGACGGCCCGCTACGACGGCACCGCCACCTATCACGATTCCTGTTCGGGCTTGCGCGAACTCGGGGTGAAGCAGCAACCGCGTCGGCTGCTCCAGTCGGTCCAGGGGCTGCGTCTCAAGGAGATGAAGTCGCCGGAGGTCTGCTGCGGATTCGGCGGAACCTTCTGCGTGAAGTACCCAGAGATCTCCAACGCCATGGTCGGCGAGAAGTCGGCCGATATCGCCGAGACCGAAGCCGACACGCTGCTGGCGGGCGATCTCGGTTGCCTGATGAACATGGCGGGCAAGCTGCAGCGCGAGGGAAGGCGCGTGCGCGTTCGCCACGTCGCCGAAGTGCTGGCCGACATGGGCGGGCAGGCGGCGATCGGTGAACCAGAGGCCCAGCACGGCCCGGTGAGGCGCTGATGCAGTCGACGGCCCACGACTTCAAGGACAACGTCGGCACCGCTCTCGCCGATCCCAACCTGCAGGATTCGCTCGCCAAGCTGAAGGTGGGTTTCTCCGAGAGAAGGCGCCAGGCTGCCGAGCGGCTGCCGGAGTTCGAGGCGCTGCGCGATTGCGCACGCGATATCAAGAATCATGCGCTGGCCAATCTCGACTTCTACCTCGAAGAGTTCGAGCGCAAGGTCATCGCGCTCGGCGGCCATGTGCACTGGGCGCCGACGGCGGACGATGCGCGCCGCATCATCGGCGATCTCTGCAAGAGCGTCGGCGCACGCACTGTCGCCAAGTCGAAGTCGATGGTGGCCGAGGAGATCGCGCTCAACGAACATCTCGAAGCACTGGGCATCGCGCCGATCGAAACGGACCTCGGCGAATACATCATCCAGCTCCGCCACGAGCCGCCAAGCCACATCATCGCGCCCGCCGTCCATCTCACCAAAGACCAGGTCGCCGACACTTTCTTCGAGCATCACGCACCGCTCGGCTTTACCAAGCGGCTGACCGAGCGCAACGACCTGGTGGCGGAAGCCCGCCATGTGTTGCGCCAGAAATTCCTCGACGCCGACGTTGGGCTCACCGGCGCGAACTTCCTGGTCGCCGAAACCGGCTCGTCGATGCTGGTCACCAACGAGGGCAACGCCGATCTCTCCAACACGCTGCCCAAGATGCATATCGTGCTGGCGAGCATCGAGAAGGTGATTCCCACTCTGGAGGACGCCGCCGTACTGCTGCGCGTGCTGGCGCGTTCGGCGACGGGACAGGAATCTTCGGCCTACACGACGCTCAACACCGGTCCCAAGCGCGCGGACGATCTCGACGGCCCATCGGCCTATCACGTCGTCCTGCTCGACAACGGCCGCTCGTCGGTGCTCGGCACCAAGATGCAGGACATGCTGCGCTGTATCCGCTGTGGCGCCTGCATGAACCACTGCCCGGTCTACGGCGCGATCGGCGGTCATGCCTATGGCTGGGTCTATCCGGGCCCGATCGGCGCAGTGCTGACCCCGCAACTGATCGGTGTCGAGGAAGCAGGTGATCTGCCCAACGCCTCGACCTTCTGCGGCCGCTGCGAGAGCGTGTGCCCTGTACGTATCCCCCTGCCCGGCCTGATGCGGCACTGGCGCGAACGCGAGTTCGAGCGGCATCTCACGCCGCGCGCCGTGCGCCAGGGATTGGCGTTGTGGAGCTGGCTCGTCCGCCGGCCGAAGCTCTATCGTTGGGCCACGCAGATGGCCAACCGGCTGTTGTCGATGTTCGGCCGCGCCGAGGGCCGGTACCGGTCGCTACCGTTGGCCGGCGGCTGGACGCGCTTTCGCGATTTCCCTGCACCGCCGGCAGGCGGCACGTTCCATGCCCAGTGGGCGCGCCACGGCGGAGCACGCGTCAGGCCATGAGCGAGACGCGCAATCCGGCGCGAGCCCAGATCCTGGACGGCATCCGGCGATCCCTTCATCGCGGCGACCTCACAGATACCGCCCGCCTCGCTGTGGAGCAGCGTCTGGCCGTACCTCCGCGTGGCCCCGTGGTCGCACGCGCGCAACTCCCGGCAGCCGAAAAGGTCGCTCTTTTCTGCCAGTGGGCGGAGGCCAACAACGCCACCGTGTCGCGCGTCGCGGCAGCCGATGTGCCTGATGAGGTCAGCGCCTATCTCGCGCGCAACAACCTGCCGGCCGAGGCGGCAATAGCGCCCTCGCCCCAACTCGAGCGCTACGATTGGACGAGCCAGAAACTGCTCAACCTGCGGCGCGGGCGCGGCGAAGCGCGCGACCAGGTGTCGATCACCGGCGCCTTTGCCGGGATTGCCGAAACAGGCACCCTGGTGATGGCTTCGGGTCCCGATCATCCGGTGTCGCTCAATCTGTTGCCCGACACGCACATCGTCGTGCTGCGCGAAGGCGATATCGTGAGCGGCTATGAGGAGGTCTGGACGATGCTGCGAGGCCGCTACGGCAAGAACAGCATGCCGCGCACGGTGAACACCATCACCGGTCCTTCACGCACGGGCGACATCGAGCAGGCGATCGAACTCGGCGCGCACGGTCCCCGGCGCATGCATATCGTGGTGGTGCACGATTGAAGCGGACCACCTCTTCCGACGGTCGGCCCTCGGGCCGGCGCGGAGAGTTGCGTGTCGTCGGCACGACCGTCGCACATGAGGTCGAGCAGCTGCTCGAGCGGCTCGCCCGATCGATGGGCCGTCGCCGGCCAAGAGTGCTGCAGGTTGGCGCTCGCATCTCCGTTTCTGATCGCAACGAGCAACACTGGCGAACACTGGTCCGCAAGCGGTTCGGCCCCCGCACCCGCTTCATCGGGATCGATCTCGCTGCGGGCGACAATGTCGACAGCGTGCTGGACATCTGCAGCCCACCCCGGACGTTGGTATCGGTGTTGGGCAGCGAACCCTTCGACCTGGTTATCTGCTGTCACGTGCTCGAGCACACGCGCTCGCCTATGCGGGCGGCCCGCAACATAGAGAGCCTGTTGCGGCCTGGCGGCCTCGCCTTCGTGGCGACGCCCTGGTCGCAGGCCTTCCATGCCGCGCCGGACGATTACTGGCGCTTTTCGGTGCGCGGTCTCGGCGTGATGTTCGCCCGGCTGGAGATCCTGTCGGCCTTCTACAGCGGCGGCGACGTCGGGCTCGATGCGGCTTATCGCGTGGAGCGCGACGGCGCACCCGACCTGGAAGCGCGGGCCGGAGCAGTCGAACAAGGCCTGTTCCAGATTGTGCTCGATCACGAGGACAATCGCGATGTTCTCTCACGGCAGGCGACCGAACGCTTGCCGGTATCGCGGACCTACCTTCCGACCCTATTCGTCAACATCGTTGGACAGCGGCGCTCTTAGGTTTGTCGAAGCCATAAAGAGGTGTGGGCGCAAAAGAAAAGAGCGGGCTTTCGCCCGCTCTTTCCATTTCGACAGTCGCTGACGACTAGAAGCGGAAGTCCATGCCCAGCAGAGCTGCCCAGGACTGGGCCGCCACTGCATTCGACGGGCCCTGCAGGTTGTTGACGATCACACCGCCCATCATCTTGATGCCCGGTCCGAGCGCGTAGTTGGCGCCAACTTCGATCTTCGACGCCGTTTCGGTGCCGAACCGGAGCGCGCCCGCCTGCGGGTTGCTGCCGAAGGCCGCCGCGAAGGTGGCCGGCTGGGTCACCGAGCAAGCCGCCGAGAGGCCGCAGTTGGTCACGGTCAACGAACCGTTACCGTTGTTGTTGTAGGCAACCGCCGCGCCGGCAGAGATCTGCCACGGGCCGGTTTCATACATCAGGGCAACAGCGAACGAATTGGTGTCGTTGTTCTGGCCCGTGTAGTAGTTCGAGCCGAGGCCGTTGTTATCCCAGGTGTACGAACCACCGAGGGTGAAGCCGTAGGCGCTGAACTGCAAGCCAGCCACGAACTGCTTCCACGCCGACAGGTTGGCGCCCGTAATCACGTTGGCCGCGCCAGAGAAGCCCTGGAAGCCCGGAACGAAGCTGGCGTAGGAGTAGGCCACATAGGCCGCGACCGAGAAATCGCCGAACTTGTTCAGGTAGTTGGCACCGATGGCCAGCGCATCCTGCCAGGAGTAGTCATTGGTCGGACAGCCGTTGGCCGTCGTCGCATCGTTGAAGCCGCAGACGCCGCCAACGTTGGTGATGGGCGATCCCAAGCCCTGGCCGCCAGCAGCGGTAGAGTTCAGGTTGATCTTCGGCGCGTAGCTGACGCCGATCTGCAAGCCGAAGAAACGCGGCGTGTAGTAGTTGACGCGGTTCACGTCCTGGAACTGCGCGTCGATGGTCTGCGCAGAGATGCGGAACGCCGCCTTGTTGTTGGCATTGGCGATCGGATTGGTCCAGCTGAACGACGAGTTGTGCTGAATGAAGCCGAAGCCCAGCAGCGCCGACGGAGCACCGTAGTACATGATGTACGCGGCGTCGTCCTTGGAGCCGAAGTTGAACGTACCCCAGTCGCCGAAGGCAAAGATGTAGGCTTCGTCGATCTGATGGTTGCCCGTTCCGCCGCCGTTGACCGGCGGGTTCCAGCCTTCGAGTTCGACGCGGACACCGATTGAGGTGCCGTTGTCCAACTTCGTCTGGCCAATGAAGTGGATTTCACCTTCCTGAATGAACTGGATGCCCTTGAACTGCGCGGAGGTGCCGTTGGTGGCGTAGGTGCCCTCCATCGAGCCGGCCAGCGCGTAGAACTGGTAGTAGCCGCCAACACCCATCTTAATGGGGTCGGCAGCCATGGCAGGGGCGGCCACCAGGCCGACGACGGCCAAGGCGGTCGAGCCTAGCAATAGCTTTTTCATCATTCTCCCTCTCTCATTGATCAGAGACTGGTACGTACCCAAAGGCCTTGTCTGACCGACGGACCGCGAGCTTTTGGCCACGCGCTCTCCCGCCAATGCGACCGCCGAATAAAAACACAGGGCGAAAAGGGGGGTCAAGGAATGGACGCAATCGCACCCGAATCTCTCCGGACCTGTGGCGTCTTTGTCACAATTTGCGAGGCCACGGAATGGCCAATAGCCCAATAAAATAGCGTCGCGGCACCCTGCTTCTACAGGCAGTTAGTTTTATAATAAGACTTATACGATTTCATATCAGGACCTTGAGGAGAGGTGAGTTATTCCGCCCCTTGCGATTACAGATCGCCGCGCATATGGTCTGCCCGCCGCCTTTAGGGCAGGAAGTGCGGACTCTAGCAGGTAGACTATGACAAATCCTTCCGCGGCAAGCGGAGATAATGAGAAATTGCGCCGGTCGTCGTTGTTCCGGCTTTGGATGCTCGGTCTCACCACCCTGTCGTTGGCGGGCTGTGGTGTTGGCAACCCCAACGCCATCAAGGAACGAGACCTGAACGCCGGTAAGGCTGGCAAGGTCGATGCCGCCCAAGGCCTTGGCGGACAGAACCGGGAGCAGGGCACCTTGTTCGGCCCCGGCGGCCTCTTCGGCTCCAAGGAAAAGCCGGCGGATGAAGGAGGAGGCAGCGGCGTCGCGGTGAACGCCTTCCTTTGGCGCGCCAGCCTCGACACGATCAACTTCATCCCGCTGGTGCAGGCCGATCCGTTCGGCGGCGTGATCATCACCGACTGGTATACGCCGGCCGAGACTCCGAACGAGCGGATGAAGGTGCAGGTCACCATCCTCGATCGCGCGCTGCGCGCCGATGGCGTGCGCGTCTCGGTGTTCAAGCAACAGCAGAACCCCAAGGGGGGCGGCTGGGTTGACGCCCAGGTCGATCCGCATACCAACACCGACATCGAGGACGCGATCCTCACGCGCGCCCGGCAACTGCGCATCGCCCAGGGTGGAAGCTGATCCCTGGTAGCTGACCGGTAGAGTCGGCTCGCACAACCCGCGAGCGCGCCACAAAACTTGACGTGACGCGCTGCAGGGCGCATCCGCTGCGGCCACTGTCGTTTCTGGAGTGAGCCTGTGTCGTCCGCAGTTTCCCCGCCCGAGGGGTCGTCGCCGCGTTACAATTTCCGCGAGACCGAAGCCAAGTGGCAGAAAGCCTGGGAGGAACGCCAGACCTTTCGTGCCGTCATGGAGAAGGGGCGGCCGAAGTATTACGTGCTGGAGATGTTCCCCTATCCGTCGGGGCGCATCCACATGGGCCACGTGCGCAACTACACGCAAGGCGACGTGATCGCCCGCTACAAGCGGGCCAAGGGTTTCAATGTGCTGCATCCCATGGGCTGGGACGCCTTCGGCTTGCCGGCCGAGAACGCCGCCATGGAGAAAAAGGTCCATCCCAAGAAGTGGACCTACGAGAACATCGCGACCATGAAGGCCCAACTGAAATCGATGGGCCTGTCGCTCGACTGGAGCCGCGAGCTCGCGACCTGCGATCCCACGTACTACCGCCATCAGCAGAAGATGTTCCTCGACTTCTGGAAGGCGGGGCTCGCTTACCGCAAGGAGGCGTGGGTCAACTGGGACCCCGTCGACAACACCGTGCTGGCCAACGAGCAGGTGATCGAGGGCAGGGGCTGGCGCACCGGCGCGCCGGTCGAGCGGCGCAAGCTCACGCAGTGGAACCTCAAGATCACGCACTTCGCCGACGAGTTGCTGGAGCGGCTCGACACGCTCGACCGCTGGCCCGAGAAGGTGCGGCTGATGCAGGCCAACTGGATCGGCAAGAGCCGCGGCGCGCGCGTCTTCTTTTCGCTCGCCTCTCCAGAGAAGGACTGGGGCAAGCTCGAGATCTTCACCACGCGGCCCGACACGCTCTACGGTGCCTCCTTCATGGCGTTGTCGATCGACCACCCCGTGGTTACCGAACTCGCGCAAAACGATCCGAACCTGCAGCGCTTCATCGCCGAATGCCGCAAGACCGGCACCGCCGCGGCCGAGCTCGAGACAGCCGAGAAGCAGGGCTACAAGCTGCCGCTGCAGGCCCTGCATCCGCTGCTGCCCGGCAAGACGCTGCCGGTCTACGCCGCCAACTTCGTGCTGATGGAATATGGCTCGGGTGCGATCTTCGGCTGTCCCGGCCACGACGAGCGCGACCATGAGTTCGCGGTCAAGTACGGCTTGCCGATCCTGCCGGTGGTGATGCCGAAGGATGCCGATCCCAAGACCTTCAGCGTTGCCGACGCGGCTTTCACCGACGACGGCGTCATCATCAACTCCGATTTCCTGAACGGCCTTCCGGTCGACGAGGCCAAGGCCCGCATCATCGCGCGGCTGGAGGAGATGGGCGTCGGCAAGGGCACCACGCAGTACCGCCTGCGCGACTGGCTGGTGTCGCGCCAGCGCTACTGGGGCTGCCCGATCCCGGCGATCCACTGCGAAAGCTGCGGCGTCGTGCCGGTGCCGGAGAAGGACCTGCCGGTCGAACTGCCTGATGACGTCGAATTCGACCGTCCCGGCAACCCGCTCGACCGCCATCCCACCTGGAAGCACGTCGCCTGTCCCCGGTGCGGCAAGCCGGCGCGACGCGAGACCGACACGTTCGACACCTTCATCGATTCGAGCTGGTATTTCGACCGTTTCACCTCGCCGCATCTCGCAACGGCGCCGTTCGACCGCGAGGAGAACCAGTATTGGATGCCGGTCGATCAGTACATCGGCGGTGTCGAGCACGCGATCCTGCACCTCCTCTATTCGCGCTTCTGGACCCGCGCCATGCGCGAGGTGCAGATGACCAGCCGCGACGAGCCGTTCGACGGCCTGTTCACCCAAGGCATGGTCTGCCACGAGACCTACCGCGCCAGCGACGGCTCGTGGCTGTTGCCGGAGGAGGTCGAGCGCGCGGGCGGCAAGGTCGTACGGATCTCCGACAAGAGTCCTGTCGAGGTCGGTCGCTCGGAGAAGATGTCGAAGTCGAAGAAGAACGTCGTCGACCCCGACCAGATTATCCATGACTACGGCGCCGACACCGCGCGCTGGTTCATGCTGTCGGACAGCCCGCCCGAGCGCGATCTCGAATGGACCGAAGCGGGCGTCACGGGCGCCTGGCGCTTCCAGCAGCGCCTGTTTCGCATCGCCACCGAGGCGCTGGAGGGACTGCCGCCCGTCGGCGCCCCGCGGCCGGCCTCGTTCACCGATGCGGCGATCGCATTGCGGCGCGCGGCGCACAAAACCGTGGCGGGCCTTTCGGCCGACATCGAGGCTTTCCATTTCAACAAGGCGGTTGCACGCCTCTACGAGCTTGCCAACGCGATCGGTGGCGGCACGCCCAAGGACGACTCCCACAGATGGGCGCGGCGCGAGGCGCTGGAGATCTTCGTCCGGCTGATCGGCCCGATGACGCCGCATCTTGCCGAGGAGCTGTGGCAAGCGCTGGGCCACAAGACGATGCTGGCCGAGGAACCTTGGCCGACGGCCGAGCCAGCGCTGCTGGTCGACGACACGGTGACCGTCGCCGTGCAGTTGAACGGCAAGCTGCGCGGCACCCTGCAACTTGCGAAGGACGCGCCGAAAGACGTCGCCGAGGCAACGGCTCTGGCCCTGCCCGAGATCGTGCGCGCCCTCGACGGCAAGACGCCCAAACGCGTGGTCGTGGTGCCGAACAGGATCGTCAACGTCGTGGCGTAGCCTCAACAAGCAGACCGGCCGCAATCGTCATGAGAGCCTTCCCGTCGGCTTCGCTCAGGGCAGGCGCTGCGCTCAGGATGACAGAGAGGGGCACCGTCGCCGGCGGCAGGATGCTATAGAAGCGCCCATGAAAATCGAGCCCCGGCAGGTCGAAGCGTTCCTCAAGAAGCCCAATCCTGTGGTCCGCGGCGTCGTCGTCTACGGCAACGACGACGGGCTGGTGGCGGAGCGGGCGACGCTGCTCGCCAAGACGGTGTGCCCCGATCTCAAGGATCCGTTTCGCGTAGTCGACATCGCGGGTGATGCACTGAAGGCCGATCCGGCGCGGCTGGCCGACGAGTTCTCGGCCATGTCGCTGATGGGCGGCCGGCGGGTGATCCGCGTGCGGCCGGCGGCCGAGGAGTCGGTGACGGCGCTGCACAACCTTGTCGAAGCCGGTGCGGGTGATGCGCTGATCGTGCTCGAGGCCGGCAATCTCACCCCACGCTCGCAGCTCCGCGCACTGGCCGAGACCGAGGCCTGCCTCGCGGCATTGCCCTGCTACATGGATACGACCGAGGCGCTCGAGGGGCTGGTGGAAAGCTCGGCGCGCGCCGCCGGTCTCAGTGTCGAGGCCGATGCGCTCGACTGGATCGTCGAGCGACTGGGCGGCGATCGCGGCCAGACCCGAAGCGAGATCGACAAGCTCCTGCTCTACAAGGCGGATGACGGCAGCAAGGCAGTCACACTCGACGACGCGATTGCAGTGCTGGGCGACACGGCCGCGGTTGGCATCGACAACGTGATCGCGGCAACCTTCGACGGCGAGCTGACGACGCTCGACCGTGCGCTCGACCGGGTGTTCGCCGAGGGCGGCAATCCCGTCCAGCTGGTGCGGTCCCTGCAGCGCCACGTCGACCAGCTCCATCTCGTCGCAAGCCACGCCAAGGGCGGGAATATCGAAGGGGCGATGTTCAAGGCCCGCGGCCTGCCGCGCGGCGGGCCGGTGCGGCAGCGCTTCGAGCGGCATGTGCGGACCTGGCCGCTTCCGCGGCTCAGCCATGCCTTGTCGGAGATCCTGAAGGCGGAGATCGAGTGCAAGAGCACCGCCCTGCCGGACGAGACGATCGCCCGCCGCCTCTGTCTGCGCTTCGCCCAAGCCGCCAAGACGGCGCGCGAAGCGCAGGCGCGGCGATAAGGATCCTTGATGAGCGGGCTGGAAGCCCGCGGTCCAAAAGACCTACTTCTTGCCGGCGCGTGCCGAGAGCGGCGCCGCGGCCTGGTCGGTGAGAACCAGGAAAGTGAAGCTCTCCTCGAGATAGAGCCGCACCACCTCGATCGTATGCTCGAGGTAGCCGATCGAGAAATCCTGGCCGACCGAGAGCTCGAAATCGCCGCCGCGCAGGGAGAGGACAAGACCACCCTCGAGCCCGGGCGCTGGAACGATGTCGCCGTCGACCAGACGCTTGACGTGCGTCAGCATCGGGTAGCCACCCTCGGTGCGGGCCGCGAGCTCCTTGTAGAGCTGCTCGTTCAGCACCACCGCGAACGGCCCTTCGACGCCGTTGTCGCGCAGCTTCGTCGTCGCCGACGCCACCGCGCCGGGATAGTCGTTGTGGCTGGCGCCCAGCGGCACAGTGTAGTCGACAGCAGCCTGGCAGATGCCGGTGATGTGCGCGGCCTCATAGCCGTGGAAGATGGCGCGATCCTCCGCGATCGCGATCTCGCGCGCCGCCGCGGTGATGGCATCGAGGTCGGGATCACGGGCGCCGCGATCGATGGCGTCGAGCTCGGCACGGGTCATCTCGAACGGAATGCGCAGTTCGACCATCGGTTGGATGCGCCGCAGGCGTGCCTGGACTTCCCGAGCCCCGTTCGGCGAGGCGATGGGATCAGCCCGCCCCAGCTCGACATCCGATGATTCCCAACCCAGCGGTCCGCGGAAGTCGACGACGCGGCGCGCGGCGAGCAAGGTGCGAAGGGTGCGTTTGGCCTCCTTCTCGATCTCTGCCCAGCCAGCGGGGGTGATGGGCGCCTTTTCGCGGAAGAGATGGTTCATTGGCCACCGACCTTCCGCAGGCTGCCGATGCCCAGGCTGCCGTCGCCGCCTGCGGCCGAAGAGGCGTCGCTTCCGCCACCGTGCTCGGCTTCGGTTTCTATCCCGGTGATCGATCCTTCGGTGAACAGATAGGTCTTGAAGTGTCCGGCCAGGATCGGATCGCTACGCCGCAGCCATTCCAGCACCATTGAGGCGTGCTCCTTCTCCTCGTCGCGATTGTGCTCGAGGATGGCTCGCAATTCCGGATTCGTGGTGGCCTTGGCGCGCTGGTTGTACCAGTCGACCGCCTCCAACTCTTCCATCACGGAGACGATGGCGCGATGCGCGTCGATGACGTCGCTGCCCAGCTTCTCCGGATCTTCATGCAGTGTTTCGCTCGACATGCGTCCGGCCCCCGAAATCTGCGGACAAACGCATGATGCGGCCGCCGCCGATTTCAACGTCGGTTGCAACGCGAGGTTCCCGCACTGGCGTGCCAGGACGACGCGGGCGTCAGTCCTCGGGGGGTACGAACATGTAGCCAGCCCCACGCACGGTACGGATGGAGGTGGGCCGAGCCGGGTCCGCTTCGATCTTTCGCCTGATGCGCAGGATGCGGATGTCGATGGCGCGGTCGAACGCCTCCATCTCGCGATGGCTCGTGGTCTCAAGCAACCAGTCACGACTGAGCGGCCGGTTGGGGTTCTCCGCAAACAATTTCAGGAGCTCGAACTCGCCGGCTCGCAGAGGCACGTCTTCGCCCGACAGGGCGGTCATGCGCCGGGTCCGCAGGTCGAGCAGGCACTTGCCCATGCGCACGCGTGCTCCTGGGGTCGCCGCCTCCGCGCCGCCGGCGCGGCGCAGCACCGCTTTCATGCGCGCAAGCAGCGCCCGCGATTCGTAGGGCTTGGCGATATAGTCGTCGGCGCCCGTCTCCAGGCCTACGACCTGATCCACGGTATCGCTCGCGGCAGTGAGCATGATGATGCCCATGCGCCGGCTGCGCTCGCGCAGGAAGCGGGCCAGCGCGAACCCGTCCTCGCTACCCGGAAGCCGCAGATCGAGCAGCACCAGGGCGGGAGGATCCTTCTCAACCAATTTCCGCAGAGCGGCCCCCGAATCCACGCCGGACGGACGAAAGCCATTCTCGTCGAGGAAATCGACGAGAGTTTCACGTTGGAACTGCTCATCCTCCACGACAATGACATGTGGGCGTGAGTCTTTGGGGCGGACGGCCATTCTCTCATCCTGCCGTTCCATCGGGCCGACCTCAAGCACCTCGGACGGCGCCCGGGAAGGGGCACCGTCCGAGCACGAGCGGCAAAATATGCCGGTCGTGAGCGTCGGGGGGTATGTGAACCGACGCTGTATTGCGATTGGGTCTAGCGTTTACAGTTGATCGCTGTGGCTCCTGCGCTGAAACCCGAATACTGACTGCAGGCAAGGGCGAGGCCGCCGACTGGCGCCGAGACCGGCGACACGGGCGAGAGGCTGGTGATGCTCGGCCGCTGCAACCCGGAAGAGGGAACCTCGCCCGACGGGAGTCCCCACCACAGCGAACCGATCAGACCGGCGCTCAGCAGGATCAAACCGAGGCTCAAGAAGACGAAGACGTCTTCGGCCAGGGGATGCATGAGCAGGCGAACGACCATCCTTGCCTCCGTCACGGCGGACCGCTGAAACTTGCGGCCATGCATTCGATGACGTGGAGCCTAGTGACCGGATCGTTTCTTAGTCATTGCGGCGTGCTGCGAATTGGTTTCGCGTGTTGCGCAACGCCGCGGCGAAACCCACGAAACACTTTTGGCTGCTCGCGTTACCATCAGGAAACAGCACATGTGGACGATATTGACGTGACCGTCGCCGCTTCTTCGTCTGCTCCAGAAGTCTTGGTCCCGCCCGACGATGCGCGCATCGAGCGTGCGATGATCGAGGGATCGATGGCGGGCAATAGTCTGCGGCTACTGGCGCTGGCGATCTGGCCGCTCTTCTGGATGATCCGTGGCGGCAGCGTTCCGTGGTGGTCGCTGGCCATCCCCGCCGCCATTCATATTTTCTCGATGGGCGGCCTTTTGTGGGTGGCATATGCCTATCGTCGCAACCCCGACAGACATGAACTCAAAAGCTGGCGCCTGCGCCATACCATCCTCGTCGGCCTGACCGGCGTGGCCTATGGCGTCGCCGGCCTCTTGCTCCTTCCGGAGCCGCCGGCGGAATCGCGCATGCTTGCCGCCGCCATTCTGCTCGTGGTTGCGGCGGTGCCGCCTGGCCGAACCTACGAACCAATTGGCTATGCGTTGCTCGTTTGCCTCGATCTCTTGCCAACCGCGACGACGATGGTCTTGGTCGGCGAGTCGCTCACCAAGCCGACGGCGATCGGCATAGGCGTCTATCTGGTGGCCTTGCTGTTGCAGAACACCGTAGCGCATCGTCAGCAACGCAAGCAGGTGAAGCTTGCGATCGCTCATGAAGAGCTCGCCAAGCTTCATGCCAGCCGCGAGAAGGAGGCAATGCAGGCCCGCGCTGCGTTGCAGGCGATGTTCGACAATATGAGCGACGGCGTCATGCTCTACGAGCCGGAGACGCAATGGGTCTATCAAAACGCCGCTATCATCGCCCTGCATCGGCTACCGGACGAGCTGATGGCCACATCGCCGACGCTGGCCGACCTGATGCGGTTCCGCGCCAAGCGCGGCGATTACGGCCCGGTCGACCAGTCGCCGAAGGGCCTGGAAGATTGGGTGGCGCAGCGTCTCGCGCGCTTCGTGGCCGCCGACCAGCCGCCGCAGCGCCGCAAAACATTCTCCGGTCGAACAGTTGAAATCACCTATCGACGTCTCCCAGACGGCCGCGTGCTCACCATCCATCGCGACCTCACCGACATCGTCGAGCGCGAGGAAAAGCTCCAACAGGCGCGCGCCGTGCTGGAAGCGGTGTTCGACAACATGAGCGACGGCGTGTTGCTCTACGAGCGCGATGGACGTTGGGTCTACCAGAATCCCGCGATGGCGCGGCTGCACAATATGTCGAATGCCTTCATGGCCACACTGCCCACCTTCGCCGACATCATACGCTATCGTGCCCAGCGCGGCGACTATGGCCTCGTCGATCAACTGCCGGGCGGGATCGAGGGCTGGATCGCCACACGCATCGCCCGCTTCGACGCCGGCGACCAACCGCCCGAACGCCGGCGCACCGTGACCGGCCGCACTGTCGAGGTCACCTATCGACGTCTTTCGGACGCCCGTGTGCTCACAATCCATCGCGACCTCACCGACATCGTCGAACAGGAGGAGAAGCTGGAGATGGCGCGCGCGGAGTCGGAGCGGGCGCGTGAGGAAGCGGAGGCGGCGAACCAGGCGAAGTCGACCTTCCTTGCCACCATGAGCCACGAGATGCGCACGCCCATGAATGGCGTGGTGGGCACCGCCGAGCTGCTCGAGCGCGAGCCACTGAACGAGCGGCAGAGACGGCTGGTGGGCACGGTGCGCCGCTCGGCCACCGCACTGCTGCGCATCATCGATGATGTCCTCGACTTCTCCAAGATCGAGGCCGGCCGGATGGAACTGGAGGAAGCGCCGTTCTCGCTGCGCGCCCTCGTCACCAGCACGGTCGAGACGTTGTCGGTGCAGGTCGAGAACAAGGGGTTGGCACTTCACACGACCATCGAGCCGGGCACGCCCGACACCGTGCTCGCGGACTCCACGCGCCTGCGCCAGATCCTGTTCAACCTGATCGGCAATGCCACCAAGTTCACCGACGTCGGCCGCATCGCCGTGCGGGTGCGTGCGATCGACGTGGACGACAAAGTCGTGACTCTGGCGCTTGCGGTCTCCGACACCGGCATCGGCATGGACCGCCGCCAGCAGGAGCGGCTGTTCAAGCCGTTCTCCCAGGCCGACAGCTCGACGACCCGACGATATGGCGGCACGGGCCTCGGTCTTTCCATTGTGCGCCGGCTCGCCGAGCTGATGGGCGGCACCGTGACAGTCGAAAGCGCGCCGAGCCGGGGCTCGACCTTTACCGTCACGATGAGAGTTCGGCTGGCATCGAGAACCGACATCGATGGCCCGTCGGACGATGCCATGCGCGAGCACTTGCCGCTGCCAGCGTCTGGTGTGCGTGTGCTGGCGGTCGACGACAACGACGTCAACCTCGAGGTGCTGGTCGGCCAGTTCGAGATTCTGGGCCTGCCCCTCGACACCGCGAGCAACGGCATCGAGGCCCTGACGCTGTGGCGCAATCGATCCTATGCCCTGGTGCTGACCGACATCCATATGCCCGACATGGACGGCTTCGAACTGACACGCCAAATCCGCGCCGAGGAAGGGGCGAGCATCGATCGCCCCCGCACGCCGATCCTGGCATTGACCGCCAATGCCCTGAAGGGCGAAGCCGAACGCTGCCTCGCGGCCGGCATGGACGGCTATCTCACCAAGCCGCTCACCCTGGAGCGCCTTCGCGAAGCCGTGGCACGGCACGCGATCTCGGTTCCCGACGTGCGGGTGTCGGATGCGATCGATCGCTCCGTGGTGTCGGACATGTTCGGTGGCAACAGTGCCGCCGTCGAGCGCGTGCTCGAACGCTTCCGGCATGCTGGCGCCCGGCTGCTGGAGGAGATCGTGGCCGCGTCAGGCGATCGACCGCGTCTGGCCGAACTTGCCCATCAGCTCAAAGGGGCTGCCCGTGCCGCCGGTGCGACGCGGTTGGGCGATCTCGCCGCGGCCCTTGAGACGTCGGGCAGCTCGGCCGATATTGAGGCGTTGCGTGCCGAATGGCGCAAGGTGGTATTCGAACTCAGCCCGGTATGAAGGAAGAAGAAAAAGAGACGGCACATACATGCAGCATGATGGAGACAAAGACGCTGCTCCCTTGATGCAAACAAAGAAAAGCCCGCCGTGGGGCGGCGGGCAGTTTGAAGAGAACATTAATGACTTAACAAAAAGCGGGGTCCGATTAAGCGGGGAGGACCACGCTAAGGGTCAATTGAAGTGTGGCTGCGGCTATCTCCAGTGACCAACTGTATCGATTGTATCAAAAACGTAGAATTCATCTGAGGCAGCCAAAACCTGCCGATTCTAAAACCCGGCGGGCAAGCGACCGCAGCACGTTCAAAGCCACGTTCTATGCCTACAACGATGTTGAGCGAACCAATGGCGAAACCCACGAAACAATTATGATCGGTTGCGTTACCGCTGCGAAACAACGCGAGCGGACGATGTCGGCATGACCGCATCGTCCTCTTTGTCGATGCCAGAGACCGTCGGTCCACCGGATGACGCGCGTATCGAGCGCGCCATGACCAATGGCTTGATGACGGGCAACAATCTTCGGCTTCTTGCTCTTTTGATATGGCCGATGTTTTGGATGGCCTGCGGCGACAGCGCGTCATGGTGGGCGTTCGCTGTACCGGCTGCCTTGCATGTCTCGTCGATGATGGGATTCCTGCGGCTGGAACGCCTCCATCGCCGCGACCCTGATACCTATGACACTCCGGGCTGGCGGTGGCGCTACATCGCATTGGCCGGAATAACGGGTTTGTCTTACGGGCTGACCGGCATCCTGCTGATTCCGCAAGTAGCGCAGGCTCCCCGAATGCTTGTGGCCGCAACGCTGGGCACGATCGCGGCGTTGCCACCGGGCCGGACGTACGAGCCGCGCAGCTATGCGTTGCTCGTCTGCGCGGACCTCATCTTGTTGGTGATTGGTCTGTTGCTGACGGGCGATCCCATCGCCAAGCCGACGTCCATCCTGATCCTGATTTATCTCCTCGCGCTCCTGGCGCAGAACTCGGTGCAGCACCGCCAGCAACGCAAGCAAGTCGCACTGGCGATTGCCTACGAGGATCTGGCCAAGGTCCATGCCAGTCGAGAGAAAGACGCGATCCAGGCGCGCGCGGAGTCGGAGCGGGCGCGTGAAGAGGCCGAGGCGGCGAACCAGGCGAAGTCGACCTTCCTTGCCACCATGAGCCACGAGATGCGGACCCCGATGAACGGCGTGGTGGGCACCGCCGAGCTCCTGGAACGCGAGCCACTGAACGAGCGGCAGAGACGGCTGGTGGGCACGGTGCGCCGCTCGGCAACCGCGCTGCTACGCATCATCGATGATGTCCTCGACTTCTCCAAGATCGAGGCCGGCCGGATGGAGCTGGAGGAAGCGCCGTTCTCGCTGCGCGCCCTCGTCACCAGCACGGTCGAGACGTTGTCGGTCCAGGTCGAGAACAAGGGGTTGTCGCTTCACACGACCATCGAGCCCGGCACGCCCGACGCCCTGTTGGCCGACGCTACTCGCCTGCGCCAGATCCTGTTCAACCTGATCGGCAATGCCACCAAGTTCACCGACGTCGGCCGCATTGCCGTGCGTGTGCGTGCGATCGACACCGACGACGAGAATGTCACCTTGGCGCTTGCGGTCTCCGACACCGGTATCGGCATGGATGCCCGTCAACAGGAGCGGTTGTTCAAGCCATTCTCGCAAGCCGACAGTTCGACGACCCGACGATATGGCGGCACGGGCCTCGGTCTTTCCATTGTGCGCCGGCTCGCCGAGCTGATGGGCGGTACCGTGACAGTCGAAAGTGCGCCCGGCCAGGGCTCGACCTTCACCGTGACACTGAAAGTCCGCCGCGACGCCGGAACGCCGCGCGAGACGGCGTCTGAGGAGACGGCGAGAGACAGCCTGCCGCTGCCGGCGTCGGGCATGCGTGTGCTGGCGGTCGACGACAACGACGTCAACCTCGAGGTGCTGGTCGGCCAGTTCGAGATTCTGGGCCTGCCCCTCGACACCGCGAGCAACGGCATCGAGGCCCTGACGCTGTGGCGCAGCCAGCCCTATGCCCTGGTGCTGACCGATATCCATATGCCTGACATGGATGGCTTCGAACTGACACGCCAAATCCGCGCCGAGGAAAGCGCCGGCATCGATCGGCCCCGCACACCGATCCTGGCCCTGACCGCCAATGCCCTGAAGGGCGAGGCCGAACGCTGCCTCGCGGCCGGCATGGACGGCTATCTCACCAAGCCGCTCACCCTGGAGCGCCTTCGCGAAGCCGTGGCACGGCACGCCATCGCCGTTTCCGAGATGCGCGGCTCAGGCGCCATCGATCGCTCCGTGGTGTCTGATATGTTCGGTGGCAACAGCGCCGCCGTCGAGCGTGTGCTGGAACGCTTCCGGCACGCCGGCGCCAGGCTGCTGGAGGAGATCGTGGCCGCGTCAGGCGATCGACCGCGTCTGGCCGAACTTGCCCATCAGCTCAAAGGGGCTGCCCGCGCCGCCGGCGCGACGCGGCTGGGTGATCTCGCCGCCGCCCTCGAGGCATCAGGCAGCTCGGCCGATATCGAGGCGCTGCGCGCCGAATGGCGCAAAGTGGTTTTCGAACTCAGCCCGGTATGAGGCGCGTCCGGCCGTCGGGACGCGCCTCAGCGACGGATCACTCGGCCGCGCGGGCTGCTCCGCCAAACCTCGGCACATTGTCGGTGTTGTCGACCAGCGCCTCGGGACCTTCGGTCGGCAGGGCGACACCGTAGTTCAAGGCGGCGTCGATATCGCCTTCCCAAACCTCGCGCGGCAGGTCGTAGAGCAACTCGACGCCGTAGCCGTTGGGATCGTTGATGTAGAGGCTGTGCGTCATGCCATGTTCGACCCGGCGGTTGAACTTGACGCCCCGCGCCTGCAGGAACGCGAGCTGTTGCGCCCAGGCTTCCTGGCTTGGCAGGGTGATCGCGATGTGATTCACCGCCAGCGGCATGCCGAACATGGCCCAGTCCTTGGGCGGCGCCGGCAGCGCGCGGTTCTCGACCAGCGCGATATCGTGGTGATGGGTCTGGCCGTCGCGATCGCCGCTATAGAAGCGCATCTTGGGCGGATTGGGACGCGTCGGCGTCGGCTTCAGCTCGCCGACCATGCGGAAGCCCAGAAGCTCGGTCCAGAAACGATGCGACTCTTCGAGATCGCGCACATTGAGCACGAGATGGTTGATGCCGCGCGGCGTCACTGCCTGCGCGGGAACGGCAGGTTTGCCGGAGAGCGGTTGATCCATAAGCTTCCTCCTCAGGATGCGGCCGACGCCAGGCGCCCAGCCGCGCTATCTTGACCCTCATCCCACTCCTCGAGCAGGAAACGGTCAAGCAGGCGATTGGCCCGGCCGCGATCAGCGGCGGTCAGTGCCTGAAGGGTAATCAAGTTACGGCCGGCGGAGCCGAGGTAGAAACGTTCGTATTGCTCGTTGCGGCTGCCGAGCGCCGTCCCGGTGAAATCCCAGGCCAGCCGGAACAGGCGGCTGCGCTGCTCGGCGTCGACGCCAGCGCCCCGCAGGTACTTGTCGATCAAGGGCCGCAGCGCCTCGTCCTCGAGTGCGCCCCGCGCTGGAGTCGTCAGAAGGTTGTGCGAGCCGATCAGCCGGACGATCTCGTTCACCCGAGGGAACCAGGTCGGCAACGCCGCGCGCAGGGCCGCCAGCGGCCTGCCCTCGCATGACCACATGCCGTTGCCGATTTCCCGGGCGGCCTGCTCGGCGGCATAGATCGAAGCCCGCGTGAACTCGGCATACATGGCGATCTCGCCCAGCATCTGCTGGGTCGGCGGTTGGCCTGCCGAATTGATCGTCTCGGCCATGCGCGTTGCCATGCCCCAGGCGAATTCGAGCTTGATCTGCGCCCGGATCATGGTCTGCTGCATGATGTTGGCCCACCAGCTCGTCTTCATGACGGTGTTGTAGGCCTCGAGGTTGGCGTCGATGAACAGCCGCTCGCGCGGCACCTCGACATCGTCGAAGATCACGAACGCGTCCTGCTCGTCGAAGCGGCTCGACAGGGGATGCTCGTACCGGTTGGTGTTCACCGCTACGCTGTCTCGGCAGATGAACTTCAGGCCCGGCGTGTCCATGGGAATGCAGAACGAGAGCGCGTGCACGTCGCCCGCGTTGGGCATCGGCGTGCCGGGATAGACCGCGAGTTCGTCGGCGAACGGCGCGAGCGTCGCCAGGACGCGCGAGCCGCGGACCAGGATGCCGTTGGAGGTGTTCTCGACCTTATGCAGCTGGACGGGGTCGAACCCAATCGGGACCTTTCCCTTCCCGAGATCGACCGTCGAATGCACGATGGTGTGGGTGAGGGAGATGTCCTCACGGGCGAGCTTCTTCTGGTAGCGCACCAGGTTGGCCGCCCCTTCCTCGTTGCCTTTCACCGCCCATTCGTCAAAGCGGCCAGCGAAGCCCGCATAGGTGACGTTCATGTAGTCGGGTGTGCGGCCCATCAGGCCCACCGAGAATTCGGCCACGCGCTCCAGGCCGCGATGGCGCTGCAAAAGATCCTCGCGGCTTTTCGGGATCATGTGGCTGACATTGATCGGCTCGCCCGTCTCCGGATCGGGCATCAGGCAGTCGTCGGGATACCGATGCTGGAGGTCGAACACCTCCGCCAGCGCGTGCGCCGCGCCGCTCAAGGCCGGATGATCGACGATCGACCGGACGCGTTCGCCGCCGACCCAGACCTCTCGATCGTCCTTCAGTCCGCGCAGAAACTGCTCGCCTGTCCGCGCCGGCATCCAACCCTCCCGAGCGATTCCGAATTGTCCGATGCTAGTCAGCGTCGACCCTTGCCGGAACGGCCAAAGGAGGAATAGAACATATAACGATTTGTTATGGAGCGGCTCATGGCCATACCACGACAGGCGGCCCGCACCCACCAGCTTCCCGACACCCGCGAGTTGGTGACGCGGCTGCGCCGGGTCAATCTCGACACGCTGCCGATCCTGCACGAGCTGTTGCGCACACGCAGCGTCACGCGGACGGCGCGCGCCTTTGGCATGACGCAGCCCGGCGTCAGCCGCATCCTGCGCCAGTTGCGCGCCACCTTCGAAGACCAGTTGCTGGTCGCGATCGGCCGCGAGGCCCAGCTCACGCACCGTGCCGAGGCGCTGATCGATCCCCTGCATCGCGCGCTGGCCGAGATCGGCTTGCTACTCGATTCGACCGATCCGTTCGACCCGACAACGGAAGCGGTGCATTTCATCATCACCACGGCCGACTATGTGAGCCTGCTGCTGGCGCCGATCCTGGCTGAGATCTGCACGGCGGAGGCGCCGCACGTGGTCCTGGAATTCACCGAAGCACGGCTGCGCACTCCCGACGATCTTGCCCGCATCGATTTCATGCTCGGCCCGCGCGCCTTCGGCGAACGGTTGGGCAAGCGCGTCGGCTCGATGCCGCTCTGGCGCGACGACATCGTCTGCATCGCTGCGCAGGAGAACCGGACGATTCCAGCCCGAATCACGGGCGAGCAGTTCCAGCAAGCGCGCCAGGTCGGCATGAAGGCTGCTCCCGGTGTGCCGCCGGACATCCGCCTGCAGTTGCAGCCGACCTCGGCGCTGGAGACGTCGCTCGTCTGCACGACACCCAACTTCCTGGTGATCGGCGCCGTGGTCGAGCAGGCCGACTGCGTCGCACTGGTGCCGCGCAAAGTGGCGCAGGAACTGATCCGCTCGCGCCGGCTGCGTATCGTCGAACTCGCCTATCCGCATCGCCGGCTGATGATCGACGCCTACTGGAGCCTCGCCGCCAGCGGCAAGCGCGGCCACACCTGGTTCCGAGGCCTGCTGGGGCGCGCGGCGAAGCGATTGCAGTGAAGGAAGCGAAATCACGCCACCCGTGTCATCCCGAGCGAAGCGAGGGATCCTTGGCAGCAACAGTCAAAGATCCCTCGCTTCGCTCGGGATGACACGGATGATGATAGCGACCCGCTTCCGGACTAGCGCCGCGTCAGGCGTTCGACGACGAGGTCGAGCTGGTCGTAGTCGCGGATCTCGAGCGTGAGCACGCTCTGCTCGCCCAGCCCGCGCAGGATCAGCGAAGCCTTCAGACCCAGCGCTTCCTCGATGCGTCGTTCGAGCGCTTTGGTGTCGGCGGTCTTGGTGCCGTCGCCAGGCGCGCCGCCTTTGCCTGCCTTTCCGGCCTTGCGCTTGGGCCTGTCGCCTGCCGCCAGCCGCTCCAACTCGCGCACGCTCAGCCGCTCCTTGAGCGCGCGCTCGGCCATGGCCGTCGGGTTCGCGAAGCTCAGCAGCGTGCGGGCGTGGCCGGCGCTCAGCTCCTGGCGCTGCACCATCACCCGGACTTCCTCGGGCAGATCGAGGAGCCGCAAGGTATTGGCGATGTGGGGGCGGCTGCGCCCCATCGTTTCCGCCACTTCCTCCTGGGTCTGGTGGAACTGTTCGATCAGGCGGCGATAACCCATGGCCTCGTCGATGGGCGACAGATCGGTGCGCTGCAGGTTTTCGATCAGAGCCAGCTGGAGGGCATCGATGTCGTCGAGGCTGCGGACGACGACCGGGACCTCATGCAATTGCGCCTTTTGCGCCGCCCGCCAGCGTCGTTCGCCAGCCACGATCTCGTAGGCATCGGGCTCGTCGGACAGCGGCCGCACAAGGATAGGTTGCAGGAGGCCGAACTGCTTGACCGATTCGACCAGTCCGTCCTTGTCCTCGAAGACGGTGCGCGGCTGGAACCGGCCCGGGCGCAGATGCGCAATGGGCAGGGTGAAGGGCGTGCGCGACACCGCTGTGGCGTGCGCGGCATCGGATGCAACTCCCGCGGGCGAGGGCGCGACCGTCGCCGCGACGTCGTCGTCACCCAAAAGAGCGGAGAGTCCGCGGCCAAGGCCGCGTGGTTTAGGTGGCAGGTTCATGAGGGACCTGTTGCTGGGCCGCTTCCGCGGCGGTTCGCCGGCGACGAATGAACTCGCTCGCCAGCAGGATGTAGGCCTGCGATCCGGCGCAGGCATTGTCGTAGATCAGGACCGGCAGGCCATGTGACGGCGCCTCGGCGATGCGCACATTGCGCGGGATGGTGGTGCCGAAGACAAGCTCGCCGAAGTGAGCACGCACATCGGCTTCAACCTGCTGGCTGAGCGTCATGCGGCGGTCGACCATGGTCATGACTACGCCGGCGATATGCAACTTTCGGTTGAGTACTTTCTTGACTCGCTCCACAGTGTTGCCGAGAGCACCGATGCCCTCGAGCGCCAGGAATTCAGCCTGCAATGGGACCAGCACGGCGTCGACCGCCACCAACGCGTTGAGGGTCACGAGGCCCAGCGACGGCGGGCAGTCGATCAGGATGGTGTCCCAACGGCCGCGAGCGTCATCTTCTGGCCGGGCCAGGGCTTCGGACAGGCGATGCTCACGCCGTTCCATGTCGATCAATTCGATCTCGGCGCCAGCCAGCGACACAGAGGCAGGCATGACGGAGAGACCCGGGATCTGCGAGCGCCGCACAGCATCCGACAGCGTGGCGAGCCCCAGAAGGAACTCGTAGGCGCCGGGAGACCGTTCGTTACGGGGGACCCCAAGACCGGTTGAGGCGTTCCCTTGGGGGTCAAGGTCGATCAGGAGCACCCGTTCGCCAACTGCGGCCAGGGCGGTTGCCAGATTGATCGCGGTCGTGGTCTTTCCGACGCCACCTTTTTGGTTAGCGATCGCGAAGATCTTTGGCCCGGTAGGCGGCAATGCGGAGGAGGATGGCGTCACGATCCGTTACGCTGGGGAAAGGCTCGGCCTCAATCTCCCAATCCTTATGCGCCGTGGTCAATTCCTCCCGCCACCCTTTTCCCTTGTGGAAAAGGCAAATAGCGCGCTCACCCCGGTGCCGATCGGCCCAAACCAGCAACTGACTGAGAGGCGCGAGGGCCCGGGCAGTGACGACGTCTGCGCCGGCCGGCGGGAGCGCCTCGATCCGGCCCAGCCGGGTCTTGGGCGCCCGGGGGAGCTCCATCTGGCGGGCGGCTTCGGCGAGGTAGGCCACCTTGCGAGAGTCGGAATCGGCCAACGTGATCTCGAGATCCGGCCGCAGCGCCGCCACCACCAGGCCGGGGAATCCACCACCACTGCCCAGGTCGACCAGGCCTTTGGCGGCAGGCGGGATCAGGGGAACGAGCTGGGCCGAATCGAGGATATGACGGGTCCAGACCTCTTCGAGGGTCGACCGGCTCACCAGATTGATCGCCTTCTGCCAGCGAGCCAGGGTCTGGACCAGCGCCTCCAGGCGGGTTTCGGTTTCACGTGAAACATCGATTCCAAGGCCGCTGATTTCCCTCAGGAAACGCGCGCGGTCGGCCTGGTTTCCGGCCACCGCCTAGGCCGCTTGGCGGCGGACGTACTTCAGCAAAGCCACCAGGGCCGCCGGCGTAACGCCAGAAATTCGAGCCGCCTGGCCGAGGGTGGCAGGCTGATGGGTCTGGAGCTTTTGCCGGACTTCGTTGCTGAGGCCGCCGATCGACCCGTAATCGAGGTCAATCGGGAGCTCCAGGGCTTCGTCCCGCCGATACGCAGCAATGTCCTGGCGCTGGCGGGCGAGATAACCCTCGTAGCGGGAATCAATTGCGATCTGCTCGGCGATATCTGCCGAGACCTCGGACAAGGATGGCCACAGCGACACCAGCCGCGGCCAGGTCATCCCCGGATAGGCCAGAAGATCGAGCGCCGTCCGCACGACGCCATCTTGATTGATCGCAATGCCTTGTCGGGCCAGTGCCGACGGACTGGCGGTCAATCCTCCCGCCAGGTTTCGCGCGCGGTCCAGAGCCTGCTGTTTCACGTGAAACGCCTGGGCCCGATCACTTCCGACACAGCCAATGGTGATGCCTTTGAGCGTGAGTCTTTGATCGGCATTGTCGGCCCGCAACCATAAGCGATATTCGGCCCGGGACGTGAACATGCGATAGGGCTCCGTGACGCCCAGGCTGACCAGATCGTCGATCAAGACACCAAGATAACCATCGGCGCGATCGACCTTGAAAGGTGCTGAGCCTGCAGCCGACAGCGCTGCGTTGAGGCCCGCAACCAGGCCTTGGGCCGCCGCTTCCTCATAGCCCGTCGTGCCATTGATCTGGCCCGCCATGTACAGGCCAGGCACCCGCTTCGTCTCGAGCGTCGCGTGAAGTTCGCGCGGATCGATATGATCGTATTCGATGGCATAGCCCGGGCGCAGCATAGCGGCCCGCTCCAGCCCGGGAACGGTCCGCAGCATCGCGAGCTGCACTTCCCTGGGCAAAGACGTCGAGATTCCGTTCGGATAAACGGTGGGATCGTCGAGACCTTCCGGTTCAAGGAAGATCTGGTGCCGCTCACGCCCGGCGAACCGCACGACCTTGTCTTCGATCGAAGGACAATATCTCGGGCCGACACTTTCGATCTGGCCCGAATACATCGGTGCCCGATGCAGGTTGGCGCGGATGATCTCGTGCGTAGCCGGGGTCGTCTCGGTGATGTGGCAGGCGATCTGCGGCGTCGTGATCTCGCGCGTGAGCGTGGAGAAGGGCCGAGGCGGGTCGTCGCCTTCCTGGCGATCGAGGCCCGCATAGTCGATCGTGCGGCCGTCGAGGCGTGCCGGCGTGCCGGTCTTAAGACGGCCTAGATTGAAACCCAAATACTGCAACCTACGCGATAGAGGAGTCGAAGGTTCTTCGACCGTGTCAATCGCAAGGTCGGCTGGCAAACCATCGCGCTGGCCTCGTGCACGTCCTGCAGGGATCTTGATTTCACCGAGGTGAATCAGGCCTCGGAGGAATGTACCCGTGGTCAGGATCACACGACCCGCGGCGATCTCTATGCCAGACTCAGTCACGACGCCTCTACACGCATTACGGGCATCTAGCAAAATATTGGCCACAGCTTCCGCGCGTATTTCCAAATTATCCTGCTCGGCTAGAAGCGCCTGCATAGCCTGCCGATAGAGCTTACGGTCAGCCTGGGCGCGCGGCCCGCGCACGGCCGGGCCCTTGGAGAGATTGAGGGTGCGGAATTGGATCCCGGCGCGATCGATCGCGCGCCCCATGACGCCATCTAGCGCATCGATCTCCCGCACCAGGTGGCCCTTGCCCAGGCCCCCGATGGCGGGATTGCAGGACATCTCGCCGATCGTGTCGAGGCGATGGGTCAGAAGCAGTGTGCGGGCGCCCAGACGCGCGGCGGCCGCCGCGGCCTCGCAGCCGGCATGGCCGCCGCCGACCACGATGACATCGTAGGAAACGCCTGTCCGCATGGCCGCTTAAGTCGTGGATCGTCCGTCGCCGGTCAAGCCATCGTTGCCGAATAATCAGCCGCGGATCGCCTTCAGCGCCGCGGCGGCCGTGCTGCCCAACAGGCCCGCGTCGCTGCCCAGGACAACGAAGCGGTAGCCGCGCCCGATCATCGCCTTGGCCTCGTCGGGCGAGAAGGCGATGCCGCCCAGCGCGACACCTTTGCGCGCAAGGATCGCGGCTTCGGCGCGGACCACGACCTCGCGCAGCCGCGGATGGTCGAACTGGCCGGCGACGCCGAGATTCTCCGACAGATCGCCGCGCGCCACGACGACAATGTCGATGCCCTCGACGGCGAGGATGTCATCGAGCGCCTCGATACCGTCGAGCGATTCGATCAGCACGATGTTCAGGACGTTGTCGTTGGCGATCTTGTGGTACTCGAGCGACGGCATTCCCCAGCGAAGACCTGCGTAGGTGGGCCCGTAGCCGCGCCGACCCTGCGGCGCGTAACGCACGGCACGCACCGTTGCCTGGGCTTCCTCGCGGGTCGCGATCTGCGGGAAGGCCACGCCGAAAGCGCCGCTGTCGAGGACGGGCTTGACCAAGTCGGAGAGCGGACCCGGCACGCGCACGATCGGCGTCGCCGGCGTCCCTGATGTCGCCGCGATCATCGCCGCCGCCGTTTCGATGCCGATCGGAGCATGCTCCATGTCGATCATGAGCCAGTCGACGCCGCTCCGCGCCATGACCTGCACGAGCTGCACACTCGGTATCGACGCCAGGTAGCCCAGGATCGACTGGCCCTCAGCGAGCCGCTGTTTGAGAGGATTGATCATCGACACCGCTACTCCGAACCACCAAGAGCCGCGCACTATAGACGTGCGCGGATCGGCGTCGAAGCAGTGTCAGGCGGCCCGGCGACGGCCAGAGTTGCGCTTGCGGGTCTTGCGGCGGGTGCTCTTGTGGCGTGCGGCCATGAAGCGCTCGGCCTTGTCTCGGCCAGCCCCTTCGCCCTTGAGGCTGCGGCGCAGAGCATCCATGAGGTCCACCACCTTGCCCTCGGGTTCCTCCGGTTCGGTGGCGACCAGCTTCTCGCCCTTCTTCTTGCGCGCGATCAGCTCGCGCAGCGCGTCCTCGTAGCGATCCTTGAACTTGCTCGGATCGAACTCGGCCTCCCGCTGCGCGATGATCTTCTCGGCAACTTCGAGCATGCCCGCGTCGGGTTTGGGCAACCGCTGGTCAAACACCGCGTCGCTGTCGCGGACCTCTTCGTGGGTGCGCAACGTGGTGAGCAGGATGCCGCTGTCGCGTGGCTCCAGGGCGCACAGACGTTCGCGCTGATGCAGCACCAGACGGCCCAGCGCCACCTTGTTCTGCTTCGCCATCGCCGCGCGGATCACGGCGAAGGCCTCGATGCCGGTCTTGCCCGAGGGCGCAAGATAGTAGGGCTCGTCCCAGTAGATGCGATCGATCACGTCGGCATCGACGAAATGCTCGATATCGATAAGACGCGTTGATTCGAGCTTCACGGCGTCCAGCTCTTCCTTGTCGAGCAGCACGTATTTGTTCTTGGCGACGGCAAAACCACGCACTAGCCCGGAGCGATCGACCGGCTTGCCGGTTCCCGCATCGACCGTCTGCATATGGATGCGGTTGTGGGTCTTGGGATTGATCAGATTGAAGTGGATGTCGGCGCTGCGCTCGGTCGCTGTGTAGAGCGCGACCGGACAGGTGACGAGCGAGAGCCTGAGATGACCCTCCCACGTGGCGCGAAGAGTGGGGCGGAGCGCGTGTCGCTGTCCTTTGGCCATGGAGCTATTCCTTGCCGTTCACCATTGTTTCGATAGCGGACCGCAGCGGTCGCGCCGCCTTGACGTAGCCGCGCCAGGGCTTGTTCTTCCGGAGAAGCGCCGGCGCGGTGCGGATCGTGTAGCGCATGGGATCGAGACCCGCTTTGACCTGGGTCCATTCGATCGGCATCGAGACCGGAGCGCCGTCGCGGGCGCGCGGCGAGAGCGGCGCCACGGCGGTCGAGATGCGGTCATTGCGCAAATAGTCGAGGAAGATGCGACCATTGCGCTCCTTCTTCGCCATGTTGAGCACATAACGCTCAGGCGCCTCGGCGGCCAGCCGGCGACAGATCTCTTTGGCGAACATCTTCGCGGTGTCCCAATTGGGACTTTTCCTGTCGGACGTGAGGGGCGTCACGACGTGCAGGCCCTTGCCGCCGGTGGTCTTGCAGAAGGCGACCAATCCCAGCTTCTCGAGACGCCGCCGCACCGCCTGCGCGCCTTTGATCACCTCGTCAAAGCCAACGTCAGGCGCGGGATCGAGGTCGAAGACTAGTCGGCCAGGCAGGTCCGGTTCGTCGGGCTGACCGTTCCAGGGATGAAGTTCGGTGGCACCGATCTGCGCCAGGGCGGCCAACGCCTCAACCCGGTCGATCTGCAGGTAGGGCTTGCGGTCACCGCGCACTACGACCTCGGTGATGAGATCCGAACCGCCCGGCATCGCATGGCGCTGGAAGAATTTCTGCTTGCCATGAATGCCATCAGGTGTGCGCACGAGCGAGCAGGGCCGGCCCTTGATATGCTCCAGCATCCAGTCGCCGATCTCCTCGTAATAGCGAGCGAGCTCCAGCTTGGTGACGGGCGGCTTCTCGGCCGGCCACAGCGCCTTGTCGGGATGCGAGATCGCAACACCCATGACCGTGTTCGAGCCACTGGCGGCCTTCGGCGATGACGCCGTCTTCGTGGCCGCGCTGCGTTGAGTGGGCTTGGGTTCGGTCAGCCGTGCGTCGGTTGCCTTCACCGGATGCTCCGCTTCCACTTCCTCGGCGGGTTTGTCGCTGCGCAGGCCCTTGAAGGCCGCCTGCCGCACGTTGCCATCCTGCGTCCAGCCCGCGAACTCGATCTCGGCCACCAGCTCGGGCCGCGCCCAGTGCATGTTGCCTTCCTTGGGCGGACTGGCGCCCGCGGCAAAGGGACTGGTCTTGCTCTCCAGCGCCTTGAGTTGCGGCAACAGCTTGCGCATCACTGGCTCGCTGAAACCAGTGCCGACGCGGCCGACATAGACCAGCTTCTTGCCGCGATGAAAGCCGGCCAGCAGCGAGCGCAACTTGGCGCCGGTCATGGTCCAGCCGCCGATGATGACCTCCTGGCCGTCTCGAACCTTGGTCTTGGTCCAACTCCCGTAGCGACCGGACCGGTAGGGGGCGGAGAGCTCCTTGGAGACGATGCCTTCGAGCTTCATCTGGCGGGCAGACTCCAGCACCGATTCGCCGGAGGTCTCGAAGTGCTCGACGTAACGGATCGACGGGTACTTACCCTTGAGATGCGACAGCAGATCCTGCAGCCGCGCCTTGCGCTCGCCGAGCGGGAGCGGCCGCAGATCCTCGCCTTCTGCAAACAGCAGATCGAAGGCGAAGAAGATCAGCCTGTCCGATTTCCCTTCCGACAACGCAGCCTGCAAGGCGCCAAAGTCGGGCACGCCCGCCTCGCCGATCGCCACCACCTCGCCGTCGATCATGCAGTCGGGCAGCTTTGCCGCCGCTACAGCGATCGCCCCGAATTTGTCGGTCCAGTCGAGGCCTTTGCGCGTGCGCAGCGTCGCCTCGCCGTCGTCAACCCGCAGTTGCAGGCGATAACCGTCGAACTTGACCTCGTGCGCCCAGCCTCGGCTGGACGGCGCACGCTCGACGAGCTTGCAAAGCTGCGGCTCGACGAATGTCGGCATGGCGCGGACTTTCTTCGGCTTCGCCGTTGTCGCCGGCAATGCCGCCTTGTCGCCGCCGCCCTTCTTGTTGCTCTCCCAGACCGCACCGGCGGACCGGCGCTTCCCGGTCATGAACGGCGTGGGCGCCCGGCCGGTCCCTACGGCGATTTCCTCCAGGGTGCGTCCGGAGGCAACCGAGGTGTCCTCCTTCTTCAGGATATCGTCGCCGTCGCCAT
Organism: Alphaproteobacteria bacterium; assembly: GCA_017308235.1. GTDB lineage: Bacteria > Pseudomonadota > Alphaproteobacteria > Reyranellales > Reyranellaceae > Reyranella. The sequence continues at coordinate 242,526 of JAFKFL010000012.1, read as the reverse complement.
CGACTGCCACCTGGTCGCGATGCTTGATCAAAAGCCAGTTGGTGCGCTTGCTGCCGCGGCTCTTCTCGCGATCCCATTTCATGCGCACCAGCACCCAGCTTCCGCCCAGTCGCTCGCCCGCCAAGGTGAACTTGAGGTCGCCGCGCTTCAATCCTTCGTGTGGATCGCCTTCGGGAATCCAATACCCGCGATCCCAGAGCTGCACCGTGCCGCCGCCGTATTGGCCTTCCGGAATGGTGCCCTCGAAATCGCCATAGTCGAGCGGATGGTCCTCGACCTCTACGGCAAGCCGCTTGTCATGCGGATCGAGCGACGGTCCTTTCGTGACGGCCCATGACTTGAAGACGCCGTCGAGCTCCAGCCGGAAGTCGTAGTGCAGGCGCGTGGCGTCGTGGCGCTGGATCACGAAGCGAAGCTGCTCGGCGGCGGGTACCGCCGCCTTGCCCGACGGTTCGTTGGTATGGCTGAAATCGCGCTTGGCGCGATAGGTGGCCAGGTTATTGCTGCGCATAAAAGACCTCGGCGGCACAGTCAGGTGAACGAGGCGGCGCGCTGCCCGGTTCCCGTCATTTGCCGATGCAGAAGTCGCGGAATATCACGTCCAGAAGCTCATCGATCCGCACCGTCCCGGTGATGCGGCCAAGCGCGCGCATAGCCAAACGCAAATCCTCGGCGGCCAGCGCCACCTCGGCAACATCGAGTGCCCGACCCAAGGCCGTCTCCGCATCGACCAGCGCCTCGCGATGGCGCGCGCGGGTGAGCGGCGCGGCAGTGTTGTCACCTTGTTCCATCAGCAGGCCTGCCGAGCGTTCGAGGCGGGCCAGCAGTTCGGGCAGGCCCGTGCCCGATTTGGCCGAGAGCCCCACCACGCCCACGGCGTCGACGGGTTTTAGATCGACCTTGTTCACCACCACGATGTCGTGCGCGGCATCCCAAGGCGAGCCGCTCGACGTCAGTTTGGCCATCGCTGCTTTCCAGTCAGTCGTCGCATCGAGCACCAGCAGGCGCAAATCTGCGGCCTCGGCGCGCGCCCGCGCACGACGCACGCCTTCCTGTTCGATCGCATCGCCGCTCTCGCGCAGGCCCGCGGTATCGGCCAGCACCACTGGCCAGCCGCCGAGGTCGAGATGGACCTCGATCACGTCGCGTGTCGTACCGGCAGTTTCCGACACGATCGCCGCCTCGCGCCGCGCCAGGAGATTGAGCAGGGACGATTTCCCGGCGTTGGGCGGGCCAATGATGGCGATGGTCAGGCCTTCGCGCAGCCGCTCGCCCCGCGGGTCCTCCAGATGGCTTGCGATATCGGCCCGAAGCTGCCGGATCGATGTCCGCACCTCATCATCGAGTCCCGCTGGCAGATCCTCGTCCGGAAAGTCGATGGCAGCCTCGAGGTGGGCCAGCGCATGCAGGCCGAGCGTGCGCCAGTCCTCGTAGAGGCGGTGCAGGGCGCCGTCCATCTGCTGCAACGCCTGGCGTCTTTGCTGGTCGGTCTCCGCCGCGACCAGGTCGGCGATGGCCTCGGCTTCGGTGAGGTCGAGCTTGTGATTCTCGAAAGCACGCCGCGTGAATTCGCCAGGATCGGCCAGCCGGCAAAAGCCCAGCTTCTGGATCGCGGCCACGGTTGCGTTCACCACCGCCCGGCCGCCGTGGAGATGCAGCTCGGCCATGGTCTCGCCGGTTTCCGAATAAGGCGCCTCGAACCAGACGGCGAGGCCACGATCGATCGGCTCGGCCGTCAGCGGATCGTAGACGGTGCGCAAGGCCATGCGACGCGGCGCTGGCAGGGACGGATCGCGCGCCGAGGAACCGCGCTCGAAGGCATGCGCCTCGGTGAGGAAGATCAGCGTGTCGGCAGCACGCGGGCCGCTTAGGCGAATGACGGCCAGCGCGCCGGGCCGGGCCCGCGAGGGCGCGGGCGTACCCAGTGCGTAGATCGTGGAATTTTCCATCACCGCTTGGTCGGCGCCGCCGGGCGGGGCGCCGGCGGCGGTGCTGCAACCGGCCGTACCGTCACCTTGTCGGCAATCTTCTCATAGAGTTGCTCCGGCACGATCCACCGCTCCACCAGCTCCGCCTTGGCCTTGAACGGCCGGGCCCGGATGATGGCGTCGGCCCGCACCTCACCGATCCCATCCAGCTCCATGAGGGCATCGCGGCTGGCCGAATTGAGGTCGATCAGGGCAGACGCCGGCGGCGCCGCACGGGTCTGCGCGGCGACAGGCCGGACAGCGGGCTGGGCAAACGACAGTGCCAGGGCAGACAGCAGAACCAGGCACTGGAACCGGAAAATGACGCGGACCATGCGATCTCTCCTACCACCGGGCCGGCCCGGCGGACTTCCCTATTTTGAGCTTCCCTATTTTAAGTCGGCTGCGGGTTGTAGTATCGGCCGCGCATGGCCACGCCGTACGACCATATCCCAGACCGCCGCGCGATCATCCGTCGCCGGGCGCTGGAGGAGGCTTTGGCCCGGCTGGTCGAGGACCTGCCCACCGGCAACGAGCCGCCGCGGCTGCAGGTGCTCACCCTCCTGCGGGTGGCCCTGACGACCGGTCGCGTCGAGATCCGCCGTCGCTTCGAGGCGCCGGGCCCCTTGCGCAACGATGGCCCGGCCGTGCTCGCCGCCACCTCGTTCCTGATGGACCAGCTGGTGCGGGTGATCTTCGATTTCGCCGATACGCGGGTCTTTCCCGCCGCCAATCCCAGCGCCGCCGAGCGGCTGGGGCTGATGGCGACCGGCGGCTTCGGCCGCGGGGAGCTGGCGCCGCTCAGCGACCTCGATCTCCTGTTCCTGCGTCCCTACAAGCAGACGCCGCGTGGCGAGCAGATCGTGGAATACACGCTCTATCTCCTGTGGGACCTCGGGTTGAAGGTCGGTCACGCCACGCGCACGGTCGAGGAGAGCCTGCGCTATGCCGAGCGTGATCCGACCATCCGGACCGCACTCCTGGAGGCGCGCTATCTCTGGGGCGATCGCGCGCTTTGCGATGAGTTGATGAAAGGCTTCGCACAGAAGTTCAGTACCGGCGACGGGCGCGATTTCGTCGAAGCCAAGCTCAACGAGCGCGACCAGCGCCATCTGCGCATGGGCGATTCGCGCTATGTCGTCGAGCCCAACGTCAAGGAAGGCAAGGGCGGTCTGCGTGATCTGCACACGCTGTTCTGGATCGCCAAATACCTCTACCGCGTCAACGAGCCCGCCGAACTGGTGGCCAAGGGCGTGCTGACGGAAGGCGAAGCGCGTCACTTCGAGCGTGCCGAGCGGTTCCTGACCACGGTGCGCTGCCACATCCACTATCTGAGCGGCCGCGCCGACGATCGGTTGTCGTTCGACTTGCAGCGCGAGATCGCATCACGTCTGAGCTATCAGGACCGGCCGGGCAGCCGCGGCGTCGAACGCTTCATGAAGCACTACTACCTCCATGCCAAGACGGTGGGCGATCTCACGCGCATCTTCGTCGCGGCCCTGGAGGACAGCCACCGGCGCAAGCCCAAGCTTTCGGCGCTGTGGCAGACGCTGCGGCCGCGCCAGCTGGGCGGATTTCGTCTCGATGGTGAACGGCTTGCCGCCGCCACACCCGACGCCTTCGAAAAGGAGCCGATCAATATCCTGCGCCTGTTCCATGTGGCGCAGGAGAACGATCTCGACATCCATCCGGCGTCGCTGCGGCAGATCACGCAGAACATCCGGCTGGTCGACCGGCTGCGCAACGACCCCGAGGCGAACCGCCTGTTCATGGAGATGCTGACGTCGGACCACGATCCCGAGACGACGCTCAGGCGGCTGAACGAAGCCGGCGTGTTCGGCCGTTTCGTGCCGGACTTCGGCCGTGTCGTGGCTCAGACCCAACACGACATGTATCACACCTACACGGTCGACGAGCACACGATCCGCGCGATCGGCATGCTCGCCAACATCGAGAACGGCACGCTGAAGGAGGATCTGCCGGTTTCGACCGAGGTCGTGCACAAGATCCTCTCGCGGCCGGTGCTCTATCTTGGCGTGCTGCTCCATGACATCGCCAAGGGCCGCGGCGGCGACCATTCGGTGCTGGGTGCCGAAGTCGCCATGCAGCTTTGCCCGCGGCTGGGGCTGAGCGCTGCCGAGACGGAGACCGTGGCCTGGCTGGTGCGCCACCACCTTGCCATGTCGGCGACCGCGTTCCAGCGCGACCTGATGGATCCCAAGACCATCGAGAGCTTCGCCGCCCTGGTGCAGTCCCCCGAGCGGCTGAAGCTCCTGTTGGTGCTCACCGCTTGCGATATCCGCGCCGTCGGTCCCAACGTCTGGAACGGCTGGAAGGCGGCGCTGCTGCGCCAGCTCTACCATGCCACCGAGCACATCCTGTCCGGCGGCACGCTGTCGGGCGGCCGCGGAGAGCGCATCAAGGCCTTGCAGGCCGACGTGGGCCAGCGGCTTTCGGGATGGACGGAGGCGGAGAAGGACGAGCACTTTGCCCGTGGCTATCCTTCCTACTGGCTGTCCTTCCCCATCGATACGCTGATCCGCCAGGCCGAACTAGTGCGCCGCGCCGAGCATGACCACCAGCCGCTCGCGATCGAGCATCGCATCGACACCGACCGGTCGGTGACCGAGGTCACGATCTATACGCTCGACACCCACGGCCTGTTCGCGCGACTCGCCGGCGCCATGGCGATCAGCGGCGCCAACATCGTCGACGCCAAGATCTTCACCATGGCCAATGGCATGGCGCTCGATACTTTCTGGCTGCAGGACCTCGAGGGCAAGCCGTTCGACGGGCCGCAACGGCTCGCGCGGTTGGCGGCGCGGGTCGAGATCGCGCTCAGCAACCGTCTCGACATCGCGCGCGAGCTCGACAGCCAGCGGAATTCCTGGCCCCAGCGTGACCGCATCTTCACCGTCGAGCCGCGCGTCCTGATCAACAACAACGCCTCCGACACTTTCACCGTGATCGAGGTCAACGGCCGCGACCGGCCTGGCTTCCTGCATGTCGTGACCCGGGCGCTGACCCGCATGAACCTGCAGATCGCCACGGCGCATATCACGACCTACGGCGAACGGGCGGTCGACGTGTTCTATGTCAAGGATCTGTTCGGTTTGAAGATCGTCAATCAGGACAAGCTGAAGCAGATCGCCACTGAGGTCGAAAAATCGATCCGCGATTTCGACACCCGCTTCGATTCGGTGCCGCGCGCCGCCGAGTAGTCACATGATAAGCACACCCGCTATTGCCATTCTTTTCCTCGTCGGAGGGGCAGCGCTCGCGGGTTTTGCCATCCATCTTCTGCTGCCGTCGAATAAATCGTCTCGCACTGACCATTCAGCCGACCAGTCTACTCAATGGTCGGGATACGACGCGAACAACGATCCGCCAACACACCACACCCACGACTTCTCTTCTCACAGTGGCATGGACGGAGGCCACAGCGACGGCGGTTCGCATTAGCGCCGTTTGAGAACTGCTTCGATTCGGTGCTTCGCGCCGCAGCGGAGTAGGTTTCGCCAACCGGGCGCCATAATTCCGACCGAGGCTTTTGGCATCTCCTGATCGGAGGAATGCCATGCGCTTGTTGGCCTATCTGCTTGCCGCCCTGTTCTCCCTGGCTGCCGTCACGCTGAGCGACGCGCCGCCGGCCAATGCCCAGGCGCAAGCGCTGGCACCGCCAACCCTTGCGCCGCTGGTTCGGCGAGTCGCTCCGGCGGTGGTGAGCATCGCCATCAAGGGACGGGTCGCGATGGAGCGGAATCCGCTCTTCAACGATCCCTTCTTCCGCCAGTTCTTCGGCATTCCCCAAGGCGGCCCGATAGAGCGCGAGATCCAGGCTGCCGGCTCGGGCGTCATCATCGATGCGCGCGAAGGGCTCATCGTCACCAACGCCCATGTCGTCGAACATGCCGACCAGATCGCGGTGACTTTGTCGGACGGCCGGCAGCTCATGGCGCGGAAACTTGGCGTCGATACAACAAGCGACGTCGCCTTGATCCAGATTCCCGCGGGCGGCCTCTCGACCATTCCCATGGGCAACGCCGACGCCCTGCAGGTCGGCGATTATGTCATCGCCATCGGCAATCCGTTCGGCATCGGCCAGACGGTGACGCACGGCATCATCAGCGCCGTGCGGCGGACCGGCATCGGTGACGACTCCCGCGAGAACTTCCTCCAGACCGACGCCGCCATCAATCCGGGCAATTCCGGCGGTGCGTTGGTCGACATGAACGGCACGCTGGTCGGCATCAACACGATGATCCTCGGGCCCAGTGGCGCCAATGTCGGTATCGGCTTCGCAATCCCGGTGAACACAGTCCGCCGCGTGGTTGATAAGTTGCTCCGCCATCGCACCACTGCGCACAGCCACTGGCGCTGAGGTCGGGTGATCTTAAGGTTCAGCAGAGACCGGCGAGTTGCAGGTCCTGCCGTTCATGCCTTCGCACAGCACGCGTAGGACCTTTCGGCTCTTCACCTGGTCGCAGGGGACGCCCAGCGCCCGCGATAGATCGAGATGCTGTTTCAGCAGGGCTTTTGCCCCTGGCACGATGGGAAAGAGGATGCCGTCGCGATAGGACGATTGCAGTTCGATATCGCGCTGTTCGCCATTGGCCAGGATGAACAGGACATCGACCTGCAGGAAGCTGACGCTTTCGGCCGATTTGTTTTCGGCCACCAGGCTCGGCACGCAACTTCCAAACACCAGCCCATCGTCGCCGCGATGGACTTCGATTCCTGGTTGGGCGCCGGACGCCTGAACCGAGAGAAGGATACCCGACGCAACGATGAGACTGGGCACGAGACGTAGCCGCATGGCCGCCTCCATCAGTTTTGCGAGGACTCCGTTGCCTGCATGCGCTGCTCGCGGCGCACCGTCAACATCTGCAGGATCGAGGCCGCCGTTTCCTCGATCGAGCGACGCGTCACATCGATCGTCGCCCATTTGCGCCGGGCGTAGAGACGCCGCGCCTCCTGGATCTCGCTCTGGACGCCGTCCATGTCCGTATAGTCGGTCTCGGTCTCCTGCTGCAGAAGCCGCAGCCGGTTCATGCGGATCTGGACCAGCCGCTCAGGATCGGTGATCAGGCCGACCACCAGAGGGCGCGTCGCCGCCTCGAGCTCGGGCGGCGGCGGCACCGCGGGGATCAGCGGCACGTTGGCCGCCCGCACGCCGCGATTGGCGAGATAGACGCAGGTCGGCGTCTTCGAGGTGCGGGACGGTCCGACCAGGATCACGTCGGCGTCGTCGAGATCGTGGGCCGACTGCCCATCGTCATGCGCCAGGGTATAGTGCATGGCATCGATGCGGTCGAAATAGCCGTCGTCGAGCTGATGCTGGCGACCCGGCCACTGCTCGCTCTTGGAATGGAAGTGCACGGCGAGCACGCTCATCACCTGATCGAGCACGCCCACACATGGAAGCTGCAGGCGCCGGCAATGATCGCGCACACAGTCGCGCAGGTCCGGATCGACAAGCGTGTAGAGCACGGGACCGCGATCGCGTTCGACCGCCTGCATCACCTTTTCCATCTGGCCGCGCGTGCGCACCAGGGACCATACGTGCTCCTGCACGAAGATCCCTTCATATTGCACGAGGCAGGCACGGGCGACGCTCGAGACCGTCTCACCGGTGGAGTCCGAGACCAGATGGACATGGAAATTGCGATTCGCCACGCCCCAATCTAGCCCACAGTGCGTCGGGGAGAAAATCAGGAATGGACATGACAAAGCGGGGACAGATCAGGGCTTTCCCCCCAAACACCCGATTCAGGACCCGGTCCCCCTATCCGATCCCGACAGTCTTCCCCTCCGGAAAAGCGACGACGCCCTCTCTGAGAATCGGGAATCGATGCCGTCGGTGCCTATGGGCAGACGGTTTTGCGATCCACAGAGCCCTGGGGAAGAGCGTCTAATGACGCTCATCCCCGTGCTCCACACGCTCTACGACTCCTACAACCTTTTATGAAAGAGTAAGAGGGACGCATGAGGGAATGGAATTGAGCGCCGGGAAACTTCTGGCGACGCTCGGCGGGACACGCTTTCCAGCGCCGCCTATCTGGCTGATGCGCCAGGCCGGACGTTATCTGCCGGAGTATCGGGCGGTGCGGGCGGCGACGCGTTCGTTCCTCGATCTTTGTTACACGCCCGACAAGGCGGTCGAAGTCACGCTGCAGCCGATCCGGCGGTTCGGCCTCGATGCTGCGATCATCTTCTCCGATATCCTGGTCATCCCCGATGCACTGGGCCAGAAGGTCTGGTTCGAGGAGGGCGAAGGTCCACGGCTTGAGCCGCTGACTGATCCCGCGCATTTCGGCCAGCTGTCGCGGGCCCGCCTCATCGAACATCTCGCGCCCGTCTATCGCGCTATTGCGATGGCCCGCGCCGCCTTGCCAAAGGAAACGGCCTTGCTGGGCTTCGCGGGCGCGCCTTTCACCTTGGCCTGCTACATGATCGAAGGCGCCGGAAGCCGAGACTTCGCCAAGGTCAAGCTCTGGGCCTATCGACATCCCGATTCGTTCGGCCTGCTGATTGATCTTTTAGTCGAGGCGATCGTCGACCATCTCGCCTATCAGGTCGAAGCGGGCGCCGACGCGGTCCAGCTTTTCGACTCCTGGGCTGGCATCCTGCCGGAGGAGCAGCTTTTCAGCTGGTCGCTGGAGCCGATGGTGCGGATCGCGCATGCCCTGAAGGCGCGCCATCCCAAAGTGCCTGTCATCGCTTTTCCCCGCGCCGTCGGCCCCGCGGCCCTGATGTATCGTCGACCGGATGCCTTTGCGGCGCTGTCGATCGACACCGGCCTCGGTGCCCATTGGGCGGCGCAGGAGCTGCAGCCGCATATCTGCGTGCAGGGCAATCTCGATCCGGTGATGCTGGTGGCGGGTGGCCCGGCCCTGAAGGGCGAAGCCCGGCGCATCCTCGACAAGCTGGCGCCAGGACCTTTCATCTTCAATCTGGGCCACGGCGTCCTGCAGCAGACGCCGCCCGAGCATGTCGCCGAGCTGGTCGAGACAGTACGGCAATGGACGCCGTCGCTTGCGTGATGATTTTGGCATGATGAATCTGGCGTGATGGGCCTGTCGTGAAGATCGCGATCATCCTGTTCAATCTCGGCGGACCTGACTCGCTGGACGCGGTGCAGCCGTTTTTGCGCAATCTCTTCAGCGATCCGGCGATCATTTCCCTGCCGTCCTGGCTGCGCCTGCCGTTGGCCCGCTTCATCGCCCAGCGGCGGGGTCCCAAGGCGCGAGGCATTTACCAGCAGATCGGCGGCGGCTCGCCGATCCTGGGTCAGACGGAAGCGCAGGCCCGTGCGCTCGAGGAAGCGCTGGCCGCCGGCAACGCTCACGAATGGCATGGTTATGTCTGCATGCGCTACTGGCATCCGATGACTGAAGCGGTCGTGCGATCGGTAAAGCGGTTCATGCCTGACCGCATCGTGTTGCTGCCGCTTTATCCGCAGTTCTCGACGACGACGACGGCCTCCTCGGTCAAGGCCTGGAACGAGGCCGTGAACTTCAAGGTGCCGACAGTCGCGATCAGGAGCTATCCGATCGAACCAGGTTTCATCGCCGCGTCGGTCGAGCTGGTGAAGCAGGGACTGACGGAAGCAGGTCCCGGACCGAAACGCGTGCTCTTTTCTGCGCACGGCCTGCCGGAAAAGGTCATCCGGGCCGGCGATCCCTATCAAAGACAGGTCGAAGAGACGGCCGTGGCGATCGCAGCGCAACTCGGCGGTGTCGACTATACGGTCTGCTACCAAAGCCGGGTCGGTCCGTTGAAATGGATCGGTCCGTCGACCCCGTCCGAGATCGAGCGCGCGGCGCGCGACAAGGTCGGCGTCGTGCTCTATCCACTGTCGTTCGTGTCGGAGCATTCCGAGACGCTGGTCGAGCTCGACATCGACTATCGCCGTCTTGCCGCCGAAGCCGGTGTTCCCATCTATGTGCGGGTGCCGACCGTCGGCACTCATCCCTTGTTCATCCAGGGCCTCGCCAGTTTAGTGCGGGCCGCTCTTGCTGAACCGTCAAAGGTCGCATGATGCTCTATGAAGTCCTGAAGGCGCTGCACATTGTGTTCGTGATCGCCTGGATGGCCGGCCTGCTCTATTTGCCTCGGCTGTTCGTCTATCACGCCGAGGCAGAAAAAGGTTCGGCGCAAAGCGAGACCTTCAAGATCATGGAACGCCGGCTGCTGCGCGGGATCATGAACCCGGCGATGTTCGCGGTCTGGATCTTCGGCCTGCTGCTCGCCTGGCAGGGCGAATGGTGGCACGCGGGCTGGTGGCAAGTGAAGTTTGCGCTCGTGATCGGGCTTACCCTGGTGCACCACGCCTATGCACGATGGCGCAAGGATTTCGCCAACGATCGCAACACCCGACCGGCGCGTTTCTATCGCATGTGGAACGAGGTGCCGGCGCTTTTCATGGTCATCATCGTGTTCCTGGTGGTGCTCAAACCGTTTTAGATTGCCACGCTCTTTTTGTGAGCAGCACGACCGAGGCGATCGCGGCATAAACGACGAAGGACAGGGCGACGATCACTGAGATGGTCGTCATCCCACCCGCCAGCAACGTGACGGCAATCCAGCTGAAGCCGGCAGCAACGATCAGCCGGACCGTGACGGCAACCGAAGGCCACAGGACGGCGCCGGCACCCTGGCCCGCGAACGAGACGACGAAGCCAAAGCCGAACAGGCCATAGACCAGGCCGACAATGCGAAGATAGGTCGAGCCCGGTTCCAGGACCGCCGGATCAGTCGTGAACAGGCCAAGCCAGAGCCTGGGCGCGATCGCGGCCTCCAAGCCGATCGTTCCGGTGATGCCGATACCGATCAGGCAGCCGACCCAGGCAATATGGCGGGCCCGCGATCCGTTGCCGGCGCCGACATTGACCCCCACCATCGTGAGCACGGCGGAGGAGAGCCCGAACAGGATCGGGATCATGAGGTAGTCCAGGCGCGAAGCAATGCCATAGCCTGCGAGCGCTGCCGTGCCGAACAACCCGATCGCACCGGTCACCAGGATCACGCACAGATTGGTCTGCAGCGCGTTAATAGCAGTCGGCAGGCCCACCTTCAGGATGTCGGCAAACAACCGCCATTCGAGACGTACAATGGTGAGTGCGAGCCCTGAACGGCCCGACTGCATGTACTGCAGCAACGCCAGCATCGCGCCGATGTAGTAGAGACCGAAGGCGATGCCGGCACCAGCGATGCCCAGCTGCGGGATCGGGCCGAAACCGAAGATCAGCGCCGGCGACAACGGGATCAGAACGATCGTGCCAGTCAATGTCACCAGCGCCGGCACCTTGACGTTGCCCGAGCCGCGCAGGGCCGAGGCCAGCAGGCTCACGATCCAGACGGCGATGGAGCCGGCGAACAGCCAGGTGGAATATTGCACGGCGGCGTGCAACGCCTCGCCGCGGCCGCCCAGCGCGAGATAGAGCGCCGGACCACCCCACAGGATGCCCGTTGTGAACAGGGCGCCGGCAATCACCGCCAGCACGATGGAATGGAACACCAGCGCATCGGCGTCCTTCTGCCGCCCCGCTCCGATCGCCCGCGCCACGGCGGAAGCGACGCCGCTGCCCAGCCCGCCGTTCGACATGGTCATCATCAGCATGAAGATCGGGAACACCAAGGCGACGCCAGCCAGCGCGTCGGTGCCGAGAAAGCCCAGGTAATAGGTCTCGACGACTCCGACCAATGTCTGCGCCACCATCACCCCGATCGTGGGCAAGGCGAGCCGGGTGAGGGTCGGCACGATGGGGCCGTCGAGCATCGCTGCCCGAGCGCGTGCCTTGCGGTCGTCGATCCGCGGGACCGATGCGATCCTAGTGCTGTCGAGGCGGGCTGCAGCGGTGACGTTCGACATCCATGGCTCCCATGGTTCCATGATTGAACCAGTTGGAAGGTAAGTCGAATCTGTTCTATGATGCAACCAGGCTAGCACGAGGTTATCTCATGCGACGGAAGAGTCTTTCAGGGGCGGCGTGCCCGATCGCACGCACGCTCGATGTGATAGGCGACTGGTGGTCGCTCCTGATCGTGCGTGACGCGTTGCGCGGCATGCGTCGTTTCAGCGAGTTCGAGAAGAGCCTCGGCGTGTCGAAGAACATCCTGACGCAGCGGCTTCGCAGCCTCGTGAAGCAAGGCATCCTCGAGCTCTCGCCGGCGTCAGACGGCAGCGCCTATCGGGAATACCGTCTGACGACCAAGGGGCGTGGCCTGTTCAAGGTATTGGTGGCGATGGGGCAGTGGGGCCAGGAAAACGTTGCGTCACCTGCGGGCGGTCGCGTCACCATGGTTGATCTGGAGCACCACAAGCCGGTCCGCAAGCTCGAGGTGCGTGCCGCCGACGGTCGTTTGCTGGGTCCCGGCGAAACGATGATCGTCCGGATCGACTGACTCGTTTTCGTTTTTGCAAAACGCAGCACTGCCCGGCTCTCCGCGCTATGGTGCATGCCCGACGCGGCGCTAAACTCGCCGCTCCCGAAACGGCACAGGCGCGGTATTCCTTCCATGAGCAATTTGGCCACGAGCGACTGGCACGACGATATCTTTGCGGTCCTGCAGGACCATGACGTCAAGCAGGTCTACCACGTTCCCGACGCCGGCCATTCGCGCCTGATCGAAGCCTGCCAGACCTCCAACTCCATCCGCACGCTCGCCCTGACGACGGAAGAGGAAGGCTTGGGACTGGCTGCGGGCGCTTGGCTCGGCGGCCAGCGCTCGGCGCTCCTGATGCAGAGCTCGGGTGTGGGCAACACCATCAACCTGATGGGCCTCACCAAGACCTTGCGCTTTCCCTTCCTGACGCTGATCACGATGCGCGGCGACTGGGGCGAATTCAATTCCTGGCAATATCCTATGGGGCAGGGCACGCCCAAGGTGCTCGAGGCAATGGGCGTGCTGCTCTACTCCGTCGACAAGGCCGAGGATGTGAAGACCACGGTCGATGCTGCGGCGCGATCGGCTTTCAACGGCGGCCAGGCTGTTGCCGTGCTGCTGCGGCAGAAGCTGATCGGCATCAAGACGTTCGGAAAAAAATAGGCAGGAGCGAACTGACATGAGCAAAGCGACGCTCCAAAGACGCCCCCTCGTGAAGAAGGTCCTGGCGGGCGCAGATGACAATCTCCTGGTGCTGAGCGGCCTGGGCTCGGCCACCTACGACATCACCGAAGCGGGCGATCGTCCTCTCAACATGCCGCTCTGGGGCGCGATGGGTGCGACCGTTCCGATGGGGCTCGGCCTTGCGCTGGCGCAACCGGCCAAGCGCGTGCTGGTGATCACGGGTGATGGCGACATGCTGATGGGCATGGGATCGCTGGCCACCGTGGCCACCCAGCAGCCGGACAATCTCGCCATCCTGGTGCTCGACAACGAGAAGTTCGGCGAGACCGGCAACCAGGCCACGCACACCAGCCCGCGCCACAACGGCCCCACGGAATCGGGCGCCGGCACCGATCTCAGCGTGATCGCCAAAGGCTGCGGCATTGCCGACACCGGCATCGTGCGCAACGAGAGCGAGGTCGCGCAGCTCGTGAAGGATCTGCGCACCAAGAAGGGCCCGATCTTTCGTGTCGCCAAGGTGATGGTCGAGAAGCTCGGCTTCGTCATGCCGCCGCAGGATGGCGCCCATCTCAAGGACCGTTTCCGCCAAGCCCTGCTCGGGAGGCCATGATGGACTACGCGCCGTTTCTTCTGATCGACCTGTCAGGCAGCGCCCACGAGCGCGGCCTGCAGCACGGCCGTGCGGTGCCCGACCGCATCGCACGCGGCATCAAGATGTATGCCGACTCGCTCCTGAAGAACGGCATCGAGTGGCCGGAGCTGGAGCGGCGGGCGAAGGCTCTGCTGCCCGTGATCGAGACATTCGACGCGGCTTATGTCGAGGAGATGCGCGGCATCGCGGCGGGATCGGGCCAGCCCTTTGCCGGCGTGGTGTTGATGAACGCGCGCACCGAGATGGTGGTGGGCGCGCGCAAGGCTGCGGCGCGGTCTATACCCGACGGCTGCACCGCGGCGCTGGCGCTGCCCGAAGCGACCGCGGACGGCCTGCTGCTGCATGGCCAGAACTGGGATTGGCGCGCCGATTGCGCCGAAACAGGCGTGGTGCTGCGCATCCACCGCGAAGATGGTCCCGATATCCTTACTTTCACCGAAGCGGGCGGCCTCGCGCGGTCGGGGTTGAACTCGGCCGGCATCGGGCTCACCGCCAATGCGCTCGAATGCGATCGCGATTACCAGAGCGGAACGGGCGTTCCGCTTCCGTTTATTCGCCGCAAGGTGTTGGAAAGCGCGTTCCTTGCCGAGGCGGTGCGGACCATCTTTGCGACGCCCAAGCTCGGTTCGAACCACATGGCGGTGAGCCATGCCTTGCGCCATGGGGACGGGGGCGAGGCCTTCGGCTTCGAATGCGCGCCCGACGAGACCTTCTGGCTGGCGCCCGACCGCGGCCTTTACGTGCACGCCAATCACTGGATCTCCGACTCGGCCCGCGCCAAGGTGAAGGACACCGGCCTCGCCGAGACACCGTGCTCGATCTATCGCGACAAGCGCGTGCGCGAGCGGCTTTCGCCGGACCGCGGCCGGCTCACGCTTGATCATTTCCGCCAGGTTTTCTTCGACGACTACGCTTCGCCCTGGTCAGTTTGCCGGCCACCTCGGCCCAACAACCGCGGCGCCATTGTCGCCACCGCGGCGATGATCCTAATGCGCCCCGGTGAGGGCCATCTCGAAGCCTGCCCCATGCCCGCGCTCAACCGCCGCTTCACGACCTACAGCCTGACACCCGACAGCACGGCGCAGAAACAGGCGGCGGAGTGAAGCTGCTCCTCGGCCGTCCGGCGTTCACTTTGCTGGCCGCGGCGGTACTGCTGATGGCACCGTCGTTGGTGCTGGGGACATTGCCGAGCCACAGCTCGCCGCAAAATCTCACTTATGCGGAGCAGTTCGCCGAGCAGTTTCGCAACGGTGTCCTTTATCCCCGTTGGCTCGCCGACTCCTTCGATGGCTTGGGCAGTCCTGCCTTCTACTTCTACCCACCCGGCGCGTTCTGGGTCGATGCCCTCCTGAACCTCGCGACGTTCGGTACGCTTTCCACGTCGTACTGCTTGTCGTTCTCCTCCCTGCTGCTGTTGTGGGCGTCTGGCCTCGCCATGCACACGTGGCTCAGGGCCGAAAAGACGTCTCCCCAGACGGCGGTCTTCGGCGCTCTGGCCTACATGGTTGCGCCCTACCATCTGCTCGATCACTACTATCGCGGCGCATATGCCGAGTTCGGGGCTTATGCCGTCCTGCCCGTGGTCATGCTCGCCATCGGGCAGATCGCTGACAAGCGCCGGCCGGGGCCAGCGCTGCTTGCGGTCGCCTACGCAGCGCTTCCGATAATGCATCTGCCAACGTCGCTTCTGATCTCGCTGACGGCATTGCCGATGTATGTCCTCTATCGTGGCTGGCGCCTTGGTGTGGCGGGCCGGGCCGCGGCTTTCTTTGCGCGCTGCGCGCTTGGTGGCGTGCTGGGCTTGGGGCTTGCGGCCGTCTACCTGATTCCGGCGCTTACCCTGCAGGACTGGATTCCAGCCGACACTCTCTGGCAGGGGTACTATCAAATCGACTATTGGTTTCTCTTGACGCCTCAACGTTGGCCGCAGCCCACCGATATGATGCAGATCATCACGTGGATTGCCGCCGCCTATGGCATCGCGGCCATCGGTGTTTTGATGGTCCTGGCGCGACCTGGCTTGCGTCGGGGATGGGTTACCGAGCCGGCGGCCTGGGCATTTATTTGCATCATATGCCTCTTGTTGATTGCCGGTGTGTTGCCGTCATTCTGGAAGTTACCCTTCGTCGCCAAGGTGCAATTTCCCTGGCGGCTGATGATCGTCGTGGAGTTTGCCGGCATTACCGCTCTCTGCCTGATGCCATGGCCGGTGCCATCGCGCGCGCTGTCATACGTCTTCGTGATTGCGATCATTACCGTCGTGCCCGGCATCGGCGCCATAGTTCCGGGCGTCATTCTGCGCATGCAAGTGGCTTTGGCCCAGCATGAGGTGCCGTCGGATCTCAGCACATTCGAACCTGCGGGTTTTCCGCAAAAAGAAGATGGCAAATATGCTGACCTCTTTCTTGAGCCGCTCGAGGGCGTTCCCCCGATCGCTTGCACGCCCGTGGCGCGGGTCTGCAGTGTGTCCACCAGTTCCTTCGACAGGCTGCGCGTCGACCTCGACGCCGATGCGCCGACAAAGATTGTCCTGCGGCGCTTCTACTATCCCCTCTGGCGGCTCGATCCGATATTGCCAGTCATTGCGACCGATCCATTGCGGTTGGTCTCTTTCACCGCGCCCGCCGGCCGGTACACCTACAATTTACGGCGCGTGATGGTACCTGCGGAAAAATGGGGCTGGGCAATCTCGGGTTTGTCGCTTGTACTATTGATGACCTGTTTGGCAATGCAGCGGTATCGAAGGCGGATGTGAGACTCACCCCTCGCGTTACCGTTGCCCTGGATACCAGGCGGGCTTGCGCTTCTCCTTGAAGCTTGCCAAGCCCTCCGCCGCTTCTGCCTGCTGACGCGTGCGCGCATGCTCCGCGATAAGGTCGCGCAGTTCGCCGTCATCGACGAAGGCATGCGCCGACGAGAGCGTCCGCAGCTTTGTCGCCGTCGTGGCGGCAGGTGCGTTCATGAGCACTGCCTCGACGATCTTTTCGCCCGCGGCGTCGAGCCCGCCCGCCGGGCAGACCTCATGCACGAACCCGATGCGCCGCGCCTCGGCGGCATCGAAACGCTCGCCGGTGAGTGCATAGCGGCGAACCTGGCGCACGCCCATGGCGCGGCAGAGCTGCGGCAGGATGATGCCGGCCATCAACCCCCAGCGCGTCTCGCTGATGGAGAAGATCGCGTCCTCGGATGCGATCACGACGTCGCAGGCGGCGGCAATGCCGGTGCCGCCACCGAAGCAGCCGCCCTGGATCAGGGCGAGGGTCGGGACGGGGCAGGTATCGAGCCGACGGATCGCCTCGGCCGTGAGGCGGCTCACCTCGTCGTTCTCGCGCGGCCCCTGCTGCGCGACGGCGCTGATCCAGGCGAGGTCGGCGCCGGCCTGGAAGTGCCGGCCGTTGCCTTTCAGCACGACGATACGTAGGCCGGGTTCCCGCCCGAGTGCATCCATCGCCGCGTGCAGGCCTGCGATCAGGTCGCCGTTGTAGGCATTATTGACCTGCGGCCGGTTGAGCGTGACCGTCGCCACGCCGCGCCGGTCGATGCTCCAGAGAACCGTGTCGTTCACGATCAATCGACCTTGAGGTAGCTGTCCTTGAGCGCGATCTTGCCGTCGCGCAATTCGTAGAGATCGATGCCGTAACGGTCGAAGGGCTGGCCCTTGGCATCGATGCCGGTGACGCGGAAAGTGCCGAACAACTTGTCGCCGGCGCGATGGATGCGCGCGTCCGAATAGCGCGCCTCGCGATGGGCCTGGCTCTTGTCGCCGAAATAGCGCCGCAGATCGTCCTTGCCTTTCAGCACCGTGCCGGAGGGCCGTGCGCCCGCCGCGAGACGCCATTCGAAATCGTCGGTCACGCAGGCGGCGATCTCCTCGACATCGGCCTTGTTGAAGGCCTTGCCGAAGCGGCGGAACAGGTCGTCGATGGCGTCGGGCATGGTCCCTCCTTGTCACTTCAAGGATAGGGGCGATTCACCAGCACTGTCATCCGAGGGATCATGGGCCGTTTCGCAACGGCGCGTCGCCGCGCTCCACACAGGCCGGGACATTTGACTTTGTCCAACCTGATCCGCCTGATGAGCAAGGCTCGAACACCCGAGACGGAGTCGGCGATGAAGCTGGGCGTCCTTCAATTCTTCAGTTGGCCGGGGCGCCATGGCCCGCTCGATCAGGTCTATGCCCGGGCACTCGAGCGCATCGAGATCATGGATCGCGTTGGCTTCGACGCGGTGTGGCTGGCCGAACACCACTTCACAACCTTCAGCGTTTGCCCGTCGGTCCATATGCTGGGCGTGCTCGCCGCGGCGCGCACCAAGCGACTACGGATTGGTACGGCCGTCTCCCTGGCTGCGCTCTATCAACCGCTGCGGCTCGCCGAAGAGGTGGCGTTGCTCGACATGCTATCCGGCGGACGCGTGAATTGGGGCGCCGGCCGCGGCTTCGCCCATTCCGAGTTCAAGGCTTTCGGTGTGCCGCCCGAGGAAAGCGCCGACCGGTTCCGCGAGGCCGTCGAGATCGTGCTCAAGGCCTGGACCGACGAACGGCTGAATTTCCTGGGCCAACATTTCAGCTTCGACAACGTGGAAGTGCTGCCAAAACCTCTGCAGCAACCGCATCCGCCGGTGTGGATGGCGGCGACGTCGGAGGGCGCCATTGACTGGGCGGCCAGCCGCGGCTTTTCGATCTTGATGGATCCGCATGCCTCCCTGCGTGACCTCGGGGTCAAGCGGCGGCGCTACGCGCAGAAGCTGGCCGAGGCGGGCTTCTCCGAGCAGGGGCGTGACATTCCGATGGCGCGGCTGCTTGCGTTGGCCGCGACCAAGACCGAGGCCGCCGAGATTGCCCATCGCGGCGCGCAATGGCTGGTCGATGCCTATGCCGGGCCGCAGCATGCGCATCGCAAATCGATGCAGATGGCCCGGACCTACGACGGCAAGGATCCGGCTCAGCACTATGTCGACAGCGTTATCTTGCATGGCACGCCCGGCGCCGTGGTCGACCAGATCGCGGCGCTCAAGGACGAGATCGGCCTCAACTACCTGATGTGTGCGCCCCTCAGCCGAGAGACCTTCAGGCTGCTTGCCGAACAGGTTGCGCCCCGGCTGTGAACATCGCCTCGGCGATGGTCGCCATATCCTGGTCGCTGATCTCGACCATACCGCTGCGGAGCCGATACCCCCAGTTCTTGATGCGGCGGAACTCGAGCCCAGCCTGGACGAAGGCGATCGGGATCTCGGCTGCGTCATGCCATTCGACGGCGCGGCGGTGGGGCCGAAAGCCGCCCGCGATCTCAGCCTGATAGATCGCGCCGGTGCGGACGGTGCCGATCGCGGTGAAGGCCTGCAGCCGGTCGCTGCCGCGGAAGGAATCGGTCGGCGAATAGCAGACGACGCGGTCGCCCGGCTGCACGCGCTTCAATGGCGCGGCACGGCCATGGCTGACCTGCATGAAACCGAGCTTGCGGCCGACACGGACATGATCGGCGGAGGCGACGGCCAACCAGTTGCGCATGGGATTCTCCTCGTTTGATGGATCCCACTATACTGCTGTCTACTGTCAGATTATGGCAGCAACGAAAGCTCAGGCCTCGGCCATGCCCTCGCGTTCGCGCCATTCCTTCAACATCACCTGCCGCCGGCGTGGATAGCGCTTGTCGGTCACGGCGAGGGTGACGATGCGGTCGGTGCGGAAGTGGCGATAGTCCTGACGAAGCTCGCACCAGGCGGCGACCACGCGCACCTTCTCGTAGAAGCCGAGCGCGAAGGGCCACACCGTGCGCCGGCTGGCGACGCCGTCCTTGTCGCGATAGGAGATGCCGAGCTTGCGTTCGCTGCGGATCGCCTCCCGGATCTTCGGCAGTTGCGAATCGCCGGCCGCGGGCGGTTCGCCCGGCGCGACCAGCAGGCCTGAATCGTCCAGCGCATCGCGCAAATCCTTGGGCAGTACCGCCCCGATCTTCGCCATCACGTTGGCGGCTGCCTCGGCCAGTTCGCGGTCGGCGCGCTGATGGACCCAGCGCGAGCCCAGCACGATCGCCTCGATCTCTTCCTCGCTGAACATGAGAGGCGGCAGCATGAAGCCAGGTCGCAGCACATAACCGACGCCCGCTTCGCCATCGATGTGGGCGCCCTCGGCCTTCAAGGTTTCGATGTCGCGATAGAGGGTGCGCAGCGACACGCCGGTCGCTTCGGCGAGCCGAGCGCCGCTCACCGGATGCCGGTGCCGACGCAAGACCTGGATCAGGTCCAATAGACGTTGTGCGCGCGACACGTCCGCTCCTCTATAGTGGAAGAGATTGTAGCATCTATTGCTGCCAAGAATTGACAGTATTGGACAGGAAAATGGGGGAACGTCCGAAGATCGCCGTGATCGTCAATCCGGCGGCCAACAAGGGTGGTGCGGCGAAGCGTTGGCCGGCCATCGAGGCCGAGCTGACCGCGCGGCTGGGGCCGGTCGAGCCCCGGTTCACTGCCGCGCCCGGGCAGGCGACCGAGGTGGCCCGTGCTGCGCTGCGCGAGGGCGCCCGCCGCTTTGTGGCGGTGGGCGGCGACGGCACTGTGAACGAGGTCCTGAACGGCCTCATCGAACCGTCGGGCCGCCTGGCCGAGCCCGACATCGTCCTTTGTCCGATACCGGCCGGCACCGCCAACGAGCTCTGTCGCGCCTTGGGCATTCTCGATCCTCCTGTGCGCGCCTACGACGCGACGGCCGGTCTTGCGTCGCGGTCGATCGATCTCATGCGCATTCGCTGTGCCGGCTTTGACGGTCGGCCGGTCGAGCGCTTCGGTTATCTGATCGTGTCGCTGGGCGCCGCCGCCGCCATCAGTCACCGCACCTCGCGCTCGCGCTGGGTGAAGAAGCTGGGCGGCATCGCCTATCTCCTGATGACACCGGTCGTAACTCTGGGATACCGGCATCGTCCCGTGACCATCACCATCGACGGCGCTGCGCCGGCGACACGGCCGATCTTCACGGCGATGGTCGCCAACACCGAGAACGGTGGCGGCGGCATGAAGCTTGCGCCGGGCGCGTTGTTCGACGACGGCCAACTCGACCTCGTCGAAATGGGCGATGTCTCACGACTTGGCATGCTCACGGCCGTCCTGCCCAAAGTCTATAGCGGCGCGCATGTCCATCATCCGAAGGTGCACATGAGTCGTGGCCGATCGTTCCACTTCAAATCAGCAGTCGACACATTGGTCGATGTTGATGGTGAGACCGTCGGCCACCTGCCGCTCGAGGTGTCGCTTCTGCCTCAAGCCCTCAATGTCGGCGTGGCCGAATAGGCGATGCTAGGATGAACGACATGAAGAAGTTCGGAACTCCTCTCAAACCGTCGGCCATCAAGATCATGTTGTTGGGCTCGGGCGAGCTCGGCAAGGAAGTCGCCATTGAGGCGATGCGACTCGGTGTCGAGGTGATCGCTTGCGACCGATACGACAATGCGCCGGCCATGCTGATCGCCAACCGGGCGCATACGTTCAATATGCGTGACGGCGCCGCGCTGCGGCGGATCGTTGAACGCGAGCGTCCGCACTTCATCGTGCCCGAGATCGAGGCCATCGCGACGGACACGCTGGTCGAGCTCGAGGAGGAGGGTTGGACGGTGATCCCAACGGCGCGTGCCACGCGCCTCACGATGGATCGCCGCGGCATCCGTCAACTGGCGGCGGAGAAGCTTCGCCTTCCGACGTCTCCCTATCGCTTTGCCTCGAGCCTTGCGGAACTGGAGGAAGGCGCACGGGCCGTTGGCTTTCCCTGCTTCATCAAGCCCACCATGTCGTCCTCCGGCCACGGGCAGAGCGTGGCGCGCAAGCCGACCGATCTCGCGCGAAGCTGGCGCCAGGCAGTGGAAGGCTCGCGGGCGGATACGGGAATGGTCATTGTCGAAGGCGCCATCGATTTTGACTACGAAATCACCCAGCTCACGGTCCGCCATGACAAGGGCTTCAGCTTCTGCGCGCCGATCGGGCATGTGCAGATCGATGGCGACTATCGCGAGAGCTGGCAGCCGCATGCCATGTCTGCCGGCGCGGTCAAGAAGGCGCAGGCGATCGCGCGCAAGGTCGTGGGTGATCTCTGCGGCGCCAAGGGCCGCGGCATCTTCGGTGTCGAACTGTTCGTGAAGGGCAGCCGGGTCTGGTTCTCCGAGCTGTCGCCCCGGCCCCATGACACCGGCATGGTCACCATGGTCTCGCAAAACATGAGCGAGATGGAACTCCATGTGCGCGCCATCCTCGCCCTGCCGATCCCCGAGATCGTCTGCCGGCCTGGCGCCTCGGTGCCTGTTCTCGCGGAGGGCGAGATCGGCGATCCGACCTATACCGGTGTCGACAAGGCGCTCGCACAGGCGGGCACCTCGGTGCGCCTCTTTGGCAAACCCGAAGTCAGGGGGCATCGGCGCATGGCGGTCGCTCTGGCGACGGGCCGAACCGTAAAAGATGCCCGGCGGAAAGCGCTAACAGCGGCGAAGAAGATCAAGGTGTGGTAGACTTTCTTTTGCCAGCCACCTGACTGCTGCGACAACGGTGGCGCGCGCAAGAAACCTAGCAGCCTCTCCCTTCCTCCCGCCGTTACTTGCTGGCGGACACACGCACGTGAAGCAACATGGTGCGGATCTTGCGTGTCCCTAAATGGTCGTATTGCACCTTGACCAAGGTGTTGCACGCACCACTTGAGAATTGAGTCTTACTAGCAAGGAGGTCGATATGTGTGATTATTCACTCGAAGCGTATCAGTCACGACCTGCCGCAATCGGTGAGAAACTCACCCTTGAGCGCTTTCCAAGTGGCTCAATGGGATTTACCTCAGGGCCGGCCTGTGACTTGGCGGTTTGCGTTGCAGCGGACAGCCAGCTGCGCCTCGAAGGCATCGGCGAGACTGTCCAGAAGGCTTACGGCGTAGGACCGATCGAGGAGGTCGTCATGACCCGCCTCGAAACCGGCCCACACAAGGACGCCGTTCGGTTTTCCAATGGAACCGAAGTGTCGTTGCAAAGGCTCGATCGCGGTTTGACGGCGGTGTTCGTGGGCTCCGACGAAGAGCCGATCGACATCTCCGGGATCGCCGCCAAGACGCCGGAGTACGCGTAGCTGCGTTCTCGCAGTAAGGAAGTTCGCGCCAAGGTCCGTTGAGACTGAAGCGCCGTCAAGGTGCCGCCCTGGGCTCTCCTGGGCGGCGGGGGCAGTGCGCTGTTTCTTCAGTGACGGAAGTGGCGCATGCCCGTGAAGAGCATGGCCAGCCCCGCATCATTGGCCGCGTCGATCACGGCCTGATCGCGAATTGAGCCACCAGGCTGGATGACGGCCGTTGCACCGGCTTCGGCCGCTGCCAGCAAGCCGTCGGGGAAGGGGAAAAAAGCGTCTGACGCCACGACGCTGCCGATGGCGGGGCTTTGCGGCAGCTTGGCGATCTCGCCCGATTCGGCAGCGCGAATGGCCGCAATGCGCGAGCTGTCGCGACGATTCATCTGTCCCGCGCCGACGCCGACCGTCGCTCCGTCCTTGGCATAGACGATCGCATTCGACTTCACGTGCTTGCATACCGTGAAGGCGAACAAAAGGTCCTCGATCTCGCGGTCCGTGGGCACGCGCCTGGTCACGACCTTGAGATCGGTCTTTGCCAGTCGCCCGTTGTCGCGGCTCTGCAGGAGATAGCCGCCCGCCACGCTCTTCAGGGTCATGCCCGCGCTCGCCGGATCGGGGAGCGTGCCTGCGAGCAGCACGCGCACGTCTTTGCGCCGCGCCAGGATCTCGAGCGCCTCGGGCGTGGCATCGGGCGCGATAACGACTTCCAGGAAACGTTTGCCGAGATCGGTGGCCGTCACCGCCTCCAGGGTGCGGTTCACGGCGACGATGCCGCCATAGATCGACACCGGATCGCAGGCATAGGCCTTGAGATAGGCGCTGTGCTGGTCCGGACCGATCGCCACGCCGCAGGGATTGGCATGCTTCACGACGACGACCGCGGGCTCGGCGAACTCGGCGACGCATTCGTAGGCCGCCTCGGTATCGCCGATGTTGTTGTAGGAAAGCTCCTTGCCCTGGACCATGCGGGCCGTCGCGACACCCGGCCGGTTGCTGCCGTCGGCGTAAAACGCTGCCTGTTGATGCGGGTTCTCGCCATAGCGCAAGACCTGCACGCGCTTGGCGGCGAGGGTCAATTGCTCGGGAAAGGCGTCGCCCTGCTGCTTGGCGAACCAGTTGGCGATGGCCGAATCGTAGGCCGCGGTGCGGGCATAGGCTTTGGCCGCAAGCGCGCGCCTCAGCGCCAGGGTGGTGGCGCCCTTGTTGGCGGCGAGCTCCGTCAGGACCGACGAATAGTCGGCGGGATCGACCAGCACGGTCACGAAATCATGGTTCTTGGCCGAGGCGCGGATCAGCGCCGGACCGCCGATGTCGATGTTCTCCACGCAGGTCGGGAAATCGGCGCCGCGCGCGACCGTCGCCTCGAACGGATAGAGATTCACGACGACGAGATCGATGCCGGCGATCTTGTGATCCGCCATCGCCTTGGCGTGGCCGGCATCAGTACGGCGCGCCAGGATGCCGCCGTGGATCGAGGGCTGCAGGGTCTTCACCCGGCCGTCCATGATCTCGGGGAAGCCGGTATGGTCGCTCACTTCGGTCACCTTGATCCCGGCTTCCCGCAACGTCTTGGCCGAGCCGCCGGTGGACAGGATCTCGACGCCCTGGCTGGCCAGCGCCCTGCCGAGCTCGGCAAGGCCTGCCTTGTCGGACACCGAAATCAGGGCCCGTTCGATGCGGGCGAGGTCGGGCGTGGGTGACGGGGTGTAGGTCGGGGGAGCAGACATGGCGGGTCTTTTAGCCCGCACCCCCGTGGGAAGTAAGCGGCGGTTTGGCGCTACACGACCGGGCGCAGGAAGGTCCGTTCCTCGGCCAAGATGAAGCGTCCCTCCTCGGCCGAGCGGAAGTTGGCCATGCCCTCGGCGTCCTCGCGCAGGCGGGCGCGGTAGGCCTCATAGGCCGCGAGGTTTTCGAACGTGATCAGCGCCTGGGCGATGTTGTTGGTGCCCTCATGCGGCATCCAATAGCCCACCAGATCGCCGCCGCAGCGCGGGATGATCGTGCTCCAGCGCTTGGCATAGGCCTCGAACGCCTCACGCTTGAAGGGGTCGAGCTGGTAGCGGATGAAGACGGTGATCGCCATGGCGGCCTCCTGGACAGGACACCGGCATATTCGACCCTGGGGCCGAACCCATGTTTCGGGCTTTGCCGAAGCGTCAGCCCTCCGCGCCCTCCAGGACCCGGACGACGAAGCCATCGCCTTCCAGTGCCTTCACCAGCTCGCGCACATGCTCGCGGTCGCGGGTCTCGACCGTGACGTCGAGGCCGGCGCGCTTGGCGACCACGCCGCCGAACAGCCGCTGGTGCTGCACTTCGACGATGTTGCCGCCGGCCTCGCCGATCCGGCCGGAAACGCGCGAGAGCTGGCCCGGCAGGTCGTTGATCATGACGCGCAGCCGTACGATCCGGCCATCGCGGACCAACCCGCGCAACAGCACCGAGGCCAGGAGGCGGGTGTCGATATTGCCGCCGCTCAGCACCAGACCGATTTTGCGGCCCTGGAAGATCTCCGGATAGACGAGCAACGCGGCCAAACCAGCGGCGCCCGCGCCTTCGGCCACCGTCTTCTCGACCTCGATGAAGAGCGAGATCGCCCGCTCGATCGCCACCTCCTCGACCGAGACCACGCGGTCGAGCAGGCTCTTGGCGATCGCGAGCGGCAGCTTGCCGATGTCGCGCACGGCGATGCCTTCGGCGATCGTGTCACCGCCGGCCGTGACCGGCTCGTGGGCGAGAAGCTGGCGCATCGCCGAGAAGGTCGTCGTCTCGACGCCGACCACCTTGATATCCGGCTTGAGCCCATGCGCCGCAATCGCGCAGCCGGCGATCATGCCGCCGCCGCCGACCGGTGCCACCAGCGTGTCGAGCTCGGGCGCATCCTGCAGCATCTCGAGCGCGATCGTGCCCTGGCCCGCGATGATGCGCGGATCGTCGTAGGGATGCACGAAGGTGAGCTGCTCAGCCGCCGCCAGGCGATGGGCTTCGGCGCCGGCCTCGGCCAGCGTGTCGCCGTGCAGGACCACACGTGCGCCATGGCCGCGCGTATGGGTCACCTTGGTGTTGGGCGTGAACGACGGCATCACGATGGTGGCGGGAATGCCGAGCCGTCCGGCGTGATAGGCGACACCCTGCGCATGGTTGCCGGCCGACATGGCGATGACGCCGCGCTTGCGCTCGGCGTCGTTCAACTGCAGGAGCGTGTTCAGTGCGCCACGATCCTTGAACGAGGCCGTGAACTGCAGGTTCTCGAACTTGATCCAGACATCGGCCTGGGCGATACGCGACAGGGTCTCGCTGCGCAGGCAAGGCGTGCGCACGACGGCGCCCTTGATCCGCGCCGCGGCCGACTGCACGTCCGCGAGCGTGATTGGAAAAGCACTCATCACGCCGCTCGCTTCCGGTCGATCCAGTCGCGTGTGCGGTACCAGACACCGATCATCGGCAGAATCCAGGATGGATCGCCGTTGTAGAACCGGTTTTCCGGGAAGTCGCGGCCGTCGAGTGGATTGACCGGCGCATTGGTGCCGCCGGCGATCTTCTTCGCCGTCTGCGTGCCGAGATAGGTCATCATCGCCACCCCGTTGCCGTTGCAAGCCAGCAGATAATGCAGACCCTGGTCGGTGCCCATGTGGGGCATGTAGTCGAGGGCGAAGGCGACATTGCCGGTCCAGACATGGGTGATGCGGATGCCTTTCAACTGCGGGAAGCGGTCAATCATATACTGGTAGAGCACCGGCGCGCTGACTTCCGGCGGCGCGGCGGTGAAGCGGGCGCGCCCACCGAAGATGAGATGCTTTCCGTCGGGTGACGGCCGGTAATAGGTGAGCACCCGCTTGGTGTCGGCGACCGACCGCAGCTCCGGGATCAGCTCGGTCGCGGGCATCGGCAAGGGCTCGGTCGCGATGATGTGGCTCGCGACGGGCACGACGCGGCGCTTCAGCCGGGGCGTCAGGTCGCCAGTATAGCCGTTGGTCGCGATCACCACCTCGCGGCACTGGATCGGCCCCTTGGCCGTCAGCACCCGCCAGCCGTTGGCGAGCTTCTCGGTGCGCTCGGCCTCGAGGTTGGCGCAAAGCACGGCGCCCGCACGATGGGCCGCTTCCAGTAGGCCCTTGTAGTAGAGCGCCGGATGGAGATGGCCCGAGCGACGCGCATACATGCCGCCGAAGTAGTAGTCCGAGGCAATCATCTCGCGCTGGCGCTCGCGCGGGATCATCTCGGCGCCCGTGTCGGCGTACTTGTTGAACATCTCGATCTTGGCAGCCTGCTCGTCGTAGTG
Source organism: Alphaproteobacteria bacterium (assembly GCA_017308235.1). GTDB lineage: Bacteria > Pseudomonadota > Alphaproteobacteria > Reyranellales > Reyranellaceae > Reyranella. The sequence continues at coordinate 215,471 of JAFKFL010000012.1, read as the reverse complement.
ACGTGGTGTCCAGGCGCCGACGAAGCGGCCCTTCTTGATCACGCCGCAGTCGATCTTCTCGCGGGCAAGGATGTCCTCGAGCACGGTGAGCGAGTCGGCGCCGGCCGCCAGGAACTCGCCCTTGCGGCGCGCGAACTCCTCGGCCGCCTGGCTCTTTCCGCCCAGACCTTTGCCCATGTTGACGCCGCCCGAAATCATGCCGCCGTTGCGCGTCGAGGCGCCGACGCCAAAGTCGCCACGCTCCAGCACCACGGCGTCGATCCCATTGCGCCGCAACTCGAGCGCCGTCGACAACCCGCCGTAGCCCGCGCCCACGATGACGACGTCGGTCTTGGCCGGCGGATCCTGGCTCAGCGCGTTGTTTGGCGTCCACGCCTCCCACCACCACGGCCGCGCCTTGAAGTCGGGGTGGAAGATGTTCTTTCCCGTGCTCATCTCGTTACTCGTCCAACACAGATTTAGAAGTCCGTCACCTTGCCATTGAACTGCCAGTCGCCGTAGCGGGTCGGCTCGGGGCCCGGCGGGCCGCCGATTTCTTCGACCTTCTTGGGCGTCTCGGCGGCTTTTGGGGGAGCGACGGGCTTGGCCGGCTCGGGTTTGGCGGCATCCGCGGCGGGGGCAGGTTTCTGATCGTCGGCCATGGGCCTATGATGCCGCCCGGCGCCTTGATTCGCCACAGTCCCGGGCCATCTTTTCGAACCATGAACTACTTTCGCACTGCGCTGCTCCTGGCGGCGCTGACGGCCTTCTTCCTCGTGATCGGCTATCTGCTGGGTGGCCAGCAGGGGCTCCTGATCGCGCTGGTGGTGGCACTCGGCACCAACCTCTTTGCCTACTGGAACTCCGACCGGATGGTGCTGCGCATGAGCAATGCGCGCGAGGTCGGGCCGCAGGAGGCACCCGAGCTTTACGGCATCGTCCGCCAGCTCACCGAGCGGGCCGACATGCCGATGCCGCGCCTCTACATCATCAATGAGGATCAGCCGAACGCCTTTGCCACCGGCCGCAGCCCCGAGCACGCGGCGGTCGCGGTGAATACCGGCCTGCTGACCCATCTCAGCCGTGAGGAGATCACCGGCGTGCTGAGCCATGAACTCGGCCATGTGAAGAACCGCGACACGCTCACCATGACGGTGGCGGCGACGCTCTCGGGCGCCATTGGCATGCTGGCGAGCTTCGGCTTCTTCTTCGGCGGCGGGCGCGACGAGAACGGCCGGCCCGTCGGCAACCCGATCCTGAGCATCCTGGCCATGATCGTGGCGCCGATCGCGGCCTCGCTGATCCAGATGGCGATCAGCCGCAGCCGCGAGTTCGAGGCCGATCGCATGGGCGCCCAGATCTCCGGCCATCCCGAGTGGCTGGCCTCGGCCCTGGCGCGGCTGCATGCCGGCACGCAGGAGATCCCCAACGCGACGGCGCAGGCCAATCCGGCGACGGCACATCTCTATATCGACAATCCCTTGTCGGCTGGCGGCGTGGCCCACCTCTTCTCGACTCATCCGCCGATGGAGGAGCGCATCGCGCGGCTGCGCGCGATGGCCGTTCAAGCGATGCCAACTGACTCAGCGCCCGTGCGCACCCGCGCCGGCGGCTCGGTCCCGCAAACCGGCGATCGCGGCCCGTGGCAGTAATCTCCACCTCACCCTGAGGAGCGCGCTCTGCGCGCGTCTCGAAGGATAGGAGCGAGCACCATGTTTGTTATCTATCCTTCGAGACGCGGCCTGCGGCCGCTCCTCAGGATGAGGTGAATAACGCTAAACCTTCGGCAGCAACGGCGCCGGGCTCTCGCCGAGGTCGGTCTCGAGGATGCGTTCGCCGCGCTTGGTGATGCGGTCGGTCGAGATATCAATCTCGCGCAGGTCCTTTTCGGTTTGCGCAAAGTGCGTTTTCAGTCGGTCCACCCGCTCGTCGAGCCGGCGCACGTCATCCATCATCAACCCGACCATCTTTTGGATCTCGCCCGCCTGCTCGCGCATGCGCACATCCTTCAGCACGGCCCGCACCGTATTCAGCGTCGCCATCATGGTGGTGGGCGAGACGATCCAGACCCGCGCCTTGTAGGATTCGTCAACCACCGAGGCGAAGTTGGCATGCAGCTCGGCGTAGATCGCCTCCGAGGGCAGGAACAGCAAGGCCGATTCGGCGGTTTCGCCCGAGACGATGTACTTGTCGCGGATGTCGTTGATGTGCTTGCGCATCGCCTGCTGGAAGGCGCGTTGCGCACTCGTGAGGCCCTGTGTGTCGCCCGGCGCCACGGCGCGCAGAAGCCGGTAGCTCTCGAGCGGGAACTTGGCGTCGATTGCAATCGAGCCCGGCGGATTGGGAAGCCTCAGCAGGCAGTCGACGCGCGCGCCATTGCCGAGGCTCGACTGGAATTCGTAGGCCGAGGGCGGCAAAGCGCTCTGCACCAGGTCATTCAATTGCACTTCACCGAAGGCGCCGCGTGCCTGCTTGTTGGACAGGATCTCCTGCAGGCCGACCACTTGCGTGGAAAGCTCGCCGATCTTCTTCTGCGCCTCGTCGATACGGGCCAGCCGCTCGCGCAGGTCGGTCACGACCTGGCCGGTCGCCTTCTCGCTACGGTCGAGGCGCTCACTCACGACCTTGCTCAGCGCCTGTTCCTGCTCGCGCAGCGAGCGCTCGACGCGCTGCACGGTTTCCACCTGTTGGTTCAGCGTCATTTCGAGATGACGCCGCACCGCTTCCGCTTCGCGGTTGTCGCCGCGGCGCAGCATCAGGACGATTAGCCCGACGACGAGCAGGGCGATCACCGCCAACAGGGCATAGAGGAGGATATCCATTGCCGTCCTTTATAAGCTCGCGGCTCGACAAGCGCACGAACGGCGATTAAGCAAAATCCCCAAATGGCACCTCCGCTGCACGACCCTGACGTCTGGCTGTTCGACCTCGACAACACGCTTTATCCGGCGCGCTGCAATCTCTTCGCGCAGATCGATGTGCGTATCGGCCGCTATATCGCCGACCGCCTCAAGGTCGATCTCGAGGAGGCGCGACGTGTGCAAAAGCAGTATTGGCGCGAGCATGGCACCTCGATGCGGGGCCTGATGACCCTGCACGGCGTCGATCCCAAGCACATGCTCGACTATGTGCACGACATCGACTACTCGCCGGTGTCGGCTGCGCCCGCGCTCGAGGCCTCGTTGGCGGCGCTCCCCGGGCGCAAGATCATCTTCACCGCGGGCGACGTGCCGCATGCCGAGCGGGTCATGGAACGGTTGGGCGTGGCCCACCACTTCGAGGCCATCTTCGATATCGCGGCCGGCGACTATTGGCCCAAGCCCCATCAGGCGATCTACGACAAGCTGGTGCTGAAGCACGGTGTCGATCCGAAACGCGCCGCCATGGCCGATGACATTGCAGTCAATCTCAAGCCGGCGGGCGCCATGGGCATGCGCACGGTGTGGATCCGCACCGAGGAGAGCGTGAAGCGGGCCGGCGTCGATCTCGATCATATTCACCATCAGACCGATGACTTGGCGAGCTGGCTCGCCGATTGGGTTGCGCAAAGGAGTACGCGGAAATGAAGACCCTGATCTTGGGGGCCGGCGCGATCGGCGGCTATGTCGGTGGCCGCATGCATCAAAGCGGGGCAGACGTCACGTTCGTGGTCCGGCAGGCACGCCATGCGGCGCTGCAGCGTGACGGCCTCGTCATCAAGAGCACCAAGGGCGACATCACGCAGAAGGTGAAGGCCGTGCTGGGCGGCGCTGAAGGCGGTCCCTACGATGTCGTGTTGCTGACCTGCAAGGCCTATGACCTCGATTCGGCGATCGCCGCTGTCGTGCCGGCGGTCGGCGAGAAGACGACCGTCGTGCCCTTGCTGAACGGCATGCGCCATATCGACATTCTCGCCAATCGGTTCGGCGAGGCCCGGGTCGTGGGCGGGCTCGCGCGCATCGGCGTCGCGCTTTCCGCCACCGGCGAGGTCCTCCATACCAGCCCGTTCGCCGCCATCTCGTTCGGCGAGCGCGACGGCAAGCCCGCGCGGCAAGCTCTGGTCGATCTCGACGCCGAGGTCCGCAAGGCCGGCATCGATGGCGGCCTGCACAAGAACATCGTCCAGGATCTCTGGGACAAGTGGATCATGCTGTGCACGCTCGCTTCGATGTGCTGCCTGATGCGCGGCACCTCGGGCGATATCCTTGAAGCCGACGAAGGCCAGGCGATCGTGCTCGAGACGGTCGAGGAATGCCGTAAGGTTGCTGCCGCTGCCGGCTGCGATCCGGGCGACAAGGGCATGCAGAACGTGCGTTCCTATCTCACGCAGAAAGGCTCACGGTTTGCCGCGTCCATGCTGCACGATCTCGAAAAGGGCGCCATGGTCGAGGCCGATCACGTCGTGGGCGACATGATCGTGCGGGCGCGCAAGGCGGGCGTCGCGACGCCCAATCTGCGGCTGGCTTATGCCCATTTGCAGGCCTATTTGGCCCGCCGGGCGCGCGGCGGGATCGGCAAACCGGCACTCTAGGCCGCTGCAGGCCGGTTGAAATCCCGGCCTCTTCTCCTTACGTTTAACGGTGTGCGACCTTTGAGTCGCCCACGCGTTATGCGCTTATGCGCTCTCTTAATCGCTTCCAATTCGCGTCTGTTTTGAAAGGCCTTCTCGATGCGTGACGTCGTGCGGAGCCGGTCGGTTCCTCAGATCATCATCAGCAACGCCGACTACGATCGGCTCAGCGACCTGGCGAATGCTTCGCTGCAGCGGCTGCCCGAAGTGGCGCAAGAGCTGCTAGACGAACTCGACCGCGCGCAGATCGTGGAGGGCAACGCTGTGCCGGCCGACGTCGTGCGCATGGGCTCGACGGTCACCTTCAAGTCGGACGATGGCCAGACGCGGACGATGACGCTCGTTTATCCGGTGGACGAGAGCCTCGATGCGCATCGGATCTCGGTGATGACGCCGATCGGTGCAGCCTTGATCGGACTCGGCGTCGGCCAGTCGATCTCGTGGCCCGGACGCGACGGCAAGCAGCATCGGCTCACCGTGACCAAGGTTGCGGCCCCCGCCAAGGCCAAGTGAGGCGCACAAGTGAGCGCGCTTAATTGAGCGCGCCCACGGCGGCGTTTAGGTGAGCGCGCCGACGGCGCGGGGCAGGAAGAGCGAGATCTCCGGAAACAGGATGATCAGCAGCAGTCCCAGCAAAAGGGCCGCGACATAAGGCATGTAAGTGCGCCAGTGCTGGCCGACCGTGAGGCCGGCGAACTTGAGCGCCATCAGGAGTCCCACGCCCATCGGCGGCAGGAACAGGCCGATGCCGACAGCGGCCGTCTGCACGATGTTGAAGTGGTAGGGGTTGATGTTCATCTTCTCGGCGATCGGGAAGACCACCGGGATCAGCACGACAGCCGCCGGCAAGCCCTCCAGCACCATGCCGAACATCATGGTGATGAGGGCTGTGCAGGTGAGAAACAGCCACGGCATGGACTTCAATGGGCCCAGCACATCGGCCAACAGCGCCGGCACGCCCGACACGCCCATCAGGTACTGGAACACCGAAGCCACTGCGAGCAGGAAGACGACGGCCGCGGTCAGGATGGCGCTTTCGTAGGCGAGCTTGCCCATCTCGGCGAACGAGACGTTGCGGTAGTAGAAGCGCGCAGCGATGACGGCGTAGCCCGCCACCACCGCCCCGGCCTCGGTCGCGGTGAAGACGCCGCCGATGAAGCCGCCCAGGATCACGATCGGGATCACCAGCGGGACGCTCGCGCGTCGGGCCGTGGTGATGAGCAACGCCGGGCTCGGCCGCGTGTCGACCGGCCAGTTGTACTTGCGGGCGCGGTACCAGACGAGCGCCATCAGGCAGAGCATGATGACGGCGGCCGGCACGAAGCCCGCGAGGAAGAGCGCGACGGCCGAGGTGTTGGTGACCTGGGCGATCACGATCATGAAGATGGCCGGCGGCACCAGCATGCCCATCGCCGTTCCCGCCGCGATCAGCGAGGCCGAATCCTCGCGCTTGTAGCCGGCCTTGGTGAGGGGCGGCATCAGGGTCGATCCGAGCGCAGAGACCTCGGCCATCTTGGAGCCGCAGATGTCGGAAAAGAAATAGGCGACCAGAATCACCGACATGCCGAGGCCGCCCTTGACCCAGCCCACCAGGGCGCGGGCGAAGTCGACCAGGGCATGGCTCATGCCGCAGCGCTCCATCAGGCTGCCGGCAAAGACGAAGGCGGGGATGGCAAGCAGCACCCAGCTTTGTGAGCCCGAGACCAGGCTCGAGGACAGGACCTGCATGTCGTAGCCGCCGAGCCAAAGGCCTGCCACGGCCGAGACGCCGAGGGCGAAGACGATCGGCATGGAAAAGACGATCAGGACGACGAAGATCGCGGCGACAAGAAGCAGCAGCATGCCGGGCGGTCCTCGTTCAGTGCAACGGGTCGGCGCCGAGCCGGCTGGGCGCGACGATCATCGAGATGGCATAGATCGCAAGCAACACGCCGCCGATCACGGCCGAGCCGTAGAGCACGGCGAGGTTGATCTCGAGCCCCGGCGTGGTGAGCGTGCTGTTCAGGATGCAAAGCCTGACGCCGAACCAGGCGACCAGCAAACCGACGATCGCCACCAGGGTGAAGTGGATGCGGTCGACCAGCAGGCGTCCCCGCGGCGTGAGGTTCAGCACGTGCAGGGTAAAGTGCGCCCGCTCGCGCACGCCGATCGCCGCGCCGATCAGGGTGAGATAGGCCAGCAGCATCTCGCCCACTTCCTCGACCCAGGTGAACGGGATCGGATCGAGATCGAGCCAGTCGGTCACCGGAACCATGACATAGCGCAGGAACACGCCCACCAGTAGGTTCACGATGGCGGCGATCAGCAGGAACGAGACGAGGACCTTCGGGATGCGGGCGATCAAAGCCATGACGGCGTTGCCGTCACGCCTTGAAATTCGCGATCGTGTCCCAGAGCTCCGAGTATTGCTTCTGGTAAGCCGGCCAGATCTTCTCCTGCGCGACTTTCCGGAAGGCGGGGACATCAGCCTCGACGACCGTCATGCCCTTGGGCTCGAGCTCCCGCTTGGCAGCGGCGAAATTGTCGACCGATTCGGTCAGCTCGCGGATCTTGGCCTGCGCCTCGCGGCTGGTGTCGAGCATGAGTTTCTTGTGCTCGGGGCTGAGGCTTTCCCAGATGCCGAGGTTCATGGTGTTGAGCGTGGGCCCGTAGTTGTGGAAGGTCATCGAGCAGTATTTCGAGACCTCGTAGATCTTGAGCGCGATCTGGTTGACGATCGGCAGGTCGCCGCCGTCGATGACGCCTGACTTGGCGGCCGAGACGACCTCGCCCCAGGCCAGCGGCACGGCGTTGCCGCCCAGCCCGTTGATCGTGTCGGCAAAGACCTTGGCCTGCTGTACGCGGATCTTGGCGCCGCGCAGGTCCTTTGGCTCCTTGATCGGCTTCTTGCCGGTCCAGAAATGGCGGAAGCCGTAGTCGAAGAAGCACAGGACTTTCAGCTTGTACTTCTCCTGGAACAGCTTATCGAGCCGATCGCCGATCTGGCCGTTGAACATCTTGTAGGCCTGGTCGTAGCTCTGCACGAGGTAGGGCACGAGGAACACGCCCATCTCGGGAAAGATCGTCGCCGCCGCGCCGGCGGGATCGCCGATGGCGATGTTTCCCGACTTCACGGCGTTCATGATCTCCAGCTCCTTGCTGAGCAAGGTGCCGCCGAAGAACTGCATGTCGAGCTCGCCGCCCGAACGCTTGCGGACTTCCTGCGCCTGCCACTCGAAGCCGACCGCCCCCGATTCCGGTGCCGGAACGATATGCGCCATCACCAGCTTCTTGGCTTCGGCACGGGCGAAGGTGGGCGCAAGCCCGCTGGCGATGATGCCCGCCATGCCGCCCTTCACGAGGCTACGGCGGCGCAGCGAATGTAGATTCCGGCTGCTGATCCTCATGATCGTCGTCACGGGCGTGCCCTCCCAGGCAAATATTTATGAGAATCCTATACCGGTGGGAGAGGGCCGGAAAGCCGCGACGGACCGCGGCTACTGCGCTGCGATGGCTGAGTGGCCGCCTTGCGAAGAATTGAACCGGTCGAGCACGTGACCGGGTCCCTTGGGGTGTTTCACATAGTCTCTGCCGTCGAACGTCCGGATGCCGTTGCAGAACACGCCGTGCACGCCGGTCGGCCGTCGGATGGTGCGTCGTCCGCCGCCCGGTAGATCGGCCACACGCTCGGCTGGTGAGACGCCGACCGTGGCCGGATCGAACAGCAGCAGATCTGCCTGGGCACCAACCGCGATGCGGCCGCGGTTCTGGATGCCATAGAGATCGGCAGGATGGCTGGTCAGGCGGCGCACGCCTTCCACAAGATCGAAATCGCCGCGCTCGCGCACCCAGTGCGCCAGGAAATGCAGGCCGAACCCCGCATCGCACATATAGATCAGATGGGCGCCGGCATCCGACAGCGCCACCACGCCCGCCTCATGCTTCAGGAGCCGCGCCACGCCCTCGTCGCCGACATTGAGAAAGCGGCCGAGGAAGGCGGTCTCGAGGTTCTCATCGAGCGCGAGATCAAGCATCACGTCGAGCGGGTCGCGGTTCTCCGCCGCCGCGATCTCGTCGAGGTAGCGATTCACATATTTGGCGTTGGCGGGGTTCTGGGCCACCGCCACCATCACGCGCGCCCAGTTGCCCTGGAAGATCATGCCTGGCCGCGGGTTCTTGGCATTGTCGCGGAACTTGGCGCGCCATGAGGGATCGCGGAAGACGCCCTTCAACTGTTCCGGAGTGTAGGCCTTGATCGGGTCGAAGGCCGAATGGCTGTAGAACGGATAGGCATTGGCCATCGTGAAGTCGAACGATAACGGCTGGCACGGAATCTGGACATAGAGGCCGTTGCCGCGGCGCTGCGCTGCCGCACAAGCGTCGAAGATGCGCAGTGCGCGCTCGGGCTCCTGCTCGTTGTACATCGCCATACCGGTGCCCTGGAAAAACGGCCGGCCATGCTTGGCCGCCATCGGCTCCAGTTCCTCCGGCGTCTTCACGCCCGAGGCGATGGCGATCACGCCGCGGCCGCGCGGGCCCATGGCACCGACCAGCGCGTCCAGCTCCGACATCGGCGCGATGGTCGACGGCATCGGCACGCCGCCATAGCCGGAGTGGTTCAGCGAATAGGACGCGCCAAGCCCGATCGCGCCCTGGCCCATGGCGTCCGCGACCATCGCCTTCATGCGGGCAAGTTCTTCCGGCGTCGCTTCGGCACGCTGCGACGCCGCCTCGCCCATTACCGCGGTGCGGATGGTCGAATGGCCGGCCAGCACCGCCACATTGGCGTAGGCCGGCCGTCGCCGCAGCATGTCCATGTACTCGCCGAAGCTCTCGAAATCCCAACGGATGCCGGTGCGCAGCGCGTCGAGATCCATGCCCTCGACGACCGAGAGGTTGCGGATCACGAGATCGCGCGCGGCGGGTGGCGCCGGCACGATGCCGAAGCCGCAATTGCCGACCACCGTGGTGGTGACGCCGAGCGACGGCGAGGGCGAGAGCGTCGGGTCCCAGGTGACCTGGGCGTCGTAGTGGGTGTGGACGTCGACGATGCCGGGCGAGAGCACAAGGCCGCCGGCATCGATCGTTCGCGCGCTCCCGTCCTTGATTTCGCCGATCGCCTCGATGCGGCCGTCCTTGACCGCGAGATCGGCGCGGCGCGGTTCATGGCCCAGGCCGTCGACGATGGTGGCGCCGCGAATGACGAGATCAGACATGACTACCTCCGTCGGCTGAGCGCTCCGTAAGCGGCAAGGGCGGCGTGATTGACGAGGTCGCTCACGGTCGCGCCCATCTGCACGATCTGCACCGGCTTGTGCAGCCCGTCGATCACCGGCCCGATCACTGTCACGCCGCCCAGGCTCTGCACCAGGCGCGAAGAGATGTGCGCCGAGTGTAGCCCCGGCATCACCAGCACATTGGCCGGGCCGGTGAGTCGGCAGAACGGATAGGTCGACTTCAGGAGCTCGTGGTCGAGCGCCATGTCGGCCTGCATCTCGCCGTCATATTCGAAGTCGACCTTCTCGGCATCGAGAATGCGAATCGCCTTGCGGATGCGGTCGATGCGCTCGATCTCGCGGCTGCCGAAGTTGGTGAACGACGTGAAGGCCACGCGCGGATCGTGGCCCATTGCCCGCGCGTTGGCCGCCATCTGGCGGGCAATGGTCGCGAGCTGCTCGGGCGTCGGCGTCTCATTGATCGAGGTATCGGCGAGGAACACCGTACCGTGGCGCGCCACCACGATCGAATAGCCCATCGCCACCTTGTTGGGCTCAACGTCGATCACGCGCTTGATGTCACCGTAACATTCGGGGAAGCGGCGCGTGATGCCGGTCACCATGCCGTCGGCATCGCCCATTGCGACCATGCAGGCGCCGAAGACGTTGCGGCCCTGGTTCACCATGCGTTGCACGTCGCGGCGCAGGAAGCCGTCGCGCTGCAGGCGCTTGTAGACCAGGTCGGTATAGGGCGCGTTGCGCGTCGAGAGTCGCGCATTGTGGATCTCGAGGCCACCCGCGTTGGTGATGCCGAGGCTCTTCATGGTCTCGCGTACCTGCTCCTCACGCCCGATCAGGATCGGCGTGCCGTAGCCGTTGTCGCGAAACACCATGGCGGCGCGGATGGTGCGCTCCTCCTCGCCTTCGGCGAAGACGATGCGCTGTGGATTGGCCTTCACCTGCTCGAACAGGTTCTGCAGCCAATGGCTGGTGGGATCCAGGCGTCCCGACAGCGTGCGCTTGTATTCCTCCATGTTGGCAATCGACTTGCCCGCGACGCCCGATTTCATCGCCGCTTCCGCGACTGCCGACGAGACCGCCGAGATCAGACGCGGGTCGAAGGGCACCGGCACCACATAGTCGGGACCATAGCGCAGCCGTCGGCCGGAATAGGCGCGGTCGACCTCGTCGGGCACGTCCTCGCGAGCGAGCTTTGCCAGCGCCTCGGCGGCGGCGATCTTCATTTCCTCGTTGATCGTACTGGCGCGCACGTCGAGCGCGCCGCGGAAGATGTAGGGGAAACCCAGCACGTTGTTGATCTGGTTGGGATAGTCGCTGCGGCCGGTGGCCATGATGGCATCGCTGCGCACCGACTTCACGTCCTCCGGCGTGATCTCGGGATCGGGGTTGGCCATGGCGAAGATGATCGGCTTGTCGGCCATCGACTTCACCATGTCCTTGGTGACGGCGCCTTTGACCGACAGGCCGAAGAACACATCGGCGCCCTTCATCGCCTCGGCGAGGGAGCGCGCCTTGGTGCGCACGGCATGGGCGCTCTTCCACTGGTTCATGCCCTCGGTGCGGCCCTGGTAGATCACGCCCTTGGTGTCGCACAGGATCGCATTCTCGTGCGGCATGCCCATCGCCTTCACGAGCTCGATGCAGGCGATCGACGCGGCGCCCGCACCGTTCACCACCATCCTGATGTCCTTGATGTTGCGGCCGGTGAGCTGCAGCGCGTTGATCAGGCCGGCGGCCGAGACGATCGCGGTGCCGTGCTGGTCGTCATGGAAGATCGGGATGTCCATCAGCTCGCGCAGCCGCTGCTCGATGATGAAGCATTCCGGCGCCTTGATGTCTTCGAGATTGATGCCGCCGAAGGTGGGGCCGAGGTAGCGCACGCAGTTCACGAACTCGTCGACATCCTTGGTGTCGACCTCGAGGTCCATGCAGTCGACATCGGCGAAGCGCTTGAACAGGACGGCCTTGCCTTCCATCACCGGCTTGCCGCCCAGCGCGCCGAGATCGCCGAGGCCCAACACGGCGGTGCCGTTGGAGATCACCGCCACCAGGTTGCCCTTGGCCGTATAGTCGTAGGCGGCACTGGGGTCCTTGGCGATCTCGAGGCAGGGAGCGGCCACGCCGGGCGAATAAGCCAGCGCCAGGTCGCGTTGCGTCACCAGCGGCTTGGTGGCGATGATCTCGATCTTGCCGGGTCGCCCGGACCTATGCATCCGCAGCGAATCGCCGTCGAGGTCGCCCATTTCATTGACCATTGCTTCCGAGCTGATGCTCGCCATATGCGTTTCTCTCCCGGTTGAGCCGGCATATTGGCGACATTCATGCGTGGGGGCCAGCCGGCCATGCCGCGCTGCAACGTGGTCGTGAAATGCTAAATTGCACGATGGTGCGATAACGATGGCCGAGGCACACCCGAACGATCAAACCCTCCTCGATCGCCTCGTGCGCGCGCTCGGTGGGGTGCCGGGCATTCGCGCCATCGTCCTGGGTGGCTCGCGCGCCCGCGGCGAGGCGTCGGCGCAATCCGACTACGACATCGGTCTCTACTACGAACCCGACAACCCGATCGATGTCGGCCGGCTCGCCAAGGCCGCGATGCTGCTGCCTGGAGCCGTCCGCTCGTCGGTGACCGCGATCGGCGAATGGGGACCGTGGATCAACGGCGGCGCCTGGCTCACGGTCGATGGCCGGCGCGTCGATCTCCTCTATCGCGATCTCGCCAAGGTGGCGGACGTGATCGAGGCCTGCCACGCCGGGCGCATCGAGCGCGCCTACCAGCCGGGTCATCCGCACGCCTTCGTGTCGGCGATCTACATGGGCGAGGTCGCGCACTGCCAGGTGCTGTGGGATCCCGAGGCGGTGCTGGCGCCACTCCGGCGTCGGTGCGATCCCTATCCTGCGGCGCTCGGCGAGGCGTTGATCCGCGCCTTCTTCTGGGAGGCGCGCTTTGCGCTCGAGAATGCCGGCCACGGTCGCGGCAACAGGGATCCGGCCTACGCCGCGGGCTGCGCCTTCCGCTCGGTCGCTTGTCTCTGTCAGACCCTGTTTGCGCTAAACCGCGCCTACCTCCTGAACGAAAAGGGAGCGGTGGTGGGCGTCGAGCGTCTTGCCCTCAAGCCGGCGGATTTCGCTGTTCGCGTCCGACGCGCGCTCGCCGACGGCGCCGTGGGTCTTGACGCCCTTTCGGCCCTGGTCGACGAGACGGCGGAGCTCCTGAAGGCGTGAGCCGATCGGTCAGCGGGTCCGCAGTTTGGGATCGATGGCGTCGCGCAGGGCATCGCCGAACAGGCTGAAGGCCAGCACGGTGATCACGATGGCGAGGCCCGGGAAGATCGCGATCCACGGTGCGGTGGTCGCGTAGTCCTCGGCGCTGCCCTGCAGCATCAGGCCCCAGGCTGGCACCGGCTCCTGCACGCCGAGCCCGAGATAGGAGAGCGACGCCTCGGCCAGGATCGCCTGGCCGACGAAGGCTGACAGCAGGATCAGGAAGGGTGCCAGCACATTGGGGATCATGTGGTGGAAGACGATGCGGGTATGGCCGAAGCCCAGCGCCCGGGCCGCATCGACATAGGGCACCTCACGCACGGCAAGCGCGCTTGCCCGCACCACGCGCCCGCAGCGGGGCACCAGCGGGATGGTGATGGCTATGATCACGTTGAACACGCCAGTGCCGAACACCGAGACGACTGCCAGCGCGAGGATGATGAGCGGAAAGGCCATCAACACGTCGAGCACGCGCTGGAAGACGAGATCGAACCAGCCGCCGAAATAGGCGCTGGTCACACCGAGGATGAGACCGATCACACCGCCGCCGACCGCGGCGCCGAAGCCCACGATCATCGCCGTGCGCGCGCCGAAGACCAGCCGGGAGAAGATGTCCCGCCCGAACTGGTCGGTCCCGAGGACGTGGATCCAGTCCGGGGCCTGCATCATGGTGCTGAAATCGTTCTCCTCCGGATCGAACGGGGCCAGCCAGTCGGCCAGGCCGCCGGCGAGGCAGATGATCAGGATGATGACAAACCCGATCGCGCCGAGCGGGTGGCGGCGGCAGAAGCCGAGAACGGTCCCCGCCAATGTTCGCCTGCGCCATGCCGTGTCGGCGGAAGCGGCGGAGGTCACGGAGCCTGGGGTAATGGCGGTCATGGTCGGGGCCCGTCACGAGAAGCGGATGCGCGGGTCGAGCCAGGCGTAGAGCACATCGACCACGAGGTTGGTGAAGATGAAGATCGCGACCACCAGCATCACCAGCGCCTGGGCGAGCACGTTGTCCTGGTTCTGAACGGCCTGGACCAGCAGCCGGCCGATGCCGTTCAGGTTAAACACCTGCTCGGTGATCACGAGGCCGCCGATCAGGAAGGCGAACTCGATGCCGATCAGCGTCACCACCGGCAAGAGCGCGTTCTTGAGCGCATGCCGGTTAATGATGATCTTCTCGATCAGACCCTTGGCGCGGGCAGTGCGGATATAGTCCTCGCGCAGCACCTCGAGCATCGCCGAGCGCGTGATACGCATGGTGACGGCGGAATAGCGGTAGCCCACCGTGATTGCGGGCAGCGCCACGATCGAAAGGTTGCGCCAGAAATCCTTCCACGGCGGCACGTAGTCGATCGGCGGCAGCCACGGCGTGCCGGTCGCGAGCGAGGTGACGTTCAGCACCAGGATCAACGACATGATGCCGAGCCAGAAGGAGGGCGTGGCGATGCCGGCGATCGACACCACGCGCACCACGTGATCGAGCCATGTGCCCTCCTTCAGCGCCGAGATCGTGCCGAGCGGGATGGCGAGCAGGACGGCGATCACCGTTGCCATCACCGCAATCTGCAGCGACACAGGCAGCCGCGTGCCGATCTCCTGCACCACCGGATTGCCCGACCACATCGAGATGCCGAAGTCGAACGTGCAGTAGCTCCAGAGGAAGTCGAGGAACTGCACGATCCACGGATTGTCGAGCCCGAGCTGGCGATGGCAAGCGGCCACCGACGCCGGATCGACGTGGGTGCCGCCTGCTCCGAGACGGACCACGCACACGTCGCCCGGAATCAGGCGCATCAGCACGAACACCAGCGCCGCCGCACCGACCAGCGTCGGGATGGCGAGCAGGAGGCGTTTCACGATGTAGCGATGCATGCGCGTCGCTCCCGACGATGGCTGCTATTTGTCGAGCCAGATGTTGGAAAGATCCTGGTTCAGGTAGTGACTGGGGCTGATCTTCCAGCCTTTCACATAGGACCGTGCCAGCACGATCCGGTACCAGTAGGGCAGGACGATCTCGTGCGCCATCTCGTCCAGCGTGTGCTTTTCGTAGGCGCGCATGTCGGCGCGCTGCTTCTTGGGGTCGGTCTCGTACTGCATCTTGTTGTAGAGATCGATCGACGTCTGGTCGTCGTAACCGCCGTAGTTGTCCGGGAAGATCTTCCCGGGCAGGTACTTGCCGGTGTCGAGCACGGGGTTGACGACGCTCTGGCAGTTGGCCTCCATCGCAACGTCGAAGGTGCCGGCCCGCATGTTCTGGAACCACGGCCCGGTCGGCACGACCTTTTGCTCGACATTGAGGCCGATCTTCTTCCATTCGCCGATCACCCAGGTGCCGACGAACTTGTAGGGCTGGTCGACGTTACGGTTGAGCAGCTCGAACTTCAGCCCCTCGGCGCCGGCCTCCTTCAGGAGGCGCTTGGCCTCGGCGCGCGACTTCTCGATGTCGGGCCAATAGCCCGCAATCTGCTGCAGCTCCTCCTTGGTGGCGGCGAGCGGCGAGCCGGGGAAGACGATGCCGCCTACCGTGCGGACCGTGGCGATCTTGGCCAGCGCCGGCGCGCCGTGCCACTGGTCGATGGCGAGCGCTAGCGCGCGGCGGACGCGCACATCGTCGAATGGCTTGTGCCTCTGGTTGGGGGTGAGCACGTTGCCGCAGTTCCAGTCGCTGTCCTGGACGGTGATCTTGTCGCCCAGTTCCTTCTCGAGCTGGTCACGCGCAGAAGGCGGCAGGCCACGGAACTCGATCGCGGCGCGATCGGCGCGCAGGGCGTCGGTGCGGACGGACTGCTTGGGAGTGAAGATTCCCTCGATCGCATCGAGGTAGGGCTGGCCCTTGTGATAGTAGTCCGGGTTGCGGACGCCCTTGATCGACTGGCCGACCTCGTAGGAGACGAATTTGAACGGGCCGGAGCCCATGATGTTCTTCTCGTACCAGTGCGGATCCTTGTCGAGGATCTCCTTCTTGTAGATCCAGGTGAACGGATCGGCGAGCGCCGGCAGGAAGGCCGTGGTCGCGTACTTCAGGTGGAACACCACGGTGGAGTCGTCAGGCGCTTCGATCTTGTCGACCATGCTGTAGTAGCTGACACGGGCGCTGGTGACGCCCTTGGGCGGGAACACGATCATGTTCCAGCTTGTCGCGACATCCTGCGCCGTGAGCTTGCTGCCGTCGTGCCATTTCACGTCGGGGCGGATCTTGAAGGTGTAGGTCTTGCCACCGTCGGTGGGCTTCGGCATCTCGGTGCAGAGATCGCAGACGAACTCCGTCGTCGAGGACGGGTCGTCGGGCGGTACGCGGATCAGCACGCTGTAATAGGGCGCCACCGTGTGCACCGTGGCGAAGGTGGTCTCGCGATGGCCGTCGAAGCTCGGTGGGGCGTCGGCTGGTATCAGGTAGGTGAGCGTGCCGCCCCGTTTGGGCGTGGGTGCGCCTGCCTGAGCCGTCGCGATCGATGCCGCGAGAGCCACCCCGAGAGTCCACAGTCCAGTCCGAATATTCATCGCCTCCTCCTGTCCGACCCGGTCTTGTCGCGGGTCTTTTCGTTAATGCACCTCGTCGCAGGCGACCCAGTGACCCGGCCGCAATTCCCGCAGTTTTGGGCGCGTCTGCTTGCAAGCCTCGACCGCCACGGGGCAGCGCGGATGGAAGACGCATCCCGTTGGCGGATTGATCGGGCTCGGCACTTCGCCGCGCGGTGGCCGAAAGGCGCGCCCCGCCTCGACCCGGGGGTCGGGGATCGGCACGGCGGAGAGCAGCGCCTGCGTGTAGGGATGGAGTGGATGGTCAAACAGCTCGTCGCTTGCCGCCATCTCCACGATGCGGCCGAGATACATCACGGCCACGCGCTGGCAGAGGTGGCGCACCACCGAGAGATCGTGGGCGATGAAGAGATAGGTGAGGCCGAGCCGCTCACGCAGGTCTTCCAGCAGATTGACCACTTGCGCCTGGATCGAGACATCAAGCGCGGAGACCGCTTCGTCGCAGACGATGAACTCGGGCTCCAGTGCGAGCGCGCGGGCGATGCCGACACGCTGGCGCTGTCCGCCGGACATCTCGTGCGGATAGCGGTCGGCGAATTTGGGATCGAGGCCGCACATCGACAACAGCTCGTCGACCCGAGTGCGCCGGCGCGCCGGATTGCGTTCGACGCCATGGACCTTGATCGGCTCGGCAACGATGTCGCCCACCTTCATGCGTGGATTTAGGGAGCTGTAGGGGTCCTGGAAGATCACCTGCATGCGCCGCCGCAGACCGACGAGCTCGCGGCTGCTCAGCCCGCTCACATCCTGGCCGTCGAACAGGATCTGGCCGGCCGTCGGCCGCTCCAGCCGCAAGATGCAGCGGCCGGTCGTGGTCTTGCCGCAACCGCTCTCGCCGACCAGGCCCAGCGTCTCGCCACGACCGATGGCGAAGTCGATGCCGTCGACCGCCTTCACCTCGCCGACCTTGCGTGACAGCACGATCCCCTCCGAGATCGGGAAGTGCATGGCGAGGCCTCTCACCTCCAGGAGCGGCCGGTCGGCGGTCGAGACGGTCATGCGGCGACCTCCTCGGCGGCAAGCTCGGCGCTGCGAAAGCAGGCAGCGAGATGGCCTGCATCGCTCGTCGCCTCCAGCGCCGGGCGCGTCTCTCCGCAGCGCTCGACCGCAAAGCGGCAACGGGGGCGAAAGGCGCAGCCGCCGTCGAGCCGCGTGAGATCGGGCGGCTGGCCCTCGACGGGATCGAGGCGCGCCTGCCGGGGTCGGTCGAGCCGCGGCACCGAGCGCAGCAAGGCCATGGTGTAGGGATGGCGCGGCCGATGATAGATCGCCTCGGCTGGTCCTGCCTCGACGATGCGGCCGGCATACATGACGTTCACGCGGCTCGCGTAGCGTGCCACCACGCCGAGGTTGTGCGTGATGATGATCTGCGCCACGCCGAGCTTGCGCGTCAGCGACTTCATAAGCTCCAGGATCTGCGCCTGGATCGTGACATCGAGCGCCGTGGTCGGTTCGTCGGCGATGATCAGCTTGGGATTGCAGGCAAGCGCAATTGCGATCATCACCCGCTGCCGCATGCCGCCGGAAAGCTGATGCGGATACTGCCGCAGCCGCCGGCGTGGATCGGCGATGCCGACCATTTCAAGGAGCTCGAGGGCGCGCCGCTCGGCCGTCCCGCGATCCGCGCCTTGATGCTCCTCCAGCGTCTCGGTGATCTGCCGGCCGATCGTGAGCACAGGATTGAGCGAGGTCATCGGCTCCTGGAACACCATGCCGATGTCACGGCCGCGGACCTTGCGCATTTCCGGTTCGGAGAGGCTCAGCAGGTCGCGGCCGTCGAACAGGATCTCGCCCGAGGTGATGCGGCCCGGCGGATCGGCGATCAGGCGCAGGATCGACAGCGCACCGACCGATTTCCCCGACCCGCTTTCGCCCACGACTGCGACCGTTTCGCCGTGTTCTACGGTGTAGGACACGCCGTCGACGGCGCGGACCAGGCCGGCGCCAGTGCGGAACTCGGTATGCAGCTCTTTGACCTCGAGCAGTGGCGGCACGCGGTCTCTCCGTGAACCAACGGGTTGATGCTACGCACGCACTCCAAGCAACCAGCAGCGTTCGCCCAGCCTTTCGCGGCGGGCGGCGATTTGCACGAACCATGGAGGCCCCGCGCCTGCAGGGCCTACGTCACATGTCTCCTAGCGAAGCCTGTTTCCTCGTATGCGACCGTCCAGTGTCTTCGACACCGGCCGGTGCAGCCTCTTTCGGGCTGCAGAAAGCCTACGGGGTGGGATGGGCGGGTGCAACCCGTATGAAGAGAGGTCATGACGCCGCACCAGCCGGCGTTTGGATGGCCGGCGCGCGGGCCGACAGTGCTGCGATGGCGGCCAGGGCGGCAAGAAAGCCGAACAGAATGAGCGAGTCGACGTAATTGCCGCTCCTGTCTCGCAATGCCCCCGACAACAACGGTCCAGCTGCTTGCGCCAGCACCTGCAAGGGCAAGGCGATGCCCCGGATGGCACCATAACTCTCGCGTCCGAAATAGTCGGCCCATGCCGTCGGCAGCAGGGTCATGATACCGCCGATCCCGAGGCCGAACGTGCCAGCGGCGAGGCAGGCCGTCGGCAGCGAGGTGACACCGATCAGGGCGAAGGCACCGGCACTCATCAGGAGGGCGGCAAGCAGGAGGCCGTAGCGCACCGGCCAATGCCGGGGCAGGAAGCCGATACCGAAACTTGCAACAGCAGACATGGCAGAGAAGAAGCTGATCACCGTGGCGGCGGCGATCGGCGACAGGCCACGTTCGACAAGATGCGGGGCCTGGTAGAGGCTGACGCCTGCCTGAACCGGGTAGACCATGACGGTATAGAGCGACAGCAGCCAGAAAGCCTGTGTGCGCGTCGCCTGGCGGCGATTGAAGCGCGGTTCCGCGACCGGTTGGCCCGTTGTCGAGGTCATCCGGTCCGGCTGCAGACCGAGATCCTCGGGACGGCGTACGAGCAGGAGCCAGCAGGGCACGAAGCCCACGATCAGCACCATGGCGCCCACCGCCAGCCAGCCCGCGCGCCAGTCGCCATTGCGCATGGATACCTGGGCTAGGAAAGGAAGCGCCACGAGACCCGACATCTGCGCCAGTGTTGCGATCGATGTGGCGCGCACGCGCCGCGCCACGAACCAGTTGTTCAACGCGCCATAAAGACCAAGCTCGAACGGCCCCGCCCAGTTCATGCGTGCGAGGCAGAACAACAGGTAGAACATCAAGAGCGACTGGGTGAGCGACAGCGCCATGGTGGCAAGTCCTGTCGTCAGCACCGCCGTGCAAAGCACGAGCCGCGCGCCGCGGCGATCGAGCAAGGGGCCGATCAGGGGCGACAGGATCGCCGCCAGCAAGCCACCCAGCGAGACCGCGCCGCCCATCGCGGTGCGCGACCAGCCGAATTCGCCGGTCATGGGCGCGACGAAGACCGACAGCACGGCGACAGCCGGCCCCTGACGCGCAAAGCCCGCGAGGCAGACGCAGCCCAGTACGACCCAGCCGTAGAAGAACGGCAGGCGAGGGGCGAGGAAACGAGACAGGACGGGTGGTTGCATTGATGACGGCCGCGTCGAGCTTGCGCTGGGACGGCTCAGCCCTCAAGCGTCGACCATTCCCGTGTCATCCCGAGTCGCGCGGGGTCGCCCCCGTGCTGTAGCGAGGGATCTTTAAATCGGCATCGCGAAAGATCCCTCACTTCGCTCGGGATGAGCCTTTTTTTGGAGGCCCGCTTGGCCGATCCGTTAGTGTCGTCTCCCTGTTGAAAGCGGGGATCACCGGCCGTGGCGAGGGACCGGCGGCGCATGTTAAGCCGAGGCGTGCCCGACAGCTCTCCTCCTTCCGTGCCGGCCGACGCCACGCCGATGATGCGCCAGTATCTGGCGATCAAGGCTGTGCATCCCGACCATCTGCTGTTCTACCGGATGGGCGATTTCTATGAGCTGTTCTTCGACGATGCGGTGAAGGCCTCGGCCGCGCTCGACATCGCGCTCACCAAGCGCGGCCAGCATCTGGGCGAAAACATCAAGATGTGTGGCGTGCCGGTGCACAGCCACGAAGCCTATTTATCCCGCCTGATCCGCCAGGGCTTCAAGGTCGCCGTCTGCGAGCAGACGGAGGATCCGGCCGAGGCCAAGAAGCGTGGCGCCAAGTCGGTGGTCGAGCGCGCTGTGGTGCGCGTCATCACGCCCGGCACGCTCACCGAGGACGCGCTGCTCGATGCGCGCAGCCACAACTATCTCGCCGCCGTGGCCGAAGCCCAGGGCGAGCTGGCGCTGGCCTGGCTCGATCTTTCGACCGCCGATTTTGCCGCCCAGCCACTGGTCGCGGGCCAGCTCGCGGCGGCGCTCGCCCGTCTTGCGCCCGGCGAGCTCCTGGTTCCGGATCGGCTGCTGGCGCGTGACGGGCTCAAGGCGGTGCTGGACGACTGGAACACCGTGCTGACCCCATTGCCGTCGGCACGTTTCGATTCAGACAATGCCCGCAAACGCCTGCAGGCTGCATTCCAGGTCGCAGCCCTCGACAGCTTCGGTGCCTTCTCGCGCGCCGAAGTCGCGGCGTGTGGTGCGCTGCTCGACTATGTCGAGCTCACGCAGGCCGGCAAGACACCCGCCCTCGCGCCGCCGCGCCGCGAGCGGTCCGACGGCACGATGGAGATCGATCCGGCGACGCGGCGCAATCTCGAGCTGGTGAAAAGCCTCGACGGGCGGCGCGACGGCAGCCTTTTAGCTACGATCGACCGCACGCTGACCGGTCCGGGTGCGCGGCTCCTGGCCGAGCGGCTGGCGGCACCGCTCACCGACCGTGGCGAAATCGAGCGCCGTCTCGATCTCGTCCAGCTCTTCGTCGAACGACCGGCGTTGCGCGAACGCGTGCGCGAAACGCTGAAACGCACGCCTGACATCGAACGCGCCTTGCAGCGCCTGTCGGTGGGCCGCGGCGGTCCGCGCGATCTGGCGGCGTTGCGCGACGGGCTCGATTCGGCCGAAACGCTGGCGGCGTTTCTCGGTGCCGAGCCGGAAGCGCTGGCGCCGGTGCCGGCCCTGCTCGTCGATATCGTAACGGCCCTGTCGAACCACCGCCCATTGATCGACGCGCTTGCCGCCGCTCTTGCCGACGAACCGCCTTTGTTCACGCGCGACGGCGGGTTCATTCGTGCGGGCTATCGCGCCGAGCTCGATGAGCAGCGCACGCTGCGCGACGACAGCCGCAAGACCGTGGCGGCGCTCGAAGCGAAGTACCGTTCGTCGTCGGGTGTGCCGTCGCTCAAGATCCGGCACAACAACATGATCGGCTATCACATCGAGGTGACGGCCACGCACGCCGACAAGCTCGATCTCGCGACGCTGGGCTTCACGCGCCGGCAGTCGATGGCCAATGCGACGCGCTTCAGCACGACCGAGCTTGCCGATCTCGAAACGCGCATCGGTCGTGCCGCCGACCAGGCGCTGGCGTTGGAGATCGCGCTCTTCGATGCGCTGGTGGCGGAAGCGATGGCCGTATCGGCTGTGGTCGCCGCGGCGGGCCGGGCGCTCGCGGCGCTCGATGTTTCGGCAGCGTTGGCGGAGCTTGCGACCCGTGCCAACTATGTGCGGCCCACACTCGCCGATGAGCCGGTGTTCACCATCGTCGGCGGCCGGCATCCCGTGGTCGAGGCGGCTTTGCAGCGCCAGGGCGGTACGGGCTTCGTGCCCAACGACTGCGAGCTGGGGCCCGAGCGGCGGCTGTGGCTGTTGACCGGTCCCAACATGGCCGGCAAGTCGACCTTCCTTCGCCAGAACGCCCTAATCGCGATTCTCGCTCAGGCCGGCTCGTTCGTGCCGGCGAAAGAGGCACACCTCGGCCTCGTCGATCGTTTGTTCAGCCGCGTCGGTGCCGCCGACGATCTGGCGCGCGGACGTTCAACCTTCATGGTCGAGATGGTGGAGACGGCAGCGATCCTGAACCAGGCGACGGCGAGGAGCCTCGTGATCCTGGACGAGATCGGGCGTGGCACGGCGACCTTCGATGGCCTCTCGATCGCCTGGGCGACGCTGGAGCATCTGCACGAGATCAACAAGTGCCGCGCGCTCTTCGCCACGCACTATCACGAGCTGGGTGCGCTCAAGGAGCGGCTGGCGGCGCTGGCGCCCTACACCATGCGCGTCAAGGAATGGCAGAACGAGGTCGTGTTCCTGCACGAGGTGGCGCCGGGCGCGGCCGACCGATCCTACGGCATCCACGTCGCTCAGCTTGCCGGCCTTCCGGCTGCGGTGGTGACGCGCGCCGAGGAAGTGCTGGCGGCACTCGAGAAGGGCGAGCAGTCCGGCGCCGTCACGCGGCTCGCCGATGATTTGCCCCTGTTCGCATCAGCGCCGGCACGTCCCGCGAGCGGAGTCACCAAGCCCCAGCAATCCGAAGTCGAAGCCGAACTGTCCGCGGTCAATCCCGACGAACTCTCCCCCCGCGAGGCGCTCGACCTCGTCTATGCGCTCCGCGCCCGGATCGAGAAGGCATAAAGCCAGATCCCGACGTCGTGAAATCGAACCGCCTCACCCTGAGGAGCGGTCCGCAGGACCGCGTCTCGAAGGGTGGACCAGGGCGCTTCGTGTGTTGCCATCCTTCGAGACGGCCGCTACGCGGCCTCCTCAGGATGAGGTGTTGATCGTTACAACTTCACTGCGCCAAGCGCGCGGGCAGGCCGAGGGTGCGGCCGGGGTAGCCGGCGGCATCGAAGTAGCGGATGCCATCGATGCTCTGGGACAAGACCACGGTGCGCAGGCCATTCGCGTCAGGCTCGGACCGCACCGTGTGCTTCTGGACGGTCGGCATGGCGCCGTTGGGTAGCGCCTCGTTGAGCACACGGCCGACGAGCTTGCCCTTCGCCGGAATCTTGAGCTGCAGCAGGTGGGCGATGGTCATCCCGAGGTCGGCGTTGCTGGCCGGCGCGATGTCCTCGAAGCCCTGGCGGAAGCCAGGTCCCGCGGCGCCCATGATGTTGCGGGTGTCGGCGCGGGAGAAGGAACCGTGCATGCCCTGGCCCTGCTGCAGGCCGGTATCAGCGATCTCGACACCGCAGGTCGTGGGATCGGCGCAGCCGGTCGAGAAGGAGCGGAAGTTGACCACGATGGCGGGCATCGGCGTCACGGCCGTTCCTTTCATCGCGATCGCCGAGAGGGGCAGGGTGCCCGGGATCGGCCCCAGCGCATCGTCGACGAACAGGCCGCTGACATAGTCCTGGCTCGCCAACGCCTCGACGACCTTGGCCGCCAAGGCCTTGTCACCCGTCGGCAGATAGACAAGGTCCGATCCGCCGTTGGCGGCGACGACGACCTGCGGCTTGGTGGGATCATCGCCGATCAGGCCGTTGCCGCGCTTGGGATAGGCGTCGGCCGCCACAGGGGCGGCCTTGGCGTCCGGGTCGAACAGGGACATGCCGAGCGCATGGGCGACATCGATCGCCACGAAGCCTTGCGGCAGTTGGGCCGGCGGCACGTCGGGATAGGTGCGGCTGGCGGCCCAGCTGGTGGCGCTTTCCTTGGAGATGGTCGAGAAGCCGTGGTCCGAGGTGATGACGATGTCGGTCGTCGTGTCGAGACCCTGCTGCTTCAGCGCCGCCTCGAGCGCGGCGAGATTGTCGTCGGCATTCTTGATGGCCGCGAACGACGTCGGGCCGTTGATGCCGGGCACCAGCCGGCCGAGGCTGTCGCCCTGATTGTGCTGCGTGCCGTCGGGGTCGCGCGACCAGAAGACGATCATGAACGGCTTGCCGCGCTCCTTGAACATCGGCAGCACCGCGTTCGACGCGACGTCGACGAAGTACTTCTGCTGACCGAGATTGGCGACCAGTGTGCCCGGCGTCTTCGCATTGCCTGCCTTGCTGTTGTCGCCGCGCGGCGGCGTCTCGGCCGGCAGTCCGGCCGCGGCCAGGCGCTTGGTGAATTCCTCGGAGAGCGGCACGCCGCTTTTCTTGCCGGTCGAATCGTCGACCACGATGGTCTGGCCGCGCCGTTCGGTGTGGTCGAAGATCAGCGCCGGCCCCAACTTGCCGATGGTGGCCGTCGACAGGCCCGCCGCGCGCGCGGCCTTGAGGATGGTGTCCTCGTTCAGGTAGTCGCCCGCGAAATGCGCGTCGACATCGCCCAGCACCGGATCGCTCTCCAAGAACGGCGTCAGGCTGTCGCCGGCACCCGGCACGGGAAAGCCGGTGTAGATCGTGTTGCTGAAGTCACCGGTGTCGCCCAGCAGATGTCCGGTCGCGAGGCCAGAGGCGTTGGCGGTGGTGAAGGTCGGGAACAGGGAATGCGTGTTGGTGAAGTGCACGCCTCTTTTCATCAGTGCGGTCATGGCGGGCGCGGTTTTTTCGTTCACCACACCGGGACGCAGGCCGTCGGCCACGAACAGCACCACATTGTGCGGTTGGGTCTGGGCAAAGGCGGGAAGGGCCAAGCTTCCCAGGAGCGCGGCAGCAGCAATCAGCGAACGCATCGAAATATCCCCCTGCACAAGTCAGGCTGGCATTAGACCGAATGCGTGACGGAAATGTTTCAGAGCACCTTTCGTGCGAGCGCAGCACCCTGGGCCAGGGCACGCAGCTTGGCGTAGGCGGTGTTGAGCGTCATCGGCGCCATGCCGCAGTTGGTGCAGGCCTGGATACGCTCGGGGTCGACGAATTGCGTCGCGAGCTTCAGCGTGGCCGCGACTTCCTCGGGCGTCTCGATTTTCTCCGAGGCCACGTCGATCGCGCCCACCAGTACGGTCTTGCTCTTGAGGAGCTTCATCAGCTCCGGTGGCACATGGCTCTGCCGGCATTCCAGAGAAACCTGCTGGATCCGGCTGCGATCGAGCGCGGGGAAGGTCTGCTCATACTGCCGCCAGCTCTCGCCCAAGGTCTCTTTCCACTTGATGTTGGCCTCGATGCCGTAGCCGTAGCAGATGTGCACGGCGGTCGTGCACTTCAGTCCCTCGGTCGCCTTCTCGAGCGCCGGCACGCCCCATTCGACGGTTTCGGCGAGATAGACGTTGAAAGCGGGCTCGTCGAACTGGATCACATCGACGCCGAGCTTCTCCAGGTCTTTCGCCTCCTGGTTCAAAAGCTCGGCGAAGGCGAAGGCCATTTTCACGCGATCGCCATAGTGGCCGTCGGCCAGCGTGTCGATCAGCGTCATGGGTCCGGGCAGCGTGAACTTGAGCTTGCGCGCTGTGGTCGCGCGGGCGACGCGCGCCTCCTTTTCATGGACGAACCGGCGTCGCTTGAGGGCTGATGTGACGGTCGGGCAGTCCGCCTCGTAGCGGTTGTTGCGGATGCCCATGCGCACCTTCTTGTCGAAGTCCACGCCATCCACTTCGGCGAGAAAGCCGTGCACGAAATGCTGCCGCGCCTGCTCGCCGTCGCTCACGATGTCGATGCCGGCCTCTTCCTGGCGGCGGATGGAGAGCGCGGTCGCGTCCTCTTTCGCCTCCTGCAGAGGCTGGCCGGTGAGCGTCCACGGCGCCCACAGCACATTGGGTGTGGCGAGCCAGGATGGCTTGGGCAGGCTGCCGGCCAACGTCGTCTCGAACATCGGCGTTTCCTCAGGTCTTGGTAACCGCCGCGGGCAGGGCGGGTTTGGGCTGCACTTCAGGCGGCAGTATGTGGCCATAGGTGCCGGGCGCGCGCCAGTGCAAGGTGCCGAAGGCGCCGCAGCTTTCGCACACCGAGCGCCAGGCTTCGTGATGCGCCCCGCAGGCCGAGCAGCGCCAGGACCGGTCCGCGGGCGCCACGGCGGCGCGCGCCAGCCAGTCATGCACCTTGGCCGGATCGCCGCCCGATCGCTCCTCGACATCGGCCATCAGGCGGCAGACCCGCGCCGTCGGATGATCGCCGCCCGCCAGCTCAAGATGGCGCCGGGCCTCGCCCCATAGGCTGGCGTCGAGCGAGGCCTGGGCGATGGCGAAATGGCTCTCGGTGTCATCGATCTTCTGCTCGACCAACCGGCGCACGAGACCGACACGCTTCAATGGATCGCTCTCACCCGAGGCCTTGAGGTAGAGCTGGGCGAGATCGGGATGGGGCGCCAGCGACCAGGCGCGTTCGAGCGTCTTCATCGCCCGCGCACCCTGGCCTTCCTTGATCTGCAACTCGGCGAAGCGGCTCGACACGGCGATGCGCTCGGGCGCCAGGCCAAACGCTTCCCGGGCCAGGTTCAGCGCCTCGTCGTCCTGGTTATTGCGTTCGGCCTCGCGGCTGCGTTCGACCAGCAGCAGCGCCTTCAAGGTGCGGCCCTTGTCGGCCGTCACCACACGGGTACGCAAGCCCGCCTCGAGCGTCTCCTGGGCGGCCTGCCATTTGCCGACCTGCGCCTGCATGTCGAACAGCGAATGCACGACCCACGGCGTCTGCGGCCGCAGCCGGAAGGCGCGTTCCGCATAGTCCAACGCCTGGACTTGATTGCCGTCGCCAAGCGATTGGGTGATCAATCCGCGCAGGCCGAGGAACGCCATCTGCTCGTCTTCGAGCATCGATTTGAAGACACGCTTGGCGCCGTCGCGATCGCCGTTCAACTGCGCCGCTTGCGCCGACAGGAGCAAGGTCAGCGACGGTTCGGAAAGAAGCTGCTCGGCCTTGCGCGCATTCTTCTGTGCTTCCGCCGCATCGCCTGCGGCGACGGCGGCGAGACCCTGGGTCAACGCGCGATAGCCGCGACGGCGCCGGCTTTCGCCCCAGCCATCGAGCAACGCACCAGGGGCGCCCACGATCCAGCGGTAGAGCAGCCACAGCATTACCGCGAGCAGGATCACGACCAGCACGGCGGCGAACAGCACGCCGACGCTGGTATCGAGCCGCCAGCCTCGCCACTGCACGGTGACGGCACCCGGCCGTTCGGCCAGCCACACGGCGCCGAACATCAGGACAGCCGCCACCGCGAACCAGAAAAGCGTGCGCAGAAAGGTCATTGCCGGCTACCGCGCCGCGCTCAGCAGGGCGACCCCTTCGGCCGCAAGCCGATCGATCGCACGCTGGGCCGTGAGATGCGCGTCGGCGCGAGCGAGCCAGGACGATGTCGCGCGATGCGTCGGCTCGGGCAACGACTTCACGAGGTCGACGGCCTGTGCAAGGTCGCCGGCCTTGAGGGCCGCCTCGGCACGCGCGAGCTTGGCTTCGACCGTGTCACCTTGCACGTCGGACCCGACACGCCGCAACGACACCAGTGCCTTCAACCGGCCGAGCACCCGTTCGCCGAAAGAATCGTCGGCCAGGTCGTCGGCCATGGCCGTCCTCGCCATGGCGGGAAAATCGTTGGTGAGACCCGCGCGCGATGCCACGCCCTTGTCCGCCAATGGCTGCAGCGCGGCGCTCTGCTCGGCGATCGTCTTGTCGTCTTGCGCGAGCGGCCCGAGCAGCGCCAGATCTGATGCGAATGGCCGCTCGGCTTCGAGCGCCGCATTGAGGCGGGCGGCGATGCCGATCACCGCCGACGCCCGCGCCGCGGCCGTCGCCTTCTTCTCCTCGGCGCCCATGCGGCTCGACTCGGCCTTGGTCTTTTCGACCGCTTCGGCGAGGGCCTTCGACTGATCCTTTTGCCCCGAGACCGCCTGGTCCAAGTTCTGCAGGCCCGAGCGCAGCGTCGCGATCTCCATGCGCAGCGCGGCCGTCTCTTGGGCGACCTTGTCGATCTCGGCGTTGTTCGGCGCGGCGGGCTCGGCTGCGGGCGGGGGTGGCGGCTTGTTCTCCAGCGCCTCGATCCGGTTCTTGAGGCCATTCAGCGCCTCGTCGGATGGCGCAGGAGCGGACGTGGGGGGCGGTGTCGGCGTTTGGGTCGGCAGTTGGGTGACGGTGTTGGCGACCGCACGCACCCGCTTGTCGAGGTCGTCGATCCGCGCGCTGAGGGCCTGCTTGGCCGCATCGACTTGCGCGGCGACATCCACTGTCGGCGCGGGCGGAACAGGCGTGTTGGCAACCTGCGATGCCGGACCACGCCACATCGCCCGCGCTTCGTCGGGCCAATAGGGCAGCGAGAGCAGTGCGGCGGCCAGCACGATCGCTGAGGCCACGAGACCCGTGACGAAGGCGCCGAAAACGCCAAGACCGCGCCGGGTCGGGATCGGCGGTGCGGGAGGCGGGGCAGGCGGCTCGCCTGATTCTGGCAATGGCGATGACAGTGTTAGGGGCGGCGGAGATGAAGTGTCGCTCATGGTCGGTCTCGCGGGCTCCGCCGTTTCGACGAGGGGTGCAGGTTCCTCGGACTGAGGTTCCTCAATGGCCACGGCCAGCCGGTCGATCTCGTCGAGCACGGCCTGGCGCGTCGGACGCGCAGCGGCCAGCGTCGCTTTGAAGGGCAGGGCCTTGAGCGGTTCGGCTGCGGCAGGACTGATGGCGATGGCAGTGATGGCGCGGCAGGTGTCGGCAAGACCTGCGCCCGTCACCAGTTTGACAAAAGTGCCTGACGCGCGCGGCGAGAAAAACGTGGCGGCATCGAGGGCGCGAGCCTCGAGCGCGGCGCGCGCCGAATCGGGTAATGCTTCGACCTCGCGTGCTTCATAGAGCGCGAAGCGGCGCACGATATCCTGTGGGGCAGGTTCACCCGCGACATCGACCCCCGAGACATGGATCAGCGGACCCGCCTTGGGATCGAGCCGCTCCTCGGCAAGCTTGGCAAGTGCGGTGTTGTCGCCCGAGGCCGACGCTACCGAAGTGAAGCCCAGACCCTCTGCGGTCGCGGCGGTCATGTCGCCCACGGCGAGGATCGGCTTGCTGCGCTGCTCGCTTGCTTCGGCGAGGGCGCGCGCGCCGTTGGCGCTGGTCAGCAGCACGGCCTGGCTTGCCGCCAGTGCCGCGGCGAAATCGTCCGGTGGCCGTCGGAAATGGAGCTGGAACAAAGGCGCGATCACGGCGACGTGGCCGCGCTGCCCGAGCGCCTGGGCGAGCGCCATCGCCTCGCGTTCCGGACGGGTGATCAGCACGCGCATGCGTTCTCCGTAGCCCATTGAGGCGCGCCACTCCAGCATCGGATTACCGAGCGCTCCAGCGTCGGGTTACCGAGCGCTGCAGCGGCGCCTTGTCGTCTCTATCGTCTAAAGTAGTACGACGCCTTCGAGGGCGAGAAGTTTCCGCTTGGTCGGCAGCCCGCGGCCGCCGGAGTAGCCGCCTTCGCGGCCGCCGCTGGCCAGCACGCGATGGCAGGGCACGATAATCGGCAGCGAATTGCGCCCGCAGGCCATGCCCACGGCGCGTGGTCCCGACCCCAAGGCCGTTGCCATGCCGCCATAGGTCGCGGTCTCGCCGTAGGGGATCTCGCACATCATCGCCCAGACGCGCTTCTGGAAATCGGTGCCGCGCTGGGCGAACGGGACATCGAAGCGCTTGAGTTTGCCGCCAAAGTAGCGTTCAAGCTGACGCGCTGCCTCTTTCAGAACAGGCGAAGGCTTGCCGACAGCCTTCTCGGTGGCATTCGTCCAGCGCACGGCGGACAGGGCCTCGCCCTCCGCTTCGAGCGCAAGACGGCCGACCGGACTGTCGATGAACCAGATCGTCATTCTGTGAAGCGTAGCGTCGTGGCTGGCATTTTGCCAACATGTGACAATCAGGTTTCGGGGGAGAAGGGATGATCGTCGGACGGCCGACACGACGCGCCGTATTGGCGGGCGCGGCGGGACTGGTGCCGGCGCTTGCCTTCGGACAGCCGCGCCAGGCACCGCCGCGCAATGAGCCGTCGCCGCCCGTTGTCTTCGTGCACGGCAACGGCGATTCCGCCGCCGTCTGGATCAACAACTTCTGGCGCTTCGAGAGCAACGGCATCAACCGCAACCAGCTCTTCGCCATCGACTTCCCCTATCCGGTGGCGCGCACCGACGATTCCAAGCTGCAGGCGCTGCACTCCTCGACCGAGGACCAGATGCGCGAACTCGCGGCCTTCGTGACGCAGGTGCGCGGCACCACGCGCCGGCGCAAGGTGGCGCTGATCGCCTCTTCGCGCGGCGGTAATGCGGTGCGCAATTACCTGAAGAACGGCGGCGGCGCCGAATTTGTGAGCCATGCCATCCTGTGCGGGACGCCGAACAAGGGGATCGTCATTTCCGACACGATGCTGGTCGGCAGCGAGTTCAACGGCGCCGCACCCTTCCTGAAGGGCCTGAACGCCGGCCCCAACGATCTCATCCCAGGCGTCGAGATGATGGCGATCCGGTCCGACAAGAATGACAAATACTCGCAACCCGACGCGCGTTTCATCGGCCAGCCCGGCAAGCCGACGGGCGTCAGCTACGACGCGTCGGAATTGCGCGGCGCGAAGAATGTCATTCTGGACGGGCTCGACCACCGCGAGACGGCGTTCCACAAGCTCGCCTTCGCCGCGCAGTACGAGTTCATTGTCGGCAAGCCTGCGGGCACGCTGTTCATTGCCCAGGAGCCGCGCCCGACCTTGAACGGCAAGGTGAGCGGCATCAACGAAGGCATCTACACCAACCATGCCGTGCCGGGCGCAGAGGTCGAAATCTACGAAGTCGATCCCAAGACCGGCGACCGCAAGAGCAACATCGCGCTTCATCGCAAGACGACTGGCACTGACGGCCTGTGGGGGCCGTTCGTTGCGCATTCGGAAGCCTACTATGAATTCGTGGTGCACATGGAAGGGCAGCCGATCACGCACATCTATCGCTCGCCGTTCCTGCGTTCGTCGGACATCGTGCATCTCAGGGTACAGCCCTTCGGCAAAGGCGACGAGGGGGCGGGCGCGATCGTGATGATGAGCCGGCCACGCGGCTATTTCGGTATTGGCCGCGACAAGTTCAGCCTCGACGGCAAGGTCCCGCCCGGCATCAGCGAAGGCGTTCCCGCCGTCTCGACGGGCAAGCTTACCTTTGATGCCAAGCCGCACACCGTCGTGGCGGTGTTCAACAACGAGACCATCCCGACCCGGACCTTTCCGGCGAAGGACAATCACATCACCGTGGCCGAGTTCACGAACTGACCGAAGCTTGCGTCAAGGATCCCTCGCTGCAGCGCGCGGGTTACCGCGCGCGACTCGGGATGACACGGGGTTTGTGATGCCAGAAAAGTGTCATCCCGAGGCGAAGCCGAGGGAACCTTTCAGCGCGCATCGGCAATCAGGCGATCTTGATCAGGCGCTTGCCGAGATTCTCGCCGCGATAGAGGCCCGCGATCGCATCGGGCGCCTGCTCGATGCCATCCAAGATATCCTCGCGATAGCGCATCTTGCCCTCGCGCACCCAGCGCGCGAGATCGGCGCGGCCCTCGTCCAAACGCTCGGCGTAGTCGAAGATCAGGATGCCCTGCATGCGTGCCCGCTTCACCAGCAGGTGCCGCTCCACACGCGGCCCGAGCGGGATCGGATCCCAACTTGCGACCGAGGCGGTGCCGCAGATCACGACGCGCGCATGGACGTTGAGATGCTTCAGCACTGCGTCGCTGATCTTGCCGGCGGTATTGTCGAAATAGACGTCGATGCCCTTGGGGCAGGCGGCCCTAAGCGCTGTATCGAGATCGTCCTGCTTGTAGTCGACGGCGGCATCGAAGCCGAAGGCATCGCGGCAGAGCGCGGTCTTGGCGGCGCCGCCCGCGATGCCGACGGTGCGGCACCCCTTGATCTTGGCGATCTGGCCGACGCAGGAGCCGACGGCTCCGGCCGCCGTCGAGACGACCACGGTTTCGCCCGGCTTGGGCTGACCGGCGTCGAGCAGGCCGAAGTAGGCGGTGAGGCCGTTGGTGCCCAGCACGCCGAGCCAGGCCGAGAGCGGCGTGCCGTCATCGCTGATCTTGACCTGGACGTCGGCGACGTCGACCGCGGCGAAGTCCTGCCAGCCGAACATGCCCGTCACCACGTCGCCGGCCTTCCAGTGCGGATGGCGCGTTTCGACGATCCGGCCGAGGGTGGCGGCGCGCATGACGCCGCCCAGCGGCACCGGCTCGGAGTAGTTGGCGACGGCATTCACCCAGCCGCGCATGGCGGGATCGACCGAGAGATAGAGGTTGCGCACCAGCACCTGGCCATCGCCCGGTGCGGGCAGCGGCCGCTCGACCAATTCGAAATGCTCGGCTTGCGGGATGCCGGTGGGGCGGCTCTTGAGGACGACCTGCCGGTTGACGTCGTTCTTCATCACTCCTCGTAGCGATAGCGGAAGTTGCAGTGGCTCGCGCCCTGCATGATGGTCTGCGTGCGTTCGAGCTTCAATTTGGGATCGTAGCCTTCGCAGAAAGCCCCATCACGATTGCAGGAGAGGAGATGGCCGATCTCGCCCAGCCCCATCGCCTTGTAGGTCTCGGCATAGCGGCAGCGCGTGACATTGAAGGCGAAGGTCTTGTCGGTTTGCTCCTTCACCTCGATCTCGAGCGCGCCGCCCTTGGTCCAGAGCGGCATCACATCCTGGAAGGCCTTGAGCGAGGTCCCTCCCGGCGCTGCCGCCGCGAAGGCCTGCGCCTGCGCAATCGCCGAGCGCCGCACAGATTCTGCAATGGTCCTGCGCGCGACCTCCTCGCCATGGCTCGCCTTCAGGGTCTCGTAGACCTCCTTCAGGATCTCAGCCTCGATCTTCCGCTTCTCGAGCATCGACAGGCCGTCGGGATGGGCGGACTGTGTCTCTTGTGCCATGGCGGTCACTCCCGGAGAGGATTCGAGGAGCCTACACCTTGACATCTCGCCTGTCGGATGAAATATCCGGCGCGCAATGACTTCGTTCGTCCTCCTCCGGCCGCGACGTCGCCGCTTTTCAAAGCGGCGCCAAGACGCGCGCGCGTAACACGCGCGCCGTATCGTGAGGCCGCTGGAGAGGATCAGGCGGCTTCCCATCACCTTCTTCTCCAGTCGGCCAACCTCAAGGCCCTGAATTCGTGAGAGAGAAGACCATGACCAGCAACAAGACCAAGATCTTCATCGACGGCCAACACGGCACGACCGGGCTCAAGATCCATGAGCGGCTGAAGGACCGGCCGGATATCGAGCTGCTCGAGCTGCCGATGGCCGAGCGCAAGGACCTCGCCAAGCGGGTCGAGATCGCCAAGGCCGCCGACATCGCCGTGCTCTGCCTGCCGGATGCTGCGGTGAAGGAGCTGATGGCGGCGCTCGGCGATGCCGAGGTCTGCGTGATCGACGCCAGCACCGCCCATCGCGTGGCCGACGGCTGGACCTACGGCTTCCCCGAGCTCAGCAAGGACCACCGCCAGAAGCTGCTCGCCTCCAAGCGCATCAGCAATCCGGGCTGCTATCCGACCGGCGCCATCGCGATCCTCCATCCGCTGGTGGAGGCGGGCATCGTGCGGGCCGATTCGACGCCCGCTGTGTTCGGCGTCTCGGGCTACACCGGCGGCGGCAAGGAACTGATCGAGGTCCACGAGAAGACCGAAGTCGAGCCGTTCGGCGTCTACGGCCTCGAGCTCACGCACAAGCACGTGCCCGAGATGAAGAAATATTCCGGCCTCAAGCACACGCCTTTGTTCGTACCGTCGGTCGGCCACTATGCCCAGGGCATGCTGATTCTGGTGCCGATCACGCGCGACATCACCGCCAAGAAGGTGAATGCGGCCGACGTGCACAAGGTGCTGACCGACCACTACGCCGGCGAGACCTTCGTGCCGGTGCGGCCGCTCGCCGATCGCAAATGGCTGGAGCGGGACCGGTTCCTGCGCGCCGACCGGTTGATCGACACCAACTCGATGGAGCTCGCGGTCTACGGTAACGAAGCCGACGGCAACATCCTGGCCGTGGCCTCGCTCGACAATCTCGGCAAGGGTGCCTCGGGCGCCGCGGTGCAGGTGATCAACCTCAAGACCGGTGTCGACGAAACCACGGGCCTCGCGGTCGCGTCGTAGCTCTTCCGGACCGCGAGCGTCTCGCTCGCCTCAAACGCGTACGAAACGCACCGGATGAGCGAGCCGGAGGCTCGCGGTCCGGAAGACATGAGCGCCGACCAAGAACCTTCATCCGGTCTGTCGCGTTAAGGGCTGCGGCCCCATCGCCGCTGGTCTGTCATGTGCACGTCATCTAGGCTTGCGATGGCTGCCCGCGACGGAGATGGGCCCACCGGAAAGAAGTTATGGCTCAACGGGACCTTCAAAAGGTCGGCCGGACTCCGCTGCTCGGCCTGGGCGGCGCCGAGCTGCGGCCGAACGTCTACGACCTCGCGATCTTTGTCCTGATCGCTGCAGCGTTCGTGGCGATGGCCTATGGCGCGCGCGAGATCGCGGCGCCGGCCTCGAAGCTTGCCGTCGAGCCGATCACGCTCGATCCCGCCAACCTGCCGGGATATGCGCTGCGCACCACGCTTCGCATGTTCGCGGCCATCGCGGCATCGCTGGTCTTCACCTTCGTCGTCGCCACGCTCGCCGCCAAGAGCCGCAAGGCCGAGCTGGTGATCGTGCCGGCTCTCGACATCCTGCAGTCGGTGCCGGTGCTGGGCTTCCTCACCTTCACCGTGGTCTTCTTCCTGCGACTCTTCCCGGGAAGCGAGCTTGGTGCGGAGTGCGCGGCGGTCTTCGCCATCTTCACCAGCCAGGCCTGGAACATGGCCTTCAGCTTCTACCAGTCACTGCGCACCGTGCCGTCCGACCTCGACGAGGTGAGCCGCCATTTCCAGCTCTCGCCATGGCTGAAGTTCTGGCGGCTGGAAGCGCCGTTCGCCGCCCCCGGCCTGATCTGGAACACCATGATGTCGATGTCGGGCGGCTGGTTCTTCGTCGTCGCCTCCGAGGCGATCACGGTGGGCGACACCACGGTAAAGCTGCCGGGCATCGGCTCGTGGCTCGCCGTCGCAATTGCCGACAAGAACATCATGGCGGTGGTGCAGGCCGTCCTCACCATGGCTGTTGTGATCCTGGCCTACGACCAGCTCCTGTTCCGGCCGATCGTCGCCTGGGCCGACAAGTTCCGCTTCGAGCAGACGGCCGCGCAGCAGCGGCCGCGCTCCTGGGTCTACGATCTGTGGCGGCGCGGCCGGGTGGTGCGTCGGTTGACCCTGGCCACGGCCTGGATTGGCCGGATGATTTCCATCCTGCCGATCGGTCTCGCGCGGCCGGCGAGACGGGTTGCGCCGCCCGCGTCAGGACGCGTGTCGGACATCATCTGGCGCCTGGTGGTGCTGGTGCTCTCGGCCTACGCGCTGTGGCGCATCGTGCTGTTCACCCGCAGCACGCTCGGCTGGAGCGACGTGCGCATCGCGATCGAGATGGGGCTGTTGACGCTGGCCCGCGTGGTCGTGCTGATCGCCGTCGCCAGCGCCATCTGGGTGCCGATCGGCGTGTGGATCGGCCTGCGTCCGCGGCTGGCGACGCGGGTGCAGCCGCTGGCCCAGTTCCTGGCGGCGTTCCCGGCCAATGTGCTGTTTCCCATCGCCGTCGTGCTGATCGTCTCGCTGCAGCTCAACCCCGATATCTGGCTCAGCCCGCTGATGGTGCTGGGTACGCAGTGGTACATCCTGTTCAACGTCATCGCCGGGGCCAGTGCCTTCCCGACCGACCTGCGCGAGGCCTCGACGCTGTTCCGGCTGCGCACCTGGCAGTGGTGGCGCAAGGTCGTCATCCCGGGCATCCTGCCCTACTACGTGACAGGCGCGCTCACCGCGACGGGTGGCTCCTGGAATGCCAGCATCGTCGCCGAGGTGGCGAGCTGGGGCTCGACCAAGCTCAAGGCCGTGGGCCTCGGCTCCTATATCGCCGATGCGACCGAGGCCGCGGACTATCCGCGCGTGGTGCTGGGCATCGTCGTGATGTCGGTGATGGTGGTGGTGTGCAATCGCCTGGTCTGGCGGCCGCTCTATCGCCTGGCCGAGCGTCGCTTCCGTCTCGCCTGAAGAGGGTTCGTTATGGATCTGGCCACCGCTCCCAAAGTTGCCCCGCGCGCCGATGTAGCGCCGCTGGTCGTGGTCGATCACGTCCGCAAGCTCTACCCCAAGGGGAGCGGCGACGACCTCTTGGTGCTCGACGACGTGAGCCTCGCGCTGCGCAGCAACGAGATCGTGTCGCTGCTGGGCCGCTCGGGCTGCGGCAAGTCCTCGCTGTTGCGCATCATCGCCGGTCTCCTGTCGTCGAGCGACGGCAGGGTCACGATCGGCGGCCGCGAGGTCGACGGGCCAGCCGAAGAAGTGGCGATGGTGTTCCAGACCTTCGCGCTCTTTCCCTGGCTCTCCGTGCTGGAGAATGTCGAGATCGGGCTCGAGGCGCAGAAGGTGCCGCCGGCGGAGCGCCAGAAGCGGGCGCTGGCGGCGATCGATCTGATCGGCCTCGACGGCTACGAGAGCGCATACCCGAAAGAGCTGTCGGGCGGCATGCGCCAGCGCGTTGGTCTGGCGCGCGCGCTGGTGGTCCACCCCAAGCTCCTGCTGATGGACGAGCCTTTCTCCGCGCTCGATGTGCTCACCGCCGAGACACTGCGCACCGACTTGCTCGACCTCTGGAACGAGCGCCGCATGCCGATCTCCTCGATCCTGCTGGTGACGCACAACATCGAGGAGGCGGTGCTGATGAGCGACCGCATCCTGGTCTTCTCCTCCAACCCCGGGCGGCTGGTGGCGGAGATCCCCGTCCACCTGCCGATGCCGCGCAACCGGCTCGATCCCGCCTTTCGCCAGATGGTGGACGATATCTACGCCCTGATGACGGCGCGGCCCGTGAGCCGGCCGGCCGGCGC
Organism: Alphaproteobacteria bacterium; assembly: GCA_017308235.1. Lineage (GTDB taxonomy): Bacteria > Pseudomonadota > Alphaproteobacteria > Reyranellales > Reyranellaceae > Reyranella. The sequence continues at coordinate 178,367 of JAFKFL010000012.1, read as the reverse complement.
CAACCTTCCGGGCTCGGGCATCTCGCTGCAGGTGCCGCGTGTGTCGCCCAACCTGCTGGCTGGTCTGATGGAGGCGGTGGCAGCCGAACCGTTCAACGGTCATGCCGACCTGCCCGCGCTCGCGGGGCCATTGCAGATGGAGATCGACGATCTTTTTCCCGTGGCCGAGGCGCTGCAACTCCTGCGCTTTGCCGAAGTGGCCGAGGGCGACATCCGGCTCACCGACGCCGGCCGGCGCTTTGTGCAGCTCGATCCCGACGATCGCAAGCGGCTGTTCGCCCAGCATGTGATGGCGTTCGTGCCGCTGGCCCAGCACATCAAGCGTGTGCTCGACGATCGCGACGCCCATGCCGCCCCCGCCAGCCGTTTCCGCGATGAGCTGGAGGACAGCATGTCCGAGGACTATGCCGAGCGGACGCTGCGCGCCGTCACCTCGTGGGGCCGCTACGGCGAAGTCTTCGCTTACGATGAAGGCACCGGAGTCTTCAGCCTCGACAATCCGAGCTGATCAAGTTCACGGAAGCACCACTTCAGCCCCTCGTGCTCTTCTGGACCGCGCGCATCTTGCGCGCTTTAGGCGCATGTGATGGCTCGATGAGCGAGCTGGAAGCTCGCGGTCCGGAAGAATTTTCCATCGCGGCAGGCGCACGTATTCAGTCTTGCCGTGCGCAGGCTGAACTTTGGCAACGTGCGTCATTGTCCACAGGCGACAATCGTTCCATGTCTAGATGGCGATGACCCAGGACTCTCCCTCCTTCCTCCACTCCCTCTGTAAACGCAGTGCGTGTCGCCGGTTCGGCTGAACCGGTTCTTTCGCCGACTGTTTTCTGAGAGCAAGGCCGGCTCGATCGCCGGCAGGAGAGAGAGATGTCCGAACCCTACATCGTCGAAATCTGGGGCCAAACCGCCGGCTTCGTCCTGAAGGAAGGCAACGCCTTCCGCTTCCATGCGCTCGCTCGTCCGTTCTTTGCGCTCGACGGCACGCAGTTCACGACGCCGGGGCATGCACGTCTCGCCGCGGCCCGGTTGCGGCCAAGGCCTCTTGCCGAGCGCACGCTCCACTGACCATGGACGGGATCGCTCGCGTTCCCCGTGACGTCGCCGAACTGCAGCGGCGGCTCGGCTACGCGCCGCCGGCGCAGCTCCTGTCGGTGGCCATCCGCGAGCTGTTTCCGCGCCGGATCGCCGTGGTCTCCTCTTTTGGTGCCGAGTCGGCAGTACTGTTGCACTTCGTGGCGGCGATCGATGCCGCGACGCCGGTGCTGTTCATCGATACCGGCCGACACTTCGCCGAGACGCTCGACTACCGCGATCGGCTTGTGGCCCATCTCGGGCTTACCGACGTGCGCAGCATCGGACCGACAGCCGAGGAGGTGGCGCGGCTCGACGCCGACAGCTCGCGGGCGGTCTGGGATCCCGACGGTTGCTGTGCCTTCCGCAAGACCGCACCCCTGCAGCGTGCGCTCGAAGGCTTCGACGCCTGGATCACCGGTCGCAAGCGGTTCCAGTCGGCGACCCGTTTCGATCTCACGGCCTTCGAGATCGACGAGCGCCACGTGAAGATCAATCCGTTGGCGAGCTGGGGCCCGGCCGATCTTGCCGCCTATGCCGACGAACACCGGCTGCCGACTCATCCCTTGGTGGCGCAGGGCTTCGCGTCGATCGGCTGCGCACCCTGCACCTCGCGGACGCAGCCGGGCGAGGACGCGCGCGCCGGTCGCTGGCGCGGTTTCGAGAAGACCGAGTGCGGGATCCACCTGCCTCATCCCTCCGCATTCGGAAAGTAAGGAGTCCTGATGTCCGCCCGAGTCCTCGTCGCGCGAGCGGCCCATGAACCAAATGTCGAAACAAATGTCGCCACCGCCACTGCCGACCGCGCACGCCTGTCGCCGCATCTGCAGCGGCTGGAGGATGAGGCGATCCATATCCTGCGCGAAGTGGTGGCAGAGTTCCGCAAGCCGGTGATGCTCTACTCGGTCGGCAAGGATTCGAGCGTGATGCTGCATCTCGCGCGCAAGGCCTTTCATCCGGCACCGCCGCCCTTTCCCTTGCTGCACATCGCCACCGGCTGGGACTTCCGCGCCCTGCTGGAACACCGCGACCGCACGGCGAGGCAGTACGGTCTCGAGCTCCTGGTGCATGGCAATGCCGAAGCGGCGAGTGCCGGCGTCAACCCGTTCGATACCGAGACCGGCGAATACTCTCGCCTGATGCTGACCGAGGCGCTGAAGTCGGCGCTCGATCATCATGGTTTCGATGCTGCCCTGGGCGGCGGCCGGCGCGACGAGGAGAAATCGCGTGCCAAGGAGCGCATCTTCTCCCACCGCAGCGCCGATCATGTGTGGGATCCGCGCAACCAGCGGCCCGAGCTGTGGCGGCTGTTCAACACGCGGCTCGCCTCGGGTGATTCGATGCGCGTCTTCCCGCTCTCGAACTGGACCGAGCTCGACGTCTGGACCTACATCCAGGCAGAGGCAATCCCGATCGTGCCGCTCTATCTCGCCGCCGAACGCTGGGTGGTGGAGCGCGATGGCGCGCTGATCGCCGTCGACGACGAGCGCATGCGGTTCCTGCCCGAAGAAAAGACGGTCAAGCGGCAGGTGCGTTTCCGCACGCTCGGCTGCTGGCCGCTCACCGCGGCGATCGAATCCAAGGCAAGCGATGTCACCGGCGTGGTCGCCGAGCTTCTCGACACGCGCTCGTCCGAGCGGCAGGGCCGCCTGGTCGATGCGGCCCTGCAGGCGTCGATGGAGCGCAAGAAGCGGGAGGGCTATTTCTGATGCCAGACGCGCTCGTCCCTGCTGCCAATGACGCCCTGCCGTTCTCCACGCGCAGCGAGTTGCGCTTCCTGGCTTGCGGCTCGGTCGACGACGGCAAGTCGACCCTGATCGGCCGGCTGATCGCCGATGCGTCCGGCCTATTCGAGGACCAGATCCGGGCGCTGAAGGCCGATTCGCGCCGTTTCGGCACCACCGACGACGGTCTCGATTATGCTCTGCTGCTCGACGGCCTCGAGGCCGAGCGCGAACAGGGCATCACCATCGATGTCGCCTACCGTTTCTTCTCGACGGCGCGACGCGCCTTCGTCGTGGCCGACACGCCCGGCCATCAGCAGTACACCCGCAACATGGCGACGGGCGCTTCGAATGCCGAGCTCGCCATCCTGCTGGTCGATGCCCGCAAGGGACTTTTGGAGCAGACGCGCCGGCACGCCGCCATCGTGTCGCTGCTCGGTATCCGCCATGTCGTGCTGGCGGTGAACAAGATCGACCTGGTCGATTTCTCCGAGGTGCGCTTCCGCGAGATCGCCGCGTCGTTCGAGGCTTTTGCCGCACCACTCGACTTCCATTCGGTGACGCCGATCCCGCTGTCGGCACGCGACGGCGACAATGTCGCCATCCGCAGCCAGCGCACGCCGTGGTATCCGGGGCCGTCGCTGCTGGCGCATCTTGAGACGATCGAGACTGATCCTGAGTCGGCCGAAGCGCCGATGCGCTTTCCCGTGCAATGGGTGAACCGGCCGGATGCGGAGTTCCGTGGTTTCGCCGGCACCGTGGCAAGCGGCCGGGTGAAGGTGGGCGATCCTGTCGTCATCGCGGGTTCGGGCCGGATGACGGAGGTCGTTCGCATCGTCACCTTCGACGGCGATCTGCAGAGCGCCGAGGCCGGCCGCTCGGTGACGCTCACGCTCAAGGACGAGGTCGATGTCGCCCGAGGCGACGTGCTGGCCGATCCGCGCCAGCGACCGACGGTGACCCGCCGCTTTGCCGCCGACCTGGTCTGGCTCGACGAGGCGACGGCTGTCGCGGGCCGGCGATTCCTGCTGAAGCTGGGCTCGACCACCGTTCCGGTCGCGCTGACACGCATCGTCGACACGCTCGACATCGATTCGCTGGAACGGGCGCCGGGCGAGGCGCTGGCGTTGAATGCCATCGGACGGGTCGAGATCGAGGCCGGCGCTGCGGTCGCCTTCGATCCCTACGACGCCAATCGCGGCACCGGCGCATTCATCCTGATCGATCGGGCGACCCTGCGTACGGCCGCCGCCGGCATGGTGGTCGAGAGCCTCGATGCCGCCCGCGACGTTCATCGCCATGCCGAGACGGTCACGCCGGCCGTGCGCGCGAGCCTCAAGGGACAAATCCCGCTGGTGGTCTGGCTGACTGGCCTGCCAGGCTCGGGCAAGTCGACTGTCGCCAATATCGTCGAACGCAAGCTCGCGGCGCTGGGCCGGCATACGATGTTGCTCGATGGCGACAATCTCCGTCATGGCCTCAACACGGACCTCGGCTTCGACCGCGCGGCGCGCAGCGAGAACGTGCGTCGGGTCGGCGAGATGGCCAAGCTGATGACCGAGGCCGGGCTGATCGCGATCGTTGCGCTGGTGTCGCCGTTCCAGGCCGATCGCACGCGGGCAGCCGCTCTCATGCCGGAGGGGCAGTTCCTGGAGATCTTCGTCGAGGCGCCGATCGAGCTTTGCCGCCAGCGCGATCCCAAGGGGCTCTATGCCAAGGCCGAGCGCGGTCAGCTGGCCAACGTCACCGGGCTCGATCAGGCCTACGAGCGGCCCGAGGATCCGGCGCTGGTCGTGAACACATCAGAAATCTCGGCGGAAGAGGCGGCCGACCGCATCATCGCCAAGATCATTCATTTGGGGTGAAGTAGCAGCCGCGGTCGTTCCCTGTCGGCCTTTCCGACGGGTGTCGATCCGTGCCAGCATGCTTGCAGACAGCCCGCGCATGACTCTCGACCTGCCCTATATCGTGCTCGGCGCGTGCGTCGGCTTCATCGTCGGCATCACAGGCGTCGGCGGCGGATCGCTCATGACGCCGGCGCTGGTCCTGCTGTTCGGCATCCATCCCGCCACCGCCGTGGGCACAGACCTGCTCTATGCGGCCACGACCAAGAGTTTCGGCTCCCTCGTCCACGGGATGCGACGGAACGTCGATTGGCGCGTGGTCGGGCTGCTGGGCCTGGGCAGCGTTCCGGCAGCCCTGGTGATGCTGCTTTGTCTGTCGCAGCTCGGAGCGCACAGCGAGTTCATGACGAGGATGATCACTTCCGCGCTCGGCATCGCCCTTCTGATCACGGCGGCATCCCTCGTGTTCCGCAGAATGTTGATGGCGATGCGCAGATCCGGTGAAGAACGCAGCGTCCGGCGCAATGCCGCACTCACCGTCCTGACCGGTGCCATCATCGGCGTCCTGGTGTCGATCTCGTCGGTTGGCGCCGGTGCGATTGGCGTCAGTGCATTGCTTCTGCTCTATCCTTCCTATGCCACCTCGCGCATCGTCGGCACCGACATCGCCCACGCCGTGCCGCTCACGCTGGTGGCGGGCATGGGCCATTGGCTGACCGGATCGGTCAACCTGCCGATGCTGGCTTCGCTCACGTCCGGTTCCGTGCCGGCGATCATTGTCGGCAGCTATCTCGCGCCACGTCTGCCCGAAGTCGGCTTGCGCTACATCCTGGCGCTGGTGCTGGTGATCGTCGGCGGCAAGCTGATCGTGACCTGAGAAATTCTCGTCGTAACCCACGAAACCGACCGTGGCTGGACGGTCAACGCCGTCGTCGACCATACTCCGCGCGACCTACAGGCGAGGAGGGACGGCCATGGCTCATCGTGGAAGCTGTTTTTGCGGCGCGGTTACCTTGGAGGTCAGCGGCTCTCCCGAAGCGATGGGTTACTGCCATTGCCGGTCCTGTCGCTCTTGGTCGGGCGGACCGGTGAACGCCTTCAGCCTGTGGAAGCCCGAGGCGGTAAAGGTCACGTCGGGCGCGGACCATATTGCGACCTTCACCAAGACCCCGCTCAGCGAACGCAAATACTGCTCCAAGTGCGGCGGCCATTTGATGGCCAACCACCCGCCGCTCGGCCTCGTGGACGTCTTCTACGCCACCCTGCCCACACTCGATTTCAAGCCGGCCGTCCACGTCAACTACGCCGAGACGGTGTTGCCCATGAAGGACGGCCTGCCGAAGCTCAAGGACTTCCCCAAGGAGTTCGGTGGCTCGGGCGAGGCCGTTCCCGAATAGAGCGAGAGGGCTCACGCGAGCCCGACACGCTTGCTCATGTAGACCGTGATCCCGCCCTTGAAGGGCTCCTCGCGGTCGACAGCAAAGCCGTGCCGGCGATAGAAGTCGACGTTTCCGATGAACTGGGCGTTGGTGTAGAGCCGCAACTCGGTGAGCTGCAGCGAACGGGCGACCTGTTCGGCATGCGCCACGAGCAAGCCGCCGTAGCCCTTGCGCTGGAAAGCCGGGCCGATGGCGACACTCTCGATCAGAAGGTGGTCGCCTTCGTTCACCGTCTCGACGAGGCCCGCGAGCTCGGTCCCAACGAACATCAAGTCGACGATGTGATCGCGAACCGCGCGTTCGTAGGCGGCGACCATGGGTAAAGGTTCGCGACCGATCACCGCTATCCACTTGGCATAGGACGAGCGCGTCAGCGTCCGAACGCGATCGGCATCGGAGGCCCCGGCGCGCCGGATCGAAACGTTTGTGGGCTCGGATTGCGTCATCTCGACATCCTTTCGTGAGAAATGAAGGCAACAAAAAACCCGCCGGGGACAATTGGCGGGTGGGCGGCAGGTGGCGGGCTGAACGGTCGGATTGACCGGACGTCAGGGCTTGCTCGTGGTTTCCCTTCGTCGCTCAGCGCACGGCACGACCGCCGTCCTGCGACGGCGTCGGTTGGCGGTTGCGCTGATCGGAGCGTTCATGGGCGGCATCATGACGCCAAACATAGCGCCGTCAATCAGGCTGGCGCGAAGATGCCGCCTTGGGCGCTGCGTTTGGGACCGGCGTCGGCCACGGCGCTCTTCGGTCCGGCATAGGCCGGGTCGCGCTGCAGCGTCGGCAGGACCCGGTCGGCGAACAGGCGCACGTTCTTCTCCGCCTCGTGATGCGGCAGGTTGCCGAACGAGAACTCAGCCACCAGATGTTCGAGCCCAGTGACTTTCTGCAGCTCGCCCAACTGCTGCAGGCAGTCGTCGGGCGTGCCTACGATCTGGATCGAGACGTAGAAGTCGGTCGCCTTCTTGAGGTTCGCCGGATCCTTGAGCTTGGCGTAGGTCCTGGCCGTCTTGCCGTAGGCCTCGTAGCCTTTAACGTTCGCGAGATGCCCGTCGGAGAAATGATAGTGGTCGTCGATCGACTGCCACTTGCGGCCGAGGTAGCGGAACGCGCGCTCCTGCGCCTCCTCGCGCGACTCGGCGCAGGAGATGTTGGTGAGGATGATCGGCGGCTTGGGTGTGAAGCCTGCGGCCTGGGACATCGCCTGGAACTTGTCGATGTCCTCGCGGCATTTGCTCCATTCGTTCTGCATGATCATCAGCATGCCGAAGCCGAGCTTGGCGATCAGCTCGGCCGATTCAGGGCTCACCGAGCTTGCATAGAACCGCCGCTCGGGATTCGACATCGGCCGTGGCCGGATCGACATGCGCGGGATCTGGAAGAACTGGCCTTGATGCTCGAAGGTCTCGTTGGCGAGCGCCTTGACCACGATCTCGGCCGCTTCGGCAAAGCGTGGCCGGGCCTCACCCATGGGAATGCGGAAGCCTTCGTACTCCGTCGAAGCGGCGCCGCGACCGAAGCCAAAGAGACAGCGTCCGCCGCACATGATGTCCAAAAGCGCGATCTGCTCGGCCACACGGACAGGATCGTGCCAGGGCAAAACGATCACCGCGCTGCCAAGCTGGATGCGCTTGGTGCGCCCGGCGAAGTAAGCGAGAAGCTGCGTTGGGGCAGGCGACATCGCGTAGCCGGTGAAATGATGCTCCAGCGCCCACAGCGAATCGAAGCCCAAGGGTTCGACGAGGTCGCCCAGCGCGAAATGCTCATGCACCACGGCGACGTCGGGCCGGTCATGCTCGTAGAGCATGTTCATGGCGATGCCCACTTTCATGGCATTCCTCCGTCGTTCATTGTTCTGACAATCTTCCGGCGATCCACCGTTGCCGGCAAGCTCGGCGCCAACCCATCAGGCGAAAGACTCGCCTGTCCAGGGAGACGGGGCTAGCCTTTGCAATCCAGACAACTTCGTATCGTTTCGACATTTTGAACAAAAGAATCGTTCGGGAGGCGACCATGCGGTCGAGAGCAGGGATGGATGCAACGGCGGTCGCGCCAGCGGCCGATTTCGCTTTCGATCCGGCGCTGCTGTCAAACCGGCGTCGTTTCTCGACGGGTGACTATCACGTTGCCCGGAGATACATCGAACGCACCACCGGTGGTTTCTTCGACTTCTCGCTGCAAAGCGCTCGCGAGTTCAGGCAGTACGATATCCGGTCGGCGCGTCTTGGCGAGACGCGGTTCGAACTGGTTCGGGTGGACAGCCTCTCCGGGTATCACATCGAGATGATGGACAATCCGGATCTTGTCCTTTTGCACATCCTGATGCGCGGCAGTGCGCAATTGCAGCAGGGGGCTGCTCATGCCGATGTGGCGCCGTCGCAGATGGCGCTTCTTGAGGCGACGGGGCGCTCACACAAGCGCTGGCACGGATCGACCCAACTGCTGATGGTGAAGCTCAGCCGGCGCCGGATGGAGCAGGTGCTGGCCAGCGAGGCCGGCATCGATATCGGCGCGCCGCTGGACTTCGGGGTCCTTCAGGTCCTCGACCTGGGGCAGATATCGACCCTGTGGCATTCCATCATGACGATTTGCCAGGATCTCAATGATCCGCAGCCCAGTTTCAGCGGCCACGCCGGTCGGCTGGCCGAACGAACGCTCTTCCTGCTGCTCCTGGCCGCGGTGCGTAATAACTACAGTCGGGCTCTCGCGGAAGGCAGGTCCTCACCCGCGGCGCCTTACTATGTGCGGCGCGTCGAGGACTACATCCAAAGTCACGCGCGTGAAGAGATCAGCACCGCCGACCTCGTGAGGATCGGTGGGGCGAGCGCGCGGTCGCTCTATCATGGCTTCAGGAAGTTCCGATCGACGACACCGATGGGATACCTGAAAGCCGTGCGCCTCGGCCTCGCCCGCGATGCGCTAATGAAAGACCGCCGTCACGGTTCGATCAGCGTCACCGACGCCGCAATCGCCGTCGGTTATGCCAACCTCAGCCAATTCTCCCGCGACTACAGAGCCCGCTTCCGCGAGTCCCCGACGCAGACGCGGGCCTACGCCTGAAGCGCTGCCGCCTTACAGCGGGATGGCGAGAAGATTGGGGATGTTGAAGGTGTCGCATATCGCGATCTTCTCGCGAAACCGGAGCGTGCCGCCGTCGTCCGTGATCACGTCGCGATATTGGCCGACGCTGAACAGTCGAGTCTGGCCCTCGAGATCGGTCTGGTAGACCGTGTAGCAGGCGGCCACCTCGAAAACACCGTCCGTCGCCGACAAGATCTCGATGTTTGAAACGACGTGCCTCGGATAGTGGAGATTGTAGACGTTGGCCTCGCGCAGGCTACGCACGCGATCCATCATCATGGCTCGGCTGTCGCAGAACAGGATCGCCAGCTGCGGCTGCCGCTGGCAGTTCTCACGCGGGATCACCTTGTAGATACCGCGTTCGACGAACAAGTCCGGCCATTCCTCGAGGCGGTCATCGTCCAGGAGGCGGGCATAACGGTATTCGAGGGCCTGGATGGCCCGATAAGCCTGGCTCGCGGCGTCGTTCATGTCAGGCGTCCACACCGGTGGAGGACAGTTCCATCATCCGAGCGTAATAGCGCCAGAAGGCGCGGACGGAGGCTTCGCCCTGGCGGTCCTTGTCGAGGTCGGCGTTAAGGCCGCCGAATTCTAGGAACGCGTTCTCCTGGCCATCGCGCACGATGGCACGCTGGATGAGCTCGATTGCCTCGCTGTCTTCCATCGAGATCAGGCCAGCCGGGCCGACGAGGTTGGCCTGCTTCAGGCGCGCCGCGGTCATCTGCTCGTCGTCGTCGACGTAGCCGAAATAGGTCCAGTAGAGCTCGAAATCGTCGGCCGCCTTCGGCCGGATGTGGCGCGTGGCGAGCGTGTTCATGATCTGCTGGACGACCAGACATGGAAAGATGCTGGTGATCTGCACCGTAACGCCGTCATTGAAGTCGGGGCGGCCTTCCATGAGGGAGGGATCGGCAAGCGAGTAATTCTCGACGACCTTGTCCTGGCCGACATCACCGGATTGGTGCGCGGTCCGCCAGTCGTCACCGTAGGTCGAGCCGGTCGTATGTGCGCGCGCGCGATCGCTGCCCCCAGTCCGTTTCTGGTTCGTGCGATAGGTGCCGAACGTCGCGTGGAAGCCGTGGAGGAGGGCAGCATGGTAGGGGTCCCGCGTGTTTTCGGCATAGAGCTTCCAGTTGCCGCGCACCCGTTGACGCATGTGGCCCAGTACTCTGACCGGCCGCGAGAAAAGCCGGTCGATAGCGGCCAAGAGCGGCTCATCGAGATAGGCCTCGAGGTCGGGAGTGCCGGGATGGAACGTGGCGAAGATCACACCCTTGTGCGAGGTGACACGCAGCTTCGTGAGGCCGTGGTCCTTCACGTCGAAATCAACGGCGTAACCACCCATTCCGCCGACATTCCGCCGATAGGGCACACCTGTCAGCTCGCCACGCGCGTTGTAGCACCACTGATGGTACACGCAGCGATGCTGGCGGGTGTTGCCGCTTGGCTGGCGCTGCACCGTGGCGCCCCGATGGGCGCATCGGTTCACGAAGGCATGCAGGCTTCCATCCTCGGCGCGGCTGACGACGATGGGTGTGTCGCCCACGAAAGACGTCTTGAAATCACCGGGCTGCGGCAGCTCCGCCTCGAGCGCCACGTAGTTCCACACCGGACCGCGGAAGATCGCTTCCTGCTCGCGGGCAAATACGTCGGCGCGCGTGAACACGTCGAACGGCACGCGACTGCCGTCGTGGGACGGCCAGGCAATCAGGGGCGTTTCGCGCGACATGGCATCCACCTTCTGTAATCCGCGTATTGAGCGGCAACCCTTCGAAGATCGCTTTGCTCGCAGCGCAGCCATTTGATGGCTTGCGCAGAAAATCGGCAGAAATTGTTGCTTCCGGAGGCAAACCCTGGCGCTGACAGCAAAGTCCGCGGGCGCCGTCTGTGACACCATCGCTCGTTTCGCCGCCAGTGCGGGTCGCAATTCGTCGAGGAAGCGTGCATGAAAATCTTTGTCTTCGACCTCCTGGCATACGGCGAGAACCTCGAGCATCTGAAGAAGGGCGGAGCCGAGCTGCCGTATCCGCTCGGCAAGCAGCATTTCAAAGCCGATGTCGCTGTCCGCACCTATGCCGAGCATCTCGCGGCATGGGAGGAGATGGATCGGCTCGGCTACGACGGCGTGGGCTTCAACGAGCATCACTGCTCGCCCTATGGGCTGATGAATTCGCCCAACCTCATGGCCGCCGCCGCCGCCCAGCGCACCAAAAACCTCAAACTCCTGATTTACGGCAATCTACTGCCGTTGCATGAGCCGCTGCGGCTTGCCGAAGAACTGGCGATGCTCGACTGCCTGTCGAACGGCCGGCTGATCTCCGGCTTCGCCCGCGGCATCCCGCGCGAATATCAGGTGCACAACGTGCCGCTGGCCGAGTCGCGCGCCCGCTTCGAGGAAGCGTTCGAGATCGTGACCCGCGCCTGGACGGAGGAGGTGTTCTCCTACCAAGGTAAATTCTGGTCTTACAAGGATGTGGCGATCTGGCCGCGCCCGGTGCAGCGGCCCTATCCGGAAATCTGGATTCCGATCGTCGGCAGCAAGGAATCGATCGAGTTTGCCGGCCGGCACAACATCCCGATCACGCCGGGACTGGGCGGCGGCGGGCTGCGTGTCGACATCATTCGCTTTTATGCCAAGTGTCTGGCTGCAGCCGGTCATCGATTGACGCCCAACCATCTCTCGCTCGGCATCAACGCCTATGTTGCCGATTCGAAGGCGCAGGCCGTGAAGGAGATGGCGCCCTATCATCTCTATTTCAATCGCACTCTGTTCAGCCACGGCAACTTCACCGAAACAGCGCTGCAGCGGCAGGCCGGCTATTCGAGCCAGAGCTCGACCGACTATGTGCGGCCGGAGAACCAGCGCGCGGCGGCCCTTCTGCGCGAGGATTTCCGTAATCTCACGCTCACCGATGTCGAGCGGCAGGCCGAGCAGATGCCGTGGGGAACGCCACAGGAAGTGACCGAACGCATCATCGCCCAGGCCGAAAATGCCGGCGCCAACATGGTGCAGATCAGCCTCAATCGCGGCGCCATGCCCCACGAGATGTTCATCGAACAGATCCGCCGCTTCGCGCACGACGTCCTGCCGGCATTGCAGGCTCATCAGGTGAAACGGGTGCCCGCTCTCGAAGAGGCCGCCGCCTGACACGATCCGGCAAGGCAAGACAACAAGAGCAAGACAAAGAGAACAATGGGAGGAACGACCGATGGCGATCAGCAAAGGCGTTGAAGCGTCCCCGGTTGCGTTGAGTGGCCTGTCGGTTCGCGTGGCCATCCTGTGTGGGCTGATCCAGATGCTGGATGGCTACGATCTGTCGGCCATCGGCCTTGCGGTGCCGTCGCTGATCAAGGCGTGGTCACTGCCGCCGGCCGCCTTCACGCAGGCCTTCGCGCTTTCCAGCGTAGGCATCATGGTGGGAGCCTTGCTATCCGGCCCGGTCGCCGACCGGTTCGGCCGCAAGCCGACGCTCCTGGTCTCGGTGGCGTTGTTCGGCGTCTTCTCGCTGCTGTCGGCCTATGCCTCGTCGCTCACCATGCTGGCGGCCTTGCGCTTCTTCACCGGCATCGGCATCGGCGGCGCCATGCCGACAACAGTGGCGCTCACTTCCGACTACACCTCGGACCGCTGGCGCACGTCGGCGGTGATGTTCATGTTCACCGGCAACACCGTCGGCGGCTTCTTTGCGGGCCAGATCGCGGCGCAAATCCTGCCGCGCTGGGGCTGGCAAGGCATCTTCCTGGTGGGCGGCATCGTGCCGTTGGTCCTGCTGGTGCTCCTGATCTTCGTCCTGCCCGAATCGCCCCAGTTCCAGGGCGGCGCGCGGCCCGCTTCGGCGAAGGCCAATCCGGTGGCGGGCCTGTTCAAGGACGGGCTCGCCGTCAGCACGCTGGTGCTATGGGCGATCTTCCTGATCAATCTTCTGAACATGTATCTGATCGGCTACTGGCTGCCGACGGTGCTGAACCTGGAGGGCTTCAGTCCTGCCGATGCGGCGTTCGCCACCAGCATCTACTCCGCGGGCGCGATCCTGAGCACTCTGTTGTTGGGGCCTGTCATCGCAAGGTTCGGCGCCGAACGCGTGCTCGCCCTCAGCCTCGCCTTCGGTGCCGTGTGCATCGGCCTCCTGGCCACGCTGCATCTCCCGCGTGTCGGCATGATGGTGGTGCTGTTCGGAGCAGGCGGCGGCTTCATCGGTAGCCAGCTCGGGCTCAACGGTTACGCGGCTTCGATCTATCCCGCTGGCACACGCTCGACCGGCATCGGTTGGGCGCTGGGTATCGGCCGTCTTGGCGGCATCGCCGGCCCGATCGTGGGCGGTGCGCTTCTCAGCCTCGGCCTGCCGCCGACCGAGATCATGCTGTTCGCGGCCGGCCCAGGACTTGTGACAGCCGCCCTCGTTGCCTTCCTGGGTCTTCACAGAAAAGCGAACTCAGCCCGGATTGCTCCCGACGCCTGAAGGGTTAACGATTGGGCCACTACAACCAAAAGTTCACCTGATGGGAGGAGTGGCATCATGCGCGTCGCGTCTTTACGGCTTATGTCTCTCGGCATTGCGTCCGTCATGTCATTTGCAGGCTCGACGGCGGTCCGTGCCGACCCGCTCCTGATCGTGGGCAACGACGAGAAGGTCGGCTGGGATGCCAAGGGCAACACGATCCTGGCACCCGTGGGCAAGGATTCGGTGGTGATCCTCGACCTCGCCACACCCGAAGCCCCCAAGATCGTGGCCAACCTACCGCTCAAGAACTCTGTAGTCGGTCCGCCAGTGAATCTCGCGATCGATCCCACCAACTCGATCGCGCTCGTTGCTGATTCGGTCGACGTCGTGAAGGACGGCGATGCTCTGAAGCAGGTGCCCGACAACAAGATCTACGTCATCGACCTCAAGGCCAAGCCCATCAAGCTTGCGGGTACGGTGACGGTCGGCAAGCAGCCCTCGGGACTCAGCATCAATCCTGCCGGCACGCTGGCACTGGTCGCCAACCGCGCCGACAAGTCGATCAGCGTGCTGTCGATCAAGGGTACCGAGGTCAAGCTGATCGACACGGTCGATATGGGCGATGTGGTGAGCCACGTCGTCTTCACGCCCGACGGCAAGCATGCGCTCGCCTCCAAGTTCAATGCCCACAAGGTGTCGCTGCTCGACGTCAACGGCGACAAGGTCACCTACAGCAAGCTCGACCTGCCGACCGGCCAGTGGCCATACAATGTGGATGTGGCGCCGGGCGGCAAAATCGCGCTGACCGCCGACAACGGCGGCGCGGGTTCGTCCGACGGCAGCGTCGACACGGTGAGCGTGGTCGATCTCGAGGCCAATCCCGCACGCATCATCGATCGTGTCGTGGTGGGCGACGGTCCGGAAGGGCTTGCGATCTCACCCAAGGGCAATGTCGCCGTTGCGGTCATCCTCGCCGGGTCGAACAATCCGAGCGCCTACTTCTACAAGAAGCACGGCAGCGTTTCGGTGCTGAGCATCGCCGGCAAGAAGGTCACCAAGGTGGGCGACGTCGAGGTGGGCGGCCTGCCGGAAGGCGCGGCCTTCACGCCGGACGGCAAGTACCTGCTGGTCGGCAACTACATCGACCAGGATCTCTCGATCCTGAAGGTCGACGGCACCAAGATCACCGACACCGGCAAGCGCTTCAAGCTGCCGGGCCATCCTGCGTCGCTTCGGATGAGCACCCACTGACCTGCAGGCAGCCTCACGGCCTGAACCAGGAGAGTCGTTCGTCGGCGAAGGCATGGCCGGCGGGCGCGAATGGTTCGGCGTCGTCGAAGGCACCGACATGGATATGGACCTCGTTCGGCCAGCGCTCACCCTCGTAGGTGAGCGTCGAGCCGCAGCGGGCACAGAAGCCGCGGCGAACACCGGGCGATGACGTGAAGTAGGTGGGCGTGCCGGCGGTGAAACGGAAATTCTTCACCTCGAAGCCTGCATAGGCAGCGACCGGCGCACCGGTATGACGCCGACAGCTTTGGCAGTGGCAGTAGCTCGTCCACTTCGCCGGGCCTTCCGTCGAGAAGCGAACGGCGCCGCAAAGGCAACCGCCATCAGCCATGAGAGCTCCTTGCACGAGACATTCGACGCGCCGCTGATCGTGCTCTATTGCTGGCGCCATGAGTAGTCGCTTCCCACGGTGAGAGAGATCCCGCCTCCCGCGCCGATGCGGCAGCTCGACCGGCCCCGGCCGACCGTCGAGGTCGAGCGCCGCTCCGACGGTACCTTGCTGCTGTCGGCGGGCCGCGACCTGCCGCAAGACCGGCCGCTGATCATCGACCGGCTGCAGGACGCGGCCGAGCGACGGCCAAACGTTACCTTTCTTGCCCAGAGACGCGGGTCAGGGCGGCCATGGCAGCGTCTCACCTACGCCGAGGCCTGGGCCAGGACAGGCGCGATCGCCTCCTGGCTGATCGCGCAAGGCTACGGACCTCAAAGTCCGCCGGCCGCGATCTTGTCGGCCAACAGCCTCGAACAGGCGCTGTTCCTGTTCGGCGCGCAGCGGGCCGGCCTGGTCGTGGCGTCGTTGTCGCCCCATCATTCCCTGTCCGGTGATCCGGTGCGCCTCGATCACGCGCTCGACCTCGTGCAGCCGTCCCTGGTCTTCGCGCAGGAGAGCGTGGCTTATGGCGCGGCGCTCGATCGCGCGGCGTTGCACGGAGCGAGGATCGTGACGGCCGACGGCAAGCGCGGGCTTGCCTTCGGCGCGCTGGCCAATGCGTCGGTCGACGCCGCGGTGGCGGAGCGGCGGCTGCACATTACGGCGGACACGCCGGCCAAGATCCTGTTCACGTCAGGCTCGGCGGGGCCGCCCAAGGCCGTACTGAACACGCACGGCAATCTCGCGGCGGCGATCGAGATGATGCGCGCCGTGAGCGAGCCGCTCGACGAGAGCCATGTGCCCGTCATGCTCGACTGGCTGCCCTGGCATCACACGGCCGGCGGCAACACCAGCCTGAACGGCATCGTGCGTCTGGCCGGCACGCTCTATATCGACGACGGCCGACCGCTGCCGGGCCGCTTCCAGGAGACGATCGACAATCTTGCCGAGCTCTCGCCCTCTTATTTCGGCTCCGTGCCCGCGGCGTTTCCGCCGTTGCTCGAGGCGCTGGAGCGCGACGAGGCGTTTCGAACCAAATTCTTCAAGAACCTTCGTTCGCTGGGCTACGGCGGCGCTCTCCTCCCGCAGGAGTGTTTTGACCGTCTGCAGGCCATGGCCGCGACGCAGCTCGGCGAGCGACTGCCGTTCGGTTCGGGCTGGGGCATGACCGAGACCACCGGCACCGGCCTCATCGTCTATTGGAACGTCGATCGCGCGGGGCTGCTCGGCCTGCCGCTGCCCGGCCTCACGGCCAAGCTCGTGCCGGTGGAAGATCGCTACGAGCTGCGTGTGAAGGGGCCGAACGTGATGTTGGGCTACTACCGCAGTCCCGAGGCGACCCAGGCGGCGTTCGACGACGAAGGCTTTCTCCGGACCGGCGATGCGGCCCGCTGGATCGATCCGGCGCGGCCGGCTGCGGGGCTCGCCTTCGCGGGCCGGATCACGGAGGAATTCAAGCTCGCCTCGGGCACTTGGGTGCGCGCCACGACCTTGCGTAGTGAGCTGCTCAATGCACTGCAGCCTCATGTGCGTGAGCTGGTGATTGCGGCGCCGGATCGGCCGTGGCTCGGAGCGCTGGTCTGGCTCGATCCTGTCGTCTGTGCGGGTGCCGGCTGGCGTGAAAGCCTTCTCGCGAGGCTTCGCGCCTATAATGCGCAGGCCGGCGGTTCCAGCACGCGCCTCCTGCGCCTGTTGCCGCTCGTCGAGCCGCCGTCGGCAGTGGCGGGCGAGATCACCGACAAGGATACGATCGTCGCCCGCCGCGTCCTGGAACGCCGCGCCTCGGATGTCGCTCGGCTCTACGCCGAGCCTGCCGATCCCGAAGCGATCGTCGCCGGCTGATCGGGCCCGATCAGGCGCGTTTGAGCGCCCGCACGATGACGAGAAGGATGACGGCGCCGATGACCGCGGTGATGATGGAGGCGATCATGCCGCTGCCGATGGTGATCCCGAGGACGCCCGCCAGCCAGCCGCCGATGAAGCCGCCGATGATCCCGACGACGATGTCGCCGATGAGTCCGAACCCACCGCCCTTCACCAGCAGGCCCGCAAGCCAGCCCGCGATCGCGCCGATGACCAACCAGATGATGATGCTCATTCAGGCCTCCAGATTTCAGTGTGCATTTCGCCGAAATACGGAACTCGATCGACCGATCAAGGATGACCGCGATGGGACTTCGGCGTCAATGACGAAACCGGGCCCTCGTCGTTGTATCTGACGAACGCCTGGCGTTCGTTAGACGAAGCTCGGTCGTGTGCGTAGCGTCTCGCGGTCGAAGCCCGCGACCTTGCTGTAACGGTCCAGGATCGCCTGCAGCTCGGCGGGCGAGATCACATCCTCGATTCGCTCGAAGGGTTGGCCGCCGGAGCGGTGCCAGACTTCGCGCAGGATCGCATCGGGCGGATTGGTCCGGTTGGTCAGCACAACTTTCGCGGACGCCGGATTGCGCACGGCCTCGTATTGCACGAGGGCCTCGGAGACGGCGCCGAGTCGCTTGATCTGGCCGGTGAGGTAGCGTGCATCGATGATCGCCTGGCTCGCGCCATTTGAGCCGCGCGGATACATCGGATGGGCCGCATCGCCCAGCAGCGTGAGGCGGCCGAAGCTCCAGCGCTCGAGCGGATCGCGATCGACCATGGGATATTCCAGGATCTCCTCGGTGCTCTCGATCATGCCGGTGATGTCGAGCCAGTCGTAGGAGAGGCCGGCGAAAGCAGGCATGATGTCCGACAGCCGGCCGCGGCCGGTCCAGTCCTGCTGCACCGCCTCGGGCCGCTCGAGCTCGGCCACCCAGTTGATCAGGGGCTTGCCGCCGGTCGCTTCGGAAGCTGGACGGATCGGATAGATCACGGTCTTGCCCACCGTCAGCCAGCCGGATGAGATCATGATGTCGCCGCCCAGGAAGGCGGGCCAGGGTGTCGCGCCGCGCCACATGTTGACGCCGGAGTATTTGGGCGGGCCCTCGTTCGGATAAAGCTGGCCGCGCACGGCGGAGTGGATGCCGTCGGCGCCGACGGCGAGCCGGCCGCGATGCGCGGTGCCGTTGTCGCAATGGAGAAGGACGCCACTGGAATCCTGATCGATCCGCACGCAGCGATGGCCGAGCTGCACGGCCGCCGCGCCCAGCCGCGCCCGCACCGCGTCGAGCAGCACGTTATGCAGATCGGCGCGATGGATGGAGAGCTGCGACCAGTCGTAACCTGCAAAGCGGCCGCGGGGCTCCTTGTGGATGAACTGACCGTAACGGCTGTAGTAGCGAAGCTCGCGGGTCTCGATGGCATGTGAGGCGAGCTTGTCCGCGAGGCCCAGCTCGGCAAGTTCGCGCATGGCATGCGGCAGGAGGTTGATGCCGACGCCGAGCGGCAATATTTCCGTCGCCGACTCGAAGACCCGGCAGGAGACCCCGGCCTGATCGAGGCTGAGGGCGAGCACGAGGCCGCCGATGCCGCCACCGACGATCAGAACATCGGGAGAGGACTCGCTCATTCGGCCTTGATCCCCCGCTTGGCGATGATGTCAGCCCAGCGGTCGCGGTCGCGTTTCACGATCTCGGCGAGCTCCGCCGGTGTCGACGTGGCGGGGGTGAGGCCCTGCTTGCCGAATGCCTCGCGCGCTTCGTCCGAGTCGAGGATGCCGGCCAGCTCCTTGTCCAAACGCGTCACGATCTCATCAGGCGTGTCCTTGGGGGCGAACAGGCCGTACCACATGTCGACATCGGCATCCTTCAGCCCCTGCTCGATCAGGGTCGGCACGTCGGGCAGCAGCGGATGGCGCTTGGCGCTGCCGATCGCGAGCGCCTTCAGTTTGCCGCTCTTGATGTAGGTGGCGGCGACATGCACCGGCAGGAACATGTAGGGGATCTGTCCGCCCAGCAGGTCCTGCACCGCGCCGGCCGAGCCCTTGTAGGGCACGTGCACGAGCTCGATGCCTGTATCGGTCTCGATCAAGGCCATCGAGAGGTGGTGCGGTGTGCCGACACCTGGGCTGCCGTAGTTGATGGTGCGCGGTGCCGCCTTGGCGGCGGCGATGAACTCGGCCAGCGTGTTGGGCGCCTGGCTCGGGTGCGCGACCAGCACCAGCGAGCCCCAGGCCGTGAGCCCGATCGGCGCGAAGTCGGTCACCGGATCGTAGGCCATGTTCTTGTAGAGGCTGGGGTTCATGACCAGCGTGTTCACCTGGGACATGATCGTGTTGCCGTCGGGCTTGGCGCGCGCCACTTGCTGGCTGCCGATGTTGCCCGAGGCGCCCGGCAGGTTCTCGACCACCACCGGCTGGCCAAGCCGTGTCGCCAGCCGCTCGCCCACGAAGCGCGCGATCATGTCGGGACCGCCGGCGGGCGTATAGGGCACGACCAGGCGGATCGGCTGGTCCGGCCAGGCGCTGGCGCCTCTTGTCGTGAAGGGTAGCGCCAATAGCGCGAGGAAAGGAAAAGTCGTACGTCTTCGCATGGCGCCATTGAAGCAGCCGCGACGCCGATGGTCGATACAACTTACACGTGCTTTACCTGAAGGTCATTCGTTCTATACTTGTTCTCGGTGAAGCCCGGAGAACGCGTATGCAGGCAAAAGTGCGGACGGTGGCATTTCAGGGTGTGGATGTGCTGCCGGTCGATGTCCAGGTGATGATCGCACCGGGACAGCTTGCCTTTGCCATGGTGGGCCTCGCGGACAAGGCGGTCGGCGAGAGCCGGGAGCGGGTGCGGGCGGCCTTGCGGGCCTTGGGGTTGGCGCTGCCGCCCCAGCGCATCTCGGTTAATCTCTCGCCGGCCGACTTGGCCAAGGAAGGCAGCCACTACGATCTGCCGATCGCCCTCGGCCTCCTGGTGGCGATGGGTGTGCTGACCAAGGAGAGCGTGACGGGCTTCGTCGTGCTGGGCGAGTTGGCCCTCGACGGATCGCTGACGCGTGTACCGGGTGTGCTGCCCGCCGCCATTGCCGCTGCCGCCATCGGGCGCGGGGTGATCTGCCCGGCCGCCTGCGGCGGCGAGGCGGCATGGGGCGGCTTCAAGCCGGCCAACGATCCCGACCGGCCGCCGGTGCTGGCCGCCCCCTCGCTGCTGGCGCTGATCAACCACCTGCGCGGCCAGCAGACGCTGTCTGCGCCGCAGGCGCTCGTGTCAGAGGACGACGTCACCTATCCAGACCTCGCCGAGATCAAGGGACAGGAGACGGCCAAGCGCGTGCTCGAGGTGGCCGCCGCCGGCGGTCACAATCTGCTGATGATCGGCCCGCCCGGCTCGGGCAAATCGATGCTGGCCGCGCGCCTGCCCGGCCTGTTGCCGCCGCTCGATGCGGAGGAGGCGCTGGAAGCCACCATGGTGCGCTCGCTGGCAGGCGAGACCGGCGATGGCAGGCTGAATCGACGCCGCACCTTTCGCGACCCGCATCATTCGGCAACTTTGCAGGCGCTGGTGGGCGGCGGGGCGCGCGCCCGGCCGGGCGAGGTGTCGCTCGCCCATCATGGCGTCCTGTTCCTCGACGAGCTGCCGGAATTCAGCCGCGCGACCTTGGAGGCGCTGCGCCAGCCTCTCGAGACCGGCCGCGTCACCATCGCGCGCGCGGCCGCCCATGTGACTTATCCGGCGCGCTTCCAGTTGGTGGCCGCGATGAATCCCTGCCGTTGCGGGCATCTCATGGAGGCAGGTCGCGGTTGTGGGCGCGCACCACGCTGCGGCCTCGACTATCAGGCGAAGCTTTCGGGCCCGCTGATCGATCGCATCGATCTCTGCATCGACGTGCCGCGCGTCGATGCGGCCGACCTCGCCCTGCCGCCACCAGCGGAGAGCTCGGCCGATGTCGCGGCCCGGGTGGCCGCGGCGCGCACGGTCCAACGCGATCGGCTGGCGAGGCTCGACAAGAAGGGCAAGCTTTTGGCGATCGAAAGCGAGCCGACCGCCGGTCTCTTGTCGGAACGGGCGCGCCACTGGGGCAAGCCACGCTGCAATGCCGATACCGACGGCACGCTGCTCGGCACCATTGCCGAACCCGACGCCGAGGGCCGCGCGCTGCTCACGCGCGCCGCCGAGCGGCTCGGTCTCTCGGCACGCGCCTGGCATCGCACCTTGCGCGTCGCGCGCACGCTTGCCGATCTCGACGGATCGGATGCCGTGCGCCGCTTGCACATCGCCGAGGCGCTCTCCTATCGCCGCCCCGAGGCCCGTGCGGCAATGGCGGCGTAACAGCCGCCGGCTCTAGGCCAGCGGCGGCAGGTTTTCGTCGATGACAGCCTCAGCGAAACTGTTGTCGACGGCTGTCTCGAAGGGCGCGCCGGGCGAGACGAAGCCGCCGGACACCAGCCCATCGCGCAATCGGTCGTAGCCTTGTCGCGGCAGGAGAGGCGTGTCGTTCCAGATGCCGAGCCCCTTGTAGCGTGTGCAGGCGGCTTCCAGGATCGTAGGCGGCACGTCGGTGAAGTAGCGGGCAATAGCAGTGGCGATCGCCTGGCCCGAGGCTGATTTGACCCATTTCTCGGTGCGCTGGATGGCGCGGACCATGCGCATCACTTCATCGCGCCGCTCGGAGAGGAGATGGCGTCGCGCGTAAAAGGTCGTGTACGAGGTCGGACCGCGCCGCGCCGCCTCGTACCAGACGTGAGCTGCCTTGTCGGCGAGCAGCAGGCTGGGGAACGGCTCGAAGACCTGGATGACGTCGACCTCGCCTCGCTTCAGCGCCGCCATGTTCTCGGCCATCGTCCGGCCGGTCACGCGCTTCAGGGTCGACGGGTCGACGCCGGCCAAACGAAGATCGTGCTGCAGGCAAAGCCAGGGTGTCGGCACTTCGCTGACGGTCGCGAGCGTTGCCGTCTTGAGATCGGCGAGCTTGAAATCGGCCCTGGGTTCCCGGCCCATCAGCAGGAAGGGATCGCGCGTCACCACCTCGGCGAAACAGACGATGTCGCAACCCGGCACGCTTTGATAAGTCGCCATCACCCGCATCGGTCCGCCCCAGCAGACATCGACCGTGCCGTCCATCAATCGCAGGGCCGAATCTTGCGGGCGGGGCGAGCTCACGAACTTGATCTCGACGCCTTCCGCTGCGAAGGCATCGCGCGCCAGCGCGACGTAGAACGGTGCGTAGAAGACGGCGCGGAGCGTCTCCTGGAGGGTGATGGCCATGGTCGACAGGATGCGCGTCGGCTTGCTAAGCCCGCAAGGCAATTGGGAGAGCAAGTGTGCCGCACATCAAAACCTCCGACGGCATCAGGCTTTACTACGAGGAGACAGGCACAGGCGATCCGGTGCTGTTCCTGCACGAGTTCGGCGGCCACTACATGAGCTGGGAACCGCAGGTCCGCTATTTCTCGCGCCGCTACCGCTGCATTACTTACGCCGCGCGCGGTTGGCCGCCGTCAGACGCCCCCGACGACGTCGCTTCCTACTCGCAGGCGCGCGCCGCCGACGATTGCGCCGATGTGATGGCCGCGCTCGGTGTCGAAAAAGCGCATCTGGTCGGCCTGTCGATGGGCGCGACGGCGGCAATCGAATTCGCGATTCGCCATCCCGGCAAGGCCACGGCGCTGGTGATCGCGGCCGGCGGTGGCGGCGGGGCCACGGACCCGGAGGCCAAGGCGCGCTTCAAGGAAGAGTGCGAGGGCTTTGCGCGGCGCATCGAGCAGGAGGGCATGCCGGCCATGGCCGAGCTCTACTGCACGAGCTCGTCGCGCAACACCTACCGGTACAAGGACCCGCGCGGCTGGGCCGAGTTCAAGCAGCAATTCGCCGACGGCTCGGCCAAGGGTCACGTCATGACAATGCGCGGCGTGCAGGGCGCGCGCCAGCCGTTCTTTGAGCGCACGGAAGAACTGAAGAAGATCACCGAGCCGATGCTGGTCGTGATCGGCGACGAGGATGAGTCGACGCACGGTCTTGCCGTGCATCTCAAGAAACATGTGCCCAGGAGCGGCGTGCTGGAGCTGCCGAAATGCGGGCACACGATCAATCTCGAGGAACCGGCCGCCTTCAATGCAGCGGTGCAGGATTTCTTCCACGCGGTCGAGCGCGACCGCTGGCCGGCGCGCGGCGAGAAGACCTACACGCTCATTCCGCCCAGCCGATGATCACTTCGGCAGTGTGGTGAGCTTGACGCTCTCCGGGCGCACGGCTTTCAAAAGGTCCATGTAGACGTACTTCGAGTAGTCGAGCGGGGCCTTCAGCTTCTTCTGGTCCGCAAGCAGCTTTTCGGAATCCTTGATGGCGTCGAGCGAACGCGGCTGCCAGTCCATGTCGTACTCGACCTTGGGCATAAGCT
This sequence comes from Alphaproteobacteria bacterium, assembly GCA_017308235.1. Lineage (GTDB taxonomy): Bacteria > Pseudomonadota > Alphaproteobacteria > Reyranellales > Reyranellaceae > Reyranella. The sequence continues at coordinate 154,859 of JAFKFL010000012.1, read as the reverse complement.
CGGTGGTGAGCTCGATCGGCATCTTCAGGAACTTCGACACCATCTTGGCCGCGGCCGGCCGGTCTTTGCCGATCAGGTCGTTCGCCTCGCAAAGCGCGCGGATGAACTTCTCGGCGGTGGCGCGGTTCTGCTCGATCCATCCGCGGTTCATGTAGACGAAGTTGATGTTGTTGTAGACGCCCTCGGCGGTGGCCAGAACCTTGGTGCCTTTGATCGACATCAAGGTGCGGGTCGGCCACGGCTCCCACACCGCGAAGGCGTCGATGTCGCCGCGCTCGATGGCCGCCAGCATCTCCGGCGCCTCGACATTGACCTGCGTGTAATCGGCCGGGTTGAGCCCGAGCTTGTCGAGCAGCCGCCGCCAGAAGATCTCGCTGCCGGTGCCGATCGCGATGCCGACCTTCTTGCCTTTCAATGCCGCAAGGTCCGCCACATTCTTGCCGACCACGCTTTCCCAGCGCGCCAGGTAGGTACCGTCGGCCACCGCCACGACGTTCTGGTCGACCTGGTGATTGATGACGCCCGCTAGGTCGCTGCCGTACGCCGCCTGGACCTGGTTGTTGACCAGGAACGGCACCATGGCCGAACCAGAGGGGCCGGTGTTGATGCTGACATCGAGGCCGTTCTTCTCGAACAGCCCGCCTTCCTTGGCGACGTAGAACTGCGAGAAGGCGGGATCGACGCCGGTCGCGATCGTCATCTTGGTGAGTTGGGCGTTTGCGTCGACGGCGCCGCCGATCGAAACAGTGGCGATGATGGCCGCCAACAACTTGCGCATTGTCCCCTCCCCATCAGGTCACCGGCGAGAAGCGGCCGGCAAAGGCATAGATTCCCCAGCGGAATAGGCGGTCGGCGGCGAAGCCCAGCAGTCCGAGCACAAGCAACGCCACGAAGATCTGATCGACCAGCATGTAGAGCCGCGAATCCCAGATCATCTTACCGAGCCCGTTGTTGGCGGCAACGAGCTCGGCGGCGATGATGGTGACAAAGGAGTTGGCCATCGCGAGCCGCATGCCGGTCAGGATGTACGGGACGGTGGCCGGCAACGCCACGTAGAAGAATACCTGCGCGGGACCGGCGCCGAGCGATCGGGCGGCGCGGATCTTGTTGATCGGGACGGCCGAGACGCCCGCCGCCGTGTTGATGATGACGATGAACACCGTGGTGTAGATGATCAGGAAGATCTTCGAGCCTTCGCCGATGCCGAACCAGATCACGGCGACGGTGATCATGGCGGTGGCCGGGATGAAGCGCAGGAACTCGGTGTAGGGTTCGAGCAGCCGTCGCACGATCGGGAAGGAGCCGATGGCCAGGCCGATCGGGATGCCGATCAGCGAGCCGCCGGCGAAGCCCGCCACGATGCGGCCGAGGCTGGCCGATGACTGCTCCCAGAGCGTGCCGTCCTCCGCCAGCTCGACGGCCTTCACGATGACGCGCCAGGGGGTGGGGAACAGGACCGAGCCCAGCAGCCAGGCGGCGACGTGCCAGATCAGGAAGAGGCTCGCGAAGCCCAGCAGGTAGATAGCGACAGAGCGCAGCGACGCTCTCATGACCTCGCCTGCTTCAACGGGCTCTCGATTCTGTCGCGGATCATTTCATGCCCCTGGCAGGAACGCCGGGCATCGTATCCTTGTCGCCGTCAGATCGAAACGACCATCCCGTCCTCCGCGGCCTCGCCGCCCAGTGTCGCGTGGCGGCTCAGCATATCGGGGCTCATGTGGGTCACGATCACGCGTTTGGCGCCGATCTCGGGCAGGTGGGCCACAAGCGTCGCGTAGTCGAGATGGAACTTGATCGCCTTGTCGGCGAAATAGGCCTCGGCGATGAAGAGATCCGCGCCACGAGCGGCCTCGGCGAGCGCGTCGACCCATTCGGTGTCGCCGGAATAGCACAGGACCTTGCCATCGACTTCGATGCGCAGGGCGAAGGGCGGCGCGCCGCAGGGGTGCCGCATGAGATAGGGCGTCACCTCGATGCCCTCGATGCCGTGCGTCTCGCGCGGCTGCATCTCGCGAATGTCCAATGCGAAGCGTCGCTCCACGCGCGTCGAGCCGGGAAAGAAAGTCTCCATCGCTGTCTCGAGACGATGGTGCAGGCCGGGCGGACCGGCGATCACCAGCGGCGCGGTGCGGCGGCTCACGAGCTGGGCGTCGAGGATGAAGAAGGGCAACCCGCCGAAATGGTCACCATGGAGATGGGAGATCACGATGGCGCGCACCCCGTTGGGATCGACGCCGAACTTGCGCAGGGCGATCATCGAGGAGGCGCCGCAATCGATCAGGAAGCCGCCCCGGCCGTCGCGCACCAGGAAGCATGTGTTGAAGCGGCCGCCGCTGCCGAACGCATCGCCCGATCCCAGAAACTGCAGGTCCATGACAGTTGCTCCTGCCAATGGAAGTATTACAATACGTAAATCTACTATACTTTGGATCGCATTATCAAATGCCACCGAAAGTCGTCCTGTCGAGCTGGGTCCATCCGGAGGTGATCGCGCTCCTGGCAAGCGCTGTCGAAATCGTGCCGCATCAGGAGCGCGAAGCTCTCCCGGCCGATGAGCTGCGGCGCCGTTGCCGCGATGCCCAGGGCCTGATGGCCTTCATGCCCGATCGGGTCGACGAGGCCTTTCTCCGCGCCTGTCCCGAGCTCAAGGTCATCGCCTGCGCCCTGAAAGGCTACGACAATTTCGATACAGCGGCCTGCGAACGGCAGGGCGTGTGGCTCACCATCGTGCCCGACCGGCTCACCCTGCCGACGGCGGAACTCGCGATCGGCCTGATGATCGGCCTCGCGCGCAACATCCTGCCGGGCGATCGGCTGGTGCGCTCCGGTCGCTTCCGCGGCTGGCGTCCCGTTCTTTATGGCCGCGGCCTCGATGGCAGCACGGTCGGCCTGATCGGTCTCGGCGCCGTGGGCAAGGCCGTGGCCCGGCGGCTCGCGGGTTTCGAGACGACGCTGCTCTATACCGATCGTGTTCCACTGGCATCGCACGAGGAAGAGGCGCTTCGCCTGCGCTGCGTCTCACGCGATCAGCTTTTAAGGCGAAGCGATTTCATCCTGCTGGGCCTGCCGCTCACATCAGAGACGCTCGGTCTCGTCGACGCCGGCTTCTTGCGCGGCCTCAAGCGCGGCGCCTTTCTGATCAATATCGCGCGTGGCTCGCTGGTCGACGAGTCGGCCATTGCCGAGGCGTTGGAGAGCGGTGCGCTGGGCGGCTATGCGGCCGACGTCTTCGCCTTCGAGGATTGGGCGGTCGAGGAGCGGCCCGCAGGTGTGCACGCGCGTCTGCTGGCTTCGGACAGGACGCTCTTCACGCCGCATCTCGGTTCGGCCGTCGACGACGTGCGTCGCGACATCGCTCTGGAAGCGGCATCGAGCCTCATCGAGGCGCTGCAAGGCCGGGTCCCGACCGGTGCGGTGAACCGGCCCTCCGCGGCGAGAGGTCTTGGCCTTCCATGATCGATCTCGAGCAGGTCCGCACCTACGTGGCCATCGTCGAGGCCGGATCCTTCCAGGGCGCGGCGACACGGCTTGGCATCGCGCAACCCACTGCGTCGCAGCACATGCGAAAGCTCGAGGAGACGCTCGGCCATCGCCTGATCGAACGGACCCGCGCGCAGGCCGTCCCGACAGCCGAGGGCGCGCGTTTCCTTCCCTTTGCTCGCACGCTTCTGCGGGTTGCGGATCGCGCCCAGGCCAGTCTTACGGACGGCGGCCTCGCGATCGGGGCCGCCAGCAACATCGGCGTCTATCTCCTGCAGCCTCTCGTCAGCGCCTTCCGGTCGGGCGCGCGTGGCCTGGGGCCGATCGACATCCGGATCGGCTCGAACCTCGAGACCGTCCGCCGGCTCGAGGAGGCCGAAATCGACATCGCCCTGATGGAATGGTGGGACGCCCGGCCCGGCTTCGACGCAGCCGTGTGGCGCGACGAGCCGCTTGTCGTGATCGTGCCGCGGGGTCATCGCTGGGCAGATCGCAAGTGGATCGACAAGACGACCTTGCTGGAGGAGCCGCTGATTGGCGGTGAGCCCGGCACCGGCACGGCGCGGCTGTTGCAGGATCGGTTGGGCATCGATCCAGCCAGGTTGAAGGCCGGGCTGCAGCTCGGCAGCACCGAAGCGGTGAAGCAGGCGGTTCGTGCCGGCCTCGGCGTCTCGGTGACGCTCATGAGCGCCGTGCGCGAGGAAATCGCTGCCGGTCACCTGGTGGCGCCGCGGCTGCGCAACGGGCGATTGTCCAAGCAGCTCTTCTCGATCGTGCCCGATCACGCACCGCCGCAAGGTCCGGCACGAACGTTCGATGCCTTCCTGCGCCAGGCCGGTGGCTGATCTTAGTCGGCGGCGCTTGCCAAGGCGTTGGCGGGCATGACATCTGATCGCCTTCATTCGACTTAAGGCCAAGCGGCACGACATCGATGGCGGACAATCCGGGATTGGGCGATGCGCTGCGCCGACGGCGACAGGAACGGCAACTGACGCTTGACCAGCTCGCCCGCAAGAGCGGCGTGAGCCGGGCAGCCATCTCGAAGATCGAGCGCGGTGACAGCGGCGCCTCCACGACCGTGCTGGGCCGGCTCGCCGAGGCCCTAGATCTCAGCATCTCGCAACTGGTGGGCGGCGGTCCGGGCGGGCGCCGGGTCGTCCATATCAGCGCTGACCAGCAACCGGTCTTCCGCGAGGATAAAAGCGGCTTCGAGCGGCGCTCGCTGTCGCCGCTTTACCTCGGCCGCGGGGTCGACTTCGTCCTCAACCGATTGCCGCCGCGCGCACGCACGGGGCCATTTCCCAGCCATCGCAGCGGCGTCGAGGAACATCTCTATGTCACCAAGGGACGATTAAAAGTCTCGCTCGACGGCAAGGACCATATCCTCAAGGCCGGCGACTTCCTGTTCTATCAGGGTGACCTCGACCACTCGTTCGAGAATCTGTCCGACGCCGTGTGCGAGTACTTCATCGTCATCGACAGCACCCGTCTGCGCTGATTTCTCCATTTAGAGAATTTTTCTACTTGACGAGAATTACCGATCGGTCACCCTCCGGTGCCACCATCAGATCGGGAGCATGGTCATGGACATCCGGCAGATTGCGGTCATCAGCCAGGAAATCCTGAGCGAGGGCGGGCGGGCCCTGGCGAAGCCGACACGGCGCGTCGCGGCGGCGGCCGTGCTGCGCAATCCTTTCGTGGGCCAGCAGCTCGACGATTTCTCGGCCCTGGTCGACCTTTCGGTGAAGGCCGGCGAGCTCTTGACCACCCGCGCCCTGGCCGCCCTCGCGCCCCTGTCGCCACGCGGCTACGGCAAGGCCGCATTGGTCGGCACGGACGGCGATCTCGAACAGGGCGCCAGTATGATTCACGTCCGCATGGGATTGGCGATGCGGCAGGGCGCGGGCGGCGGCCCGGCGCTCATTCCCGGCAATGCCAAATCAGGCGCGGCCGGCACCTCGATCGATATCATCTTCGGCGGGCTCGAGGATTCGTGGGACTATGACGCCATGGACACCATGACCGTGTCGGTTCCCGATGCGCCCAGGCCGAACGAGATCCTTCTCGTCGTCGCCTTCCTGGGCGGCGGCCGGCCCAATGCCCGCATCAAGGGCGCCGCCCAGGAGGACGTGCGACAGGCGGTCGATCGCATGCGGCGCGCGGGCAGCCGATGAAGCGTGCCGTCGCCCTGCGCCATCTCGCCTTCGAGGATCTCGGGCTGCTTGGCGAAGAGCTTTCGGCCGCGCGCTACGAGGCAAGCTATCGCGATGCCGGCGTCGATGGCCTGGCCGACTTGCGGCTCGACCGGGATGATCTGCTGGTCGTCCTCGGCGGGCCGATCGGCGCCTACGACGATGATCGCTATCCCTTCCTGGCCGACGAACTGCGGCTGATTGAGGACAGTCTGCGGCGGGAGGTGCCGGTGCTGGGCATTTGCCTCGGCGCTCAGCTTCTCGCGCGGGCGCTCGGCGCGCGCGTCTATGTTGGACCCGCGAAGGAGATCGGCTTTGCGCCGGTGACGCTGACGGCGGAGGGTCGGGCCACGCCGCTCGGCGTCCTTGAACGCAACGGCAGCCCGGTGCTGCACTGGCATGGCGATACGTTCGATCTCCCGGTGGGCGCCGAGCGCCTTGCCGAAACCGAGATCACCCCCAACCAGGCCTTCGGCCTCGGCAGCCGCGTGCTTGGCCTGCAGTTCCATCTCGAGGCGGATCTTTCTTGTTTCGAACGCTGGCTGATCGGCCATACCGGTGAGCTCGCGGCAGAGCGGATCGATGTCGTAGGGCTGCGCGCCGAGGCCCGGCAGCATGCCGGCGTGCTGACCCGGTCCGGCCGGGCGGTGCTGAAGACTTGGCTCGACGGCCTTGTAAACACTTAAAAAAGCGCCTTCATACCGCAGGGCCGAAGTGCTCGCGGCACTGGCGGCCTGAAAGACGATAGCGTAGAAGGCCTGTCGCCCGGGGAGAGGCGTTGATGCGCGCTGCGTTCGGCTTGGCCGGCCTGATCCTTTTTGTCTTCTGTCTCGGTACTGACGCCTCGGTGGCGCAGGCGGCCACCCGGAGTCCCTATCTAGAAGATCTGACCTGGACCGAGCTTCGCGACGCGCTGGCGGCCGGGACCACGACGATCATTGTGCCGGTGGGCGGGACCGAGCAAAGCGGCCCACATCTTGCGCTCGGCAAGCACAATGCACGGGTGAAGGTCCTGGCGGGTCGGATCGCGTCTGCCCTGGGCGACACGTTGGTGGCGCCGGTCTTCGCCTATGTTCCCGAAGGCAACGTCACGCCGCCCACCGGGCACATGCGCTTTCCCGGCACGATCTCGGTGCCGGTGGCGGCCTTCAAGGGCGTGCTCGAGGGCGCGGCGCAGAGCTTCAAGCAGGCGGGTTTCACGCAGGTCGTGCTGATCGGCGATCATGGCGGTTATCAAACCCAGCTGAAGGAGGTCGCCGAACGGCTGGACCGGCAGTGGGCCGGCACCCCGGCGCACGCGCATTTCATCGCGGCCTATTACAACGCGACCCAGGCGGCCTATCGGCAGGCGCTGCGGGCCAAGGGCCTGAGCGATGTCGAGATCGGCACGCATGCCGGCGCCGCCGACACCTCGCTCGAGCTTGCGACCAATCCCGAGATGGTGCGGCCCGACCGGCTCACGGCAGCACCGGACGCGAAGAGCGGCGTCGAAGGCGATCCGCGGCGGGCGAATGTGGAGCTCGGCCGGATCGGCGTCGACCTCATCGTCAACGATACGGTGGCTGCGATAAAAAAGGCGCGGCTGGAGAAGCACTGAGTCCATGAAAGCTATTCGACTTCTCGCATTTGCCACGCTGGCCGTTGCCGGCGTGGGCTGGTGGGCCGCGGCCCAAACGGCCCGGTTGTCGCCGCCGGCGGCGGCCGAAGCGATCGTCACGGTTCCCGGCATGCCGCCGGTGGTCGATCCGACCAACCTCTACAGCGAGACGGTGGCCGGCAAGATGAGCCCGGTGGTCGAGGGCGCCCTGCCGCGGGTCTATGTTCCCAATCGGCGCAGCAACAGCGTCTCGGTGATCGATCCCGCGACCATGCAGGTCGTCGACACCTTCAAGGTCGGCCACAACCCGCAGCATGTCGTGCCGTCGTGGGATCTCAGGACACTGTGGGTCGCCAACAATGCCGAAGGCCGCACCGACGGCAGCCTGACGCCGCTCGATCCGAACACGGGCAGGCCCGGCGAGGCCATCCCGGTCGACGATCCCTACAACCTCTATTGGACGCCGAACGGTCGCTACGCGATCGTCGTCGCCGAGGAGCTGCGGCGGCTCGACTTCCGCGACCCGCGCACGATGAAGATGGAGTTCTCGATCCCCGTGCCCAAGTGCGGCGGCGTCAACCATGCCGACTACTCGATCGACGGCACCTACGCGCTGTTCACCTGCGAGTTCGACGGTGCGGTGACCAAGATCGACATGGTGAACCGCAGCGTCGTCGGCACGCTGGTGCTCACGCCCTACTATCAGCGGCCCGACGTCGTGGCGCAGCTCGAGGTGTTCGAGAAGAAGCCGGCGATCGTGAGCGAATCGCAGGAGCTTGGCACCATCTGCGCCTCGCGCGGCATGCCGCAGGACATTCGTATCTCGCCCGACGGCAAGCTGTTCTATGTCGCCGACATGCTGGCGGACGGCGTGCATGTCGTGGACGGCGTGTCGTTCCGCCAGATCGGCTTCATCCCGACAGGCGTCGGCGCGCACGGGCTCTACCCCAGCCGCGACGGCAAACTGCTCTACGTCGCCAACCGCGGCAGCAACAAGATGCTGGGACCCCGCCGCGGCAAGGGCAGCGTGTCGGTGATCGACTTCTCGACCCAGAAGGTGGTGGCCACCTGGCCGGTGCCCGGCGGCGGCAGCCCCGACATGGGCAATGTCTCGGCCGACGGCAAATATCTCTGGCTGTCAGGCCGCTTCGACGACGTGGTCTACCGCTTCGACACGGCGACCGGCGCCGTCGACCAGGTCAAGGTCGGCCGCGAACCGCATGGGCTCGCCGTCTGGCCGCAGCCCGGCCGCTACTCGCTCGGCCATACCGGCAACATGCGTTGACATAGGCGCTGCCAACGGGCGCTGCCAACGGGCGCTGCCAACGGGCGCTGCCAACGGGCGCTGCCAACGGGCGCTGCCAACGGGCGCTGCCAACGGGCGCTGCCAACGGGCGCTGATCGTCAGCTTTTGCGGGTGATCCCGAAGCCCGGTCGCGCGCCATGCGACACCGGGATGAGGTCGCCGCCCAGCACGCGCCGCAACAGCCCCCACAGGCCGCGCGGTTCGATCAGAATGATGACGATCGAGAGCGTGCCCAGGATGATGAGATGCCAGGTGCCGAGCTGGGCGAGGTATTCGCGCAGGATGAAGAACAGTGCCGTGCCCAAGATGGGGCCTTCCAGGCTGCCGATGCCACCGATCACGACGTTGAAGATCACGAACACCGTCCAGTCGATGATGCTGAACGAGGCGGGCGGCGATATGCGGAGCTTCTGCAGGGTGATGATGGCGCCGGCGAGGCCCAGGAAGGGCGCGGTCCAGAGGAAGCAGATGACTCTCGCGCGCACCAGGTTGATGCCCATGGCGCCCGCCGCCTCCTCGTTGTCGCGCATGGCCGTCAGGCCGAGCCCGATGCGCGAGCGCAACAGGAAATAGGTGCTGGCGAACGTCGCCGCCGCCAGGGCGAAGGCGAGCCAGTAGATGGTGGCGAACCGCTCGTCGGGTCGCGCGCCGAACTCGCGCGCGACGCGCACCGGCAGGCTGACGCCCGAACCGAAGCCGAAGTTCGGCAGCTTGCCCGCGATCAGCATCAGCACTTCGGCCACCACCCAGGTGCCGACCGCGAGATAGGCGGCGCGCAAGCGAAAGACGATCATCATCGCGGGCAAGGCGATCACCAGCGCCATCAGCGCGGCCGCGGCGAAGGCAAGGTAGGGGTCGACGCCCAGCAGGACCACGGTGCCGTAGAAGGTATAGGCGCCGACGCCCACGAAAGCGTGCTGGCCCACGGTCACGATGTCGGCGTACCCCGCCAGCAGGTTCCACATCCAGGCCAGCACCAGCAGGCAGAGGAACTCCGTCAGCACGGTGAGGTCGCCCGCGCCGAGGAAGAAGGGCGCGCCGGCGAGGATGGCGGCCGCGCCCACCAGGACGATGCGACCGACCGCGATCGAGAGACGTTGATGCCGGGGCACGTGCGCTCCTAGTACCGGGGAAGGAGGCCCTGGGGCCGCAGCAGGAAGATCACCAGAAAGACGAGATGGCCGGCCAGCACCTGCCAGGCACCGTCGATCTGGCCACCGATCGTCTGGGCGATGCCGAGGATGATGCCGCCGAGCAAGGTGCCGCGCAGGCTGCCGAGCCCGCCCAACACGACGACCTCGAAGGCGACCAGCAGCCGGCTCGGCCCGCTGGTGGCATCGAAGTTCATACGCAGCCCCATGAAGCAGGCCGCGATCGCCACCGTGACGCCCACGATGCCCATGGCGATGGCGTAGACCCGTACCGAGGAAAGGCCGATCAGGTCCGCGGCAGCGACGTCGTCGGCCACGGCGCGAATGCTGGCGCCGATCCGGGAGCGATAGAGCAGCCAGTCGAAGCCCACCACCAGCGCGACCGCGAGCGCGAAGGTCAACACCGGCAGGAGACCGACATAGAAGCCGCCGATGTGGAGGCTCGCAGTGTCGAGGCTGCCGGCCGACAAGGTGCGCGTGTCGGCGCCGAACCCTTGCAGGAGGCCGTTCTGCACGATGATCGAGAGCCCGAAGGTGACGAGGAGCGGCAACAGCACGTTGGGGCCGATGACCCGCTGCAGCAGCACGCGCTGCAGCAGCCAGCCGCCGCCGAACGCCACCGGGATCATCAGCACGAGGGCCAGCAACACGTTGATGTGCAACGCCGTGGCTATGGTGAGCAGCAGGAACGAGACAAGGACGATGAAGTCGCCATGCGCGATGTTGACGAAGCGCATCACGCCCACCGAGAGCGAAAGGCCGAGCGCGAAGATCGCGTAGAGCCCGCCCAGCAGCACGCCCTGGATGATGAGGTTGAGGTAGGTGACGACCATGCGCTTCAGGACCCGAAATAATGCCGCGTGATGGTATCGCGGTCGAAATCGGACGGTTTGCCGGAGAGCGAGATGCGGCCTTCGAGCAGGCAGTAGAAACGGTTGGCGATGGCCAGCGAGCGGCGAATGTCCTGCTCGACCAGCACGATGCCGATGCCGCGCTGGTTGATCGACAGCAGCAGGGTGTAGAGATCGTTCACGATCGTCGGCGCGAGGCCAAGGCTGATCTCGTCGCAGAGGAGAAGGCGCGGGTCGGCGAGCAGCGCGCGGCCGAGCGCCACCATCTGCTGCTGGCCGCCGGAAAGCTGCCAGGCCGGCTGGCGGCGTTTCTCGCGCAGGACGGGGAAGAGGTCGAACACCTCGCTGAGCTTGACGCCGCTGCCTTTGCGCCCGATCTGCCAGCCGATCTCGAGGTTCTCCTCGACCGTGAGCGAGGGAAACAGCCGGCGGCCTTCGGGCACCAGGGCGATGCCGGAGGCCACGATGGCGGGCGTCGGCTGGTTGGCGATGTTGGCGCCCGCGAACTGGATGCGGCCTTCGATACGGTCGACCTGGGACACGATCGCCTTCAAGAGCGACGATTTCCCCGCGCCGTTCGCGCCGATGATCGACACGATCTCGCCCTGGCCCACGGCGATGTCGATGCCGTGCAGGGCCCGGAACTGCTGATAGTAGACCGACAGCCCCTCGATCGAGAGCAGCGGGACCTCCGCGGACGAGCTCACCGCCATTTCATTCGCCGAGATAGATGGTTTTGACGTGCGCATCGGCCAGCACGGTTTCGGGCTCGCCGATCGTGACGAAGGCGCCCTCGTGCAGCACGGCAATGCGATGGCAGAGCCGGCGAAGGGCGCGGATGACATGCTCGATCCAGACGATCGCCGTACCCTTCTCGTGCACGCGCTGGATGATGCCGAGCAGCGTGTCGACCTCGGCGTCGGTCAGTCCACCCGCGATCTCGTCGAGCAACAGGAGCCGGGGCTCGACGGCAAGTGCGCGGCAAAGCTCGAGGCGTTTGAGGTCGAGCAGGGTAAGCTGTCCGGCGGGTTGCGCGTGATCGGCCGCCAACCCGGTGAGCTCGAGCATCGTCTCGGCCTGCTCGCGCGCGGCGCGGATGCTCTTGCCTGCGCCATGCACCGCCGCCGTCAGCACGTTCTCGAAGACGCTCATGTGCGAGAACGGCTTGGGGATCTGGTAGGTGCGGCCGATGCCCAGCCGGCAACGGTCCCAGGCACGCAGCCCGCCGATCTCGCGGCCCTCGTAACGGATCGTCCCGGCGGTGGGCTGCAGCACGCCCGCCACCAGGTTGAATAGCGTCGTCTTGCCCGCGCCGTTGGGCCCGATGATGCCCAGGATCTCCTGCCGCCCCACGGTGATGTCGAGTCCATTGATCACGGAGAGGCCGCCGAAACGCTTGGTGAGCCCCGTGATCTCAAGGATGGTCGAACGCTCGATCATCACCCGACCAACAATACACCTGGAACGGAGAAGACTACCTTGTGCCGACGAAGCGCTATGCCATCGCCTCGGGTTCGCCGCCCACCGGGATTTCCTTGGCGGCGCTGTTGTCGACGATGATGAGATCGAGTGGCCACTTCTTGCCCTTGCGCCACTGGCCGCCCACGATCGGCGTCAGGGAGGTGTTGGGAAAGGGGCCTTTCTTGAAGTTCACCGGCCCGACCACAGACTTGTAGTCCATGTCGCGCAGCGCATCGCGCACCGACTCGTGCTTGTCGAGATCGTGTGTGCGCTTCAGCGTGTCGAAGGCTGTCTCGAACAGGGCATGGCGGAAGCCCAGCCCCATCGAAGCCTGTCGGCCGCTCACCTTCTCGTATTCGTCGGCAAGTTCGGCCGAGCTCTGGCCGGTCATGCCCGAGGAGAAGGGATGGAAGCGCGACCACCAGACCTCGATGCTGAAGTTGATGGCGCGATCGCCGAACGGATAGACGCCCGGCGGGAACTCGGCGACTTTGCCCGGCGTCACGATCTTGGGCTTGTAACCCTGCTGGGCGCAGCTGTTCCAGAACACCGTGAACTCCGGCGCCGGCGTCACCGTGAAGACGGCCTCGACCCCGGCCGCCTTGAAGGCCGAGATCTGCGCATCGAAGTTGTTGGCCGGCAGATCGAAGCGGCCCGGATCGACGATGGTGAAGCCCGCTGCCTTGATCGGCGGCGGCATCACCTGGGAGAAGGCGTTGCCGTCATTATCGTTGGGCCACAGCACGCCCATCTTCTTGTTGCTGGGGATCCGGTTCCACATCGACAGCATCGCGCCGATGGTCGTGCCCGCCGAGAAGAAGTAGTTGTAGGTCCATTCGAAGCCCTTCTTCGGATCGCCATGCCGGCCGAAGAACCAGGGCTCGAGCGGCGCGTCATTGGAGACGCAGGGCACGCCGTTCAGCTCGCACTGGTCGGAGACGGGATTGACCGTCTCAGGCGTCGCGAAGGCGCACATGATGTCGACCTTGTCCTTCAGGATCAGGTCGCTCGCCACCTCCGACGCGCGGTTGGGATTGGACTGGCTGTCCTTGACGATGATCTCGAACGCCCGGTTGGTGCCGCCGATCTTGAGGTTGCCGCCGGTGGCCTTCTTGACCTGATCGAGCACGAACGGAATGTGTTCCGAGAACAGGCTAAGCGGTCCCGTCTGCGGGGCGACCAGGCCGATCTTCAAGGTCCTGGGCGCGGCGAAGGCGGGCCGGGCCAGCATCGTCGCGGCGCCCGTTGCAGCGACGCCCTTCAACACGGAACGCCGGCGGACGGCGGGGATCTTGCGCATGTCTTCCCTCCCACATGACGCCGTTCGAGGACGGCACTTCTTGGGCGTATTATCGATATCGAATAACGAATGTCGATATTTTTGTTGACAGTCGTCAGCCGATGCCGACCATCGCCTCTGTAGAGATAAGAAGATTGTCGGGAGGAATGGATGGGCAAAATTGTTGCCGCGGCGGTCGTCAGCCACCAGCCGGGAATCATGTTGCCGACCGACCTGCGCCTCGAAATCTATGGCGGCGCGGAAACGTCGCTGATCGCGGGTTTCAAGGAGATGCGTCAGGCGCTCGATCGTGCCGCGCCCGATACGTTCATCATCTTCGACACGCACTGGTTCACCACGATCAGCCACATCCTGGCGGGTGCGCCGCACTACAAGGGACTCTATACCTCCGAGGAGGTCCCGGAGTTCATGTCGGACATTCCCTATGACTATCCCGGCGCCCCCGAGCTCTCGGCGGCGATCGCGAAGGCGGGCGCAGCAGAAGGCATCCGGATCGTCAACTACGACAAGCCCAACATCCCGCTGCACTACCCGACGATCAATCTGGTCCACTACCTGCGCAAGAACGAGAAGATCCTGTCGATCGGCACCTGCCAGTCGGCGCAGTGCCACAACTTCCTCGACATGGGACGTGCGATCGCCGAAGGCATCGCGAATACCGATTGCCGTGTCGCGTTGCTGGCGGCCGGCGGGATGAGCCACAGTTTCGAGCCGATGGACACCATCCTCGCCCACATGGCGCCTGATCCGTCGCTGGTCGTCACCGCCGCGGCGCGCGATATGGATATCGAGGTGCTGAAGCGGTGGGACCGTGGCGATCATGCCGGGGTCATCGAGCTCTATCCGAAGTATCGCGAGTTGAATCCCGAGGGTTTCTTCGGCCACTATCTGATGATGGTCGGAGCTCTGGGCGGCGCGAAATGCGCGGCACCGGGAAGGAGAATGTCGGAGTACGAGAATGCGGCCGGAACGGGCCAAGTCCATGTCTGGTTCGATGTCGCGGCCTGAACCGTCGATCAAGCCCGTCGAGATGCCGGAGGCGACGGACCGGCGTTCGCGGCGAGATGCCAAGACCCTGATCGAGTACGCCTACAAGCGGCTCAAGACCAACGTCATCCGCGGCCATCTGGCGCCGGGATCGAAACTCCGGATCGAATTCCTGCGCAAGGAGTATGGCGTCGCCTCGAGCACGCTGCGCGAGGCGCTGTCGCTGCTGGTCGCCGATTCGCTGGTCACGGTCGAGGGCCAGCAGGGGTTCCGCGTCGTTCCGATGTCGATCGAGGATTTCCGCGAGATCAGCAGCCTGCGCAAGATGATGGAGACGCGCGCGCTGCGCGAGGCGATCGCCAACGGCGACGACGACTGGGAGGCGGGCGTCGTCGGCGCCTTCCACAAGCTCAATCTCATCGACCTCAAGCGGGTCAACGGCTCCGAGGCGCTGGTCGACGTCTACAACGAGCGCAACCACGCCTTCCACGAGGCATTGGTGGCCGCCTGCCGCTCGCCGTGGGTGCGCCGTTTCCGCAGCATGCTCTACGACAATTCCCGCCGTTACGGTCATCTGTCGGTCGCCAAGGTTGGCATCCGCATGAGCGTCCAGTCCGAGCATCGTGCGATCATGGAAGCGGCCCTCGCGCGGGACGTCGAGCTCGCCTGCCGGCTGATCGAGGAGCACATCGATCTTGGCTTGCGCGGCCTCGCTCAATTCCCGCCGGAGGAGATCGCGGCGGGCATTCCAAATCTGCCGACTCGCGGCGCTCCGGCGGCATCCGGGCGTCGCCCGGGCAAGGGCGCTGCCGGTCGTTCCTGATCTTGCCTGCGGTCGATCGGAATGGCGGTCGATCAGAACGGTGATCGCGCGCCGAGCAGGTGACTGAGCCAACCCGTCAGCTTGATCTCGATGGCGGGCGCCAATGGGCCGGTGAACCCCGGATCGTCGGGGTTGTTCACCCGTTTCAGATTGTGGCTCACCAGAGGAGAGATGAAGGCCTCGCCCGGTGCCTTGCGGCTGGCCAGTGTGTCGATCAGCGGCTGCACGTCGTGTGGCGACACGACCTGGATGTCGGCGCCGCCCTGCAGCAGCAGGCAGGGAATGTCGGTCCGCGCCAGCGTGCGGGCCGGATCGAAGGCGAAGGCTGCCTGCAGGAAGGCGCCGGCGTAGGCGGGGAAGACAGCGCGGAACGCCGGCGGTCCATCAGGTGGCACGTGGCCGGTGCTGCGGATCGACTCCATGATGCGCTCGGCGGAGGTACTGAGCGCCGGCAGGCTGCGCGCGATCTGCTCGCGCACGATGTCGCCCAGGGGCCGTCCCGGTGTGGACGCCAGCACTAGCGCATACGGACGCCGCGAACCCATCGCGACCGACGCCGCGATCGCGAGCAGCCCGCCCTCGCTGTGGCCCAGCAGCGCTGTCGCATAGGGCTTGATCTCGTCGTGGTGCAGCAGCTCGCCGTGCGCGGCCTGCACGTCGCCCACGAACTGATCCCAGGTGAAATAGCTTTCCGGCCGGTCATGGGCGTGCTGCTGGCGGACCGCCGAGCCGCCGATGCCGCGCTTGTCGTAGCGCAGGCTCGCGATGCCGGCGCGCGCCAGCGCCTGCGCGATCTCCTTCAAAAGATCGACCCGCGCCGGGATGAGCGGGTTGTTGCCGTCGCGGTCGGTCGGCCCGCTGCCGGCCACCAGCACGACGCCCGGCACCTTCTGGACCTCGCTGATCATCGGCAGCACGAGCGTGCCGGCGAGCGTCACGCCGCCGGTGCCGGCGAAGCGCACCTGCCTCTCCTTGGTGCCGCGCGGAAAATACTGCGCCTGCGCCGTTCTCGCAGCCAGCAAGGCTGCGCCCATCACCAGCATTCGCCGCCCGATCATGTGCTGGCGATCGTGCTCATGCCCGTGCTCATGCTCGGGCGTGGGCTTCCGGCAGTTGGGTCATGTCATGCGGCATCGCCTTGCCGCCGAAGATATGGACGTGGAAGTGGAATACCGACTGGCCGCTCATCGGGCCGTGGTTGGCGACCAGGCGATAGCCTGGCGGATCGAGTCCCAGTTGATGAGCGACCTTTCCGACCGCGCGCCAGAAACCCGCGACCAGCTCGGCCGGTGCCGACGCCGCGAAATCGGCATTGGATACGTACTCGCCTTTGGGCACGACCAGGACGTGGACGGGCGCCAGCGGACGAATGTCATGGAAGGCGAGCGCGAACTCGTCCTCGTAGATTTTCCGGCACGGCAGCTCGCTGCGCAGGATGCGGGCGAAGACGTTGTTGCGGTCGTAACTCGGCATGCGGGACTCCGGACGCGTCGCATGAAGCGCGGCAGGATCGGGCGCTGCGCGGCGAATGACAACCGGGGTCTTGTCGCCCCGATCAAGAAAGGACTTCAGGAGGAGGACTTGCGGGCCGCCTTCTCGGCGATGCCGGAGATACCCTCGCGGCGCGCCAGCTCCGTCCACACGGCCTGCGGCCTGACGCCGATCGCGGCCCATAGCGTCAGCAGGTGATAGAGCATGTCGGCGCTTTCGCCCACGAGCTTGGCGCGATCGCCGCGAATGCCTTCGATCAGCGCTTCGACGGCTTCCTCGCCCAGCTTCTTGGCGATCTGCTGGCGGCCGCGGCTGAACAGGCGGGCGGTATAGGAGGTGTCGGGATCGGCGCCCTTGCGGCTGTCGATCACGACATAGAGCCGGTCCAGCACGTGTTCATCGGTGCTGCCGTCCTCTTGGCGCCCTTTCTTCAGCGCTTTCCGCTTAGCTTTCTTTTTCTTGGCCATCGAAGGGGGAACTCTCGTCGCCTCTTGGTGGGGCGCTGGAAATATTTTACTCCAAATTCAGCTGCCGCGCGAGATTTGTCGTACGGGAACGCCAGCGCTCGCCAGATGTTCCTTCGCTTCGGCGATGGTGAACGTGCCGAAGTGGAAGATGGAGGCAGCGAGTACTGCCGATGCGCGGCCCTCGGTCACGCCTTCGACCAGATGATCGAGCGTGCCGACGCCGCCCGACGCAACGACCGGTACCGGCACCGCATCGGAGACCGCACGGGTGAGGGCAAGATCGAAGCCCGACTTGGTGCCGTCATGGTCCATCGAGGTGATCAGGATCTCGCCCGCACCCGATTCCGCCATGCGGCGGGCCCAATCGACGGCGTCGAGCCCGGTGCCCTTGCGGCCACCGTGCGTGAATACCTCCCACTTGCGTGGACCGACGCTGCGCGCATCGATCGACACGACGATGCACTGGTCGCCGTATTTCTCGGCCGCCTCGCGCACGAAATCCGGCCGCACCACCGCGGCGGAATTGATCGCCACCTTGTCGGCGCCGGCCAGCAGCAGCTTGCGGATGTCTTCGATCGTGCGCACGCCGCCGCCCACGGTGAGCGGCATGAAGCATTGCTCGGCGGTGCGCGCCACGACGTCGAGGATGGTGTCGCGGTTCTCGTGGCTCGCCGTGATGTCGAGGAAGGTGAGTTCGTCGGCGCCGGCAGCGTCGTAGACCCGCGCCTGTTCCACCGGATCGCCGGCATCGCGCAGATCGACGAACTGCACGCCCTTCACGACCCGGCCGTCCTTGACGTCGAGACAGGGAATGATGCGGACCTTGAGCATGGCCACGTCACTCTTCTCGCAGCACGCGGATGGCATCCGGCACCGTCACGCGGCCGTCATAGAGCGCCCGTCCGACGATGGCGCCGATGATGCCGTGCTCCTCGGCGGGCTTGAGCTCGCGCAGGTCATCGAGCGAGCTCACGCCGCCCGAGGCGATCACCGGCGTTGTGAGATGCTGGGCGAGCGTGATGGTGGCATCGACATTGACGCCGCCCATGGCGCCGTCGCGGTCGATGTCGGTGTAGATGATGGCCGAGACGCCGGCGTCCTCGAAGCGGAGCGCAAGATCGAGGGCGCGCACCGTGCTCTGCTTGGTCCAGCCGTCGACTGCGACCAGGCCCTCGCGCGCATCGATGCCGACGGCGATCTGGCCCGGCCACTGCTTGCAGGCTGCCTTGACGAGGCCCGGCTCCTTGACCGCGACCGTGCCCAGGATCACGCGCTTCACCCCGGCGTCGATCCACTGCGCGATGCTCTCGACGGTGCGGATGCCGCCGCCCAGCTGGGTCGGCACGCTGACGGCCTTCAGGATTTCGACAACCGCCGCCCGATTGACCGGGTGTCCTTCGACGGCGCCGTTGAGATCGACCAGGTGCAGCCATTCGCAGCCGGCCTCGGCGAAGACGCGGGCTTGTGCAGCTGGACTGTCGTTGAACACCGTGGCGCGGGCCATATCGCCGCGCAGAAGGCGCACGCACTTGCCGTCTTTGAGGTCGATGGCGGGGAACAGGATCATGGCGGCGCGGATGTACCTCGTTGCCGGTCCCGGCGCCACCCTGTTAGCCATCCCGTTGGCCGATGCACCTGCTGATGCGCCTATCATGAAATCGGACGGGCCGGACAGGGTGGCTCGACGAGAGCGCGGATGGGCGGTTAGTCTTTGTCCATTGAATGAGGAAACACCATGACCCGTTGCACGCCTGATCTCCTGGCCGGCCAGCAGGCCGAGCTGACCGCCATCCGCCGCGACATCCATCGTCATCCGGAGACGGCTTTCGAAGAGGAGCGGACGGCTGAGATCGTGGCGAAGAAGCTGCAGTCGTGGGGGATCGAGGTCCATCGCGGCCTCGCGACCACCGGCGTCGTGGGCACGCTCAAGGGCAAGCGGGCCGGTCAGAAGACGATCGGCTTGCGCGCCGACATGGACGCGCTTCACCTGCAGGAGAAGAACGACTTCGACTACGCCTCGGCGATTCCCAACAAGATGCATGCCTGCGGCCACGATGGTCACACGACCATGCTGCTGGGCGCGGCCCGGCATCTCGCGTCGGCGCCGGATTTCGCCGGCACGGTGCATTTCATCTTCCAGCCCGCCGAAGAAGGACAGGGCGGTGCACGGGTGATGATCGAAGAAGGCCTGTTCGACAAATTCAACTGCGATGCCGTCTACGGCATGCACAACATGCCGGGCTTTCCGCGCGGCCACTTCGCCATCCGCTCCGGTCCCATGCTGGCGGCGAGCGACAGCTGGGAAGTGATCTTCAAGGGCACCGGCGGCCATGGCGCCATGCCGTATCGCGGCACCGATCCGACGTTCGTCGCCGGGCAGTTCATCGTCGCCCTGCAGGGCATCATCGGACGCAACGTGCCGCCCACCCAGGCCTCGGTGCTAAGCGTGGGCCATATCGCGGCCGGCACGGCGGGCTCGCCCAATGTCATTCCGTCGGAGGTGCTGATCCGCGGGACCGCGCGCAGCTTCTCGGCCGAGGTGCGCGATCTTCTCGAGCAGCGGATGGGCGAAGTCGCCAAAGGCATTGCCCAGGGCGGCGGCTGCGAAGCCGTTTACGAATATCTCCGCCGCTATCCGCCGCTGATCAATGCGGTCGAGCAGACCTCGCTCGCGGTCGAGGCGGCGGCCCTCACGGTGGGCCGCGACAAGGTCGAGCCCAACACGCCGCCGGTCACCGGCGCGGAGGATTTCGCCTTCATGCTGGAGAAGAAGCCGGGCGCCTATATCATGATCGGCAATGGCGGCCCCGACGAAGGCGGCTGCCACAACGTCCACTCGCCGCTCTACGATTTCAGTGACGCCATCATCACGACCGGAGCGGCCTACTGGGTCAACCTCGTCAACCTCGAACTCGGCGACGCGCGGGCTTAGCTCTTCTGGACCGCGAGCTTCCAGCTCGCTCATGTCAGCGCATTCACATGCGCCTTTCATGAGCGCGCAAGATGCGCGCGGTCCGGAAGAGCTACTTCGCCACCTTCACGAACTGCGCCAGGGTCATCTGGTCGGCCCGGGCGGCGTAGGTGAGGCCCTTGCGCATCGCCCACAGCGACATCTCGAACTGGATCGGCAGCAGGCCGTAATCGCCGAGCACCAGCTTGCTCGCGTCCTGCAGGAGCGCCTCGCGCTTCTTGTCGTCGACGGTGCGCGATGCCTCGTCGAGCTTGGCGTCCATCGCCGGATTGGAATAACGCCCGCGATTGTTGCCGCCCATGCCTTTCTCGCGGCTGGGCGTGGCGACGAGCGACCGCAGGGCGTTCGACAGGTCGCCCGTGTCGGCGTTCCAGCCGGCGAGATAGGCGCTGTACTTGAATTCATCGCGGTTCTTGAAGAAGGCCGGCGATTCGCTCGCCTCGACCACGGTCTTGACGCCGACGGCGCTCCACGCCGCGGCGATGGCCTGCGCGATCTGCACGTCGTTGGCATAACGGCCGCTCGGCGCGCCGAGCGTGAGGGAGAAACCTTTGGAATAACCTGCCTCGCCCAGCAGCCGTCGCGCGTTCGCCGGGTCGTATCGGTCCGGTTGCGTGTTCTTGCGCGTGCCTGACGCGGGCCAGGGCAGGAAGTCGCCGGCGGGCTCGGCCGCGCCGTCCATCACCTTGTCGGCGATCGCCTTGCGATCGATCGCTTCGCTCAGCGCCTCCCGCACGCGCTTGTCCTTCAGCGGGTTCTTGCCGTTGGTATCGGGAACGCCGGGCGTGGGCTCGGCGAACTGGTCGAGCGCGATGTAGATCAGGCGACCGGACGGCGTCTGCGCGATGGCGATCTTGGGATCCTTGCGCAGCTTCGGCAGTTCGGCGATCGGCGGGTCTTCGATGAAGTCGACGTCACCCGACGTGAGAGCGGTAACGCGGGCCACGGCGTTGCTGATCGGCCTGAAGGTCACTTTGGTCCAGGCAGGCTTCGGTCCCCAGTAGTCATCGTTGCGCGCCAGCACCAGGTCGGCGCCGCGCTTCCATTCGACGAACTTGAACGGGCCCGTGCCGACGAGACCCTCGCCGCGATCGAGCTCGGCCGTCGTCTTGCCTTCCGGCGCGCCGCCTGCCGCCGCGGTGTGCGACAGGATCGGCAAGCCCGCGAGATCGGATGGCAGAAGCGGCGCCGGTGCTGCCGTGGTGATGCGCAGCGTCAGCGGATCGGCGACCTCGAGCCGGGTTATCTGGCGCGTCAGCATCGTGAAGGGCGACGGGCTGTTGGGCACCTTGGCGGCGCGTTCGTAGGTGAAGACCACGTCTTCTGCCGTGAACGGTGAGCCATCCTGGAATTTCACGTCGGGGCGCAGCTTGAATTCCCATACCGTGTCGCTGACGGGATGCCATGAAACCGCGAGGCCGGGGATCGGCAGGAGCTTGTCGTCGCGCGCTACCAGGGCATCGAAGATGTTCAGCGCGATCTGATTGTTGGCGGCGGCATTCTGATACTGCGGATCGAGCGAGCTGGGCTCGCTGCGGAGCCCGATCGTCAGCTCTTGGGCCACCGCCGGCAGCGCGATCGCCGTCAGCGCCGCAGCCAGAAGTACGCCCGCCATGCGGAGAAGAGACATTCGACGGAGCTCCGTGGGTCTTCGAACTGTTGCGGCGGCTCCCGCTGCTTGGCAACGCGACAGGAAGCCCGCGGTTCGGTGACCGATCAAAAGGGATCGGTCCGCTTCTGGAATAAAAAGGGAACGATGGCAATGCAGCGATAAACGCATAACGGTGCCGCGCGCCCATGCGTGGCCTTTGCCAACGCTCTGGCCTAGGGTGCGCCCGCATAGCGCAAGTTCCCGCGGTTTTTGGGGGTGTCGATGAACGGAGCGGAGAGTCTGGTTCGGACCTTGGTCAAGGGTGGCGTCAACGTCTGCTTCGCCAATCCCGGAACGTCGGAGATGCATTTCGTGGGCGCGCTCGATCGCGTCGAGGGCATGCGCTGCGTGCTCGGCCTGTTCGAGGGCGTGTGCAGCGGCGCGGCCGACGGCTACTACCGCATGACCGACCGGCCTGCTTCGACCTTGCTGCATCTTGGCCCCGGCCTCGCCAATGCCGCCGCCAATCTGCACAACGCCAAGAAGGCAGGCTCGGGCGTCGTCAATATCGTGGGCGAGCACGCGCTTTATCACATCAAGTACGACACGCCGCTCACCGCGGACATCGAAGGCATCGCGCGGCCCTTCTCGCATTGGGTAAAGACCTCGCCCACCGCCAAGACCGTGGCCAAGGATGGCGCCGAGGCGATCCGGGCGGCGCGCGTGGCGCCAGGCCAGGTCGCGACACTGATCCTGCCGGCCGACACCGCCTGGACCGAGGCGGACGGCATCGCGGAGACGCCCGAGACGCCGCCGCCGCAGAAGCCGGCGAATGAGACGGTCGTCGCCGCGGCCAAGGCGCTGAAGAGCGGGCAGTCGTCGATGCTGTTCCTGGGCGGCCGGGCGCTGCGTGCCAAAGGGCTGGAGCTTGCCGGCAAGATCGCGGCCAAGACCGGCTGCAAGGTGCAGGCCGCCGGCGGGACGGCGCGCATCGAGCGCGGCGCGGGCCGTGTGCCGGTGCTGCGGCTCAACTTCGTCGTCGAGACGGCGCAAGAGATGCTGAAGGGCACCAAGCAGATGGTGCTGTGCGGCGCCAAGCCGCCGGCGGCGTTCTTCGCCTATCCTGGCAAGCCGTCGGTGTTGGTGCCCGAAGGGTGCGAGGTGACGACGCTGTGCCCGCTCGACGGCGATCCGCTGGCTTCGCTGGAGGCGTTGGCGGCCGAGCTCGACGCGCTCAACGAGAAACCCGCGAATGTGTCGCCATCCCATCGGCCCGACCGGCCGACCGGCAAGTTCACGCCAGACGGACTGGGTGCGGCGCTCGGCGCGACGCTGCCGGAGGGCGCGATCGTGGTCGACGAATCGGTCACCACGGGCCGCGGCTTCTTTCCCTTCACCGCGGGCGCGCCGCCGCACGATTGGCTGAACAACATGGGCGGCTCGATCGGCTTTGGCGGGCCGGTCGCGGTGGGTGCGGCAGTGGCCTGCCCCGATCGCAAGGTCATCGCCATGATCGGCGACGGCAGCGCGATGTACACCATCCAGTCGCTGTGGACGATGGCGCGGGAAAATCTCGACGTCTGCGTGATGATCTTCTCCAATCGCTCCTACAAGATCCTCTACAGCCAGCTCGCCGATGTCGGTGCCGCCAATCCCGGGCCGCGCGCCATTGACATGCTGACCCTCGACCGGCCCACGCTCGACTTCACCCTGCTGGCCAAGAGCATGGGTGTGCCGGCGGCCAAGGCGCTCGATCTCGACGAGCTCACCAAGCAGCTCACCTACGCCATGTCGCAGAAGGGTCCCTACCTCATCGACGTGGTGATGTAGGGCGGCGCTTTCGGAACACGCCATGGAAGAAGCCCGTCGACGCACATTGCATGGTCGTCGTCGGGGCAAGAAGTTGCGTGCCGGGCAGCAGTCGCTGCTCGACACGCTGCTGCCGCGCCTCGCCGTCACCTTGCCCGCCGAGCCCGTCGTCACGGCTGACGGCGATGTCTCCGAGAGCACCGCCAAGATCGACCTGGCGCGGCTGTTCGGCGGGGTCCTTCCCGCTGGCGGCGTCTGGCTCGAGGTGGGCTTCGGCGGCGGCGAACATCTGGTGTGGCAGGCCGAGCATCACCCTGACGTCGGGCTGATCGGCTGTGAGCCCTATATCAACGGCGTCGCCAAATGCCTGGCGCACATCGAACGCGCGGGCGTGTCGAATGCGCGGCTTTTCACCGACGATGCCCGCTTCGTGATGGCGGCCTTGCCACCGCAATCGTTGTCACGCGCCTTCGTGCTCTTTCCCGATCCCTGGCCCAAGACGCGCCATCACAAGCGGCGCTTCGTGGCGCGGGGCAATCTCGACGTGCTCGCGCGCCTGATGTGTCCCGACGCCGAGCTGCGGCTGGCGACCGACGATCCGAGCTACCTGCCTTGGATGGTCGAGCACGCATGCCGGCATCCTGCGTTCGAGTGGTTGGCGGAGCGGCCTGGCGACTGGCGGGCGCGTCCCGACGACTGGCCGTCCACGCGCTACGAGCAGAAAATGCTGGCTGGCCACAAGCCCGTCTTCCTGCGCTTGCGTCGCCGCTAGAGTGGATTCCGAAATGGTGGAACCAAATCACCTCATCCTGAGAGCCGTGCGGAGCACGGCGTCTCGAAGGATGGGAACGAATACTGTGTCCGTTGCCTGCCCTTCGAGACGCGGGCCGGAGCCTGCGCCGAGCGCAGCGAGGGGGCCGCTCTTCAGGACGAGGTGATTCTGTCTGAAAGGGTTGTGCTCTAGCTGCTGACGAACGCCACGAGAGCGGCCATGTCGCTGCCCTTGGCATCGGGCAGGACTCCTAATTCCTCGTCGGGCAGACCGGCGCGATCGAGCCAGAACGTCGGATAGCCGAAGATCTTGGCGCCGGCGGCATCCCATGAGGCCGAGGCGGCGAAAGCGATTTCCTTGCGGGCAAGGCCGAAGGCATCGACGCCCATTTGATAGGCGCGCGGATCGGGCTTGTAGGCCTGGACGCGGTCCGTGCTGAGATGGGGTTCGAGCAACCCTTCGAGCTGCGAGTTGCGGACCACGGCATCGAACATCTGCGTCGGGGGATTGGCCAGAAAAGCCATGCGCAGTCCGCGCGCCTTGAGATCGCGCAAAGCTGGCGCCACGTCGGGCCACGCCTTCAATTCGGAGAAGGTCCGCATCAGCCGCTCGCGCTTGTCGGCATCGAGCGGCACATCAGTCGCCTTTGCCGCAAAGGTCAGGGCATCCTGCGTGACTTGCCGGAAGTCGACGTAGCGGCGCGCGAGGGTGCGCAACCAGGTGTATTCGAATTGCCTGACGCGCCAGGCGGTCATCAACGCCGAACCCCGCCCGGGAAAAAGCTCCTCGGCGCGCGAGGCCACCGGGCGCGGGTCGATGATCACGAAGCCATCGAAAGCGATCGCCTTGATCGACTTTCGAGTCTGCCCGAAGGCGCGTCGGTTTGTGCTTGCTGCCAGTCCGGCAGCGGCAAGAAGCAGGCGTCGGCTGAGGGCGGGGGAAGGCTGGGCAGTCATAGGCGGCTCCCGGATGCGATTCAGGAGCCATAGATGTTGCCGTTTCGGACAATAATAGCCATTCTCAACACTATAGAATTGCCATTAGCGGCAATGTATGGACCGTCTCGACGAACTTGCCCTGTTCCTCACCATCGTGGATGCCGGCAGCCTTGCGGGCGCCGCGCGACGTACAGGCCGCTCGCCGCCGGTGGTCACCCGCCGATTGGGCAAGCTGGAACACCGCTTGGGCGTGCGCTTGCTGGAGCGCAACACGCGTCGGCTGACACTGACCGATGCCGGCCGCCGTCTGGCGGCGCATGCCCGCACGCTGATCGCCGATTTCGACAACGCCATGCTCGATGCCGCGGGTGAAGGCGTCGCGCCGCGCGGCCGGCTGCGTATCTCGGCACCCCTGATGTTCGGACGTCGGCATGTGGCGCCCGTGGTGATGGATTACCTCTCGGCCTATCCGGACGTGTCGGCCGAGCTGTCGCTGACCGACGGCACGGTCGATCTCATCGAGGAGGGCGTCGATGCAGCGCTGCGTATCGCCCACCTCGATGACACCAGCCTCGTCGCGCGGCGCATCGGCGAAGTACGCCGGATCTTCGTTGCCAGTCCGCGCTATCTCGAACGCAGGGGCGCGCCGCAGCGTCCGGCCGATCTTGTCGGCCACGATATCGTTCTGTTCGTCAATCAAGCCAACAGTGCGGACTGGCGATTCTCGGGCGGAGAGACCGTTCATGTCACGGCGCGCTTTCAGGTCAATCGTGCCGAAGCGGCGATTGCGGCGGCGCTGGCCGGGCATGGCGTTCTTTCGGTGCTGTCCTATCAGGTCGCGGCCGAGCTTGCCGAAGGCAGCCTGGTGCGCCTGTTACGCGACTTCGAGCGGCCGCCGATCCCGGTGCAGTTCGTGATGCCGACGACGCGACTGATGGCGCCGCGCGTGCGGGCCTTTCTCGATTTCACGCTGCCGCGTCTATCGAGCCTGGACGTTCTCAAGCCTGCTTGATCCCGGCCGGACAAGCACGAGGGCGGCGGCCGCGACCTGCAGGATCAGGCAGGCGATCAGCGACGTGCGGTAGCTGCCCGACAGGTCGTGCAAGAGGCCGATCAGCGTCGGTCCGATCGCGGCCACAAGTTGCGTGATTGCAACGTTGAAGCTCACCGCGCGGGCGAAATCGCGGCGCGGGAATTCCTGCTGCACGATCAAGCCGGGCAGCGTGATCAGGTTGCCGACGCCGAAGCCGAACAACAGGCAACCGACATAAAGGCCGGCCACCGACGACGTCGAGAGCAGCACGATCATCGATGCGGCCTGCACGGCCAGCACCACGCTCGAGCAGGCGCGCCGGTCGACCCTGTCGACCACCAGCCCGACGACCACACGGCCCGCCAACGCGGAGAGTGCCGTCATGCTCACGGCAAAGCCCGCACCCTTGAGGCCGAGCGTCGGTTCGAGGAACGCCGCCTGATGGGCGATGAAGCTGATCTGCGCCAGCAGACCGATCGAGAAGGCGCCGACCATCGTGAGGTAGCGCGGCTCGGCCAGCAGTTCGCGCCGCGTTCGGGCGTTGCCGTCGTCGCTGGCCACCTTGCTGACGGCTTCATCACCCACGTCGTGTTCCGTCGATCGGCGCGCCCGCAGAACAATCGCGACCAGCGGTCCGAGGGTCGCCAGCATGACCGCGATGGCGGCGTAGCAGGCCTTGGTGAAGCCCCAGCTGTCGATCGCCCAGGCGAATGCCGGCGTGAACAGCAGGCCGCCGCAAGTGGCGCCGCTCAGCGCCAGGCTGGCCGCCATGCCGCGGCGCCGGTCGAACCATTGCGCCACGATGGTGTTGATCGCGCCGCCGCCCATCGCGCCCCAGCCCGGGATCATCAGCAAGAAGGCAAGGTAGAGCTGCCAGGGTTCGTGGAGGAAAGTCAGCGCCGCAACGCCTGCGGCCATCAGGACCATGCCAACCAGGACGATCGGGCGAGCGCCCACCCGTTCGATGGCGTCGCCCACCTGCATCACCACGAAGGCGCCCAAAACATAATAAAAGGTGATGCCGGTCGAGATCGTCGCCGGCGTCCATCCGAGCTGATCGTGAAGAGCTACCAGATATAGGCTGAGGCCGTAAAAGCCGAACCCCCACCCGTAGAGGGCGATGACGAAAGCGCAAAAGACGACCCACCAGCCATGGTACCGACGCGACATGCCAATCCGCTTATCCTGTTCGCTCTCTCAAGTCTTCCCGAGCTTTCATCCAGGTGCTGGCGGTTTTCGGACTTCATTGGAGAAAGGCAAGAAGAGGTGCTAAGCGGCAGTGCAACATAGGAAAAAGCTTGCCAGTTGGGCCTGCGACGCTTATATCCCGCCATCCTCAATCGGGTTCGCGGGACGGACCAAACAACAAAGAGTGGGCCAACGCCCGCTCTTTTCATTTGTGGCCCCCGACCGCCTCCCAAACGTCGAGAAGCGTCGATCGCGTGACCGAGTTGCTGCACCGCATAGAAGAGATCGTGAGCCCGACCATTGTCGGCTTGGGCTACGAGCTGGTGCGCGTTGCGATGAGCCGCGGCGGCGGGACGCTGCAGATCATGATCGAGCCGGCCGACGGCCGGCCGATGGATGTCGAGGATTGCGCCACGCTGTCGCGTGCGCTCTCGGCGGTGCTCGATGTCGAGGATCCGATTGCGGGCACCTATACCCTCGAAGTGAGCTCGCCCGGTATCGACCGGCCGCTCACCCGGGAAAAGGACTACGTTCGCTGGGCCGGTCACGTGGCGCGCGTGGAGACCGCGATGCCGATCGATGGCCGCCGCCGTTTCAAGGGTACGTTGCTTGGTCTCGAGGCCGGCACCGTGAAGCTCAAGCTCGACGACGGCCAGGAGGCGCATGTGCCGCTTTCGGCCGTCAGCAGGGCCAAGCTCGAACTGACCGACGCCCTGCTTGACGATCACCGCCGCGCCCAGGAAGGCGCGGAAGTGCCACCTATTCACTGACACGATCTTAAGGACCGAGAGGAAGACGATCATGGCAACGACCGCCGATATCCCGCGCCTGGAAATGCTTCAGGTGGCCGACATGGTGGCCCGTGAGAAAGGGATCGAGCGCGAGGAAGTGCTCGAGGCGATGGAGCAGGCCATCCAGAAGGCCGGCCGTGCCAAGTACGGTCTCGAGCATGACATCCGCGCCGAGATCGACCGTAAGACCGGCGAGATCAAGCTGCTGCGCTACATGCAGGTCGCTGATCCGATCGAGAACGAGAATGTGCAGGTCTCGGTTGCCGAGGCGCAGCGCCGCAATCCGGAAGCGCAGATCGGCGACTTCCTGACCGACGAGCTGCCGCCGATCGACTTCGGCCGTGTCGCCGCGCAGACCGCCAAGCAGGTGATCACGCAGCGCATGCGCGAGAGCGAGCGCAAGCGCCAGTACGAGGAGTTCAAGGATCGCGTCGGCGAGATCGTCTCGGGCGTGGTGAAGCGCGTCGACTACGGCAACATCACCGTCGACCTGCAGCGCGCCGAAGGCGTCATCCGACGCGACGAGTCGATCCCGCGCGAATCGCTGCGCGTCAATGACCGCGTGCGCGCCTATATCTTCGACGTGCGCGAGGAGCTGCGTGGGCCGCAGATCTTCCTGTCGCGCAGCCATCCGCAGTTCATGGCCAAGCTCTTCACCCAGGAAGTGCCGGAGATCTACGACAACATCATCGAGATCAAGGCCGTGGCGCGCGATCCCGGCAGCCGCGCCAAGATCGCGGTGCTGAGCCACGACAGCTCGATCGACCCGATCGGCGCCTGCGTCGGCATGCGCGGCAGCCGCGTTCAGGCGGTCGTGCAGGAGCTTCAGGGCGAGAAGGTGGACATCATTCCGTGGTCGGGCGAGCCCGCGAACTTCATCGTCAATGCGCTGGCGCCGGCCGAGGTCAGCAAGGTGCTGATGGACGAGGAGAAGAACAAGGCCGAGGTGGTCGTGCCGGACGATCAGCTCAGCCTCGCCATCGGCCGCCGCGGCCAGAACGTGAAGCTCGCGTCCCAGCTCACCGGCTGGGAGATCGACATCATGACCGAGGCCGAAGAGAGTGAGCGCCGCCAGAAGGAGACGCGCGAGCGCACCGAGCTCTTCAAGGCGGCCCTTGATGTCGATGACGTGATTGCCCATCTCCTCGTCGCCGAGGGATATGGCTCGGTCGAGGACGTTTCCGACTCCGCCATCGAGGAGCTGACCGGCGTCGAAGGCTTCGACGAGGACATCGCCACCGAGCTGCAGCGGCGCGCCCGCGAGTACATCGAAAAGCGCGACGCGGAGCTGGCGAATCGCCTCGAGGAGCTGGGTGTCGCCGAGGAAGTGCGTTCCGCCGAGGGCCTCACCCTGCCGATGCTGGTGGCGCTTGGCGAGCAGGGCGTGAAGTCGCTCGACGACCTCGCCGATCTCGCCTCCGACGAGCTGCGCGAGATCGTGGGCGAAAGCGCCCTGGATGCCGATACTGCCAACGCCATCATCATGAAGGCGCGTGAACACTGGTTCCCGGCCGAGGATGCGGCCGGCGAAGCCGCCAAAGCTTAGGAGGATCGATCGCTTGAGCCTCGCGCTCGCTATGACTCGCTTGGACGACCACGCTCCCGACAGCTCCGCTGCGGCCGGGCCGGTGCGCACCTGCATCGTGACCGGCGCCGAAGCGAGTCCGGAACGGATGTTCCGTTTCGTGGTCGGACCGGAGAACGAGGTCGTCCCTGACCTGGCCCGGCGCCTGCCGGGGCGCGGGATGTGGGTGACGGCGGAGCGGTCGGCGGTAGAACAAGCGGTTGCGCGCAAGCTCTTCTCGAAGGCGGCGCGCGCGGCGGTGACGGCATCGCCCGACCTTGCCGATCGTGTCGAGCGGCTGCTGCTCGAACGCGCCCTCGAGGATCTCGGCCGGGCACGACGCGCCGGCCGTGCGGTCGCGGGCTTCGTGCGGGTCGAGCAGATGGTCGGGCAGGGTCGCGCCGGTCTGCTGGTCGTTGCGGCCGAGGCCGAGGGTGACGGGCTCGTCAAGCTTAAGGCGAGCGGGCTGCCCCTCGAGCGATTGGGCGATGCGGCCGCACTGGGCGGTGTCTTCGGGCGCGATCAGGCGGTTTATGTAGCGGTGGCGCGCGACGATCGGTCGGGCCAGTTCATTCAACGAATTGCAGGGGGTGCGGCGCGGTGGCGCCGGTATCGCCTGAACGGCGCCGGTTGACGGGCCGGAGCGGAGCAAGGACAACACGCGATATGACGGAACAGAAAGAAACCAGCAAGCCGACCAAGCCGCTCAGCCTCTCGACGACGACGCGGTCCGGTGCTGCTGCGGGCAAGAGTGACGCCACGCAGGTTAAGCAGAAATTCTCGCATGGCCGGACCCGTGCCGTGACGGTCGAGGTCAAGAAGCAGGCGAAGCGGCCGGCAGGTACTGGCTCAGCGCCCGCGCCGACGCCCCCTGCGACACCTCCTGCTGCCACGCCGCCACCGGCAGCACCGGCAGCACCGGGCCGGACCCTGAAGCTCGGTGGTGGCGCTGCCTCGCAGCGTCCCCTCCAGACGCGGCCCGATGGTGGCCGCGGCATCGTGCTGAAGACCCTGACCGAGGAAGAGAAGGAAGCGCGCGCCCGTGCGTTGGTCGGCGCCAATCGCGACGCCGAGGTCGCCCGTCAGCGCGCGGCCGAAGAAGCAACCCGACGCGCCGCTGAGGAAAAGGTGCGCAAGGCCGCCGAAGACGAGCACAAGAAGCGGCTCGCCGAGGAAGAGGCGCGGCGCAAAGCCGAAGAGGAGATGAAGCGCAAAACCGACGTCCTGGTGCAGAAGCGCCTCGACCAGGCGGCTAGCGCGCCGCAGACGCCGATGGCGCGGCAGGCCGAGGAGATCAAGACCGGTGCGCCAGCGGCGGCCGGCCCCCAGCCGATCCGCCGTCCGCCGGGTGCGGCACCAGCTTCGACCGCCTCAGCCCCAGGCGCTCTGCGTCGCCCGCCGATGCGGCCCGTGATCAACAAGCGCCTGCCGCAGCCGCCCGGCGCGCGTCGCGAGGCGCCCAAGCGGCGATCCGACAAGATCGATGTCGGTCGCGCGGTCGAGGGCGAGAACGATTTCCGCAGCCGCTCCGCGGCGCAGATGCGTCGTCGCCTCGAGCGCGACCGTCGCCGTGAATATGCCGACCAGACCCCGCAGCAGAAGGTCTATCGCGAGGTCACGATCCCCGAGACCATCACGGTCCAGGAGCTCGCCTCGCGCATGTCCGAGCGCGGCGCCGACGTGATCAAGATCCTGATGCGCATGGGCGTGATGGCGACGATCAACCAGGCGGTCGATCCCGACACCGCCGAGCTGGTGGTGACGGAAATGGGCCATCGGCCCAAGCGCGTGGCCGAAGGCGACGTCGAGACCGGACTGGCCGAAAACGTCGACGCGCCCGAGGCGCTGCTGTCGCGTCCGCCGG
Source organism: Alphaproteobacteria bacterium (assembly GCA_017308235.1). GTDB lineage: Bacteria > Pseudomonadota > Alphaproteobacteria > Reyranellales > Reyranellaceae > Reyranella. The sequence goes on along the minus strand of JAFKFL010000012.1, from coordinate 123,232 downwards.
TCGTCACCATCATGGGCCACGTCGATCACGGCAAGACCTCGCTGCTCGACGCGTTGCGCGCCACTGACGTGGCGGCGCACGAGGCGGGCGGCATCACCCAGCACATCGGCGCCTATCAGGTGACCCTGCCGTCCAAGCAGAAGATCACCTTCCTCGATACGCCGGGTCACGAGGCGTTCACCGCCATGCGTGCGCGCGGCGCCAAGGTGACCGACATCGTCGTGCTGGTCGTGGCCGCCGACGACGGCGTCATGCCGCAGACCAAGGAGGCGATCGCCCACGCCAAGGCGGCGGGCGTGCCGATGATCATCGCCATCAACAAGATGGACAAGCCGGGCGCGGACCCGAGCCGTGTGCGCACCGAACTCCTGCAGGACGAGGTTCAGGTCGAGCAACTGGGCGGCGACGTTCAGTCGATCGAGGTCTCGGCCATCAAGAGGACGAACCTCGACAAGCTCGAGGAGGCGATCCTCTTGCAGGCCGAGGTGCTCGAGCTCAAGGCCAATCCCGACCGCCCGGCCGATGGCGTGGTGGTCGAGGCCAAGCTCGATCCGGGCCGCGGCTCGGTGGCGACCGTGCTGGTTCAGCGCGGCACCCTCAAGGTCGGCGACGTCCTGGTGGCGGGCGCCGTGTGGGGCCGCGTGCGCCGTCTGGTCGACGATCGCGGCAATGCAGTCGAAAGCGCGGGTCCGGCCTTCCCGGTCGAGATCCTTGGGCTCGACGGCACGCCGCAGGCGGGCGACGAGTTCCATGTCGTTGAAACCGAAGCGCGCGCCCGCGAGATCGCGGACTTCCGCGCCCGTCGCGACCGGCAGGCCCAGCTTGCCCGCGCCGCCGGCGGCCGTGGCACGCTGGAGGAGATGCTGAAGGGCATCCGCGAAGGCACCGCCAAGGAATTGCCCGTCCTGATCAAGGCCGACGTGCAAGGCTCGGCGGAAGCGCTGGCCGGCGCGATCTCGCGTCTCAGCACGGACAAGGTGGCGACGCGGGTGATCTACAGCGGCGTTGGCGGCATCAGCGAGGCCGATCTCACGCTCGCAAAGGCGTCGGGCGCGTTGATCATCGGCTTCAACGTGCGTGCCAATCCGCAGGCGCGCGAGACCGCCAAGCGCGACAAGATCGACATCCGCTACTACAGCATCATCTACAAGGTCACCGAGGACATCCAGGGCCTGATGGTCGGCCTGCTCGATCCGACCTACAAGGAGACCTTCATCGGCAACGCGCAGATCCGCGAGGTCTTCCGCATTACCAAGGTCGGCAATGTCGCCGGCTGCATGGTGACGGAGGGCAACGTCAAGCGCGGCGCCAAGGTCCGTCTCCTGCGCGACAACGTGGTGATCCACGAAGGCACGCTGAAGACGCTACGGCGCTTCAAGGACGAGGTCCGCGAGGTCCAGCACGGCTTCGAGTGCGGCATGGCGTTCGAAAACTACGACGACATCAAGGTCGGCGATGTGATCGAGTGCTTCGACGTCGAGGAAGTCCAGCCGACGCTTTAGTTTGGTGCGCGCGATCTCGCGGAATACCCTCCGCGCTTGGTCGCGCACCGCTGTATAGTATCGATGAGATCGCGCCACTGAAGTGGCGCGCTCCCTCGGCGATGACCGGGGGTATGAGGATTGGGACATGTCCCGGCGTCGTTCATCCGAAAAGGAGGGTCGCGGCCACAGCCAGCGCCAATTGCGCGTGGGTGAGGAGGTCCGCCATCTGCTGGCCGATCTGCTCGAACGCGGCAACATGCGCGACCCGGAATTGCGCGCTGCGTCGATCACCGTGACCGCGGTCGATGTCAGCCCCGACCTGCGTAATGCCACTGCCTTCGTGATGCCGCTGGGCGGCGTCGACGAGAAGCGGTTGCTGGCAGCCATGCGCCGCGCTGCGCCCTGGTTCCGGGCGCGGGTCGGCGAGCGCGCCGGCCTGCGTTATGCGCCCGAGATCCGCTTCGAGCTCGACCGTACGTTTGACGAGGCCGACAAGATCGGCGCCCTGTTGCGTCGTCCCGATGTCGCGCGCGACATCGAAGAGGAATGACTCGCGGACCGCGAGCTTCCAGCTCGCTCAGCCGGCGCATTCACATGTGCTTTGAGCGCGCAAGATGCGCGCGGTCCGGACGACGCTGACGATGGGTCGTCAAAAGAAAGGCGAGAAGATCGACGGCTGGGTCGTGCTCGACAAGCCGCTCGGCCTGGGCTCGACGCAGGCCGTGGGCCGAGTGCGCCGCCTGTTCGGCGCGCAGAAGGCGGGGCACGGCGGCACGCTCGATCCATTGGCAAGCGGCGTCCTGCCGATCGCGCTCGGCGAGGCGACCAAGACCGTGCCGTTCGTGATGGATGGGCGAAAGGAGTATCGCTTCACGCTCCGCTTCGGCGAGGCGCGCTCGACCGAGGATGCCGAGGGCGAGGTGACGGCGACCAGCCCGGCTCGGCCAACCGACGATGCGATCCGTTCCACCTTGGCGCGCTTTACGGGCGAGATCGATCAGACGCCGCCGGCCTATTCCGCCCTCAAGATCGGTGGCCAGCGCGCCTACGATCTCGCCCGGGCTGGCGAAACGGTCGTCCTCACGCCGCGCCGGGTTCGGATCGATCGACTGGAGCTGCTGTCGCGCCTTGACGCGGATCACGCAGATTTCGTGGTCGGCTGCGGCAAGGGCACCTATATCCGGTCGCTCGGCCGCGATCTGGCGCTGGCTTTGGGCACGGTCGGACATCTTGCGGCGCTGCGTCGGACCGTCGCCGGGCCGTTCCGGGAGGAAGCGGCCATTTCGCTTTCCAAACTGGAGGCCCTCGGGCATATTCCGCCGCTTCTCGGGGCCTTGGCTCCCGTCACGACCGCGCTGGACGACATCCCGGCATTGGCCTTGGCGGACGCCCAAGCGGACCGGCTGCGCCAAGGCCAGCCGGTGCTCTTGACCCGGGACGCACCGCCGCCCGGCACCCTGGTTCGTGCCGAAGCCGGCAGCAAGCTGGTCGCGCTGGTCCGCTCGGACGGCGAGTCGCTCCAGCCGGTGCGCGTGTTCAACCTTTAGATTCAGGAGATGACCGATGTCGATCACGGCCACGCGTAAGGCGGAGCTGATCAAGTCCTATGCCCAGGGTGAAAGCGACACCGGGTCGCCCGAAGTGCAAGTCGCCATCCTGAGCGAGCGCATCACCAACCTGACCGAGCATTTCAAAGGCCATGCGAAGGATCACCATTCTCGCCGTGGCCTCCTGAAGCTCGTCGGCCAACGCCGCCGGCTGCTCGACTATCTCAAGGCCAAAGATCACACGCGCTACAACTCGCTGATCGAGCGTCTTGGTTTGCGTCGTTGATTGTACGGCCCCGTCCTTGCGGCGGGGCCTTTTCGTGTCGCGTCGTCCGGTCCCCGTGAGTTCGGCCGGTTGATGCGACTTCGCAGTAACCGGGAAGGCAGGGGCGAGAGCAAAGGCCTGGCCCGGTCCTGCCGGCGCAAGGGCGCCGGTGGGCGGTTGTCGCCAAACGGGGGCGGTCGACCGTTAAGGAAAGGATGATGATATGACCGATATGTTCAAGGTGTTCCGCAAAGAGGTGGACTGGGCCGGCCGCAAGCTGGTGCTGGAGACGGGCAAGATCGCGCGCCAGGCCGATGGCGCGGTGTTGGCGACCTACGGCGGCACCACGGTGCTGGCCACCGTCGTGTTCGAGAAGAAGCCCAAGGCCGGCCTCGATTTCTTCCCACTCACCGTCAACTACCAGGAAAAGGCGTTCGCCGCCGGCAAGATCCCGGGCGGCTTCTTCAAGCGTGAAGGCCGGCCCTCGGAGAAGGAGGTCCTGACCTCTCGCCTGATCGATCGTCCGATCCGGCCGCTGTTCCACGAGAGCTACCGCAACGAGACGCTGGTCGTGGTGACCACGCTCGCGCACGACATGGAGAACGACCCCGACATCCTGTCGATGGTGGCGACCTCCGCCGCTCTCACCGTTTCGGGCGTGCCGTTCATGGGCCCGATCGGCGCGGCGCGCGTGGGCTATCTCGACGGCAAGCTCGTGATCAACCCGACGCTTGAGCAGACCGAGAAGAGCGATCTCGACCTCGTCGTCGCCGGCACCCAGGAAGGCGTGCTGATGGTCGAGTCCCAGGCCAAGGAATTGGCCGAGGACGTGATGTTGAATGCCGTGATGGAGGGCCATCGCTCCTTCCAGCCGGTGATCGAGGCCATCATCTCGTTGGCCGAGCATGCAGCCAAGGATCCGCTGCCGCTCACTGAACCGCCGGCGGCAGCAAAGACGGTGGCTGACAGGCTCAAGGCGGAAACCCGGGCCAAGCTGGTCGATGCCTATGCCGAGGTCCAGAAGCTTGCTCGGCAGCAGAAGGTGGCGGCGGTCAAGGACGAGGCCAAGAAGCTGTTCGAGGCCAATGCGGAAGAGCTGGCGCTCTTCGGCGATCAGTTCAGCAACCTCGAGGCCGATGTCGTGCGTACCGCCATCCTCGATACCGGCAAGCGCATCGACGGCCGTGACACCAAGACCGTGCGGCCGATCGTGGCCGAGGTCGGCGTGCTGCCGCGTGCCCACGGCTCATCTCTTTTCACCCGCGGCGAGACCCAGGCGCTGGTCGTGGCGACGCTCGGCACCGGCCAGGACGAGCAGATCATCGACGCGCTTGAGGGCGAATACCGCGAGCACTTCATGATGCACTACAACATGCCTCCCTACGCGGTCGGCGAGGTGCGTCGCATGGGCTCGCCCGGCCGGCGCGAGATCGGCCACGGCAAGCTCGCCTGGCGCGCGCTGCGCCCGATGATGCCGTCCAAGGAGAAATTCCCCTACACGATTCGCATCGTGTCGGAGATCACCGAGAGCAACGGTTCGTCATCGATGGCGTCGGTGTGCGGCGGCTCACTGTCGCTGATGGATGCCGGCGTTCCGCTTGAGCGTCCGGTGGCCGGCATCGCCATGGGCCTGATCAAGGAAGGCGAGCGCTTCGCCGTCCTATCGGACATCCTGGGCGACGAGGACCACCTCGGCGACATGGACTTCAAGGTGGCCGGCACCGATCGCGGCATCACCTCGCTGCAGATGGATCTCAAGATCACCTCGATCAACGAGGAGATCATGAAGGTGGCGCTGGGCCAGGCGCGCGACGGTCGCATCCACATCCTCGGCGAGATGGCCAAGGGGCTGGGCGGCGCGCGCGAGGCGGTGAGCCAGAACGCGCCGCGCATCACCCAGTTCACGATCCCCAAGGACAAGATCCGCGAAGTGATCGGCACCGGCGGCAAGGTGATCCGCGAGATCACCGAGCAGACCGGCACCAAGATCGACATCGAGGACGACGGCACCATCAAGGTCGCGGCGGTCGATGCCAAGGCGGGCCAGAAGGCGATCGACTGGATCAAGGGCATCGTGGCCGAGCCGGAAGTGGGCGTGATCTACAACGGCAAGGTCGTGAAGACCGTCGAGTTCGGCGCCTTCGTGAACTTCCTGGGCGCACGTGACGGCCTGGTGCACATCTCCGAACTGGCGCCGCGCCGTGTCGCCAAGGTGACCGACGTGGTCAAGGAAGGCGACCAAGTGAAGGTCAAGGTCCTGGGTGTCGACGATCGCGGCAAGGTTCGCCTCAGCATGAAGGTGGTCGACCAGGAGACCGGCGAGGACATCTCCAACAAGCCGCGCGAGGAGCAGCCCGCTCCCGCGGCCGGCGAGTAGAAACAGAAACGGCGGCCCACGGGCCGCCGTTTTCTTTTGGACCGCGCGCATCCTGCGCGCTTCAAGCGCATGGGAATGCGCCGATGTGAGCGGGCTGGAAGCCCGCGGTCCGGAAGATCAACCCCCGCCGTTCTCGTCGCCGTTCTGGCCGGCCGCGCTCGCCGGCGGCATGCCGACGGCATGGTAGCCGCCATCGACATAGTGGACGGTGCCGGTAACGCCGGCGCTGAGGTCGGACAGGTAATAGAGCGCCGCGCCACCGATGTCGCTGAGCTCCATGTTGCGGCGAAGCGGCGAGGCTTCGCGCGACAGGCGATAGACATAGCGGCCGCTGCCGATCACTGCGCCGGCAAGCGTGCGCATGGGCCCGGCGGAGATCGCGTTCACGCGCACGCCCTGCGGGCCGAGATCGGCTGCGAGATAGCGCACGCTGGCTTCGAGTGCCGCCTTGGCGACGCCCATCACGTTATAGGAAGGCATCACGCGCGCGGCGCCTTCGTAAGTGAGCGTGATCAGGCTGCCGCCGTCGGTCATGAGCGGCAGGGCCCGCCGCGCGATCTCGGTGAAGGAATAGCAGGAGATCGTGAGGCTCTTCTGGAAGTTGGCCTTGGTGGTGTCGACGTAGCGCCCCTTCAACTCCTCCTTGTCGGAAAAAGCGATGGCATGGACCACGAAATCGAGCCGGCCCCATTCCGTCTTCAGCCGGGCGAAGAGCGCGTCGAGACTTTCCTCGTTCTCGACATCGGCTTCCTGGACGACGCGGGCGCCAAGCTTCTCGACCATCGGCAGCACGCGCTTGCCGAACGCCGCACCCTGGTAGGTGAAGGCCATCTCGGCGCCGGCGGCGTGGAGTGCCTGGGCGATCCCCCAGGCGATCGAGCGCTCGTTGGCGACACCCATCACCAGGCCGCGCTTGCCGGCCATCAACTTAGGGACAGGCGGCAGCTCGGCGGGCTTTGAAATGGCAGAGCCGGATGTCGTGGAGTCGGAACCACTTCCGCCCGACGCATCAGGTGCGGCGGAGAGGGTGCGATTGACGGGCATCTTCCCCTCTCAGTGGTCGTAGCGCGAGAACAGCAGGCAGGCGTTAGTGCCGCCAAAACCGAAGCTGTTCGACATCACTGTCTGCAGTCCGGCCTTGTCGATACGCTGCCGCGCGATCGGGTATCCCTCGGCACCCGGGTCGAGGTTCTCGATATTCGCCGACGCGGCAACGAAATCCTCCTTCAGCATCAGGACGGAGTAGATCGCTTCGTGGGCGCCTGTCGCGCCCTGGCTGTGGCCGGTGAGCGACTTGGTCGAGCTCACGGTCGGCAGCTTCTCGCCGAACACTGCGCGGATGGCATCGAGTTCGGTGATATCGCCGACCGGGGTCGATGTGCCGTGGCTGTTGATGTAGTCGACCGGCGTGTTGCGTCGGGCCGCACCCGGGAAGCCCTGCGTGGCAAGCTTCATGCAGCGCACCGCGCCTTCGCCCGATGGCGCCACCATGTCGGCGCCGTCCGAGGTGGCGCCATAGCCGATCACCTCGGCATAGATCTTGGCGCCGCGAGCCTTCGCGAGCTCGAGATCCTCCAGCACCATGATGCCGCCGCCACCCGAGATCACGAAGCCGTCGCGATCCTTGTCGTAGGCGCGGCTCGCGCGCTGCGGCGCGTCGTTGTACTTCGCCGACATGGCGCCCATCGCGTCGAACAGCACCGAGAGGGTCCAGTCGAGCTCCTCGCCACCACCGGCGAACATGCGATCGGCCTTGCCGAGCTGAATGCATTCGACCGCGTTGCCGATGCAGTGCGCCGAAGTCGAGCAGGCCGAGCTGATCGAGTAGGAGAGCCCCTTGACCTTGTAGGCGGTCGCAAGGTTGGCCGACACCGTGCTCGACATGGCCTTGGGCACCATGAAGGGACCGATCTTCTTCGGTCCTTTCTCCTTGGCGATGAGGGCCGACTGGACGATCGCGCCTGTGGTGGGCCCACCGGAGCCTGCAACCAGACCCGTGCGATCGTTCGAGACCTCGGCATCGCTGAGGCCTGCGTCGGCGATCGCTTCCTTCATGGCGAGATAGGCGAAAGCGGCGCCATCGCCCATGAAGCGCCGCAGGCGACGGTCGACGGCCTCGTCGACGTTCAGCTTGACGGTGCCCGCTACCTGGCTGCGAAAGCCGAGCTCCTTGTATTGCGGCACGAACTCGATGCCGGACTTGCCGTCCTTCAACGACTTCGTGACTTCGGCGGCGTTGTTGCCAATCGAGGAGACGATCCCCAGGCCCGTGACGACGACGCGCCGCATGTCAGCCTGCCGCCGCGGCGGCGGCCGCTTCCTGCGCGAGGCCGACTTTCATGTCGAGAGCTTCGTAGGCCGGCTTGCCGTCGGCCTGCACGAAGCCGTCGGCGATTCCCATGACCAGCCGGCGCAGGATCACGCGCTTCAGGTGCACGTGGTAGGTGAGCTTGCGGACGCTGGGGACGATCATGCTGGTCAGCTTGACCTCGCCCACGCCAAGCGCCCGGCCGCGGCCCGGCGCCTTCATCCAGCCCAGGAAGAAGCCCAGCATCTGCCACATGGCATCGAGGCCCAAGCATCCCGGCATCACCGGATCGCCCTTGAAGTGGCAATTGAAGAACCAGAGATCGGGTTTCACGTCGAGTTCGGCAATGATCTCGCCCTTGCCGTACTTGCCGCCTGTTTCGGCGATCTTCACGATCCGATCGAACATCAGCATGGGCGGCAGCGGCAGCTGCGCGTTCCCTGGGCCAAATAAATGGCCCTTGGCGCATTCGATCAAATCTTCGAAGGAATAACTGCTCTTCTTCTCGCTCACTCGTCACCGTCCCGCAGGTGTCCGATCCCGGATCGGACGCAGAATAAGGACGCCAGCCGGCCAGCGCAAACCGTCGAAATGGCCGTTTAGGGGCTTTCCAGCCTCCCTCCCAGACCTTACATATGATCGCAGCATGACTGGCACCAGCCCCGACTTTGCCGCTCGCCTCCGCAGTGCGGGCCTGCGTCCCACCCGCCAGCGGGTGGCGTTGGCACGCGTGCTGTTTGGCGCGGGCCATCGCCACGTCACGGCCGAGAGCCTGCATGCCGAGGTGAAGGCGACCCGCATCCCGGTGGCACTGGCGACCGTATATAACGCCTTGAACCAGTTTCGGGATGCCGGCCTGCTGCATGAAGTCGTGGTGGCGCCGGGTCGATCCTATTTCGACACCAACACGGGCCATCACCATCACTTCTTCGTCGAGAACGATGGCGAGCTGCACGATTTCCCGGCGGACAAGGTGACGATCGCGGGCTTGCCCGCACCGCCCAGAGGAACGCGCCTGTCGCGCGTCGATGTCGTGGTGCGCGTGCGCCGCTAGGCCGTCAATGCCGCATGGTTGCGAGTCGTTTTCATCTTTGGAATTATTCTAAAGTACTTGACGGCGGGAGTGCCGGCTCCCAAAATCCGCTCCTCATTCGGAGGAGAGGACCATGGCCAATCTCAAGGGCTCCAAGACTGAAGACAATCTGAAGGCGGCGTTCGCCGGCGAAAGCCAGGCCAATCGTCGCTATCTCTACTTCGCCCAGAAGGCGGACGTGGAGGGCTATAACGACGTCGCCACCGTTTTCCGCTCGACCGCGGAAGGCGAGACCGGCCACGCCCATGGCCATCTCGAGTTCCTCGAAGTGAGCGGTGATCCCGCGACCGGCCTGCCGATCGGCGAGACGTCTTCCAACCTGAAGGCCGCGATCGCGGGCGAGACCCACGAATATACCGACATGTATCCGGGCATGGCCCGCACGGCGCGCCAAGAAGGGTTCGGTGAGATCGCCGACTGGTTCGAGACGCTGGCCAAGGCGGAAAAGAGCCATGCCGGCCGTTTCCAGAAGGCACTCGACACAATGGCCTGAGCCACCTGGGTTTCATCAAGGGGGACCCACGCGGGTCCCCTTTTTCGTCCACCCGACAGATAGCGACCACCATGCGCGAAGGCAGTCTCGAAGCCCCCGTTCGTCACCCGCTTGATTGGCAGACCCCCTGGTTCTGGGACGAGCAGGCGCTCGAAAAGGAGATGGAGCGCATCTTCGACATCTGTCACGGCTGCCGGCGCTGCTTCAATCTTTGCGATTCCTTCCCGCGCCTGTTCGATTTGATCGACAACGGTCCGACCGGCGAGCTCGATGGTGTGGCGAAAGAGGATTATGCCAAGGTCGAGCAGGCCTGCACGCTCTGCGACATGTGCTTCATGACCAAGTGTCCGTACGTGCCGCCGCATCAATGGGCCGTCGATTTCCCCCATCTCATGCTGCGCCGTCGTGCGGTGCAGGCGCGCAAGAAGGGCATTGGTTTCGTCGAGAGCGAGCTGGCCGACACCGACCGCGCCGGCCGGCTCGGCACGTTCGTCGCGCCGCTGATGAACTGGGCGACCGACGAGCGCAACCAGCTGGTCCGACGCGGCATGGAGCGGCTGGCCGACATCCATCACGGCGCGCGCTTGCCCAAGCAGGCGAGCGAGACCTTCGTGCAGCGCGCCCATCGCGAGGGCGTCGCTCTCAACGAAGCCGCTCCTGCCTTCGGCAAGCGCAAGGCCGTACTCTACGCCACCTGCTTCGTGAATTTCCATTCCACCGACATCGGCGCCGCTGCGCGCGCGGTGCTGGCGAAGAACGGCGTGGCGACCGAGGTGGTGCATCCGGCCTGCTGTGGCATGCCCAAGCTGGAGCTGGGCGATCTCGACGCCGTGGCCGAGGCAGCGCAGAAGGTTTCGGCCGAGCTGCTGCCTTGGGTCGACAAGGGTTACGACATCGTGGCGCTCACGCCATCCTGCGCGCTGATGCTGAAATTCGAATGGCCGCTGATCTGCCCGAAGGATCCGGCGGTCGGGCGCCTCGCGCAGGCGACGTTCGATCTGTCCGAATACGTGGTCGACATCGCCAAGAAGCACGGCCTGGCCGAAGGGCTGGAGCCGATCGAAGGCGGCGTCAGCATGCATCTCGCCTGCCATGCGCGCGCCCAGAACATGGGACCGAAGGGCGCCGAGATGCTGCGCCTCATCCCCAAGACGCGGGTCGCGGTGATCGAGCGCTGCAGCGGTCACGGCGGTATCTGGGGCGCGCGCACCGAGAACTTCGACATCGCCGTGAAGGTCGGCAAGCCGGCCGCACAGATGGCGCTCAAGAACAACACCAGCCACGTGGCGTCGGAATGTCCGCTGGCGGCCGATCACCTGATGCAGGTGATGGAGATGGCGGCCGGCGAGCAGGACCAGAAGCCCAAGCCAGCCCGCGCCGAGCATCCGATCGAGATCCTGGCCCGGGCCTACGGATTGACGGAGTCCTCATCATGAATCTGCGCAGGATCGACGCCTCGGCGATCGTGCCGCTCGGCGAGTATGGCAAGCAGCGCGGCGAGCGGCGCAAGCGCATGGCCGAGATCAAGAAGGACCGCCGACTGGAAGTCGGACCGTTCGCGACCTTCTATTTCGAAAACTACGAGACGATGCTGCACCAGGTGCACGAGATGCTCTTCATCGAAAAGGGCGGCGCCGAGCAGTTGCCGGACGAGCTGTCGGCCTACAATCCGTTGATCCCGCAGGGCCGGGAGCTGGTGGCGACGGTGATGTTCGAGATCGACGATCCGGTACGCCGGGCGCGCGTTCTGGCGGAGCTGGGCGGCATCGAGAACACGGCTTTCGTGCGCGTGGGTGGCGAGACGGTTCGCGGCGTGCCCGAGGACGACCAGGAGCGCTCGCGCGAGGACGGCAAGGCTTCCTCGGTGCAGTTCATCCGCTTTCCCTTCACGCCGGTGGCGATCGCGGCCTTCAAAAGCGGAACGGGCGACGTGATCGTGGGCTTCGACCATCCGAACTACGGCCATATGGCGATGATGCCGACCGCCGTGCGCAAGGCCCTGGCTGCCGACTTCGATTGATCCGGTTCGATTGACCGCCGCTACCGGCGATAGACCGACCTGAACGGCACAGTGAACGCGATCTGCGGGCCCGAGAGGCCGCTCGGCAGCGGAGCAAAGGGCGCCGCGCTGCGTGCCGCCTCGATCAGGCCGCGATCGAGATTCACAATGCCGCTCGATTGCGCGACGCTGACGTCGATCAAATTGCCGTCGCGGCTGATGACCAGGCGCAGCACCGCGGTGCCCTGCTCGTTCGCTTGGTTCGAACGGTATTGATACTGGGAGATCTTGTTGGCCACGCCCGCGAGATACTGATCGACCAGTCGCGATTGTGCGTATTGATCGGCCGGATTGACGAAGGTCACGGAGGGTGCCGCTGCCGGCGCATCGTTGGGCTTGCTTGGCGCCGGGCGGGACAAGGGCGAGGGGCGAAGCGGTTGCTTGGGTGGCGTTGGCGTCGTGGGCGCAGCGTGAGCCTTGGGAGGAGGTGGTGGCGGCGGTGCCGGCGCCTTGGGGATGTCCTGCGACGTGGGCGGTGGCGGCGCGTCGATGGGCGGCAATGACCGCTCGAGCGGTGGGGGCGGTACGACTTTCTCCGCGGCCGTTGCCTGCTGCGGATCGGAGGACGGCTTCTGCGGCTCGGCGGGGGTCGCGGGCTGGGGCTGAGGTTCAGGCGCCTGGCGATGCTGTTCCGTCGATGGCCCGGCCTGCTTGGTCGTCTCTGCCGTCGTCGGGCTGGTCGGCGGCAGGCCGAGCGGCATGGGCGTGGCTTTCGGCGGTGACGGCGGTGGTTTCGGTGGTGTCGCGGCCACGGGCGGCGGCGAAGCCTTGGGTTCGGGGGCGGGTGTCGCAGGCGGTGCGGGCTTGGGTGGTTCGGGCTGGGGCCGCTCGAGCGTGACGTCGATGGCCTTATCGGTATCCAGTTCCACGCCGCGCTGGTTGAGAGGCGAGACCCACCATAGAGCGAGCACGGTCGCAGCGTGCAACAGCACCGCCAGCGCCGCTGCCGTCGGCGACATGCGGTCGAAGCGGGTGGAGGAGAGGCTGATGACGTGGGTCACGTGACCCGTTCTAAGGAGGAGGACTTGCGCCCGCTAGTTGATTGGCTCGGACTTGTAGACGCCCCAAACGTCGGTGCGTTCGAGCCAGCCGCTGACGCCGGACACTTTGACGCGGCACCAGTCGCCCGAACACGATTCGATCATGCCGGTCACTTCCGGCTGGAGTGTCGCGACCACTTCGGCCGTGCGCGCCGGGGTGCGATGCAGGCTCGCAGCCTTTGCCGGCACGATGAAGGACCGCTTGCCGGTCAACAGGCCCTGATAGACCCAGCCGCTGGCCCCCTGCCAATCGCGGATTTTACGGTAGTTCTCGAACTCGGCGACGATCTCGACCGGCATCATCTTGCGTTTGAACACCCAGTCCACGGGATATCGTGGGCCGGGACCCGTGCGCACATTGACTTCGTCTGACTTGAGCGAGGCGAAACGCGGAATGGGCAGACCGGAACCGCGGTGGGGCGGCGCCGCGCTGCTCGGGGCGGCGCGGGCACCATATTCCTGCCAGGTGCCGACCAGCGGACGAATCGCGCAGACGCACAGGGTAACAATCGCGACGCCGGCTGCAGCGCGCAGGAAGAACCGATGAACTCCCATCGACTTCCTTATACATGAAATCTTCAGATCGAGCGACAACTACTTGAAAACACCTAGTTTTCTGGATTTTTCGGAACCGAGGCCCGATGCTGGACAAGAGCGGACGGGAATTGCTAATCGGGTCGGGCATGCCGCCAAGCTCCAAAAAGAAGCCGCTGGTCATCGTCACCCGCAAGCTGCCCGATGCCATCGAGACGCGGCTCATGGAGTTGTTCGACACCAGGCTCAATGCCGACGACAAGCCGCTCGGCGCCGCGGCGCTGATCGAGGCCGCCAAAGCGGCTGACGTGCTGGTGCCCACCGTCACTGATCGCATCGACAGCCGCATCCTCTCGCAGGCCGGGCCGCGCCTGAAGCTGATCGCGTCGTTCGGCACCGGCGTCGATCACATCGATCTCGACACCGCGCGCCAGCGCGGCATCACCGTCACCAACACGCCAGGCGTGCTGACCGACGACACGGCCGACATGTCGATGGCGCTGGTGCTGGCCACCGCGCGCCGCATGGGCGCCGGCGAGCGGCTGGTGCGCGAGGGCAAATGGACCGGCTGGAGCCCGACCTCGATGCTGGGCAGCCGGCTGATGGGCAAGCGCATGGGCATCGTCGGCATGGGCCGCATCGGCCAGGCGCTGGCGAACCGCGCGCGGGGCTTCGGCCTCGCGATCCACTACCACAATCGCAAGCGTGTCCACGCCGAGATCGAGCGCGAGCTCGAGGCGACCTACTGGGAAAGCCTCGACCAGATGCTGGCGCGCATGGACATCGTTTCGGTCAACTGCCCGCACACGCCCGCCACTTACCATCTGCTGTCGGCCCGGCGACTGAAGCTGATGAAGCCGACGGCCATCATCGTTAACACCGCGCGTGGCGAGGTGATCGACGAGAACGCCATGGTGCGCATGCTGCGCGCGGGCGAGCTTGGCGGCGCAGGGCTCGATGTCTACGAGCACGAGCCACAGATCAATCCCAAGTTCCTTGAGCTCGACAACGTCGTGCTGCTGCCGCACATGGGCTCGGCCACGCTCGAAGGCCGCATCGAGATGGGCGAGAAGGTGCTGATCAACATCAAGACCTTCGCCGACGGCCACAAGCCGCCCGACCGCGTGCTGGCGACGATGTTCTGATTCACTCGCGGCGGCGAGCTTGACCGTCGATGTCGCCCTCGACGGCTTCGCGCGCGGCATGTGGCTCTTCGGTGTCGAAGGCATCGCGGGTCGAGCGTCCGATCTGGGCGCCAATCAAAATCGTGAGTGACGTCCAGTACATCCACACCATGATCGCGGCGATGCCTGCCGTGGCGCCGAAAGCGGAGGTGAGCTGCGTCACCTCGAAGTAGTAGACGAGCGCGCGGTTGCCGGCGAAGAACAGAAGGGTGTTGATGCCGCCGCTGATCAGAGCGAAGCGCCACGGCACGCCGCCGGTCGGCAGCCATTTGTAGATCAGCGTGAAGAAGACTCCCAGGATGCCGTAGTGGGTCAGGCCCGAGATCGCGGGGCCGATCCATTGACCGAGGATCGGGAAGGCTTCCAGAGCTCCGGCATAGGCCGAGAGAAGGACGCTGAGCAGGATGACGGCGATCAGCAGGACGCCCATCAACACCATCATCAGCAGCGCCAGCAGCCGCGACTGCAGCGTCGCCAGCACGACATGGATGTGCCGCGGGCTGTTGCCGCGCCAGATCACGTCGAAGCTGTCATCGAGCTCCACGAATACGCGGCTGCCGGTATAGACCAGCACCACTGCGCCGATGAACGCCGCGACGCCGCGACCGCGGAACAGATCTTCCGAGGCGAAGCGCTGGATGCTCTTCAGATGCTCTGGCGCCACGACCGTGCTCAGCGCGTCGAAGATGGTCTGCTGGGCCATCATCTTGCCGACGAACGGCTCGGCGATGGCGATCGAGAAGATCATGATCGGGCCGAGCGCGAACATGGTGTAGAACGCCATCGCGGCGGCAGAGGTCGAGAGCCGGTTGGTGAAGAAACCGGTGGCTGAGTCGACGGCGATCTTCCAGAGCTTGTCGAGCATTGCGATGGAACGCCGTCAACAAGACCGAGCCAGGAAGACGGCAGGAGGCGACCGGCGCGCGCCGGTGACCGGCCCCACGGCCAGCGGCGCCCATAGGCCCGCGCAACTGAAAAAGACCGTCATTGGGCGGCGCTCTCCCCTCGATTCCGATGGATTGTATGGCCATATTGGGAGGCACAAAAGCAAGGGAGCCGAGCCATGTGGCAGATCCTGCGGAAGAAAGCCGAGATGCCCGATTCCAGCCGTGCGTTGCCGGGGCGCGACAAGCCTGCCTTCGCGGTGCCGGCGGAGCACTTCGTGAACCACAACCGCATCCAGCCGCCGTTCCCCGCCGGCCTCGAGAAGGCGATGTTCGGCATGGGCTGCTTCTGGGGCGCCGAACGCAAGTTCTGGCAAGCGCCGGGAATCTACGCCACCGCGGTGGGTTACGCCGCGGGCTTCACACCCAACCCGACCTACGAGGAAGTCTGCTCAGGCTACACCGGCCACAACGAGGTGGTGATGGTGTGGTACGACCCCAAGAAGACCTCCTACGAGGCGATGCTCAAGGTCTTCTGGGAGAATCACGATCCGACCCAGGGCATGCGCCAGGGCAACGACGTCGGCACGCAATACCGCTCCGGCATCTACGCTTTCTCGGCCGAGCAGAAGCAGAAGGCCGAAGCCTCGCGCGCGATGTTCCAGAAGGAACTTGCAAAGAACGGCATGGACGAGATCACCACAGAGATCCTCGACGCACCGCCGTTCTATTATGCCGAGGACTATCACCAGCAGTATCTGGCCAAGAATCCCAACGGCTATTGCGGCCTCGGCGGAACCGGCGTGAGCTGCCCGATCGGACTCGGCGTGGCGGCGGAGTAGGCGCTCGCCTTACTTCAGCCCCAACAGGCGCGGCAGCCAGAGCGACAGATCGGGGATGTAGGTCACCAGCATCAGGACCAGGAACATCACGCCGTAGAACGGCCAGATGCGCCGCATGACGTCCTCGATCGTCACCTTGCCCACGGCGCAGCCGACGAACAGGATCGTGCCGACCGGCGGATGGCAAAGCCCGATGCCGAGATTCAGCATCATGATCATGCCGAAGTGAACCGGATCGACGCCGAAGTTCACCATCACCGGCATCAGGATGGGCGTGGCGATCAGGATCGACGGCGCCATGTCGACCAGGCATCCCATGATCAGCAGCAGGACGTTGATCAGGAACAGGAAGACGTGCTTGTCGTCGGTGATCGAGAGAAAGAACGTCGTGATCTTGGCCGGCATCTGCGTCAGCGCCATCACGTAGCCCACGCTCGAGGCGCAAGCGATCAGGGTCATCACCATCGCGACGGTGATCAAGGTGCGATGCACCAGCGCCGGCAGGTCGCGCCAGCGATAGTCGCGATAGATGAACATGGTGACAAAGAAGGCCCATAGGCAGGCCACGGCGCCCGCTTCGATGGCAGTGAACACGCCGGCCAGGATGCCGCCGAGGATGATGACCAGCGTGACCAGGCCCCACAGGGCATCGATGGTCACCTTGACGGCCTCCCGCACCGGCATGCTGGTGCCGCGGGGATGGCGGTCGCGGTAGGCGATCACGAGGCAGAGCACGATCAGCGAGAACCCCAGCAACAGGCCGGGCACGACTCCGGCCATGAAGAGGGTGATGATCGAGATCGAGCCGCCGGTCGCGAGAGAGTAGATCACGGCATTGTGGCTGGGCGGCACCAGGAGCGCCTGGACCGAGGCGGTGACGGTCACGTTGGTCGAATAAACGCGCGGGAAACCGCTTGTCACCATCTGCGGGATCATCACCGAGCCGACCGCCGACGTGTCTGCGACGGCCGATCCCGAGATGCCGCTCAGGAAGGTGGTCGCGAGCACGTTCACGACCGACAGCCCGCCGCGCACACGGGTGAAACCCACCAGCACGTCGGCAAAGGCCACCATGCGGCGCGCCATGCCGCCCTCGGCCATGATCGCGCCGGCCAGTACGAAGAAGGGGATCGTCAGCATCGACACCTTGCTGACGCCGTCGGAGATCTTGAGCATCACCGCTTCGAGCGGGATGCCGATCCAGAAAGCGCCGGCGATGGCGGCCAGGGCCAGCGAGTAGGCGATCGGCACGCCGATCAGGAAACAGGCGAACATGGTGGCGAGAAGGACCAAGATATCCATGTCCGCCTCCGTCAGTGCGCTTCGTCGGCTGAAGCGGCGGCCATCGCTGGCGGGCCGATCAGCACGCGCTCGACCACGAAGAGCAGCAGGAACACACCGCCGATCGGGATCGGCAGGTAGGTCACGCCGACCGACAGGAAGGGGAAATCGCCGATCGTGTTGTGCCAGGTCGCCTCGACCAGGCTTGCACCGTAGATCGCCATGAAGGCGGCCATGGCGCCCACCAGCATCTCGCAGGCCAGCGCGCAGAGCCTTTGGCCGGCGCTGGGCAACAGGCTCACGAAGTAGGAGATGTTCATGTGCCGGCTGCGACGGTAGCAGGCGGCAGCGCCGATGAAGGTGAGCAGGATGGTGAGCAGCACCGCGGTGGGCTCGGGCCATGAGGCGGCGCTGTTCAGCACGTAGCGGGTGAAGACCGCCCAGGGAATCACCGCCGAGATCAGCACGAAGGCCAGTCCGGCGGCCCAGACGCACAGCAGGTAGAGCCCGTCCATCGTCCGGCGAAGCGCGGTGGCCATGCGGCGTCCCTCTTGGTCGGCTGTCGTGTCGCCTGTCGATTACACCCTATTGAACCGCCTGGATGCGCTTGATGAGGTCGGCGAATTTCGGTCCGTACTTGTCCCAGACCGGCTTGACCGCCTCCTGGAACGGTTTCTTGTCGGGCACCTGGACGATCTCGACTCCGGCGGCAGCCGCCTTGTCCATCGCCTGCCTCTCGTACTTCTCCCACAGGACGCGCTCTTCCTGCTGGGCTTCGCCGCTGGCCTTCGTCACCAGTGCCTGGTCCTCCTTCGAGAGCGCCGTCCAGGTCTTCTTCGACATCACCAGCATCTCGGGAACGATCAGATGCTCGGTGAGCGTGTAGTGCTTGGCGACCGTGTAGTGATTGTCGAACACGAAACTCGGCGGATTGTTCTCGGCGCCGTCGACCACGCCCGTCTGCAGGGCGTTGAACATCTGGTCGTAGCCCATGGCGACGCCATTGGCGCCCAGTGCGTTCATCATCTCTACGAACATCGGGTTACCGATGACGCGGAACTTCAGACCCTTCAGATCGGCGATGGTGTGGATCGACTTCCGGGTATTGTAGACACTGCGCGCGCCCGCATCCATCCAGCAGAGGCCGACGAGACCGGCGTTGGCGTTGGCGGTGACCTTGTCCAAAAGCTCGCGGCCGATCAGGCCATCGATCACCTTTTGCATATGCGCGGTGCTGCGGAACAGGAACGGCAGGTTCATCACGTTGAGATCGTCGACGACGGGTCCCAGCGCACCCACGCTGACACGGGCAAGCTGGATGGCGCCAAGCTGTGCCTGCTCGATCGCCTCCTTCTCGCCGCCCAGTGTCATGGACGCGAACATCTGCACCGAGAGCCGGCCGCCCGTTTCCTGCGTGAGCTTCTTGCCCATCGACTCGATCGAGGCGACGGTGGGATAGCCGGGCGGATGCACGTCCGCTGCTTTGAGGACGAGCTTGCCTTGGGCGCGTGTGTCAGTTGATTGCAGGAGTCCGGCAAGGGTACCCGCACCCCAAGCCGCCGCCATCTTGAGGGCGTCGCGACGTATCATCCCCGTTTCCTCCGCTTTCTTGCCAGAGAGTCTAGGGTCAGGTACGGGGGCTTTTCAATCAACGGTCAGGGGAAGTCTCACGGCCGATTCCCAACAACTGATGATCGAGCACGCCGGCACGTCGATGCCGATCACCTTCGTGCGCAGCGTCCGCGCGCGCCGCGTTTCCCTGCGGGTGGATTCGGCGCGGCGGTGCATTCTGCTTACGGCGCCAAAGCGCATGCCGTTCGACGTGGCGTTGCGGTTTGCCGAGACGCAGGCTGGCTGGATCGCAGCACGTCTGAAGCGATTGCCGGCGCGCCAACCGTTTATCGACGGCGCCCACGTGCCGCTGTTCGGCGTGCCGCACCGCCTCCGCCATCGGCCTGACATGCGGGGCACGGTCTGGCTCGAAGCGGGCGAGATTCATATCGCGGGCCAGCCCGAGCATCTGGCGCGCCGACTGCGCGACTGGCTGACGTCGGAAATACGCCGGCAGTTGATGCCGCTGGTTCATGCCAAGGCCGCGCGTGTTGAACGCCCGGTGAAGAGCATCAGCGTGCGCGACAGTCGCACGCGCTGGGGCAGCTGCGGGCCCGATGGTGGGCTCTCCTTCTCCTGGCGGCTGGTTCTCGCGCCGCCTGAGGTGCTGGACTATCTGGTCGCGCACGAGGTGGCCCATCTCGTGCACAAGAACCATGGCCCACGCTTCTGGGCGCTAGCGGAACAGTTATGCGACGGGCCGATGGACCCGCCGCGTACCTGGCTCAAGGCCAACGGTGAAACGCTGCTGCAGTACGGCGCTTAGAGCTACTCTGCGGCGGCGCGGGCCGTTGTGGTGTTCAAGACGGCGGCCGCTTCCTTGGCCACCGATGTGCCTTCGAAGAAGCGCGGGTTCTGCTGGCCCCACAACCGCACGGCGTTGGCGAAAGTGAAGTCGCGGAAATCGTCCGCGGTGATGAGCTCGTCCTCGACCAGTTCGTAGGCCTCGGGGACAGGGCTCAGCATGTCGGGCACGTCGAAATGCCCGATGTCGGAGCTGAAGATCGCGTTGATGCGTGCACCGAATGGATTGGCCCGGCCGAATGCCGTCACGTTCATGCGGTCGTCGGCCTCGCAGCCGAAGTAGTAGGGCCTGGCGAAAAGGTCGACCCAGTCCTCCTTGCGCGTGATCTGGCAGGCCGCGAAGTCGTCCAGCACCGACATGCCTCCGGTGGGCTCGTCCTCCTCGCGGCTCGGCCAGCCGTCGCGCCGCGTGAGCTCGGCCACCATGTCGCCATCGCCGTACTTGTCGACCAGGCTCTTCAGCAGGGGGCGGTCAAGCTTCGCGGGGTCCATGTAGGCGATGCCCTTGGCGCCGCGCCGTTCCCAGTGCTCGATCAGGTCGGCAAAAAGCTGGCAACCCCAGCCGACACCGCCCTCGAGGAAGGCGAAATTGATGTCGGGGAAGCGCCGCGTGACGCCACCCAGGAACAGGCCCTTGGCGATGGCGTGGCCGGCCGCAGCGAAGTGACCGATATGGTTGAAGGTGAAGTTGCTGGGCGAATTGCGCAGCGCAAAGCCACGGCCGCCGGCGTGGAAGGTGGGTGCCATACCGAGCTCGCGGCATTTCTGCCAGACAGGATCGTAGTCGTGTTCGCTGTCGATGCCGATCCAATCGAACGATACCACGTAGCGGGCGATCGCCGGGTCGAGGCCCCGGGCGCTTGGCCGGCTGCGGGCGAAGGCGCCGCCGAACATGCCGACCTTGGCGCCGAGCTGCTTGGTCACGAATTCGAGTTCTTCGATCGCCTCCTCGGGCGAGAACATCGGGATGATGGCCGCGGGCGTAAGACGGTCGGAGAGCTTGGCGAAATATTCCGCCGTCACGATGTTGAAGCCGCGGACGACGGCGCGACGCGTCTCGTCATCCTGGATGCGCGGAATGCCGAGCCCCGCCGTGGGGTAGACGATCCCGAAGTCGATGCCGAGCTCGTTCAGCCGCTCGTAGAGCAGGCGCGGCATCATCGCGGTGGCGCGGTCGAGCGTGTTGGTCGACTGGCGCGTCCAGTAACCCTCCATGGCGACCCCGCGCTGCTTGCGCTCGGCGGTGGAAAGCTGCAATGCATCGGGAATGCGCCGCTGCGAAGCAAGGAAGCCGTCGGCCGCCTTGTCGCCGGCCACCTTGCGCATGCGCTCGGCGAAGACGGGGTTGTATTCAACCCAGTGGCCGTCGCCGTCGATGATGGGGTGTTTTAAACTGGCACGAACCTGCGCCGGACTGCGATGAGAACTCATGCGCGCCTCCAGGGTCACATTTCGCCAACCAACAGGCCGCTCACGGTAGTCCTCGCGCTCCGGCGCGGCAATCAACTGTCGTTGAGGGTCCGCCCTGCGCGAGTTGCAGAGGTCGGCACGGTTAGCCGAACCGCCCTGGGTCGCAGGCCTTGAGCGCCTCGGGTAGATCCTCGCCTTCCATCTGTCGTGCGATCAGCCGGCCGGTCGCTGTGGCGAGCGTCAGGCCGACATGCTGATGGCCATAGCCGCAATAGACATTGGCGAGACGGGGTGCACGGCCGATAGCCGGACGAAAGTCGGGCAAACTCGGCCTTTCACCAATCCACCGGCCACGCTCCTCGCCGCCGACGCCGGGGAAGATCGCCTTGAGGTGCCTCACCAGAAGATCGGCGCGATGCCACGACGGTGGCTGATGAGGGGCCGCAAGCTCTACAGTGCCCGCGATGCGCAGACCCTCCTCCATCGGCGTGATGAAGAAGCCGCGCTCGGCCGGGCTGACCGGCAGGTCGAAGCGCACGTTGTCCGGCGACAGCATGACATGATAGCCGCGCTCGGCGACCAGTGGCGCGTTGAAGCCCAGAAGACGTGTGAGCTCGCCCGAGGCGCGGCCGGCCGCGATGACGAGCGCCTTCGCGGGAAGCTCGGAGTCGGTGAGCTGCACGGCGGTGACGCGATCGCCGTCGCGTTTGAAGCCACGGACCTTGCCGCGTTCGATGCGGCCACCTTCGGCCACGAAACGCTCGGCGAGCGTGGCGACCAGCCGATAGGGATTGATGGTGTGCATGCCGTGCGGGTAGTAGACGCCGCGCACGATGGTGGGGCTGAGGCCCGGCGCCAGTTCGCGTGCCCGGTTGCCGTCGACGATCTCGAAGTTGGTGCCCTTGGCCTGCTGCAACGCGCGTTCCTCGGCGCCGCCGTCGAACGCCGCCTGGCTCTCGTAAACGTAGAGCGCGCCATTGCTGCGAAAGAGGTCGCCCAGGCCCGAGGCCTGGATCTCGGCTTTCCAGGCGATGTTGGCCTCGGCCATCAGCGGCCCGAACGAATCGGCGCCTTTTCGCACCTCGGTCTTGCTGTAGGCCGCCAGAGCGAAGCGGGCCATCCAGGGCAGCAATTGTGGAAGGCTGGGGCGATGGACGGTCAGCGGTCCGTCGCGATCCATCAGCATCTTGGGTACGCGCTTCAGCGTCGACGGCCGGGCGAGCGGCAACACATGGTCGATGGCGATGAAGCCTGCATTGCCGTACGAGGTGGCGCGGCCGGGCTCGGCGCTGTCGATAAGGGTGACGCTGTGACCGGCTCGCTGCAGGGCGCGGGCGGTGGCGGTGCCGACGATTCCGGCGCCCACGACGATAACAGGGGCTGAAGGGACGGGGCCGGATTGGACAGGGGCTGATGGATCCATTGGGTCACGTTAGCACGGGCCCTGCGATCGCCCAGCAATGCGATTGCATTGTGTCCGCGAATGATTATTTAGCGTTCCATGTCCCCACAATCCGACACGGCCTCCCCCGGCTGGCACGCCACGACCATCCTTTCGGTCCGCAAAGCGGACCAGGTGGTGATGGCAGGCGACGGCCAGGTCTCGATGGGCCAGACCATCGTCAAGGGCAACGCCAAGAAGGTCCGCCGCATCGGCAACGGCCAGATTGTTGCCGGATTCGCCGGCGCGACCGCCGATGCTTTCACGCTGTTCGAACGGCTGGAAGGCAAGCTGGAACGCCATCCCGGCCAGCTCCTGCGCGCCTGCATCGAGCTCGCCAAGGATTGGCGTACCGACCGCTACCTGCGTCGACTGGAAGCGATGATGGCGGTGGCCGACAAGGAGGTGTCGCTGCTGCTCTCGGGCACTGGCGACGTGCTGGAGCCGGAAGGCGGCATTATCGCCATCGGCTCTGGCGGCAACTATGCGCTTTCGGCAGCGCGGGCGCTGATCGACGTCGAAGGCCTCGATGCCGAGGCGATCGCGCGCAAGGCGATGGGCATTGCCGCCGACATCTGCGTCTATACCAACCACAATCTCGTCATCGAGAAGCTTTGAGTTAGGGTCCATGGGCAACGACTTTTCTCCGCGCGAAATCGTCTCCGAGCTCGACAAGCACATCGTCGGCCAGCAGGACGCCAAACGCGCCGTCGCCATCGCGCTGCGTAACCGCTGGCGCCGCCTGCAATTGCCCGAGGAATTGCGCGAAGAGGTGCTGCCGAAGAACATCCTGATGATCGGGCCCACCGGCTGCGGCAAGACAGAGATCGCGCGGCGGCTCGCCAAGCTCGCCAATGCGCCGTTCCTCAAGGTCGAGGCCACCAAGTTCACCGAGGTGGGCTATGTCGGCCGCGACGTCGAGCAGATCGCGCGCGACCTGATGGAGGCGGCCCTCGATATGGCGCGCGAGAGGATGCGCAAGGACGTCCGCGCCAAGGCCGAGCTTGCGGCCGAGGATCGCGTGCTCGATGCGCTGTGTGGTCCAAATGCCAGCGAGGAGACGCGGCTGCGCTTCCGCCACAAGCTGCGGGCAGGCGAGCTCAACGAGCGTGAGGTCGAGGTCGAGGTCGCCGACCAGGGCGGCCCGATGCAGTTCGAGGTGCCGGGTCAGCCGGGGGCCTCGGTTGGCATGATCAACATCGGCGACATGCTGGGCAAGGCATTCGGCGGCCGCACCAAGAAGCGCAAGATGACGGTGGCCGAATCCTACGAGACGCTGATGCGCGAGGAAAGCGACAAGCTCCTCGACCAGGAGCGCGTGGTGCGTGAGGCGCGCGATTCTGTCGAGCAGAACGGCATCGTGTTCATCGATGAGATCGACAAGATCACCGGCCGCAGCGAGTTCCGCGGCGGTGGCGACGTGAGCCGCGAGGGCGTGCAGCGCGACCTGCTGCCGCTGATCGAGGGCACGACAGTGAACACCAAGCACGGGCCGGTGAAGACCGATCATGTGCTGTTCATCTGCTCGGGCGCTTTCCATCTCGCCAAGCCGTCGGACATGCTGCCTGAGCTGCAGGGCCGGCTGCCCATCCGGGTCAGCCTGGCGTCTCTGACCCAGGAGGATTTCCGCCGCATCCTGACCGAGCCCGAGGCGAGCCTCGTGAAGCAGTACAAGGCGTTGCTGGCCACCGAGAAGGTCGAGCTCGACTTCAAGCCCGATGCGATCGACGAGCTGGCGAAGCTCTCGGCCGATATCAACGAGACGGTCGAGAATATCGGCGCGCGCCGCCTGCATACGGTGATGGAGAAGCTTTTGGAGGAGGTGAGCTTTGCCGCCTCCGACAAGCCGGGGCAGAAGATCGATATCGATGCCGCCTACGTCCGCGAGCGCGTGAGCGCGCTTGCGAAGAACGCCGATCTCAGCAAGTACGTGCTCTGACGGCCAAGGTGCCGACGGGGAGGGGCTGTGACGCGGGACGAGAAGAAGGCTCTGATCGAACGACTTCACGCGATCTGGAACACCGGCCGCCTCGAGTGGATTCCGGAAGTATACGCCAGCGATTTCGTTGCCCACTTCCCGAAGGGGTGGAACGAGACAGCGTCGCGCGACGGCCATGCCGGCATTCGGTCCGCCATCGAGAGTCTACGCGTGGCTTTCCCGGACTGGCATGAACATATCCAGGATGTCGTCATCGACGGCGACAAGGTCGCGGTGCGTTACCATTCGACGGGCACCAATACCGGGGTGTTCGGGGATCGCCCGCCGACCGGGAAGCGCATCGCGGTCGACGAGTTGTCGCTCTTTCGGATCTCGAATGGTCGAGTCGCCGAGCAATGGTGCCTTGTCGACGACCTTGCGATGGGCAAACAGCTTCGCGGCGAGATGACCGTTCCCTAGGCCGTCGGCGCATCCGGCTGAAGGCAAGACCCTTGGCCGGCACGCGCCTTGGCGGGGCCAAAGACCAGGAAGCTCGCCGCGGCCAGGATCCAGACGCCGATACCGCCATAGAGCATCACCCAGCCGATGCCGTGCACCAGAGCAGCATGGGCGAGGGAGGTCGGCACCTGCGAGGCGACCGCCGGGTCCTGGCTCGACGACGTGACGTTTCCGGCCGCGATCTTTTCCGCAAGCGCCCGCAGCGGCAAGGCGTTGGATAGGCCGGCGTGGCGCAAGTGGGTCAGGATCCCCGCGACCAGGATGGCTCCCATCGCCGCTATGTTGATGGCAAGGGTGATCAACCTCGCGCTGGTATCGAGCCCGGAGGCCATGCCGGCACGGTCGGCCGAAACCGAACCGGTCGTCATGTTGGTGGCAGGTGTCGTCGTGAGGCCGAGGCCCATTCCGGCGATGAGGGCACCGGCCAGCACGATCGGTCCGCTTGCCATGTCCAAGCCGCTGCCAAACCGCATCAGGAGGAAGCCGAGGCCGATCATGAACAGCCCTAGAGGAATGACTGTGCGGGCGCCCCGGCGGGCGAGCAGGTATTGCGCCACCGGCGGCATCGCCAGGAAGGGGATCGTGTAGGCGAGCAATGCCAACCCTGTGGTCGTGCTGTCATAGCCAAGGCCCGTCGAAAAGTAGATCGGCAGGAAGATCATGAAGGGCCAGTAGCTGAAGTTCATGCCGATGCAGCCGATGATCGCGCCCGAGAAATCACGGATCCGGAACACCGAGAAATCGAACATGGGGTGGGAGACGGATCGCTCGACAACAAGGAAGGCGGCGAAACCCACGATCGCAATGGCCGCGATCCCGAGACCCGTCGGGCTGAGGAAGCCCACATCGGCGCCCTGAGTGATGTAGTAGGCCAGGGCGAAAATGCCGACCGTCAAGCTAACGATGCCGGCAAGGTCGAGCTTCTTCGCCTGTGGGTCCCGCGATTCCCGAACGCCGGCATAGGTCAGGCCCGCGGTCAGCAGCGCGATGGGAACATGGATGAGGAAGACCCAGGGCCAGGTCAACAAGGTGACGATTGCGCCGCCGATGATGGGTCCGAAGCCGAGGCCAATGCCGGCGACGACGCCCCAGATCGCGAAGGCCCGGCCGCGTTCGGCACCTTCCGGGAACTGATGCGAGAGAACGGCGATCGAGCATATGAACATCGCGCCGCCAGCCATGCCCTGCACGAAGCGGCTGACGATCAGTGCCAGCGTGTCTGTCGCCAGGCCGCACATCAGGGACGCCGCGCCGAAGGCCAGGATGGTGATCGTGAAGATGCGCTTGCGGCCGAAGCGATCTGCCAGCGTGCCGGTCGCCATCAGGACCGTCGTGCAGGCGATCGTGTAGGCATTCATGATCCATTGCAAATCATGGAAGCTGGCATGCAGATGCTTCTCGATCACGGGCAGGGCGATCGGAACGCTTGAGATCTCGAGGCCAAACATCAGCGCCGCGATGCAGATAGCCGCCAGGGCGATGGCATCGCGGCCGTTTGAGGAAGAGGACATCGGTACTCCTTGATCGACTACGCTGCGGCGCTGTTCCTCTGCGCCGCGTCGAGGGGATGCACCAAGGCGAAGCGGTTCGCTCGCGGTTGTCGGACATCAATGACCGCGCCTTGAATGACCGCGTCGGATGACGGCGTGGGCGGCCCTCGCCATGGCTTTGCCTCAGGTGAGATAAGCGGCTCTTGCCATATAAAAATGGGATGACCACATATAACAGCGATCACGCTTCGTGATGGTTGGGATGAAAACATTGGACGTCGAGGCCGTGCAGGCCTTTGTCATGGTGGCCGAACTGCAGAGCTTCACGCGTGCCGCCGAGGCCTTGGGCTCGACGCAGGCTGCTGTCAGCATGAAGCTGAAGCGGCTCGAGGAACGGCTCGGCGAGAAGCTGATCGAACGGACGCCGCGGCTGGTTCGTTTATCGGCGCGCGGCGCCTCCTTCCTGTGTGCCGCGCGGGAATTCCTGGCTGCACACGAGCGCGCCATGGTCGACTTCTCGACGGCGCCGCGCCGCCTGACACTGGGCTTCCTCGACTACACGACAGGCGGCGGGCTCCCGAAACTGCTCGCGCTGCTGCATGCGCACGATCCCTCCCTGATCATCGAAGCCAGGATCGACTCGTCGCGCATTCTCCTTGATGCGTTCGACCGCGGCGTCCTCGATGCGGTGATCGTGCGGCGGGAGGACGACCGGAGGGACGGCGAAGTGCTGACGCAGATGCACTATGGCTGGTTTGCCGTACCGAGCTTCGTCTGGCGTAAGGAAGAACCGCTGCGACTTGCCTTCTGTGCACCGGCCTGCAGCGAACGGCTCGCGGCCATCAAGGCACTCGATGCCGCTGGCATCGCCTGGACGGAGGCATTCATCGGCGGCGGCACGGAGGCGGTCGCCGCCGCGGTGTCGGCCGGTCTCGCCGTTGCAGCCCTGGCCTACAGCGTTGCACCCTACGGCGCCGTCGAGGTCGGCGATCGATTGAAGCTACCGCGCCTGCGCACGTCGGATATCGTGCTCCATTCGACGCTCACCGATGCCCGCTCGCGGGCGGCGCTCCGAACCCTCGCGAGCGCCTTTCGCGAGCACCGCTCGCCAGCTCGGTAAACTGTCAGCGTGATCCAATATCGTCACCGCTCAAGGCGGCAAGCTGCTCGAAGAGCAACGCACCCGCGTCGTGATGCTTCCAAGCGAATGTCCACTAGTGGACGCAAGCACACGGTGGGGTTCTAGCGGAACTCGTCATCGGAACGCGGCGTTGTTGGTAATACGGCGCGCATAGCGCCGACACCAACACAAGGAGGCTACGATGACGGACGTCACCAAAATTACGACCGGCTCTCTGATCGCGGCTGAAAGAGTCAATGGAACGAATGTCTACAACGGCGCCGGCGAGAAGCTTGGCACTGTGGACGACATCATGCTGGACAAGAAAACGGGACGCGCCATCTACGCGGTCATGTCCTTTGGCGGCTTCCTTGGGATGGGCGAAAAGCAGCATCCACTACCTTGGTCGGCCCTCACCTACGACGAAAGAAAGGAAGGCTTTGTCGTCAATCTCGATAAGCAGATGCTCGAGAAGGCACCGACAATGGACGATTATGAGAGCTTCGTCTGGACACCGGACTACGGCCGCTCCGTAGACAAGTACTACGGCGCACAGACCTATTGGTAGGTTGTGTTCGCCCTTTTGCGGCCGGCGACGTCTCTCGTGGAGTCGGCCGCAAAAGGTAACACCGATCTGAAGGTAATTCGCGACGGCGACTCTGCCGGCGGTCCAGATCATCATCTTGGATAGCGCGCGGGATCGCGACTCCGTGAAGGGAACACCTTTCGGGTGGCAACGTTCCATTGCAATGGAATGTCCGGCTTTGCCGCGGACGCTGATGGGCTATGTAATTCGCTCCTCGGGCCGTCACCAAATCGGGCTCGCT
The DNA here is from genome assembly GCA_017308235.1 of Alphaproteobacteria bacterium. Lineage (GTDB taxonomy): Bacteria > Pseudomonadota > Alphaproteobacteria > Reyranellales > Reyranellaceae > Reyranella. The sequence goes on along the minus strand of JAFKFL010000012.1, from coordinate 94,701 downwards.
GCGCTGGCGGCAGGTGTGTTCGGCTTAAGCTCGGCGCCATTGGAATTGCAGCGGCACATCGTCGATGATGCAATCAAAAGCGGCACCGCCGAAAAGATCGTCTGGCTTGCGATAGCCTACGCGGCCGTCGCCTTGATCGAACAGACTCTCAAGCTCGCCCTCAATATCTATCGCAGTTGGGTCAGCGAGACGTCGGTCCGGGCGCTGCGTAAGACCTTGCGCGAGGTGGACGGGGGCGAGTCCTTACAGGGCAAGGAGAATGACGAAACCGGCACGCATGCGGCGATGATTGTCGCCGAGGTCGAGCCGATCGGCGGCTTTGTCGGCATAGCGATCTCCGAACCACTAATGCAGGTCGGCATTCTCGTGAGCGTCATCGGCTACATGGCTTATCTCGAGCCCTGGACCCTGCTGCTGAGCTTGGGTTACCTCGGGCCGCAGATGCTTTTCGTGCCGCCAATGCAGCAGGCCATTAACCGTCGCGCCGCCGCCCGCATCTGCACCGTTCGTCGCGTCGGCGGAGATATCGTCGAACAGGGCGTACCGGAGGGCGAGCGCATCGACCGCATCTTCGAGCTGAACATGGGGATCTACAAAATCAAGTTCAGCATGAACCTCGCCATGAACTTCATGCACTACCTCGCTGTTGCGGTCGCGCTAGGGGTGGGCGGCTTATTCGTGCTTGATCATCGCATCGAGATCGGAACCGTGGTTGCGGTGGCCTCGGGCCTCGGCAAGTTGAACGATCCTTGGGGTGACCTTGTAAATTGGGGCCGCGAATTATCTGTAGATTCGGTCAAATACCGACTGTTCGCCGAGGCGCTGCGGCGCGGCGCCAAGCCGCCATTTGGCGCGAGCTAGATCGGGCTCCCACACAAGCAAGTTCTAGAAGCAGTAGGTCTGGACCATGTCGATGAGATAGGCCGCGCCGTTCCTGCCCCAGAGCACGAACGACACGGCCGTCGCGGCAACCACCAGCGCGGCGACGCTCCACAACGCCAGGGAGCGCCACCCCGCGGTCATGCGGGCTGCACCTGCGGGGAGAGCGCCGCGGGCCGCACCACCGGCTTCTCGACGATCGGCCAATGCAGCAGGGCCGAGACGATGCCGAGCGCGATCGAGATCCACCACATGGCGTCGTAGTTACCAGTGAGATCGAACAGGACGCCGCCGCCCCAACCGCCGACGAAGCTGCCAACCTGATGACCCAGGAACACGAAGCCGTTCAGCATCGTGAGATGCACCGGCCCGAACATGTAGCCCACCAGCGAGGTCGTGAGCGGGACGGTACCCAGCCACAGGAAGCCCAGCGCGCCGGCGAACGCCAGGACCGAGGCCGCCGAGAGCGGTGCCAGCACGAAGGCGAGGAAGACGACCGAGCGCAGGAGATAGAGGAGCGCTAGCAGGTTCTTGCGCTGGAAGCGGCCCCCAAGCGTGCTCCACAGGATCGAGCCCACGATGTTGAACAGTCCCACCATGCCGATGCTCCAGCCACCGAGCTCGGCCGGCGACAACTTCAGGCCGAAGAGCGAGAGGCCGATGCCTTTGTCGGAGATATACGCCGGCAAATGGCCGCCGACGAAGGCGACGTGGAAGCCGCACACAAAATAACCGATCACCAGGAGCAGGTAGCTTTTGTGGCCGAAAGCTTCCGAAAGCGCCTCGCGTAAGCTTTGCGCGCCGGCCGTCGACTTCTTCGCCGCCGCGATCTGCTTGCTGTCGTTCAGTCCGATCGGCAGCAGGATCATCAGCAACGCGAGGCCCGTCAGCGCCCACATGGTAGGCCGCCAGTCGCCAAAATAACCCTGAAGCACGGAAGCAAGCGGCACGATGAAGAACTGCCCGAACGAACCGCCGGCGGAGCAGATGCCGACCGCCAGCGCCTGCTTGGCGGGCGGTGCGACGCGCAGGATCACGCCCAGCACCGGCCCGAAGGTCGCGGCCGAGAGGCCGATGCCGACGAGGATGTTGCCCAGCACCAGCATGACGCCGCTATGCATGGTGGAGGTCACGACCATGCCCAGCACATAGACCAGGCCGCCACCGGCGATCGTGGGAGCGGATCCGAAGCGGTCGGCGAGGCGTCCCGAGAAAGGGGCGAAGACGCCCATCAGCAGCATTGAGACGGCGGTACCGAACGAAAACAGTTCGCGACCCACCTGCAGTTCGGCCGACACCGGCTTCAGGAAGATGCCGAAGCTTTGCCGGACGCCCAGGCCGATGGCGAGGACGAGAAAACCGCACCACACGGCGGTCCAGTAGGAACGATTACTCATGGGCCCTACTTGTGGCCGAGTGCCGCAGTTTTTCAAGCTGAGGCATCGCCCGGTGCGCTAGAATACTTCATGGCCCCACAAGCGGCGATGTGGCTCAAAGCAGGGACATGATCTCACGATTGATCGGGGCGTCGCTGGCGGCACTTCTGGTGCTTGCAGCCGGCACGGCACTGGCGGCGCCGCGCCTCGAACGCGAGCGTTGCGCCTTCAAGCCACCGCGCGGCGACAAGCTCGAGTGCTATGAGCTGATCGTGCCGGAAAACCGCGCCCGGCCGGACGGCCAGCAGGTCCGTCTCAAGGTGGCAGTCCTGAAGGCCCGCCGCTTGCGGGCTCGCGATCCCGTGATCTACCTCGCCGGCGGCCCCGGCGATTCCCCGCTTGTGGCCTCCACTGCCGGCGCCGATGCCTTGTCGGAAGGCGACTGGTGGAGCGACACGGCAACGATCCGTCGCAAGCGGGACGTCATCATCCTGAGCGAACGCGGCGCCGGTGGCTCGACCCCAAATCTCGATTGTTTCGACGCCCGGAGCTCCGAAGCGGCGCGGGCTCGCCGTCGGGCGATCGCTGAAGCGCAGGAACAGGATATCCTCGCGAAGTGCCGGGCCGAGCTCGACAAGCGCCGGATCGATCTGGCGATGTATGCGACGCCATCGCTTGCCGACGACATCGCCGATCTCGTCAAGGCGATGAAGCTCGACAAGGTCAATCTCTACGGCATTTCCTACGGCACGCGCTGGGCTCTCGAGACGATGCGCCGCCATCCCGGCTTCATCCGCTCGGTGATCCTGGACGGGGTCTATCCGCCCGAGATCAACGGCGAGCAGAATGAGCCGGAAATCGTACGCAGTGTGTTCGAGCAGCTTTATGCCGACTGCGCCGCGGACAAGCTCTGCCGAGAGCGCAATCCCAATCTCGCCGCTGCCACTCAGGCGCTGATCGCCGGCGCCGACGCGACGCCGATCGAGACCACGCTCGACATCGATGACGGACCGAAGACCGTGATGCTCGACAGCACCAAGCTTTTGTTGGTGCTGCTGCACATGATGCGCGAAGGCGATGCGGCGATGGTGCCGGAAACGGTTACCACGCTGTCCCATGGCGACCGCCGGCTGATCACGCAATACGCCACGACGCTCGAGGAAGACGAGGGCGCGCTCACGGAAGGCAATGCGCAGCAGCTGGGCGGCCTTTTCAACACTGTCGAGTGCCGCGAGAGCTGGGCCGCCGTGGACCAGGCCGCGCGTGACCAGGCCATCCAGGCAGGAGGCGTCTACGGCCTGAGTGCACGCATGAGCAAACTCGGCGCCTTCTGTCCGGTGTGGCGCGTGCCTGTCGCGCCTGAATCGGAGCGCCAGCCGGTGCAATCGGGCATCCCGACCCTGTTGCTGAGCGGGCGCTACGATTGGCTGACGCCTGCCAATTGGGGACGGGCGGCAGCGCGCCATCTCACGACGTCGCGTCACGTCATATTCCGGGCCCAGGGCCATGGTGTGTCGGCACAGGATCCCTGCGCCGCGCGCCTGCGCGATGAGTTCATCGATGCTCCCGATCCGCGTCATCCGCCGTCCTGCCGCGCCGACACGCCACCCGACTTCGCTGGCGCCGCGGAGCGGGCGAAAGCGTTGCCCTGAGGCGCCTGCATTCACCGATCTCGCTCCAGGCTTTCGCAGACTGAGCACCATTCGTCCTGAATCTGCTCGGCATGCGCTCTTTAGCTTCAATGTGACGGCGTTCGTTTGCTAGACTGGAGACGATTAAACACAAAAAAGCAGTGAATTAGGAAAGAGCCAGGCCAGCCGTGCCGGTCATGTTTGTCCAAGGGGGCGCACTCGGGGCGCTGGCTGTTGTGGCGGCCCTTGCTGCGGTTTCGGGGCGCCGTTTCCTGTTGGCGGTCGTCTATCCCGTCACCGCTTTGGCAGCGATTGCGCTCGGCGTTGTCGATCTAGCGATATGGCTGGGCGGCGGTGGATTTGCGGCCGTGCTGCCGATCGGTCTCCCGACGATCGGGCTTCACCTGCGGCTCGACCAGCTATCGGCGTTCTTCGGCGTGGTGATCAACGGCGGCGTGCTGGCTGCCAGCCTCTACGGCATGGGGCTGGACCGCGCGAAGGAACTCACGCCGCGCGTGGAGCCATTGTTCCCGCTGTTCGCGGCGGCCATGAACCTCGTGCTGATCGCCGACGATGCCTATGCCTTCCTGTTTTCCTGGGAGCTGATGTCGCTCACGTCATGGGCGATGGTGGTGGCGCACCATACGAACGCAGAGAACCGGCGAGCCGGACATCTCTACCTCGTCATGGCGGCGATCGGCACGACGGCACTCCTGTTTGCCTTTGGCGGTCTCGCAGGTCCTGCGGGCGGATATGCGTTCGACACCATTCGCACCCAGGCGCCGACACCACTGATCGCGGCGCTGGTATTGGCGACCGCGCTCGTGGGCTGTGGCTCCAAAGGCGGCCTCATTCCACTTCACGCCTGGCTGCCGCTCGCCCATCCCGCGGCGCCCAGCCACGTGTCGGCCCTGATGAGCGGCGTCATGACCAAGGTCGCGATCTATGGCTTCGTGCGTATCGCCTTCGATCTGCTCGGACCGCCGGCGTGGTGGTGGTCGCTGCCGCCGATCGTGCTCGGGGCGATCACGGCGGTATTGGGCCTGCTCTACGCTGTCTTCGATCGCGACCTCAAGCGCGTGCTGGCCTATTCGACGGTCGAGAATGTCGGCGTGATCTTCGTGGCACTCGGCCTCGCGCTCGCCTTCCGTGCCAACGGACAGCCTGCGGCGGCAGCCGTGGCGATGGCAGCGGCGCTCCTGCATATCCTGAACCACTCCTGGTTCAAGTCTCTGCTGTTCCTGGGTGCGGGCGCCGTGCTGCATGTGACGGGCCGGCGCGATCTCGAGGGGATGGGTGGGCTCATCCACCGCATGCCGCGAACAGCGGTGTTCTTCCTGGTGGGGGCGCTCTCCATCTCCGCCCTGCCGCCGCTCAACGGATTCGTATCCGAGTGGCTGCTGTTCCAGTCGGTCATCGCCGCGCCCGCCTTGCCACAGTCGGCGTTGAACTTCGCCGCACCCGCCATCGGGGCGATGCTGGCCTTGGCGGCGGCGTTGGCCGCCGCCTGCTTCGTGCGCGTCTATGGTGTCGCCTTCCTGGGTCGGCCGCGCAGTGTCGAGGCGGCGCGCGCGCACGAGGTGCCGCTGGTGCAGCAGATCGCGATGGGCGGGCTTGCGCTCCTATGCATCCTGGGCGGGCTGCTCGGCGCACTTCTGACGGGAGCCCTCGCACCGGTGTTGAAAGGGCTCGTTGGCAGCGAGTTGCCAAATGCCGGCACCGGGCCAACGCCATTCTCGCTGATTGCCTTCGATGCCTCCCGCAGCAACTACGATGCGGTCGTCATCGCGCTCTTCGTCGCCATCGCGTCGGTTGCCGCGCTCCTAGTCGTCCATCGCTTGTCGGCTCGGCGTACGCGCCGTGGGCCGGCATGGGATTGCGGCTTTCCCGATCCGTCGCCGGCCATCCAGTACAGCGCCTCGAGCTTTTCCCAGCCCTTGCGGCGCGTCTATGGCGCCGTGGTCTTTTCCGCTCGCGAGACGGTAGTGATGCCGCCGCCGGGCGATCTGCAGCCGGCACGCTTTTCGGTCGCCTTGATCGATTACATATGGACGACCCTCTATATCGCGCCGTGGCGCGCCCTGCTCAGGCTGTCGGAGCGGCTCAATGCGCTGCAGTTCCTCACGATCCGGCGCTATCTGGTGCTGATGTTCGCAGCCCTCGTCATCCTGCTCTCGATCGCGGCGGTGACGATATGAGCGCCGATCTCGCGAAGCAGTTTCTGGCTCAGGGCGTGCAGATGTTCCTGGTGCTGCTCATCGCGCCGCTGGCGGTCGGTGTGGTGCGCCGGGTCAAGGCGCGGCTGATGCGCCGGCAAGGCGCGCCATTGCTGCAGGGCTATCGCGACCTCGCCAAGCTCCTGCGCAAGGAATCGGTGTTGGCGGAGAACGCCTCCTGGCTGTTCCGCGCGGCACCCTGCTTGATCTTTGCGCTCACTTGGGTGGCCGCGGCGCTGGTGCCGAGCTTCGCTTCCGGACTGATGTTCAACTGGGCAGCCGATGTGGTGGCGCTGGTCGCGTTGCTGGGTGCCGCGCGGGCGTTGCTTGCGCTGGCCGGCATGGACGTCGGGACAGGCTTCGGTGGCATCGGCTCGTCGCGCGAGATGATGATCGCGACACTTGCTGAGCCGGCGATGATGCTGATCGTCCTCACGCTCGCCATCGCCGCCGGCACGACCAGGCTCGCGGGCGTGGCCGACTTCTTCATCGCCGAGCCGCTTGCGGTGCGGGTATCGCTGGCGTTGTCGCTGGTTGCGCTGATCATCGTGGCGCTTGCCGAGAATGCGCGCATCCCGGTCGACAATCCGGTCACCCACCTCGAGCTCACCATGGTCCACGAGGCGATGATCCTCGAATACTCGGGGCGCCATCTCGCCCTGGTCGAGGCGGCAAGCTACCTGAAGCTGGTTCTCTACCTCTCGTTGCTGATCTGCCTGTTCGCGCCATTCGGCATGGCGCCCGCAACCGCGGGGATCGGCGGTTGGATCGTCGGGCTGTTGGCTTGGACCGCGAAGTTGCTGACGGGCGCCGCGCTCTTGGGCGTGTGGGAGGTCAGCATCGCCAAGATGCGTGTGTTCCGCCTGCCCGATTTCCTCGGCATCGCCTTCATCTTCGGGTTCCTGGCCATTTTGCTGGCGTTCCTCACGCGCGGAGCAGTCCAGTGATCCGGGGATACGAGCTCTCCCATCTGTTGGCCGGCGTCATGCTGGTGACGAGCTTCGCGCTCCTTTACCAGGAGCGCATCGCCTCGGTGATCAACACTTTCGCCGCGCAGTCGGTCACGCTCGCGCTCGCCGTGGCCTGGGCGGCATTCTCGCAGGACCGGTCGGAACTCTTTATCACCGCCCTGATCGCCCTATGCCTCAAGGGCATCGTCATTCCGGTCGCGCTCCACCGAACGGTTGTGCGTCTCGGCATCCATCGCGAAGTCGAGAAAGTGGTCGGTGTAGGCATCGCCTTGATGGTCGGTCTGGCGCTCACAGGTCTTGCGCAGGCGCTGCTCCTGAAGGTCACGCAAGGTACGGCAAGCCATGCCCGCGAGGAGCTGGCGCTGGCGCTCGCCATCATCCTTCTCGGCTTCCTGATGATGATCCTGCGCCGCAATGCGGTGACTCAGGTGGTGGGCTTCATGTCGATGGAGAACGGCCTGATCCTCGCCGCCACGGGCGCGCGCGGCATGCCGCTGGTCGTCGAGGTCAGCGTCGCCTTCTCGGTGTTGATCGCCCTCTTCGTGTTTGCAGTCTTCGTGTTCCGCATCCGCGAGCGCTTCGACACGATCGATATCGAGGCGCTCGACCGCATGCGTGGGGATGCGCGCTGATGCATACCTATCAGATCGTGGTCCTCGTGCCCTATGTGTCGGCTCTCGTGCTGGCGGCCATTCCGGGCTATCGCGTGGGCTCGATCGTCAATGTGCTTGCCTCGGCCGTCACCTTCGCCGCCGGCCTGTGGCTGATCGGCGACGAGAGGACGGTCGGCCCCTATGCGATCGTCGACGAATTCAACATCGTCTTCATCGCCATCAACACCTTGGTGGGCTTCACGACCTCGATCTTCAGCGCCTCGTACATCGGCCACGAGATCGAGACCGGTCGGCTGCCGCCCAGCTTCGTGCGATTCTACCACGCCATGTTCCAGGCGATGATGGGATCGATGAATATCGCCCTGGTTGCCAACAATATCGGCCTCATCTGGGTCGGGCTGGAACTGGCGACGCTGATCACGGTGGTGATGGTCGGCCTCTATCGAACGCCGCAGTCGATCGAGGCGGCCTGGAAGTATTTCATCCTGGCGAGCGTGGGGATCTCGCTCGCCTTCTTCGGCACCATCCTGATCTATCTGGCCGGCCAGCCGGCGCTGGGTGAGGGCGTGCCGGCGATGACCTGGAGCCTTCTCCAGGGTGCGGCGGCCAAGATGGATCCGGCGATCCTCGACCTCGCCTTCATCTTCCTCCTGATCGGCTACGGCACGAAGATCGGGCTGGCCCCGTTGCATGCCTGGCTGCCGGACGCCCATGCCGAGGGCCCGACGCCGATATCGGCGGTCCTGTCGGGCCTGTTGCTGAATGTGGCGCTCTACGCATTGCTGCGCTTCAAGATGCTGATTGCTGGCCAGCCGGCGGCGCTCAATCCCGGCCCGGTGATGATCGTGATGGGGCTGGTATCGCTGATCTTCGCAGCCTTCATGCTCTACCAGCGCCGCGACATCAAACGGCTGTTCGCCTATTCGTCGATCGAGCACATGGGGCTGATGGTGTTCGCGTTCGGCATGGGCGGGCCGCTCGCCAATTTCGCCGGCCTCCTGCACATGGCCATGCACAGCCTGACGAAGTCCGGCATCTTCTTCGCCGTCGGTCATATTGCCCAGGCCAAGGGCACCCAACGCATCGCCGAGATCACCGGGCTCAGCGACACGCATCCCCGGCTGGCCGTCGCCTTCGCGCTGGCGGTGCTGGCCATCTCCGGCATGCCGCCGTTCGGTGTCTTCGCCAGCGAATTCCTGATCCTGACGACGACCTTCGCGCGCGAGCCGTGGCTCGCCCTACTGCCGGCTTTCGGCCTGCTGGTCGGGTTCGGTGCGCTGCTGATGCGGCTGCAGGGCACGATTTTGGGAGCGCCGACAGGGCCGACGCACCGCGTGGATGCATCGTCCGTACCTATGGTTCTGCACCTCGCGCTGGTGTTGGCGGCCGGCATCTTTCTGCCGGCAATCCTCGTCGCCTGGTTCCAGCGCGCCGCGGAGCTTCTAGGGTGACCGCTACCGCACTCGCCGACCTTGTCGCCGGACGCGATGCCGGGCCGGACGGCTACGTGCGCCTGGACGTTACGTCCGATCTATGGACCGCGATGGCCGAGGGTTGTGCCGCTGGCCGTCATGACCTCAGCGCGCTCTGGGCCGACGAAGGCAGAGTGCGCATGGCGCTGAATGGTGAAGACCGTCGCGCGATCCTGTCGCTCAAAACCGAGAGCGGTGCCTATCCTTCTGTCTCGGCCCACCACGCGCCGGCGCTGCGGCTGGAGCGTGCGATGCGGGACCTTCACGGTGTGCAGCCGGTCGGCCTAATCGATGTGCGGCCCTGGCTCGACCACGGGCGATGGCCGGGACGTGAAAGCACGGCGCGATATGATTTTCTGCGGGTCGAAGGGGACGATTTGCACCAGATCGCTGTCGGACCGATTCATGCCAGCATCATCGAACCCGGTCACTTCCGCTTCACCTGCAGCGGAGAGACGGTGGTGCGGCTTGAGCAGCGGTTTGGCTACGCCCACAAGGGTGTCGAACGTCTGCTGAAGGGCGCCGACGTCGCGCAGGGCGCCCGCATCGTCGGCCGCATCTCCGGCGACAGCACCGTCGCCTATGCCTGGGCTTTTGCCCGTGCTGTCGAGGCGGCCCTGGGCTGGAGCGTGCCACCTCGCGCCGTGCTGTTGCGCGGCATCCTCGCCGAGCTCGAGCGGCTTTCGCATCACATCAATGATGTGGGCGGGATCTGCAACGATGCGAGCGTCCTTACGATCAATGCACGCTGCACGCTGCAGCGCGAGGACGTGCTGATGGTCGCTGCCGCCTGCTTCGGGCACCGGCTGCTGATGGACTGTGTCGTACCGGGCGGCGTCGCAACCGATCTGTCGCAAGACGGCGTTGGTCAGATCCGCGATCTTCTCGCGCGCCTGGAGGAAACACGCGCCGAGATCCTGCGCGTCTACGACGCGCTGCCGTCGCTCCAGGATCGTACGGTCACAACCGGCGTCGCGAGGCCCGAGCTCGTGCGCCAGTATGCGGCGGGCGGCTTTGTCGGTCGCGCCTCCGGGCGCGCCTTCGACGCGCGCAAGGCCTTTCCTTATGCGCCCTATGATCAGCTCGATTTCGAGGTCAGGACGCGCGTTGGCGGTGACGTCGATGCGCGCCTGCTGGTGCGCATGGACGAGATCGTCGAGAGCCTCGGGATGGTCCGCCAGCTTCTCGATCGGCTGGAGCCCGGCGACATCCGAAGCAAGCCGTCGGCGTTCGTGGCCGGCGAAGGGGCAGCGCTGGTTGAAGCTTTCCGGGGCGACGCCTTCATCAGTGTGACCCTCGATGACGCGGGGCGTCTGGGTCGCGTGCATGTGCGAGACGCGAGCTGGTTCCAGTGGCCGATTCTTGAAGCAGCGATCGAAGGCAACATCATCGCCGACTTCCCGATCTGCAATAAGTCGTTCAACTGCGCCTACTCGGGGCACGATCTATGAGGCACGCGCCATGAGATCGTTCCTGCTCGATGCACTGCGTAGGGGGCCGGCAACGGTCAGGCCACCTGCGCCGGGACCGGCGGCGCTCGAGGAGCTGGCGAAGGCGCTGGCTGAGCGAGCGAGGCAGCGATTGGGCCGGTCGCTTGCCATTCGCGAGGTCGATGCCGGTTCCTGCAATGGCTGCGAGCTCGAGATCAATGCACTCAACAACCCGGTCTATGACGTCGAACGGTTTGGCCTGAAATTTGTGGCCTCGCCGCGCCATGCCGACGTTTTCCTGGTCACGGGGCCAGTGACGTGGAACATGCGGGAGGCGCTGTTGCGAGCCTACAATGCCGCGCCCGAGCCCAAATGGGTCGTTGGCGTGGGCGATTGCGCCGCCAATTGCGGGGTTTTCGCCGGATCTGACGCCGTTGTTGGCCCGCTTGCCAGCGTTCTTCCCGTGGACCTGCACATCGGCGGCTGCCCGCCGGCACCTATGGAGATCGTGAAGGGCCTTCTGGCGCTGATGGAAAAAGCCGGATAACCGCTCAGCCCTTGGCCGCCAGACTCTTGAACAGGGCGTCACTGCGCTCGTCGGCCGGGAAGAAGCTCTCGATGCGGACTTCCTGCAGGGTCACGTCCTGTGGCGTGCCGAGCGTGGCGATGGTGGTGAAGACCGAGAGCGACTTTCCACCGACCAGGTAATCGACCGTCAGTACGGGCGACGGGCGATCCTCGAAGCGCAGCTTGCGGAACGAGTCAGGCACGTCGGGATAGGCCATGATTTCCTGGATAAAGGCCAGCGCTTTGGGCTCGCCGCCGTCGGCCAGAATCTCGGCATAGGTCGTCGATACCAGGTAGCGCGCCACCTCTTCCCAGTTGGCGATCTTGGACCGCAGCGCCTTGGGGTCGAGGAGCCAGCGCAGGAGGTTGGGCGCCTTGCCCGGCGGTGGGGCCGGAGGCGGTCCCTCGAACAGGAAGATCGTCAAGGCATTGGCTGCCTCGTTGGCCTGCAGGAGGTTCCACAACCGGTCGATGACGATGGCGGGATACGGCTCTTGCTGCTTCAGCATGCGCTCGATCGCCTGGCGCACTGGCGTAAGTTCGGGGGCGGCAAGATTGCTCTCGCGATAGACCGGCGCGAAACCGGCCGCCAGAAGCATAGCGTTGCGCTGGCGCAATGGCACATCGAGCGCCGAGGAGAGCTGCACCACCATCTCGCGGCTGGGTCGGGCGCGACCCGATTCGAGGAAGCTGACATGGCGCTGCGATACGCCCGACTGCAGGGCGAGCGCGAGCTGGCTGGCGCCTCGGCGGCGACGCCAGGCGCGCAGCATCGGGCCAAACAGGTCAGGCTGGGCGGCGGTCGTGGCTAGGGCTGTGTCCGTCATGACTTGGACAGTAGCACCGGCCCGCCGTTCCGCCGATTACCTGAAGCGTAATTGTCCGCCGGCTGCTTTCGGCCGAAATCTCGCGACGTCGATGCCGTCGTCGACGCAATGCATGGAGGACATCATGGCCGATTCCACCGACCGCCTGCTCCGCCGCACGCTGTGGGGCAACGCCGTCTTTTCTGCCGCCTCGGGCGTCGTGATGGCGGCCTTCGCGGTGCCGTTGACGCGGCTCGCAGTCCAGGAGGCAGGGGCGATATCCGGCCCCGACTTCGCTCTGGTGCTCGAGCTGCTGGGACTGGGGTTGATTGCGTTCGGGCTGGCCTGCGCCTGGATCGCCTCACGTCCGACTTTGCCGAGGACGTGGGCACAGGTGGTCTTTGCCGCAGATCTTGCCTGGGTCGTGGGTAGTCTCCTGGTCCTGGGCCTGCCGTCCATGTGGACCGCCATCGGTCTCGCAGGCATGGTGATCCAGGCGCTGATCGTGGCCGATTTCGTCGTACTGGAGTATCTCGGCCTGCGCCGCCTCGGGGCGCAGTAGCGAAAACAACATCGATGGGAGATGACATGGACAAGGCGCAATTCCTGAACGACCGTCATCTCCCCTTCGCCAAGGTGCTGGGCCTCAAGTTCGTGGCCGCGAGCGAGACGGGGGTGAAAGCCGAGATGGTCGTTCGGCCCGAGCTCTGCACGCGGCCCGACGTCCTGCACGGCGGCGCGATTATGGCCTTCGCCGATACGCTGGGAGCGGCCTCCACCGTTCTCAACCTGCCCGAGGGTAAGGGCACGACCACGATCGAGAGCAAGACCAACTTCGTTGGTCCTGCGCCTGTGGGCGCGACGGTGATCGGCGAGACGACGCCCGTCCATCGCGGACGGCGCACCCAGGTCTGGACGACGCGCATCACCACCGCCGAGGGAAAGCTGGTGGCGGTCGTCACCCAGACGCAGATGGTGCTTTAGCGGTTCAGTGCATCAGGGCAGGGATGAACGACTGCAGCGCCCTGTCAGCGTCGGCCTGCGTGCCGTTGGCGGACGTCCAGTCGATGCGGATCTTTACGAAGTTGTCGTGATAGCCGGTCATCAGCATCTTGCTGAAGAGACGGCCGCCCGTCGAATTGACGCTGTAGACGATGCAGCGAAAGATGACGCTGCCATAGGCGCAGGCCGACGGCACCGTGGGCCGTTCGAGTTGGCCAAAGCCCGCCGCCTTCATCTTTACCGCGACGTCGTTCAAGTCGGCGGTGAACTGGTTCATGAGGGCTGGCGAATCGCTGCCGGACGGCACGCGGCGGCCGAAATCGGCGATGTGAACGAAGATCTGCATCTTGTTGATGCTGTAGAGATAGGCTGACGATCCGCCTTCGTTCAGGCTTTGCTCCAGGGTGGCCCCGCCGAGACTCGGTGGAAAGCTGAGCTTGGTGCCGGGATGCACGCTGGGTGCGGGATTGCTGGCCGTCTGCGCCTGTATTGGACCGGCACAGGCAATCATCAGCGCGATGATTGCCTGCAGCCCTACTGCGTATCGCAGAAGTTGTCCGGAGACGAGTGATGGAAGGAGCTTCATCGCTCCGAACGTAGCCGTCCCGTCCTTGCTCTTCCAGTTGAAGTCAGCGTCACGTTACCGCAACGGTTCGAATGCCGTTTCGCGGATCCGCAGGATCACGATGAAACTGATGATCGCTGCTGCCATGAGATAGTACGCCGGCGCGAGATTGCTGCCGGTCACCTTGATCAGCCACGTCGAGATGAACGGCGCAAAGCCGCCGAAGATCGCGACGGCTGTGTTGTAGCCGATGGAAAGTGCCGTGTAGCGCACGCGGGTCGGGAACAGCTCCGAATAGGCGGCGGGACAAGGCCCGGAGAAGAAGGACAGGAATACGATCATGATGAGCTGGGCCAGGAAGGCCAGCAGCACGCTTCCTGACGATGCCATCATGAGAAGCGGGAACGACAGCACGATATAGCCGCCAGCCGAAAGGAGCAGCAGCGGCTTGCGTCCGATGCGGTCGGAGAGGGCACCCCAGAACGGAATCAGGACCACGAACACCGCGAGGCAGGCCGTCCCGATCCATCCGGCCTGGCTCGCCGTCAGGCCACCGGCCGTCCGGATGTAGTTCGTCATGTAAACGATCGGGATGTAGTAGGCGACCGTGTTGTGCAGGGTCATGCCGAAGATGGTCAGCGTCGCCTTGCTCTCGGTCGTCACCGCTTCTTTCAGCGGGAACTTCGATACCGCGCCCTTCGTCTCGATTTCAACGAACGCAGGCGTATCGTCTAAGCTCCAGCGCAGGTACGCGCCGACGCCGCCGACGACGACTCCGAGAAGGAACGGGATGCGCCAACCGAAGGATGCGACGTCAGCCGGCGACAGGATTTCGCTGATGAGTGCCGCACTCAGCGCGCCGAGCAGAAACCCGCCGCCGACGCTCACCTGCTGCCACGAGCCAACGAAGCCGCGCCGCCCATGCGGCGCGAACTCGACCAGATAGGACGTCGACCCGCCCCATTCGCCACCGGCCGACAAACCCTGCAGCAGACGGATCAGCGTCAGCAGGATGGGGGCAAGTATCCCGACCTGCTGATACGTCGGCAGAAGGCCGATCGCGAGAGTCGAGATCGCCATCACGAAGATGACGGCGCTGAGGGCCGCTCGTCGGCCGAAACGGTCGCCGTAGATGCCAAACAAGATCGAGCCGATCGGGCGCATGACGAAGCCGACGCCGAACACCGCGAATGTCAGCAACGTCGAGGAGAGCGGATCGCTTGTTGGAAAGAAGAGCGCCGAGATCGTGCTGACGAAATAGCCGTAGACACCGAAATCGTACCATTCGAGAACGTTTCCGACCGTACCGGCGATGATCGCCCGCCGCCGTTGATGATCGGTTGCCGCCATCGCTTGTGCTGACACCATGCGCTCCCCCCGAAGCTGTGTATGTTGCGAGGGTTGCACACATTTGCGAGAACTGGCCAGCCACTCGAGTGGCAGTCTAAAGCGCAGGGCGAAATGGCCGAACGTCCGATTGGGATCATCATTAATGGGGCGACGGGGCGTATGGGTGCGACCCAGCACTTGCGCCACCTCCTGAATATTCGAGCCGAAGGCGGGCTGCCTTTACGGAATGGCGATCGGCTTGTTCCGGATCCGCTGCTGGCTGGTCGCAATGCCGAGCGTCTTGAAAAGCTTGCGGCGACTCACGGCGGCCTGCGTTGGACAACAGATCTCGGGACGGCTCTTGCTGGGCCGGACGCGATCTTCATGGATTGCGCTGCAACGGGCGGTCGTGCCGCGCTGGTTCGTCGCGCGATCGCGGCCGGCAAGCACATCCATGTCGAAAAGCCGACGGCCGCCAGTCTCGACGAGGCGCTCGAGCTCGCGCGCCTTGCCAAAGCAGCCGGTGTCCGCCACGGCGTGATACAGGACAAGCTGTACCTGCCGGGCTTCGCGGCACTGATGGGATTGAAACGCGCCGGCTTCTTCGGCCGCATCCTCTCGATCCGCATCCAGGCAGGTGCCTGGATTTTCGATGGCGAGCGGCAGGAATGCCAACGCCCGAGCTGGAACTACCGCAAGCGAGACGGCGGTGGCCTTGTGCTCGATATGATGGCGCACTGGTGCTACATGCTGGAGGGCCTCGGTGCGCCGGTGAGGCGCGTCGTCTGCCAGCTTGGCACAGCTACTCCGCATCGGGTCGACGAACGCGGCGAACGCTACGCCGTCGATGTCGAGGATACGGTGCACGCGCTCCTTACCCTCGATGGCGGGATCATGGCCTCGGTGACGAACAGCTGGGCCACCCGCATGCGCAATGACGATACGCTTTTCCTCGAGATCGACGGCACGGATGGCTCGGCGGCGGCGGGCCGGCACCGTTGTTTTGCCCAGCCTGCTTCGCTGACTCCGGAGGCGTTTCTCGCCGCCGGACAAGGCGAAGTCGATTTCCGCGCTCAGTGGAGCGAGGTGCCGCAGACGGCGCCCCGCACCAATCCGTATCGACGGTGCTGGGAGCTATTCCTGCGGCATGTCGCCGAGGACGCTCCTTACCGGCCGACGCTTCTCGAAGGCGCAAAGGCCGTCCAGCTCGCCAACCTCGTCTATCAGAGCCATCGAGAAGGACGATGGCTCGACGTGCCGGAGCTTTCCTGATCGCCGGGATCAGACGTCGAGGTTGGCCACCTTGAGCGCGTTGTCCTGGATGAAGTCGCGGCGCGGCTCGACCACGTCGCCCATCAACGTCGAGAAGATCTCGTCCGCCTCGTCGGCATGGTTGATCCTGACCTGCAGGAGGGTGCGCGCTTCAGGATCGAGCGTCGTTTCCCAGAGCTGATCGGGGTTCATCTCGCCCAGACCCTTGTAGCGCTGGATCGTCACACCCTTGCGACCGGCTTCGAGCACGGCGGCGAACAACTCGGTCGGCGAGGCGATCGCCGTCTCCTTGTCCTTCGCAGCGAACGTGCCTGGCTGCAGATAGACGGCCTGCAGATCGACGGCCAGCGCGTCCAGCCGGCGGGCCTCCGCGCTCTTGATCAGCGGCCCATCGATCACATGGCGTTCCTGCACGCCGCGCAAGCGGCGGCTGAAGGCGAGGCCACCGTCGGCGGTCGGCTCGCCCGTCCAACCGCGCTCCAGCGGCGCGCTTACGGCATTCAGGCGGCGGGCGATGTAGTCGGCCGTCTGTCGGGCCAGCTCGGCATCGGCCAGCACATCCGGCTTGAAGATGCCGGCGATGGCGGCCTGCTCGATCACCGCCTGGTTGGTCACGCGGCGTGACAGCGCGAGCGGCTTCACAAGATTGGAGACGGAACGGGCGATGTCGACGGTGTGACGCAGGTCCTCGCTCGCCTGCACACTGCCGTCGCCCAGCCTCAACGTCGCGCCCTCGAGCCCGGTCTGGATCAGGTGATCGTCCAGCGCACGCTCATCCTTGAGGTAGATCGCCGACTTGCCCTTGGCCGCTTTGAACAGCGGCGGCTGGGCGATGTAGAGATGGCCGCGATCGATCAGCTCGCGCATCTGGCGATAGAAGAACGTCATCAGGAGCGTGCGGATGTGGCTGCCGTCCACGTCGGCGTCCGTCATGATGATGATCTTGTGGTAGCGCAGCTTCTCGAGGGTGAAGTCGTCGACGCCGATGCCGGTGCCAAGTGCGGTGATCAAGGTGCCGATCTCGGCAGAGGACAGCATCTTGTCGAAGCGGGCGCGCTCGACATTCAGGATCTTGCCGCGTAGCGGCAGGATCGCCTGGTTGGCGCGGTTACGGCCCTGCTTGGCCGAGCCGCCGGCCGAATCACCCTCGACGATGAAGAGTTCGGAGAGCGCTGGATCGCGTTCCTGGCAGTCGGCGAGCTTGCCCGGCAGCGAGCTCACGTCGAGCGCGCCCTTGCGGCGCGTCAATTCGCGCGCCTTACGGGCGGCCTCGCGTGCAGCGGCGGCCTCGACCACCTTGGTGACGATCTTGCGTGCTTCGCTGGGATGCTCCTCGAACCACTGGCTGAGCTTCTCGCCGACTACGCTCTCCACGACGGGCCGGACCTCCGAAGAGACCAGCTTGTCCTTGGTCTGCGAGGAGAATTTGGGATCGGGCACCTTCACCGATAGAACGCAGGTCAGGCCCTCGCGCATGTCGTCGCCGGTAAGGTTCACCTTCTCCTTCTTGGAGACGCCCGATTCGTCGGCGTATTTGTTCAGCGTGCGCGTCAGCGCGCCGCGGAAGCCCGCGAGATGCGTACCGCCGTCGCGCTGGGGGATGTTGTTGGTGAAGCACAGCATCGTCTCGTGATAGCTGTCGTTCCACTGCATGGCGACTTCGACCGAGATGCCGTCCTTCTCGCCACGGATCGAGACCGGCGGGCTGTGCAGGACCTGCTTGTTGCGGTCGAGATACTTGGCGAAGGCCTCGACGCCACCTTCGTAGAACAGCTCCGAAACCTTGGTTTCCGGGCCGCGCTCGTCGGTGAGGACGATGCGTACGCCCGAGTTCAGGAAGGCAAGCTCGCGCAGCCGATGCTCCAGCGTGGCGAAGTCGAACTCGGTTTTGGTGAATATTTCGGTCGAGGGCAGGAAGGTTACCTCAGTGCCACGCTTGCCGTTGGCGTCGCCCACGACCTCGAGATCCTTCTCGGCGTCGCCATTGCGGAAACGCATGAAGTGTTCGTGGCCATTGCGCCAGATGCGCAGGTCGAGGTGCCCGGACAGGGCGTTGACCACGGCGGCGCCCACGCCGTGCAGGCCGCCCGACACCTTGTAGGAGTTCTGGTCGAACTTCCCGCCGGCGTGGAGCTGGGTGTAGATCACCTGGGCGGCGGAGATGCCTTCCTCTTTGTGGATGTCCACGGGCACACCACGCCCATTGTCAAGCACCGTGACCGAGCCGTCGCCCTGCAGCACCACGTCGACCTTGTCGCAATAGCCGGCCAGCGCCTCGTCGATCGCATTGTCCACGATCTCGTAGACCATGTGATGCAAGCCGGTGCCGTCGTCGGTGTCGCCGATATACATACCCGGGCGCTTGCGAACGGCGTCGAGCCCGCGCAACACCTTGATCGAGTCGGCGTCGTAGTCTTCGCCGTTTCCATTGCCGTTGCCGTTCGGGACTTGCTCGTTCTCGCTCATTTGGTTCGATCCTGAAAAAGTTCAGCTTGCCGCGATGGTTCCATCGGCGACGCGCAGGCACTGCGCGCGGCCGGCCAGCGGCTCGAAAAGCCCGGCATCCGTGCCGGTCATCCAGCTCTGCGCGCCCAGCGCAATGATCTCCTCGAACAGCGCGGCGCGGCGCTCGGCATCGAGATGGGCTGCGATCTCGTCCAGCAACAGAAGCGGCGGCCGCCCTCGCGACAGCGCCACCAGCCGGGCATGGGCGAGGGCGATCGACACCAGCAAGGCCTTCTGCTGGCCGGTGGAGCCTTCAGCGGCCGGCAGGTCGAGATCGAGATGGCGGACGCTGAGATCGCTGCGATGCGGTCCACAAGACGTGGTGCCTGCTTCGGCGTCGCGCAAGCGGCTGGCGGACAGTTGGGCGCGCAGCCGGTCCTCGACATCGAGCGCGGCCATCGAGGCAATCCAGCCGTCGATCTCGCCGATCATCAAAAGCGATGCCCGCGGGAAGGGGCCGACCCCCAGCCGTGCCGCAGCGTCGAGGCGCTGGACGGTATCAGCACGCGCGGCTGCCAGCGCCACGCCGTGGCGCGCCATCGTGTCCTCGAGCGCGGTGAACCAGTGCGGATCGCGGTTGCCTTCACCCAGCAAACGGCTGCGCTGGCGAACTGCATTCTCGTAGGCGGCCACATCGCCGGCATGTTCGGGATGCAGCGCCGTCACCAGCCGGTCGAGGAAGCGTCGCCGTTCCCCGGGTCCATCCAGGAACAGCCGGTCCTGCTGGGGCGTCAGCCAGACCGCCGCCACATGCTGGCCCAACGCCGTCTGGCTGGACGCCGGCCGACCATCGATCCGCACCGCGCGCCGGGGAAGGCCGCCATCTGTGCGTGGTGGCTCGAGGCCGGTACCGACGGCGAGCCGGCCCTCTGGCGTGTCGAGTACCGCGGCGACGGCCCAGCTCGCGGCCGCGGACTCCCCGCCGCGCGGCCGATGCGCGACCTCGTCGAGCCGCGCCCGGCGCAGGCCGCGCCCGGGAACGAGAAAAGAGAGCGCCTCCAGGAGGTTCGTCTTGCCTGCACCATTGGCGCCGACCAGCACCACGGGTTCCGGTCCGCAATCGAGACGAAGCTGACGGTAGTTGCGAAAATCGGTCAGCCGTATCTGGCGGACGGCCAGGAAGGCCGGCGCTGTGCCTGATACGGCGTCGGGGGAATAGGTAAGCGCGTTGACGGCCGGCGGCGTCATACCCGCATCGGCATGAGCACGTAGAGCGCGCTTTCATCCGAGCCGTCGCGCACCAAGGTGGGCGAGCCCGCGTCGGCCATCAGAAACCGCGCCTCGGCGCCGGCGATCTGCTCGGTGATGTCGAGCAGGTAACGCGAGTTGAAGCCGATCTCGAGGGCCGTGTCCTTGTAGTCGACTTCGATCTCCTCGGTGGCGCTGCCGGCGTCCGGGCTTGTGGCCGAAAGGGTGACGACGCCCTTGGCCACGGCGAGCTTGATGGCCCGTGACTTCTCGGTCGAGATAGTCGAGACGCGATCGACGGCGTTGGCGAACTCCTTGCAGGGGACGTTCAGCACCTTGTCGTTGCCGGTCGGAATCACCCGCTCGTAGTCGGGAAAGGTCCCGTCGATCAGCTTGCTGACCAGCGTGACGCCGCCGCTGGCAAAGCGGATCCGGGTGTCGGAAAGCTCGACGTCGACCGAGCCGTCGCTTTCGTCGAGGAGCTTGCGCACTTCGCCAACGGTCTTGCGCGGCACGATCACACCCGGAATGTCGTTGGCTCCCTTGGGCAGCGGCACCTCGACCCTGGCCAGGCGATGGCCGTCGGTGGCGACGCCGCGCAGCACCTCGGTGCCGGCAGCCTTGGCGGCATGGAAATAGATGCCGTTCAGATAGTAGCGCGTCTCTTCGTTGGAGATGGCAAAACGCGTGCGGTCGATGATGCCCTTGAGGTCGGTCGCCGGAAGCTGGAAGCGGTGCGGCAGATCGCCCTCGTTCATGGCCGGGAAATCGGCCGGCGGCAGGCACTGCAGGGTGAAGCGCGAGCGGCCGGCGCGGATCACCAGGCTGTTGCCGTCGCTGGCGGTCTCAAGCTCGACCTGTGCGCCGTCGGGCAGCTTGCGGACGATCTCGTAAAGCGTGTGCGCGGAGGCGGTCGTCGAACCGGTTTTGGCGGCGCTGGCATCGACGGTCTCGGTAATGGCGAGATCCATGTCGGTCGCGGCGAGGCTGAGCCGGCCCTTCTGGGCGGTGATCAGCACATTCGACAGAATGGGGATCGTATTCCGACGCTCGACGACACTCTGGACATGGGCCAAGGCCTTGAGAAGGGCCGCCCGCTCGATCGTCAATTTCATGGTTGGGTCGCTGTAATCGGGCCGATTGGAAGTGTTTTTGGGCCCACCGCGCCGGCGGCGAGAAAAGCCCCGGCGGGATGGTTGAAAAGTATAGCACGGGGGGCGCGGGCGGGAAGCGATTTCGCCCGCAATTTGAGGCGTTTAGGTACCCACGGGACAAAGAAAAACGGGGCCTGAACGGCCCCGTTTGATCTTGATGGCTAACCCTGCAACTGTCGCTTGAGCATCTCCACGTCCTCCGCAATCGAGAGGTCGGAGATCTTGAGCTCTTCGATCTTGCGGACGGCATGCATGACCGTGGTGTGGTCGCGATTGCCGAACCGCTTGCCGATCTGCGGCAGGCTCAAGGTCGTGAGCTGCTTGGCGAGATACATCGCCACCTGACGCGGGCGGGCCACCGATCGCGCACGCCGCGGCGAACTCATCTCGGCGAGCTTGATGTTGTAGTGTGCCGCGACACGCTGCTGGATCTCGTCGACCGTCACCTTGCGGTCGGCCTGGCGCAGGAGATCGTGCAATACGTCCTGCGCCATCTCGACGGTGATCTCGCGACCGATCAGCTGGCCGTGCGCGACGACGCGGTTCAATGCGCCCTCGAGTTCACGGATGTTGGTGCTGATCTTGTGGGCCAGGAACTCCAGCACCGCGGTTGGCACCGGCACACGCGCCGACTCGGCCTTGATCTGCAGGATCGATAGCCTGAGCTCGTAGGTCGACGAATGGATGTCCGCGACCAGCCCGCTGCCGAGCCGCGAGCGCATGCGCTCCTCGATGTCCTGCAGCTCCGACGGCGGCTTCTCCGAGGAGAGCACGATCTGCTTGTTCTGCTCGACCAGCGAGTTGAAGGTGAAGAAGAACTCCTCCTGGCTCGCTTCCTTACCGCAGATGAACTGGACGTCGTCCACCATCAGAACGTCAACGTTGCGGAACAGCTCCTTGAACTGATTGGTGTTCTTCGTGCGCAGCGCATGGATGAAGCGGTTCACGAAGCTCTCGGCCGTAAGATAGAGCACGCGCTGCTTGGGATCTCGCTCACGGATCGTGTGCCAGATCGCATGCATCAAGTGCGTCTTGCCGAGCCCCACGCCGCCAAAGATATAGAGTGGGTTGCGCTCGGGCTGCGGTCGATCCTGCTCGGCGATGTTGCGCGCGGCGGCATAGGCGAACTCGTTGGGCTTGCCGACGACGAAGTTCGCGAACGTGTAGCGAGCTTCCGGTCCTTGGAAGGCCTCGTCGACTCCGCGGCCGATCGACGGCCCCAGCCGCGGCATCGGCTGCTGATAGCCCGACTGCGGCGCCGGCACCGGTGGCATGGCGATGATCTCGTTGGGGCGCCGCGGCGCTGGCGGCGGCACGAGGTTCACCTCGACGCTCGTCACCTCGGGCATGACGGCCTGCCAATAGGCTAGCACGCGGTCGCCGTAGTGGCGGCTCACCCAATCGCGCACGAAGCGCGTGGGCGCATAAAGCCGCAATTTTCCGGCCTTCAGCTCACCCAGTTCGACCTCGCCGAACCAGGTTTTGAAGGCCTTGTCGCCAATTTCCTTGCGCAGCCGGTCACAGACACGCGCCCAATGCGCCGTCAGCTCCTTCCGGCCGCCCTCTTCCATATCGGTCCCCGTAATGGTCTTTTGGTTGTATGCCGCTTCATTGTCGGCAATCGGTGATTGAAATCGGGTCAAGTCTGTCTCCACGGAAGTCCTGCCGCTTTCCAGCCTCCCGCCGTGCCGCGCTTGGCCTGCGCGTCCAGCGGCCCCTCGAAGCCGTCCACCACATTCAGACACGCACTGTAGCCCGCCGCGGTCATCGCTTTCGCGGCCGCGGCCGAGCGGACGCCGCTCCGACATAGAAAGAGGAGCGGAGTATCCTTGTTTGTGACAGCTCCGGAGAGAGCCGTCACAAACTCCGGATTCGGTTGCATGCTGGGGAAGACTTGCCACTCCAGCAGTGCTGGCTTCTTGCCAGCAGTCGCGAGGTCGGGAAGCCCGACGTAGTTCCATTCGGCACGGGTGCGTACATCGATCAGCACCGCGCCTTCGATCTCGTTCAGAATCTTCCACGCCGCTTGCGGCGTCACGTCACCGGCATAGCCGGCTGCGGGAGACACCTGATACGTGTCGACGATCTTGTTGTCTTTCGTCATAGCCCCCGCTCTTCATTTGACGAGAGTCGGGCACCTGCGAGCCAGCAACCAACGATGGGCAACACAGCGAAGCATGAGCGACGAAGAGATCCGAATCGAATGCCGTTGAGGGGGCATTGCTTTTGTCGGGACGTCGCGATGCTGGTGCGCTGTGCAGTTCTCCCTCGTTCATCGTTTCAGCGAAGAGGAAGCCCCCCGTCCTCGCCTTGGCTCGCGTATGAGCGCCCCACGCCCCGTCGCGATGAATCGACTCTTAGCAGACCATGCCGAGCGCGCAAACGATTCGCTCAGGCATTGTCACCCACTATTCAACCTAATCCTTGGCCTCAATCGATTGACAATGCGGTCGATTCGATTCTCCGCCGCGCGCGAAGAAAGAGACCGCTCAATATGTAGCGCTCGCGCGTGCGCGCGGAACGATAAAGGCGAATCGTATGACGTTCGCCTAATCACCAACCAAACGATCTTCACCAAAATGGTCAAAAAAAATTTCAGAAAAGAAAACGCCGCTCGATGGAGCGGCGCTTCAAATTCTTGATCACGGTGGCGACAGTGGTCGCTTAGCTCATCGCCTTGATGCGCGCGTTGAGACGCGAGATGCGACGCGCTGCTGCGTTCTTGGCGACGACGCGTGATGTTGCGCCACGCTGGATCTCCGGCTGCGCGGCGCGCAACGCTGCAGCTGCCGCTTTCTTGTCGCCGGCCTTGATCGCCTCTTCGACTTTCCTGATTGATCCACGCACGCGGCCGCGACGCGCTGAGTTCGTGGCGGTGCGGCGCTTGGTCTGGCGGGCACGCTTCTCGGCCGACTTGTGATTCGCCATCTGATCCTCGTTCCTCGGAAGGGCGCGCTTATACGAGCCGCGCCGCACCCGGTCAAGCGGCCAAAAGCCCGCAAATCAACGGTGTTTCCAGGCAGCCTTCCGCTTGTCTGCAAAGGCGTTCATGCCTTCCTTGCGGTCCTCGAAGGCAAACGTCGCATGGAAGGTGCGGCGCTCGAAGCGAATGCCTTCGGCCAACGTCGTCTCGAAGGCGCGATTGACCGCTTCCTTGGCGACCATGGTGGCCGGCAATGACATGCCTGCGATCTTCTCGGCGGTTGCGATCGCCTCATCCATCAGCTGGCCAAGCGGCACGAGTCGACTCACGAGGCCACAACTCTCGGCTTCGACGGCGTCCATCATGCGGCCCGTCAGCACAAGGTCCATCGCCTTCGACTTCCCGACGAAGCGCGGCAGGCGCTGCGTGCCACCCGCGCCGGGAATGGTGCCGAGCGTGATCTCGGGCTGACCGAACTTGGCGTTGTCGGCGGCGATGATGAAGTCGCACATCATCGCCATCTCGCAGCCGCCGCCCAGCGCGTAGCCTGCGACGGCGGCAATGATCGGCTTGCGTATTTGACTCACCTTCTCCCAGCCGACGGTGATGAAGTCCTCCAGGAAAACGTCCTGATAGGATTTCTCTTTCATCTCCTTGATGTCGGCGCCGGCGGCGAACGCCTTGTCGCTGCCGGTGAGCACGACGCAACCGACATTGAGGTCCGACTCGAAACCGTCGAGCGCCTGGCCAAGCTCGCGCACGAGATCAGCGCACAGCGCATTCAGCGCCTTGGGCCGATTGAGACGGATGATGCCGACCCGGCCCTTGGTCTCGATTAGGATATTTTCATAGGCAGTCATGCATACCTCGCAAAATGGTTGCGCTCCCAGTCAGCGCTGGCAGTGGGTGCAATAGAAGGTCGAGCGGCCGGCCTGGACCAATCGCTTGACGAGCCGGTCACAGCTTGGCGTCGGACAAGCTGCACCCGCACGGTCGTAGACATTGAAACGCGTCTGGAAGTAGCCGAGCTCGCCGCCTGGCTGGACGTGATCGCGCAACGTCGACCCACCATCGTCAATCGAGCGCAACAGCACCTGCTTCAACGCCTTGATCAGTCGATCGGCTCGTTCGCCTTGCACCGTGTGTGCTGAACGCCGCGGCGAGATGCCGGCCAGGAACAGAGCCTCGCAGGCATAGATATTGCCGATGCCCACCAGGGTCTTCTGGTCGAGAAGGGCTGATTTGATCGAGGTGCGGCGGCCGCGCAGCCGGCCGGCCAGGGCCTGACCGTCGAAGGCCGTGTCGAGCGGCTCCGGGCCCAGGCCCTTGAACAGCTTGTGTCCGTCGACGGTTTCATTGCGCACCAGCAGCATCAGTCCGAAGCGCCGTGCGTCGTTGAAACGAACTTGCCAGCCGTCCGCGAGGTCGATGACGACGTGGTCATGCCGCTCCAGCGGATGTTCGGCCGCGCTCCTCGCGTCGTGGAGCGTCATGCGCCCGGACATGCCGAGATGGACGATCAAAGTGTGGCCATCGTCGAGGCGGACCAGGAGGTACTTGGCGCGCCGATCGATGCCCAGCACGGCGCGACCTTCGACGCGTTGGGCAAAGCGCGACGGCAAGGGCACCCTCAGATCGCGGCGGCGCTGCTGCAGGCGGACGATCCGCTGACCCACCAGACGCGGGGTGAGCCCACGGCGAACCGTTTCGACTTCAGGCAGCTCCGGCATGCTCTAAAGGTGTCGCTGCCCAAAAAGAGCGCTGCCCACCCGGACATGTGTCGCGCCCAGCCGCACTGCGGTCTCGTAGTCGGCGCTCATGCCCATGCTGACGTTGGCCAGGCCATGGCGGGCCGCCATCTTGGCCAGCAACGCGAAATGCAGGGCCGGCTCCTCGTCGACCGGCGGAATGCACATCAGTCCGACCACCGGCAGCTTGTGCGTGTCGCGGCAGGCCGCGACGAACGAATCGAGGTCGGCCGGCAGGATGCCCGCTTTTTGCGGCTCCTCGCCGGTATTGACCTGGATGAAACAATCAGGCCGCTTGTCGGCCCGTGCCATCTCCTTGGCCAGTGTCACCGCAAGCTTCTCACGATCCACCGACTGGATGACGTCGAACAAGGCCACTGCCTCGCGCGCCTTGTTGGTCTGTAAGGGGCCGATCAGATGAAGCTTGAGGTCGGCGTATTCGGCCTTGAGCGCGGGGAACTTTTCCTGGGCTTCCTGCACCCGGTTTTCGCCGAATATACGCTGACCGACGGTGAGGAGCTCGCGCACACGGTCGGCCCCGTGAGTCTTGGAGACCGCCACCAGGGTCACGCCGGTGGGATCGCGACCGGCGGCGCGTGCTGCCTGCTCGATCTTGCCCGTCACTTCGCCGAGATGCTGGGCGCCCTCGTTCATTTGTCCGCACTCGCTTGTGGTTCCGCATCGAGCGCGGCGCGCGCTGTCAGGGCTTCCATATTTCCGGGATCGTTGGCCAAGGCCGCATCCAGCGTCTCGCGCGCCCGGTCGCGCTCGCCGAGTGCCGCGAGGCACAGACCATAGTTGGCGAGCAGGCGAGGGTCACCGGGCAGGCTGCGCAGCGCATGCTCATGCAGCGCGCGCGCTTCGGCCGCGCGACCGAGATCAACCAGTACGGTGCCGAGATTGGTGAGCACCAGCGGATCATCCGGGGCGAGCCGCGACGCGCGCTTCAGTGTCCGGCGCGCTTCCTCCTGACGTTTCAGGCCGCGCAGCGCGAGACCCTGATTGTTCAAGGCGCGCACATCGTTGGGCGCTTCGGCCAGGAATGGGGCCAGCGTCTCGACGGCTTCGGCAAACCGGCCGTGCTCGATCTGCAGGAAGGAGAGTTGCAGGATCGCGTCGCGGTCCGCGGCGTTGTTCCGCAGCGCCTGGCGCAGCACCTCGATCGCGGAATCGGTCTGCCCGGCTGCGGTCCGGGCCAAGGCCAGGGTCTTCAAGGCCGGCGCGAAGGACGGATCGAGTTCCAGCGCTTTCTCGATAGGGGCGACGGCGTCGGAAGGGCGGCCGGCAAAATAAAGGACGAATCCCAGAACATGGTTAATGCTGGGGCTTTGCGGTGCGAGTGCCAGAGCGCGCTCGGCCTCCGCGATCGCTTCGTCATGGTGGTTCAGACCGCCCAGGGCCAGTGCGCGGTCACTCATGATCTGGCCACGCCGCGCGGCATCATCGCCGACATCCTGCAGTGCCATGTCGAGCACCTCGATGGCAGGTCCGTAGTGGCCGAGGCGATAGAGGGCATGCCCCAGCATGTTGCGTCCGCGGGCCTGCAGCGGTTTCAGCACCTCACCGCCCGGCTGCTGGATGGCGCGATCGAGATTGTACGTGAATTCGGCCAGTTCCCGTTCGGCCGCGGCGAAGCGACCCTGATCGAGATGCAGGGAGGCCAACGCCAGCCGTGCTTCGACATGCGTGGGCGCGCGGCGGATCGTGTCTCGGAAGCGCTTGGCCGCTTCATCCAGCCGTCCCATCCGACGCGCCATCAGGCCGAGGTTGTAGGACAACATCGGCTCGTTGGGATCCTTGGCGAGAGCCTTGCGCCACAACGCCTCGGCGTCCGCGAGCGCGCCGCGCTGCGACAGGCAGACGGCGAGATAGTGCAGGATGTCGGGTCGATCCCCGTAGCGGCCTTGGGCAGCCCGGAAAAGCGGCTCGGCACGGTCGATCCAGCCCGCGCGCAGATACTGCACTGCAGTTTGCAGTTCAGGATCGGGCGGACCCGGGGCCGGATTTGGCGTTGCGGGAGGGGACGCAGTGGCCATGGCGCGCTGTGTGTAGACCCACCCTACGGCCAAGGCTAGACGAAACGCCATGGTCAAGGACCTCGATCTTTTCCGGGCCGCCATGGCGGACGTGGTGCCGCTGAAAGGCCGACGACGTGCGCGGCGGCCGCCCGTTCGAGCCAAGACCAAGCCGCTTTCGACCGAACCGCCGTCGACGGTGTCGCCACGACGCCCCTCGCCGTCGAGCAGAAGGGCGTCGCGCCCCGCTTCCCCTCCCGACGACGACTTCTCGTTCGACCGGGACATCGACCGCGCCCTGTCACGTGGCCGTCGCTCGCCCGAGGCGACGCTGGATCTGCACGGCATGACCCTGGCGGTGGCCGAACGTGCCGTGGCGCGCTTCCTCGAGGAGGCGGCGGCGCTCGACCTAAGAGTCGTCCTGATCGTGACCGGCAAGGGGCTGCGGCGGGAGGGCGGTCGCGTCTTGGGAGGGCGTATTCGGGCCGAGTTTCCGGGCTGGCTGCGACGGCCCGAGAATTGGGGACGTGTGCGGGGCATGAAATCCGCTCATGCGCGACATGGGGGGCCTGGCGCCTTCTATATCTTGCTCCGTCGACGTAGCCCGCGCCGGCCCATCGCAGGGTGACTGCTCACTTATTCTTGCGGGAAATTGTGCGGCTGCTCACCTTGCACCGCGGCATTGGCGTTCCGACCTCTCCCGAGGCTTCCAGGAGGTGCGTATGCGTCGAATCGTACTGATTTCGTGGTTGGTATTGATTTCCGCGGCCCTGGGAAGCGGCGTCTGCGCCGCTGTGGTCCATGACCGGGCCGTACATGGCCGAGCCGCGGCGGCACAAGACCCTAATTCATATCGGGACATCGCCTCCCTGGCGCCGCAGGAGGTTCATCCTCTGGCGAAGGGCCAAGTCGTCGCCGTCGACCCGAAGAACGCGAAGATCACGGTCGACCATGCGCCGATCCCGCGCTTCTATCTCGAGAGAATGACGCAGATCTTCCCGGTTGAGGACGGTGCCCTGCTCGCCGGGCTTACACCCGGCGACAAGATCCGCTTCGACCTCAAGCGTGACGCCAAACGCTACGTCATCACCCGCATCGAGAACAGCAACTGAGCGCCGCGAATCACGCGGTGCGACGCTGCTGTTCGCCGGCCAGCAGCCGTTCCTTGCGCGCCAACCCCCAGCGATAGCCGTTCAGCCGACCATTGGCGCCGACGGCGCGATGACAAGGAATGACGCCGGCTGCCTGGTTGGTGGCGCAGGCACGACCGACCGCGCGTGCAGCGGAAGGCTCTCCAATGCGGGCCGCGATCTCGCCGTAGGTGAGGGTCTGGCCCGGCGGAATCTCGGTCAGTGCCTTCCAGACCTTCCATTGGAAGGCGGTGCCCACGATGTCGAGTGGCACGTCCGGTGCGTCCAGGGCAGACGGTTTACGGCCGTAGAGACGAGCCAGCACGCCCTTGACCCATTCGCCCAGCGCCGCGTCGTTGCGCTGGAGGTTGGCCGCCGGGAAGTCGCGTTTGAGGTCGCGTTCCAGGGAGCGATCGTCGTCGCCCAAAAAGACCGCGGCGATGCCCTTCTGCGTCGCTGCCACCAGGACCCGACCATAGTCTGAGTCGACCGTGGTGAAGTCGATGTGGGCGCCGGCACCGCCCTTGGCGTAGGTCGCGGGTGTCATGCCGAGCGCCTTGTTGCTGGTTTCGTACACCCGGCTGGGCGAGCCGAAGCCTGCTCCATAGAGCGCCTCGCTCACCTTCTCGCCGTCGCGCAGAGCCTTGCGGAAGCGTTCCCGCTTCCTTGCCACCAGCCAGTCGCGCGGGCTGACGCCAAGTTCAGCCAGGAAGCGCTTGCTGAGGGCGCTTGCCGACAGGCCGACCTTGCGGGCGACCGCGGTCAGTGAGGGCGATGTGTCGCCGTTGTCCGCGTCGAATAGCGTGCAGGCCTTGGCGACCGGGCGGCTGAGGCCAGCTTCGATCTGCCAGTCGCGCGGCTTGCAACGCTTGCACGGCCGGAAGCCCGCAACCTCGGCAGCCTCGGGGGAGGCGTGGAAGGCCACGTTCTTGCGCAGCGCCGGGCGCGCCGCGCAGGACGGCAGACAATAGACCCCGGTCGTCTTGACCGAGAACCAAAACCTGCCGTTGTAGGCGCGGTCCCGCCGCCGCACGGCATTCCAGCAGGATTCCGAGTCGGGGAATGTGCCAGGGAGGGAGTAGCTGGCGGGAGCCACGTTGGGGGACGGGAGGATGGAGAAGTGTTGGGTCATGACGCCCATATAGGCGTCATGACCAGCCTGCTCTATCCGGCGCCCGCCGGCAATTCCCCGGCCCGGAAAGGCTTACGCCCAGTAGCTTTTGGAGGCCTCGAAGCGAGCGCGTGCCCGATCGAGCCCGATGTCGCGCAACAGGCGGTCATCGAGTTCGGCCAATTGGCGTCGCGAACGGCTGAGCTCGGAGCGGTTCATCAAAGCCTCGACTCCGACCACGACCGAACCGGCCAGCAGCGCCATGGCGCGGCCGAACGAGAAGGAAGGGGCTTCCGCACGGGCGATTGCCCGCACGCTGGACAGGGTCGACATGACTTAGCTCCGTTTGAGGCGCGGGAGCCACTACGGCTCCAGTACACCTCGTTTCTGTGCCCTATTTGCTGTATGGTGTCGCAATCTTCAAAGGATGATTGCTCAGGGGAGGCATAGAAAAACTATGAAGCTCGGGCCGCGATGAGCCGATCTCAGCTCCCTCTAAATGCCCTGCGCGCCTTCGAAGCCGCCGCCCGCCACGCGAGCTTCACCCACGCCGCCGAAGAGCTGCATGTCACTCAGGCCGCCGTCAGCCATCAGGTGAAGGCGCTGGAGGAACGACTGGGCGTGGCCTTGTTCGTGCGCCGGCCGCGCGGCCTCGAGATCACCGGTGAAGGTCAGGCGCTGTTGCCCGATCTGCGTGATGCCTTCGACCGCATGACCAACGCGCTTGAACGAGTTGGGCGCAAGGCCAATTCGGGCACGCTCAACGTCAGTTTGGTGACGACCTTCGCACTGGGCTGGCTGACACCGCGACTGCATCGCTTCCAGGCCAAGCATCCGGAGATCGAGGTGCGCATGACGACGGCGCTGCGTCGTGTCGACTTCGCGCGCGAGGATTTCGACTGCGCGATCCGTTTCGTCGTCCAGCCCGAGCCGGATTTGCATGCCACGCGCCTGTTCAGCGACGTGCTCACGCCGCTTTGCGGCAAGCGTTACAAGGACAAGCTGAAGACTCTGGATGATCTGAAGCGCGTACCCTTCATCGACATGACCTACGATCCCGAATGGGCGATCTGGCTCAGGGCTGTGGGCATGGGCGACTTCAAGCCCAAGCGCGTGCTCACCTTCGACTCGACCATGATCGCTGTCGAAGCGGCCATGGAAGGTGCGGGCGTGGCGGTCGGGCCGCCGCAGCTTTTTCGCGAGGAGCTGGCGGAAGGCCGACTGTTCCAGCCCTTCCCGCAGATCGTCGACTCCGGGAAGGCGTGGTGGTTCGTCTGCCCGCCGGCGTCGGCCGGCCGGCCCAAGACCCGGGCCTTCGAGGATTGGCTGGTCGAGGAGCTGAGCGCTCCGCCGATGCGGGCGGCCCGAGCAGCGCTTGCCGCGAGTGGCCGTCGCGGATGACCGCGGCGCGTGTGGCTTACCGACCGTCGGGCATCCAGCCTGCATGCACAAGAAAACCTAACCCTGGAATAGTATGATGAGCATCGAGATCCACCGACCCTGGGCCCGTCAGCAGACGGCGGAAGCGGGTGAGGCCGCGGGCTTCGTCACTCTGACCAATCGGGGCGCCGAGCCGGATCGGCTGGTCTCGGCAACGTGCGCTTTGGCGGCGAAGACCGAAATCTGGGGCATCAAGGTTGTGGGCGCCGAGTTGCGCATGATGCCCTTGGAAAAGGGCGTTTTTTTAGAGGTCGGCATGGCCGTCGAGCTGAAGCCGCGTGGCTACCACCTGTTCTTCCAGGGCCTGACGCGATCGCTGGCGCGCGGCCAGAAAGTCCCGGTCACGCTGACCTTCGCCACAGCCGGGACGCGCGAGACCGAGCTCGTCGTCGAGGCCGAAGGCTACATCAACAGCGACGCGCTGGGCCTCCCCCAGTCCACCTAAGGCCGCCAGGTTCAGGTCGGGTAGCGGTGGCGCCTGCCGAACGCATCCTCGACGATCAGGCTATCTGAGGTGAGAGCATCGGGATCGTCGCCGAGATAGGCAGGACCGACCGGGACCTTGCCGTGGCCGCCCGGCACATCGAGCACATAGACGGGCTGGGCAAGTCCCGACAGGCGGCCGCGCAGCGCTTTCACAAGCGCCTGGCCACGCGCGATCGGCACCCGAAAGTGGCCGGTGCCACGCACCAGGTCGGGATGATGCAAATAATAGGGCTTCACCCGCGCGCTCACGAGCGCTCGCATCAGCGCGCAAAGCGTCTCGACGTCGTCGTTGATGCCGGCCAGCAGCACGGTCTGGCTGAGAAGTGGAAACCCTGCATCGGCGAGACGCGTCAGGGCCGCGCGTGCCGGCGGCGCGAGTTCCCGCGCGTGATTGCAATGGACACCGATCCAGAGACCGGCTCGCTTCGGTTTCAGCGCGGCGACGAGCTCGTCGGTGACACGTCCAGAATCGGCAACAGGAACGCGGGTGTGCACGCGGATCACGGCGACATGCGGAATGTCGTCGAGGGCCTCGATCAGCTGACCGAGACGACGCGGCGCCATCATCAGCGGATC
Source organism: Alphaproteobacteria bacterium (assembly GCA_017308235.1). Taxonomy (GTDB): domain Bacteria; phylum Pseudomonadota; class Alphaproteobacteria; order Reyranellales; family Reyranellaceae; genus Reyranella. The sequence goes on along the minus strand of JAFKFL010000012.1, from coordinate 62,295 downwards.
GCCGCCGGTCAGGATCACCTCCCAGATCTCGGTGTGATCGCGGATGTAGGCGAGCGCGGCCGCAAGCTCCGCTGCGCTCAGCGCCTCGCCGCCCGGTCCAACCTTCTCGCGTCGGAAGCAGAAGCGGCAATAGACCGGGCAGACATGCAAGGGCTTCAAGAGAACGCGATCGGGATAGCGGTGCACGATCCCTTTCACCGGCGAGCGCACCTCGTCGCCGATGGGATCGGCTCGTTCCTCAGGTGCGATCTCAGTCTCGCGGATGTCGGGCACGAACTGCCGCGCGATGGGATCCCGCGCGAGATTCGTGCGATCGATCAGCCCTGCGAGTTCGGGCGTGAGCGCGATCGCCATGGATCGCGCAGCCTCGGCTAGGCGGGGATCGGCCTCTATGAGGCCTTCGCGCTCCAGGGCTTTCAGCGTGCGGAGGGTCTGCATGGCGGCCGTGAGATAAGCCGCCAACCCGGTCAAGTCCAGCGTGCGGCGCCGGGCCGGTCAGAAACGCGACGATACACGAACAGCAGGATCAAGCCGCGACGACGTCGTGCCGTGACAGCGTAAAACCTTCGTAACCCCTGGCCGCGACCTCGTCGCAGCGCTTCTTGTAGCGATCGAAACCGCCGACGTAGGGCATGAACACCCGCGGCTTGCCGGGAATGTTGGCACCCATGTACCAGGAGTTGGCCAGCGGATAGAGCGTGCTGTCGGCCACGGCATTGACGTGATGGACCCAGTCCATCTCGGCCTTGGGCGTGGGCTCGATGCGGTCGAGTTGATGCTTGCCGAGATGGTCGAGTGCATCGGCGATCCAGTCGACGTGCTGCTCGATGGAAGCGATCATCTGCGTCTTCACGCCCGGGCTGCCTGGTCCGGTGACGACGAACATGTTGGGGAAGCCCGACACCATCAGGCCGAGATAGGTGAGCGGCCCGCCTTCCCAATGGTCGCGCAGCATGGCGCCGTCGCTGGTGCGTACGTCGATCTCGCGTAGCGCGCCGGTCATGGCATCGAAGCCGGTGGCGAACACGAGAGCGTCGAGCTCGTACTGCTGCTTGCCGGTGCGCAGGCCGGTCTCGGTGATCTCCGCGATCGGATCGCTGCGCACATCGACCAGCGTGACGTTCGGCCGATTGTAGGTCTCGTAGTAGTTGGTATCGAGACACAGCCGCTTGGTGCCGATCGGATGATCCTTGGGCGCCAGCAGCTCTGCCGTCTTCGGGTCCTTCACCGTCGCGCGGATCTTGTTGCGCACGAACTCCGACGCGGTGTCGTTCGACTCCTTGTTCACCAGGAGATCGGTATAGGCATAGAGGTAGCTGATGCTGCCGCCTTCCTGCCACTTGGCTTCATAAGCCTTGTTGCGTTCTTCCGTCGCGACCTCGATCGCCTTTTTCGTGGGCTTGGCATATCCGCCGATCGCGAATGGCGTCTCCGCCGCCGCTGCCCGCCGCGCCGGATACTCGGCCTTATGGCGACGTTCGCGCTCGGGCTCCATCGGTCCGTTGCGCGCCGGCAGGCTGAAGTTTGCCGTGCGCTGGAAGACATGCAGATGCTTGGCCTGTTGGGCGATGATCGGGATCATCTGCACGCCCGACGAACCTGTGCCGATCACGCCCACGCGCCGGCCAGTGAAATCCACGCCTTCGTGCGGCCAGAGGCCGGAGTGGTACCATTTGCCCTTGAAGTTCCTGATGCCTTTGAAGTCGGGCACGCGTGGCGTCGAGAGATTGCCGGCGGCCATTACGCAGTACCGCGCGTGGATTTCTTCGCCAGAGTCGGTGCGTAGCGTCCACTCGTTCGCCTTGCCGTCAAAATGCGCGGAGACGATGCGTGTGTTGAGCTGCACGTCGCGCCTCAAGTCGAAACGATCGGCAACATGGTTGATGTATCTCAGGATCTCGGGCTGGGTGCCGTAGCGCTCCGGCCATTTCCAGTCCTGCTGCAGCTCGTTGGAGAAGCTGTAGGAATACTCGAGGCTTTCGACATCACAGCGCGCGCCGGGATAGCGGTTCCAGAACCACGTGCCGCCGACTCCTGAGCCGGCCTCATAGGCGCGGACTTTCAGGCCCAGACCGCGCAGGCGATGGATGGCGTAGAGACCGGCAAGTCCGCCGCCCACGATGGCAACATCGAGTTGGCGCGGCGCGGTGTGCGAGGCGTCGGGCATTGGCTTCCTCTGGGCTTCCTTGGGCTGCGTTTGGCCAAGAGTCTGACGCTGGGATACGCTTGGCAAGATGGCGAGCGTGAGCAGGAACGGCAGGCGAAATTTCGTCGGGATCGCGTTAGCCTAGTCCTGTGAAAGGACGACCTGGTGTGACGATCAGCGACGGGGAGACGACCGACATCATCGCAGCGCTGGTTCCGGCCACGCTGCGCGGCCTGCATGCGCTCGAATTCGCCGGGCGGCACCTGGCGCCCGCGACGCTGAAGGAACTGATCGAAGCGATCGGGCAGCGCAACGACGATCTCGTGTCAGCACTGACCGCTTCTCGAAATTTCGATTGGCCCGAACGGCTCGGCCCCGTGCGCGATTGTCTGGAGCGATCGGCCGCGGCAGTGACAGAGGGTATCACCGCCTTCCTGAGTGCCCCCGGCGCGCCGCAGCCGATGATCGCCGCCTATCGCGCGCTGCGTGGCTACGCGCGCGGTGCCGAAGCGCTCTATCCGCTGGCGGCTCATCTGCAGCCCGTCAGTCAGTTCTTCCTGGAGGCGTCGGCACGTGACGATGCGGCACTGTCGGCGCGGCTGGCCAAAGCCGATCCGACACGCGAGGGCGTGGGCTATATGCATGTCGATGGGCCTGCGGGAACACGCGGCGCCTTCTCGTTGTACGTTCCGGAATACTACGTTCCGGATCGTACTTGGCCGCTGGTGGTGGCGATGCATGGCGGCAGCGGCAACGGTGGCGCCTTCCTCTGGAGCTGGGTGCGCGAGGCGCGCACGCGCGGCTTCATCGTCATCGCACCAACCGCCCGCGGATCGACCTGGTCGTTGATGGAACCGGAAGTCGACGGCCCCAACATCGACAGCATGGTCGAGCGCGTCGCGGCCGACTGGAACGTCGATCGGTCGAAGCAGCTCCTCACCGGCATGAGCGACGGTGGCACCTTTGCCTATGTGCTGGGTCTGCGTGGCGACTGCCATTTCACCCATCTCGCGCCGGTCGCCGCGGCCTTCCATCCGATGCTGATGACTTTCGCCGATGCCAACCGCGTGCGCGATCTGCCGATCCACATCGTGCATGGAACGCAGGACTGGATGTTCCCGCCGGAGCTGGCGCAAGGCGCTGAGCGGACGCTCAAGCAGGCCGGCGCTGCCGTCGTCTATCGCGAGATCACCAACCTTTCGCATACCTATCCGCGTGACGAGAACGCCACGATTCTCGACTGGTTCTTGCGCTGATAGGCGCTAAGGTCGCCCGTTCTGTTTTAGGAGTGCCCGATGCTCGATGCCGATGTGAAAAGCCGGATCATGGACGAGGTCGATCGCCGCTTCGACGATCAGACCAAGGTGCTGGCGGATCTGGTGAAGATCCCGTCGACGCGGTTTCGCGAGGCCCCGGCGCAGGACATGATGGCTCGGCTGTTCAAGGAGGATAAGCTCAGCGTCGATCGCTGGCAGATCAAGATCGACGATCTCAAGCATCTGCCGGGCTACTCGCCGCACAGCCAGGACTACGACGATGCCTGGAACGTGGTCGGTGCCTGGCGGCCCACCAGTCCCAAGGGACGGTCGCTGATCCTGAACGGTCACATCGACGTGGTGCCCGAGGGCCCGCATGACATGTGGGCGCGCAATCCCTTCGAGCCCCTGGTTAAGGACGGCTGGATGTACGGCCGTGGTTCGGGCGACATGAAGGCAGGCCTCATCCTCAATCTCTTCGCGCTGCGCGCATTGCGAGCGCTCGGCTGGCAGCCCGCGGCCGATGTCTACCAGCAATCAGTCGTCGAGGAGGAATGCACGGGCAACGGAGCGCTCGCTTGCCTTCAGCGCGGTTATCGCGCCGAGGCCGCGCTCATTCCGGAGCCGTCAGCAGGCGTGCTCACCATCGCACAGGTCGGCGTGATGTGGTTCCAGGTCAAGGTCACGGGCCATCCGGTCCACGTGTACAAGGCCGATGCCGGATCGAACGCGATCGAGTCGGCCTATCGCCTGATCCAGCAGCTTCGCGAGCTCGAGAAGAAATGGAACGCGAAGAAGGCGCACGACAAACACTTCTGCGATCACCATCACCCGGTGAATTTCAACGTCGGCAAGATCGCGGGCGGCGATTGGGCAAGTTCGGTCCCATCGTGGTGCACCTTCGACATGCGGGTCGGCGTGCTGCCGTCGCAGACGCTCAAGGAGTGCCGACAGGAGATCGAAGACGTGATCCGTCAGGCTGCAGCGAACGATCCCTTCCTTGGCAACAATCCGCCTACGGTGACGTGGGAAGGCTTTCAGGCCGAGCCCTACGTGCTCAAGAACCATGAGCACGTCCGCACGGTACTCGCCGATGCTCACAAGACGGTGTTCGGATCGGCACTCGAGGACAGGACCTCGACCGGGACGGCCGACAATCGCTTCTTCGGCCTCTATGCCGGTATTCCAGCGTTGGTCTATGGGCCCCAATCCGACGATATCCACGGTTTCGACGAACGGGTGAACCTCGAATCGGTGCGCAAGATCACCCAGGCGACCGCATTGTTCATCGCTGAGTGGTGCGGTCTTTCAAAATCATAGACTAATTTGGAATAAAGTTTCCGCTCTAGCGGTGCGGATTGACGACACTCAAGGTCGAAGCTACATTAGTCCGCATCGGGACTGCATTCCGTGTGCCGGCTTGGCCGCTGCGGGATGCCTATTGGGGAGGTGAAAGCGGGAGCGAAAGCTTCCGCTTTCCTTCGTTTGGGTCACAGCTTTGTCACAGGTGAAGCCGCAGGCGAGCGGATGACCGACGCGAAAATGCCGAGCGCCACGCCCGCGAGCACGATGATCACGCCGACCAATCGCAGGCCGCCCACCGGTTCGCCGACGAGCCACGCCGCGAAGCTGAGAGCACAACACGGCACCAGCAGCGAGATCGGTCCGACCTTCGCTGCCGGATAGGTCCTGAGCAGCGTTCCCCAGATCCAGTAACCGAGCCACATCGCCGGTACGACCGTGTAGAAGAGCACCAGCCAACCACGCCATGTTGGTGCGAGCAGTGGCGCCAGCGTGGGACCGATGCCATCGGTCATCGCGCCCGCCAACAGGAGAGGCAGCGGCGGCAGCAGGCTTGCCCACGCCGTGACGGCGATCACCGACGTTCCGCGCGCCTCGCGCAGGAAGAGATTGCCGATTGCCCAGCTCAAGGCCGACAGCAATGCGATGCCGACGGCGAGCAGGCTCGCCTCGCCTCCGACCGAATAGGCGATCACCACGACACCGACCATCGCCACGGCGAGCCCGATCCATTGGCCGATGCTCGCGCGCTCGCGCAGGAAGAGGGCCGCGAGAACGACGGTCAACGGTCCCTGGAGCTGAACGAGAACGGACGAAAGACCGGGCGGCAATCCTGCCTGCATGGCGAAGAACAGGAATACGAACTGGCCGGTGAAGAGGAACAACCCGATGCCGGCCAGCGCCTTCCATGAGATCCTTGGCCGCGGCAGGAACAAGACGGGCAATGCGCCGACCAGGAAACGCCATCCTGCGAAGGCGAAGGGCGTGAACTCGTCGAGGCCGAACCGGATGACGGTAAAGTTGAGGCCCCAGGTCACGACGATCAGGAGAGCGGCGGCAATGTGAAGGGGTTTCAAGCTGTCTCCGCGTCGTTTCGCGCTTCTATCGGCGCCGACGCGAATATCATCACGAATAGCATCACTGAGCGAGCCGCGCGGCCAGTCTTTCGCTGTTCTCGGCGCTGATCAACTCGAGGTTGGGATACCACGCGGGCGGTGTCTCACGCGGACTCCATAGCAAGTCCTCTCTACCAGACAGGATCATCACCGTCGGCAGACCGAGCGCCGCTGCGAGATGCACAGGCCAAAGATCGTCGCCGACAACCCGGGTGCACTGGGCGACTTTCGCGGGGTCACGCTCGATCGCGAGTCCTTCAGGCGGCGTGCGCGAGGTGAACCAGCCGGTCGTCGCGCCCGCATCGCGCGTGCGCTTCAAGGCAGCCGGCGGCGGCAGCGACGTCGGAGCCCAGTTCAGGAGATGAGGCAGGCTGCGCAGGGGCGCCGCCGCCGCAAAGCCATCGAGCAGTTCACCGCGACGTATCGTGGGAACATCCAGCCACTCGGCAAGCAATGCGCCGCATTGCACGACCGCGTCGATGCCGCGCGCCAGCATCAGCGTGTCGCGCCGAGCTGCCTCGCTCTCGATGTCGGCTTGTTCGGGATAGATCAGCAGCGGGCCCGAAAGCGGCTCGCCCTGCCAACGCGGCAGATCAGGCGCATATCTCTCACCCGGAAGCTCGAGCCGCGCTTCGTAATCGCTCAGGCCGCGCAACCAGTCGCCCTGTCGCAACAGCAGCTCGCCGCGGCGAAGTTTTAGCGCGGCATCGTCGGGCCGGTTGGTGAGCGCCATGTCGAGATCGGCGAGCGCACCCACCCAATCGCCGCGCGCGGCCAGGAGATTGGCGCGCGCCGTCAGCGACGGCATCAACCGATGATCGATCGAGAGTGCCTCGTCATAGGCGCGTTGCGCTTCGTCGACACGACCCAGCGCCTCCAGCGCATGTCCGCGATTATGCGCGATCACCGCATCCGTGGGCTTGAGACGGCTAGCACGATCGAGCGCAGCAAGAGCCGCCTCATACTCGCCCAGGACCGTGAGGCAGCCAGCGAGATTGACGTGGGCCGCCACTTCGCGCGGCAGGAACTTGGCGGCCCGCTCCAGCGGCTCGCGCGCTTCGGCGAAGCGGCCGAGCTTCAGCCGTGCCTGGCCCAGCAGGTGCAGCGCCTGGCCGGAATTGGGGCGCGCCTCGGCGACCTGGGCCAGCAACGGCTCGGCGGTGGCGAAATCACCCGATGCGGCGCGCTGGATGGCATCGCGCGCCAGCGTTTGGATTTGAACGTCGGAGAGGGGCACGCGCGGGCTCTAGCAAGCAGACGCGGTGCAGGCAAAGAAAAAGCCGGCGGTCGACAGGGAGGCTTGGAATCGACCGCCGGCCAGTGTCCGGAGAGGGATGAAGGTCCGGCAGGGTTAAGGGGACCTACGGCTCCGGATCAGGAAGATCAGGCGCGCCAGAAGGGCTTGTTGGCCTCGAACTGGATCGCCTCGGGCGTGGTGCCAAGCTCGCGGATGGTGCGCGAGTCGAGGTCCAGAAGTTCGCGGCGTTCGCGGCTGCGGCGGCGCCACGTGCCAAAAATCTGCTTGAAGGCGGTGTAGGTGCCCGCAAGCGGGGCATTGGAACTGAAGTGGAGCGAAATATCGGCCATGGGAGGTCTCCCCGGGGCTAAGTGGAAACGACTGTTGGTGTGCATGTGCGCTCGACCAGGGGTCTTTACAAACAACCGTTTGTCCTGTTTTGATAAATTTAACTCATGTGAAAAACACTGCTTTTCGAAGGGATTTGGCATGAAGCGAACTCTTCCACCCCTCAATGGCTTGCGGGCTTTCGAGGCGGCCGCACGCCATATGAGCTTTACCGATGCCGCCGAAGAACTGAGCGTGACCCAAGCAGCGATCAGCCATCAGGTGCGCGGGCTTGAACAGCGCCTCGGATTAAAATTGTTCGTGCGGAGAAACCGCTCGCTGCTGCTTTCAGAGTCGGGTCAGGCCTATCTGCCGTCGGTGCGCGCGGCCTTCGATCAGCTGAACGAGGCCACCGAGAAGCTCCTGCAGAAGGATCGCGGCGGGAACCTCACGGTGACCACCACCGCGTCCTTCGCGACCAAGTGGCTGGTGCCGCGCCTCGCGGGTTTCCAGCGTGCCAACCCCGAGATCGACGTGCGGATCAGCACCAACACGGGGCTGGTCGATTTCTCGCGCGAGGACGTCGATATCGGCATCCGCTACGGCCGCGGACAATGGCCCGGTCTCGTGGCCGAACGGCTGGTCGGCGAGGACGTGATGCCGGTCTGCGCGCCGTCGCTGATCAAGGGGCCAAATGCGCTGAAGAAGCCGGCCGACCTCAAACACTTCACGCTCCTGCACACCGCCACCTTCCCTGACGACTGGCAGGTCTGGCTGACGGCGGCCGGCGTGAAGGGCATCGACGCCTCGCGCGGCGTTACCTTCGACTTTGCGCTTGCGGCCTATCAGGCGGCGATGGACGGTCTTGGCGTCGCACTGGGGCGCAACCCTTTGATTGCCCCCGACCTCAAGGCCGGCCGACTGGTCGTGCCGTTCGAATTCAAGATGGCGAGCGAGTTTGCCTACTACGTGATCTATCCGACCGAGGCGATCCGTCGGCGCAAGATCAAGGCTTTCCGCGACTGGCTGATGCCCCTGGCCGAGATCGGGCCGAAGCCGGCCTAGAGGGCGAAGTCGTTTATTTGCATTTACAAATAAAATGCATGAGCGCACCATGGCGCTCCTCGAGGGAGGAAGCGCCATGGACTTCGGCTATTTCACGCTGAGCGACAACCGCTATCCGAACAACCCGCGCACGGCAGAGGCGTTCCTGAAGGACATCTTCGCCGAGGCCCTCTATGCCGAGGAGATCGGGATGAACTCGGCCTGGGTCGGCGAGCATCATTTCAATCTTTTGGGCGTGAACGCCTCGCCGCTCGCGCTGCTGGCCCAACTGGCCGGCGCCACGAAACGGTTGCGGCTGGCGCCGGCCGTGTCGCTTCTGCCGGTGCATCATCCGCTGCACGTCGCCGAGGAATGGGCGACGCTCGATCTCCTCTCCGGCGGCCGCGTCGATTTCGCCGCCGGCCGCGGCTACGACCGCAAGGAATACGCGCCCTTCCAGGCCCCGTTCGAGGACTCGGCGGAGTTGTTCGCCGAGGGCCTCGAGATCGTGTGGCGGGCCTGGACCGAGCCCGGCAAGTGGTCGCACAAGGGCAAGTTCTACCAGTTCGAGGATATCGAGGTCCGGCCCAAGCCCGCGCAGCAACCGCTGCGGCCGTATGTGGCCTGCTTCTCGCGGCCGTCGATGGAGCTTGCGGCCAAGAACGACTGGAACGTGATCTACGCCCCGTTCGCGGCGGCCATGGTCTACAGCTCACTGGCCGACGCCGTGCGCGCCTATCGCGAGAGCTGCGAGACCGGGTTCAAGCGGCCGATGCGGCGCGCCATGTGCTCCTACTTCGTGCACATCGCCTCGACGCCGCAGGAAGAGCAGTACGGCCGCGAGGCGCTGGTGAGCTATTTCAAGGACGCGCTGATCGCGGCCTTTCCGTCCGCCACGGGCGAGAAGGTGCCGCCCACGTACAAGTACTTCGTCGAGATCGTGAACATCCTGCGCGACATGCGGCCGGAGAAGCTCACCGACAAGTCGATCCTGTGCGGCAGCCCGCAGCATATCGTCGACACGCTGAAGCAGGTCGAGGCGGCGGGCATCGCCGAGGTGATCCTGTACTTCAACTACGGCCGCATGCCGCATGCGCTGGTGAAGGAGCAGATGGACCGCTTCATGCGCGAGGTGGCGCCGCACTTCCAGGCGGCACCGCCACGGCGCGCGACGGCGTGATCGCAATCGTCTAGCGTAGGCGGATGGGACCGCTCGACGCATATGTACCGTATCTCCTGAACCGCGCCGGCGCGCGCATTGCCACCGCCTTCGGCGAGGAGGTGCGGCCGCTCGGCGCCAGCCTGCAGATGTGGCGGGTGCTGGCGGCGCTCAGGGAGCGGGACGGGCGGCGCATGGGCGATCTTTCGGTCATGACCTCGATCGAGGTCTCGACGCTGACGCGTCTAGTCGATCAGATGGAGAAGAAGCGCCTGGTCGAGCGGCGGCGCGACCCCGACGACGCGCGCGTGGTGGCGCTTCATGTCACGACGGCGGGCAAGCGACTGACGCGGCGCATCGTGCCGATCGCCGAGCGCTACGAGCAGGTGGCGCTCAAGGGCTTTGCCCCGGTTGAAGTGCAGGTCCTGCGGGCCGCCCTGCGCCGGCTCTACGCCAACATGGACGAGCTCTACGACTAGGTGGAGTGGCGCTCATGATCATGCGGACCGCGAGCAGCCTGCCCTGAGCTTGCCGAAGGGTCTCGCTCGCTCGGGATGCGCGTGAACCCGCCAGATGAGCGAGCCGGAGGCTCGCGGTCCGGAAGAAAGATCAGTGTCCGTAGACGAGCTGCGGCAGCCACATGGTGAGCGGCGGCCAGTAGGTGATGATCATCAGCACGATCAGCAGCAGGATCAGGAACGGCAGGATGCCGCGGATCACCTCGCCGACCGGCGCCGTGGAGATGGTCGCCAGCACATAGAGGTTGAGGCCGACCGGCGGGTGGACCAGCGCGATCTCCATGTTGTGCGTGAAGATGATGGAGAAGTGCACGGGATCGACGCCGAGCGGGATCAAGGCCGGCGCCAGCACCGGCAGCACCAGCAAGAGCGTCGCCACCACTTCGAGGAAGCAGCCCAGGACCAGGAGCAGCACGTTGATCGCGAGCAGGAACTCCCAGGTCGTGAACTGGTGCTCCACGACCCATTTCACGAGCTGCGCCGGCACCCCCGAGTCGGTCATCCAATGGCCGAAGACGATGGCCGTCGCCACGATCAGCATGATCGTGCCGGCGCTCTTCAGGGCATCCGCGATCACCGACAGTGACTGCGTCCAGTGGAAGCCGCGGTAGAAGATGAGACTGATGAGCATCGAGACGGCCGCGGCGATGGCGGCCGCTTCGGTCACGGTGACGATGCCGCCATAGATGCCGAACAGCACGATGGCCGGCACGGCGAGGGCCGGCAAAGCGCGCCAGGTCACTGTCCAGCGCTCGGCCATGGGCAGCGGCGGCTCGACCGGGAAGTTGTTGCGCCGCGCGGTGAACCAGACCCAGCCGAAGAAGGCAGCGGCCTGCAGCAGGCCCGGCAGGATGCCGGCCAGGAACAGGCGCGGCACCGACTGCTCCGCGACGATGCCGTAGAGGATCAGGGCGAGGCTGGGTGGGATCACAATGCCGATCGTGCCCGAAGCGCCGATGACGCCGAGCGCGAACGAGCGCGGATAGCCCTTCTCCAGCATGGCCGGCAGCAAGATCGTGCCCATGGCGAGTGCGGTCGCGACCGAGGAGCCGCAGATCGCGGCGAACAGGGTGCAGGAGACCACCGTCACCAGCCCCAGCGAGCCGCGCACGCCGCCGATCCAGGCGGTGCAGACATCGACCAACGCCTTGGCGACACCGCCCTGGCGCATGAAAGCCGCCGCCATCACGAACAGCGGCAGCGACATCAGGGTCGAGGAATTGAGCGAGTCGATCACGACCTGCGCCGCACCGATCAGCGGCTGGTCGGTGAAGAGGTACAGGACGGCGGCGCAGGCGCCGAGGACGAGGAAGATCGGCATGCCCGAGGCAAGCAGGCCGAAGAACATCACGAAGAAGAGCGCAGCCCACATCGGCGGTCAGTTCGTCGTCGCCGATTTGGCGTCACCGCCGGCCGGGGCCATCAGGTCGTGCTCGGCCGTATGGCCGACGGTCATGGTCGCGGGGTCGAAGCGGAAGAGGTAGCGGTAGAGCCGGATCGCGTAGCGGACCGTCATCAGCAGCCCGCCGGTCGGCAGCGCGGCATAGTAGATCCACATCGGGAAGGAGAAGTCGGTCGAGCTGTGCTCGTCCAGCATCCATGACGATTCGGCGATAAGATAGCCGTACCACACCATGCCGATGCAGAAGACGAGCGCGACGAGGCAGTTGAAGGCCTCCATCCAGCGCTGGCCATTGGGACCCGCCAGCCGCAGCACAAGGTCCGGCCGCACATGGCCGTCGGTGCGCACGAGCTGGCTCGAGATGATCATCACGCCCCAGACCACGAGGTAGACGATCACCTCCTCGGCCCAGCTGATGGCGTAGGCGGGAAAGAAGTAGCGCCCGACCACCTGGACGACGCCCACCACCATGGCGACCGCCCCGAGCAGACCCACCAGGGTCCGCTCGATGCGGTCCCAGAATGTGTCGGTGCTATTCATTGCAGCGCGCCCTGCAAATCACCTCACCCTGAGGAGGCGCGAAGCGCCGTCTCGAAGGGTGGGCAACTCGCACCACGTTTGCGTTCCACCCTTCGAGACGCATCGCTGCGCGATGCTCCTCAGGGTGAGGTGGTTGTTTTTGCTTTCGTCCACGCGGTCTAGCCGAGAGCTTCCTTGACCAGCTTCACGATCTCGGGCGAGAGCTTGGCGTCCTTGATGAGCGCATCGGCGTCGCCCATCATTGCCTTGCGTGTCGCCGCCAGCTCGTCGGCTGCCGGATCGGTGAACTTGACGCCGTTCTGCTCCATCACCTTGCGGCCGTTGAGCTGGGATGCGGCGGCGTTCTTGCGATAACCGTCGATATGCTCGGCCCAAAGGTCGGTCATCAGCTTCTGCTGGTTGGGCTTGAGCTTGGCCCAGGTCGCATTGCCGAGCTGCGGGATGTACTGGCCCATGAACTGATGGTCGGCGTAGGAGTATTTCACGCCCGCTTCCCACAGTTTGGCCGAGTTGCAGCTCTCGTCGGTGCTGACGAAAGCGTCGAAGGTGCCCTGGCTCAAGGCGAGCGGCACGTTGGGCCAAGCCGTCGTGTTGGCGATGCCGCCCGCGAACTTGATGCGCCAGGAGATACCGGCGCCGCCGGGGCTGCGGATCTTGAGGCCCTTCAGATCGGCGAAGTGGTTGAGCGGTGTCTTGGTGCTGTACCAGTTCTGATAGCCGAGATCGATCCACGGACCCAGGATGTGCGTCTTGAGCTTGGCGGCGATCTGCTGGCCGACATGGTCGCCGGGCTTGCCGTCGGTCGCCTTGTGCGTGGCCTCGGCCGTCTGGCCGTAGAAATAGGGCAACTGCACCATGTCGCAGTCCGGCACCAGACCGGTCAGCACCCAGGCACCGGGTGCCGCCATCTCGACCTGGCCCTGTAACAGCGCCTTGGAGACGTTGAGGTCGGCGAAGAGCTGACCGGAATGGAACACCTCGCCCACGATCTCGCCGTTGGAGGCCTTGGTGAGCTTCTCGAAGTAATCGACGATCGCCTGGTTGCGCGGATGACTCGGTGCCGTATCCAGCGAGCAACGGATCTTCATCGGCTCGGCGGCGCGCAGGATGGCCGGCGAGACGAGGGTGGCGGTGGCAGCGCCAAAGAAGACGCGGCGCGAGAAGCGGCGAGACATGGAACGTTCCTCCTGTTGCGGCCGACTATTGGTTCTTGTTGTGCGACCGCCGATCGACGATAGCTGGACGCTTCACTTTACGGGCGCTTTTGGCCCGGTTTGAAGGCCAAATGTCGCAGCAGACAATTGCGCTGATCGGAAATCACGCGTCCGACGATTTCGCGAAGATCGCATCGATATGGAGGTCGGCGCAGTCGATGACCGGGAAGCCCGGCGCTTCGCCCGTAAAGGCGAGGAAGAGGTCTGTCCCGCCCAGCAGGACGGCCTCGGCACCGCGCTCGCGGCAGAGCGCGCGGCCGGCGCGAAAGAAGACCTGGCGATGCCGGTCGGTCACGTGGCCGGAACCAGCCATCTCGGCATAAGCGCTGTGGACCTCCTCCATCGCGTCGCCCTCGGGTGCCACGATCTCGATCGACGGGATGCCGCCATAGAGCTGGCTTTCCATCACGGTGCGTGTGCCGATGATGCCGAGGCGTTTGTGCTTGCGGCGGACAAGGGCGGCCTTCACCTCGGGGATGCCATTGAGGATCGGCAGCGGCGAAATCGCCTCGAGCTCGCGCACGCAAAAGTGTCCGCCCATGGAGGTGACCGCCGCGATCTCAGCACCCGCTGCTTTGAGCCGCCCGACCAGTCGCGCGAAGGTCTCGGCTTGGCGCCCAGGATCCTTGTTCGCCATGTTGCGCGACATCTCGCGCACATCGGCATAGGCGATGGTGAGGTCGAGCGGCCGTCCTGCCGCATGATGCCGCTCGATCAGACCGCGATGATAGAAGTCGGTCGCTGCCGGCCCGATGCCGCCGATCAATCCGATATGCATGTGCTTTCTCCACATTACCCACAAAAGATCCCTCGCTGCGCTCGGGATGACACGCAACTTCCGAATTCAACAGCCCGTGTCATCCCGAGCCAGCGGCGAGGGACCTTTATCTCTTCGTCCGCCGTTGGATCAGGAGGTTGGCGGCGACCGTGAGGGTGAGTGTCACGGCCATCAGGATGAAAGCGATGGCGCCGCCGAATGGCCAGTTCGATTGCTGGGTGAAGGTGTTGTAGACGAGCGGCGCCATCATCTTGAACAGCGGTCCACCCAGCAAGTAGGGCGTGGCGTAGGCGTTCATCGCCAGGATGAAGGTGAGGATCGTGCCCGCCAGCACGCCCGGCAGCGCCAGCGGCCAGAGCACGCGCCGGAACATCGTAAGCGGCGGCGCACCCAGGCTGAAGGCCGCCTCCTCGACCGCTCGGTCGATGCCCTCGATCACGCTCTGCAGCGACAGCACCATGAATGGCAGCGTGACGGCGATGATGCCGATGATCACCGCCTTCTCGGTGAACATGATCTCCAGCGGCTTTTCGATCACGCCGAGCCCCATCAGGCCCGCATTGACGAAGCCCTTGTTGCCGAAGATCACCATCCAGCCCGCCGCGCGCACGGCGTTGCCGACGAACAGGGGCAGCACGATCGCCATGATCAGGAGGTTCTTGAAGCGGCTTTGCGTGCGCGCCACGACATAGGCGAGCGGGAAGCCCAGCACGAGGCAGACGATCGTCGAGAGCAGGGCGACCTCGATCGTCGTCGCCAGCGCCGAGGTGTAGTAGGCGTCGGTGAAGAAGCGGATGTAGTTCGCCGGCGTCACGGCGGCGATCATCGTCTTCGTCGCCTTGTCGAAATCGTTCAGGCTATAGCGCAGCAGGATGGAGAGCGGCGCGAACAGGCTCACGGCCACGAACACCGTCGCCGGCCCGATCAAGGTCGTTGCCGTCAGGCCCTCGCCGCGCCGCCGTGGTGCGGCGACGGCGGAGCCCCGGATCGCGACCGTCTCGCTCATGCCTTGAACGACTTGTTCCACCACTCCTGGAAGGCGACGTCGTTCGTGGCGAGGTAGCCGTAGTCGAGATCGACCAGTCGCTTCTCCTCGTCCGGCGTGAAGCCGATGCGCTTGTGTACCTGGGGCGGCACATTCGCGTTGGTCACGGTCGGGTTGTAGCCCATGTCGACCGCGAAGGCTTCCTGCGCCGACGGCTCAAGCATGGCGTTGAGATAGGTGTAGGCGCCCTCTTTATTGGGCGCGTTCTTCGGCATGGCGAAGCCCGAGATGTACATCGGCACGCCTTCCTTGGCGGCGACCGTCTCGATGTTGATGCCGGCGTTCTGCCATTGCACCGCGCGCGCCTTCCACATGATGCCGACCGCTATCTCCTCGGTCTTCATCGCCTGGGCGAAGGCCTCGTTGCTGGGATAGATGCGCGCGCCCGCCTTCTTGCAGGCGAGCAGCCGTTCCTTGCCCGGCTCGATGTTGCTGGGCGATCCGCCCGAGGCCATGCCGGCGGCGACCAGCGTGTACTGATACTGGATGTCGATGATGCCGAGCTTGTTGCCCATGGCGGGATCGAGCGCTTCGGCGAAGCTGGTGGGCGGGGTCTTGATGAGCTTGGGATTGAATAGGATCACCTTGCCCGAATAGATGTGACCCACGCCGTAGGGATACTTCATCGCCGGAATGAGGTTCTTGGCATTCGGGATCTTGTCGAAGTCGAGTTGCTCGACCAGGCCCTGCTGGTTGACCTCGTACATGTTGGCCGCCGACAGGCCCTGGATATCGGAGCTTCCGCGGCGCAGCGCCTTCTCGGCCAGCATCTTGGCGCGGCGCGGCGGATCGTTGGCCTCGTCCTTGATCACGTCCCAGCCCTTGGGCGCGAGCAGCGGTGTCTCGATGTTCTTGGCCAGCAGGCGCGAATAATCGCCGCCCCAGGTGCCGACGACGATGCGCCGGTTCTGGGCATGGGCCGGCAATGCCGCGCCAGCGGCCAGGGCGGTAGCGCCGCCCATCAAATGACGGCGGGAAAGCGTGAAGCGGTTGGCCATGGAAACCTCCTGCAGTGTTTTTCTTACTCGTTGAAAATCTGGCCGGCGGATGCGGGCCAGCCGACATGCACGGCCTGGCCGACCTCCGGCGCAAAACCATCCTCGCGATTGGCGACATGCACGATCAGCCGGTCGCGAGGCGAGAGGCGCACATGGATGTCGATCAGCGCGCCGAGATAGGAGACGAATTCCACCGTCCCAGGCAGGCTGTTGTCCAGTCCGATCCACGGTGTTTGTGCGATTCCCACGCGCTCGGGCCGCAAGGCCAGTGAGCCGCGGCCCTGGGCGCCGCCACTGCAGGCCAGTGCCAGGCCGCCGTCGGTGCGGAACCGGCCGGGCGCTTCCACCATGCCCTCGAAGAAGGTGCTGCGACCCACGAAATCGGCCACGAACCGGTCGGCCGGCCGTTCATAAAGGTCGCGCTGGGTGCCGATCTGGCGCACCGCGCCCTCGCTCATCACCACCAGCCGGTCGGCCATGGTGAGCGCCTCTTCCTGGTCGTGGGTCACCATCACCGTGGTGAGGCCAAGCTTTTGCTGCAGCTCGCGGATCTCGACCCGCACTTCCTGGCGCAGCTTGGCATCGAGGTTGCTGAGCGGCTCATCGAGCAGCAGCACGTCGGGCCGGATCGCAAGTGCGCGGGCGAGCGCCACGCGCTGCTGCTGGCCACCCGAGAGCTGGCGCGGCAGGCGCCCGCCGAAACCCGAGAGGCGCACCAGTGCCAGCGCCTCCTCGACCCGCTTGCCGATCTCGGTCTTCCCGAGCTTGCGCATCTCCAGCCCGAAGGCGACGTTCTGTGCGACCGTGAGGTGCGGGAAGAGGGCGTAGCTCTGGAACACCATGCCCGCGTTGCGCTTCCACGGCGGCAGTATCGTCACGTCGCGGCCGCCCAGCCTCACGCTGCCGCCGGTGGGCTCGATGAAGCCCGCGACCATGCGCAGGGTGGTGGTCTTGCCGCAGCCCGAAGGGCCGAGCAAGACCAGGAATTCGCCGTCGGCCACCTGCAGGGAGACGTCGCGCACGGCATGGAAATCGCCGTAGCGCTTGGTGAGGGTGTCGATGTCGAGGCGCGCCATCTCAAACCACCTGTCTCATACCACTCGGGCGAGCTTGACGTAGCGGTCGGTGATCAGCATGACCGCCGCGATCAGCGCAATCTGCACCACCGACACCGCCGCGATCGTGGGATCGATCTTCCATTCGAGGTACTGGAGAATGACGATCGGCAAGGTCGTGCGGCCGGGCCCGACCAGGAACAGGCTGAGCTCGAGATTGCCAAACGAGGTCACGAAGCCGAACAGGCCGCCGGCCACGATGCCGGACCGGATCGCCGGCAGGGTAATGCGCCAGAAGGTGACCCAGCGGTTGGCGCCAAGGTTCTGCGCCGCCTCCTCGGTGGTGCGATCGACACCGGCAAGGCTCGCCATCACCAGCCGCACGATCCAGGGGATCACGACCACGACATGGCCCGCGACCAGGGCATAGAAAGTGCCGATCACGTCGACGTCGAGCGTGTCCTCGAGCTCGACATGGAAGACGTACATCGCCGTCCCGAGCACCACGCCCGGCACGATCAGGGGCATCAGGAGCAGGCTGCCGATCGCGGCGCGGCCGGCGAACTCGCGGCGGGCAAGGCAGAGGGCGGCCGGCACGCCCAGCACCAGGCCGATCGCGGTCGCGAGCACGCCGACTTCGAAGGAGATGATGAAGCCGTCGACGAACTTGCGCTGGTCTAGGATCGCCGCGAACCAGCGCAGGCTGTAGCCCTCGGGCGGGAAGGACGGGATCTCCTGTCGGAAGAAGGCGAGCCACACGACAAAGATCAGCGGCAGCAGGATGTAGCCCAGCGCCACCGCCGCGACGCCGTTCAACGCCCAGCGGCCCATGCGACGGCGGACGAGGGCGGGAGTCACGGCTGGGGGCGCGCGAGTCCACTCGCGCGTCTTTGTTGATATTGATGAAGATCGCGCCACTGGAGTGGCGCGCCCCCAGCTATGAGGTCCTTCGTCGTCACAGCGCGTTCTTGTGGAACTTGCCGGCCTTCATGATCGCCGGCAGATGCACGCCGCCATCCTTGAACAGGCCGAGATCTTTCAATGGATCGCCGTCGACCACCAGCAGGTCGGCGAAGGCGCCGGGCCGGATGGTGCCGAGCTTGCCGTCCTGGCGCACCACTTCGGCGCCGATCAGGGTCGCCGAGCGAATGACGTCGATCGCGGGCATCACCTCGCCGCGGATGCGGAACTCGCCGGTCTGCTCGTCCTCCAGCGCGCCCAGAAGGTCGGTGCCGTAGGCCATCTTCACGCCTGCCGTGCGGCAATGCTCCAGCTCGGCGTAGCCGTACTTCAGCACCTCGTCGTTCTTGGCCAGCATCTCGTCGGGCATGCCAAACTCGCGGGCACGTCGCTTCATGGCGTCGTAGGTGACGAGGTTGGGCACCATGTAGACGCCCTTCTCGGCCATCAACTTGGCGGTGGGCGCGTCGACCAGGTTGCCATGCTCGATGGTGCGCACGCCGCATTTGACGGCACGGGTGATGGCCTCGGGCGTGTAGGCGTGGGTCAGCACATAGCGGCCGAAGGCATGGGCCTCCTCGACCGCGGCGCTGATCTCCTCGACGGTGAACTGCAGCGATTCGAGCGGATCGTAGGGCGAGGCGACGCCGCCCGACACCATCAGCTTCACCTGATCGGCCCCCTGGCGCATCTGCTCGCGCGCCGCCTTGCGCACACCGTCGGGACCGTCGGCGATGCAGCGGATGAACACCATGCCGTTGCAGCAGAGGCAGGGCGGGCCGATGTCGGTGCGCCGGTTGCGGTCGTTGTGGCCGCCGGTCGGGCCGATCGAACGACAGGAGATGAAGAGCCGTGGGCCGGGAACGAGGCCCGACTCGACCGCCGCCTTGGTGCCCCAGTCGGCGCCGCCGGCATCGCGGACGGTGGTGAAGCCGCGATCGAGCATGCGCTTCAGGCGGCCGGCCGAGCGCGCCATCATCAACGTGAGCGGCACCGCCTCCATGCGGTTGATGTAGACCTCGCTGTGATGCGTGTGCACGTGGCAGTCGATCAGGCCCGGCATCAAGGTGCGCTTGCCGCAGTTGACGACCGTCGCGGCGCCCGCGCTGATGGGCCGGTCCGACACTTCTTTTATGGTGTCGCCCTCGACCAGTACCTCATATCCGTCACGCGCCTCGTCCCAGTGCGGATCGAGCAGGCGGAGATTCTTGAACAGAAAGGCCATTACTCAATCCTCAAAGCAAACACGCATAACCTCACCCTGAGGAGCGGCCGCAGGCCGCGTCTCGAAGGGTGCCAACACGCAAGGTGCTCGTTCTTATCCTTCGAGACGGCGCGTCGCGCCTCCTCAGGATGAGGAAAATCGCGCTCATTTGAGCGCATTCTTGTGGAACTTGCCGGCCTTCATGATCACCGGCAGGTGCGCGCCCTGGTCGAGGAAGAGTTTGAGGTCCTTCACCGGATCGCCATCGACCACGATCAGGTCGGCGAAAGCGCCTGGCTCGACGACGCCAAGCTTGCCCTCGTGGCGCAACACCTCGGCGCCCACGATGGTGGCCTGGCGGATGATCTCGAGCGGCTTCAGCACCTCGGCGCGGAACAGGAACTCGCGGCTTTGCTCGACCTGGAGCTGGCCCAAAAGGTCGCTGCCGTAGCCCACCTTCACGCCGGCGGCCTTGCAGATCTCCAGCGACTTCAGCGCGCCTTCGAGCACGATGTCGTTCTTGGCCAACATGTCCGCCGTCATGCCGAACTGCGCGGCGCGCTCCTTCATCACGAAGTAAGTGACGAGGTTTGCTACCATGTAACCGCCCTTTGATTTCAGGAGCTGGGCGGCCTTCTGGTCGATCAAATTCCCGTGCTCGATGGTGCGCACGCCGTTGGTCACCGCTCGCGTGATCGCCTCGGGCGTGTAGGCATGGGCCAGCACATAGCGGCCGAAGTTCTTCGCTTCGTCGGTGGCGGCGGCGATCTCGGCCTCGGAGAACTGCAGCGAGTCGAGCGGGTCGTAGGGCGATGCGACGCCGCCCGAGCACATGATCTTCACCTGATCGGCGCCCTGGCGCATCTGCTCGCGCGTCAGTCGGCGCACCTCGTCGGGCCCGTCGGCCACGGCCATGCAATAGACCATGGCGTTGCAGCAGCCGCAGGGCGCGCCGATATCGGTGCGGCGGCGCGAATCGCTGTGGCCGCCGGTGGGACCGATGGCTCGGCCCGAGATGAAGAGCCGCGGGCCCGCGATCAGACCCGACTCGACCGCGGTCTTGATGCCCCAGTCAGCGCCACCGGTATCGCGCACGGTGGTGAAGCCGCGATCGATCATGCCCTTCATCAAGTCGGCCGCGCGCGCCGTCATCAGCGTGAGCGGCACGTTCTCGAGGTTGCGGATATTCACCTCGCTCAAGAACACGTGCACGTGGCAGTCGATCAGGCCCGGCATCAGGGTGCGCTTGCCGCAATCGACCACGCGGGCGTTGGCGGCCTTGATCGGCTTGTCCGACACTTCCTTGATGCGATCGCCTTCGACCAGCACCTCATGGCCATCGCGCGCTTCATCCCAGCGCGGATCGAGAAGATTCGCGTTCCTGAACAACACCTGCGACATCGACGCTCCCCCCTGAATCGAGGGCGCAACCCTACGCTTGCGCCTGCGCGCACGCCACAGGGTCAGTCAGCGCTGAATTGCCTCTGATGGCAGGCGACGAACTCGGCCATGCTGCGGACCGTGAAATCGGGCCGGCGGGCTTCGTCACTGTCGCCGGCTTGGGGCGAGGCGCCGAAGCTTTGGTCGCGGCGGCGGTCGATCCAGGCCGTCTTGAGGCCGAGCGCCTTTGCCGGGACGATGTCGTGGAAGAGGCTGCAAGCGGTGTGGAGCACGTCGGTCTTCCGGGTGCCGAAGGATTTCGCCAAGGCCGCCAGCAGATGCTCGAAGTTGCGCCGGTCGGGCTTGTAGGAGCCCACATCCTGCGCCGTGACAATGAGATCGAACTCGACGCCCAGCTTCCGGTTGGTGATGGCGAACGAGGCGCGGTCGACGTTGGAGAGGATGACGAGCTTGTAGTGGCGCTTGAGGTATTGCAGGGCCGCCGGCGTGTCGGGAAAGGCGGGCCAGCGACCGACCGATTGGCCGAAAGCGGCGGCCGCGGCAGGATCGGGAGGAAGACCCCATTGGCGCGCCAGCCTGCCGTGCACCTCCTGCAGGATCGCGGGATAGGGCGCAGCAGGCGTCTCGCTCTCGCACGCCCCCTCGAACGACGCGAAGGCTTCGAGGATCTCCGGGTCCGACAGGCGCTGCAGGCCGTGGCGCTCGAGCCAGGGCCTGACCGCATCGAGGATGCCGCGTTCCCAGTCGATCAGCGTGCCGTAGCAATCGAAGGTAAGCGTGTTGAAGTCGGTGAGGGTCAGCATGGTCCGGACCTTAGCGACCGATCGCCACAGCGGCATCAGCCGGAATGCCGAAGGATTTTACTTTTCGCCGTTTCGAAACCGGCCAGGTGTCGCGCCGTAGCGTCGCGCAAAAGTGCGGGTGAAGCTCGAGACATTGGCGTAGCCCACCGCGAAGGCGATCTCCGACACCGATTTCTCCGAGCCCAGCAGCAATTCGACGGCGCGGGCGAGGCGGGCGTCGATCTCGTGCTGTTTGGGCGACCGGCCGAGCTCTCGACGGAACAATTCGCAGAAATGGCTGCGGCTCAGCGCAAAGCGCGTCGCCACCTCGGCCATCGGCTGGCCGGCGGTGGCATGGTCCTCGATCCAGTGCGCGGCGTCGGCCATGCGACTGGCGTGTCGGCGTGGCGTCGCGGACGGCTCGCCTCCGGCCAGCAGCGTGAGGCCCGCCAGCGCCAGTTGCTGTCGCACTGGATCGGGCAGCGCGCCGTCCTGCAGCTCGCGCGCGTAGTAGCGCAGGAAGCGCAGCGCGCGTGGATCCAGCGGGTGCACCCTGCGGCGGAAGGGCAGGCCGAGTGCGAGGGCGTTGTTGCCGGTCAGTACCTCCTCGTCGAGGTCGATGATCAGGAAGTGCCTGTTCCGCGGCGCCTGGAAATCGTGGATCGTGGCGACGTCGAGGGCGGCGAACACGCCCGTCGTCAGCCGATCGCCGCGACCGCCGATCTCGATCTCCATGACGCCGTCGATGGGCACGATGATCTGCGCGAACGGATGCTCGTGCCGCACGATCCCGGCGTCGTAGCTGCGGACTTCGGCATCGATGAACATGATCGATACAGCCTACGCCCGCCGGCGCTTTGGCGCTACAGTCGCGGTTTCCGGCAGGAGGTGCAGCATGGCGCGCATTGGCTGGCAGGGCGTGTTCCCGGCCGTGACGACACAGTTCCGAGAGGATTTCTCGCTCGATCTTGCGGCGACGCAGAAGGTGATCGACGGCCTCGTGCGCGACGGCGTCGCGGGCCTCGTGATCTGCGGCACGGTGGGCGAGGGCACGTCCCTCACTGCCGAAGAGAAACGCAGCGTCCTCGCCGCCGCCGTCGACGCCACGGGCAAGCGCGTGCCGGTGATCGCGGGCGTGGCCGAATACACGACCGCGATGGCCTGCGATCTTGCGCGCGATTGCCGCAGGATCGGCGTCGATGGGCTGATGGTGATGCCGGCCATGGTCTACAGCGCCAAGCCGGCTGAGTCGGTGGCGCATTTCCGCACCGTCGCCCGTGCCTCCGACCTGCCGGTCATGATCTACAACAACCCGCCGATCTATAAGACCGACGTCACGCCCGAGATGCTGGCCGAGATTGCCGCGTGCGAGACCGTGGTCTGCATCAAGGAGTCGTCGGGTGCCACGGCGCGCTTTGCCGACATCCGCCGCCTGCTGGGCGACCGGCTGGTGCTGTTCTGCGGCCTCGACGACGTGGTCGTGGAATCGGTGATGCTGGGCTGCGTCGGCTGGGTGTCGGGCCTCTCCAACGCCTTCCCGCACGAGGGCAACCGCCTGTTCGAACTTGCGATGTCGGGTCGCTTCGCCGAGGCCCGCGAGCTTTACGACTGGTTCATGCCGCTCCTGCATCTCGATGCGCGGGCCGACCTTGTACAATGCATAAAGCTCTGCGAGCAGATCATGGGCCGTGGCAGCGAGCGCACGCGGCCGCCGCGCCTGCCGCTTGCCGGCGCCGAGCGCGCTCATGTCGAGCGCCTGATGGCCGAAGCGCTCAAGACGCGCCCGACGCTGAAGCTCGCCGCGGAGTGAGGTGATTCTTCCGGACCGCGAGCATCTTGCTCGCTCATATCATGAGGCGAGCCAGAGGCTCGCGGTCCAGAAGACATGATATGAATTGGACCATGGCCCTCCACACCTTCTCCTGTCTCGACGGTCATACCTGCGGCAACCCGGTGCGGCTGGTATCGGGCGGTGCGCCGCTCTTGAAGGGCGACACCATGAGCGAGCGGCGGCTCGACTTCCTTGCCCGCCATGACTGGATCCGCAAGGCGCTGATGTTCGAGCCGCGCGGGCACGACGTGATGTCGGGATCGATGCTCTATCCGCCGACGCGCGCCGATTGCGACATCGGCATCCTGTTCATCGAGGTGTCGGGCTGCCTGCCGATGTGCGGGCACGGCACCATCGGCACCGTCACCATGGCGATCGAGAACGGGCTTTTGGCTTCGGCGACATCAGGCGTCGTGAACATCGATGCGCCGGCCGGGCGCGTCGTGGCGCGTTATCAGCAGAACGGTCGCTTCGTCGACAGCGTGCGCCTCACCAACGTTGCTTCCTATCTCGCCGCGAGCGATGTCGCGATCGAGGTACCGGGTCTGGGCGAGCTTGCCTTCGATATCGCCTATGGCGGCAACTTCTATGCGATCCTTGAGCCACAGAAGAACTTCGCCGGCCTGGAGGCGATCGCGGCCGGCGATGTGCTCAGGCTCTCGCCCATCGTGCGCCGGCTTCTGAACGAGAAGATCCAGCCGGTGCATCCCGAGGACGCGACGATTCGCGGTGTGAGCCACGTGATGTGGACCGGCGCGCCGCGCGACAGGCGCGCCCACGCGCGCAACGCCGTGTTCTATGGCGACAAGGCGATCGACCGCTCCCCCTGCGGCACCGGCACCTCGGCACGCATGGCCCAGCTTGCCGCCACGGGCCGCCTCAAGGTCGGCGACGACTTCGTGCACGAGAGCATCATCGGCTCGCTGTTTGACGGCCGGGTCGAGGCATCGGCAAAGGTCGGCAACCACGACGCCATCGTGCCCTCGATCTCGGGCTGGGCGCGCCAGCATGGGATCAACACGATCTTCGTGGACGATCGCGACCCCTTCGCCCACGGCTTCCAGGTGATATGAGCAAGTAGCGCTGAGGCTCGGCCGACATATTCTTCGGAATTCCCGCAGAGCCCTTTCCGACTATTCCGTCTTATGTGCCGCCTGGCTCGGGACCATGTTCGGCTCCGTCACGCAATGGAGCCATCATGAGCAACGTCCTGCTGATTCATTCGAGTGTTTTTGGCGAGAAGTCCCAGTCACTGGGTCTCGCCCGCGACTTCCTGGAGCGCTATCCGCACCGCTCGGTGGTCGAGCGCGCGCTGTCGCCGCAGACCATGCCTCATCTCGACGGCGAGACTTTCGTCGCCATGCGCACGGCCGCTGGCGAACGTACCGGCCCGCAGGAGGCTGCGGTGGCCTTGTCCGATGAGCTGATTGCAGAGCTCGAGGCGGCCGATACGATCGTGCTTGCCGTTCCCATGTACAATTTCTCGATCCCGTCGACCTTGAAGGCATGGATCGATCATGTGGCGCGTGCCGGCCGCACCTTCCGCTACAGCGAGAAAGGTCCCGAGGGCCTGCTCAAGGGCAAGAAGGTGTTCGTGCTGGTGGCGCGCGGTGGTGCTTACAAGGCCGGTTCGCCTGCTGCCGCTTTCGACTTCCAGGAGCCCTATCTGCGCGCGGTGCTGGGCTTCCTGGGCCTGGACGACGTGACCTTCATCCATCTCGAACAGCTGGCGATGGGACAGGATACGGCCACGGCCAATCGGGCCAAGGCGCTGGCCGAGATCGAGCGTCTGACGGATGGCGTGGTCGCGGTAGCTGCCTAACCTAGAGGCCCTTGTCGCGCTTGCGCAGGAAGTCGATCAGCACTTTCAGCGCCGGCCGGATCTGCCGGCGGCTGGGATAATAGAGAAAGAAGCCTGAAATCGGCGGCGGCTGGAAATCGTCGAGCACGGTGACCAGCCGCTTGGCCGTCAGGTCCTGCTCGATCCAGTTGCGGGGCATCTGCATCAGCCCCATGCCTTCGAGCAGCGCCTGCAAGGCCAACCGGTCGTCGTTGACGATGAGGCGCCCGTCGATCGGCACCTCGACGACGCGCCGGCCCACCCGCAGGCGCCACGATATGAGAGCGCCGCTGGCAAATCGAATGCGGATGCAGTCATGCCGCGCGAGGTCGTGTGGCGTCTGCGGCTTGCCACGGCGCGCGATGTAGGAGGGCGCTGCCACGACCACGATCGGAGCCTCGTCGCCGATGCGCACAGCGACCATGTCGCGCTCCAGCCGTTCGGCGGTGCGGATACCGGCATCGAAGCGACCGGCCACGATATCGGTGAGGGTGGTGTCGGAGGAGATCTCCACGGTGATCTCGGGGTATTCGAGAAGAAAGCGACTGATGGTGGGGATCAAGCCCATGTAGGCGACGGGCGGCGCCACCGTGAGCCGAACCATGCCGGCGGGTTTCTCGCGGAAATCGTTCACGAGGTCGAGCGCGGCGCGGTAGTCGTCGAGCACCGGCCGCAGCCGCGCCAGCAGCCGTTCGCCGGCGGCGGTCGGCGCCACCGAACGCGTCGTGCGCTCGACCAGCCGCACGCCGAGTCGCTCTTCCAGCAAACGCACCATCTCGCTCACGCGTGGCGGCGATAGATTGAGCCGCGTGGCTGCCTTGCTGAAGCTCTTCTGCTCGAGGACCGTCACGAAGGCATTGGCCTCGGCGAAGCTTGGTTCGACCATCGGTCCCCCAGACTACTCTTCAGGATTCTTAAAAAGCTCTTTCTCACTCCTGCCAATATCTGACAGGGCGCCGATCCATTCTCGCTTTCGTCATGGAA
The DNA here is from genome assembly GCA_017308235.1 of Alphaproteobacteria bacterium. Taxonomy (GTDB): domain Bacteria; phylum Pseudomonadota; class Alphaproteobacteria; order Reyranellales; family Reyranellaceae; genus Reyranella. The sequence goes on along the minus strand of JAFKFL010000012.1, from coordinate 36,157 downwards.
CCCAGGAAACCCTTCATCGCTTGCGGGCACTCTTTTTGCTTTTCTCGACGTCGTCGCCACGCGTGCATTGCTCTATGTCAATCTTCAGCTGCTTGAGCTCGGCAATGCGCTGGTCGATGCGCGGTCCCCACAGCTTTGCTAGAGGTGCCCAGTCTTTTTGCGTCGGTGCGCGATCGGTCGGGAGCCGGGCGAGTTGCTTGGCGATCTCCTCGAGACTGAAACCGGCGCGTTGGGCGTGCGTGATGTAGTTGATCCTTTGCAAGGTCGACTCGGAGTAGCGGCGATGCGCGCTGTTGCTTCGCTTGGAGGGAAGCAGCCCCAATTTTTCATAAAACCGCAACTTGGACGCGGGTACGTCGCTGCGTCGAGACATCTCCTGGATGCTGATGATAAGATCAGGATGAAGAGGCATCTGCGAAGCTTCGTTTGCCGTGGCGCTCGCCTTCTATGGTGAGCTGACTGCAGTTATCGCGCAAGCATCTGGCGCCACCCGGACTGCATGAGCCATTCCCGACAAATTTGTTGCTCCTCGGAAGTTGAAATCGCCAAATTGAAGTTTATCTCAACTTCAACTTTTGGGGAAATCCGCAATTTGACGAGGATGGCTATGCCGTATCGCTATTACCTGTCTGCGCGATCGCAGCTTGGACGTCCCATGGCTGCTGCTGTTGCGGCGGCCATCGTCTTCGCAGCCGGTGGTCCGGCTCTTGGACAGGCGCCGCCGCCGCCCGCAGTCGACGTTGCGACGGTCGTGTCGAAGCCGGTGCGCCAGTGGGATGAATTCACCGGACGGGTCGCGGCGCCCGAGGCCGTCGAGGTGCGCGCGAGAGTCAGTGGCTATATCGATCGCATCGCTTTCAAGGAAGGCGACGAGGTCAAGAAAGGTGACCTCCTGTTCGTCATCGATCAGCGGCCGTACAAGGCCGCCTTCGACAGCGCCGCCGCGCAGCTCGAGCGCGCGCGGGCCGCGGCGCGGCTCGCCGAGGTGCTGGACCAGCGCTCACAGTCGCTGATCAAGACAGGCGCAATCTCGCGCACCGAGTACGACAAGACCAATTCGACGCTGGCGCAGGCCAACGCGGATACGCATGCGGCCGAAGCGGCGCTCGAGACGGCCAAGCTCAATCTCGATTACACCGAGGTGCACTCGCCGATCGCCGGCCGCGTCAGCCGCGCGATCCTGACCCAGGGCAATCTCATCCAGGCCGACCAGACCGTGCTGACCAGCGTCGTGTCGCAGGATCCGGTCTACGTCTATTTCCAGCCGGACGAGCAGACGTTCCAGCGCTACGGCGAACTGGCGCGTCGGGGCGAACGCCCTGCGTCCGCCAATCCGGTGCGCGTGGGCCTGGCAAGCAGCAAGGACTACCCCTACGCGGGGACGGTGAATTTCATCAACAACCAGGTCGATTCGGCGACCGGCACGATCAGCATGCGCGCCGTGGTGGCGAACCCGGATCGCGTGCTCGTGCCCGGCATGTTCGCTCGCGTGCAGCTCGAAGGCAGCGCCGAGTACCGGGCGGTGCTGATCGACGAAAAGGCGGTGATGACCGACCAGGACCACAAGTATGTCTATGTGCTCGGTCCCGAGAACAAGGCCACGCGCAAGGACATCGTGCTCGGCAGCGCCGTCGATGGCCTGCGCGTGGTGAAGTCAGGCCTCGGCGCGAGCGACAAGATCATCGTTGCCGGACTGCAGAAGATCTTCATGCCCGGCACGCCGGTGAAGCCGAACGAGGTCGCGATGGACGGGCCGCGGCAGACGGCAGCGGCGGATCCCAAGGCCAAGGACAGAGACAAGGACAAGGTCAACTGAGACCCGCACGTCTCAACTAAGAGCCACTAAGAGCCGCACGTCATGGACTTCTCGAAATTCTTCATCGACCGGCCGATCTTCGCGATGGTGCTGTCGATCGTGATCTTCGTCGCCGGCATGATCGCGATCCCATTGCTGCCGATCAGCGAATATCCCGATGTCATCCCGCCGTCGGTGATCGTGCGCGCGACCTACCCGGGCGCCAACCCCAAGGTCATCGCCGAGACCGTAGCGACGCCCCTCGAAGAGCAGATCAACGGCGCCGAGAACATGATGTACATGAAGTCGGTCGCGGGCTCCGACGGCGTGCTGCAGATGACGGTCACCTTCCGGCCCGGCACCGATCCCAACACGGCCCAGGTCGATGTCCAGAACCGCGTCTCCCAGGCCCTGTCGCGCCTGCCGTCGGAGGTCGTCAGCCTCGGCGTGACCACGAAGAAGCAGTCACCGAACTTCCTCGTGGTCGTCCAGCTGATCTCGCCGGACGGCAAGTACGATCCGCTCTATCTGCGCAACTACGCCAACATCAAGATCAAGGACGAGCTGGCGCGCCTGCCCGGCGTCGGCGACGTGCAGCTCTACGGCAGCGGCGACTATGCGATGCGCCTCTGGCTCGATCCGGACAAGATCGCCTCGCGCGGCCTCAGCGCCTCCGACGTCGTGCGCGCGGTGCGGGAACAGAACATCCAAGTCTCGGCCGGCCAGCTCGGCGCCGAGCCGATCAAGGGTGGCAGTGATTTCCTGATCGCGATCAACGCCCAGGGCCGCCTGCGTTCGGCCGAGGAATTCGGCAATATCGTGCTCAAGACCGGCGCGGACGGCGAGGTCGTGCGCCTGGCCGATGTCGCACGCGTCGAGCTTGGCGCCAGCGACTACACGCTGCGCAGCCTGCTCGACAAATATCCGGCCGTGGCCATCCCCGTATTCCAGGCCCCCGGCGCCAACGCTCTGACGACGCGCGACGCGGTCATGGCGAAGATGGATGAGCTGGCCACGCGCTTTCCGCCCGGCCTGGCCTGGCGCTCGGACTATGACACCACGATCTTCGTGCGCGATTCGATCAGCGCGGTCGTGCACACGCTGGGCGAGGCGATCGCGCTCGTGGTGCTGGTCGTGATCCTGTTCCTGCAAACCTGGCGGGCTTCGATCATCCCGTTGATCGCGGTGCCTGTATCGGTCGTCGGCACCTTCGCCGTGCTCTACCTGCTTGGCTTCTCGATCAACACGCTCTCGTTGTTCGGCCTGGTGCTGGCGATCGGCATCGTCGTCGACGACGCGATCGTCGTGGTCGAGAATGTCGAACGCAACATCGAGGAGGGGCGCACGCCGCTCGATGCGGCGCACCAGGCCATGCGCGAAGTGTCCGGGCCGATCGTGGCGATCGCGCTGGTGCTGTGCGCGGTGTTCGTGCCGATGGCCTTCCTGACCGGCGTGACCGGCCAGTTCTACAAGCAGTTCGCGGTCACGATCGCGATCTCGACCGTGATCTCGGCGATCAACTCGCTGACGCTCTCGCCCGCGATCGCGGCCAAGCTGTTGCGCTCGCACAGCGCGCCGAAGGATATCCTGTCGCGCGGGCTCGAACGCTCGTTCAATTGGCTGTTCGTCCCGTTCAATCGCTTCTTCAAGGCCAGTTCGGACAAATACCAGAGCTCGGTCCAGCGCACGCTGGGGCGCCGCGCCGTGGTGTTTGCCGTCTATGCCGTGCTGCTCGCCGGCACCGGCCTGATGTTCTATTCGGTGCCGCGCGGCTTCATCCCGATCCAGGACAAGCTCTACCTGATCGCCGGCGTTAAGATGCCGGAAGGCTCCTCGATCGGGCGTACCGAGGCGATGCTGAAAAGGGTGAATGATATCCTGTTGAATACGGATGGCATCTCGCACACGATCGCCTTCGCGGGACTCAATCCGACTCAGTTCACCAATACGCCCAACTACGCCGTCTCCTTCACGATCCTGAAGCCGTTCGACGAGCGCTCGCGCAGCGCCAAGGAAATCGCCGCCGACGTCCAGGCGAAGCTTTCGGAGATCAAGGAAGGCATGGCCTTCGTGCTGATGCCGCCGCCGCTGATCGGCATCGGCAACGGCGCGGGCTATTCGCTGTTCATCGAGGATCGCGCCGGTCTCGGCTTCGGCGCCTTGCAGGGCGCGGTCGGCGCATTCCAGGGGGCTGCGATGCAGACGCCGGGCATGGGCTTCCCGTTCTCGGGCTACCAATCCAACGTGCCTCAGCTCGACCTTGAGGTCGACCGCGTCAAGGCCAAGACCCAGGGCGTGCCGCTCACCGACCTGTTCGACACCCTGCAGGTCTATCTCGGCTCGTCCTACGTCAACGACTTCAATCTGTTCGGCCGCACCTGGCGTGTCTATGCGCAGGCCGACGGCGACTTTCGCAAGCGCGTGGAGGACATCAGCAATCTGAAGACGCGCAACGATCGCGGCGAGATGGTGCCGATTGGTTCGGTGGTGCGGATCGGCCAGACCTACGGGCCCGACCCGGTGCTGCGCTACAACGGTTATCCGGCGGCCGACTTCATCGGCGAGGCCAATCCGGCCGTGCTGTCGTCCGCGCAGGCGATGGACAAGGTCACTGAGATCATGCGGAAGGTCCTGCCCAACGGCATGAGCTTCGAATGGACCGACCTCAGCTTCCAGGAAGCGACGCAGGGCAATGCCTCGCTGATCGTGTTCCCGGTCGCGATCCTGCTCGCCTTCCTCGTGCTCGCCGCCCTCTACGAGAGCTGGGTGCTGCCGCTTGCGGTGATCCTGATCGTGCCGATGTGCATGCTCTCGGCATTGGCGGGCGTGAAGCTCACCGGCGGCGACAACAACACCTTCGTGCAGGTCGGCCTGGTCGTGCTGATGGGGCTTGCCTGCAAGAACGCGATCCTGATCGTGGAGTTCGCGCGCGAGCTCGAATTCCAGGGCAGGGGCATCGTCGAGGCGGCGCTCGAAGCCTGCCGGCTGCGGTTGCGCCCGATCGTGATGACCTCGGTCGCCTTCATCGCCGGCACCGTCCCGCTCGTGCTCTCGCACGGCGCCGGCGCCGAGGTGCGTTCGGCGACCGGCATCACGGTGTTCGCCGGCATGATCGGCGTGACCCTGTTCGGCCTCTTCCTAACTCCGGTATTCTATGTCGGTCTGCGCAAGCTCTCGGGCCGCAAGCTGATCCAGCACGGCAAGGTGAGTCCCGCGCACGTCTGAAGCCAGCGAGAGTAACGACGTTCACGCCCGGCCCGGTTGACAGCAGCCGGGCCGCAGGCCCTGCTTGCGCATGGACTGGCGGACGCTGGAAACGTTTTCCTTTGGCGACAGCCCCGAGCTGGCGGACGAGCTTCTTGCACTTGTCCTGTCCGGCGCCAAGCGCGCGACCTGCTGGGCGGAGAGTCAGGGTCTGCTCTCGGCCGAGGTGGGCAAGGCGATGGTCGTCCTGGACGGGCACGGTGTTCCGAGAGCCGTCGTCAGGACGATCGAGCTGACGAAGCGACGCTTCGACGAGGTCGACACGGCCTTTGCCCACGACGAGGGCGAAGGCGATCGCTCGTTGCAGTACTGGCGCGAGGCGCACAGGCGATACTTCACCCGGCTCGGAAGATATGCACCAGACATGATGCTGTGGTGCGAGCGGTTCGAACTCGTCGCGTGTCTGGATTAGGGCGTCTGGATTAGGTCCTGCAACCGGGTAAGCTGCCGGCAGAACAGAGCGAAGGGGGAGCGTCATGGCCACTCAGGACGCAACGGGCACGAGTCACTCCACTTCGAAAGGCTTCTGGCCCGAGGGCTGGTGGCGCGTGATCGACGCGCGGATCGGTATCATGCCTTTGCCGATCTTCGTGCTGCTGATCGGACTGGTGGCCGCGCTGATCGAGGTCAACGAAGTGAAGTCGGACGGCCCGACCATGATCGTCGTGCTGGTCCTGGGCGGTTTCGCCTGTGCGGAGGTCGGCAAGCGCACGCCGATCCTGCGCAGCATCGGTGCGGGCGCGATCCTCGCCACCTTCGTGCCTTCGGCGCTCACCTACTATCACCTGATCCCCGCGCCGATCGAGAAGGCCATCATCGAGTTCACCAGGTCGACCAACTTCCTCTACCTGTTCATCGCCACCATCATCGTCGGCAGCATCTTCGCCATGGACCGCGATGTCCTGATCCGCGGCTTCCTGAAGATCTTCGTGCCGCTGGCGCTGGGCTCGGTGATCGCCGCGGTGGTGGGCACGATCGTCGGCACCGCGCTGGGGCTCGGCGCCTATCACACGTTCTTCTACGTCGTGGTGCCGATCATGGCCGGCGGCGTGGGCGAGGGCGCCATTCCCTTGTCGATCGGCTATGCCGCGCTGACCGGCGTGTCCCAGGGCGAGGTGTTCGCCGAGGTGCTGCCGCCGGTCATGCTGGGCAGCCTGACCGCGATCCTGCTGTCGGGCTTTCTGAACTTCGTCGGCAAGAAATACCCGTCGCTGACCGGCGAGGGCCGCCTGCAGCCGTCGCGGCCGGGCGATGCGGAACCCGGCGTCGACCTCCAGGCTCACGACGAAGGCGGCAAGGAGAAGGGCGTCGGCGCGGTGGGCGTGAGCACTATTGCCGCCGCCGGCCTCACCGCGATCACGCTCTATCTGCTGGGCGTCCTCTGCTTCAAGCTGTTCGGCCTGCCGGCGCCTGTCGCGATGCTGTTCCTGGCGGTGATGGCCAAGCTCACCCACGCGGTCTCGCCCGAGCTACAGCGCGGCGGCCTGGTGATCTACGACTTCGTGCGCACCACCATGACCTATCCGCTGCTGTTCGCGATCGGCGTTTCGCTGACGCCATGGGACAAGCTGGTCGCGGCGTTCCATTTCACCAACATCGTCACCATCGTGGCGACGGTGGCCACCATCATGGCGACCGGCTTCGTGGTCGGCCGGCTGCTGAAGATGTATCCGATCGAAACGGCGATCGTGAACGCCTGCCACTCGGGCCAGGGCGGGACCGGCGACGTCGCCATCCTGACCGCGGCCAACCGCATGCAGCTCATGCCCTTCGCCCAGATCGCGACCCGCATCGGCGGCGCCGTCACCGTGACCCTGGTGCTGGTGATCATGGGTTCTATGAAATAGCCGGGTTGTTGAATCGGGAGTCGAGGCGTGGACGCCTTCGTCGTGGTGGATATGCAAGCGGGCCTGCTCTCGGGCGCACCCAAGCATGATCTGACGGGGGTCGTGGCGCGCATCAATGCGCTCGCATCAGCGGTGCGCCGGCGGTCGGGGCGCGTCATCTGGATCAGGCATTGCGGCAAGCCGGGCGATCTCTTCGAGCGGCGGGCACCGGGATGGGCGTTCCTGCCCGAGCTCGATCGTCATGCCGACGACCTCGTGGTCGAGAAGACGCTGAACGATTCCTTCGCCGGAACATCGTTGCTCGCTGCCCTGGAGCAGCTCGCGACCGACCGCGTCGTTGTCGCGGGCTGGGCGACCGACTTCTGCGTCGACACCACGGTCCGGTCGGCCGTGTCCCACGGCTTCCATGTCGTTGTCGCCGCCGATGCGCATACCGTCGCCGACCGGCCCCACCTGCCGGCAGCCGACGTGATCGGGCATCACAACTGGGTCTGGAAGGGCCTCATCACCGACCAGTCGATCCATGTGGTCCCCACCGACCAGCTGATCGACGAAAGTTGATCGCCATGCAGGAGCGGACGAGAAGATGACGACGTTCGAGATCCCGACCGTCATGACAGCGCGCCTGCGGCTGCGCGCGTTCCGCGCCAGCGACCTCGACGCCTACGCCGCCATGCAGGCGAATCCGGAAGTCATGCGCTACCTGACCATGGGGCGCACATCGACGCCGGTCGAGGTCTGGCGAACGATGCTCATGTCGACGGGCTCATGGCCCTTGCGCGGCTACGGCATGTGGGCCTGCGAGAAGATCGACGGCGCGGTGTTCATCGGCAGTGTCGGCATCTTCCATCCGCTCGACTGGCCGGAACCCGAGATCGCCTATTCGTTCGACCAGCCGTTCTGGGGCCAGGGCTACGCCACCGAAGCGGCTGGCGCGGCGCGTCGGTGGTTGTTCGAGCACTTCCCCCTGGACCGGGTGGCAAGCTTCATCCATCCCGACAATGTCGCGTCACAGCGCGTCGTCACGCGTCTCGGTGCGGTGCGCGAGCGAACCGTCGAGTTGCGGGGCAACACCTGCGAGTGCTGGGTGCACCGCCGTCCCGCCGCCACTTGAGCCAGGCGACGCGGCGGCGGCCTGCCCTTCAGCCCATGCGTCCCGCGAAAACGTCGCTGGCAAAGGCCAGCACATCCTTCAATGACGCGGCAACGACTTCGCCGTGATTCTTTCCGGGATAGGTCTCCAGTTTTATGGAGGCGCCACGGGATCTGAGGGCGCGGACCATCTCGTCCGTGGTCGCGGGCGTCGGCGTGAAGTTGTCGCTGCCGGCCTGGCCGACGAACACGGGCAGCTTCAGGGTCTGCGACGATGCATCCTGCTCGCGCAGAAACGTCTCGAGGCGGGTGTAGGACGGTCCGGATTTCAGATAGTGACCTGCCTTGGGTAGTGACAACTTGGGCAGCGGATCGGAGATGCAAGGCGTCTGGCTCGCCTCGACGAACGGCCTGAAGTCCGCCGTCACCAGCTTGTCGATGTCGATGGCAGGATCCGATGCCTTCGCGCCGAGGACCGTAGCCGCGGCAAGGTAGGCTGCCACTTCGGGTACGATCAGCGGAAACGCCGCTCGCGTGTCCGTGCCGTTGGCCAGATCGCTGATCAGCTTCAGGACACCCGGACCAACGGGCGCGAGGGCGATCGCTCCCTTGAGCGCGCAGCCTTTGGCGGCTTCCGGACCCAAGGCCGCCGCCCACAAGGCTGCGCCACCGCCTTCGCTGTGGCCCATGACCATCCAGGCACGTCCGAGCTTGTCGGACACCGACCGCGTGGCGATGACCAGATTGACGGCGGCATCGGCGTTGCTGCGCTGGTTCAGCAGGGGACGGCGGGCATTGTCGCCCCAACCTTCGTAGTCGGTTCGCAGCACCGCATAGCCGCGCTTCACCCATTCGTTCAGCGACGCGATATGGCTGGGGAAATTCGACGGCGCACATCGCGAGCCCATGCCGGTGGTTCCCGGCGCCCAGCCGATGACGGGATAGCCGCCCGCCGGCACGGGGCTGGCCGGTATCGCAACCTGACCGGAAACAGTGGTCGTCTTGCCGTTGACCGAGGTCGACGTGTAGTTGACGAAATAGTTCTCGGCCGCATCGGGCAATGGATGGCCGCCCTTGCCTTTCCAGCTCCTCAGCAAGGTGCCGGGTCTAGCTGAAGTCGTGTCCGCCCACACCGCCGTCGATGCTGTGCACAAGGTCATGGCCGATATTCCACCGATGAAACGACGTCTGCGGGCAAGCAACTCTTCCTCCTCTTACGAACGATTCGTTTGTAAGAGCTTTGCTTGGAAAGCGCGCGATTGTCATCACGCACAAAACTGTTTCACGGAAGGAACGTTTCACTGAAGGAACGCACGTCGTGCCACGTCGCGCAGGTCATCTTCAGGACGACATCTTCAAGACGACGCGGAAGCGGGCCTTGCCGCTCACCATGCGGTCGTAGGCCGCCTGCGCCTCGGCGAAGGGATAGATCTCGTTCATCGGGCTGATGTGATGGAGCTGGCAGAAGCGCAGCGTGTCTTCCGAATCGGTCGCGACGCCGGAGTACCAGCCGCGTACCGCCGAGCTCTTGCCGATCATCTCGATCGGATTGATGGGGAAGGCCTGAACCGCGCCGATGATCATCATCGTGCCGTTGGGGCCGAGGCCGCCCATCACCGACTGCATCGCCTCGGCGTTGGTCACCGTCGCCAGGATCACGCGTGCACCACCCAGCTTGCGCAACGCCTCCGCGGGATCGCCGTCGGTCGAATCGATGTAGTCGTGGGCGCCGAGCGAGCGGATCATCTTTTCCTTGTCGCGGCCGCGGTTCACCGCGACGGTGCGGTAGCCCTGCCGCGCGGCGAACTGGACGGCGAGATGTCCCAGCCCGCCCACGCCCAGGATCGCCACCACGTCGCCGGTGCGCGCGCCGCCGTGGCGCAGCGCGTTGAACGTCGTCACGCCGGCGCAGAGCAGCGGCGCCGATTCGACATCGTCCATGTCGTCGGGAATGTGCGCGACCGCCGAGACGTCCGCGACCATGTGCGTGGCATAGCCGCCGTCGCGCGTGACGCCGGTGACGGCCTGCACGTTCTCGCAGGCGAAGGCCTCGCCGCGTCGGCAATAGCGGCAGTGGCCGCACGAGCCGCCGAACCAGCCGACGCCCACGCGATCGCCGGGCTTCCAGCCTTCGACATGCCCGCCGATCGCCTCGACCACGCCGATCACCTCGTGGCCCGGCACACGCGGATAAACCATGCCGGGCCACAGACCCTCGACCGTGAAGGTATCGCTGTGGCAGACGCCGCAGGCCTGAATGCGGATCAGCAGTTCCTTCGGTCCGGGTTGCGGCACATCGCGCTCGACACGCTGCAGCTTCGCTCCGCCCTTGGTCACGACCATCGCAATCATCTTCGCCATGGCATCGCTCCGCGCTGAGAATTGAAGGCCCGACGTTACCACGGTCTCGATGACCGGAACTGCTCATGGGCAACCGGGGGCAACCTTGGCGGATGCTCTCCGTTTAGGACGGCAGTTGAAACGATCGAGGAACGACTATGGCGACACGTAAAGCAAAGGCCGGCTCCGCGATGCGAACGACGGTGGAGGTACTGAACGCGGCAATCGATGCGCTGTCCCGTCCTGCGGATATCGCGAGCCGAGCGGCCGTCAGGACGCTGCGTGCCGCGCGACGTGCCGCCGAAAAGGCGACCCGGCGCGTCACCGCGCGGAGCAGCGCGAAAAGGGCCGCGGCCAAGCGGCAGCTGATCGCCGAAAAGAAGGTCAGCAAGAGAGCTTTGCGCAAGGCCACGTCCCGCACCAAACGCCTGGTCAAGAAGGTCACCAGGAAAAGCGCACATCGGGGTCGCCGGTAGGTCACCGGTTTGCCCCCGCAACCTCCGTCGCTGCCGTGCGTAATTAGAAAGGACGAAAGCGTACCGAGGATCGAATGACAGAAGTCATTTACCTGCATGATCGACGGACCCGCGCGGCATCGCCGGAAGTCTTGCCCCCGCAAGATGTGGAGAATGCGGAGGCGCGGCGCGCTGCCCTGTACGACATGTTGCGTCTGCTGGGGCGCGCAGTCCGCACAAACGACATGGCGATCGAGGACAAGGAAGAGTTCGCGCTGGCAGCGCTGAAGGTTCTCGGTCCCGATTGGGAACTGTCGCGGTCCTGCTAGCCGCTATTTTTGGCCGCTATTTCGGCCGCCGCTCCGATCGGCCATCGTCGATCGCCTCACCACCCGCAATGAGGGATGAAGACGCTTCCTGTCCTGTGGACGCGACGCGACCCGGCTGCAGAGCCGGGTGACCGACCTCAGGAGATGCGGCGTGCTATGGATCAACTCCACTTCGGAGTCGGCGGCTTGACGCTGCACGTGCTGGAGGACCGAGAAGCCGTCGATGGGCCCCGGCAGGCGCGCATCGACCAGCACGACCTTGAAGCGCCGGGCCCGGAGGTCGTTGAGCGCCTGTTCTGAATCGGCTGCCTGATCGACATCGAACCCGTATTCACGCAGATACCGCGCAATTCGACGAGCGGCCGGCGACGCCGGCACAGCGAGTAATAGGGGGCAATCGACCGGTTCATTCTTGGTATTGGGCATCGGCTGTTACCAAACTGGACCTACATGCAATCGCGTAACGACGGCAGGACCGCCGAGGTTGCAACTTGATGTCAGTTGCGCACGCCTCAATGAGGGCAGGCATCGTTGGCGACCGTCAGCCTCATTTCCGAAAGCTCCGGGGCGACGCCGCGGATCTCGTGGAAGAAGACGCCCAGCAGCCGGCCGATCGTCTGTCTCAGGGTCCTGTCGACCGGCGCGCCGATGTGGCTGCTGGTGAGCGCAAGGATGGTGTCGTGCAGGCTCCAGACGAACGGATAGTCCGGTGCGTGGGGCACGTTCAGGATCGAGACCAGGCCATAGTGGGTCGCCCCGGTCTTGCGGGCGAAGCGTGCCGCCGGCGTGTCCTGTTCCAGGTCTCCCAACGTGATCGCGACCGTCGCGTCCGGTGCGTTGGGCACGAACAGTTCGTACTCACGATAGGCCAGGGTTCCGGGCTCGAGGTCTTTGGCCATATATCTACCTTCGCTGATGGCTCAGCGTTGTCGTCGGCGCCCAGGGAAAGGCAACGACGGCGTGCCGCCCCAGTTCCAGACCACAGTTCCGTGCCTCCGTTTCGGCAACGGCCCGTGGCTTAAATACCACGCTGCGCAATTGCCATGGGCGGGACTGCAACTTTGTCCGCGTCACGTTCGTTCCCGTACAGAACAACAGAAGGCTACGGCAGAAACAGAGTGAGGACAGGACCATGTCTCGCGTACTTGATCTTCTGTACCAAGCCCGTGCCGCAAGAGACGAGGCTCGACGGGCGAGGCGGCTCGCAGGCGCCCTGACGCAGGTCGACGATCAGTCCCGCCTGCTTCGCTATGCAGACGGGCAAGATCTGATGGCCACGGGTATGGAGCAGCAGGCCACGCAGCAAGCCTCCGCCTCGATGGATTCGGCCATGCAGACGGTGCATCGGAAACGGCCGAACCCGGGACGCGATTCGACCGACGAAGACGACCCGCCGTCGTCGAACGGCCCGCACACCAAACATTGATCCCCAAACACTGACCCCAACGGCGCGGCCATCTTAGCGGCCGCGTCCATTGCCGCAGGCATTGAGCGGCACGTGCGCTGCTGAGGCGGCGTTCAGGCAATCGGTCATGCCGGCATAGGCGCGGCGATCGAACTCGATCGCCTGGGCGGTGCCTGTCTGCAGGTAAGGCGACGACAGGCACGAAAGACCGGCCGCGCGCCGCGCCTCGCAGGATTCCTTCGCCTGTATCGCAGCCTGCACCGCGGCAGGGGCTTGCGTCGACGGAACGCCGATCATCGCCGACTCCGGTGAGCCACCAAGTGCGCTGCCACTCGCACCGCCACCATCGGCGGCAGCACTGCCGGCACCGCCAGCGCCGCTGCCCGCTGCGCCAGCTCCAGCAGCGCCCGCACTAGCAGCGCCCGCACTAGCACCACTCGCGCCGGCAGCGCCCGCACCGGCACCACTCGCGCCAGCGCCACCACTGCTACTTGCACCTGCAGCGCCCGCGCCGCTTGCGCTGGCACCACCGCTCGCACCGGCGCCACCGGCACTCGCGCCACCACCGCTCGCACCGGCGCCAGCGCCACCACTCGCACCAGCGCCACTGGCACTCGCGCCACCACTGCCGCTCGCACTGGCACCACCTGCGCCGGCACCACCGCTTGCACCGGCACCGCTTGCGCCAGCACCAGCACCGCCACCGCCACCGCCACTTGCGCCGGCACCACCCGCACCGCTGCCGCCACTTGCGCTCGCACCGCTGCCGCCACTCGCGCCGGCACCACCTGCGCCTGCACCGCCGCCACCTGCACCACCGCCGCCCCAGACCTTCACGACATCAGATGCGTGAAAGCCCGCTGAGCTGGCGTTGAACGTGAGGGGTGAAGCCATCTGCGATGGTCCCGCCATCGCGCTCGTCATCCCAAGAGAGAACAGCAGACCCGGCGTTCCGACGGCGAGCATCAGCACATTGCGAGAAACCATCACACAACTCCCTTCCCAGACACACGGGAGTGCAAACGCGGTATCGCGGGGTTGGATGCGCCGACACGTAACGTCACCAGATGCATGCCGGAAGTGATGGTTGAGCCATCGCCGCCAAGTCATGCATGGGCAAGAAGACTTCCGCTTTTCATAGCTGGTAGTAGATGAATCCGCCGAAACCGATGAGGGCCAATGCAATTCCGAGGTTCAGGAAGAACCGCGCGGATCTCGCCGTCAGAGATTGCTCATGACGGGCAGCGGCCCGTTCGGCTCTCGACATCGCCTGCTGGCGTTCGACCTGTCGGCGAAAGGAGTCCGGCGAGGAGACCGTTCCGACGATGCTGCCGGACTCGAGCTCGATCCTGAGGCTGATGAAGCAGATCAGCAGGCCGATGACGCCGATCGTCAGGAAGCCGGTGAACACGAAGAAGACGTAGGTGACGAGGGCGGCGACCAGCCAGCCGACCATCGCGACGAGAAGGGCTCCAAACGAGAAAGATGCCGGGCTGCCGAACATGACGGTGCACCTGCAAAGGGCAAATGAACCCGGGAGCAAACCTTCCGAAGGATAGCGCATCGCGCGCGCGAGCAGGAACGCATCTCTGCCGACACAACACTGCAGGTGATCAACGACACCCGCGGTCGGGCCGGCATGTTGCTCGTTGGCGGCGGTGACTGACGCCTGCGTTCACTCGAGCGGCGGCGACACCGCGTTGCCCGAGCCGGCGGAGGTCAGTGTCGGCGGCTTGCCGTCCGGGCTCGACCAGGTGATCGCGTTGTTCGATCCGGACACGTTGAGCGTGCCGCCCGGGCCGAGCTCGACGGTGATCTTGTTGCCGGAGCCCGCCACCTGGAGGCTCGAGCATGCGCCGGAGATCCTGAGCACGTTGTAGCTCCCCATGACCTGGGCCGGACCCTTGTTGCAGTCGAGGCTGCCGGTCTGGTTCGAGCCCAGGAAGCTAGATTGGTTGCCCGACTGCGCGTCGACGGCGCGCACCGGAACAACACACAGGACGGCACAGCAGACCAGCGCCGGGAGAACAACGCGCATTATCGCACCTGGCATGTTCTTCTCCCGCCGTTGCGCCGAAACCTGGACGCCATCGTCGGTGAAACGACGGCCGCGCCTCCAACGCGCGGCGGTCGAAATTGTTGCTCCCCGCCCGAGCGAGGGGACAGGTTACCTAGTCTTGGTGAAGATGAATCTTCCGCCGTCGCGGTTGCCGGACCAGCCGACGGACTGCGTGAGCTCCCCGAGCGTGCCCCAGTCGATCAGGACGGGGGGTGTGTATGGCTTTTTCTCCGGCTTGGCCTTGGCAGGCGCATTGTTATCGACAGGTTCGTTCATTCCTTTTGCGTCGTCCGTCACTCTATTCACCTCTCCCAAAATCGCGGTGCCTGCCGTGCAACAAACACTTCTCACTGCAACCGTAACAAGATGCTGACGTGATCGACTAGGGCTGGGATGCCGCACCCTCACTGCTGACACCACGCTGTCAGAAGGCCCGGCGTAGGTTGGTCGTCGATGAAGGAACCCGAACTCGTCCTGACGGACGCTCCCAACAGCGAAGCGTGTAGGCTGATCGACGACGGGCTCGGCCAGTACAACGCCAAGCATGCGGGCTATTGGGATTCGCGCCCGCTTGCGGTGCTGGTTCGCGATCCGGCCAGCCATGACGTTGTCGGCGGGATCCTGGCCCGGACCTCGCTCGGCCTCCTGTTCGTCGACCTCGTGTTCCTGCCGGAGAGCCTGCGCGGGCAACAGATCGGCACCCGCATGCTTCGCCTGGTGGAGGAGGAGGCCGTGCGGCGCGGCTGCTGCGGCGCGGTGCTCTACACGATCAACTTCCAGGCGCCTGAATTCTACGAGCGCCACGGCTGGCGCGAATTCGGCCGCATCCCCTGCGATCCGCCCGGAACCTCGCGCGTCTTCATGACCAAGGACCTCGACTGAGGTTTCCATCTCCCGGGGCATGACCCGGGAGGCGTACAATTGCAGATGTTGGGAGCCGGGCAGATACACCTTGCGGTTGTCTGCAGAGCTCGGCAGCCTCCGGCGATGGCAATGGGGTCGGGAAAACCCTGGTTCACCCAGAAGCGCTACGGCATCGGTGGCATGCCCGTAACGTGGCAGGGCTGGGCAGCCATTTTCGCTTTTGTCGTTGCCCTCGTCCTGCTCGTCACGCTGGTTCAGGGCTGGCCTCGATGGGTCTGCGTCGTCGCTCTTGCCGTGGCCTTCACTGCTTTCGCGTGCGCCAAGACCGAGGGCGGTTGTCGCTGGCGATGGGATGGATAGCCGTGAGAGGGCTCCGATGAATCGCGCGCGAGTCGTTGCCGTTGGTTTCCTGTTGGCACTGCTTCACGCGCTTGCCGGCGCCGCCGCCGCGCAGGAGCGCTCGATGTTGCCCGTCACGATCGACGGCGAGAGCGTCAAGCTCGCGGTCATCACCTACAAGCCACCGGGCGACGGACCGTTCCCCGTCCTGATCTTCCATCACGGCTCGACGGGATCGGGCACGGATCCGAAGGCCTTCGCGCGGCCGTTCGATCCGTTCGTGCTCGCGCACTGGTTCGTGGCGCGCGGCTGGGCCGTCGTGCTGCCGTCGCGACGAGGCCGTGGTGGCTCGGAAGGGCTCTATGACGAAGGCTTCGACGAAGATCGCACGCGGGGCTACACCTGCGACGAGACCCGCGCGCTCGCGGGTGCCGAGCGGGCGCTTGCCGACATCGACGCCGCGTCGGCTGCGATCCTCGCCTGGCCGTTCATCGACCGCACGCGCTTCATAGTCGGCGGCCAGTCGCGCGGCGGCATCCTTTCCATCGCCTGGGCAGGCCGCCATCCCGACGAGCCGCGCGGCGTCGTCAACTTCGTGGGCGGCTGGAGCGGCGCGCATTGCCAGACGGCCGTCAACCAGCGCCTGTTCAAGATGGGTGCGACCTTTCCACGTCAGACCTTGTGGCTCTATGGCGATCGCGATTTCTTCTACCCGCTCTCCTACTCGAGCGAGAATTTCGCGAGCTTCGTCGCGGCCGGCGGCCGCGGCACCTTCCAGACGTTCGAGCCGCTCGGCGGCGTCGGCATCGGACACCTCATCTATCGCGACGACAGCCTGTGGTCGCCGACGATGGACGCCTACCTCGCCGAAACAGGCCTTCCCCACGATCGGCGGGAACAGGTTCTGCGGCAGTAGGCTGCGATGCTGCGGAACCTCTGCATGTCGGGAGGGGTTAATGAGATATGAAAACAACAAAGGCAGCCGATCTTGGATTGCAGACCACCACCCAGGCCCGGGAAGTCGCCACAAAGGCGCGGCGCCTGGCACGGGCCGCTCCAGGAGATGTCGGCGAGCGCCTGCTCCAGGTCGCGAACGATCTCGAGCAGGAGGCCAATGACCTCGACCGGAAGGCGGCCGGTCGCAAGGATCCCAGGAACCAATAGAGGGGCCGACCGGCGGTCCCTTTCTCGACCAAAAATGTCGAGCGAACGTACACAAGTGGACCTTCGCAGCGCGGTTCGCCGTTGCCAGCGGCCCTGTCCGGGTCCACGCTCGCCTCATCGTCGGCAGGACTTTGATCCAGGCACCGACGGCTGAGAGACCGCGGCACCCACATTAAGTACGGGGATGTCCTGCGCTCCCGCCTGAAGAGGGGCATTCGCATGGCGCCCGGTCGCGATCCGACTTCACTGCAACCCGCAGTAGAGGCGATCCTGGCGCGAGATCCATGGCGGAGCGGTCCATGGAGGGCGTGTCATGTCGTACGAAATCCTTAAACAGGCCATCGAAGCACGCCAGTCGCTGACGGGCATCTATGACGACTATGTGCGCTTCTTCAGCCCGCACACGCTTGGCCGAGGCGCGACCGGGGAACCAAGTGTCCTCTGCTTCCAGTACGGCGGCGGCCAACCGAGTGGAAGGCTGCCACCCGGCGGTGCCTGGTGCGTGTTCGCGGTAAGCCGCCTGCACGCGGTGGAACCCAGCGGCGACCCGTGGAGTGCGGGGCCTCCGGAGAGCAAGCCGTCGGCGCTCATGGCTGAAATCGATCTCGACAGCTCCGTTGATGAACGTATGCGCGCCTAGGCCACCAGAAGCGGATCGTCGCTCAAACATACCGAGGGCATGTCTATTTGCGATGCTGCCAGTCATGGGTCATCGCATTTTTGACCGCCTCGAGGAGCTGCGTTTGCAGGAAAGGCTTGTTCAGTTTGATCGCGTCGCGCCCCAGGCCGGGCGGCGTCTCGGCATAGCCCGTCGCCAGAATCACCGGCATCGTCGGGAACTGTGCCCGAACGCGCTGGATAAGTTGTTGCCCGGTCATGTTCGGCATTCCCTGATCGGTGACCAGCAGGTCGAACGGCTTCGACAGGCCGATGACCTTGAGGGCCTCCTGGCCCGAGTAGGCCGTCGTCACGGAATGGCCCGCCTCTTCGAGCATCATGGCGGTATTCATCAATACAAGCACGTCATCGTCGACGGCCAGCACGCTCAGCGCCGCCGACGGCAATGGTCCTTCGGTGTCGTGCTTCGCGTCTTCAGCCACGACGCCCGATTGCAGCGGCAACAGCAGGGTCGCCCGGGTGCCCTGTCCCAGGGTACTGCGCAGAATGAACCGCCCTCCCGACTGCTCCGCCAGTCCGTGGACCATGGACAGACCCAGACCCGTACCTTGACCGACGCCTTTGGTCGAAAAAAACGGCTCGATCGCCTGCCGCATCGTTTCCTGATCCATGCCCACGCCGTGATCGATCACCGACAAGGCGGCATAGCGGCCGGCGTTCAGCCCGTGGCTGTTGCTGTCATCCAGCGCTTCGATGGTCACCTCGATGGTGACGGTCCCGCCCGCCGGCATCGCGTCTCGCGCATTCACGGCGAGGTTCAGGATCGCCATCTCGAGCTGGACCGGATCGGCCAGCACCGTCACCGTTTCCTT
Source organism: Alphaproteobacteria bacterium (assembly GCA_017308235.1). Lineage (GTDB taxonomy): Bacteria > Pseudomonadota > Alphaproteobacteria > Reyranellales > Reyranellaceae > Reyranella. The sequence continues at coordinate 17,714 of JAFKFL010000012.1, read as the reverse complement.
CGGGAAGCGGGTCGCCAACGTGATGTCGGGACCGAGCGAGCGGTCGAGCAGATCCGTCATCGTCTTTAACTGGGCGCGAATATCGATCAGCTCCGGCTTGAGCTCCTGGCGGCGCGCGAAGGCCAGCATTCGTTGCGTGAGGTTGGCCCCGCGTTGCGCGGCCTGTCTGACGTTGTCCAGCAAACGCTCGAGTTGGGGGTCATTCTTGCCGATGCGGCGCTGGACGAGATCCAGACCGCCCAGGACCACCGCCAGCAAATTGTTGAAGTCGTGGGCGACGCCGCCGGTGAACCGGCCGATCGCTTCCATCTTCTGCGACTGGAACAGCGCCTCCTTGGCCTTCTCCAGCTTGTCCTGGGCTTCGCGCCGCTCTGTGAGGTCCCGGGTGATCTTGGCGAAACCGATCAGGTTTCCGCCGGGATCGGTGATGGGGTCGATCACCACATGGGCCCAGAAGCGATTGCCGTCCTTGCGCACCCGCCAGCCCTCGGTCTCGAACTTGCCGGACGTGTAGGCCGTCTTGAGGGCCAGCTCGGGTATCCGCTGCTCCCGGTCCTCGGCGGTATAGAACAGCGAAAAGTGGCGGCCGATCACCTCTTCGGCCTTGTAGCCCTTGAAGCGCTCCGCCCCGGCGTTCCAGCTCACGATGCGGCCGGTGGGATCGAGCATGTAGATCGCATAGTCCCGGACGGCGCCGACAAGTAGCTGGAAACGCTCGGCGTCGCCCAAGGCATCGGACAGCTCTTTCGCGGACCCCGGCGACGTTCTTTGAGGGCACATTGGGGTCCTGACCTGTTGACGGATAAGGGAGTAACGCTGTTGTACGGCTTTGGATGCATGCGAACAAAAGCTGTCCGATGCCGACGCGGGGTAGCCCGGGGCCGCCGGCGGATACGTTCGACACGAAAGCCGGCTTGTCCTTCGATCCCCGGGACCTAGGCTGGCCGGGCATGCAGATGCGATGGCAGATCCGCGACGGCAGATCCGTGACGGCCAGGGGCGCGATGCGCTGGGCCGCTCTGGCGGTGGCGGTGTTCGTTGTCGTCCTGTTCATCGTCGCGATCGCCAAAGGCGATGCTCCGGCGACGGCGGTCAACGGCCATCGCCTGCAGTCGATCGTCGATACGCTGGCGCATAACAGCAGCCTCCAGCAACACAAGCAGCTCGGCGACGCGCTCGGCGCGTCCGGCGCGCTGGCGGGCCAACTCAATGCGGCCGCCGAGTCGGGCCGGCTGACGGGCATCGAGATTTCGGCGCAGCGTCCCGGCAACGGGTTCTCGGCCACGATCCTCGACAAGCACATCGTTCTGGCCGCCGACTTCCTGCCGCAGCTCGGCAAGCAGCGGACCTACGACGTCGTCCTGCCCGACGACATCCTGCCGGACAATCTGGTGTTCGTGCTGGGCGCCTTCGCCTCCTGGCTGGCGGCGCCGCCGGTGTCCTCGGACCTCGACCTGCAGAGCTACATCACCGCGAGCCTGAACAGGAATGCGCGCGGCTTCATCCAGGGCTGGAACGACGTGGTCGACGCCGCGGTCAAGCAGAACGGCAAGCGGCCGCTCTCGATGCCGCAGGCCGCCTCGCTGATGATGAACCTGCGCTATCGCGTGGTGTTCACCAACGCCACGGCCTCCAGCGCGATCAAATGGTCGCCGACCGGCACGATCGACCCGACCGACCAGAACATCGCCGCCGTCGCGGACGGTCTCCGGAAAATGAAGCTTTTGGACTTCGGTCACGACTGAGTTCTTTCGCCTCGTGCCCTAGCGGGCGGGCAATCGCATCTGGCAGAGAATGCTTGACCCAAGAACCGTGTCATCCTGAGCGCAGCGAAGGATCCTTCGCTACGCTCAGGATGACACCACCTTTGAAGTCAGCGCTCTTGGTCACAAGCGATTGCCCTGCCCTGACGGGGCGAGGTCTTACAGCACGGGATTGAGGACCAGTTTGGATTCCTTGTAGCCAAACTCGGCCTTCATCTTCTCGGCCACCATTTCCCGGGTGGCGCGATGGGACGGCTTGAAGAAGGTCACCGACCGGCCTTCGTCCTGCGCATCGATGAGGGCGTCGGTCCAGGGCTTGTCGTCTTCCATTGGTCCCACAATAGAGAAGACCTTCTTGTCGTGATCCACGATGACCAACAGAAACGATTGCATCCTGCGTCCCTTGCCTCCTTGTCGCCCGGGTGAATCTTAGCCGTTCCTTGCGGTCCTGGGCAGCCATCGAATAGCGCTCGCGGCGCAGCTGCTGGACGTCGGCCACACCCCGGACGACCGGAGCGGATGAATCTACGGGGTGCGGGACTGATTCTGGCCTGCGAGCAGGTTTGCCGATCCCCTTAATCGCGACATACTGCTGGAGACGGCACAGGATTGGCAAAAGCTCGGCGAGAAATACAAGGTTGCCGAATGCGATGTAGCGTTGGCGATCGACCGGGAGATCGGCGAGCGGCCGGACGTTGCCTAGAAAAGGCGGTCAACTTCCTCCGGTATCATCAGCATGACGGGCATTGGCCGGACTGATCACGCACTTGAAGCTGATCGGTCCCGAGTTCCCGGAGGTCATGCGTCCCCTCGGGCGGCGTCGCAGATCATTTGATCTCCCTGATCAATAGTGAACAGACCTGAGCCTCTATGCCCGGCTAGCCTTGATATTGGCCCTAGCGCACGGGGTGATAGTGCCTGGCATCTGTGCGGAGGCGCACAAGCCATGCTCTGTCTGATCAGAGTCCAGGTTGAAGAGAGCAAGTCGCCCTACCTGCAAAGACATGGCTCCGTAAGACATTGCGTGCCGGTGCAGGAATCCCCTCCTGACGATTTTCTCAAAGGACTTTTTTCATGAAAACCGAACGCGTCTCCGCTCGCTCGGATGCCGAGGTACGACAAGCGGTAGCTGGCTTCGCCCATCCGATCATTAAGCAGGGCGTATTGCAGCTCTTGACTTCCTTTGGTCCGTTCGTCGCCGCCTGCGTGGCAATGTATCTCGTCTTTCCGATTTCCTATCCTTTGACTTTTGCCCTGGCCATACCGACCGGAGTCCTTCTGGTTCGCGTCTTCATCATCCAGCATGATTGCGGTCACGGTTCCTTCTTCGCTTCGAAACGCGCCAACGCCATCGTTGGTGAACTGTGTAGCGTGATTACGCTGACGCCTTTCACAAACTGGGCGCGCCAGCACAGCATGCATCACAGCAACTGGAACAATCTCGACCGCCGCAAGGGCAGCGACCTATATTCTGCCTGCCTCACAGTACACGAGTACAGGAAGCTAACGCGCTGGAAGCGCACGCTCTATCGCGTGCCACGCCATCCGCTGGTTGCCAATCTACTGCTGCCGCCACTGGTATTTCTGGTGCTCTATCGGCTTCCATTCGGCACGCCGCGCAGCTGGAAACGCGAACGCCGCTCAGTATGGCTGACCAATACTGCTCTTGCTGTGATGTTCGGCACCCTCGCCTTACTTCTGGGCTGGCGCGAGGTCCTGCTCGTGCACCTGCCGATCATGGTGGTGGCCTCGATCGTGGGCGTGTGGCTGTTTTCGCTGCAGCATCGCTTTGAGACGACGCACTGGACCCGAAAGGCCGATTGGAATCCGTCCGACGCGTCGATGTTGGGATCTTCATGGTTCGCGTTGCCCGGGATACTTCACTGGCTTACGGGCAATATCGGCTTTCATCACATCCACCATCTCAATACGCGAGTGCCCAGCTATCAACTCAGCGCTGCGCATGAGACGGTGCAGGTGCTACGTCCCATCCAGCCGCTCACTTTGCTGGGAGGACTGCGCGCGCCGTGGTTGACGCTATGGGATGAGGCTTCGGGCCGATTGGTGCGCTTCCGCGACTGCTAGCGGCGTCGCCCTCAAGCCGACAACAGCGATGCGTTGCCGATCGCTCGCGCCTGCCTTCCAACGAAAGCCGCGCCCAACTCACCCTGGTGCGGCAACGTTCTTCATCAATGACGCGCATGTATGCTGCGTCCATTGCGCACTATGAGCGTGCAGCCATCGGATATTGAACCTGGAGGGAGGTGGTCACATACTCCGCGAGGGGCGCTGCCAGCCTAAGCGTAGTGCTCACAGCCCTTCCTCCAGTCAGTCCGGGATGCAGCTTCCGCTCGTTGTTGCCTTTCAACCCCAGCTTCGGGATGTCCATGCCAAACGACACCGAAGCCATGGCCCTGGCACTCATACGCCTGCTATATGAGGCGACCGGTGGGGAAGAGATGCAGTGGCGAACAATTCGCCGGATCGATGGCGGCACGGACGACGCCGTTGCGCTCGCAGTAGAGCGTGGGTGGGTTTTGGTCGATGCCAGCCGCCGCGTCGCTCTGACAGATCACGGACGCCAGCTCGCCGAGGAACTGAGTCGGCCTTTGCACTAAAGGGCCTGATGCTTCTTTGGCTCTCGACGTCGAGCCATAGGGCGGCGGGACACCACCCCCGCCGCCCCACGCATTCCCGGCCGCTCCCCAATCACTGCAGCCGGGGACTGGCTGTCTTTACAAGTTGGCGCGCTCTTCCAGCTCCAGGCGGACACGGCCGGCGGGTGAAAGCGCTATCGTTGCACCGTCTTCGACGGCGAGCCCCATCGATAGCAACAACCTCAAATCTTCACTCGAGAAGACACGGTCGGACGGCAGCTTCAGTGCTCGAAGTACGTTGATCTCACGTGGGCTGAGCGAAGCGTTTGGATTGCGGTCCATCGTCGTTCCCCAGATTGATCGTCCCACGGTAAGGCGCAAAGATGCGGCGGGCTGTTCAACTTTGAACTGTCCACTTCTGGACAGCCCGCCATTCTCGACCGTTAAAGTGCTTACGGGAGAGCAGATGCCGGCAAAGCAAAATCGGAAGGCAACGGCCCCAAAGGCCCGGAGAAGGACAGGCGGCAAGAAAGCATCCGCGGTGTTCGACACGGAAGGCTTTCTGACCACCGTAGGCTCCGGCCGCTCCATCGCGACCTACAAGGCGAAGAGCTACGTTTTCCGGCAGGGCGCCGAGTGCGATGCCGTGTTCTACATCCTGACGGGCCATGTCGATCTCAGCGTCGTCTCCAAACAGGGCAAGGAAAGGGTCGTCGGACAACTTGGACCCCGCGCCTTCATCGGGGAAAGCTGCCTCGCCGGCCACCGCCGTTATCTGGCGTCCGCACGGGCCTCCACGGAAGCCACCGTTATTCGTATCGAGACCACGACACTGGCGACGGCTCTTAGCGAACATCCCGAGCTGGCGCAGCGCTTCATGGCGTTCCTGCTTCTGCGCAACAGCCAGGTCGAGGCGGATCTCATCGATCAGCTCTTCAATTCGAGCGAAAAGCGCCTGGCGCGGCTTCTCATCATGCTGGCCCAGGTTGGCAATCAGGCCGAGTTCCGTACGGTCAGCGCACCAATCAGCCAGGAGATCATGGCAGCACGCGTCGGCACGACTCGCTCACGCATCAACTATTTCATGAACAAGTTCCGAAAACTCGGCCTGATCGAGTACAACGGCGAACTGAAGGTCCACTCCTCGTTGCTGAACGTCATCATCCGCGAGTAGGTTCAAGCGCCATAGCGGTCTCCACCGTACGGGGCACTGATCTAGGTCGCGACTGCCTGGGCCAAAAGCGCGCAGGGCTTAAACCTAATCTCCTCCAACGGCGTTGAGCGGTGGGGCCGTCGCTCTCCCCGTTTGTCATGCCCATTGTCGTCTACCCCCGCTTGGGGCATGGCGCCTGCGGCGGCCCCACCACTAGAGATGCCGACTCGTCCGGCTTCTTGTACGGTCGACCAGGCAACTGGGCTGCGCGGATAGCCGTTAGCATAAAGCAGGGTTTGCGCGCAGAGAGCCGGTTCACCGCTCGCCTATCCAACGAATCAACAACGTTTCGATAGGTGCGCCATGGCCCGGCCTTTGATTCTCGTCGTCGAAGATGAGGCGATCCTCCGAATAAGCGCGACCTTCATCCTCGATGAGGCCGGCTTCGATACGCTGGACGCTGCATCTGCGGACGAGGCCATCGTGCATCTCGAAACCGACCAGCAAATCCTGATCGTATTTACCGACATAGACATGCCGGGAAGTATGGACGGGTTGCGACTGGCGGTCGTCATTCGGAGCCGATGGCCGGCAATCGACCTGGTTCTGACTTCGGGGCACGTTCTCGTCGCGGATCAGGATATACCCGCGCGCGGCCACTTCCTGGCGAAGCCCTACAACTCGGAGCAACTGGTCCGCATCATGCGCTCCTTCGGCCACGCGTAAGCTTCCAAGTTAGAACCCCGGAGAGCCAGGTGCGGGAACACGGTTGCTCTCCGGGGCCGCTGGTCCCACACCCACGGTGTTACCAGCTTTGGCTCAGGCCATCGGTCAACGAGCGCGGCCGGTGGCGGTTGCGCGTTATCCGAAACAGCGGATACGACGCTCCGCGCCGTGACCCAAAAGTCACATCCCAAAAGTCACGCGGCACCGGAAGGTGGCGGTCGCCATCGTTGGGGTACGAAACGTAGCGACCGCCGGGCCAGACACGTCCGAATGGCATGCCAGGCAATGCCTTAGCGTAGCCAGGCGATCCTCTTTGGTCCGTGCACTACTGGACGCAGTGACGGCCCTTCCACGATTCGGGCCACGATTGGCCGACATGATCACGACCAAAAGAGCAACCCCGCTGCTCGCGCCAGCGTTAGCGGTTGTGCCGCAGCAGGAGGAAAGCATGAATGGCATCATTTATCTGGTCGGTCTGGTCGTCGTCGTCATGTTCGTCCTGTCCTTCCTTGGCTTGCGTTAGAAAAGGAGCTCGACCATGAGCACGACAACCGCCGCCGTGCCGACGGCGACGACAGCGGCGCCGCGTTCCGTCCAATGGGGCGCCGTGCTCCTGGGCGCCGTGGGCGCCATCGCGATCTCTTTTGTCCTTCTTACCTTTGGCGCCGGGATCGGCCTGTCTGCCGTTTCCGCGCAGCCCTACGCGGGCGCGTCGGCAAAGGCCCTGGCTGTGACCTCGGCGCTTTATGCCGCCATCGTTGCCGTCGGGAGCTTTGCCGCGGGCGGCTACATCGCCGGGCGCATGCGCATGCCGCCGACGCCTGAGGAAGTGGAGGAGGCGCACTTCCGCGACGGGGCGCACGGGTTCGCCGTGTGGGCGGTTGCCATGGTTGTCTTCGCCATCGTGGCGGCGTCGGGGATCAGCGGCGCCATCAAGACCGTCACCCAGGCGACCGCGACCGTGTCCGGTGCCACGGCGGCGGGTGCGGCCTCGAATCCATCGCTCGGGCAGATCTCTATGAGCCCCACTGATTACGCGGTCGATCGTCTGCTGGCCCCCGCGCCGGGTTCATCCTCGGGCAACCAGCAACAGGCGGCAGCGCAGGGGCGGGACAATGCGCCAATCCTCCGGGCGTTTGGCGCGTCGCTCAAGAGCGGCCAGCTTGCCCAGCGCGACAAGGACATGCTGGTCGGCACGGTGATGCAGCGGACCGGCCTGCCGCAGGCCGACGCGGAGAAGCGCGTCGACGAGTCCTATGCCGAGCTGAAGCAGGCCGAGCAGAAGGTGCGCGATACAGCGGAGGCGGCCCGCAAGGCCGCCCTCATCACCGCTTTTGCCACCGCCGCGATAGCCCTCATCGGCTGTGCCGCAGCGTGCGTTGGCGCATCGGCGGGCGCGGACCATCGCCACAAGCGCATGGACATCCTGCTCTTCGGGTCGCGGCGCTTTTGGTAGGGCGCCCTACATCCGGAACATCGGCATCCGGAACATCGGCATCCGGAACATCGGCATCCGGAGCGGTCCGCGCTCCGCTCGCCCTTCGAGATGGGGGTATGGCGATGATGTCAGCAGATGAATGTTTCCTGAAGGCCGGCCGGTGTCGAGCACAGGCCTATGCCTCCAATGATCGGCTCGAGCACGTCCTGCTCATGGAGGCCTCGCAGCGGTGGCAGAGGCTGGGCGAGGTCGCCCTGGCCGATGAAGCGGGCGAGACCCTCTCGCTCGTCGTGGCGTCCGGTGGCGACACCAGGGGAGGCACGACGAGGTCTCGCGTCTGGCGCTTCCGCTGACCCCAATCAGGCTGCCCTGATCATCACGGCGATCATTGCGGCGACTTCGCGCTCGCCTCCCGGGCATGCGCGAGCCGTTCACCGACGACGGGTGCCAGGAGTTCGGCATATTGGGCGTGGGACTGGGCGCTGGGATGCTGTCCTGGTCCATAGTAGTCGGTGACGACCGTCACGTAGCCGAGATGCTTCTCGTCGATCAACGGCTGGAACGAGGCCTGGTTGACCAGAAGGTCCTTGGCATTCTTGCCGCGAATGAAGATCACCACCTGCGGCGGTCTCGCGCGGGCCAGGAGCCGACGGGCCATTTTCTCGACATTCGCGACCGTCTCCTTGAACGAGATGCCGCCTCTGTCGTCGTTGGTCACGGAGTATTCGAGGATCGCGACCGTCGTTCCCTCGGGCACGGAGTAGTCCATGCGGGCGAGAAGATTGCGGGTGGTTTCGCCGGCGACGCCTGCGTTCACGACCTGCGCTGCTTCGCCTCGCGCCGCGAGGAGTTGCTGCAGCTTTGTCGGCCAGATCTTGTCGTTGGTGACGAAGCTCCCGGCGGTGAAGCTGGTGCCCAGCGCCACGACTTTCAGGCTCTGCGCCTCCGCCGGCGCCGAGGCCAACGCCCCGACCAGTGCCAATACCAGCGCCACGCCCAACGCCACCACCGCGCGCATCCACGCCCTCAGTCGTTGCTGTGCAACGTCGTGTTCAGCCCGCCCCAGCGCGAAGCGTCGGTCGGCAGGACCTCGACCGACCCGTTCTGGCTGTTGCGGCGAAACAGCAGCCGCGACTGGCCGGACAGTTCGCGCGCCGCCACCACCTTGCCGTCCGGCAACTTCACCTTGGTGCCGGCCGTCACATAGAGCCCGGCTTCGACGATGCACTCGTCGCCGAGCGAGATCCCGATGCCCGCGTTCGCCCCGAGCAAGCTGCGCTCGCCGATCGCGTTCTTCGTCTTCCCGCCGCCCGACAGGGTCCCCATGATCGACGAGCCCGCGCCGACGTCGGAATTCCGGCCGACGATCACGCCCGGCGTGACGCGGCCTTCGACCATCGCGTCGCCCAGGGTGCCTGAATTGAAGTTCACGAAGCCCTCGTGCATCACGGTCGTTCCCGAACCGAGATGGGCGCCGAGCCGCACCCGGTCGGCGTCGGCGATCCGCACGCCCGACGGCACGACGAAGTCCACCATGCGCGGAAACTTGTCGACCGACTGCACGACCAGGTGATGCCAGTCGGCCGCCACCTTGGTGCGCAGGTCGTCGACCTTTCCGGGCAGCACCGGGCCGGCCGATGTCCAGGCGACATTGGTGAGCAGGTCGAAGATGCCGTCGAGATTGAGGCCGTTCGGCTTGACGCTCCGCTCCGACAACAGGTGCAGGCGAAGCCAGGCGTCCTCGGTCGAAACAGGACGATCGTCGAGATGCCGGATTGTGACCTCCACCCGGTCACCTTCGATCAGACCGTGCTTTTCGGCCAGGCAGTGGCGGACGAATGCCGTATCAGGCGCCGTCTCGCGCTTCGGCAACCAGGCGTCGAGCGTGACACCGGTCTCCGCGTCCTTGTACCGATGTCCCCGCCGGTGAAGCTCCATGATCCCCCCAACTGCACGCACGCGACCGCGTCGCCGTCTCCGTGGGCTCAACCGTTGCGAATATCTCTTCTGGCCGGAAGAGATATTTGCTTATGCCACCGCCAACATCGCCTCGGGCGTATCGTTGATCGTGGTGCGGCGCAGCTCGCGGCGTTCGCCGAGGTCGAAGCGGCGGCCGCGATGGAGCGTGGCCCGGTTGTCCCAGATGACGAGGTCGCCGACCTTCCACTCGTGCGTGTAGACGCGCTCGCGCTCGGTCGCATGTTCGATCAGGTCGGACATCAGCAGCCGCGACTGGGCGGTGCTCATGCCGATGATCTGGCGGGCATGGACACCGACGAACAGCACCTTGCGGCCCGAACCGGGATGGGTGTCGACGATCGGCCACACCGCGGGCGGCATCAGCTTCTTCTGCTCGTCGGTGTAGGCGTCGTCGCCCAGCAGGATGCGCGTGTGCAGCGCATAGTGCTCGGCGCTGCGCCCTTCGACCGTCGCCAGCGTCCTCGCATCCAGCGCATCGTAGGCCGCGCGCAGATCGGCGAACTGGGTCTCGCCGCCCCAGCTCGGGAGCACCAGCGCGTGCAGCATCGAATAGGCCGCGCGCGGCTTCATGAACGAGCTGTCGCTGTGCCAGAGCTGGTTGGCGAAGTTGGAGAGGTTCTTGGGCGAATCGGGCTTCTGGACCGAGCCGTCCATGCCGACGTTCGAGATGTCGATCAGCCGTTCGTCCTCCAGCCGCTCGGGCCGCTTGAACACCCGCTTCAGGCCGATGTCGAGCGGACCGAAGGTGGTCGCGAACCGGATCTGCTCCTGGGCCGTGAGCGGCTGGCCGCGCCACACCAGGACGGCGTACTTGTTCATCGCCGCATTGATCGCACAGGCATCGGCCCGCGTGATCGGCTGGCGAAGATCGAGCCCGCTCGCCTCGGCCGCGAACACCGGATGCAAAGGTTTTAGTGTGAGCGTCATGAGATCGAGCTCTCCCGCACTGGCGGCGGCAGCGTAGCGTGACGTGTTCGCCGACGCATCAGGCATCGCCGCCGTCGCAGATGGTCTGAGGATGGAGCCGCTGAACTTCGACCGCTCACCGGACGACGAGGGCGGATGAAGCGGCTGGAGCGGGACCAGAGACACACTTGGTACACACGCATCGCTTGCGCTCGATAGACATGCGCCCGCGCGTCGATAGTGTGATTGGCCATGACCACAGCAAATTGTCCGGTGCATGGCGCGCAGCAGGCGACAATGGTTTGCCAGCATATCGCGTCCGGGCTCGTGCGCCGCGAGCGTGTCGGATTCTGGTGGTCGAGCAGCCCTGGTAGTTCTCGTCCCGACGCGTGGTGCGCCGCCTGCAACGAGCGCTTCACATGGGCGGCGATCCGTTGGTGTAGGCTGTCAAAGACCGCAAAGGTAATCAAAGACCGCAGCGGCTGCGGCCTTTGCGGCCTTTGGCAAGGGACCAGCGAAAAAGGCCCATTTCATCGGCAGTCTTCCAAAGACCGCAAGCATCGGAGTGGTTGCGGTCTTCGCGTCTCTGCACAACGGTCAGAGGGATAAGCTCATATTGTCCGTTCGCGCATAACCATTTTCATGTTCAGCGTTGGCGACAAGAAGCGTCGACGCCAGGTCGTTAGGCCACGGTAAAGTAGCCTATTCCCAATCCTGGTCGTAGGGGAGGCCAAGACGATAAGCCATGGCTTGTTTTGAGACGGCGAGCGCTCGCGCAAGACTCTCCAATCCAGTAATCCCGCTGTCCTGCAATCGCTTCACTAAAGGCCAAGGCATGAGTAAGTCGGCGGCAAACTGATTGGCTCCCGTCTCAAGGGGGCCAGAGAGCGCTCTATAAAACTCGTCATCCTGAATGCCATTTTCGGCACGATCCCGATGCAGCATGAAATGCCCAATCTCATGCGCTACGGTGAAGCGTTGACGATTAATGTGATGCGCTTCGTTGACGAAGATCACAAAGCCGCTGGCTCCGCCGAGCTTGTTGTCCCGTCTCAGGATCCCTGAAATGGAACCAAGCTTGCTCGTGTAAACTCTGATGCCGATATCCCGCGCAACCGCAACCACATCCACTGGGGCAATGTTCTTATAGTGCGCCAGAATTGTTTCTGTGTTTGAGGAAAACACCCCAATGTTCTTAGGGGGCGGGAGGGATTGCTGTTCCTGTGACATTTGTCTGCGGTCCCGATGGTCCTGCGTTCGCGGTGGTGAGACCGGCGCGGACTTGCTCCTCGACTAGGGCATTAACTGCTGTCTGCACTGCTTCTACAAATTCACGGCTCTTAAGATGGGTTTCCACCGCTTTTCCTGCAACCTTTGCGGCAGACTCGTCGGCCTTCGCTTCTGTTCGCCGTATGACATCATTGTATCCCCAGATCGCAATGATGGCGACGGCCATCGCTAGGACAGCAACGATGACCGCTACTGCGGTCAGTAAAATAGCAGCAAAGTCTTTGTACTCGACGACGGGATGGTTGGGCAGCGGTGCCTGCAACTGCCAAATGAAAATCAAGTTCAGGACGATGATCGTGACGCCAATTAACAAGACTAGGAAGACAGCAGGCTTCATCTCGTCACTGTAGAATCGAAAATTAGTCCTGCAACTTCCTTGTTACGCTACCCTACTCATCATCGTCAGCCTCGGTGTCCGGAGTTTCTCCAAATCTGGCGGCATCCTTTTTCTGAAGCACATTGCGCTCGAGTGCCCGGACGATGCCATTTTCAACGAAACGACGAATTACGCCGGCTCGGCCCTTCCCATAACCGCCTGTCGCGGCGAGCTCGTCCAGATAAGCGACAATCACAGGGCGTAAGCGGACCCCGATGGGAGGATTGATAGCCATAGAATCAGCTTAAGCTGACTGTACATCAATTGAGAGTCATTTGTTGTACAGATCTCTCTTGACCCTCTGCCACGGAAATCTCACTATCCGGTGGCCAGCGTTTCGGGTTGAAAAGGAAAGGGCGGTCCCAAAAGGAACCGCCCTAGTGTGAGGCCCGGGCCGGAATCGAACCAGCGTCTCCGTAGCTGCAAACCTCGGCGCATATCCATTCTGCCACCGGGCCATATTCAAGAGGGTCAGTCGAAAGGCTGACCCTCTTCATTTATCCCCCGTTAGGGATAAATTTCCACGTGGAAAGACCTACATGTTGGGGCCAGCTACTCGCGGCTGACTATGCATTGAAGATACGCAGGTAGCCGTAACTGTCATCGGCAAATTTATACGCCAGTTGTGAATCTGAGGAATTCGGCATTATCTCTTTGTTATTGGCTGGAGAAATGACCTTTCAAATTCGGTGTTCGGGCTGGGGATAAAGCACTCGCAGTCGCAGCATCAGGCGAGAACAAAACGCGCTTTCCCGCGGAATCTTTGACCTCCAAACAGAAAGCACAGCGATTTAGCCAGCCGTCGTCGTGGCACCGGTCAAAATGACCGACGCGATGGGCACTGCAGCGATCACCAATTCTTCGTCGTCAGATCGTCACAGTGCGGCGCAAACGGCACGATCTTCCCTCAAAGACCGCAACGCGTCCGAACACTTGCGGTCTTTGGCTGAGTATCGATGAAATAAGGGTTTCTTAGCGGTCGCTGTCCAAAGGCCGCAGAAGATCGGTGGGGTTGCGGTCTTTGGCATCGTCTGCGGTCTTTGGGGCCGGCAACTCCCAGAGCCAGGGCTTCTGGAAGCCGGGCTTGATCGCCACGACGCCGAGTTTCTTCTTAGCCATCTCCATCGACCGCCAGCCGTAGCCATTCGCTTGCGCCGCCGCCCTCACGTCCTTCGTCGCCATCGGGCCGTCCTTCAGCGTCTCGCGCAAAAAGGTCTCGGCCTCGCCGACCGCGCTCGGGCCGTGGTTGTTGGGCTCCTCGACGGCCATCAGCTCGCGGGCGGTGCCGTCGAGTGGCTGGCCCCAGTCGACGCGCTGGGCGGTGAAGGCACGGCCCGGCACCGGCGCCTGGATGAGCGTGTATTCGATGCCGCCTGAATCGGGGCCGTTGGTCGTCTTGGTGCGCAGCAGGCGGCGCGGCTCGTTCGGGTCGGCGGGTTTCACGGTCGCCATCACTCCGCGCGGCACGGCGCCGAAGGCGAGGCTGCCGGCGACGCGGTCGAGCGGGTCGCGGCCGCTCGAGTTCTTGGCGAGATGCGTGATGCCCAGCACCGCACAGTCGAGCGTGTGGGCGAAGTCGACCACCGGCTGCAGCCCGCGCCGCGTCTCGGCGTTCTTGTGGCTGTCGCCGGTGACGGCCGAGACCACGGGATCGAGGATCAGGAGTTTCAGGCCGGGCAGCCGCTCGGCCGCGCGCATCAGCCTCGGCATGTCGGACGCCGGATCGAACGGGCGCGAGCGGCCATTGTCGCGCGCGGCGTAGACGAAGTGGATGCGGTCGGGATCGCCGCCCGATGCCAGGAAGCGCGGCATCAGCGTATCGCCGATCGCGTCCTCGCCCGACCACATCAGCACGTCGCCGCCCGGCTGCTCGCTGCCGTCCGGCCAGCGCTGGCCCGAGGTGAGCGCCGCCGCGATCGAGAGCGCGATCGTGGTCTTGCCGGTCCCGGCCGCGCCCGCCAGCAGGTGCAGCTTGCCCAGCGCCAGCCAGTGGCGCCACAGCCAGCGCATCTCCTCCGGCGGGAAGGCGCTGCCCGGCAGGATCTCGACCTCCGGCTCCGCGGCGCGCGCCGCATCGCCGGGTCGATAGGGCACCGCGTTGGCGATGTCCCGTCTGATGTCTTCCTCGCTCATGCTGCACTCCGCAAACGATCGTTGAAATCGGTGCCCGTGCGCGGCGGGGTCGCGATGCGCACGTCCAGGAACTTCTGCTGCTCGACCAGCCGCCGCGCCGCCTCGAGCGCGGCCCGCTGGCCCGCGCCGCTCGCATCGTTGTCGGCGGCGATGATGATGCGGCGGGCCGCGTAAACCTCGGGCAGCACGATGCTCTTGAGCCCACTGGTGCCGAGCAGCGCATAGCCGCCTTCGCCAACGGCCTGCAGCACGCTCAGGACCGACTCGACGCCTTCGCCCACCATCAGGACGTCGTCGCCCTCCATCAGCCGCACCGCCGCGCCGCGCGCACTGCCGAAGGTTTTCCGCACGGGATCGATGGGCGCCTTGCCGCTGCCGTCGGCGCGGAGATACGTCGCCTGCACCGCGGCCGGCCGGTTCTCGGCATCGGTCGCAAGCGCGAGCAGCGCCGGCAACGGGACGCCTCGGCTGTGCGGCAGGCGCGGATGGAAGCGCAGCGCCGGGCAGGGCTCGAAGGGAACGAGGCCGCGCGAGGCGAAGTAGGTTACGAGCCCGGCCGGCCACGCGCCGGGATAGAGGGCCGTCGCCTCGTGCCAGTAGCGCAAGCCAAGCGCTTGCGTTCCTCTTTCGCTCAGGGGTGGATGCTGAGGCCGCTCGATCTTCTCGCGCTTCGGCCACAGGCCGCGCCGGCGCAGCGCGTCCAGAACCTCGGCTTGCGTGCAGCCGCCGAAGCAATGCAGCAGCACGCGGGCGTCGCGCCAGCCAATGCTGAGCGAGGGCGTGCGGTCGTCATGCGCAGGGCAACGCGCGGTCCAGCCGGACGCACTCTTGCGCGCCCGCAGTCCCTCGACCAGCCGCCTGAGATCGGTGTCTTCGCTCCGCATCGCATATGACATATGCGGAAGTTGGGAAGCGGCTTGGCAATCGTGGACGTTAGAGGAACGCTGTGAATATCCGTCGTCCCCTCATGTCCCTCTCCCCCGCGAGGGGGAAAGGCGAGGAGAGGGGGTGGTGGAGGTCGTTCGTCCGCAACCCCTCACCCAGGTTGTGGGGCGCCTTCCAGCCAGGCAGGTCGGCCCTCTCTCGATCACTTTCACACGCTTGAAATAATACGTTGGCCATCCGGGAAATAATTACGTTGACCGCCCGCGCAATTGGCGCACTGAATCTGCACCATCGGCATTCGCCGATTGAGGGGGAACCTGAGATGAAGATTCAAATTGGATTGGTAATCGTAGGTGTATCTCTTGGACTGGCATCCATGGCATTTGGGCAATCGGCTGACGCCAAATACTGCCATGCGCTTGCTGAGAAAACCCGCGCGGTCACCGCGGGTGGTACGGCTCCGCCGGCCGAAGTGCCTGTCGCCATCTCCAAGTGCGATAGTGGAGATGCCGGCGCCATCGCGACTCTCGAAAAGTATCTGCGCGACAATAAGCAGGAGTTGCCGAAGCGCGGTTGAGCGCAATGAGGCGACTCGCGGATACTGAGAGGACATGCGCACTGGACTGAGTCCGATTCGGGACTCAGTCGCCTTTCAAACCCTTGGTGAGTCCACCGAGTGGGTGATTGTGTCATCACTGCCCGCCTCTTCCCGGCGGGCTTCTTTTTTGCACGAGCTATCGGCGCCCGACGCAGGTGTGGCGAACAGCGTCGCCGTCGCGCCTCTCTAGTCCGTCACATAGCAGTGCAGGCGTTTGCCGGGCAGCAGGTCATAGGGCGCCTTCCAGCCGGGCAGGTCGGCCATGCGGGCGAGCCAGGCCGCCACGTTGGGATGACTGGCCGCGAGGTCGTAGCCCGCTTCGTGCTTTGGAAAAGACAGGTACACCATCATGGAGATGTCGGCGATGCTGGCGTGGTCGGCGACGACGAACGCGCGGCCTGCGAGGTGGTTGTCGAGAATGCCGAGATAGTCGTCGATCCTGCGCTGCATGAAGGCGAGCACCGCCGGATCGGGAGACGGCGTGAAGGCGCGTTGATAGCGATAGGTCGCCATGTATCCCGTGAGCTTGTGGTTGTCCCAGAACAACCAGCGCAGGATCTGGAAGCGCTCCTCGTCACCGGAACCGCCGAATTTGCCGTAACGTTCGGCCAGTTGCAGCAGGATCGGCGCGGTCTGCGTCAGTCGCTCGCCGTCCTGCTCGAGCACGGGAATCTCGCCCATCTCGTTCACCCGCACGCGCCACTCGGCCGTGCGCGTGATGCCGCCGCCGAAATCGGTCCAGACCGGCTCGAAGGCCTGGCCGCACAAGGTGAGCATCAGCGCGAGCTTGTAGCTGTTCCCGGACTCGGGGAAGTAATGCAGTCGGTATTGGGGCATGGATGAACCTTAAGCATCCCGCGGTGGTTCGGCGACGCAGCCCTGCTCATAGGATCGTTAGGAAAACTACTAAATCTGCAGTTCGACCGGACCCGTTGAAGGACCCGCCTACCCAATCTTTCCTGTCATGTCCCTCGCCCCCGCGACGAGGAGAGGCTAGGAGAGGGGGCGGAATCTTACGATCGGGAGCGTGCCCGTGACGCCGTCTGACCTCGAAGTCGCCAATAGCTTTGCCCGCCGATGGCGCGTGGTCCGCAAGGAGCGCCGGTCGCGGCTCGGCAAGGAGATGCCGGTCGCCGCGGTGCAGGCGGCGGCGCTTCATCACCCTCATGTCGAGATGCGCCGGCTCTGCCTCTTCCTGCTGGATCATTATGCCAGCGACCCGTCGGCGGAGACCTTCCGCCTGGCCTTGCGCGATCCGGTCGCGCCGGTCCGCGAAGGCGCGTTGCATGGGCTCGCCTGCGAGACCTGCCGCCACGATGACATCTGCGTCGTCGACGTCGTGAGCGACCTCGCGCGGCTGCTCGCCAGCGATGCCAATGCCGACGTTCGCCACAAGGCGATCGCCGCCCTCGCGCGCTTCCTCGATCGCGACAGCCGCGTTCGCGTGATCATGGCCGATGTGGCGCATCGCGACCACGACGCGGCGGTTCGCGCCGTCGCGCAGTCGGTCGTCGACAGCGGCCGGCCGCACATCCATCGCCGCAAGCGCGCCCTGCGCGAGACGCGGCGCACCGCGCGCGTCACTGCCGAGAGCCCGTCAGCCTGACTGTCCGGTGGCCGGGTCCCTTATTGAGTGGGAGTCATCATGTCCGACCTGCATAACCTCACCCTGACCAAGCTGGCGGAAGGTCTTTCGGCCGGTCGCTTCTCCTCGCGCGACATCGTCGATGCGTTGCTGAAGCGGATCGACAAGGCCGATGGCAAGCTCCACGCCTTCACCGAAGTCTACGGCAAGGAGGCGACCGCCCTTGCAGACGCCGCCGACGCGGCACGTCGTTCCGGGTTTCCACTCGGGCCTCTTCACGGCCT
>JAFKFL010000038.1 GCA_017308235.1 Alphaproteobacteria bacterium | reverse complement strand
AACAGCTCCTGCAGCAGGGCCGCGCGGTCTGCATCCGCAGACCGCGCCAGCAAATACGCACTGCCGCCCGTCAGCGCAAACCCGAAGCCTTCGATGGGCTGAAAGGTCCGGCTGTCGTCGATTTCGATCGTGGGGAACGCCTCCTGCGGCGATGATCTGGAAAAGGCCACCGGTTGCATGGGTTGCAGCAACGCATCGGCGCCCCGCGTAACCCAGCCCTCGATCATCCCGTGATCGTGTATTCCGTGATAGGGCCGTTCTCCGGCGCCCTCACGCATGCTGCTGCGCCCGGATCAACTCCGCGAACCAGTCGAAGGACGCTTTGGGAACACGCTTCTGGGTCGGGTAATCGACGTAGACGAGTCCAAAGCGGTTCGCATAGCCGGAGCCCCACTCGAAATTATCCAGGAGCGACCAGACAAAATAGCCACGCACATCCACGCCTGATGCAACAGCCTCCTCCAGCGCCTTGGTGTAGGTGTGAAGATAGGCGATGCGCCCGCCATCGCTCACCCCACCCGCTGCGTCCAGCATCTCGTTCGCTCCGTAGCCATTTTCCGTCACGTAAACCGGAAGTTTGTAGCGCCGATGCGTCGCGATCAGTTCGTCGCGGAACGCGGCTGGGTCGATGCGCCAGCCCACGCCGGTCAGGCGGCCGTCACGCGGTGGATCGGCCCAGGCAAAACCAAACGGATTCTGCTCGGCGCGCGCATAGATCGGGCAATAGTGGTTCAGGCCGAACCAGTCGATCGGCTGGGCGATGCGCGCCATGTCGCCGGCCTGCATGAACTCCTGCAGGCCGCCGATCAGTTCGCTTGGATATTCGGCGAGGCATTGCGGGTCCGCATAAAGTCGGTTCCAGCAGGCATCCAGAATGCCTGCTGCCACCGCGTCCTCCGGCGCGGCGCTCAGCGGCAGACAAACCTGCCGGTTGTAGATGGCGCCAAGAAGAGCCCCCGGCGCCAATGCCCGGAGCGTGCGGACTGCTTCGCCGTGCGCCAGGTTCACATGGTGAGCCGCCTGCAAAAAGCTCCGCCGGTTGGCAATGCCGGGGGCATTCCAGCCCATGCCGTAGCCGAACAGCGTGCACACATTGGGTTCGTTGAACGTGACGAAATGCCGGACCCGGTCGCCATAACGGCGTGCAATCAGGGCGGCATAATCGGCAAACCAACCTGCGATATCGCGATTCTGCCATCCGCCGAGATCGTCCAGAGCCTGCGGCAGATCCCAATGATAGAGGCACAGCCAGGGCTCGATGCCGTTGCCGAGCAGTTCGTCGATCAGGCGATCATAGAAATCGAGGCCCAGGCTGTTGGCCTGGCCGCGCCCTTGCGGCAACACGCGCGGCCAGGCCACGGAAAACCGGTAGACCTGCGCGCCAAGGCGCCGCATCAGCGCCACGTCTTCCCGGTAGCGATGGTAGTGGTCGCACGCCACATCGCCGGTATCGCCGTTGGCGATACGGTCCTTCTGTCGGCTGAACAGGTCCCAGATGCTGGGGCCGCGCCCGTCCTCGGCGGCGGCACCTTCGATCTGATAAGCCGCGGTGGAGACGCCCCATTTGAACGATGCAGGCAGCGCCAGGGCGGAAGGCACGGGGCGCCCTGATGCCGCTTCGATATCAGTTCCAGCCGATCCCACGAACCTCTCCCTCACATATGAGTCGCAACAAGACAATCACCCGACAATCACCCTGGCGCGGCCTCTGCCTGTACATGCAGCACGCGCAGGAGAAATCCGTCGAACAATCCGGCTCGACCGACAGCCACGACCGCCGCCGACGGAAATTCCGCGGCCAGCAAGTCGGCCATGTCACGCTGGGCCGCTGCATCGAGCGCATTCGTTGCCTCCGCCAGGAAAATCCAGTTGGGCCGATGAAGCAGCATGCGCGCAAAACTCAGCCTTTGCTGTTGCGCCGCGGAGAGCACATGCTCCCAGCTCTCCACCTCGCCAAGACGACCTGTCCATTCGCCCAGGCCAACGCGACGCAGCGCCGAGTTGATGTCGTCGGGCACACACACGCCAAGTGTCAGCGGGTAGCAAACGGCTTCGCCCAAAGCGCCCACGGGCAAATAGGGCCGATCACTGGCAATGAAGATGTTTGCGCCAACCGGCAGCGTCACCTTTCCGGTGCCCCATGGCCAAAGCCCGGCGATGGCAAGAACGAGCTTGTGGCACACCTGCGTCTCGCCTTCGATCAGCACATGTTCGCCTGGGCCGATGTCGGCGGTGATTTCGCCCATCAACGGGACGGCATCGTGCTCCATCACGCGCACCCCGGCCAAATGCAGCGCATCGCCCTCGTGCGTCACTTCAATGCGGTTCTCGCCGAGTTTCTCCTGGAGCCTGCGCATCGCATCCTGCAATGCCATCACGCGTTCGACGGAGGCCCGCCATTGGGCGATGCCGGAAAGATTGTCGACAGGAAACGATAGCGCGGCGGTGACTTGCGAAAATGCCTGCGCCATCTGCATCAGCGTGCCGAGCGTGATGAACCCCATGATATAGCGCGGCGCCGCGACAAGAAGCGGAAACGGGCTCGCAAGCACGCTGTACGCCGTGGTGAACACGATGATGCGCACCAAACCATAGGTCTGGCTCTCCCAGCCGCGTCTCACGCCACGCAGCAACTCCTGGAGATGCGTTCGCTCGTCGGCATCGCCACCAATCAAGGCGATGCTTTCCGAATATTCCCTGGCACGCGCCAGGCCGAACCGGAAATTGGCTTCCACCGTCTGCCGCAGATTGGAGGCGCCGACCAACGGGTAGCCTGCCCATAGCGCCAGGCTGGTGCCGATCGACGAATAGGTAAGGGCGATGAAGACCATGAAGCCAGGGATGGGAATGACCGTCTCGCCGATTTCGACATGGATGGTGCCGGAGAGCGTCCACAGCACGCTGATGAATGTCCCGAAAAGCAAGATGCAGTAGAACAGGGACTGGCCCAGATCGACGGCCGACTCGGTCGTCACGCGGATATCCTCGGCGATTCGCCCGTCCGGATTGTCATGGTCGCCCGCGATCAGGCCAAGCTGATAGTGTCTTCCTTCCGCCATCCAGGTCGATAACGTGGTTTTCGTGAGCCAGACACGCCAGGCGAATTGCAGGCGCCGCCTGACGTAAAGCGACGTGGAGAACACGACGATGCTTGCCAGAAGCAGAAGCACGAACGTCACGATCTGCTCAAGGAATGCGTCGAGCTGGCGCGCTTCCACAGCGTTATAGAGCCGCGCCGACCAAGAATTCAGGCCAGCCTGAACCGCAACCTGCGCAACCGTCAGGGCTGCAACCAGGGCCAGACGGCCCCGATTCATCCATTTGTGCTCGGCCGACCAGAAGGGCAGGGCAAAAACGATAAACCGCCATAGGAAGCGCCCGTGATGGACCATGCCCGTCTTGGGACGGGTACCGTCGGCCGCCGTATCCTGCGTCATGGGTCAGCTCGCCTTGTATAGTGCCGGCCTGCCGAAAGGTGCCAGGGCGGCCGGCGGAAAGGCGAACAAACGCGATGTTCTCTTCCGTCTCGAAAGTCGGACCGCCATGGAGGGATCCGGGAACAACATTGAATCGGACGGTTTCAGGCAGCACCCCCTGTCTTTACCGAATATTACGTCCGGCAATATTCATGATGAAGTCCGCCGAGAATCGGCCACGTACTAAGCTGGCCCAGCTGTTGGATCGGCCGATGGCCCGCCGCATCCTTGGCCAGGGACAGGTGCGTCCGGACTTCGTTATGATAGGCGGCATATGCAGCAAGAATCCGGCACAGATGGGCCTCGTCGAAGACGACGATGTGATCGAGGCATTCACGGCGGATCGAGCCGATCAGTCTCTCCGCACGTCCGTTCTGCCAGGGTGATCGCGCGGCCGTCGGGTGATCTCGGATGCCCATGGCCGCAAGACGTCTCAGGATGCCACGACCATAGGACCCGTCTCGGTCGCGGATCAGGTAGTCTGGTGCTTCATTCCAAGGGAAGGCAGCGGTGACCTGGTGGCCGATCCATTCCGCCGTTGGATGGGTCGTCACCGTCAGTGATATCAGCCGCCGCCGTTGGTGCCTGAGGATGACCAAGACGAAGAGCAGCTTGAACCCGACCGTCGGTACGATCAGGAAGTCCATGGCGGCGATGCCCGCCGCATGGTTGTGCAGGAACGTCTTCCAGGTCTGCGACCGCCCTCGCCCACTCCTCGCCATGTACTTGGCCACCGTCGACTGAGCGACTTCGATCCCGAGCTTCAGCAGTTCGCCGTGGATGCGCGGTGCGCCCCAAAGCCGATTGGCCAGGCTCATCTCTCGGATCAGGCGGCGGGTCTCCCCTGGTATCTGCGGCCGCCCGCCACGCGTGCGCGACTTCCAGCGCCAGTACAGTCGGAAGCCCGTCCGATGCCACCGGATGACGGTCTCCGGTTGGACAATCGTGATGGCGTTCAATGCCGACGGAAACAGCCGATAGAGCCAGACAATGAGCAATCGGTCGGCCACCGTCAGCTTCGGCCTCGAGGGTACGCGCCGGCGCAGCACACTCAACTGATGCCGCAGCAGCACGATCTCGGCTTCCAGCCGCGCCGGCGTCTTGAACGGCGAGACCAGGACGTGAAGCAACAGGATCAGGAACCCGATCATTGCGGCTCAGCCTACCCGATCTCGCCTCTCACACCAGCTCAGATGACGTTTCCGGTACCGGGCGGCCCGACCAGCAGCTGTCGTGCCAGGGCAACATATGGCTAGCGACAGGTCATGACCGACCGGTCGGCCCCTTCCGCGCAGGCAGATACAGTGAAGCCAAAGAGCACGGTCTCCTCATGCACGGACAAGGTCGGAATGACGGTCCGGCCGTTGAAATGGAGCGTCGTGATCAGTGACTTCAGGGCGGAGCCAAGATTGAGCGGACTCAGCATCAGCAATCCGGGCAGGCGTGGATCAATTGAAAGGCTGCATCGCCGCGTTGCGCGGCAAGTTCCAATGTTCCGGAGGTTGCCATGCCGACAGTCCAACCGTGGATCGAGCGACTCGCCATTCTGGCGCTCTCCACCGTTCTTTTCTTCGTCGGCTCGACGATAGGGCAGGCCCAGCAGATCACCTGCAGGCCAGGATCGTCCAGCGCTACCATGACTATCGATGGGTCGCAGCTTCCGGCATCGCCGCAGAAATTCGGCAGCACGATCGAGCGCGAGGCAGACAAGTCTACTCCCATGCGCATCGTGCCGCCTAAGGGCGCGCACCCAACGTGCTGGTGATCCGAACTGCTGGAGGCCGACAACGCGTCGGTTGATTCGAGGTAGGTGGCGCGACGACGATGTGATCCAAGTCAATAGTCCCGAACAGGTGTGGTCTATGATGCCGTTATAGGAGATCTGACATGCGGATCACCAACGCTGGCTCGGCCGACTATCTGACCAATCTGATCGCACAGGGCGATGGCGTCGAGGTCATGCCCTGCGCCACCGATGGCGAGCGCTGCGAGCCCTGCTCGGCCGATCAGGCGGACATGTGGAGCGTCTACATCCACCGCGACGGGCACGGCGTGCAGTGCATCGGTGACTTCGAGATCGAGGGCAACAACCGCAACAGCGCAAAGGCCGCCGCGATCCGATACGCCGAGGCGCTGATCAAGTTGCACCCCCAGCTTTGCAAGCATGGCGTCGTCGTCGGCTTCTAGTCGAGAGGTCCTTTGCGCCTATTCCGCTGGGCCGACGACGCACCTCGGAGAGGCAATGGCGAGATCGGACCGACCTCGAGGAAGACCTTCGCCCACGGCTAAGGAAGGCGGCAGCGTAGGCCGCACCGACGCAATAGTGTCTGGAGGCAACCCTAACATGAGGAAGTCCCGCAACCGGGTTGTTCAAGTCCGGCGCTTCGGCGGCCCGACGGGCTGGAGGTGGTCGACGCTCCTCTGCCGACGGCCGGCATAGGCGAGGTGCGGGTCCGCGTGCTCGCGTCGAGCATGCAGTACACGGATGTGCTGATCCGACGCCACCTCTACCCGCAAACTGCCGCCCGCCGGCCGCCATTCGTGATGGGCTATGACGTCGTCGGGGAAATCGATCAGATCGGCGGTAATGTGAGCGGCTTTCAGATTGGCGATCGCGTGGCCGATATGACCGTCGTCGGGTCTAATGCCACCTACCGGACGCTCCGGGCTGACCGCCTGACCCGCGTGCCAACGGGCGTCGACGCCGCGGAGGCGGCCACGTTGATCTTGAGACGACCGCGTACCGACTCCTCCACCGCGCGCCCCGAGTGCGGCGAGGTCACTGCGTGCTCGTGCACGGGGCCGCAGGCGCCGTTGGTCAGGCGCTGCTCGCACTCGGAGGGAGGGCCGGCCTCAACCTTTGGGGGGCGGCGCGCGGCGAGCATGCAACGCTGATCCGCGAACTCGGCGCCAGGCCGGTCGACTACCGACGCGAAGACTTCACGCGTGTCCTGTCGGGCGGATTCGACGTCGTCTTCGATGGCGCTCCGGCAACGATCCGTCTGCTGGCCAGAACCGAATGGCTGCGGTTTACCACCAATGATTGGGCGGGCTTGCTGGCCATCGCCAATGAAGGCTTCTCCCATCAGTTGGCCGAGCTCGACGTGATCAGCCCGGTGCTTGCGTGTCAGATCGCGGACGTATCGGACGCCTTCCGACGAACAAACGTCTTCAAGGTCCTCAACACGCTGAAGGTCCCGTCCCGCCGATGGCAGAAACTTGCGACCGCTCTGCCGCTAGCCCTGGCGCGCGAACCTTCTGCCGTGGCGGTCGCCATCCGAAGCATCCGGTCGATCGGTGATTTCTGGGACACCTATTTTCTGTGCACGACCGATCGCCTAAAACCCTTTCCCTGGATCCGGACGATCGAACCCTATCTGACCGACCTCCAGCCGCTGTCCAACATCGAAGAAATGGAAGCCGAGGCGCTCAGGATGGACAATTGTCTGAAGAAGCTCGTCGGGCAGGCCGCTGCAGGAGATCGAATGTTCTTCAGGCTCCGGGACGGCCTGCAATAACTACCGAGCTCAAGAAGACAGCCACCGGTTGGCGGCCAGACGACGTAAAGGGACCAGGCAACCAGGCTGTCGACGAGGGTTTGGCCAATCAGATCACGCGACAGCTTGTGCTTCTGGCCAATCACCTGCCGGTGACAGAACCATATGCACAGGATGAACGTATCGCGAGATTTATCGATGGCCTTCGCAGCTTTGCCGGCACGATATTCCTGTCCGAGGATATCGATCGGCTGGCAGATGCCATACTGACCATACGAGGACAAACACGCACATGGACGGACGGCGCCTACACCACATCTTTTCGATCAAGGGCGGTGGCTTTTGTCCAGTTCATGTCTAGCGCCGACGGCACCGCGTACTTTTGCGAGATCGCCTCGCACAAGTATGGTCGCGAATGCGAAAAGTACCTCACCCCGGCCGCGTCGACGTCATCGAGGGCAGCGGTTTCCTATGGCCGACCGGCGAGCAAAACTTTATCAGATGGCTTCCCATCACCGGGCCGGACGACTGTCGCGCCTTTGCTGAACTATCGCTGGCGCTGCTCACGAAGGTGTTTAGGTACACCGGCGAACAGCAGCTCAAGGTGAAGGCGGTGCTGCCTGGCCCGAACATTCGGGCCGATGCAGGCTAGCTGACAGCGCTCGATTCATTGCTTCCTATTTCGGCGATTTCCACCGCCTGTCTCTGCAAGGCTCAGATGCGGGTCACACCAGCTGCCGCCCAGCATCGTGACGACGTTCCGATTTAGGGCATTATCCTGTTTACGCGTCTTTGCTTGCCGGAGAAATAATTCCGAATCGTTTCTTCCGAAAAGCAACACTTTGGGGAGCGGTACAATCTCTCGCATTCGCTATGACCTAGCTCTTTCAGCGTTCCGCGAACGCCTTCTCGACTACGAAGTCGCCAGGTTCCCCATGGTTGCCCTCGACATATCCACGGCTCGTTAAAAGCTCCTTAGTGTCGACGAGAAGCGCTGGGCTGCCACAAATCATAACCCGATCGTGCTCCACGCGAAGGGCGGGGAGAGCGATCTCTTCGAACAGTCTTCGCGACGTGATCAAGTCGGTAATGCGGCCGCGATTGCGAAACGGATCGCGCGTCACGGTGGGGTAGTAGATCAGCTGTTCCTGGACCAGGTTGCCAATCAACTCGTTCCCTTGCATCCGCTTCGTGATCAATTCGCCATAAGCAAGCTCCGCAACCCGACGGCAACCATGAAGGAGCACCACGTTCTCGAACCTCTCATAAGTTTCAAGGTCCTTGATAAGGCTGAGAAATGGCGCCAAGCCCGTGCCGGTCCCGATCAAGTAGAGCCTGCGACCTTTTTTCAGGTTATCGATGATCAGGGTGACGGTCGCCTTGCGACCTATAATGACGCTATCGCCTTCCTTGAGATGCTGAAGGCGTGAGGTAAGTGGGCCATCGGGAACCTTGATCGAGAAGAACTCGAGGTTTTCCTCGTAGCTCGCGCTCGCGACGCTGTAAGCGCGTAGCAGCGGCCGCTCATTGATCGGCAGTCCAATCATCGTGAACTCGCCGCTACGGAATCTGAACGTCGGATCCCGAGTGGTTGTAAAGCTGAACAGCGTGTCTGTCCAGTGATGCACACTCAGCACGCGTTCCTGTGTGAAATTGCTCATGATTCGATGAGGCGTGTTTCGTGGCAGCCGACTGGCGCTTGTGCTGAGCGCTCTTCAGCCGACCGCGACACATAAAATAGGATTGTCGGCAACGGTCCGATCATGAGAGCGCCTGTTCAACAGATTGGTCCCGCTTTCGAGCTTCCTTCTGCACCGTCGTGCCGCTGCCCCCGCGGCGCAGCAGAACGATCTCGCTCATCACCGACAGGGCGATTTCCTCGGGCGTGCGAGCACCGAGACCCGATCCCGCCGGCGCGTGGACGTGCGCAAGTTCGGCGTTGCCGAACCCTTCCTTTCTCAGATAGTCAAAAACGAGTCTCGAGCGCTTCTTGCTGGCGACCAACCCCACATAGGGCACGTGCCGTCGAAGGACCGCTTGCAGGGATTCATGGTCGCCCTTGTGCTGGGTCGCAATCACGACGAAGTCTGCCACTCCCGGCGTCAATTGACTGTAGTCGAGATCGTCCGTGAGCAATTGCGAAGCTGCCGGATAATGCTCGCGATCCGCATCCGGGTCGTCGACCACAACGTGAAAGCCAAGTTCCGAGCCAATGAGACAAAGGCACTCGGCAATTCTTCCGTGGCCGAGGATCCAAAGCGATGGTTGCGGGAGGACAGGTTCGACATAAACGCGCATCGTCCCTCCGCAAGGCATGCCCGTCCCCAACACCTCGTCGTCAAGATCGAGGTTAAGGACGGCTGTTTGTCCCGTTGCAATACAGTCAAGGGCTGCTTTGCGGACGGCGCCCTCGGCGCAGCCTCCTCCAACCCAGCCGCCCAACATACTGCCGTTCACATCGATCACGGCTTTAGAAGCGGTTTTGGCGGAAACGGAGCCCTCAGTCTCGATGACGGTGGCGACCGCAAAGGACTCTCGTCTTCCGCGCAATTCGACAATCAGATCGAACAAGTCGACCCGCTTGGAGAGATCGCCGTCAGTACCTGGTTTCGAGCTTGCCCTGTCGTGCATCACTCTATTCCCCTTCTCTGCTGCCCGCTTCATCGTGCCATCCAGCAAACAAGCATTTGCAATACCTGTATACGATCCTATATAGGCATTTAAAATACTTATTAAAGTTGAGCCGTATTCGAGAATGACGGAAGTGGCCGGAAGAGGTTCACAGCCGTGATCGTGGCGCGTTTGCAACGGCAATGCGATGTGCCGACCAGTTAAGGAGGAACTCCGTGAGCAAAAGTCCCAGCGGCGAAAAGAAAGGCCCCATAGAAGCTGATGATCCATACTCAGGTGGCAGCCTCTTGCCGATGCTCATCAGCGGGCTTGTCTTGATCGTGTTGGGTATGATTACCGTTATAATATTTAGTTAGTATCTCTACTGACACCATGGTCGCAGCTGAAAATTCCATCCGCGCCGAACGCCGCAGTGAGACCGCCTAATCAGGAGCGAGATGAGCTCGCTTGTTCCCTTGCAGCTCCATGTATTGACTTTGCAATTCCGGTCGCAGGCGCGGCTGGAGGTTGAGATTGCCTTCCTGCAACACCAGCTGAACGCATTGCGTCGGCAAGTGCCGGCCAGGTCGCGGCTCACGGTCACCGATCGTCCAACCTTCGTCTGACTGTATCGCTTAGTGCCGTCGCTGTTGAGGGCCGCCAGCATCGTCCAACCGAGACGATCGTTCGATGATGAATTCAGAACTTATTAGTAGTGGAAGTCCCAGTCTCATCGTGGTCGGCCCAAAGTCCTATTGAGGTACGCAGCCTGATCCGCCGGATGGGCCGCGAGAATCCGTTGTAGAATGCGCCGAGACTCCATGGGGAGTGCTCGAGCTTGGCCATGCATCGCCCAGTCGACTGTCGCCAAATACATTGCCAAGGGGCCGGCCAGAATCACGCCAGACGTCGAAGACATTCCTGCGCAATCATGCAGCCATCACCTCGTTCGAGATCGCGACGCAGTTTACGGTCATGCCGTCACCAGGCAACTGGTCGCGATGGGCATCGGTAACCACCCAATCGCGGCTCGATCACCGTAGCAGAAATGGATACGCGGAGAGGTTGATCGGCTCGATCCGCAGGGAGTGCCTCGACCATATCGCGGTCTTCGGCGTAGACATCCCCGTCACATCCTCGCGGCGTACGCCGACTACTACAATGAAGTTCGGGCTCACCTATCCTTAGGCGAAGGCTCGTCGAGCCATATCGTCGTTCGACCTATCCTCGGCGGACTGCACCATCATTATTGTCGTAGTTCTCGTTAGGCACACGCCATTGATGGTCAAGCGATACCTTTCCCACGTCTCAGCCCCCTTAAATCCTCGCCTATGCGTCGAATCTCCGATGGCTTTCGAACGATAAGCCGCTGATCCCGCGTGACGAGCCAGCCAGCCTTCTCCCAGGCGGTCAGGATACGGCTCGCGGAATAAAGCGTTGTTCCACAGATATCCGCGATATCTTTGCGCCTCAGTGGGAACATGATTGCGATGCCGTCCTCTGTCTCGCGCCCTGTCTGACGGATTAGTCGCACTATGGCATGGGCTACACGCTGTTCGACGCGTTGCGTCGATAGTTCGCGCATCCGATCCTGCGCTTCCTGAAGGCGCTTGCCGACAATTTTAAGAGCGTTAGTCGCAACTTGTGGGTGTCGCTGCATCAGCTTGAGGAGATCGGCCCCGCTCCAACTCACCTCGAAGGTGTCGGTCATCGCTTCGGCGTCGGCCGGATACCGATGGTCCGTGAATAATGCGACCGTCCCGAACATTTCGCCCGGTGCGATGAGACGCATCACGATTTGCGCGCCATCGCTGCCTGATTGCGAAATTCGAACGCTGCCGTCCAAGAGCACGTGTGCGCGCGCATTGCTATCGCCTTGATTGAAGATCCGAGCGTTGCGGATAAAACGTTGCGCGCGCGCCGAGGCAACAACGTCCTGCTGTGCCGCGGGCAAAAGGCCACGAAACAGCTCCAGGGAGGCGAGCGTTCTGCGGGTGAGTGTCGTTCCAAGGGTCATCATGCATGCGATATCGCTATTTTGCGAATAAGGGGAGTGGTTTGCTCTAGCGCAAATCCCACTATGGATAATTGACGTAGTTTTCGGGGAAATGCCCTGGAAATCTGAAACGTCTCCGTCTGGATGCATCATGATTGACGTCATCGTCGCCCGCGCGCTGCATGTCCTGGCTGTGGTGATTTGGATCGGCGGAGTGTCGATGGCGACGACAGTCGTGTTGTCGGCGGTGCGGCGAGGGGATTTTGGCGAGAATAGATGGCTGGCGTTCCAGGCGATCCAGCGCCGGTTCGTCTGGCAGGCGCGGACGGCTGTCATCGTTGTCGCTGCGACGGGCATTTACATGACGGCGCGACTCGACCTTTGGAGCCGCTTCCAGTCAGCGGGCTTCTGGTGGATGCATGCGATGGTTTGCGTGTGGCTGCTGTTCGCGATCATCCTTTTCGTCGCCGACCCACTCGCTCGACGTCGACGGCGCGGCCACCATACGCCGGCGAGCGCGCGGCCGGAGAACGATTTCGGGCGGATGCAGCGGATACATTGGATTTTGCTTGTGCTAAGCCTGATTACAGTCTTCGGGGCGGTTACCGGCAGTCAGGGATGGTCGGTGTTCTAATGGCTCAGCAGCACGCAAAAGCCGGAGAAATCGTCGATCTTCGCCCTCATGGCGACAAGCTCGCCGACGCGCGCACTGTGGCGATCGTCAAGGCGAAGCGTTTTGAGGCTGTTCGCCTGATCGTCAAGGCCGGTGCGTATATTGCGCCACACCAAGTCGCCGGTAACGTCATGCTGCACTGCCTGGAAGGACAGATAGTCCTGGTAACCTCACCAACGCAC
The DNA here is from genome assembly GCA_017308235.1 of Alphaproteobacteria bacterium. Taxonomy (GTDB): domain Bacteria; phylum Pseudomonadota; class Alphaproteobacteria; order Reyranellales; family Reyranellaceae; genus Reyranella. Next base: position 21,632 of record JAFKFL010000038.1, on the reverse strand, counting down.
AAGGAATTGAGCGCCGGTGATTGGCTCTATTTGAACAGCCGCGAAGTCCATTCCATCAAGGGGCTGCAGAACTCCGCCCTGTTGCTCACGATCTTGTTTGAGGAATCGGCTGACCTTGGCCGCTCGGAATCTCTGTCCCGCCGATCGTCCGAAACACTCAGAGGAGTCAAAAATGACACATGAGGCGGGCGCCGAGTATTTTGCGCTACCGCAAACGACCTGTCGGCAGAGCTGCTAGAGTTCAAGCGACATAATGGGGCAAGGAATGGCGAAATCCGGGTCTCTCTCCGTTCTGCTGGCGACCACGTGGGCCTTCACCATCTGCTTTGCCGTGTGGATGATGTTCGGCGTAATCGGAATTCCGATTCGCACTCAACTGAACCTCGACTCGACTCAATTCGGGTTATTGACAGCCACTCCGATTCTAACGGGCGCACTATTCCGCTTGCCACTTGGCATCTGGACCGACCGCTTCGGCGGCCGCCGCATCATGCTCTTGCTGCTACTCGGCTGCGCGGTCCCGCTCTGGGCATCGGCCTATGCTACAGCGTTTTGGCAATTTCTGCTTCTCGGCCTCGCACTTGGCCTCGTTGGCGCTTCGTTCTCAGTCGGAACCCCCTACGTCGCGCGCTTCTTTCCCAAGGAGCAGCGCGGATTTGCAATGGGCTTCTTCGGTGCCGGTACGATCGGCGCATCGCTGAACATGTTCGTCGCCCCCTTCGTCATCGACCGCTATGGATGGGAGATGGTGCCGAAGGTCTACGCCGGGGCGCTGGTCGCGACTGCAGCATTATTCTGGATTTTCTCCGCGAAAGACCCCGTTAGATCCAGCGAGTCCGCGCCTTCGATGATGCGACAACTTGCAGTTCTGCGAAATCCGCGCATCTGGAAGTATTGCCAATATTACTCCATCGTCTTTGGCGGCTTTACAGCCCTGTCGATTTGGATGCCACAATATTTTAAGACGGAGTACGGTCTTTCGATCACGCAGGCCGCGCTTCTCGCCGCTTGCTTTGCGTTGCCTGCCGGTGCCTTTCGAGCTTTCGGAGGCTGGCTCTCCGATCGCTTTGGTGCTCATGCGGTTACATGGTGGGTCCTGTGGGTCGCATGGATTTGTCTTTTTCTGCTGTCTTATCCCAGAACGGAACTGATCATTCATACCGTTAACGGGCCAGTCAGTTTCGTGATCGCTCTGCCGCCGTGGTTCTTCACTATACTGCTGTTTGCGCTTGGCATTGCCTTGGCATGCGGCATGGCGTCGACCTTCAAATATATTGGCGATGACTTTCCCGACTCGATGGGCGCCGTCTCTGGCATTGTCGGCATGGCTGGCGGCCTGGGCGGCTTTCTGTTGCCGATCATGTTCGGCGCGATCCTGGATCGCCTCGGCATCAACTCGAGCTGCTTCATGCTGCTCTACGGCATCGTCGCGGTTTCGTTGGTGCTGAACTTCGTGACGGAAGTTCGCCGCGCGCCGGTCATGGGTGAATCATCCGGCGTGCCGACAACGATATCTCCATCGTGATCTCGAACGGGAGAGGAAAAGGACATGAGTCACTTTCTGGAGCGCCTCACTTACCTATCCCGAAAGCGCGAACCGTTTGCCGGTAGACATGGCGAACTCCGCGACGAGGACCGCATGTGGGAAGAGGGTTATCGGCAGCGCTGGCAACACGACAAGATCGTGCGCTCTACCCATGGGGTGAACTGTACCGGTTCGTGCTCTTGGAAAATTTACGTGAAGAGCGGCGTTGTCACCTGGGAAACGCAGCAGACCGACTATCCACGTACGCGGCCTGGCATGCCCAATCACGAGCCGCGCGGTTGCTCGCGCGGCGCGTCCTATAGTTGGTATCTTTATAGCGCCAGCCGCATCAAATATCCGATGGTGCGCGGCCGTCTGGTGAAGGCTTGGCGCGAGGCTCGCAAAACGCTCGGCCCCGTCGAGGCGTGGTCCGCGATCACTGGCAATGCCGAATTGGCGAAGTCCTATAAGTCCGTGCGCGGACGCGGCGGCTTCGTCCGCTCGACCTGGGAGGAAGCAAGCGAGATCATCGCCGCTGCCAATATCCATACCATCAAGACTTGGGGACCGGACCGAGTCGTCGGCTTCTCGCCGATCCCCGCGATGTCAATGGTTTCCTATGCTTCGGGCGCGCGCTATCTCAGCCTCATCGGCGGCACGCTTCTTTCCTTCTACGACTGGTATTGCGATCTGCCGCCATCGAGCCCGCAGACGTGGGGCGAGCAGACCGACGTTCCGGAATCGGCCGACTGGTACAATTCCGGCTACATCATCGCTTGGGGCTCGAACGTGCCGCAAACGCGCACGCCCGACGCTCACTTCTTCGTCGAAGCGCGCTACAACGGGACCAGGGTCGTCGCCATCACGCCAGACTACGCCGAAGTCGCCAAACTCTCCGACCTTTGGCTTCACCCCAAGCAAGGCACCGACGCAGCGCTTGCGATGGCGATGGGACATGTGATCTTGCGCGAATTCTTTCTCGATCGCCAGGCCCCGTATTTTCAGGATTATACCCGCCGTTACACCGATATGCCGATGCTGGTACGGTTGCGGCGCGATGGCGAGCGCTGGGTGCCGGACCGTTATGTGCGCCAGAGCGATTTCGCCGGTGCACCAAAATCGGATCGCACCGCGTGGAAGACGGTTGCGGTCGCGGAAGAAACTGGCGGACTCGTAGTGCCACAAGGCTCGATCGGCTATCGCTGGCCGAACGAAGGCGAGGACAAGGGACGCTGGAATCTCGAGTCCAAGGACGGCGAGACGGGCGACGAGGTACGTCTCGCGTTGAGCCTGATCGACCGGCGCGACGAAGTCGTGCCGGTCGCCTTCCCCTATTTCGGCAGCAGGCTGCATGAGCATTTCCCTGTGAACGACCAGGGGAGCGACGTGCTACTCCGCAACGTCCCGGTACGCCGGGTTGCACTCGCCGACGGCGAGGCGCATGTGGCGACCGTGTTCGACCTGCTTTGTGCCAACTATGGGTTGGACCGCGGCCTCGGCGGCACCTGCGCCAAGGGATTCGACGACAACGTGCCTTACACGCCTGCCTGGCAGGAACAGATTACCGGTGTGACCGCCGAAAAGGCGATCGCCGTGGCACGCGGCTTCGCTGAGAATGCGGAGAAAACGAAGGGCCGCTCGATGGTGATCATCGGCGCCGGAATGAACCATTGGTATCACCAAGATATGGGCTACCGCAGCATCATCAACTTCCTCATGATGTGCGGCACGATCGGCATCTCCGGCGGCGGCTGGGCGCATTACGTCGGACAGGAGAAGCTTCGGCCGCAAACTGGATGGACGATGCTCGCCTTCGCGCTCGACTGGATGCGGCCGCCGCGCCAGATGTGCGGAACGTCGTTCTTCTACGCACACAGCGATCAGTGGCGCTACGAGAAGCTCGACGTGTCTGAACTGCTCTCGCCGCTTGCTGATCCGGCGCCCTATCGTGGCAGCATGATCGATCTCAACGTGCGCGCTGAGCGAATGGGCTGGCTCCCATCGGCGCCGCAGCTTGCGGTCAATCCGCTGATGCTCGCAGCCGTAGCGGACAGAGTGAGCGTTCCGATCAAGGATCATGTCGTCGCCGGTCTGAAGTCGGGTCGCCTGCAAATGTCCTGCGAGGACCCGGACAACCCGGTCAACTTTCCGCGCAACCTATTCATCTGGCGGTCGAACCTCTTCGGTTCCTCAGGAAAGGGGCACGAATATTTTCTGCGCCATTTTCTCGGCACACGCCACGGCCTGCAAGGCAAAGATCTTGGCGAGAAAGATGGCGCAAAGCCCAAAGAAGTTACCTGGCGCGATCCCGCGCCCGAAGGCAAGCTCGACCTCGTCGTCACGCTCGACTTCCGTATGTCGACGAGTTGCCTCTATTCCGACATCGTGCTGCCGACCGCGACCTGGTACGAGAAAAACGACCTCAATACCTCCGACATGCACCCTTTCATCCATCCGCTATCGACGGCGGTGGATCCCGTCTGGGAATCGCGTAGTGACTGGGAGACTTACAAGACAATAGCGAAAAGATTCTCGGAATTGGCGGTTGGCCATCTCGGCGTCGAGCGCGACGTCGTGCTGACGCCGATCCAGCACGACACCCCCGGCGAACTCGCACAGCCCTTCGAGGTCAAGGACTGGAAGAAAGGCGAATGCGATCTCATCCCCGGTATCACCGCGCCGCAAATTACAGTGGTCGAGCGCGACTATCCGAATACCTACCGCCGCTTCACCGCGCTGGGGCCCCTCGCCGACGAATTAGGCAATGGCGGCAAGGGTATTTCCTGGAACACCGAGGACGAAGTGAAGGGTCTCGGCAGCTTAAACTACCGTGTCAATGACGGCGGCCCGACACAGGGACGGCCACGCATCGAGACGGACATCGATGCCGCAGAAGTCATTCTCTACCTGGCGCCGGAGACCAATGGCGAGGTTGCCGTCAAGGCCTGGCAGGCGCTCGGGGAAATAACTGGGCGCGACCACAGGCACCTCGCCGACACGCGCGAAGACGAGAAAATCCGCTTCCGCGATATCCAAGCGCAGCCGCGCAAGATCATCTCGTCGCCGACGTGGTCGGGAATCGAGAGCGAGCATGTAAGTTACACGGCTGGCTATACCAACGTGCACGAGCTCATTCCCTGGCGAACCCTGACCGGCCGCCAGCAATTCTACCAGGATCATCGCTGGTTCCGGGACTTCGGCGAAAGCCTTGCAGTCTACCGGCCGCCGATCGACACCCGCACCGTCGCTGAGATGCTCGGGAAACGCAGCAACGGCGAAACCGAAATCGTGCTCAACTTTATCACTCCGCATCAGAAATGGGGCATCCACTCGACTTATACCGACAATCTGATCATGCTGACATTGTCGCGCGGCGGGCCGATCGTATGGCTGTCGGAGACCGACGCGAAGAAGGCAGGAATCGTCGATAACGACTGGATCGAGTTGTTCAACCTGAATGGCGCCATTGCTGCGCGCGCGGTGGTCAGCCAGCGCGTCCATGAGGGCATGTGCATGATGTACCATGCGCAAGAGAAGATTGTGAACGTGCCGGGCTCGCAAATCACGGGACTGCGGGGGGGCATCCATAATTCGGTGACCCGTACTGTTCTCAAGCCAACCCATATGGTCGGCGGCTACGCCCAGCTTTCCTACGGTTTCAACTACTACGGCACGGTCGGCTCCAATCGCGACGAGTTCGTCATCGTGCGCAAACTCAACAAGATCGATTGGCTCGACCATTCCAACCCCGTTGACCGTGCTGTCGAGGAGACCGCATCATGAAGATCCGCGCTCAAATCGCGATGGTGATGAACCTCGATAAGTGCATCGGCTGTCACACTTGCTCGGTGACCTGCAAGAACGTTTGGACCTCACGCCAGGGCATGGAATATGCTTGGTTCAACAATGTCGAGACGAAGCCCGGCATCGGCTATCCCAAGGATTGGGAAAACCAGAAGCGCTGGAAGGGCGGCTGGGAGCGCAAGAAAAGCGGCAAGATCGTGCCCAAGCAGGGCGGCCGGCTTACGATCTTGGCCAAGATCTTCGCCAATCCGCATCTGCCCGAGATCGACGACTATTACGAGCCCTTCACCTTCGATTACGAGCACTTGCAGAAGGCGCCCGAACTGCCGACGTCGCCGGTGGCCCGACCGCTGTCGCTTGTCACGGGCAAGCCGATGGACAAGATCGAATGGGGTCCGAACTGGGAGGAAATCCTCGGCGGCGAGTTCGACAAGCGCTCGAAGGATTATAATTTCGAGGCCGTCCAGAAGGACATTTACGGCCAGTTCGAAAACACCTTCATGATGTACCTGCCGCGGCTCTGCGAGCACTGCCTCAATCCGAGCTGTGTCGCCTCATGCCCCTCAGGCTCGATCTACAAGCGCGAGGAAGACGGCATCGTGCTGATCGACCAGGACAAATGTCGCGGCTGGCGCATGTGCGTCTCGGGCTGTCCCTACAAGAAGATCTATTACAACTGGACCTCGGGGAAGGCAGAGAAGTGCATTTTCTGTTATCCGCGCATCGAGGCCGGCCAACCGACCGTGTGTTCGGAGACCTGCGTCGGCCGCATCCGCTATCTCGGTGTGCTGCTCTACGACGCCGACGGCATCCAGAGTGCCGCGTCCGTCGAGGATGAGCAGGACCTCTACGAGGCGCAGCTCAAGCTCTTTCTCGATCCGAACGATGCGGCAATAGAGGCTCAGGCCCGTGCCGACGGTATTGCCGATAGCTGGATCGCGGCGGCAAAGCGTTCGCCCGCCTACAAGATGGCGGTCGACTGGAAGATCGCCTTCCCGCTCCACCCGGAATATCGGACCCTGCCGATGGTTTGGTATGTGCCACCGCTCTCACCAATCCAGTCGCACGCCAATGCCGGCGCCATCGAGACCAACGGCGCAATCCCCGACGTGCGCTCGCTACGCATCCCGATACGCTATCTGGCCAATCTATTGACGGCGGGCGCGGAGGCGCCCGTCGTCACGGCGCTCGAACGTATGCTGGCAATGCGCATCTACTTCCGTCAGCGCCAGCTTGGCGACGGCGACGGACGGTCCGTTCTGGACCAGGCAGGCCTCTCGGTTGCGCAAGTCGAGGATATGCACCGCTATCTCGCAATCGCCAATTACGAGGACCGTTTCGTCATCCCCACAAGTCATCGCGAGTCGTCGGAAGATGCATATGGCCTAAAGGGTTCCTGTGGCTTCACTTTTGGAAATGGCTGCGACTTCGGACCGCCGCGCTCGACCCTGTTCGGCGGCAAGATGGGCCGCCGAAAGCTGACCCCAGTCCGGCCGCTGGACACCTGAGGAGATGGTCATGCTTGTATTCAAGGCTTTCAGCGCTTTGCTCTCCTATCCCTCCGAAGAGATGCGGCGGGCATTACCGGACATTGTCGAAGTCATCCGAGCCTCGTCTTTCGTGGAACTTCGCGAACGCCGCGGTCTATTGGACCTGATCAACGAACTCAACAGCGGCGAACTTCTGGCCGCCGAAGAACACTATGTCGACCTGTTCGATCGGGGGCGTGCCCTTTCGTTGCACCTATTCGAGCATCTGCATGGCGAGAGCCGCGACCGTGGTGAAGCTATGGTCGAGCTCAAACAAATTTACGAGCGGACGGGTTTCGAACTCTCGGCGCGTGAACTGCCGGATTTTCTACCGGTCGTGCTCGAGTATCTAAGCTGCTGCGATATTACCGAGGCGCGCGAGATGCTTACCGACTGCGTTCAAATCCTCCGGACGATCGGCCGTTCGCTCGTTGCCCGCCGCAGCCGCTATGCCGCTATCCTGCAAGCTTTGATCGTCATCGCTGGCGAAAGCCCGATCGATGCGGCCAAGGTACCCCCAGTCAATGAACGAGTTGAAGCCCTTGACCGTGATTGGGCCGAAGAACCGGCCTTTTCGGGGGTCGCCGCCACTTCCGCGTCGTCAGCCGAAACCCCGGCGAGCTAGTTGGAGGATCCGCGATGCTATCGAATTCATACGTCAACGCGCTGCTGTTCGGCGTCTACCCGTATATCTGTCTGGTGGTTCTTCTGATCGGCAGCCTGATCCGATTTGACCGCGAACCCTATACTTGGAAGAGCGACTCCTCGCAGTTACTGCGCAAACGCGAGCTGAGACTAGGATCGAACCTGTTCCACTATGGCGTCATCATCGTGATCCTCGGGCATTTCGCCGGGTTCCTCGCGCCGCACTGGGCGGTCGACTGGGCGTTCGATCCCGTCGCACATCAGCTTCTGGCGATGGTGATCGGCGGTATCGCCGGCCTCGTCGCCATCGTCGGCCTGACGATCCTGCTGCATCGGCGTCTCGCCGATCCGCGCATCCGCCTCAACAGTCGAAAGTGGGATATCGCAGTGGCATTGATGCTGTGGTTGCAGCTTGCGCTCGGCCTCCTGACCGTGCCTCTGTCAGCTTTCCACATGGACGGCGCGTTGTTCGAAACGCTGACAAGCTACGTCAAGGGCGTGGTGACCCTCGACGGGGCGGCGGCGGCACTGATGGTCGATGTGCCGCTCACCTATAAACTGCACATCCTTCTTGGCTTCACCCTGTTTTTAGTGTCGCCTTTCACACGTATGATTCACATCTGGAGCGGGGCCGGCACGCTCTCCTATCTCTTCCGGCCCTATCAGATCGTACGCACGCCGCAAACGCGGGCCAAGGAGCCCGTGCGCTCATGACAGTGTCGGTCAATGGCGTCACGGTAACGACATCCGGTGATGGCGCCGAATTCGCGGCGGCCCGCGAACTATTAAGGCAGCGAGCGGTTGCCGTCGGATTGCTGGACGGGCAGTGCGAAGCCCATGCGCAAGTGGATGCCGCGATCGAAGAACTTCTCGTTCGGGAGGTGTGCACTCCGTCACCCACCGAGGAAGAATGTCGACGCTATTACGAGCAGCACCCACGCGAGTTCGAGAGCGGGGACCTGGTCCATGCCCGTCACATCTTGTTTCAAGTCACGGCCCACGTAAATGTGCCGGAGATGCGCAAGCGGGCCGAGGAAGCACTCAACGCTTTGTTGCGCGAACCGGACCGTTTTGAAGCGCTGGCCCGTGAACTGTCGAACTGCCCCTCCGGACAACAGGGCGGCAATCTTGGCCAGATTGCCCGCGGCGATACCGTACCCGAGTTTGAAAAAGCGCTGTTCCGGTTCGGGTCAGCGGGCGTGCTTCATGAACTGGTAAAGACGCGCTACGGGTTCCACATCGTGGCGGTAGACAAACGCATTCCCGGGGTCAAAGTGCCATTCGAGACGATACGAGAGCGCCTCGTCGAGCGTTTATGCGCAACAGTACAGGAGAAGGCCATCCGACAGTATGTTGGCGTTCTCGCTGGTCGAGCCGACATTCATGGCGCCGATCTCGCCGCGGCGGCTACGCCGCTCGTTCAATAGCCGTCAGAGGCTCAACGCACGCCGGCCGAAGAGCATGAGCACGAGAGAAGGTGACCGCAAACATGTTTGGAGAACTCATCGCGAAGCTCGATCAGCCGGCCGTCGCCGCCGCTGTGCTAGCAACTCTGGATCCCGTCGTCATGGTAGAGGTGACGCGACGAGCTAGCGTGGCATCAATGACTGTGACGGATTTCGTGGCTGGCGCAGTTCACGAATTCATCGAACGCGGGAACGATGACCAGTGGTTCCAGCTCCTTACTGTGCTGCGAAAATCCGATGATCCAGGCCTCGCCGCCGTCCAGACGATCTTGACGTGGGCAAGCACAGACTCATAGGTGAAGCCCTGTCTGGCTACGGCTGCCCTTCTGTGTGGCGGAGCGCTTGCGACCTCACAGGTGGCCGCGCCGAAGCGACAACAGGGCGCGGTCAGCGGCCAAGACGCCGCAACACCCGGCCTTTGTGCAGGGCGACGTGATCGGTCTTGTCGCTTTTGATCTCATACTGCGGATCGTCCTCGCTCGCGTGATGGACGTATCCTTTGTAGTTCACGTCTTTCGTGTGCACGCGCACGATGCGGCCGCTGACCGACCCGACCTCCGAATTCCAGCCAACGTGGTCGCCTATCTTGAATGTCCTGGCCATGAGGTCTTTCCCGAAGCGAATGCGGACTATTTGACTGGTCGAGATCGACTGCGTAAGCGCCCTCGTGGCATGCGAGGCTCGACGACAGCGACCGTTCCACGTCTGGAGAATTCCAGATCCACAGTAATGGCGACCGGATCGCTCGCCGGGAATGTCACTTTCAGCGCCTCGTCGAGGAGTCGGTCCAGATGAGCGATCCTCGCTGGCAGAGGCTTGCGCAGACGCTTCGTGGTGTGCATGACCCTGGAGGCCTTTCGCGTTTGTCCCTTGAATATAGTGCGCTTCGGAGCAGTAGCGGAGGCGGCGCTGCGGGAGAGCGCCATTCTGTCGCGCGCTCAAGAATGAAGTTGCAGGCTTTTGCAGCAACGCGCTCCATGTTCGGGTCGTGGTCCTGGTGACGGAAAACGCCGATGATCATCCGCTCTTCGAGTCAGATGTCGCGTACGCCGTTCATGAAGCGGTTTCCAGTGCCGAAAAACTTTGGCGTCGGATCCGAGTCGCGCATCGAACGGGGACGTACATGGCCCACCCCGACCGGGGCTAGTCGGGTAAAGACGTTCCAGATCTATCGTTACGATCCCGATTCCGGCCGGACTCCCCGTCTCGACGCCTTTGCGGTCGACCTCGACGCGTGCGGGCCCATGGTGCTCGACGCGCTCATATGGATCAAGAATACGATCGATTCGACGCTGACCTTCCGTCGGTCATGCCGCGAGGGTGTCTGCGGCTCGTGCGCCATGAACATCGACGGCACGAACTGGTTGGCTTGCACCCGATTCATCTCCGAGACGCAGGCGCCCGCGTCGATCTATCCTCTCGCGAACATGCGGATCATTAAGGACCTGGTTCCCGATCTCACGCAGGTGTTTGCGCAGTACGAGATGATCGAACCCTGGCTTCACGCCGAAACGCCGGCGCCAGGGAAGGAGCGCCCACAGTCCCAGGAGGAGCGTCGCCGGCTCGATGGCTATTATGAGTGCATCCTGTGCTTCTGCTGTACGTCGGGCTGTCCGAGCCATTGGTGGACTGGTAACAGGTTCCTCGGTCCTGCCGTCCTTCTTCAGGCTTGGCGCTGGCTCGCCGACAGCCGCGACGAGGCGACCGGCGAAAGGCTAGACAGGCTCGAAGACCCATTTCGGCTCTACCGTTGCCACACCATTTTGAACTGCACCCGGACGTGTCCGAAAGGGTTGAATCCGGGCAAGGCCATCGCGTCGATCAAGAAAATGATCGCCGAACGCAAGACCTGATCCCGATGCCTGGCGATGCCGTTCGCGATCGAGCGGAGGGGGATCCATTACATTCGTCGAAAGCATGTTACCCGTGGCGCGGGAACGTCTCGTTGTCATCGACGGCGACGCCCTGCTGACAAAAGCTGCCAGATTGCTCAATGACAGACACATGAATCTCGTCGTCGCCTGCGGCAAGACGGAAGCCATGGTGGGCGTCGTCACCAAGACCGACATTGTGCGCCAGCTCGGACATTGTAGTGGCAGCGGCTGCACCGCGCCCGTTGCCGCGGTGATGACTAAGGATGTCACTTATTGCCGCCCTAGCGAGTTGCTTCACGATGTCTGGTCAATCATGAAGGAACGCAACCTTCTGCACATTCCCATCGTCGATGACGACTTCAAGCCGATAGGCGTGATCAACGCCCGCGATGCTCTGCTCGCTCTTCTGGAAGGAACGGAGTACCAGGAGGCGTTGCTACGCGACTATGTCATGGGCATCGGTTATCGGTAGCGTATTCCGTCGATCTGGAATCCAACATGGCCTCAATCCCTCGCGTGCGCCCTTACTCGGGACCTGCCTTGCTGTCCTACGGCTTCCGGCCGTTCTTCTTGCTGGGTTCCGTCTATGCCGGACTGGCGGTCCTAGCGTGGCTGCCGATGTTCTATGGCGAGCTGTCGCTTACGACCGCTTTCTCGCCGCTCGACTGGCACGTGCATGAGATGCTGTTCGGCTACACGGCCGCAATCATCTCGGGCTTCGTCCTGACGGCGATCCCCAACTGGACCGGCCGCCTGCCGCTTCAGAGTACTCCCTTGCTCGGGCTGGTTCTGGTATGGCTCGCTGGCCGCCTTGCGGTCGCCTTGTCGGCGGAGATCGGCGCGCTTCTCGCCGCGTTGATCGACGCTGCCTTCCTGATCCTGATGACCGCCGCGGTCGCCCGCGAGATCCTTGCTGGAAAGAATTGGCGCAACCTCAAGATCGTGGCGGTCCTCGCGCTGCTGGCGATAACCAACCTCGCCTTTCACTTCGAAGCGCATGTCGAGGGCCACGCCCAATACGCCACGCGATTCGGCATTGGCCTCATCATCTTCTTAATCATGGTCGTGGGCGGCCGCATCGCGCCGAGCTTCACGCGCAACTGGCTGATGCGGTGCGGTCCCGGCCGTCTGCCGACGTCGTTCGACCGCTTCGACGCGGGCTGCATGGTCTTGAGCGCCGCAGCCCTCGTCCTGTGGGCGGTCCACCCTGACGGGCGACCGACCGGCACCGTCCTCGCCGTGGCGGGTGTCGCCAACGCTGTGCGGCTCGCGCGCTGGGCCGGCGATCGTACCTTTGCCGACCGCCTTGTCCTGATCCTGCATATTGGCTTCGCCTTCGTCCCGCTGGGCTTCGTACTCGCCGCACTCGCGGCTTTCGGGAGCATCGCGCCGAGCGCGGGCATCCATGCCTGGACCGTTGGCGCCATCGGCATCATGACACTTGCCGTCATGAGCCGAGCGAGCCTCGGCCATGCCGGACGTGCGTTGTCAGCCTCGCCCGGCTTGCAGGCGGTCTACGTTCTCGCCGGGATCGCCGCCGTCGCTCGTATTGCGGCGGTGGTGCTGCCGACTTGGAGCATTGCACTTCTTCATGTCGCGGCCTTTGCTTGGGCCGCAGCCTTCCTGGGCTTCGCCGGCCTCTATGCCCCCTTGCTCTGTCTGCCCAAGCAATCGGCCACCAACTACTGACGGTTCGGTTTCCGCGTCCGACGCACGTCAATGGGGAGCGACGGTCAGCCTGACACCGCATGCGGCTTAGACGGGCGTGCAGGGTGGCACGTTGGCAGCTGCTAGGCGCCCGTGCCTGCCGAAAACTACATCCGGCGATATTCATGATGAAATCCGCCGCGAATCGGCTGAGCGGCGCGTCGACCGGATCGTTATATCGGCCGATGGCCCGGCGAAACCTTGTCCAGGGGCAGATGTGTCCGGAGTCCGTTGTAATAGCCGGCGTCGGCCGCAAGGGTTCGGCGTCAGATGGGCATCGCCAAAGACCGCGCGCCCTAGTTCCTGTCGCCAAGCAGACAAAGAGAATTTCGCACAACATCCATCATTGCGAACGAAACTTTGACCAATTCGAGGGGATGCTAGTGATTACTAACGCTCCGACGAGGGCCTCAAGCTCGCGAAAATGCATAAAGTTGTAGATATGTAGGCAGATCAGAAGAACCGTACATTTGTACTTACAGAAGATCGATAATAGTTATTACGCGGTTAACCTGGTGCGTAGCGGGACCGTTCGCGCTCTTTAACGCTCCAAGCGAGAGCCATTGGCCTGCATGAGCAGCATTCCCGCCTTTCGAGAGGATCGATGAGCTCTGACAATTCTTTGGCCGATCGGCCCCCGCCACATCCGCCCCGATCCGAGAGGCGCCAATCGCTGCCAGCAACCCGACCGAAGGCCACCACCGATGACCCAGGCGCTACCGAGGCGACGAAATGCATTCTCGCGAGCCCGAGCTATCGCGAGGCCGACCAAGACCTCGACTTCCTGCAGGAAGACGAGACGCGTGGCCTCAGGCTTCAGCTCGAATATCTGCGGGCGGAGACCTTACTGAAGAAAAATAATATCGCGCACACGATTGTCGTGTTCGGCAGCACGCGCATCGGGGAATCGAGTGCAGCGGAACGGCACCTGGCCGACTGCGCCCGTAAACTGGCGGAGGATCCGGCCGATGCCTCGCTGCGTCAGCAACACGCCATCGCTGAACGCCTGCGTGACAACAGCAGGTACTATGGCATCGCACGCGAGTTTGGCCGCATCGTGGGCCGAATGGGCGACTGTGCCTATGGCGGACGCATGATGATCATGACCGGCGGCGGGCCCGGCATCATGGAGGCCGCTAATCGTGGTGCACACGATGTCGGTGCTCCTTCGATCGGCCTCAATATCTCGCTGCCGCACGAGCAGTTCCCCAATCCCTACATCACACCCGAGTTCTGCCTGAAGTTCCGTTACTTCGCGCTGCGCAAACTGCATTTTATGCTGCGTGCCCGCGCATTGGTGGTGTTTCCGGGCGGTTTCGGCACCATGGATGAACTGTTCGAAATCCTCGGACTATCGCAAACGCGCAAGATGCCGCCAGTGCCGGTCATCCTGGTGGGCGAGTCCTACTGGCGACGCGCCTTCAATCCAGAATTCCTGGTGGACGAAGGCGTGATCGATCCTGAGGATCGGGAGCTTTTCTGGTTCTCCGAATCGGCTGAAGCCATCTGGCGAGACATCTTGCGCTGGTACGAGCTCAAGGGTGAGCCGCTCTGCCCAGGCGACATCGAGACCCCATGAAGCTTTCCTTCCACGGAGCTGGGCAGACCGTCACCGGGTCATGCCATCTGATCGAGTGTCTCGGCCGGCGCATCCTGATCGATTGTGGCTTGTTCCAAGGTGGAAGGGCGCTGAGTGACGAAAATTCTCGAGCCTTCGGCTTCGATCCCGCCGCGATCGACTATGTACTTCTCACCCACGCACATCTCGACCATTGCGGTCGCCTCCCGCTGCTTACCAAGCGCGGCTTCCGCGGCGAAGTGATTGCAACCTCCGCCACATTCGAGCTGGCACGGCTCGTGATCCTCGATGCGGCGCACTTGCAGGAGGAAGAGGCTCGGCGTCGAAGCCACAGGCAAAGCCGGCCATTCCAGGCCGGCGAACCGCTATATTCCATGCTTGACGCTCTCGATGTGATCGGGCGCTTTGGGCGATCCGCAGCCTACGACACAGCTTTGGACATTGCGCCAGGCATTCGAGTGGTCTTCCTCGATGCCGGTCACATTCTGGGCTCAGCCAGTATTCTCATCAAATTCGTTGAAGATGGGCGCCCGAGATCGATCCTCTTCTCCGGCGATATCGGCAATGCGGGCCGACCGCTTCTGCGCCCACCCTCCACTCCTTCTGCCGCGGAAGTAGTGGTGATGGAATCGACCTACGGCAATCGCGGACATCGCTCATATTCGGCATCGGTAGAAGAACTGCATGAAGCGATTGCAGAGACGCTCCAGCGTCACGGCAATGTTATTATTCCGACCTTCGCACTCGAACGCACACAGGAAATTCTCTATTGCTTGCGTGAGGGTATCGAAGCCAACAGGCTGCCGCCGTCGCTGCCAGTATTTCTCGATTCACCCATGGCGATCTCAGCCACCGAGATCTTCCGGAGACATCCAGAGTGCTATGCATCCGCGCTCGGCGAACTCTTCGACGCGGGCAAGGATCCATTGCACGTTGCGGGCCTACGCATGGCGCGGGAGATGACAGAGTCGACTGCTATTGCCCGCATTAGGGGCGGTGCCGTGATCATGGCCGGTTCCGGCATGTGTACCGGTGGCCGTGTTCTCCGTCATCTGAAGAACAATCTTGAACATCACGCGGCCAGTATTGTCTTCGTCGGATTCGCCGCTGCTGGCACACTTGCCCGTCAGATCATCGACGGCGTACGAAAAGTCCGCGTGCTCGGCGAGGAGGTATCGGTGCGAGCGCATGTCCATACCATCAATGGTTTCTCGGCGCACGCTGATCAAAGCGAACTAATCGATTGGCATGATCGTATCGCCGAAAAAAAAGTGACGCTCCTCACGCACGGCGAGGCTTCAGTAATGAGGGAGCTCGCGCCAAAGCTACAGACACCTCGTCTCGAAATGCCTGCACTCAACCAGCAATTCGAGATCTGATCGCACTTCAATTTCTCCTGCGAGCCCTAACGATGTGTCTTTAGCGCATATGCTCCCACAACTCACGTTCGTCGTCGTGGCGGCTCAGTTCCAACCCCTTGAAGTCGCCACGCGACACGACGCCCAGAATTCTGCCGGCCTTGTCGACCAACGGTATATGCCGGAAGCCGCCATCCCACATGAGGCGCAGCGCGTCGATCGCAGACTGATCGGGTGACAACGTCGTAGGCCTAGGAGTCATCGCTTCCGCCAGCGTGCAGCAGGTGGCGTCCTTGCGAAGCGCCAACACACGACAGACAGCATCCCGCCCTGTAAAGATTCCGATTAGGCGTCCGGTATCGTTACAGACCAGCACGGACCCCACCCGCCGGTCGCTCATCAGTCGACAACCTGCCTCGACAGATTCAGTCCCCTTGAGAATGAGCGACTCCTGCTCAAAGGCGACGTCACTGAGCTTCCTCATTCCGACCTCCCTGAGCCCAATCGGCGATGATTGCCGAACTTCCGCCATTCCTGAACGAAGACGCAAACCATGAGGACGAGAGGCACACCGAAGAACACAACAATATCGACGGGGGTGACAAAGTTGACGAGCTCGGCCGGCATCAAATTTCTCCTTCGCAAGGCAAGCGGCATGCCAGCATGCGTCCCGATATCCGACATTGCGTTAGATCAAGCGTGATGATCTTGCATCCAGGTAAGCCTTGAGGACTCTTGACCCAGATCAAGGATGCCTCCTCGCATCCGCGGTCTGACTACCTGCTTTATGACGTGCACGCTTTGCTGAGAGACAGCACAATGTGCGGGGTCGCATGTCATAGTTGAGAATTTGACGCTTTGGGGTTCGCCGCTTGCGCGGTTTGCCTCAAGTAGATTGAATGGAATCTCGCCTGATCGATATCCGTCCTTCGCCGACGCCCATCGTGTCACTAACGAGTAACGTTCGCTGGTTGACCATCGTGCACAAACCCGTTCTCGTCCTCAATGCCGGATCGTCGAGCATCAAGTTCTCGGTCTTCCGAACCGAACCCGATCGCTCGTTATTTGCCGGTTTGCACGGCCAAGTCGAGGGTATCGGTAACAAGGCGACGCTGAAGGCGGTCGATGGGCAAGGTAGACCTCTCGTGGAGCGGTCAATCAGTGGCCAAGACCATAACGGCGCCATCGGAGCTATCCACGACTGGTTCGCCAGTCATGTCGGTCGCGAAAGCGGCTTCGACGGTGTGGGCCATCGCGTCGTCCACGGCGGCGCAACGTTCAATCGCCCCGTACAAATCGACGAAGCCGTCATGATTGAGCTTGAAAAGCTGGTGCCATTGGCCCCGCTCCATCAGCCCCTTAATCTGGCCGCCATTCGAGCGATGCAGGCCGTGGCACCCAAGGTACGTCAGGTCGCCTGCTTCGATACCGCCTTCCACGCCATGCAGCCTAGCGTTGCCACTCAGTTCGCTCTGCCGCGCCGGTTCACGGAAAAGGGCATACGTCGCTACGGCTTTCACGGCCTTTCCTACGAATACATCGTCTCCGCCCTGCCGACGGTCGCCCCTGAATGCAGCAACGCGAAGATCGTGGTCGCGCATCTCGGCAACGGCGCCAGCATGTGCGCCATCGATCGCGGGCGGAGTGTCGCCACGACCATGGGCCTGACCGCGCTTGACGGCCTGCCGATGGGCACACGCTGCGGAACGGTCGATCCTGGCGCACTTCTCTACCTCCTTCGAACCGAAGGCATGGACGCTGAGGCGGCCGAGCATCTCCTCTATGAGCGTTCCGGACTGTTGGGCGTCTCCGAGCTGTCCAGCGACATGCGAACCTTACTGGCGAGCGACATGCCGGCTGCAAAGGATGCGGTCGAACTGTTCGTTTACCGTATCGGTCGCGAGCTAGGCTCCCTTGCCGCAGCCCTGGGCGGCGTTGATGCTCTGATCTTCACTGGCGGCATTGGGGAAAATGCCAGTTCGGTTCGGGCGCGTGTCTGCAACGATGCGCGATGGCTCGGCATTGTCCTCGATGAAGCGGCCAATGCCTCAGGTGGCCCATGCATTTCGACAGCGGATTCCAGAGTTTCGGCCTGGGTGATTCCCACCGACGAGAATTCCATGATCGCCAGACATACCCGCGCCCTGCTCGATCGATAGAGGAGACCGCCATGTCAAAAACCGCACCGCCGATCGATGCTCCGCTATCGGCCCGAGAGCTCGAGTTGATCGATGCCTGGTGGCGCGCTGCCAACTATCTTTCGGTCGGACAAATCTATTTGCTCGACAATCCACTCTTGAAACGACCCCTTGAGCTCAAGGATATCAAGCCGCGGCTGCTGGGCCATTGGGGCACGACCCCCGGTCTCAACTTCATCTACGTGCACCTGAATCGCGTGATCAAGGCACGCAAGCTCGATGTGATTTATATTGCCGGTCCCGGACACGGCGGCCCGGGTGTGGTTGCCAATGCCTGGCTCGACGGCACCTACAGCGAAGTCTACCCGCACGTGCCGCAAACCGAAGCAGGCATGCAGCGCCTGTTTAGGCAGTTCAGTTTCCCCGGCGGGATCCCGAGCCATGTCGCTCCAGAGACTCCGGGTTCGATACATGAGGGGGGCGAGCTCGGCTACTCGCTATCGCATGCCTATGGCGCGGCCTTCGACAATCCCGGACTGATCGCCACCTGCGTCGTGGGAGATGGCGAGGCGGAAACCGGGCCGCTCGCCACCTCGTGGCATTCCAACAAGTTCCTCGATCCGGTGACCGACGGGGCGGTGCTGCCGATCCTGCATCTGAATGGCTACAAGATCGCCAATCCGACGATCCTCGCCCGCATCGGCCTCGACGAGCTTTGCAATCTCATGATGGGCTACGGTCACGAGCCTCATGTCGTAGAAGGCGACGACCCCAAGATCATGCATCAGCTCATGGCAACGACCCTCGACAAGGTCCTCGACAAAATCGGGCGTATCCAGCTCGACGCGCGCGCAGGCCGGCTAAAGGATCGCCCGTCCTGGCCTATGATCATTCTCAAAACCCCAAAGGGCTGGACCGGCCCCAAGGAGGTGGATGGGTTGCGCACGGAGGGCTTTTGGCGCTCGCATCAGGTGCCGTTTTCGGAAATGGCGACCAAGCCCGGCCACGTGCAGCTCCTCGAGCACTGGATGAGAAGCTATCGGCCGGAGGAACTGTTCAACGAGGGGGCACTGAAGCCCGAGATTGCTGCGCTCGCCCCGTCCGGCGATCTGCGCATGAGCGCGAACCCGCATGCCAACGGCACCCTGCCCATGCGCGCGCTCGATCTTCCCGATTTCAGACGTTACGCAGTTGAAGTCGAGCAACCCGGCAAGCCGATAGCCGAATCGACCGCAGTGATGGCAGCCTTCTTGCGTGACGTTCTCAAAGCGAGCGCCGCGAGCCGAAACTTTCGCGTGTTCGGCCCCGACGAGATCACTTCCAATCGCCTGTCCCATGTCTTCGAGGCGACCGATCGCGCCTGGAACGCGGAGCGGTTGCCCTATGATGACCATTTGGCGCCGGGAGGCCGGGCCATGGAGATTCTTTCAGAACATACCTGCCAGGGATGGTTGGAAGGCTATCTGCTGACCGGCCGGCACGGCGTCTTCACCTGCTACGAGGCGTTCATTCACATCGTCGATTCGATGCTGAATCAGCACGCCAAGTGGCTGAAGACCATTCGCGAGATTCCCTGGCGACGCCCGATCCCGTCGCTCAACTATCTTCTTACCTCGCATGTCTGGCGCCAGGATCACAACGGCTTCAGCCATCAGGACCCGGGTTTCATTGATTATGTCTGCAACAAGAAGGCTGATACCGTCCGCGTTTACCTACCGCCGGATGGGAACTCGCTCCTGTTCGTCATGGATCACTGCCTGCGAAGCTGGAACCGGATTAACGTGATCGTGGCCGGCAAGCAGCCGCAGCCGCAGTGGCTGTCGATGGATGATGCGGTCAAGCACTGCACGGCCGGGATCGGAATATGGGAATGGGCGAGCACGGACCGTGGCGCCGAACCCGACGTGGTGATGGCCTGCGCAGGCGATGTCCCCACGCTGGAGACGCTGGCCGCCGTCGATCTGCTGCGCCGGCACATTCCAGACCTCAAGGTCCGCGTGGTCAACGTCGTCGACCTGATGACGCTCCAATCAACCGAGCAGCACCCGCATGGTCTCCCAGATCGTGACTTTGACGCGCTGTTTACCAAGAACAAGCCGGTGATCTTCGCTCATCACGGTTATCCCTCGCTCATCCACCGTCTGACCTACCGTCGAACCAATCACGAAAACTTCCATGTTCATGGTTTTAACGAGGAAGGAACGACCACGACGCCGTTCGATATGGTGGTGCGCAATAAGTTGGACCGCTTTCATCTGGCAAACGACGTAATCGACCGGGTATCCAGGCTCAGTTCGGTTGCCGCTTACGCCAAGCAGACGATCCGAGACAAGCTGATCGAGCATTCCTCCTATATCTGCCAGCACGGTGAGGACATGCCCGAGGTGAAGGATTGGCATTGGGCTTAAGCACTTCCAGGTTAGGCGACAACTGCCGGGGCCGCATCGGGGATGATCGAAGCCGAGTAGACACCGCATTAAGGGCAGCATTGGCTGACGAAATGGCCGCCCCCTAGACGTTGGCAACCGCCTCACGATCTATTCCAACTGCGCCAGTAACGCATGCGGGTGGCAACGAGAATGCTCGGCGTCCCTCTGAGGAACATCAGACGATGATGCAAAAAAACTCGGCCGCAGCCGATGGACGGCGTTGACCCAAGTCAATTCGCGTCCGCGTCACCCCGGTCAGTATGTTCCGCGTCATACAGAGGTGCCACATGAGCGCGACCAGTCTCGAGGTATTCGACACCACTCTTAAGGAAACAAATCAGTGGCTGAAGCTGATGATGGGTGAGCTCGGAACCGAGGATCGGCACGGTGCTTTCGGCGCCTTGCGGGGCGCCCTACACGCCATTCGCGACCGCATCGGCGTGAACAACGCGGTTCATCTCGGCGCCCAGCTACCGATGTTGCTGCGAGGCGCCTACTACGAAGGTTGGCATCCCGCGGCTACACCTACCCGCGAACGCCATCTGGCCGATTTCATCGATCACGTCGCCACCGAGATGCCACGCAACAGCCGGATCGACGCGGCGGAGGCAGCCCGGGCCTCTTTTTCCGTCATGACCCAGTGTCTCGACGAAGGGGAGATGGTGAAACTTAGGCAGCTCCTGCCGCACGAAGCACTCAACCTTTGGCCCGACTGCTGGTGAAAGTCATGATCAAACCCTCCAACACCTGGATTGTCGTGGCGGATGGCGCTCGCGGACGCTTCTTCAAGGCGAGTGATGACATGAAGACGCTCGTCTCAGTAGGAAAGGCCGATATGGTCTCCCCCGAAAGCCGCCAACAGCCACGCGAACTCAAGAGCGACAAACCCGGTCGCAGCTATAGCTCGTCACGTAACGGCGCGCGCCATGCGCTCGAGCCTCCCCACGGCTATCAGAAGCTAGAAAAGCATCGCTTCATGGCTGACCTTGCGGACATTCTAGAGGCCGCCTGCACGAAAGAAGAATTTGACGATCTCGTCCTGGTGTTGCCGCGCCGTAGCCTTGGCGAGTTGCGCGGCCTCCTGTCCAAGAAGGTACAGAAGCGCGTTCGCCGAGAGATCGCGAAAGACCTCACGAACGAAACGGCGGCGGCCCTTCTACAGCACCTTGCGCCGCATCTGCGATCTACATTCCTGACGGTTCGACCTTCCGGCGTATAGTCCATTACTATCGGCGCGCCAGATTCTATCGGGATCACTGTGGTACTGGCGCTTCACAACGCTAGACAACTCGATCAAGGGCTGTCCCGCGTCATATGGGTCTCAGTACCTCTCCTCGACCATGTGATGCTTTGCGAGGAAGGTGCTGTCGTCGTACTTGTGCTTCTCCGAGCGGTCGGGAAGCATCACCTTCTCCAGCTCGACCCTCTCGTAGGGAATCTGCGACAGGATGTGCGCGATGCAGTTCAGGCGGGCGCGCTTCTTGTCATTGGAATCGACGATGTGCCACGGCGAGTGCTCGACGTCCGTGTGCTTCAGCATCAGGTCGCGCGCCTTCGAATACTTGTACCAGCGCTTGA
>JAFKFL010000003.1 GCA_017308235.1 Alphaproteobacteria bacterium | reverse complement strand
TCGCGGCCGATGGCGCAGCGCGGGCGGAAGGTGCAGCCGGTGGGCAGGCGCGCGGCCTCGGGCGGCTGGCCCTCGATCGGCAGCAGCCTTGCGGCCACGGTGTCCAGCCGCGGCAGGCTGCGCAGCAGGCCGGCGGTATAGGGGTGGCGGGGGCGATGGAAGATGGCCTCCACCGGGCCGGATTCCACGATGCGGCCGGCATACATCACCGCCACCCGGTCGGCCACTTCGGCGACCACGCCGAGATCATGGGTGATCAGGATCACCGCCGCACCGGTCTGCCGCCGCCGTTCGGCCAGCACCGCCAGCACCTGCGCCTGGACCGTGACATCGAGCGCCGTAGTGGGTTCGTCGGCGATGATCAGCCGCTTCTGCCCGGCCATCGCCATGGCGATCACCACTCGCTGGCGCATGCCGCCGGAGAATTGGTGCGGATACTGGCCGGCCCGCGCCACCGGGTCGGGGATGTCGACTTCCTGCAGCAATGCGGCCGCTTTGGCCGACGCCGCGCCGGCCGCGACCAGGCCGTGCGCCACCTGGCCCTCGATCACCTGCCGGCCGATCGGCAGCACCGGGTTCAGCGTGGTGGTGGGGTCCTGGAAGATGGTGCCCACATCGCGCCCGCGCATCCGGCGCAGTGTCTCGCGGTCCGCCGCGGTAACCTCCAGGCCGCCGAGGCGGATGCTGCCGCGCACCCGCGCCGATGGGTCGAGCAGGCCGGTGATGGCCAGCGCGGTGACGCTTTTGCCGGAGCCGGACTCGCCGACGATGCCGAGCACCTCGCCGGCATGCACGTCGAAATCCACCCCGCGCACCGCCTGGCCGCCGCCGGGGAAGGCCACTTCCAGCCCCCGCACCGACAGCACCGCATCGTCAGGCATCCGGGTTCAGCATATGGTCACGATGTGAAGCCGATCTCGCGCAGCACCAGCAGATTGTCGATATCGGGCACGAAGCCGCTGACCTTCTTGGCCGCCACGATGAGGAACACGTTATAGGAGTTGGTGGCGATGCCGAACGAGTCGTTGACCATCGCCTTGTTCAGCGCGTCGTACGCCGCCTTCACCGCCGGGCCGCTGCCCATCGTGGTGTCGACCCGCTGAATGGCGTCGACATAGTCCTTGAACGGTATGACCTTGCCCAGCACTGGGTTGTTGACGGTGCGATAGATGCTGTTGGTGGCGATCCGGCTGGGGAATTTCTGCACGTTGCCGACACCGCCGAACATCGCGTTGAAATGCCCGCCCAGCATGGCGTCGACGAATTCGGTGCCGCCTTTGAGGTCCAGCTTGATGTTGATGCCGACCTTGGCGAGCGTCGCCTGCACGACCTGGCTGATCCGCACCGATGCATCGTCGCTGCTGTTGACGGTCAGTTTCCAGTCGTTCATCTGCGCGGCGGACAGACCGCACTGCTTCAGCAGCGCCTCGCCCTTGGCGAGATTGAAGGCGTAGGTCTTGTCGTAGGAGCGGTCGGCGGCCGGGCTGGAGGGCGCCCAGGGCAGCGCCGTTACCTCGCCGAGCCCGGCATAGCCCACTTTCAGGATCGCCGCGCGGTCGATCAGGTAGTTGAAAGCCTGACGGAACTTCTCGTTGTTGAACGGCGCCATGGTGGTGTTGATGCGGAACACCTGCACCAGTTGCCCGGGCCCCTGGATCAACTGGTAGCCGGCATCGCGCAGTCGCACTGCATCGCGCGCGCCGCCGCCGTAGATCATGTCGACCGCACCCGACTCAAGGGCCGCCGAGGCGGAGGCATTGTCGCTGAACACGGTGAACACCACGTCCTTCAGCAGCGGCTGGCCGTGGCGCCAGTAGTTTGGGTTGGCGCCCAGATGCAGCTTCTGGCCGAGCACCCGTTCCACCATGTTGAACGCCCCGGTGCCGGCCGGTTTGGTCTCCACGCTGTCGATCCCGGCGGGCGAAATCACCGGCATGAATTCGAGCAGGTCGGTGATCTGGCGATCCGGGACCGGCGCCTTGAAGTTGATCCGCACGGTGCTGGGGTCGACCACGGTCCAGTCTTTCACCACCGCCATGGTCGGGTAGACGTTCTTGCCCTTGGCCGGGTCGTTGGCCTTTTTGAGCGTCGCGTCCAGCGCCGCGCTGTCCATCGCGCTGCCGTCCTGGAAGGTGACGCCCTTACGCAGCGTGAGGGTGACCGAGGTGCTGTCATCGGCCACTTTCCAAGCTGAAGCCAGGGCCGGCACCGCTTTTCCGCGCGCGTCGTAGTCGATCAGCGTGTCGTACAGGTTGCGCATCACCGTCGCGTTCTGCGAGGAGAATTGCATCGGATCGTAATTGACGATGTCGGCCAGCACGGCCACCCGCAGCGTGCCGGTGTTGAGCGCAGCCGCCTGGGCGCGGCCCAACCCGGCCATCGCCAGCCCCGCCGCCGCCAGCAGACCGCCCGCCTGCCGCCGCCCGAGCCTTGGTTGCGACCAGTCCAAACTCCCTTTGGCCATGTCGTGCCCCCTGTTCGCAATTCGATGTTGC
>JAFKFL010000002.1 GCA_017308235.1 Alphaproteobacteria bacterium | reverse complement strand
TCGGGGCGTGATGTTCCAGGGTAGAAGCGCATCGATTTTGTTGATTGTGTGCCCCACGGCGATCTTCGCTAGAACGTCGCGCAGATAGGTCTCCGGGTTCAAGCCGTTCAGCTTCGCAGTGCGCACAATGGTGTAGATGGCCGCTGCCCTTTCTCCGCCGGAATCAGAACCCGCGAAGAGAAAATTTTTTCTGCCGAGGGCCACCGGGCGCATGGCGTTCTCGGCAATGTTGTTATCTATCTCCAGCCGTCCATCGGTGACAAACCTCGACAATGCGTCGCGCCGATTGATCGCATAGCGGAACGCCTCCGCCAGCTTGGACTTCGCCGATATCCTGCCGAGCATCGCTTCGGCCCAGGCAAAGAAGGCGTCCAACAGAAGAGCCAGGTCGCGGCGCCGTTCGACCCGCTCAGTTATGGGGGCGAAGGCGGCGCGTGCTTCGATGGCGTAGATCGCGGCAATCCGATCCAGCGCCGCCTTGGCGGTCGGGGATTTATGCTGCTCCCACTCGTCGAAGAAGCCGCGGCGGGTGTGCGCCCAGCATGCCACCTCCGTGATCGGACCGGGCTTGGTGCGCGCCGGGCCATATAATTTCTCGAACCCGGCATAGGCGTCCGCCTGGAGCAGGCCGGTGAAGCCCGCCAGGTGCGCCGCGGGGTGCGCGCCGGTGCGATCGGGGCTGTAGAAGTAGGCGACGGCCGGAGGTGCGCCGCCGCAAAACGGTCGATCATCGCGCACGTAGGCCCAGAGCCGCCCGGTCTTGGTCCGACCGAGCCCGGGGGAGAGCACCGCAACCGTGGTGTCGTCGCCATGGATTTTCTCGGCGGCAAAGACATGGGTGCGGATCCCGGCGACGATGGGATCGAGCAGCCAGGCGGCCTGGCCGACCCAATCGCACAGGGTGGAGCGATCGAGCTCCAGCCCCTCCCGCGCGTAAATCTCGCATTGCCGGTAGAGCGGCAGGTGGTCGCAATATTTTGCCACCAGCAGATGCGCCAGCATGGCGGGCGTGGCGCGGCCACGCGGCGTCGGCAGCGCCGGGGCGGGCGCCTGGGTGATCGCATCGCAGGTGCGGCAGGCATATTTCGGCCGCACATGGCGGATCACCTGGAAGTGCCCCGGCACGTAATCCAACACCTCCGTCACGTCTTCGCCGAGCACGCCCATCCCGCCGCCACAGGCCGGACACACGCAGGCGGCGTCACCGGCGGGCTGATGCACCACCTCCTGCCGCGGTAGGTGATCAGGCAGCGGTTTGCGCTTCGGCTTCTTCCGTTCGATGAGCGGGGCGACGGGATCGCTGGCCTCGGTGCGCGCGATGTCCTCGGCCTCAGCGGTCTCCAGCTCTTCGAGTTGCAGTTCCATCTGCGCGATCTGGTGCGTGATCCGTTCCGAGGAGCGGCCGAACTGCATCCGCCGCAGTTTGGCGATCTGAAAGCGGAGCTTCTCGATCTCCAGCGCTTTGAGCTGCACCGTTGTCTGCGCCGCCTTCAACTCGCCTTGGCACGCCAACGCGAAGGCGCGGAGCGCCTCGGGATCGGTCGGCAGTTCGGCCGTGGCGAGCGACATGGCCCAATCTACCAGGGCAAGATCGGCCGAACCAGAATCGATCGGGAATCGGTGAGTTGTCAGACCAGCACGGGTTGCGGTGGCAGCGGCGGTGCTACGGTGCGCCGCCAATCCATCGCCTCGCCCAGCACTGAGAACTGCGCCGGCGTCAACGTCAACGCGCCATCGACGATCGGCGGCCAGACGAAGCGGCCCTTCTCGAGCCGCTTGGCAATCAGCCACAGGCCGCTGCCGTCCCAATACAGGGCTTTGAAATAATCGCCCCGCTTGCCGCGGAAGAGAAAGAGATGGCCGCTGAACGGATCAGCGCCGATCACCTGCTGCGCCTTGGCCGCCAGGCCATCGAACCCGTTGCGCAAATCGACCGGACGGCAGGCAAGGAACACCTTGGTGCCGGGCGCGAGGCTGATCACGCCATCCCCTTCAACGCCCGCAGCACGCGCGACAGTGCCTTCTCGCAAACGAACGTATCGACGCTGACCCGCGCGCCATTCGGCAGCGCAATCTCGATCGAACCGGCTTGGCCGTCAGATGCGACAGGCGGTTGGGCAGGTTCTGGCGGTGACGGCCCCGAAGTCCCCACGTAGCTCGATGTTGATCCCTCGATGAGGCCGATCGGCACAAACTCGACGGTCTCCGGGGCCCCCATCGCCACCGCGGCCGCCTTGCGTGCCGACCGCCAATTGTACAGTAAGCTTTCCGAGATCTGATGTCGCCGCGCCACTAGCCGAACCTTGCCGCCTTCGGCATCGATCTCCGCCAGCAAAGCGGCCTTCTCCTGCGCACTCCAGACACGCCGCCGATCCGATGGACCAAGGATATCTATGTCCGACAAAATTGCCTCCTTCTGGAGTCCAGAAAGAGGCTCCAGAGATCAGCAATATCCCTGCGTGCCACCGGCGCCGCTACACGGCGAAGACCGGACGCTTACC
>JAFKFL010000011.1 GCA_017308235.1 Alphaproteobacteria bacterium | reverse complement strand
CTCGACCACGCTGAGATCATGGGCAATGAAGAGATAAGTGAGGCTGAATTTCTCCTGCAAATCCTCGAGCAGGTTGATGACCTGCGCCTGGATCGACACGTCGAGCGCCGAAACGGGCTCGTCGCACACCACCAGCTTGGGCTCGACGGCAAGTGCCCGGGCGATGCCGATACGCTGGCGCTGCCCGCCCGAAAACTCATGCGGGAAACGCCGCATGTGATCGGCCTGCAGGCCAACAGTCTCCAAAAGCTCGACCACCCGTTCCTCGAGCGCCCGCCGCGACTTCGCGAGCCGATGGATCTGCAGTGCCTCGCCAATGATCGCCCCCACTGTCAGCCGCGGATTGAGCGAGGCATAGGGATCCTGGAAGATGATCTGCATATCTCGGCGCAGAGCGCGCAGCGCGTCGCCGTCGAGATGGCTCACGTCGGCGCCCTGGAACCAGATCTCGCCCGAAGTCGGCTCGATCAGACGCAGGATACAGCGCCCGGTCGTGGATTTGCCGCACCCCGACTCGCCCACCAGGCCCAAGGTTTCGCCCTTGCCGATGTCGAAGCTTACGCCATCGACGGCATGCACCTTCTCGATCTCGCGCGACAAGATCCCGCCCTTGACCGCAAAGTGTTTGCGCAGCTTCTTGACCGAAAGCAGCGTCCCACTGCTCACAGCACGCACCGCACGAAATGGCCGGGTCCCACCTGCTTGAGCGGCGGCATCGCCTGCCGGCAGACGTCCGACGCAAATCGGCAGCGCTGCGCGAAGCGGCATCCAGGCGGTGGATTAAGCAAGCTCGGCACCGTGCCTTGAATGGCTTCGAGCCGCTCCTTGTGCTCGGCGGCGCGGTCGACACGAGGGATGGATCGGATCAGGCCTTGCGTATAGGGGTGGCGCGGATTGCCGAACAGCGCGACGGCCGGTGCTTCTTCTACGACCTTGCCGGCATACATGACGACCACCCGCTGGCAGGTTTCCGCCACCACCCCCATGGCATGGGTGATCAGCATGATCGCCATGCCGAAGCGCTCCTTCATCTCCTGCATCAGTTCGAGGATCTGGGCCTGGATGGTAACGTCGAGCGCCGTCGTCGGTTCGTCGGCGATCAGAAGCTTGGGCCGGCAGGAAAGCGCGAGCGCGATCATGACGCGCTGGCGCATGCCGCCTGAGAACTGGTGCGGATAGTCGTGCACACGCGCCTTGGCGTTTGGGATATTGACCAGCGACAACATCTCCGCGGCCCGGTCGATCGCCTGCCGGCGCGTGAGTTTCTCGTGCTCGCGGAGCACCTCGGCGATCTGTGCACCCACCGTGTAGACCGGATTGAGCGAGGTC
Organism: Alphaproteobacteria bacterium; assembly: GCA_017308235.1. Lineage (GTDB taxonomy): Bacteria > Pseudomonadota > Alphaproteobacteria > Reyranellales > Reyranellaceae > Reyranella. Next base: position 553,606 of record JAFKFL010000011.1, on the reverse strand, counting down.
ATCGGCTCCTGGAAGATGATGGCGATTTCGCGGGCACGGATCTTGTCCATCTCGGCCGCGCCAAGGGGCAGGAGATCGCGGCCCTGCCACAGGATCTGGCCGCCCTCGAAGCGGCCCGGAGGCATGTCGATCAGCTTCAGGACGGAACGGGCGGTCACCGTCTTGCCGCAGCCCGACTCGCCCACCACCCCCACGGTCTCACCACGGCCGATCTTGAGGTCGACGCCGTCTACGGCCCGCACCATGCCGTCGTCGGTGGCGAACCACGTCTTCAGCTCGCGAATATCCAGAAGCGTGTCGGTCATGCCCGCCTACAGCACACGGCGCGGATCAAGTGCATCGCGTAGGCCATCACCGATGAAGTTTATAGACAGGACCGTCAAGAAGATCGCTGCGCCCGAGAACAGCGCCCAATGCGGTGCGACATCGAGCGTATCCTTGGCATCGAACAGTACCCTGCCCCAGGTCGGAATGTCCGGCGGGAAACCGAGCCCCAGGAACGATAGCGTCGACTCGGCGATGATGGCGGCCGCGACATCGATCGTACCAGCAACGATCACCGGGCCCATCGCATTGGGCAGGATATGGCGCACGACCTGACGTACCTTCGAGGCGCCCAGCGCCCGCGCTGCCTCGATGAACTCCTTCTCGCGGATCGACAGGATCTGGGCACGCACCAGTCGGGCGACCTGCATCCAGCGCAAGCCGCCGATCACGGCGACCACCATGACGAAAATGCCGCCTTGGCTGCCGAACACACTCGTGAGTGCACCGCGGAAGAGATAGATGATCAACAACAGCAGAGGCAATTGCGGCAGCGACAGGAAGAGATCGGCGAGCCACATCAGGGCAGCGTCCACGCTTCCACGCGACATGCCCGCGATTGCTCCGACCAGAACGCCGACCACAGCCGCGACCAGCATCGCACAGAGTCCAACGGCGATCGAAATCCGGCCGCCATAGAGCAGCCGCGCGAGGATGTCCTGCCCCAGGTCGTCTGTGCCGAGCGGATGCGCCCAGGATGGGCCCGCGAGCTGCGCAGCGAAGTCGATCTCATTGATCGGCACTCGCCAGACAAGCGGCCCCAACACGACTGCCAGGACGATTGCCAGCAACACGACTGCGCTCGCCATCGCTAGCTTGTGTCGGCGAAATCGGCGCCAAGCTTCGAGGCTTGGCGAGAAGCGCGCCTTCTTCGCCGGCCTGGCGGCGACAGAAACGCCAGTCGGCGCTTCAACGGTAAGCGATACGGGGGTCGAGCCAGCCATATAGGATATCAGCGATAAGGTTGAAGAGGACCACAAGACAGGCGAAGACGAAGGTCACCGCCATGACCACGGGCGTGTCGTTGGAAAGCATGGCCGAGATCAGCAGTGAGCCGATGCCGGGCACCCGGAAGATTTGCTCGGTGACGATGGCGCCGCCGAATACGACCGGCATCTGGAGCGCCACCAGCGTGACCACCGGGATGAGCGCGGTTCGCACCACATGCCGCGTGATCACCTTGCGTTCGCCGATGCCTTTGGACCGTGCTGTGGTGACATAGTCGAGCCGGACGACATCGAGCACTGCCGACCGCACATAGCGCACCAGCGACGCGCCCTGGAACAGACCGAGCACGGCCACCGGCATGATCGACTGCTTGATCTCCGCGACGAACCACGTCCAGCCGGTCGAGCCCAGGTCAGCCCGATAGACCATCGGCAGCCAGTCGAGCCTCACCGAGAAGATCAGGATCAGCAGCAGACCGGTGAAGAAGGTCGGCAGGGAAAAGCCAATGAAGGCCAGCGTGTTGGCGACCTGGTCGAAGATCGAGTAGGGGCGCGTCCCGGCCAGTACGCCGACCGGCAGCGCAACGATGATCGCAAGGATTTGCGCTGCGCCGATCACGATAAGTGTTGTCGGAAGCCGTTGGAGGATCAGTGTATCGACGTTAATGCGGCTCGCGAACGAGAACCCCCAGTCGCCGTGGACCATGGCCACGAGCCAGTGCATGTAGCGGATCCAGACAGGATCATCGAGGCCGAACTTGGCGCGCAAACTCGCCGCCACCTCAGGCGGAATGGCGGGATTGCTGGCCAGTTCGCCGAACGGATCGCCCGGCGCAAGCGCGAGGACGGTGAACAGCACAATGCTGATCCCGAGGAGGCTCGGGATCGCGATGAGAAGACGCCGGATCAGATATTGCCGGGACACTCGACGCCTCCGCCGCGGCGCTTACGTCTCCTTGTACCAGTCCTGGATCGCCCAGGTATTGTTGTCCCAACCGCTGATCTGCGCGGAGAGCTTGGCATTCATGGCAACGACACCTGGGCGAGCGACCACGGGGATCACAACGTAATTGTTAATCACAAGGTCATTCGCCTTGATGAACATCGCCGCGCGCTTCACGGGGTCGATCTCGACCTGAGCAGCCTTGTAGTTGTCGTCATATTCCTGGCTCCGCCAGCGCGTGATGTTGCGGCCCTGCCACTTGTTCTCCTTGGTCGCAACTTCCCATGAGCAGAACTGGTTCATGAACAACTCTGGATCCGGCTGCGTCATGGTGGTCGTGTACATCTGCAGATCGCAGTAGAAGTGCGTGTACGTGTCTGGATTGGCAACATCGGACGAGAAGAAGACCGATGCCGTCACCGCCTTCACCTCGATGTCTATGCCGGCCTTCTGGCAGGCCTGCTTGACGATGGCCTGAGTCTTCTGGCGCGGCTGGTTGATCGAAGTCTGATAGACGAATTTCAGCTTCTTGCCGTCCTTCGCGCGAATCCCGTCATCACCCTTCTTCCAGCCCGCCTTCTCGAGGATCTCCGTCGCCTTCTCGACGTTGAATTCGTACTTGGTGTCCTTCGAACGGAATTTTTCCGGGTTGTTGACGAAGTTCGCTGTCGCAACGCCGGTGCGGCCATAGATATATTTTTGCACCGACTGCTTGTCGACCAGCATCGACAGGGCCTGCTTGACCGCCGGATCCGAAAGGGTCGGGTGCTTGGTCTTGAGGCTCGATCGCTCGCCGTCGACCTCGGTCCAGGGATCGGTTTGGTTGAGCTGTATGTGCTCGATGTTGCCGCCATCGGAAATGACGACATGGCCCTTGCCGCCTTTCTCGAGGCGCAAGAGGATCTCGTCTTCGACCTGCATGTTCCAGGCGAAGTCGAATTCGCCGGTTTGCAGCACCGCGCGTGCCGCCGATACGGCGTCGCCACCGCCCTTCATCTCGATCGCGTCGAAGTAGGGCTTGTTGTCCATATGATAATTGGTGTTGATCTCGCCGCTCACGATATCGCCCGGCCGGAACTCCTTGAACTTGTAGGGCCCGGTGCCGACCGGTTTCAGGTTGGTCGGTGCATCGCGCGACTTCGCCCCGACGTAGTCGGCGTACAGATGCTTGGGAATGATCATGCCCTGCGGCCCCACGAAGGCATTGGCCCAGAACGGCGTCGGCTTATCGAACTTGATGGTGATCGTGTAGTCGTCAACTTTCTCGACCAGGATGTCCTTGTAGTTGGCGACAGTGACCGCGGCTGTCGCCGGATCCTTGGAGTATTGCCAATTGAAGACGACGTCGTCGGCGGTGAAGGGCTTGCCGTCATGCCACGTGACGCCCTTCTTGAGCTTCCAGGTCACCGATTTGCCGTCGGCTGCCAGCGTTCCGTCTTCGCGTCCGGGGATCGCGGCCGCCAGTATGGGCCTCAGGTTGCCATGGGGGTCCCAGCCGGCCAGCGGTTCGTAAAACAGTCGAGAGCCGTCCTGATCCTTGGTTCCGACCGCGAAATGCGGGTTAAGAAGTGTCGGCCCCTGCCACCACAGGACCTTCAGCAGGCCGCCTCCGCCGCGCTTGGTGGGTTTGTAGGTCGGCGCGCTCTGCGCCATCGCGACGCCGGAATGGGCAAGAAGCTGTGTCGCCATCGGTGCGGTCAGCCCGACTGCGATCATTCTCTGCACGAAGCCTCGGCGCGAGAGGCTACCGTTCTTGACGCGGCCGATCAGACGCCGCAGGTCACGCTCGTCCATGAATACACCCCTAGCCTTGGAAACCGTCCCTCTAAACGCTCCCGCTATCCTGCGAGATACGTGCCAACTGCAATCTGAACAGTCCCGGAGACCATCGTCAATGACAGTCCGGTCGCATCGGCGGGCGAGATTGGGCAGCTGATGGGGCCCGACCCCCCGTTGACCGCAGTTGCCATCGGCCTAAAGCTCACCTCGTGGAGGTGCAGATGCGACTAAAAGGCAAAGTTACCCTCGTCACCGGAGCCGCCAGCGGCATGGGCGCAGCCACCGCCCGCCTCTTCGCACGAGAGGGCGCCCGGGCCGTATTCGTGGCTGATCAGCTCGAGCGGGAGGGGGCGGCCGTGGTTGCCGAGATCGAGAAAGCTGGCGGCCGGGCCGCCTTCCTGCCGCTCGACGTCACGCGGGAAGACCAGTGGCAGGCCGCCATCGCGAAGATCGAGCAGGCCGAGGGCGGATTGGATGTACTGGTAAACAACGCCGGCATCAGTGGCTCGGCCGAGCAGGACCTGTACGACGCGGCGGCCTGGGAGCGCCTTATGGGGGTCAATGCCACCGGCGTCTTCCTCGGCATGAAGCACGGTGTTGCGGCAATGAAGAAGACGGGTCGCGGTGGGTCCGTGATCAACCTGTCATCGATCTCCGGCATCGTGGGCCAAGGCTATGTCCACGTTGGCTACAATGCTTCGAAGGGCGCGGTGCGACTGATTACCAAGGCGGGTGCGGCGCAGCATGGCAAGGATCGCATCCGCGTGAACTCGGTCCACCCTGGCCTGATGCCGCCCATGCGCACATCTGGACGTACGGCCGATCCCGAGATGCGGGCCAAGACGCTGAAGGGCATACCGATGGGCCGTACGGGCGAGGTCGACGAGGTTGCCTACGCCATTCTGTTCCTGGCTTCCGACGAATCGTCCTACGTGACCGGATCGGAGTTGGTCGTGGACGGCGGCTGGACGGCCGTCTGACTGGCCTTCTGGCCCGAGCATCCAGCGACAAGCTGGCGCTTCCCTGCCGGCGGACGCCGGCCCATAGTCCGGCCATGGATCGCGGTCGCTCCCTGTCGGGCTGGCGCGCCTCGGCTTTGGCCGTGGCGCTGTTCGCGGTCACGCTCAATTTCCTGCAGCCGCTCGCCCATGCCGCGCTGATGCGTGATGGACCGGCGTCGGCACTGTGGAGCGTATTCTGCAGTGCCGCCGTCGCCGACCCCCAAAGCGATTCGAAGAGCGACAAGAATTCCAAGCCGGCCACCGCGGAATCGCACGACTGCTGCCTCGGCCTGGCCCATACCGTCGTCTTCACCGCGCCGACGACGACTTTTGTTCTCCTTCCTCCGGTAAATTTCGCCCCAGCGCCCCTGCCGGCGACCGATAAGCCGGCCGCTGTCGGTATCCGCGATGGGCCTGGCCGACCACGCGGCCCACCTCTCCTCGCCTGACATCTGAAGCTGCAGCGCCTTCGCGGGCGCTGTGTTCGTTTGTCCGTCGAGGGGAATTTCAATGTTGTCTATTCGTGCGGCAACCATCGCCGCCTTTACGGGCTTCGCCGCGATCCCGGCACCCGTCTTAGCTCAGACCGGATCTTCACCACCCGCCGCGCCTGCCCCGTCACCGACGACGGTCGTCCTGCCGCCTGTCACGGTAAGCGCCGCGCGGGGCTCCGATCTCGAGAAGCTCGACGTCAGTACGACCGTGCTGTCGCGCCAACAGATCCAGGCCATGCCGGAAACGGGCGTCGATCAGATCGTCAACAAGATCCCCGGCGTCTGGGCCTTCACGGTCCCGACCGGGCAGCTCCATCCCACCGGCCAGCCCTTCAGCATCCGTGGCTTCGGATCCAGCACGACGATCAACACACTGGTGATGGTCGATGGCGTGCCGATCAACGACCCCTACTTCCGCACCATCGACTGGAGCGTCGTTTCCAAGGACTCGATCGACCGGATCGAGGTGATCCGCGGTGGCGGCGCGACCAGCCTGTGGGGAAACATGGCCATGGGCGGGGTGGTCAATATCATCACCCGCCAGCCGAGCCGCACGGGCGCCTCGCTCGACGCCAATTACGGCAGCTATGACACACTCAACACCGACGCGAGCGGCTCCATCGTCTTCAACGACCGTCTCAAGGCGGGGCTCGAATACAGCCATCAGCAAAGCGCCGGCTACAACCTGACGCCGGCGCAATACCGAAATGCCAACCTCGTCTCCACCGCTTCAAAGGCCGACAATGTCTCCTTCTCGACCTTCCTTACGCCCAACGACAATCTCTCGCTCTTCGCCAAGGCCTACTACCATCAGGCCTACGAGGACGGCCTGGTCTGGTCGCTGGCCCACAATCAATGGTCCAGCTATCGGCTTCTGCTGGGCGGCAGCTACAAGCTCGACGAGAAATCGGCCATCAACTTCAGCGCCTGGGCCGGTGGCGGCGTGTTCGGCACCACCAACGCCAGCAGCGGTTCCTACACCCTGAACAACATCAACGCGCTGAACCAGTTCGTCAGCCAGACCGAGACCGCACCAAACAACAACCAAGGCGGATCGGTCTTCTACCAGCTCGACACCGAGCACATCAAAGACGTGAAGATCGGCGTCGATTTCCGCCGCATCCAGGTAACCGACAACATCAACCTGTTCGCCAGCGCCACGGCCGCCCCTTCCGCCTTCATCAATCGGGGTGAGCATCTGCTCGAGGGAATCTTTGCGCAGGGAACATGGCGGCTCACCAGCATTCCCCTCGACATCACCGTCGGCTTGAGGGGCGACTTCTATCAGGCGACCAGTGCCAGCCAGTTCATCGCCAACTCGGGCACGACCAACACCATTCCTGATTCAAGCGCGGCGAGCTTCGATCCGCGGATCGGCTTCAAATACTACGTGACCGACGAACTTGTGCTGCGCGGCGCGGCCTATCGCAACTTCTCGTCGCCCGGCTTGAACCAGATGTACCGAAGCTTCGCGGCCGGCACGAGCTTCACCACGACCAATCCGAACCTGCAGCCAATGACGAATGTCGGCGAGGAAATCGGCTTCGACTTCAACTGGAAAAAGGTCAGCCTGTCGGCCACCTTCTTCAACAACGACCTCGAAAACTTCATCGACTTCGTGAAGGTCTGCAACACGAACGCCGCCTGCGCCGCTCCGTTCATCGCCGCGGCCGGCCTGGGGGCCGCTTTCACGACCGTGAACCAGTACAACAATGTCGGCAACGCCAACTTCCGCGGCTTCGAGATCATCGCCAGCTGGCAGGTGTTGCCCGAACTCCGGCTCAACGCCGACTTCACGCAGACCACCGCCCGGCTCACCAGCACGAACTTTCCGGCCATCGCCTTCACCGGCGTGCAACTGGGGCAGGTGCCGGACTGGATGCTGAACATCGGCGCCGAGTGGCATCCCATTCCGGACCTTGCGCTCAACATCAACCTGAAATCGTTCCCCGCCTACTGGAACGATACCGGTCACACCCAGTTGAACGACGGCGCGACGCTGGTTGATCTCGGCGCCTCGTACAAGGTCAGGAAAGGAGTAGAGGTCTATGGCATCGTGCAGAACCTCTTCAACACTCAGTACCTGGCGCAAGGTTTTTCACTCACATCGTTCCAGGGCTCGACCGTGAACGCGAGTTCCATCCCGACGCTTGGCATGCCGCTCACGGTTGTCGGTGGTCTCAGGGCGTCGTTCTGATGGCGACGCTGCATTGGAGGAGATCGAACATGCGCAGATTGACTCTGCTCACCTTCGCCAGCCTGACGCTGGCCGGCCTCGCTGCCGCACAGCCGCACCAGCACGGCATGGATGGCGCCATGGGCGGCACCCACGAGACCTTGAGTGCCACGCCTGCCTTCGCACCGGACGGTACGCTTTGGCTTGCCCAAACAGAAGCCGATCGAGTCGTGGTGGCCAAGTCGACCGACCTCGGCAAGACCTTCAGCCCGCCGGTTTCGGTTACACCGGGACCGATCAACGTGGACTGGGGTCCGGACTCGCGGCCGCAGATCGCCGTCGATCGTGACGGCCATCTCATCGTCACCTACGCGGTCTTCCAGGACAAACGCTTCAACGGTCGCGTCTACTACACGCGCTCGACCGATGGCGGACTCTCGTTTGCACCACCGCGGCCGATCACGGCGGACAGCACCAGCCAACGCTTCCAGGCCACCGCCATCGACTCCGATGGCAGGCTTTTCGCGGCCTGGCTCGATAAACGGAACGTCGGTTCCGCTGTCGCCGCGGGCAGGTCCTACTCCGGTGCCGCGCTCGCCTATGCCTGGTCGAACGACGATGGCGCGACCTTCGCCGATACCAGGATCGCGATCGACAATACCTGCGAATGTTGCCGGCTGGCTGTCGCTTTCGCCGGCCCCGGCCGACCGGCGGTGCTGTTCCGCAACGTCTTCACGGGTTCCGTGCGCGATCATGCGCTGGTCACGTTCAAGGACCCGACGACGCCGGGCCCGATGCATCGCGTCAGTGTCGATGACTGGAAGATCGAGGCCTGCCCGCATCAGGGTCCCAGCCTCGCCATCGCGCCGGATGGCTCCTATCACGCCGCCTGGTTCACCGATGGCACTGCGCGGCAGGGCCTGTTCTACGCGCGCGCCGACAATGCCGACGCACCGTTCAGCGCGCCGCGTGCGCTCTCCTCGCCGGATCATCAGCCGGCACGGCCTTATCTGCTCGCCAACGGCAAGGCATTGCATCTCGTCTGGAAGGAGTTCGACGGCGATCGCACCCGCATCCAGTGGGAGGTCTCGCATGACGGCGGCCGGAGCTGGAGCACGGCACGGACCATCGCCGATACCGCAGACGCGTCCGATCATCCCTTGCTCGTCGCTGATAAGGACCACATCTATCTGTCTTGGGTCACCAAGAACGAAGGCTATCGCTTGATCCCGCTGGAGACATCGCCATGAGAGCAGCGATCCTTTCCGCCGTGCTGGCGGGCGTCATCGGCGTGGTTGGCCTGGCGACCCTCGGCACCGCGCACGCACGCGACCCGCTGCCCTTCGAGCGCGGGAGCTGGTCGAAGCTGCGGATGGCACACGCTGAACAACCCACAGTTGTACACTTCTGGGGCCTGACCTGCGGCCCGTGCCTGGTCGAGCTGCCCAACTGGGGCAAGCTCCTGGCCGAGCGCAAGGATCTGCACCTGGTCCTGCTTGCCGCCGATCCGCTGCCGCAGCAGCCCGAGCAACTTGCGGCGACGCTCGACCGCGCCGGACTAGGCTCGGCCGAAAGCTGGGCCTTCACCGACCGCTTCTACGAACGGCTGCGCTACGAGATCGATCCGGCGTGGGCCGGCGAGCTTCCCCGCACCGAGATGATCGCGCGCGACGGCACCGTCACCGTGCTGCGCGGCGTCGCCGACCTTGCCAAAGTCCGCGCCTGGCTGGATGCCCAGGCCGCGTCTCACCCCCCAGCGATGAGGTAATGAAATGATGTCCTTCCGTTTGGCTCTCGTCAGCCCCTTGGCTGCCGTCGTGATCGCCCTCCTGCCGGCCGGCGCATCAGCGCACGACTACAAGCTCGGCTCGCTCGAGATCAGCCAGCCCTGGGCCCGCGCCACGGCGCCGACGGCGCCAGCCGGCGGTGGCTACTTCGCGATCACCAACAAGGGCACGACGCCTGACCGCCTGGTCTCGGCCAGCAGCCCGGCCGCCCAAACGGTGCAAGTCCACGAGATGAAGATGGACGGCAACATCATGCGCATGCGCGAGGTCGAGCACGGACTAGAGATTGCACCGGGCGCCACGGTCAAGCTGGCGCCCGGTGGCTTCCATCTCATGATGATGGGCCTGAAGGGACCCTTCAAGCAGGGCACGACCGTGCCGGTCACACTGGTGTTCGAGAAGGCCGGCCGGATCGACGTCGAGCTGGCCGTCGGGAGCATCGGCGCAACCGAGCCCCCGAACGACAAGTAGAAATCACACCGCCTCACCCTGAGGAGGCCGCGCAAGCGGCCGTCTCGAAGGGTGCGAACGAGCACCTTGCATGTTGCCCATCCTTCGAGACGGCCGCTACGCGGCCTCCTCAGGATGAGGCAAATGCTAGAAGAGTTGCACCGCGATCATGATCATGCCGATCACCGACACGAACCAGGCGAGCGTGCGCAGCCAGGGGATGCCGATCAGGTAGATGATGGCATGGGCAAGCCGCCCCCAGAAGAAGATCGCGGCGCCCATCGCCGTCGTCGCATTGGCCTTGCCGGCGACCGCGGCGATCAGCACCAGGGCGGCAAACAGCACCAGGTTCTCGACCATGTTGAAGTGCGCACGCCTGGCGCGGCCGGCGAGGCCGGTCAGGGTCGGCAGCTCGTCGCGGTTGCCGGCCAGCGTCGGCAGACCGACTTGTCCCTGGGCGGTCATGGCGGCGATCAACACCTGGACGAATGCAAGGACGACTGAGAACAGAAGATATTTGAGATCTGGACTCATGCGTTTTTTCTCCCCTACCTCGTTCCGAACAAGCGGTCGCCTGCATCGCCGAGGCCGGGGACAATATACCCGTGATCGTTGAGTTTCGCATCGATGGCGGCTGTGAATACCGGCACGTCGGGATGCACTTCGGCGAAGGTGCGCGCACCTTGCTCGGAGCCCAGGATGCAGATGAACTTGATGCGCTTGGCGCCCGACTCCTTCAGGCGATCCACGGCCGCGATCGCCGAGTGCGCAGTCGCCAGCATGGGATCGCAGACGATGACGTCGCGATCCGAGATGTCGCCGGGCGTGCGGAAGTAATACTCGACCGCCTGCAACGTGCGCGGATCCCGGTAGAGACCGACATGGCCCATGCGCGCGAGCGGCATCAGGTCCAGCAGGCCCTCGGCGAGGCCCAGCCCCGCGCGCAGGATGGGCACGATCACCAGCTTCTTGCCGTCGAGCAGCGGTGCATCCATCGCCTCGATCGGCGTGTCGATATGCGTTTGCACCAGCGGCAGGTCGCGCGTGGCGTCGTAGCCCAGCAGCAGGCCCATCTCGCGCAGCAGGCGGCGGAAATTGACGCTGGACGTGAGCTTGTCGCGCATCTTGGTGAGCTTGTGCTGCACCAGCGGATGCGACACGACATGGATCGAAGGCGGCAACGACATCTTTCTCCCCCAGACTTCCTAAAAAACAGTGCCGTCGCTTTGGACGGCGATCGGCGGTCCCCCGCCCGGCCGGCGCTCGGCGGCGAGCCGGCGTCCGGCAAACCACGTGCCGGCCTCCAGCACCTTCACCAACGGCAATCGCGCCGCATCGAGGCCCAGCTGCAGGCGGACGTGCTCGGCGACGCGGTCGAGCAGTGCCACGGTGAGGGCGCGCCATTCCACGATCGGTTCGTCGCCCGGCGCAAAGCTCTCCTTCAGGAGCGCCGATTGCTTGGGCCGCAGCGCGCCCGCATCGACCAGAAGACCGCCGTTGCGATATTCCGGCAGGCCGGTCAGCGAATCGAGCTCGACCACACGGAGGCCCGCGCCTTCGATCGGCTCGACCAGCGAGTAGGACATCCACTGCGAGAGCTTGTGGAACGGCACGAAGCCGATCGCCGGATGCCGCCACACGTCGCCCAGCGGCTGGCCATCGAGCGAGAGCCGCGACGGCCAGATCGCTGACAGCTTGTCGAGCACAGCGGCGAGAATGGACGCCGCCTTTACGGTGTCATGCTCTTTCGCAATGACGTCGAAGAGAGCGCCCGGCCGTTCGAGTCCAATGCCGCCTAGCTTGCGCAACAGTTCGGCGCGGCCCTCCAGGCCGAGCAAGGGATTGTGCCCCTTCACCTGGAAGCCGAGCGCGATGTCCATCGGCGTGAGCACGGCCAGGCGTTCGGCATCGACGCGCAACGGATCGCTCTTGGGATCACGGCTGAAAGCGCCCGCAGCGAACATGTGGAAGCTCGCGACGCCCAGCCCCTCGGAGCGCGCATAGGTCTCGCCCGTATCAGGCTCGCGATAGGACCAGGTGGCGCCGGCCCCGGCGTCGAGCAGCACGGAGACGACAGCGAGATCCATGCGCCGGCGGGCCACCTCTTCCTTCGGCAGCGCAGCCAGCTTCGGCGCCAGCGTGGCCCAGCGGTCACGGCCGCCGGCCTCGAAATGCCGCCAGCGCGAATGGAAGGGGATCGCCGCCGGATTGACGAAGCGCTCGCGCGTGACGGCGAGCGTCGCCTGCACGGCGGCTTCGAGGCCGTTGGCGTCCGAGGCGAACCAGCGAGAGCGGCCATCCTCGACATACTTCAGCATTTGCCCAGCCCGCTCGCGGATCGCGATCGGACTGCGAAGGTAGCTCAACGAGTCGATCATGGCTGGGGGCGCGCCACTGCGCGCGGGGTCTTTCCCCGCGCTGAAGTGGCGCGGTCGCCTGGTATCTGAGCAGATACGCGCGACTGGAGTCGCGCGCCCCCAGCGATCATTCCGTCAGACTCCGGCCCTTGGGCTTGGCAAGATCGGCCACCGCCGGCTTCGTCAGCGTGAAGTAGCCCGCAGCCTTCTTGGCATCCATCTCGACCTGCGCGTCGGCCGGGATCAGATCGTCGGGGATCGGTACCTGCTCCACGATCTCGATGCCCTGCTCGCGCAACGCGTCAGACTTCATGTTGCTCATCGAAGCGAAGCGGTCGATCCGCGCGATGCCGAGCCAATGAAGGACATCAGGCATCAGCTCCTGGAAGCGCATGTCCTGCACGCCCGCCACGCATTCGGTGCGGTTGAAGTATTGCGCCGCCGAATCGCCGCCGGGCTGGCGCTTGCGTGCGTTATAGACGAGGAACTTGGTGACCTCGCCCAGCGCCCGGCCTTCCTTCCGATTGTAGATCACGGCGCCCACGCCGCCCTTCTGCGCCATCTCGATGCAGATCTCGATGCCATGTGCGAGGTAAGGCCGGCAGGTGCAGATGTCGGAGCCGAACACGTCCGAACCATTGCATTCGTCATGGAGGCGGCAGGCGATCTTCGTCTCGGGCTTGCCGAGCTTGGTCACATCGCCAAAGAAATAGATCGTCGAGCCGCCGATTGGCGGCAGGAAGAGTTCGAGGTCGGACCGCGTCACGAGCTCGGTGTACATGCCACCCGTATGCTCGAACAGGGTGCGGCGCAGGTCGGTCTCCTTGACGCCGAAACGCTCGGCGATGCCGGGCAACCACCACACCGGCTCGATGGCCGCCTTGGTCACGCGCACGTCGCCGTTCGGCATCAGGAGATCGTTGTCGGGCTTTAACCGTCCGGCCACGATCGCGTCCCGGATCTCGGGCATCTGCACACGTGCCTTGGTGACAGCGATGGTGGGGCGGATATCCCAGCCCGCGGCTAGCTTGTCGGCAAAGACCTCGGCCACCAGGTGGCCCCAGGGATCGAGCGACACGATCTTCTTGGGGTCGAACCAGCTCTCGAACGGCCCGATCCGCTCGGCCGGCGACGTATCCGTGAGGTCGGGACGATGGCCCGGCTTCAGCTCCTGCGCCGCGATCGCCAGCGCGCGATAGATGCCGTAGCTGCCCGAATGGACGCCAATCGCATTGCGTTTCGCCGGATCGGCCACCGTGCCGACCACCGGTCCGCGCACGGCGGGATCGCGCGCACCCCAAACCACTGGCGGGGCCGCCCGGCCCCCCTGGGAAGGGTGCGTGTTCAGTCTAATGTGAGCCATATGCTTTCCTGATGCCAAAAGGCGGGAAAGCGAGGCATTCTAGTGCCTGTGAATAAAGAAAGAAAGAATGTCGCTAAGGCATTAGAATCCAAGGGTTTGCAGATCGAACACGGGAGGAAGCCATGCCTGACAGCCATGCCGCCGCCAAGGCCGCCATCGTGAACCACCTGGGCCCGGATTCCTTCAAGCCCGACGGGCTGCGGCCCTTCTTCGAGTACCGCCCGCTCGGGATCGACAAGCTGACCGGCGGCAAGGTGGGCGCCCACGTAATCCGCGCCAAGCCGGGCAAGCACGCCGATGCGCCGCGCCATACCCATGCGCTCTCCTTCCAGTTCGTCTATGTGCTGAAGGGCTGGGCGATCTTCGAATACGAGGGCTACGGCGAGCATAAGCTGGTCGCAGGCTCGACCGTCTATCAGCCGCCCGGAATCAAGCACAAGGAAATCGCCCACTCCGAGGACTTCGAGGTGCTGGAGATCACCATGCCGGCGGACTTCGAGACGGCAATGGCCGATTGAAGCTCCCGCCATGAAATTGGTCCTGATCTTCTGTCTCGCGCTGCTGGCGTCCGTTCCGTTTGCCGTGCCGCTCGTCGTATCACCCGCTTATGCCGCCGACCCCGCACCGCAGCCCGTGCCGAAAGTCAGGCCGATCTTCTTCCCCAAGGGATCGCACGGCGGCACGGTCGGCGGACGTGTGCTGCTCGGCAACCGCAACCTCTATTCGCTGACCGCGGCCCAGGGGCAGACGCTCACCGTCAGCCTCACGGCGCCCGACGACAATGCGGTGTTCCAGATCTATGAACCCGACACCAAGGTGCAACGCGATGCCGACGGCACGCTGGAGTTCGTCGGCAAGGCGTTGTCCGCGACCGGCAACGGAGACGATGCGACACGCTGGAGCGGCCATGTGCCCCGCACCGGCACGTACTTGATCGCGGTCGGAAGTACCCAGGGCGAGGCGCGCTTCAGCATTGATGTGAAGGTGGAGTAGCGGTCGACGACGCCATCATCGGACATATCGTCTCACGCCGCCTTCGGTGCAGATTGCGCTGCAGCCGCGAGCGCCATGATGCCGCCGGGGTTCATGCTATCGACCATGGCGCTCGGGATAAGGATCGTAGCGCCACGCTCTTTCGTGGTCTCGTAGATGATGTTCATCGCTCGTAGCTGTAGCGCCGCAGCGCTGCGACCATAGGTTTCAGCAGCTTCGACGAATTTCTGCGCCACTTCCACTTCAGCCTGGCCCAGCATCACTCGAGCCAGCCGCTCGCGCTCGGCCTGAGCCTGACGGCTCATCGCATCCTGCAACGCGGAGGGGACACCGATATCGCGGATCTCGACGGAGATCACATTGACGCCCCACTCCGCGGTCTTGCGGCTGATATCCTCGCGCAAAAGCACGTCGCCCTGCTTGCGGTCGGAAAGCAGCATCGACAATAGCGACGAACCCACCATCTCGCGCAGCGACGTCTGAGCCACCCTGCCGATCGCCGACCGATAGTCGGTGATCTCCAGCGCGGCGCGCTGGGGATCGTGGATCTGCCAGAACACGATCGCGTCGATGTTCACCGGCACTGTGTCCTTGCTGAGCGCCTGCTCGGCATTGAACTCCGTTATCTGGATACGTTGGTCGAGCCAGGAGGCAACGGAGTCGATAAACGGAACGATCATGAACAGGCCGGGACCGCGGATCGCGGTGAGTCGACCGAGCCGCAGCACCACGGCACGTTCCCACTGATTGGCGATCATCAGCGCCTGCGGCACCAATAATCCCGCAAGCACCAGGATAGCGGCAGCCACCCAACAGAGCGGCTCCGCTCGGCTGTAGGCGAACCATGCCGTAACAAGGCCAAGGCCAATGAGTATGTTGGCCAGAACCACGGCGGGTCGATTGCGCCCGCCCCACGTCAAGGCGTTCATCATGGCTTGTTCTCCTTCCCGGCCAGGGCCGTTATGCGATCGGCCAATGTCGCGGGATCGACTCCCATCGCCAGCGCCGTCGCGATCACCTGCTTTGCGAGCGTATCGGTCTGCGCCATCGCGGCACGCCCGTTCATCGCCGCCGGCGGCTCGGCGACAAAGCTGCCCCGCCCCCGAACCAGCGTGATGGCACCCAGCCGCTCCAGTTCGTCATAGGCATGGCGCACCGTGTTGAGATCGACTTTCAAGGCGACGGCGACCTCGCGCATCGTCGGCATCTGGTCGCCAGGACTGAGCGCCCCCGCGCCAAGCAACCGCAGGATCTGCTCACGGAGCTGGACGTAGATCGGCACGCCTGTGTTCTCGAGCCTGATGCGGTTGAGGATGTCCTCTGTATGCATTATATAGTACACTATACTTATAAGGTAATACTGTCAAGAAGACCTGCCGGCGGCGAAGGCGTGAAATCCCGCCCCGCCCACCCCATATAGCCCCTCCTTTCCCGGAGGTGCCCCGTGCCGCTCGACAATCCCCGCCCGCTTGATGCCCGACCGCCTGATGCCCGCCCGCTTGATGACAGTTCCCTGCTCGACGCCTATTCACGCGCCGTGATCGCGGTCGTGGACCGGGTCGGGCCGGCGGTGGTGCGCGTGGAGCGCGTCAGCGACGACGGCAAGCCCGGCGGCGGGACCGGTTCGGGCGTGGTGATCGCGGGCGACGGGCTGGTGCTCACCAACTCCCATGTCGTGGGCGGCGCGGGCCGCGTACAGCTCACCTTTGCCGACGGCAGCGTGCGCGAGGCGCGGGTGATGGGCGACGACCCCGACACCGACCTCGCGCTTCTGCGCACCGACCTGCCGGCCGGCACGCCAGCCGCGGCGCTGGGCGATTCCAAGGCATTGCGGCGCGGCCAGCTCGTGGTGGCGATCGGCAATCCGCTGGGCTTTGAATCGACGGTGACGGCGGGCGTCGTGTCGGCGCTCGGCCGCAGCCTGCGCGCCACGTCAGGCCGGCTGATCGACGACGTGATCCAGACCGACGCCGCGCTCAACCCCGGCAATTCGGGCGGGCCGTTGGTCTCGACCCTGGGCGAGGTGGTGGGCATCAACACCGCCATGATCGCCCGCGCCCAAGGCATCTGCTTCGCCGTGGCGTCGAACACGGCGGTGCTGACGGTGAGCGAGTTCATTGCGCACGGTCGGGTGCGCCGCGCCCATATCGGCATCGCCGCCGAGACGGTGCCGCTGCCGCGCCGCATCGGCCTCGCGACGGGCGCGGGCAAGCGGGCGATCCGCATCAGCGAGGTGATGTCGGGCGGCCCGGCCGCCGCGGCCGGCCTCCTGACGGGCGACCTGATCCTGTCGCTGGACGGCATCGCGGTGGAAGGCGCGGATGACCTGGTGCGGCTCCTGAACGCGACGCGGATCGGCAAGGCGACGGCCCTCTCGATCCTACGCGGTGGCGCCGTCGAGACCCGCACGCTGGTGCCGGTGGAGCGGCAGGCGCGGCGGTAGACTCTCATACTCAGTCGGACCGCGAGCGTCCCGCTCGCTCATGGCGCGCATATGAATGCGCTGAAAGAGCGAGCGGGACGCTCGCGGTCCAGAAGAGATTACTTTCTGATCGCGGTCGCCACGAGCCGTTGGCCGTGATGGACGATGCCGTCTGCGGTCATCAGGTTCTGCAGGCGCAGGCGGATGGTTGTGCGGGCGCGTGATCTGAGCTCGGTTGGCAGATGGCCCAGGAAATTGCCGAACGAGCTTGCCTCCGAGAAGCGGATCGCAGCCTCCGGCGAGGGCCACATACGTGTGCTCTCGCGCACCTCGATCAGCGAGGGCGAAAAGCCCGTGATCTCGAAGAAGGCGCGCATCTCCTCGGGATCGACCGGGAACACGAGCTGCGCGCGCGGCCGCGGGAAGCGGTCGAACGGCGGCTCGGCCAGCACCTTGCTCGCGATCTGGTGTATGCGGGTGCGATGACCCTTCAGCACTGTGCCGATGCCGACGCGTCCGTCGGGCCGCAGCACACGTGCACATTCAAGGAGCGGTCGCGTCTTCTCGGGAAACCAGTGGAACACCGCGTTCATGACCACGACGTCGAACGAGGAGTCCTGCAGCATGTCGAGGTCGTAGGCATCGCCCACCTCGAACGAGAGGTTGGGGCGTCGCTTGCTGCGGGCAAGCTCGATGCGCAATGGCAGGGGATCGACGCCCACCACCCTGCCCTGCGGGCCGACGATTTCGGCGATATGCTCGGCAAGCAGCCCCGTGCC
The DNA here is from genome assembly GCA_017308235.1 of Alphaproteobacteria bacterium. GTDB lineage: Bacteria > Pseudomonadota > Alphaproteobacteria > Reyranellales > Reyranellaceae > Reyranella. The sequence continues at coordinate 535,791 of JAFKFL010000011.1, read as the reverse complement.
GCAGCCGAGATCGAGTACATGCTCGCCCGGCATGATGCCGAGATCGGCCACCAGCCGCTGGCCCGACTGGAACTGGCGGGTGGCGCTGATCCGTTCGTAGTCGCGCGCCAGCTCGTCGCTGTCGAGGGACAGCGAAGGCGCCCCGACCAGACGCAGATTTGCCCCCATGCCTTTCCTCCGTGATGCCATCCCCAGGGGCATTGTACGGTGAGCGGCCACTGGAGATGCAGCGCGTTTGTCGCGATACTGTCATGCCCTCAAGGAAAGGCAGCCGGCGAACATGCGCGTTGAGATTTTGTGTACAGGCGATGAGATCCTGACCGGCAAGACCATCAACACCAACTACAGTCATATCGCCCGCCGGCTCGCCGAGGTCGGATTGGACGTGCATTGGGGGACAACCGTCGGCGACGATCGCACGAGCCTGCTCGCGGCCTTCCGCCAGGCAGGCGAGCGCGCCGATGCAGTGATAGTGAATGGCGGGCTGGGTCCGACCGTTGACGATCTCAGCCAGGAAGTGGCGGCCGAAGCCTGCGGTGTGCCGCTGGTGCTGAGCGAATACTGGATGCAGCGCATGACCGAGTCCTACGCCCGCCGCGGGCGGGTGATGCCGGTCAACAACAAGAAGCAGGCGATGCTGCCGGAAGGTGCGGAGTTCATCGACAACCCGATCGGCACGGCCTGCGGCTTCGCCGTCACCATCGGCAAGGCGCGCTTCCTGTTCACGCCAGGCGTGCCGCGCGAGATGCGGCGCATGCTCGACGAGCAGGTGATCCCGCGGCTCCTGAAGCTCGGCGGCATCACCGGCGTCACGCGGCTGAAACGCTTCCACACCTTCGGTATCGGCGAATCACGCGCCGACGAGATGCTGGCCGGCATCCCGGGCCTCGCCATCGACGGCGAGATCAAGCTCGGCTTCCAGGCCCACTACCCGCAGCTCGAGACCAAGCTCGCCGCGCGCGGCGCCGACGCGGACGATCTTTTGCGCAAGCTCGCGCCGGCGGAGGCCGAGGTGCGCCGGCGGCTCGGCAACTTCGTGGTCGCCGAGGACGAGCAGACGCTGGAAGGCGTGTTACTCGCCAAGCTCGGCGCCGGCGGCTACACGCTGTCGGTCGCCGAGACCTTCACCAGCGGTACCATCGCCGCGCGCATCGCCTCGCTTCCCGGCGCGGAGACAGTGTTCAAGCGCGGCACGATATCGCGCGCCTTGCCCGCGGACGGCGCCTCAAAGGAAGCAGCCGCCAAACTCGCGACCGAGCTGCGCGCCGAGAGCGGCGCGAGCCATGGCCTCGCCGTCCTGATGCAGCTCGACGAAGGCGCCGACCGACCCGACTTCGGCGCCACGATTGCCATAGGCATTGCCGATCCGGCGACCGCAGTCGCCCGCCAGGCACGCCTGGTCGGCGGGCGAGATTGGGTGCGTATTGGTGCCGCAGAGCTCGGGCTGGATTGCCTACGCCGCCATCTTCTCGGCCTGCCAGTCGACGAGCGCATCGACTTCGAGCGGCGCTGACATTGACGCTGACATTGACTTGGAGCCGCTCCTGCTCCTGAATTACACAAATTTCTGGCCAAAATTACTGGGAGGATTGCCCCGTGTTCCTGAAGAACTGCTGGTATGTCGCGGCCTGGTCCTATGAGCTGATCGACGGCAAGCTGCTGGCGCGGACCATCTGCGACCAACCGATCGTGTTCTACAAGAGCGAGAGCGGCAAGGTGGTGGCGCTGGAAGATCGCTGCTGCCATCGCGGCGCCAAGCTCTCCAAGGGCCGGCGCGAGGGCGAATGCCTGCGCTGCATGTATCATGGGCTGAAGTTCGACTCAGACGGGATGTGCATCCAGATCCCAGGCCAGGATACGATCCCGCCCAAGCTCGGCGTGCGCAGCTTCCCGGTGCTGGAGCGCGACCAGGCCATCTGGGTGTGGATGGGCGACAAGGAAAAGGCCGACCCGGCCAAGATCGTCGACTTCCCCTACCTGCGCGATCCAGGCTGGCGCGGCGTCCCGGATTATCTCCACTACAAGGCGAACTATCTCTTCATCGTCGACAATCTTGCCGACTTCGCGCACCTCGCGTTCGTGCACACCAACACGCTCGGCGGCTCGGAGGAATATGCCTACAAGACCAAGCCCGCCGAGATCGAGAAGGAGGACTGGGGTTTTCGGGTCAGGCGCGGTCACATGAACGCAGCGCCCCCGCCTTTCCACAAGAAGGTGGTGCGGAACGACGAGCCGGTCGATCGCTGGAACATCGGCACGATGTACATTCCCGGCATCTTCTTCCTCGAGACCGGCTTCTCGCCCGCCGGCATGGGCGTGAACGGCAGCGTCAGCAACAGCGCCAAGCAGTACCGCAACTGCCAGTTCATCACGCCCGAGACCGAGCGCTCGACGCACTTCTTCTGGAACTACCTGCACAATTACGACCTGCACGATCCCAACATCGCGCGATCGCTGCACGACAGCATGGTCGAGGGCTTCATGGAGGACAAAGCCATCATCGAGGATCAGCAGACGGTCGTCGACGCCGATCCCGACTTCAAGATGCTGGCGATCCGCGCCGACGCGCCGCTCGCCCATTTCCGCTGGACGCTGAACAAGAAGATCGCCGAAGAACAGGCGCAGTAGCCGCTTCTACGAAAGATCGGGCCAGCGACGCGCGAGGGCGGCGACCATGTCGCTGGTGCGCGCCGCCAGCAGCCGTTCGCCCTTGAAGGCCGTCGCGCGGCGCGGATCGCCGGTCGCGCCGGTGACTTCGAACGGCCCTTCGAGCGCCAGCTTGTCGAGCCGCACGCTGCGCGGCTCCAGCGCCAGCACGACCGAGGTCTCGCGCTCGTCGGCGTGACCGCCGGACTTGTTCTCGATCAGCGCCTCGGCTGCCTGGCCCATCAGCCGCATGTGCAGGACGAGCACGTCGCCGCCTGCCGCCGCCGCCGCGACCTCGTCGAGCGGCTTCTCGGTCGAGACGCCGGTGTTGAGCAGCGCGATGCGCTTAACGCCGTGCGCCGTGAAGCTGCCGATCAACTCGCGCACCAGCGCCTTGAAGGTTTCGACGCTAAGATGCTGGCTGCCCGCGAACGAGGTGAAGGCGGGATAGAAGCCGAAGCCCAGCACGGGGGCCGCGATCACCGGCAGCCGCTCCACCAGCGCCTGGGCAAGAGCGCGGGCGGTGATCGCGTCTGTCTTGAGCGGCAGATGCGGGCCGTGCGCCTTGGCGGCGGCGCCGATCGGCACGACCACAACCGGATTGGCGGCGAACCGCGCCTTCGCCTCCGGCCAGGTCAGATCTTCGAGCCACACGCCCTTGATCGTGCTCCTCGTCGTCATGCTGTCACGACTGCCACGGCAATTTGACGGGTCGCGATGGACGATCGGACGGGCCCATGACGATCATCTTGCGCCATTCGGCATCGGGCGCCCTGTCGTCGAAGACGATGCTTCCGTTCACCTCGGCGACACCCAGCCGCTTCCAGAGCGCGGCCAGATCAACCGGTTCCTCGCGGGCGTAATGGCGCTGCACTAGGTCGCCGACGACGTCGCTGCCGGTCGCGCGATCGCAGGCGGCAGCGAACTCCCTCACCGAGGCGCGCGATGGCGCATCGAGCCCGCTCCACAGCACGCCGCCCAGGCAATCCTCCAGCCCCTTGGCGCCACGGGTGGCGCGGCGGAGACCGACATCGGCCAGCAGCATGAAGATGGCACCACCCCAGTAGTTCTGTTGGCCTGACGCGTTCCTGAGCCCGACGTCGAAGGCTGGCGCGCCGCGCGGCATATTGTCGATCCATTCCTTCCACGCCTCGGCCTCGGTCTTCCAGCCGGCGCGGGCGCGGATGATGGGCTCGACATAGGTCGCAGCACCTTCCATCAGCCAGGTGCCGCGGTTCTCGACATAGGGCATGCCGGTGTGGATCAACTCGTGCACCAGCGTCCATTGATCGTAGAGGCGGCGCTTGTCGACCTGCTCGCCCACCTCGAGCATGACCGTGGCGCCGCCGCCCGACACGGTGCGACCGAAGCCGACGCTGCGCGGCATCGCCATGGGCACGATCCCGAGCATCATCCGATCGGCCGTGAAGCCGCGCCAGTAGTTCGACTCGGCCTCGGCCGTCCGGCGGACCCAGTCGACGAGATCGGCACGGCCCTGATTGGAGATGCCATCGAGCAGGGCGAGCCGCAGCACGCCGTCCTGTTTCGCCTGGCCCGGACGCAGGGAACCGGGCATGGGCACGGCAATCTCCTGCAAGGTGAACCTGCCGAGCGCGGTATAGCCCGCGAAGCGCACGGGTGTGCCCTGCAGGCGCCAAGCGTCACCGACCTTGGGCAAACCGGACGCAAAGGCGAGGCCATCCGCTGCCTTGACGCGGATGTCGATCACCGGCAGGCGCGAGAGGCCCCGTGGCTCGAGCAACCAGCCCTCCAGCAAGGTCAGCACCCCGCCACCGCGCGCGATGGCTTCCGTCGGCATGTTCAGGTCCTTCGCATAGGCCATCAGATCGAGCCGGTAGCGGAGTTCGACTGCGCCGTTCGCCGGCTCGGCGCGCCACGTCGCTCCCGATCGCGGGATCGACCGGCCGGCGCCGTCGGTGAGGGTCATGACATGCGCCGCCGCCGCATCGCTTGCGGCACTGAAGGTCACCGGCGCGGTGGATCGACAGCGATAGTCGACGGCAACCGTCAGGCCGCGGTCGGCCGTGAGATCGACATCGGCAGTGCAATCGGCCGTGGCCGTGGGTTGGGCAAATGCTGGTGGCGCGACGGGCAGCAGCAGGGCGAACGCAAGCAGGGCTGGCAGGCGGCGGAGCATGCCGAAGGCTAGCATGCAGGCCCTTCGTCGACCTTACACGTTGCGGCGAGCGATCGCCCTCCCGGCGATATAGCCGAAGGTCAGGCAGGGGCCGATGGTGGTGCCGGCCCCGACGCCCTTGGTGCCGATGGGGTTCGCCATGGCGATGCCGGCGCAATAGAGGCCACCGATCACGCTCTTGTCCGGGCGTAGCACCTCGCAGCGGCGGTTGGTGCGCGGACCGCCCTTGGTGCCAACGCTGGCATAAAGAAAAGGCGCGGCATGGAACGGCGGCTTCTCGATCGTCGCCAGGGCGCGATCCTTGGTGTAGTGGCGCTCCCATGTTGTTTCGCCACGATGGAAGTCGCGATCGACACCTTCCTTCGACCAGCCGTTGAAGCGTTCGACCGTCGTCTTCAGCACCTGCGGGTCGAGGCCGATCTTGGCGGCGAGCGCCTCGATGGTGCCGGCCGTGCGCACGAAGCCCGGATCCTTGGCGGCGTACATCGCCGAAAGGCGGTTGACGTAGCGCGAGTCGAAGATGCGCCAGGCCGGGATATGTTTCGGCTTGCCGTCCGGGCCGCGCGCGTCGACCGCTGCGCCCAGCGACGCGCTGCCCTCGCTCACGAACCGTCGTCCTTCGCGATTCACCAGGATGCAGTGCGGCGCGTAGGTCTCGTAGAGCGGCTGCGCATGCCGATGCCCCTCGTATTGCGTGAACGAGGCCGGCGCGATGTTGGCCTGATCCATGTGTGCGAGCTCGGCGCCCACTTCGGCCGCCATGCGCTGGCCATCGCCGGTGTTGGTGCGCGGCGCGCCGATCAGCTCGATGCCTGGAAAGTATTTCGGCATGTAGTCGGGCGACCAGTCGAAGCCACCGGTTGCCAGCACGACTCCCTTGCGTGCGCGGATGACGGTTCGTTCGCCTTCGATGATCGCCTCTACTCCGGTAACCCGCTGATCGTCACTCATCAGGCGCTTGACGTCGGCATCGAGCAGGATGGTGCACCCGTGATCGAGGCAGCCGCGCGTCAATCCAACGACCAGCCCGTTGCCGAGGCCAACCCGGCCCGTGATCACACGCCACACCAGCGACGGGCCCAACTTGAGCGCGGCCCGGATCGGGTCCTTCAACACGCCGCTCACCATCTCCTTGTAGGTGAAGAACTGCGGCTTCACCGACTTGCGCACGCGGTTCCAGAGCTTGCCGAGCTTGTAGCGGCTGATCAGGGTCGGCGAGACCATGCGGCCGGCATGCTTGCCGCCCGGCGCCTCGACATAGAAGTCGGGATGATTCACCAGCTCGAAAACGAGCGGCGTGTGATCCTCGACGAAGCGCAGCATGGGCGCGGCATTTTCGGCCAGCGCCTGCCACAGCTCATCCTCGGTCTCGGCCCAGCCCGGTGGCGCCGTCGCGCGCAAATAGGTGAGTGTCTCTTCAGCCGAGTCCTCGATGCCTGCTGCCTGCATATGGTGGTTGGCCGGCACCCACGTCCCGGCTGCCGACATCGCGGTGGTGCCGCCAAGCCAATGCGACTTCTCGAGCACGATCACCTTCGCGCCGTCGACCGCCGCGGCAAGCGCCGCACTCAACCCCGCCGCGCCCGAACCGACGACGACGACATCGCACTCCCGTTCAGATGGCATGGCGCGTCCAGATCCGCCGCCACACCGGTGCGAACAAACTCGCAAGCCCTTCCATGCTGAAACGCATCAGGACGATCACGACCAACGCGAAAATCGCAAGGTTCCACTCGCCGTATTTCTGCAGGTAGGTCATCACCATCTGTACCGGTGCGGCGCCGATCACCGGGCCAAGGAAGGTGCCGAAGCCGCCGATCACCACCATGATCACGATCTTGGCCATTTCGCTGAAATCAATCATCTGCGGGCTGAGAAGTACAATGAAGTGACCATAAAAAGCACCGGCGAGACCTGCAATCGCGCTCGAAATCGAGAACACGGCGATCTTCACGCGAGTTGTGTCAATTCCAAGGCTCTTGGCACGCAATTCATCATCCTTGATGGCGCGCATGAAATAGCCGAGAGGTGAATCGATCAATGCCCTGAGCCCGATCAGGACCAGTGCCGCCAGGGCGAGGAACGTAAAGTAGTAGGGCAAGGGATTGACGTTACCGTATAGCGGTTTGACGCTGAGCCCCAACTCGCCGCGGGTAAACTGGTAGTCCGCCGTCAGATAGATGTGCACCGTCTCGGCAAAAGCCCAGGTCGCAATGGCGAGATAGATCGCGCGCATACGCAGCACCAGTCGGCCGAGGATGAGACCGAACAAACCTGCCATCACGACACCGGCCGGAATGCCAATCCAAGCCGGAATGCCGTAGTGGTAGCCCAAGAGGCCGGAGGTATAGGCACCGATTGCTGCAAACGCATGATGGGCCAGCGAGAACTGACCGGTGTAGCCCGCCAGCAGGTTCCAGCTCGACGCGAGGATCACGAAATAGAAGCTGATGGTGAGCACATGGAGCGCAAAGCTGCCAGCCATCAGCGGCACGAAGGCGAAGACGACCACGGTCGCGACGATCGCGATCACCGATCTCCGGAAGCTGGGCGGAAAGGCGAACGACGCGCTCATCCCAGCAGGCACTCCTGGATCAGATCGCGCACCCGCGCCTCACCGAACTCGGCAACCGGGCCCGCGGCCTTCACCTTGCCGAGATTCATCATCACCACCTCCTCGGCATGACGCAGGGCATCGGAGACGTTCTGGTCCACCAGCAAGACCGTGGTCGGGATGGCCTTCCGCGCCGTCTGAAGAAGCTCGTAGACCTGCTCGGCAAGATTGGGCGCGAGGCCCACGGTCGGCTCATCAACCAGCATCAGCCTGGGCTCGGTGATCATCTCGCGCGCGACGGAGAGCATGCGCCCCTGCCCGCCGCTCAGGCTGCCGGCCTTGTCGCGCCGCCGCTCCGCCAGCACCGGAAAGATCTCGTAGACGCGGGCGATCCGCTTCTTGAGGCGAGCGTGATCGCCGCGGATCGTCCAGCCCCCGATGCGCAGGTTCTCCTCGACCGTGAGATGCGGAAAGGTATTCAGCTCCTGCGGCACGTAGCTCACGCCCAGCCGCTTGACCTCATGCGGCGCGAGGCCCGCGATGGCACGGCCGTCAAACGAAATTCCGCCGCGATGCGGCGCCAAAAGGCCGAACACCGTCTTGAGCAAGGTCGACTTGCCGGCGCCATTCGGGCCGATCACCAGCACGAAGCCACCGACCGGCACCTCGAGCGACATGCCCTGCAGGATATCGACACCACTTTGGTAGGCGGCATGGATATCGTCGACGGCAAGAAGCGTCGCGCTCATTCCAGGGCCTTCCCGAGATAGCCCGCGATCACTTCCGGCAGACGTGCCACCTCATCGAGCGTGCCTTGGGCCGCGACGCGGCCTTCCATCATCACCGTGACCTGCTGGCAGAGACGCCGGATGATCGCCATCTCGTGGCTCACGACCAGAAAAGTGGCGCGATGACGACGGTTCACGTCGAGGATCATGTCGATGATCGCGTCCTTGATCACCGGATTGATGCCGGCGAACGGCTCGTCGAGCACATAGCAATTGGCGGGCACCACGAAGCCGCAGGCCATTTGCAGCAAGGCGCGTTGACCGCCCGACAGCTTCTTGGCCTGCGTGTCGGCCAGCGGGCCGAGCTTGGTGAGCGCGATCATTCCCTCGGTCTGCCCGGCACCGTCGCTCTCTCCCTTGTCTCGGCGGGCGAGGAACGAGGTCATCAGATTCTCGCGCACGGTCATGTTGCCGAACAGCCGTGTCACCTGAAAGGAACGCACCAACCCAAGCCGCGCGATCTCGTGCATGCCACGGCCACGCAGGCTTTGGCCACCGAGCTTGACCTCGCCCGCGTCGGGCGCATGCACGCCGGTGACGAGATTGACCAGCGTCGTCTTGCCGGCACCATTGGGCCCGATCAGGCCACGGATTTCGCCGCGCTCCACGGAGAGCGACACATCGTTGGTCGCGAGCAGGCCTCCAAAGCGCTTGAAGAGGCCGATCGTCTCGAGCGCCGGCTCCATCAGGCCTCGCGACCGCGCTCGCCGAACAGGCCGGTCGGCCGGAGCACCAGGATCAGCAGCACCAGGGCGAAGCCATAGATGTTCTGATAAGCCGAATCGATGAAAGCCGCGCCCAGCGATTCGATCAGGCCCAGCAGCACACCCGCGATCAACGCGCCCGGAATCGAGCCGAGACCGCCGATCACCACGATCTCGAACCCCTTCACCGTCGTGATCAGACCGTTGGTGGGATAGACCAGGAACACCGGCGCCAGCAGCGCGCCGGCAAGACCCGCGAGCGCGACACCGACACCGAAGGCGATGCGATCGACGCCCTGCACGTCAATGCCCGCGGTCTGTACACCGATGCGGCTTTGCGAGGTCGCCCGCAGCGCCAGCCCGTACCAGCTGTAGCGCAGCAGGCAGTAGAACAGCGCGAGTGCCGCCAGCGCAAAGACGAAGGCCGCCACGCGCGCGCCGGCCAAGGGCATGGGCCCAACCATCACGACCGGCAAGTTCGACCCTGGCGAGAACTGGTTGGGACCGGCGAGGCCGGTGGCAAGGCTGCGCAGCAGGAGCAGCAACGCCAGCGTGACAACGGTGGCGTAATCGTCGCGCGCTTCAGGTGGTTTCCTGAAGATCGGCTTCAACAGACTCCACTGCACGACAAGACCGAATGCAAAGACGCCCGCCGCCGAGATCGGAATGGCGAGCCACCACAGATCAGGCCCCAGCAGCAGCGCCACCAGTGCATACTGCAGATAGCTTCCGATCATGTAGAACTCGCCCATCGCCCAGTTGATCATGCGCATGATCGAGTAGATGAACGTGATCCCGAGCGCCATGAGGGCGTAGAGCACGCCGATCATGACGCCAGAGATAACCGTCTGGACGACGAGTTCTGTCGAGAACATCCGTCTACAGCGTTTCGGCCGCCACGGTCAGTCCTTGGGGACGACCGGTGCGTATTGCACCGCCACCTCGGCTTCCTTCCAATCCTCCATCGGCTTCGTGTAATGCAGGATCAGCACCGGCGCCGACCAGTTATGCCAGTAGACACCGCTGGCGCGCGGGAAGGTGACGGGGTTGGACGGCCAGCTCTTGAAGGTGCCGGTCTCCAGAGTCTTGATCAGGGCCTTGGAATCGGTGCTCTTGGCCGCATTGATGGCCTGCGCGATGATCGCGATCGCGCCGAAGCCGTTCAGCGCGCCGTACACCGGATCCTCCTTGTACTTCTCGACATAGGCCTTGCTGAAGGCTGTGCCGATATCAGACAGCGGGGCCTTCGGCGAGAAGTAGGCAATGAAGTAGAGACCGGCGCCGTTCTTGGGATGCAGCTTCCAATATTGCGGCCGCACCGGCGCATCGTAGGAGATCAGCATCGGCGTGGTCGGCAGCAGACCGATGGTCGTCGCCTGATCGATGATCAGATCGAGCGGCTGGCCGACACCGATATTGATCACGAGATCGGGCTTGAAGGCCTTGATCTGCAGAAGCTGCGGCGTGAGATCGGTCACGGTGCGGTCGAACGGCACTTTCTGGATCTCGACACCGCCGGCTTTCTTGGCCTGGGCGATCGTCTCGTCGGCGATGCCGATGCCGTAGTCGGTGGTCTCGGCGATCATCGATACCCGCTTGAAACCCTTCTGCTTGATGAACTCCATGAAGGCCGAGACGCGCACCGGATCGACCACGTGGGTTCGAAACGCGACTTCGTAGTGCTTCGAGGTGATCTCAGCCGCCGACGCCTGCAGCGCCATGGTCGGCACGCCCATTTCGTTGGCGACCTCGTTGGCGGCGATGGCAACCGAGCTATGGAAGAAGCCCGGCACGACCGCGACCTTGTTCTCGCTCACGAGGCGCCGATAAGCGGCGACGCCAGCCTCGGGTTTGCCCTGCGAATCCTCGACATAGAGCTTGAACTTGCGGCCGCCCAGCACACCGCCAGCCGCATTCACCGTCTCGACGCCAAGCTCGGCCCCGCGCCGGATAAGCTGACCACCCACCGGATCGCCCGGCGGCGACAGCGGCACCACGAGGCCGATGCCAATGTCCTGCGCCTGTGCGGGCAGCCCGCTCGCGAGCACGCCTGCGGCGATTGTGCCGGCCAGCAAAAATCCGAGCGAAATTCCCGTCGAAAATCTACGTCCCCGCATGCCTACCCCCGATGTTTCTTGATGCGCGACTATCGCAGCAATTTCGATGCCCGTCAGCCGGGTTCGACGCGCCGGCCCAGCCGCTTCCAAAGGTCGCGCAGCAAATCGAGCACATCGTAGACCGCGACGCCCAGCGCCGCCCGCAGGGCCTGCTTGTAGGGAGGCAGATTGGTGCATTCCAGCACAATCGCATCGACACCAGGATTCTTGCGCAACAAAGCGCGCCCCGCGGCGATCGCCTCGCGCTCCACGGCGGCGAAGTCGAGATCGGTCCCGTTGGCAAGAAAGGTAGCGGCAAACGATCCGCCTTCCGGCATGCCTTCGATCGGCGTGTCCTCCGGGGCGCCGACGGCTGCGAGGTGCCGTGCCGTCAGGTTTCGGGCCGACGCCGTGATAACCCCTACCTTATGTTCCTTCAGCGTGGGGACAAGCAGCAGCGCCGAGGTCGCGACCGGTATCGGCGAGACCGCCTGCAGCTCGTTCTGGAACAAGGCCAGGAAACCGCAGCTCGTCGAGAGGCCGACGGCGCCATCATCCGCAAGCTTGCGTGCATTGGCAGCCAGAGCGGCCATGATGCGGGGTCTATCCGGATGCGTGGCGACCGCATCGGACGGACCTATCCCTTCCAGCCGCCGATAGATCACCGGGAAGTCGAACGATGCCGGATTGCCGATATCGCCCTTGATCCGCGGGAAGCGCGTATCGAGCATCAGGATGCCGAGCGATTTCTTATTCAAACGGACCGCGGGCTTCCAGCCCGCTCATTCGGCGCATTCATATGCGCCTGGAGCGAGCCGGAGGCTCGCGGTCCAGAAGAACATGAGTGGCTTCGTTGGACAGCATCCTACTGCGGCGGCTCGGGCCACGGCTTCTGCGGGCCACGTGCCTGCTCGAACCAGCGCGAGAGCCGCAGCACGCCGAGATCATTGAAGCGATGGCCGGCGATTTGCAGGCCGATCGCCTTGCCCTCGCCGGTGAAGCCGCAATTGATCGATGCCGCCGGCTGTTCGCTCATGTTGTAGGGCATGGTGAAGGAGATGTGCTCCAGGGGCCGGTTCACGTCGTTGGTCGGTGTTTCCCACTCGGCAGGAAAAGTCGGCACGGGCGATGTCGGCGAGAGCACGAAATCGAAGGGCTGCGTCGCACGCGTCGTGGCGGCACGGATCGCCATATAGTTGTTGACGCCGCGGATGACCATTGCGCCGGAAACGTCGGCACCGCCGCGGCACCAATCGGCGATGAACGGCAGCACGCTCGCCTTCTTCGCGTGGCTGAGCGTCGAAAAATCGACCCAGCTGCGTACCCGCCAGAAGAGATCCTGCAGATGTAGCATCTCGGGCGACAGGAAGCCCTCGAGCGGCTCGACGGTGGCGCCTGCGTCGGCGAACAGCCTGGCCGCCTTCTCGACCGCCTGCTTCACCTCCGGATCGACCGGCAGGCCCGATCCGGCATCGAGATGCAAACCGATCTTGAGGCCCTTGGGCTCGAGCGGGCCCGCCATCCAGTCGATCTCCGCCGCCTTCGGCAGGCTCATGTGATCGCGCGCATCGGATTTGGCCACCTCGGCCATCAGCAGCGCCGCATCGCCTACCGTGCGCGCCATCGGGCCGACGACACGGCCGAAGAACGGCGGATCGACCGGCACGCGGCCCAGGCTGGGCTTCAGGGCGAAAATGCCGTTCCAGCTCGCGGGCAGCCGCACGGACCCGCCGATATCGGTGCCGAGGTGCAGCGGACCGTAACCCGCCGCCGAGGCCGCTCCCGCGCCAGCGCTCGACCCACCCGGATTCCAGGCGAGGTTCCAAGGATTACGCGTCAGCGGGTGGAACGAGCTGCGGCCCGAGGACAGCATGCCGTAGTCCGGCATGGTCGTCTTGGCGAGGATGATAGCGCCCGCCTCCCGCACCCGCGCCGCCGCCGGCGCATCGGACGATGCCGGCACCAGCTCCGTCGCTGCCGTGCCGAGCGGCACTGGCACGCCCTTGGTGGCGATATTCTCCTTGATGGTGATCGGCACACCGTCGAGCGCCCCTTGTGGCCGACCGGCCTGCCAACGCTTCTCCGATTCCTGTGCGAACCGGCGCGCATTGTTGAAGTCCGGCGCATACAGCGCCTTGAGCTTCGGTTCCCAGCGCTCGATGCGGTTGACGACGGCGTCGACTGCCTCGACAGGCGACAGTTTCTTGCTTCTGTAGGCGGCGAGCAGTTCGCTCGCACTCATGTCATGGATGGTCATGCCGCAACCTACAACGCGCTCGCGGAACGAGCCAATCAAGTCGCCTTCAGGACCCCCGGCCAAAGCCGGCCCGCGTGGCGAGGAACTTGGTGAGCGGCGGTCCGAGGAACAGGACGGTGAGCAGGCGCACCGTCTGCATCGCCATCACGAACGAGACATCGCCGCCGCTGGAAGCGGAAATGATGGCGACTGAATCGACGCCGCCGGGGCTGGTCGCGAGATAGGCCGTCAGTGGATCGACTCCCGCGCCCACAACCAACAGGCCGGCGACGGCGCCGCATGAGGCGATCAGGATCAAGGTGAAGGCGACCACCGTCGGCAGCGACCGCGCGGCATGGATCAGCAAGGGCTTGGTGAAACGCAGCCCGATGTTCCAGCCCACGAAAGCATAGGCGCAGACCAGCAGCCAGGTCGGCAACTCGATCTTCATCAGGCCGAAATGCTCCAGCGTGATGCCGATCACCATCGGCACCAGGAAGGCGCCGGCGGGAATGCGCAGCACCTTGGCGAGATAGGGACCTGCGATGGCAAGCGCTGCTGTTTCGGCCAGCGACAAGAGGTTCACCGGTGGGAACCAGACGACGGCGGAAGGCGCATGTGCCGCCGGATTGACCCCAAAAAAATGCGCCACCAAGGCGGCAACGGCGGCCACGGCGAGGACGCGGAAATACTGCATGAAGGCGACGAGGCGAACGTCGGCGCCATAGTCTTCGGCCATGATGGTCATGATCGAGGCCGCACCCGGGCTCGACCCCCAGAGAGCGGTCGTGCCCGGCAGCAGGCGCATCCGCCCCATCACCCAGCCCACGAGACTGCTGGCAGCCACAACCGCCAGCACGCCAACCGTGAAGAGCGGCCAATGCTTCAGGATATCGCCCACGATCGACACCGGCACCATGCGCGCGATCAGGCAGCCGATCACGCCTTGCGAAACGACGAACAGGCGGACCGAGAAGACGACCTTGCCGCCATTGGCGGCGAACACGACGCCGGCCAGCAGTGGACCCAACAGCAGCGCCGCCGGCGCATGCATCCACAGAAGGAGGCCGCCAATCGCTACCGACAAGACGACAAGCGTGGGCCATGGCCGCGCAAGCGCGAACGCCAGGCTCCGTCGCAGGGCGTTATGCGCGGACTTGTCAGGCATGGGCTACTGGACCAACTCCTCGGCTTCGCCATTCATTCGACGGATCGTGTCGATCAACTCGGCGGCAGCCGACACCAGCCGTGCATCATTCGTGCCGCGCAGCACCAGCGATACACTCACCTTGCCGGCGCGAAACCCCGGATAGCTCCCGATGTCGAGATCGTCGAACCGCTGTTGCAGCGCCCCTAGCGGTTCGGCGATGACGCCTTCCGGCAGGTTGGTGCGCACGGTGCGCGACAGAACAGGATCGCCTCCCACCAGCCGGTGCTTCATCGACTGGAACATGCTTTCGACGATCGTGGGAATGCCGGCGAAGGTGAAGACATTCTCCATCTGAAAGCCGGGCGCAACCGAGATCGGATTGTCGACCAAGGTGGCACCGTGCGGGATGCGCGCCATACGTCGGCGCGCGGGCGTGAAGAGCGCCGGATCGCCATAGTGCCGGCCCATGCGCGCCACCGCCTCGGGATGCTCGGAGATATCAACCCCGAACGCCTTGGCGATGCAATCGGCCGTGATGTCGTCGTGGGTGGGGCCGATGCCTCCGGTGGTGAACACGTAATCGAACCGGACCCGTACTTCGTTGATGGTGGCCACGATCGTCGCCTCGACGTCGGGGATCACGCGGCATTCCATGACGCGCACGCCAAGCTTGCCGAGTTCGGACGCCAGATAGGCGATGTTGGCATCCTTGGTGCGGCCGCTCAGGATCTCGTTGCCGATGACGACGATGCACGCTGTCACGATTTTTGGCGGCGCGGCAGTGGCTTCGGACATGGAGGCGCTCTTTTCTATTTGATTTCAGCACTCTAAAGGACGTCATCAAACGGGCCAAGCGATCCCACACGGCCTTGTTACGGCCGGTATCGCATGTCAAATAAGGACTATGAGCAGCCCCCGCGACATCCAGGACGACAGCGTCGACTATTGGCGGCGCGACGAACGCACGATCAAGCTTCACGGCCCCGACGGATTCGAGGGCATGCGGCGCGCGGGTCGATTGGCGGCCGAGACGCTCGACTTCATCACGCCCCACGTCCAGCCGGGCGTCACGACCGACGAACTCAACAAGCTGTGCGATCAATTCATCCGCGACCACGGCGCGATTTCCGCGCCGCTCGGCTATCGCGGCTTCCCGAAGTCGATCTGCACGTCGATCAATCACGTCGTCTGCCATGGCATTCCCAGCGACAAGCGCCTGCAGAACGGCGACATCATCAATATCGACGTGACGCCGATCCTCGATGGCTGGTACGGCGACTCGAGCCGCATGTACTTCGCGGGCGATGTGAGCGTGAAGGCGCGGCGGCTGTGCGACGTTACCTATGAGGCGATGATGCGTGGCATCGCGGCGGCCAAGCCGGGTGGACACATCGGCGACATCGGCCATGCCATCCAAACGTATGTCGAAGGCCAGCGCTTCTCCGTCGTGCGCGACTTCTCGGGACACGGGCTCGGCCGCATCTTTCACGACGCGCCCAACATCCTGCACTATGGCAAGGCCGGCACTGGCCCCGTCCTGAAGCCCGGCATGTTCTTCACCGTCGAGCCGATGGTGAATGCCGGCACCTGGCAGGTGAAGATCCTGAGCGACGGCTGGACGGCCGTGACGCGCGACAAGCAGCTCTCGGCCCAGTTCGAACATTCGGTCGCCATCACCGAGACCGGCGTCGAATTCTTCACGCTGTCGCCCAAGGGCCTCACCAAGCCGCCCTACGATCTCAATCAAGAGGCGCCCGCCGAGCTGCGCCAGGCCGCTTCGGCCTGATCCATGCCGCGGCGCAAGGCCGAGGCCCCAGCGGCCGACGCCCAGCTGGCCGATACACGCGCCGACGACGATGCCTTGCTCGCGCTGCTGGCGGCAGGCCTGCGGTTGCAGGCGGTTGGCGACCGCTGGCGCGTGAACGGCAATACGCTCCCCCACCGCACCTTGTTGCGCGATTGCGGCGGTACCTGGAACAAACTCGATCAGTGCTGGGAGTTCGGCGGCGAGGATCCGACGACGAAGCTCGCCGCGGCGCTTGCCACTGCGCCGGCGGCGCCCGGCCACAACAGCGGCGATACAGCGCCTGAGAAACCGCACTATTGGGGCCATCGCGGCCGGGTGCGCGAGCGGGTGCTGAAAGCCGGCATCGAGCCGCTGGCCGACTACGAGCTGCTCGAGCTGTTGCTGTTCTATTCGATCGAGCGCATCGACACCAAGCCGCTGGCCAAGAAGTTATTGGAGCGCTTCGGCACGCTGGGCGACGTGTTCGCCGCCGAACCGGCGCAGCTTCGGGAATTCGAGATCGACCAGCGCACCGCTGTCCTGTTCCGCACCGTGCGCGAGGCCGGCCGACGGCTCGCCGAGCGCAAGGTCAAGGACATGCCGGTGCTGACCAACTGGCAGCAGCTCATCGACTACTGCCATGCAGCACTCGCGCACGAGAAGACCGAGCAGTTCCGCATCCTGTTCCTCGACCGCAAGAACGTGCTGATTGCCGACGAGATCCAGCAGCGCGGCACCATCGACCATACTCCGGTCTACCCGCGCGAGGTCGTGAAGCGGGCACTGGAGCTGGGCGCGGCGGCGCTGATCCTGGTGCACAACCATCCAAGCGGCGATCCCAAGCCCTCGCGCGACGATATCGAGATGACCAAGGAGATCCGCAAGGCCGCCGAAGCGCTGGGAATCTCCATCCACGATCACCTGGTGATCGGCCGCAAAGGTCACGCGAGCTTCAGAAGCCTGGGGCTGCTCTAGGGACTGTGGAGCAGGGACTTTGTCGGAAGCAGAACGAGAGCCGCGATCATGCCAAGCAACGCCACAAGGGCCGCAAGGGCGAAGGGGGCCGCGAACTCCGCAGTGACATTGACCGCGCCAAGCGTCAGTCCCAGTGCCGCTATGCCGAGGGCGAAGCCGGCCTGGCGCACGATGAACGTCACAGCCGAGGCCATGCCCGCCTGCGATGACGGGGCAAGAGCCAGGGCGACCCCCGACAGCTGAGGGTTCGCCAGTGCGCCGCCGACGCCGATCATAGCCATTCCGGCAACCGCGGCGGCGAGACGTATCTCGGGACCATCGGAAAGGGCCGCGCTCAATAGAAAAAGGTCGCCGATGACAACGAGTCCAAAGGCAATTGTGAAGAGGCGTCGCCATCCCCAGCGCGTCGCGAGGCCGCCGCCGATCAGCGGCACCAGCAGCATTGGCAGCGTCGCTGCCAGCAGGGCGACACCGGCCACGTCCATGCTGATGTGCAGTGCCGCACTCAGGAAAAGGGGAAGATAGACCACCACGGCCCAGTAGCCGAACTGGAGGGCGGTCAGCAGCGTGGCGACCCCGGCCATGGCCAACGTCGCGAACACGCGGGGATCGAGCACCGGGCGCGGACTGTGCCACTGTTGCCAAAGGAACACGAACGCCAACGTTATGCCGGCAATGAGGCACGTGACCCTGAGGGCAAGGGAGCCGTCGCGCCTTAGCAGCGCATCGATCGCCAGGCCCAACGACATCGTCAGCAAGGCGATGCCGTAGGGATCCAGCCGTCGCTCTCCCTTGTCGTTCGTCTCCGCAACCAGCAGGGGCACTGCCAGAGACAGTGCCAGGCAGAAGGGGATGTTTGCAAAAAAAATCCAGCGCCAGCCGAGCCACGAGGCGAGGAAGCCCCCGAGGGTCGGCCCCAACGCCATGGCGACGCCCGAGATCACCCCTATGACGCCGAACGCACGGGTCCGCTGAGCGACGTTCGGAAAGGCCGACGCGACGAGTGCGGTCCCGCCAGTGGCCATGAAGGCGGCACCTGCTCCCTGTACGACGCGCGCGGCCAGGAGCATCGGTTCGCTCAACGCCACCCCGCACGCGACCGAAGCGACGAGAAACACGGCATTCCCGGCCAACATGCAGCGCCGGCGGCCGAAGCGGTCGGCGAGCGCGCCAGACGAAAGGAGGGCAGCGGCGAACGCAAGGCTATAGGCGTCAATGACCCATGCCAGACCCGCGATATCCAGCCCAACATCCTTCGCGATGGCGGGCATGGCGACGACAACCGCCGTCACATCGAACAGGATCAGGAAGGTGCTCAAGCCAAGAGCGAGCGTCGTCAGGACTGAACGCCGCTCAGCCAGCATTAGCCATCCTGAGATGTTGTGCGGCATAGGCATGCCACGGCCGCCAGGCCAGCGGGACATTTGCCTGCGCGCCCAGCACCGTCTTGACCGGCATCGTCTCGCTCTCCCAGTCACCGGGCGCGCGCAGGCCGGGCCGTTTTCTGATCAACGGCGCGAGCCTGGGATCGCGCGCGAGATGGTGGTCGATGGTAGCGATGTCGGCACCGAGATCGAACACGCGGCGGACCCGCGCCACGATGGTCGGCAGCGCCTTCACCGAGGGGAAGCGGATCGTGACGAGCACCGAGTCGCGCTCCGGCAAATGCGCCACCGCGACGCTGCTGCGCTTGCCATCGAGGTCGATGCTGCGATGCCAGACGCCCTTGTCGATCCACTCGGTGCCTGGCGTCGCGCGCAACGAGAGCGCCGATAGCATTCCCGACCAGTCGTAGGGCGGCCGATAGGCCAGTCGCAGCGTCACACCATCGCGCGCCGATGTGTCGACGCCCTTTTGCCTGAGTGCGCTGGGCGGACGGCGAAAGAGCTTGCGAAAGGTGTCGTTGAAGCGGCGCACGCTGCCGAACCCCGAGGCCAGCGCCACATCCGTCATCGGCAGGCGCGTGTCGTGCAGCAGCTGCTTGGCAAACAGTATGCGGCGAGTCTGTGCGACGGCGATCGGCGAGGCGCCGAGATGGCGCTGGAACAGCCGCCGCAACTGCCGGCCGCCGACGCCAAGTCGCCCGGCCAGGGCCTCGACGTCGAAGCGCTCGCCGTCGAGTGCGCCGTCGGCGATGAGCGCCAGCGCCCGGCTCACCGTGTTGGCCGTCCCGCGCCAGAAGGCGAGGTCGGGCGCGATCTCTGGCCGGCAGCGCAGGCAGGGCCGAAAGCCCGCCTCCTGCGCGGCCGCGGCCGAGGCAAAGAAGCGACAGTTCTCGAACTTCGGCGTGCGCGCGGGGCAGATCGGCCGGCAGTAGATGCCGGTCGAGGTACAGGCCACGAAGACGTGGCCGTCGAAGCGAGCGTCGCGGCTCTGGAGAGCGCGATAGTTGGTCCGGTGGTCGAGGAATTCCATGGGGACACTTTGCTACACACTTACGCGTAACGCTGGCCATTTTCGGACCTGAGCAACGGCGCAGGATTTGCTGGCCATATTCTCTTTTCGAGTGTCCGGCACACAGCGTATCGGCTACCCACTGCCCAAGCGTTCTCTGAGCATGGTCGCCATGATCAAACGTTGCCGAGGGTGAGGATCTCGTTGGATCATCGAGTAACCGATCCCAATTCCATACCCCAGCGATTCCGACCCACAACAAACTCGTTTCAGGTCAACGCGATGCGTTCCGAGCAATGTTGGTGCACAACCACCCCTCGGGCGATCCCAAGCCGTCGCGCGATGACATCGAGATGACGAAGGAGATCCGCAAGGCCACCGAAGCGCTCGGGATCTCCATCCACGATCATCTGGTGATCGGCCGCAAGGGGCACGCGAGCTTCCGGAGCCTCGGGCTGCTGGGACCCTAAAGCGACGGTTGCCAATGCAGGAATGCATGGTCACTCTGCTCTTGGTAGGCTCAAAGGCTTCTCAAGCGCCAGACGCACATGCCCAAGTTCCTTCGCATCGGCATCCATCAGTCGAACGTCTCCGGATACACGTCAAAGGCATGGTGGATTCGCCGGGTTGGCTCGACGGTTTTCCTGAAGTGGGGCGCCGTCGAGGTCCACGGCGTGGGGGATGGACGAAAGATCTACTGGACGGTTCCACCGCGCGAGAAAGCAGTTCGTTGCGGCAAGGTGCAGCCCGCCAAAGACTACGTAAGAAACGCCATCGCACGGCGGCGCAGCCATCGCTATGAACCGCTGACGGGGAATATTGCGATCCGGCGCCGATCTGCCAGTCGTGCCGGCGAACTCGAACAAGCGCTTGCCGCGATCCTGGTTGTCGACATCGTGCGCTCCACCGAAAAAGCCGCGCGGCTGGGCGATTCGCGCTGGACACAGGTGATGAACCACTACTACGCCGCCGTCCGCAGGGAGCTGAAGACCTTGCGCGGCAAAGAAGTCGTGACGACGGGCGACGGGCTGCTCGCGACGTTCGACGCACCGGCGGCGGCGGTCGGTTGCGCGACAGCCATTCGCGAGGCCGTGCGCACGCTGGGGCTGGAGATCAGGGTGGGACTGCACGTGGGCGAATATAAAGTGAGCGGGCCTGACGTGATCGGCCTCGCGTTTCATATCGGTGCGCGCGTCGCCGCGAAAGCGCGCGCGGGCGAAGTTTTGGTCTCGAGCGCGGTCAGGGATCTGATGTCGCAATCTGAAATCCGCTTCAAGGATCGCGGCGTTCACCAACTCAAGGGCGTGCCGAAGCGATGGCGCCTGTACCGGGTCGATCGTTAGCCGACGAAGGGCACGAGACCTCCACGCCGACGGAAGACAAATAGTCGGTCCAACGACGACCGTGTCGCTTCCGGAGCCTCGGCTTGCCGGCATAGCGCCCTTGTCGGAGACCCACTGGACAGGCGCCGACCGTGACAACCAAACTCGCCGGCAACAAAGGAGCCCTCCACGATGCCGATCATCGATTCCCAGGTCCATGTCTACGACGCGAACACGCCGCAACGCCCTTGGCACAGCGTGCCGAACTGGCCCGATCACGTCACAGGGAATGAGATGGTCGCCGCGATGGACAAGGTCGGCGTCGACGGCGCGATCTTCATTTCCGCGTTTTCCATGTACCAATACGACGGCAGCTACGCGGTGGAAGTGCAACGCGCCCATCCTGGACGGCTCGCCATCGTGAAGCCGGTCGATCCGGACGATCCGGCGGTGGCCGACGTCATCGCCGACTGGAAGAAGACGCCGGGCACGGTCGGCATCCGCATCATGCTGCCGGAGGGTTCCAAGCGCGAGGCGACCGATCCGGGCCTCGACAGGATCCTGCGTGCCGCCGTTCGCCATGATTTTCCGGTCAACATACTGTGCTGGGGCAACCTCGACACCGGCACCGCCCTGATCGACCGCCATCCCGAGACGCGATTCATCCTCGATCATCTCGGCATCCTGCAGCCGCGCACGCCGCCTGCGCCGCCGAATCCCTGGGCCGATCTTCCGAAGGTGCTGGAGCTCGCCAAGCGCCCGAACGTCGTCATCAAGGTGAGCGGCGCCTGCACGCTATCGCAAAAGCCCTATCCTTTCCCCGACATCTGGGACCCGCTGGCCCGCGTGTTCGATGCCTGGGGCTTCGATCGATGCCTGTGGGGCACCGACTGGACACGCGCGTTCGCCGTCGTGAACTACGAGCAGGCGGTCGAGCCCTTCGTCAAGACCGACCGCCTGAGTGCCACCGAGCGGGCCCTGTTGATGGGCGGCGCCTGCGCCAAGGCCTATGGCTGGTCACCGAAGAAAAGCTAACGATCGGCCGCTGCTCCGGGGCGGCCATACGGGCATCAGGAACCTGGAATTGCCGTGAGCATGAAGAAACAAGCATCAGCAGAGCTTGGTCGTGTCACGGCGGAATGTCTCTGCGGCGCCGTTCATCTGGAAATCGACTACCCTGCACGCTGGGCATGGCATGACCACTCTTCTGCAAGCCGACGCGCACACGGTTCGGCTTACGCCACCTACGTCGGCAGTTGGCGCAAGCGATTTCGAATAACGAAGGGCGCACGCAAGATCGTGCGCTATGAAGACAAGACTGCGGGAACGTCGCGCGGCTTCTGCGGACGCTGCGGCACACCGCTGTTCTACGAACGCGCACGCTCGCCGCACATGGTGAACATTCCCCGCGCTCTTTTTCAGAGCCGCACCGGCCGCCAGCCGCTCTATCATGTCGGTATTTCAGAGCTGCAGGACTGGACATATTTGGGTGGGGCCCTTGTCCCACTGAAAGGTTATCCAGGCGTCGTCTGGGAGCGTCCAAAGAGAAGGCACTCACGCAACGAGGATATCTTTGGCGACACACCAGCCCGCCAACGGCGGCCGAGTCACCGGAAAAACACGCAATGAGACTATTGTGGGGCAAAACGCCTTCCACAAGGCGTGACCGTTGAACCTTGCTCCATTCGACGTATCCTGAGCAACCCCTCTGGAACGAATGGATCACGGCGCCATGTCGACCGAGACCTTGACCGCTCCCGACAGTGATCGCACGACTGTCGATGACATGCTTGGCGAACTACCTTTCTATATCGCGGCCACCGCGACGGCATCCGGTCCGCGTTGGACGCTGAAACACGACGACGCCTTCGTTGTCGTCGATGGCCTCGGCGACATCGGCGTATCGGGCGGATCCGACGGGCTGTTCTTCAAGGACACACGCTATCTGTCCCGCCTGGAGCTGCGGATGAACGGGGTGCAGCCGCTGCTGCTCGGCTCGAACATCCGCGACGACAACAGCTCGTTCTCGGCCGACCTCACGAACCCGGATTTCATGATCGACGATAAGGTCGTCCTTCAGAGGGACCTGGTGCATGTCGGGCGGACGCTCTTTCTATGGCGCGGCACCGCCTATCAGCGGTTGGCCGTCGCCAATCACAGCGACCAGGCCGTTGGCCTCACGCTGTCGCTTTTCTACGACAACGATTTCGCCGACCTGTTCGAGGTACGCGGCACACGCCGCCGCCGCCGGGGCAACGCGCTGCCCGCGAAGACCGAGCCAGACCGCGTGCTCTTCGAGTATCGCGGCCTCGACGGCGTCGTCCGCAACACGTCACTGACGTTCGATCCACCGCCGACGACCCTGACGTCGAACGAGGCAGTTTATCGCCTCGAGCTGGTACCGGCCGAGACGCGGCTGATCTACGTCGCCATCGGCTGCAATCGTCCGGCAGGGCAACGGCCGATGCCCTTCCTCAAGGGCCTGCTCGAATCGCGACGCGAGCTAAGGGCTGCCGCCTTCGGCACGACGACGATCGAAACCTCCAATGCACTCTTCAACGAGGTCCTGTGCCGCTCGGCCGCCGACTTGCGCATGCTGATGACGGAGACACCGGAAGGCCGCTATCCCTACGCCGGCACGCCCTGGTACTCGACCACGTTCGGGCGCGACGGATTGGTCACGGCGCTCCAGATGTTGTGGTACGACCCCAGCGTCGCGCGCGGCGTGCTGCGCCGGCTCGCCGCTCACCAGGCGACCAAGACCGATGCCGCATCCGACGCGCAGCCGGGCAAGATCCTGCACGAGATGCGCGGCGGCGAGATGGCGGCCCTGGGCGAAGTGCCGTTCGCCCATTACTACGGAAGCGTCGATGCGACGCCGCTCTTTGTTCTGCTCGCCGGCCTCTACGCCGAGCGGACCGGCGACGTCGAGACGATCAAGGGACTTTGGCCCGCCATCGAAGTCGCACTGGGATGGATCGACGGCCTCGGTGATCCCGATCACGACGGCTTCGTCGAATACCGCCGGGCCACCGAACTCGGGCTCGCCAACCAGGGCTGGAAGGACTCCTACGACGCGATCTTCCATGCCGACGGTCGGCTTGCCGAAGGCAATATCGCCTTGGCCGAGGTCCAGGGTTACGTGTTCGCCGCCAAGACCACGATTGCCCGCTGCGCCCGGCGCCTGGGCCGCATCGAGCAGGCGGCGCGACTAGAGGTCGAAGCCCAACGACTTGCCGAACGATTCGAGGCCGCCTTCTGGTGCCCCGATCTCGGCACCTACGCCATTGCGCTCGACGGCAACAAACAACCGTGTCGTGTCAGCACGTCGAACGCAGGCCAGCTTCTGTTCACCGGCATCATTCAGCCCGACCGTGCCGCCTCCGTCGCGGCCGGCCTGCTGGGGCCGCGTTTCTTCTCAGGCTGGGGCATTCGCACCGTCGCGCAGGGCGAAGTCCGCTACAATCCAATGTCCTACCACAACGGCTCGATCTGGCCGCACGACAATGCGCTGATCGCTCTGGGGCTCGCGCGGTATGGCTTGAAGAGCGAGGTCGAGACTCTGTTCAAGGGTCTGTTCGATGCTGCGACCTACATGGATCTGCGCCGACTGCCCGAACTCTTCTGCGGCTTCCGTCGGCAACCCAACCGCGGGCCGACCCTCTACCCTGTCGCCTGCTCGCCGCAGGCTTGGGCCAGCGCCACACCCTTCTCTCTTGTCGAGGCGGCGCTCGGTCTGGAGCTCGATCCTGAACGCGAGGAGATACGGTTCAACAACCCGTGTCTGCCGTCGTTCCTCGACAACATCGAGCTTCACAGCCTGCAGCTCAACGGATCTACAGTCGATCTCAAGGTTCGGCGTCATCGCCGAGACGTTTCCGTCGAAATCACGCGTCAAAGCGGCCGAGCCAAAGTCTCGATCGTTTCCTCGCGCTGATTGGCCACGGAGCCGGCGCGCCGATTGAAAGCTATTCGACCGGCCACGAGGGCTCGGCAGGAGGTTCGGAATGCGTAGCTTGCGGCAGGTTGCCGTCGCGGTGATATGTGCGGCCCTGGCCGCCATCGGCAATGCTTTCGCGCAGAGCCCGCCGCCCACGCAAACGCCGGCACCGACGCCGGACGCGCCACCCAGCAGCGAATCGGGCGCTCCTTCTTCGGACTCTTCGTCATCGCCTGCCGCCAATCCGCCGGCGCCTAGCCCCGCGGAGCCCGCTGCGCCCACCACGCCGCCTGCGCCCACCCCCTCGGCTCCCGCCACGCCCCCTGTTGCAACGCCCACCCCCACCCCGTCGCCGCCACCACCGCAGCCAGACACCACCTCGGTCACGGTGATCGGCAGCAAAGAAGTGCAGGGCATCCTCGGCAACGAGGTGCGCAGCGTGAACAACGAGAGCATGGGGCGCATCGTCGATGTGATCGTCGACGGCGAAGGCAAGCCGCGCGCCGTGATCATCGACTTCGGCGGCTTCCTCGGCGTCGGCAGCCGCAAGATTGCCGTCGACTGGAAGGCACTCCACTTCGTGCCCAGCGCCAGCAAACGCTACAGCATCGCGCTCGAGCTTACGCGAGACCAGGTCAAGGCCGCCCCGGAATACAAGGAGGGGCAGCCGATCGTCATCCTGGGCGTATCGGGAAGCCTCGAGCCCATACCCTGATGGAATCGCGGCGGCGCAGTCTACGCGGCCTTGACTGGTTCGCGTTCTTCGTCGCCGACGTGCAGGGGGGCTTCGGTACGTTCGTCGCCTTTTATCTGACGTCGGAAAAGTGGACGCAGATAGATATCGGCTTTGTTCTTTCCGTTGCCAGCGTCGTGTCCCTGGTTGGCCAGGTGCCGGGCGGCCGGCTGCTCGATGCGATGCGCTCCAAGCGGTTGGCCGCTGCGGTAGCCATCGGATTGATCGGCATGAGCGCCCTCGCCTATGCCAGTCTGCCGATCTTTCCAGTCATCCTGGCAGCCTCCAGCTTGCAAGCGGCTGCCAGTTGCCTTCTTGGGCCCGCGATCGCCGCCATGAGCCTGGCGCTGGTTGGGCACAAGGCGGTCGGCGAGCGCTTTGGCCGAAACGCGCGATTCCAGTCGATCGGAGCTGGCCTTTCGGCTGCCATCATGGGAGCGGTCGGCTACTTCTTCGAAAGCCATGTGGTTTTTCTGGTCACGGCAGCCGTTGTCATCCCAGCCTGGATCGCCTTGCATTTCATCAATCCGCCGCAGGCACCCCTTCCCCAGGCAAACGCTCCCGACACGCGCCGCGAACAGGATCGGCCGCCCTTGCGTTTGCGCGATCTCCTGACGTGGCCCCTGGTGATTTTTGGCTGCGCGATCCTGCTCTTCCATCTCTCCAATGCCGCCATGCTTCCCCTGATGAGCGGCGTTCTCACGAAACAGGTCAACGAATGGGCGCCGGTCCTGATCGCGGCCTGTATCGTTGGGCCGCAGCTCGTTGTGGCGCTTTGTTCGCCTTGGGCTGGCCGGCAGGCGCAGCGCCTGGGGCGGCGGCCGATCCTGCTTCTGGGCCTAGCCGCGCTGCCGATCCGCGGCATCCTGTTCGCGACCGTGAGCAATCCCTACCTCCTGGTGATCGCCCAGCTCCTGGACGGCATCACGGCTACAGTCTTCGGCGTCATGGTTCCCCTCATCATTGCCGATCTGACGCGCGGCACCGGGCGCTTCAACCTGACGCTGGGAATCGTCGGCACAATGATGGGGATCGGCGCCTCGATCAGCACCACCCTCGCCGGTTACATCACCGACACTTACTCAAGCGCGGCCGCTTTCTTCTCACTTGCAGCGATCGCCTTTGTTGGCCTTGTCGTGGTTGCCCTGCTGATGCCCGAAACGCGGCCCGACGAAAAAGAAGCGCCCATCAATCAAGATGATCGCGCATGAATGCGCCGGCCCTCGCCAACGCCTGGCGGCCCGGCGCGAGACCGGCGTTCCACATCGGCCATGCATGGATCATGTGCGGCCAGACCTCGAGCGTCACCGCCACGTTTGCCGCGCCTGCCGCCTCGGCAAACCGCGTCGCGTCGGCCAGCAAGGTTTCCTCGCTTCCGACCTGAATAAGCGACGGCGGCAAGCCGCGAAGGTCGGCGAAGAGCGGAGACAGGCGTGGATCGCGACGGTCCATCCCGACTGGTGCGTAGGCATCGGCCAATTCGCCGAGATAGCCCTTGTGAATCAGAGGATCGACCGCGTCCTTGGTCGCCATAGTCGCACCGGACTGAGTGAGATCGGTCCAGGGTGAGATCAGCCAGGCGCACGCCGGTCCTTCCTCGCCGGCTGCACGCAAGGCGTTGATCAGCACGACTGACAGGCCGCCGCCCGCGCTGTCGCCGCCGACGACGATATCCCGCGCGGCGATGCCTTGACGGCGCAGCCATCGCCAAGCCGCGACCGCATCGTCCAAGGCCGCTGGAAACGGATGTTCGGGCGCTAGTCGATAACCGACAGCGAGCGTGCGCAGACCTCCGGCGCGTCCCGCCTCCGTCACCAACCGGCGGTGGCTGCGAAGGGAGCCGGAGCAGTAGCCGCCGCCATGGAAGAACATCAGGACACGCTCGGTGCGGCTTCCAGGCGCGATCGAGCATTCGCCCGGCACGCCATCGAGATCGACCGCCTGCAGCGTCATGTCTGATGCGACTGGCCAATGAGCACCCACTTCCTCGATGCGTTGCCGGCGCGCCGGCCACCCGACCGGTCGCGGCTTGGAGCCGAGTAGTGCCCGGATCGCCTCGATCTCGCTGCCGCTCATCGCTCCTCCCCGTCGACGACGAGGGTAGGACAAGGTCCCAAGGTTGTCATATGGTTCGCGCTTCAGTGGAGTTTCATCCATGGCAGGCAAGATCCGTATCGGCATTGGCGGCTGGACCTTCGAGCCGTGGCGCGGCGTCTTCTATCCGGAAGACCTGACGCAAAAGCGCGAGCTGGAATATGCCAGCCGCAAGCTCACTTCGATCGAAATCAACGGCACCTACTATTCGAGCTTCAAGCCGACGAGCTGGGCCAAGTGGCGCGAAGAGACACCGGACGGCTTCGTATTCGCCATGAAAGCGTCACGCTTCTGCACCAACCGGCGCGTGCTTGCCGAAGCGGCCGAATCGGTCGGCCGGTTCGTGACCCAAGGCCTGGTCGAATTGCGCGACCGCCTGGGCCCGATCAACTGGCAGTTCATGGGAACCAAGAAATTCGATCCGGAGGATATCGAGGCATTCCTGAAGCTTTTGCCGCGCGAAGTCGGCGGGCTGCCGTTGCGCCACGCGCTCGAAGTGCGGCACCCGAGCTTCAAGGACGAGCGCTTCTACGATCTCTGCCGCAAGTACAATGTCGCGATCGTCTACGCCCATGACGAGGATTTTCCCGAAATCGACGAACCGACCGCCGACTTCACCTACGCCCGCCTGATGGGCACGCAGGAGAAGGTGAAGACCGGCTACAAGCCGGCGGAGCTCGACCAATGGGCCAAAAAGGCCAAGACATGGGCGAAGCGGGGTGACGCCTTTGTCTACATCATCTCGGGTGCCAAGGTGCGCAATCCGGCCGCTGCACAGGCTCTGATCGAAAGAATTTGAGCGGCGGAAAGCGGTGTCATCCTGAGACATCGTGAAAAATAGCTGTGTCATCCCGAGCGTAGCGAGGGATCTTTGGCAAGCGCATGATCAAAGATCCCTCACTGCGTTCGGGATGACACGCTACTATGCGGCCGACAGCCCTACTTGACAGACGGGGTGTCGTGGATTGATAGTTAACGCTATGGTTAACTATCAAGAAGCGAGCCTCGACCGCACTTTCTCCGCCCTGGCCGATCCCACGCGCCGCGCGCTCCTTGCCCGGCTCGACGAGGCAGAGAGCGTGACGGTGAGCGAGCTTGCCCGTCCCTTCCCCGTGTCTCTGCCCGCCATCATGAAGCACCTCGACGTGCTTTCAGATGCGGGTCTGATCGTGCGGACAAAGACCGGCCGCACGGTCGCGTGTCAGTTGAGCCCGGCGCCCATGGAGCAAGCAATGGAATGGCTCGCCCGATACGAACGCTACTGGACCGAACAGCTCGACCGCCTCGCCGCCTTCCTGGAGCAAGATCAATGGCAACCAAGCCCAGCCTCACCCTCAAGCGCCAGCTCAAAGCCCCGCCGGAAAAAGTCTACCAAGCGTGGACGCAGCCGGAGCAAATGATCCGCTGGTGGGGTGCCATGCCCCACCCGAAGACACCGATTGCCGAAACTGATCTGCGCGTCGGCGGCCGCTTCAAAGTGCAGTTCTGGGCGCCGACCGGCGAGCACAACAGCGTGAGCGGCACCTATCGCGAGGTCGTGCCGAACCGGAAGCTGTCGTTCACCTGGGCATGGCAGAGCACGCCGGAACGGGAATCACTGGTCACCATCGATATCGCGCCGGCAAACGACGGCAGCATGCTCACCCTCACGCACGAGCAGTTCACTGACGAGACGGCGCGCGACGACCACCGCAAAGGCTGGATCCACGCGCTCGACAACCTCGAAAGGCTGTTCCCATGACGCTCGATTTCTATCGCCAGCCGATCGACTTCAGCGATCCGAACGGGCTCGCTCATCTGTTCGCAGACCTGCCGAGGGGGCCCGCAGGCACCGCCAAGGTCGTGCAGGGCCTCCTCATGCACGAGCATATCGCCCCCGCCTACGGCGTTGCGCTAAGCGACCGGCAGCATGCCGAAGCCCATATTCGGTCGGTCACCGGCATGCTGGAGAGCATTGTGGCGCATGATCCGCAGCCCCTCGCAGCAGCTCGCCCGGCCAAGGAGAGGCAAGTCGGCGTCTGCCGTCATTTCACCCTGCTACAGGTCGCCATGCTGCGCAGCCAGGGCTTGCCGGCCCGCGCCCGTTGCGGCTTCGGTGCCTATTTCGAGACCGGCAAGTTCCTCGACCATTGGGTCACCGAGTACTGGAACGAGGAGCAAGGACGCTGGATCATGGTCGATGCGCAGCTGGACCCGCGCCAGCGCGAGCTCTTCCGCCTCGCCTTCGATCCGCTCGACATGCCGCACGGGCAGTTCCTGATCGCAGGCGAAGCCTGGGCGCTTTGCCGCGAGGGCGCCGCCGATCCGCAGGCCTTCGGCATCCTCGACATGCACGGCCTCTGGTTCATCGCCAGCAACGTGATCCGCGATCTCGCCGCGCTCAACAACCGCGAGATGCTGCCGTGGGATGGCTGGGGCGCCATGGTCATTGAAGACAGCAAGGTCGACGTCGAGCTGATCGACCGGATCGCAACGCTCACCCGCGAACCCGACAAGCACTTCGACGAGTTGCGCGACGCCTATCGCGATTCGCGACTCGCCGTGCCCACGACAGTGTTCAATCACGTTCTCAACCGCCAGGAAGCCGCCTGAAAGGAGAGACCCCATGGAAAGCACTCACAAGATCGTCTCCGCCGATGAATGGCTCGCCGCCCGTCGTGCCCTGCTGGCCAAGGAGAAGGCGCTGCTCAAGGAGCGCGACGAACTGCGGCAGCAGACCCGCGAGCTGCCGTGGGTCAAGGTCGAGAAGGCCTATGTGTTCGAGGGGGCCGACGGCAAGCAGACGCTGGCCGATCTTTTCGAGGGGCGCAGCCAGCTGATCGTCAAACATTTCATGATGGCGCCAGGTTGGCAGCAAGGCTGCCTCGGCTGCTCGTTCGGCGCCGACCAGGTCGACGGCTCCGTGGTGCACCTGATCAACCACGATGTCATGTTCGTCGCCATCTCTCGCGCGCCTTACCCAGAGATCGCCGCCTACCACAAGCGTATGGGCTGGAAGTTCAAGTGGATGTCGTCCAACGGCAGCGACTTCAACTTCGACTACAATGTCTCCTTCAGCGAGGCGGACAAGACGCGCGGCAAGGTCTTCTACAACTTCGAGACGACCGACTACATGGGCGAGGAAATGCCGGGTTACAGCGTCTTCTACAAGGACGAGGCCGGCGACATCTTCCACACCTACTCGACGTTCGCGCGCGGCACCGAGCTGATAGGCGGGGTCTATGGCTTCCTCGACGTGACGCCCCTAGGCCGCAACGAGCCGCCCGGCGGAAATCTGACCAACTGGGTCCGGCGCCACGACGAATACCCCGTCAAGAGCTGAGATTCCTGCTGCCACGGCCGAGCGGGATGGGTGTAAGCTTGGGCTCGTAGAGGAGGAACTCATGCCCGCACTCTCGCTCGACCATTGGAATGTTTTCTGCAAGGACCTCGACGCCACGGTGCGCTTCTATGAACGCTACGTGGGTCTGCGCAACGGCGACCGGCCGCCGTTCGCGTTTCCAGGTGCCTGGCTCTATGCCGGGGACAAGCCGATCCTTCATCTCGTCTCCGAGACGGGCCGCACCGACCACGGCGGCGGCGCCATCGATCATGTTGCGATCAACTGTTCCGACATTCGCGGCACACTCGACACGATCAAGAAGGACGAAGTCCCGTTCCAGGTCCGCAAGGTGCCACAGCGGCCCCTGCAGCAGGTCTTCGTGCACGATCCCGACGGCGTGATGATCGAGCTCAATTTCTGGCACGAGGCAGACGTGCCAGAACTCGAGGGCTTCGACCCCATGGCCGACCGCAGCGGCGCCCGCAAGGAAAAGGGACTGGCGCCGGCCAAGTAGGTCGCGATCAGTCGATTGTGGGAGTGGCTTTGAGCCGCTCCCAATACGCCGCCGGCAATAGATCACGGCCGGCGAGCAGGTGCCCGAGATACTCGCGTGTCGGCCGCAGCCCCTCGCCCGTCAGCAGGGCGACATAAGTAATGGCTTCGATCTCGACGCCCGTATCGGCACGCAGGACCGGGACAGTCCGACGCGTATAGTGGCCGCCGGCGACGCCTTCCCAATGATCGAGAACCTCGAAGCCGGCATCGGGCAACGCATTCAGCGTACCGTGCACGACCGCACCCGCGATCGGCACGATGTTGCCGGCGCCTGAACCGGCAGGCTTACGCGCGCGCTTGTTGAAGGCGAGCTGCCATCCGTCCAGCCGACCGCCCAGGCGTTCGCCCATCTCGACGCCCTTGGGCTTCAAGCGCTCTTCGATAAGGCGAACCGGATTCATGTTCGAGCCGTAGGCGAAATACCACTTCATGCCACCTTCCAGACGTTGACCGGCTCGCCGTAGCCGCGAATGGGCATCGGCCCGAGATCGACGCCACCGTTCGATTGCGCAAGCCCGCCGAGCGCGTCCGAAACGAGCAGGCGAGCGTTGGTCTCCTTGGTGAGCTGCTCGAGGCGGGCCGCGAGGTTCACCGTGTCGCCGATCACCGTATATTCCTTGCGCTGCGCCGACCCGACCGTGCCGGTGACGGCTTCCCCGGCATGAATGCCAATCCCGACACGTAGCGCCTGCGCCGGGCGGGCACGGTTCCAGGCATCGACGGCCTCCAGCATGTCGCGTCCCGCCGCCAGCGCATGGGCCGCCGCCTTGGGATCGGCGAGCGGCGCACCGAACAGAGCGAGAAAGCCGTCGCCCAGGAACTTGTTCACGATGCCGCCGTGATGGTCGACGATCGTGACCATGCTGGCGAAGAAGTCGTTCAGCAGCGACACCGTCTCGCTGGCAGTTCGCGCCCGGCTCATTGCGGTGAAGCCGCGGATGTCGAGGAACAGCACGCAGACGGGCCGGATCTCGCTCGGTGGATCGGCCTGGGTCGCCAGCAGACGATCAACCACGGCCGGCGAAACATGCTGGCCGAACAGGTTGGTCACCCGGTCGCGGGCCGCACCGGCCGCGATCGAGTTCTCGAACTGCCGACGCAGGCTGAGCGCCACGATGCCCGCGACGACGCCGGCCAGCAGCAATACGATGCTTCGGCTCAGGTGATAGTAGATCGTTTCGTCGGCGCGGCTTGCCGTCGGGCTGAGCGGCAGCAGCCACAAGGCCAGCACCAATTGCTCAACGGCTGCAACGGCGCCTGTCCAAAGCGAGAGCCAGAAATCCAGGCGCAAAGTCGATAGGACGATGAAGATGAAATAAAGGAGCGGCGGCCAGAAGCCGAAAACGAGCTGGGGCTCCGTGTGCTGCGACAGCACAAAGATCACGACCCCGGGCAAGCTGGTCTCGACCAAGGCATTGGCGAAACGCGCCGGGCGGGGGAAGTCCAGATCTTTTGCGATCCGCCAGCGCAACAGAGCCAGTGCCGCCACCTCGATCAGAATGAAGGAGCCGATGCCCACGATCGGGATCCAGGCCGAAATGCCTTGCGGGAACAGTTGCCGGCTGAATCGGGGGAAAAAACCAAGGAAACACAGGATCACCGCCAGCATGAGCGTCAGCACGATCGCCAGGGTGCGCATGCGCTGCTGCTCGCTGCGCAGGATCTCGCGCCTGAGCGCCTGGGTGTAGGCAGTTGTCACTTCGGCCACCTCGCGCCCAACGCTAGCCATTGCAGGCCGTGCCGTCGAGCCGGCCGACCGGCCCCCTGCCCGCCCCGCAGGACTCGTGCTAGGAAATGCCCCTGTAGATGAAGGAGCGGCGGGCCGAAGCGGGGGGTTCGCCGCAATCAGGTACGATTGGGGCATTGAAGATGGAGAATCAGACGGCGACCGCGACACCGGCGCGTGAGCGATCCGGACGGCGGGAGCAGAACAAGGCAGAAAACCGCGCGGCGCTCTTGAAGGCGGCCCGGTCGGTCTTTTCCGAGATCGGGTTCGGCGCCGCGGGCGTGCGCGACATCGTGCGGCGCACCGATCTCGCCTCGGGGACTTTCTACAACTACTTCAAGGACAAGGAAGAGATCTTCGAGGCCGTGGTCGGCGAGATGACCGCGGAGCTCCTCAGGCGCCATCGTGAGGGCCGCGCGAAGGCCCGCACCACGGAGGAATTCTTCCGCGCCCATGCCTCGGTCTACATCAAGTTCGTGGCCGAGGATCCGGAGATCCTCGCCTTCGGACGCCAGAACATCACGCCGATCCGCATGCTGATGGAAAGGCCCAATCTTCAAGCCTCGTCCCGTCAGCTCGTCGAGGATGTGCGCCAGGCTGTGGCCAAGGGCATTCTGCCCGACGTGGATATCGGCTACCTGGTCGCCTGCCTGTCGGGCATTGTGTTCGAGGTCTCGGTAGCGATGGTGGCGCGCGACCCCGTCAATCCCACCGAGGCGATCGAGTTCGCTACCCGGCTGATGATAGGCGGCCTCGACAACCTGCCGAGACGCCGCCCCGATTCCTGATGTGCGGCCCGCTACGCACCCTGCACGATGGGATTGCGCAGCACGCCGATCTTCTCGATCTCGACCTCGCAAACGTCACCCGGCTTCAGCCAGGGCTGTGGAGTGCGCGCCATCGCCACGCCCGAGGGCGTGCCGGTGATGATGATGTCGCCGGGATCGAGCGTCATGACCTTGCTGAGCTCGTGCACCAGCGTCGGCACGTCGAAGATCAGGTCATCGGTGTTGCTGTCCTGCATGACCTCGCCGTTGACGCGGGTCATGATGCGTAGCGGCGAGCCGCCCGGCGGCAGCTCGTCGGGCGTCACGATGTCGGGGCCGAAGCCGCCGGTGCCGTCGAAATTCTTGCCCAGCGTGAACTGGCCGCCCGACTTCCTCTGCCAGTCGCGTACCGATCCATCGTTGAAGCAGGCGTAGCCGCCGATCACCGACAGCGCCTTCTCCTTCGGCACATTGCGGCACTTCTTGCTGATCACCACCGTAAGCTCCGCTTCCCAGTCGAGCTGGGGCGAATGGCTCGGGACGGGCATCTTGCCGTTGTGGGGCGTGAGCGTGTTGTTGAAGCGGCAGAACACCACCGGATAGTCGGGGATCGGGCTGCCTGTCTCCTCGGCGTGCTTGCGGTAGTTGAGGCCGATGCAGAGGATCTTGCCGGGCGCCGGGATCGGCGACAGGTACTTGGCAGACTTCTCCGACACCGTGGCGCCGGCCTTGGGCTTGGCGCAGGCTTTTAGCACGGCCTGCTGGACCTTCTTGCCGCCAGCCAGGATCTCGACCACCGATTTCGGTCCTCGGGGCATCTGCTTGCTGAGGTCGACCACCTTGCCGTCGCCCATTTTCACGCCGACCGCCGGCTTTCCACCACTCATGATCGTGCAAAGACGCATTTGTTCCCCCCTTTGGCGCATTTTGAATCGAAGAGGACGTAAACTCTCCCGACTCGATCATGCGGTCAAGCCGGACGCACTTCTGATACGCTCCGGCGATGCGTAGCTTGGTCTTCTTGTTAGTTCTGGCATCGGCGCAGCCGGCATTCGCCCAGCTCGTGGTGCCGCTCACGACCTCCGACGGCCGTGTCGCTTGCACACAGGGCGAAACCGGCATTGGCCGGCCGCCGGCCTGGAACGCCGTCGCCGACCCCAAGGCCCTGGGTGGCTGGGCCCTGGCCGAAACGGCCGGCGACAGGACCGAGCTCCATTTCCCGCTTTGCATCTCCGAGCAGGCCGTCGCCCGCGACGTCGATGCCACCCTGCGCTTCAAGCCGGTTTCGGGAACCGCGGCCCGCAGCGGCGGGATCGTGCTACGCGGGCAAAGCGCGAACGACTACTACGTCGTCGCCGCCAACGCGCTGGATGGCTCGGTCCGACTTTACCGCATGCAGGGTGGTCGCCGCGCCCAGATCGCCGTCAAGGAAACGGCGATCGCGACCGGCGAATGGCACAAGCTGAGGGTCATCCTGACCGGCAGCAAGTTCCAGGTCTCGCTCGACGATATCGAACTTTTCACGACCAACGATCGCAGCTTGCCTGTTGCGGGAACAATCGGAGTCTGGAGCCAGTCCGACAGCATCACCCATTTCGGCTCGCTCGTGGTGGCACCGCCGCCGACACCATAGGCTGCCTCACGCCAGCATGAAGCTGAGCTTGATCGCGACGATCAGGCCATTCACGGCGATGCTGGCGAGGATCAAGCCGGACACCCGACTGATGATTTCAACGCCCGATTGCCCGACCAGGCGAATGATCTGGCTGGCCACGCCGAACGCCACGAACGAGCACGCAAGGCACAACGCCATGACGCCGACCGTCGATACTTGCTCAGCAAAGGTCCGGGCATGGTTGTCCGTGAGGAGGACCACGGTGAGCATAGCGCCCGCTCCGGCGATCCCCGGAATGGCGAGCGGAAAAATCGCACGCTCGAGCAACGTGGCGTCGGATGGTGTTGCCTGAATGTCCTTGGCCATCTTGCCCAGCACCATGTTGATCCCGAACAGCAGCAGGATGAGCGAGCCCGCGAGCTGAAACGCCGGCATTGGGATCTTCAACGCCTCCAGGACGAATTGGCCGCCGGCAACGAAGACCAGCAAGACGAGAAAGGCGGCAGCGACCGCATAGGCGGCGACGATGAGAGCCTGTCGTCGGCCGAGCCCCGCGGTCACGAAAAGGAAGATCGGTACTGTCGCCATCGGATCGATGACAGCGATCAAGGTCGCGAACTCGTACGCGAATCGGTTGTCGAATGTTGTTGGCATATGCTCCCCCTCCCCCAAGTTCGAGCTACTTTTAAGCTGAGTGCTGCCGGGCAGCGATCACCGCTTCGGCAAGTTCGACGAAGCCCGCGCCCGAGCGGGCCGACGTTATCCAACGTGGCAGCTTGGGCATGGCATCGGCGAAGTCGCGCACGTTGGCCACGCCCACGGCGTTGGGAAAGAACCCGAACATCGGCGAATCGTTGGGCGAGTCGCCCGAAAAGACGTAGTGCGCCGCTTCTCGCGCAAGGTCGACGCCAAAGAGCTCCGCCATCATCACCCGGGTGGTGGTGAGCTTGTCATAGTCGCCAAACCAGCCGTTGACATGGATCGAGCTCACCTTGGCCTGCGCGCCGTGCTTTTCGAAGATCGAGACGATGCGCTCCACATCAGATCGCGGCAGTGCCGGCACATCCTCGCAGAAGTCGATCGCAAGATCGGCCAGACGGTATGGTTGGTCCGAGGCGATGCCGGCGCCGGGAACCGAGCGCATGACCTCGGCGCGCACGGCCTCCAATCGGCGACGGCCATCGGCACGCTCGGCCTCGGGCTGGATGAAGCGCGTCCTGAGCTTCCGGGCCTTTTCGTCGTGCCACATCCAAAAGGCGCCGTTCTCGCCGATGACCGCATCGACCGGCCAGAAACGGGCGATCTGGTCGCACCAGCCGGCGGGGCGGCCGGTAACCGGGATGACGAGCAGGCCGGCCTTCTTGAGCGCTTCCATGGCGGCATAGGCATCCGCCGTCAGCCGGCTGTGGGTCGAAACGGTCTCATCGATGTCGGTGAGGATGCCGCGAATGGCGGCCAGGGTGTCGCGTGGACAATCAGAAAGAGGGGTCATGCCAGGAACTTCTAACATGGCATCCGCGCGGCATCGGCGCTAAAAGCCCAGCCATGATCCCCCGCTATTCCCGCCCGCAGATGGCCGGCATCTGGGCGCCCGCCAACCGCTTTCGCATCTGGTTCGAGATAGAAGCGCATGCCTGCGACGCCATGGCCGCGGCAGGCGTGATCCCCAAGGCGGCGGCCGAGGCGATCTGGACCGGCGGCCGCAAGGCCATGGAGGCGCTCAAGGCCGATCCTGCCGGCAATGTCGAGAAG
This sequence comes from Alphaproteobacteria bacterium, assembly GCA_017308235.1. Taxonomy (GTDB): domain Bacteria; phylum Pseudomonadota; class Alphaproteobacteria; order Reyranellales; family Reyranellaceae; genus Reyranella. The sequence continues at coordinate 498,478 of JAFKFL010000011.1, read as the reverse complement.
ATCGACGCCATCGAGCGAGTGACCAAGCACGACGTCATCGCCTTTACGACCTGGCTGGGCGAATTCATCGGGCCCGAGTCGCGTTTCGTCCACCAGGGCCTGACCTCGTCCGACATCCTCGACACGAGCTTCGCCGTACAGCTCAAGGAAGCGGCCGACCTCTTGATCGAGGACCTCGACAAGCTCCTGGCCGCACTCAGGAAGCGGGCACTCGAACACAAGAACACACCGACCATCGGCCGCAGTCACGGCATCCATGCCGAGCCCACGACCTTCGGCGTGAAACTCGCGGGTCACTACGCCGCCTTTCAGCGCAACCGGGCCCGCCTCATCACCGCCCGTGCCGAAATCGCGACCTGCGCCATCTCAGGTGCGGTCGGCACTTTCGCCAATATCGACCCGAAGGTCGAAGAGCATGTCGCCCAGAAACTCGGGCTCACGGTCGAGCCGGTGTCGACGCAGGTGATCCCGCGCGACCGGCATGCGGCCTTCTTCGCCGCCCTCGCCGTCTGCGCCGCCTCGATCGAGAATCTCGCGACGGAGATCCGTCATCTGCAGCGCACCGAAGTGCGCGAGGCGGAGGAGTTCTTCTCCCAGGGCCAAAAGGGCAGCTCGGCGATGCCGCACAAGCGCAATCCGGTGTTGACCGAGAACCTCACGGGGCTCGCACGCATGGTGCGCAGCGCCGTCGTGCCGGCGCTCGAGAATGTCACGCTATGGCACGAGCGCGACATCTCCCACTCGTCGGTCGAGCGCTATATCGCACCCGATGCGACGGTGACCCTCGATTTCGCCCTGAATCGCGCGGCGTCTGTGGTCGAGCAGCTCATGGTCTATCCCGAGCGCATGAAGGGCAATCTCGATTCGCTGGGCGGCCTCGTCTTCTCGCAGCGCGTGATGCTCGCGCTCACGCAAAAGGGTATGAGCCGCGAGGACGCCTACGCCGCCGTCCAGCGCAACGCGATGGAGGCCTGGCGGGGCAATGCCTCGTTCCTGGCGCTTTGCCGCGCCGACAAGGACATTCGCGAATTCCTTTCGGACGACGAGTTGGTGGCGCTGTTCGACATGCGCTACCACACCAAACACGTCGACACGATCTTCAAGCGCGTGTTTGGGTAGCCGTCATTTGGACCGCGCGCTTCCAGCGCGCTCGTGATGCGCGCTGGAAGCGCGCGGTCCAATGAGGCTATTTCTTGATCTCGGTCATGAGCTGCTTCATCGCCTCGACCAGCATACGCTCGCCCTGGCGGCGGATCGTATGTTCCTCGGTAGGCTTTCCGGCCGCGGCAAGATCGTGCATCAGCGTGTGCACCACGTCGTGGTCGCCCGGCTTCTCGAAATCGGCCATGACGATGTCGCGGGAGTAGTTTTCCGCATCGGCACCGGTCTTGCCCATCAGCCCGGCCGCCCACAGACCCAGCAGCTTGTTCTTGCGCGCCCGGGCCTTGAACTGCAGTTCGAGGTCATGCTCGAACTTGTGCTCGAAGGCCTTCTCGCGATCGTCGAACGTCGTCATTTCAGCTGCTCCATCAGGCAAGGTGCGGCGGTTTATAGCCATCGCCGCCCGCCCTTTCCACCCCGCGTTCGCAGTGGCACAGTCGCCGCTGACCCGGAGGAAAGCGGAGATGTCGTTGGAAAAGTTGCGCGATTGGGTCGGAAAGACCCAGACCGCCGAGGATCTGATCACCGCCTGGCCCGTTCGCGCCCTCATCGCCACCCTCGATACCCCGGACCCACCGCCTCTCACCGGCGACCCCCTTCCGCCGCTCTGGCACTGGCTGTTCTTCCTCGAGGCCGTGCCGCGATCCCGGATCGGCCCGGACGGCCATGCCGAGCGTGGCGACTTCCTGCCGCCGGTTCCCCTGCCGCGGCGGATGTGGGCGGGCAGCCGCTTCACGTTCGACGGCACACCACTTTCGATCGGCGAGCCCACGACGCGCCGGTCGGAGATCAAATCTATCGAACCGAAGACCGGTTCCACCGGCGACATGGTGTTCGTGACGGTGCGCCACACCGTTTCCGGATCGCGCGGCCATTCCTTCGTCGAGGAACACGACATCGTCTACCGTGAAGCAGCGGCGCCAGGCGAGAAGCCGCGCGAGCCCAAGCCTGCGCCAACCGATGCCACCTGGTCCGAGCAACTCACGCCTGATCCCGTGCTGCTGTTCCGCTTCTCCGCGCTCACCTTCAACGGCCATCGCATCCATTACGACCAACCTTATGTCACAGGCACCGAAGGATATCCGGGCCTCATCGTGCATGGTCCATTGCTCGGTATGTTGCAGATGGAGTTGGCGCGCCGGTCGAACACCGGCAAAGTACCCGCGAGCTTCGAGTTTCGCGCATTGTCACCGATTTTTGCGGGAACCCCGCTGACGGTTGGTGCGCGCAAAGAGACCGATGGCTCGACGACGACGTGGATCGCCAACGACAAGGGCGGCCTCGCGCAACAGGGGAAGGCTATTTTCAAATGACGTCGCATATTCATCATTCAGGCTGTGGTTGCCTGGCAATGTTTCAGCGTCGCCGTCTGCTGGGGCTAGGCCTCGGCGCGGCAGCCCTTGCCGTTACCGCCGGCCCCGCTGCCGCCGAACTCGACAAGGGCTACGAAGCGATGCTGCTGAAATGCATCGATCCGCGCTTCACCACGAACACCTGGGCCTACATGGCCTCGCGCGGATGGCAGAACCTTTATAGCCAGTTCAACATCGCCGGCGGTCCCATCGGGGTCGTGGCGCCGGCTTTTGCCGATTGGCATAAGACCTTTTGGGATAATCTCGGCATTTCCGTGCAATTGCACGAAGTCGAGCGCATGGTCGCCATCACCCATCGCGACTGCGGGGCGGCAGCCGTCGCCTATGGCGACCGCATCAAGACAGACCGGGCTTTCGAGACTGAAATGCACACCAAGGCATTGCGCGAGTTCCGGTCCGAAGTGCAAAAGCGTCAACCGCACCTGCCCGTCGAGCTTGGCATCATGGAGCTCAGCGGTGCGGTCGGGGTCGTGACCTGACGGTCGTTCGTGTAGAATAGGCCGGTGCCCGACCACTCCCTGACCACTACCCCCGCTCCCACGGGCGCACTCGACCAGCAGCTCGCCGCGCAGAAGGCCCGGCGGCCCGTGGATCCGCTGCTGTCACTGGTCGTGCCGGTCTTCAACGAAGAAGAATCGATCGACGCCTTCTTCGACGCCGTGGTGCCACTGCTCGAGCGAGACCGGCTGCGCTTCGAGATCGTGTTCGTGAACGACGGGTCGCGGGACAACACTCTTGCCCACCTGCTCGGCTGCAGCGCGCACGACCCACGCATCCGCATCGTCAACCTATCGCGCAACTTCGGCAAGGAAGCTGCCCTCACCGCCGGCATCGATCATGCCAAAGGTGACGTGCTGGTCCCCATGGACATCGACCTGCAGGATCCACCGGAACTGATCGAGCCGTTCATCGCCCGCTGGCGCGAAGGCTACGATATCGTCTATGGCGTGCGCACCACTCGGCCGTGGGACACTGCCGCCAAGCGCCTTTCGGCGGCGTGGTTCTACCGAGTCTTCAATTCTATGTCGCCGGTGCGCATCCCCACCAATGTCGGCGACTTCCGCCTCGTCGACCGGCGCGCCGTCGAGGTGCTGCGCCAGTTGCCGGAGCGCAATCGCTTCATGAAGGGCCTGTTCGCCTGGGTCGGTTTCAATGCGATCGGCGTGCCCTATGAACGGGCGCAGCGCGCCGCTGGTTCAAGCAAGTTCAATCTCTGGCGACTATGGAACTTCGCGCTCGACGGCGTGGTGAGCTTCTCGACCGTGCCGCTCAGGGCCTCGTTCTACGGCGGCCTGGCGATCGCCGCCATCGCCGTCCTCTATGCGCTGTTCATCATCGTTCGGGTGCTGATTCTCGGCATCGACACGCCAGGCTACGCCTCGTTGATCATCGTCGTGCTGCTGATGGGCGCCATCCAGCTCGTCTCGATCGGCATCATCGGCGAATATCTCGGGCGGCTGTTCCTCGAGGTCAAGGGCCGGCCGATCTACGTCGTCGAGGGCGTCTACGAGGAAGGCGCTCCCCGCCCAACCCAGGCATGACGAACCAGGCCTGATGGATCTCAAGGAAGAGGACATCCTCGGCGCCGATATCGGCCGACACTGGTATTACCGTTCCAAGGCCAAGGCGCTGAAGCGCATGGTCGACGGGATGGCGCCGCGCCACCTGCTCGATATCGGTGCGGGGTCGGGCTTCTTCTCGCGCCATCTGCTGGCCGAGGGCCGCGCCGAGTCAGCGCTTTGCGTCGACATCGGCTATGCGAGCGAGCGCGACGACAGCGTCGCCGGCAAGCCCGTGCGCTATCGCCGCGACTGCGGACCGACCGACTGCGATCTCGTCCTGATGATGGATGTGCTGGAGCATGTCGAGGACGACGTCGGTCTGGTCCGCCACTATGCCGCCAAGGTACCAAGCGGCGCGCACTTCCTGGCCACCGTGCCGGCCTTTCGCTTCCTGTGGAGCGGCCACGATGTCTTCCTGGAGCACCAGCGCCGCTATCGTCTCGACGAGATCGAGACGACCCTGCGCACGGCCGGCCTGGAACTCGTGCGCGGCGCCTACTATTTCGGCTTTGTCTTCCCGCTGGCCGCCGCCGTGCGCTTGGCGATGCGCGGCGAGGCGGTGCCCAAGAGCAGCCTCAAGAAGCACGGCGCCCTTACGAATTCGGCGCTGGCGGCGATCTGTACCGCCGAGCTGCCGCTGTTTCCGATCAACCGGCTGGCCGGCCTGTCTGCCTTCGTGCTGGCACGAAAGCCTTAATTTTTTGGACCGCGGACTTCCAGCCCGCTCATCCGGCGTATCCACATGCCTTGAAGCGCGCAGGATGCGCGCGGTCCACTAAGCAGCGATGTCTTTGCCGCCGATGCGTCGCCGCTTGGCGTTGATCTCGCGCAACACGACCAGCATCTCCTCGGCCACGACATCACCCGGGATGCCCTCGCCTTCGGCCTCCAGCTCCTTCATGTCGACCCACACCGCGTAAAGCGGCGCGGTGCGCCCGGTGATGATGCCGGCATGCAGCAACGTCTTGATCAGGACACGGAAGATGTTGGTGCTGTCCTTGAGCTGGTTGCGGCGGTCGTCGTCGCTGAAGGTTTCCTTGACCGCATCGCGCACCCATTGCCAGTCGAGCCCGTACTTGGCGTAGATGACTTGCTTTTGCTCGGCGTTGATCAGGTTGAACAGCAGCATCTGGAAGAGCTGCGCCGACCAGTCCTCGACCTTGCGATGCTCCTCCCCGCTCAGATGCCGGATCGTCTTGGCCGCCCACAGACGGCCGAAGCGATGATGGAAGGCCTCGTCGCTCATCACGAGCTGCACCAGGCGCCGCAGCACCGGATCGTTGGTCTTGGCATTGAGCGTCGCGAATGAGCCCATCGCCAGGCCCTCGATCAGCATCTGCATGCCGACGATCTTCTTGTAGACCTCGCCCGTGCTCACGAGATCGGCCAGCACCGTGGCAATGGTCTGGCCCACCGGCAGCGGCTCGCCCCAGCGCTTGGCGATATAGCGGCTGAAGCCAGCCACGTGGCGCGCCTCCTCGCGCGCCTGGTTGGCGGCATATTCCTGCGCACCGGGATCGACCAGCACGTGGCAGAGGCTCGCCGACAGCGACAGCGCCCCCTGCTCGCCATGCAGGAGGTTCGAGACCGACCAGTGGGTGACGTCGTTGGCGAGCTGGATCTTCTGGTTCTCATCCAGTCGATCTGCGACCGCGCTCCTGAGCTCGATGATATTGTCGAGCGGCATGATCGGCGTGGTCCTGATGTCGAACGGCTGGTCGAAATCGATGTAGTTCTTGTCCAGCGGATCCCAGAAGTGGTCGTGGGTCGCGGAAATGATGCTGTCGAAAGCGTCGCTGCGCCGCCCATATCGCGGTACTTCCAGCATGGCCGGGAAGTCGCCCGGGGCGACGGCGTCATAGGCCTTGTCGTAAGTGATCTGTTGGGCCATGTGGAGCCTCCCGAAGAGAGCAAATATGACGAACGTGTCACCTTTTTCAATGGATTTTTCCCCAGTCCCGGCGCATGGGGTTTCCGCCATATTCTGGCTCAAGGGTGGGCGGTCCCGGCCGTCCGCACAGGAGTGAAAAATGTCCCGCCGCCGCCGCATCTACGAGGGCAAGGCCAAGACCTTGTTCGAGGGACCCGAGCCCGGGACGATCGTCCAGTACTTCAAGGACGACGCCACGGCTTTCAACAACCAGAAGAAAGGCACGATCACCGGCAAGGGTGTGATTAATAATCGCATTTCCGAGTTCCTGATGACCAAGCTGGGCGAAATCGGGGTGCCGACCCATTTCATCCGCCGGCTGAACATGCGCGAGCAGCTTATCCGCCAGGTCGAGATCATCCCGCTCGAGGTGGTGGTCCGTAACGTCGCCGCCGGCTCTTTCGCCAAGCGCTTCGGGCTCGAGGAGGGCACGCAGCTGCCCCGATCCATCATGGAGTTCTTCTACAAGAACGACGAGCTGGCCGATCCCATGGTGACGGAAGAGCACATCACCGCCTTCGGCTGGGCGACCCCGCAGGACCTCGACGACATCGTGGCGCTCACGCTTCGGGTCAATGACTTCCTGTTCGGCCTGTTCCTGGGCTGTGGCATCAAGCTCATCGACTTCAAGATCGAGTTCGGCCGCCTATATGAAGACGATATGGTCCGCATCGTGCTGGCCGACGAGATCAGCCCGGACTCCTGCCGGCTGTGGGATCTCAGGACCAACGAGAAGCTCGACAAGGACCGCTTTCGCCGCGACCTCGGCAAGGTCGAGGAAGCCTATCAGGAAGTGGCGCGGCGGCTCGGCATCCTGATCGACCAGGGGCCAGGCGATGTGCGCGGCCCGACGACATTGCAGTAAAGAGGCGCAATGAAAGCTAGAGTCCACGTAACGCTCAAGAACGGCGTGCTCGACCCGCAGGGCAAAGCCATCGGCCATTCGCTCAATCGCCTGGGCTTCCCCGAGGTCGGTGACGTCCGGCAAGGCAAATACATCGAACTTGAGCTGGCCGAGACCGACAAGGCAAAAGCCAAGGCACGGCTCGACGAGATGTGCCGCAAGCTTTTGGCCAACACCGTGATCGAGAACTATTCGATCGAGCTGGTGGGCTGATGAAAGCTTCCGTTCTCGTCTTTCCCGGCTCCAATCGCGAAGGTGATGTGGCGCAGGCGATCGAGCTGGTCACAGGCCGCAAGCCCAACATGGTGTGGCACGGCGACGGCAACTTCGAGAAGACCGACCTGATCGTCATTCCGGGCGGCTTCTCCTACGGCGACTACCTGCGCTGTGGCGCCATGGCAGCGCAATCGCCAGTGATGGCCGAGGTCAAGAAGCGCGCCGCGCAGGGCGTGCCTGTATTGGCGATCTGCAACGGCTTCCAAATCGCCGCCGAAGCGGGCCTATTGCCGGGTGTATTGATGCGCAACGAGAACCTGAAATTCGTTTGTGCTGACGTGCATCTCAAGATCGAGACCAGCCAGAGCCTGTTCACCAACCGCTACCAGGCGGGTCAGGTGATCAAGGTTCCGGTGGCGCACGCCGAGGGAAACTATTTCGCCGACGACGAGACGCTGAAGCGGGTCGAGGATCGTGGCCAGGTCGCCTTTCGCTACTGCGCGCCCGACGGCACGGTCGACGGCACGGGCAATCCCAATGGCTCGATCCGCAATATCGCCGGCGTGTTCAACGAGACGAAGACCGTGCTGGGCCTGATGCCGCATCCGGAGAATGCCGTCGAGGCGATGTTCGGCGGCACCGACGGCAAGGCGCTGTTCGAGGGCATCGTCGAGGCCCTGTCATGAGTCGTGAGTAAATCGTCGTGACGATCGCCACTGAGAAGAATCCACCGGTCAAGCTTCCCAACGAACCCGTCATCACGCCACAGATCGTGGCCGAGCATGGGTTGGCGCCTGACGAATACGAGCGCCTGCTCAAGATCATGGGCCGCTCGCCGACCATGGTCGAGCTCGGCATCTTCTCGGCGATGTGGAGCGAGCACTGCTCCTACAAATCCTCGAAGGTGTGGCTGAAGAAGCTCCCCACGAAGGCACCCTGGGTGATCCAGGGTCCGGGCGAGAATGCCGGCGTGATCGACATCGGCGATGGTCAGGCCGCCATTTTCAAGATGGAGAGCCACAACCACCCCTCATACATCGAGCCCTATCAGGGTGCGGCGACCGGCGTGGGCGGCATCATGCGCGATGTTTTCACCATGGGCGCCCGGCCGGTAGCCAACCTCAATGCGCTCCGCTTCGGCGATCCAAGCCATCCCAAGACGCGGCATCTCGTGTCGGGTGTCGTGGCCGGCATCGGCGGCTACGGCAATTGCATGGGCATTCCGACGGTGGGTGGCGAGACCAATTTCCACGCTGCCTACAACGGCAACATCCTCGTGAATGCCATGACCGTGGGAATCGCGCCGACGGACCGCATTTTCTATGCTGCAGCCGCGGGCGTCGGCAATCCGCTGGTCTATGTCGGCTCCAAGACCGGACGCGACGGCATTCACGGCGCCACCATGGCCTCGACCGAGTTCAGCGAGGACAGCGAAGAGAAGCGACCCACCGTGCAGGTGGGCGATCCGTTCGTCGAAAAGCTCCTGCTCGAAGCCTGCCTCGAATTGATGGCCACCGACGCGATCGTGGCCATCCAGGACATGGGCGCCGCCGGCCTCACCTCCTCTTCGTTCGAGATGGCGGCCAAGGGCGGGCTGGGCGTAGTCGTCGAGCTCGACAAGGTGCCGATGCGCGAGCAAGGCATGAACCCCTACGAGCTCATGCTGTCGGAGAGCCAGGAGCGCATGCTGATCGTGCTCAAGCCCGGCCGAGAGGACCTCGCCCGCACGATCTTCGAGAAGTGGGAGCTCGACTTCGCGATCATCGGCCGGCTGACCGATACCGAGCGCATGGTGCTGACCTGGCACGGCGATACCGTGGGCAACATTCCGATCCCGCCGCTGGTCACCGAGGCGCCGGTCTATGAGCGCCCGTGGACGCTGACGCCATTGCCGGCCGTGCTTGTGGCTTCACAGGTGCCGGCGCCCAAGGACTGGAACGCTTCACTGCTCGCGCTGATGGGCTGTCCCGATCTCGCCAGCAAGGCGTGGATCTGGCACCAGTACGACCATCTCATCATGGGCAATACGGCGATCCGTCCGCAGGACGGCGATGCCGCCCTGGTGCGCGTGCCCTCCAGCGCCGAAGGGACCGGGCACAAAGGGCTCGCCATGACCTCCGATTGCACGCCGCGCTACGTCCAGGCCCATCCCGAAACCGGCGGCCGGCAGGCCGTGGCCGAGGCGTGGCGCAACATCACCGCGACCGGCGCGACGCCGCTTGCCGTGACCGACAACATGAATTTCGGCAATCCGCAAAAGCCGGAGATCATGGGTCAGTTCGCCGGCGCCATCATGGGCATGGCGGAGGCCTGCAAGGTCCTCGAGTTCCCTGTCGTGTCGGGCAACGTGTCGCTCTACAACGAGACCGAGGGCCGGCCGATCTTGCCGACACCCACCATCGGCGCGGTCGGCGTGATCCACGATATCGCCAAGGCCGTGGGCTCGCGCCTCACCCAGGCGGGCCTCGCCGTGATCCTGGTGGGCGAGACCCAAGGATGGCTCGGCCAGTCACTCTATCTCCGCGAAGCCTGCGGCCGAGAGGACGGCGCGCCGCCGCCGGTCGATCTTGCGGTCGAGCGCCGCAATGGCGACTTCGTGCGCAGCCAGATCGATGCCAGCCGGCTCTCCGCCTGCCATGACCTCAGCGACGGCGGCCTCCTGGTGGCGCTGGCGGAGATGTGTATCGCCGGCGGCACCGGTGCGGAGATCGCCCTGCCCTCGACGGACGTTCCGTCGCACGCGTTTTTGTATGGCGAGGATCAAGCCCGCTATCTCGTCGCGACCGGCATGCCCGACGACGTGCTGGCGGCGGCCAAAGCAGCCGGTGTTCCGGCCGTCCTGTTGGGCTACTCTGGTGGCGCGGCGCTGGTAGTGAAGGGCCTCGTGTCGCTCGACCTCGGCGACATCAAGGCCACCCACGAAGCGTGGCTGCCGACCTATATGAACACTGCCGAATAACGCAGGAAAACCAAGCAATGCCGATGGCTGCCGACGATATTGTCCGCCTGATCAAAGAGGGCATTCCGGATGCCGACGTCGAGATCCAGGATCTCGTGGGCGATGGGGACCATTATGCCGCCACGGTCGTTTCGGCTGCTTTTGCCGGGAAATCCAAGGTGCAGCAGCATCAAATGGTCTATGGCGCGCTCGGTGGACGGATGGGGGGCGTCCTGCATGCCCTCAAGCTGACCACCATGGCGCGGCGGCCTTGAGAGCCTTATATTGTCGTCAAATTGGTACCCTTTCTCGCACCCTTCCAGGTGCCTTAGGAGATCGAGATGAGTGAGCCCCAGGTGTTCGACCGTATCCGCGACGAGATCACCAAGAACGACGTCATGTTGTTCATGAAAGGCACGCCGGTCTTCCCGCAGTGCGGCTTCTCTGCCGCTGTGGTCGACGTGCTGAGCCAGCTCGGCGTCAAGTTCCACAGCGCCAACATCTTGGTCGATCAGGACCTGCGCGAGGGCATCAAGGAATTCAGCCAGTGGCCGACCATTCCCCAGCTCTATGTGAAGGGCGAGTTCGTCGGCGGTTGCGACATCGTCCGCGAGATGTTCGAGACGGGCGAGCTCGAACAGCTCCTGAAGGAAAAGGGCGTCGCGCTGGTAAGCGTGGCCTGAGCACCTTCTACGCGAAGGCGTAGGACGCCATCGAGAGATTTACGTTGGTGAAGCTGCGGTGCAGCGCCTTGGCGCGTGCGCCGGCACCGGCGGCACCGAAGGCCACATGCAGCGGCAGAAGGTGTTCATCCGTCGGATGAGCCTCCTGCGCATAGGGTGCTTCGGTCCGATAATTAGCGAGGGCTGCTTCGTCGCCCCGCTCCACCGCCTCTGACAACCAATCATCGAACTGCTTCGCCCAAGGCTCGGGCGCCGTGTCGTTGTCGCCCCGCCGCAACCGCCTGAGGTTGTGCGTGGCGCTGCCGCTGCCCAGGACCAGCACACCCTCCTTGCGCAAGGGCGCCAGCTTGCGCCCAAGCGCGATATGATCGGCCGGCGACCGATAAGGCTGCACCGAAAGCTGGAAGATCGGGATGTCGCCGTCGGGCCAACCAAGCATCGCCGGCACCCAGGCCCCGTGGTCAAGGCCGTAGGTCGGATCACGATCGGCGCCCGCGAGAGAGGCCACGCGATCGGCAAGACCGGGCTCGCCGGTCGCGTCATAGCGCAAGCGATACAGCGCTTCGGGAAATCCGTAGAAGTCGTGGATGGTTTCCGGCCGTCCCGCCGTCGAAACGGCCGGCCGTTCGGTATTCCAGTGCGCGGATACCGCGACGATCGCCTTGGGCCGCGGCAAAAGGCTGCCGAGCGTCGCGAGGAAGGACCGCGCCGGCAGGTCTTGCAGGATCAGCATTGGCGATCCGTGCGACACAAAAACGGTAGGCATCAACGTCGACATTGAGTCATTCCTCGCACAACATCTGAAATACAACGAAGAAGGGGTAGATCATGACCGGTATGGGCAGGTTGGCGGCACTGGCCTTGGCGGTCTGGGCGGCGCTGGGGATACCGGCGATGGCGCAGACCACGCTCAGGATGGTGAGCCATGCCGACATCAAGGTGCTTGATCCGATTTGGACCACGGCTCTGATCTCTCGAAACTTCGGCTACATGATATACGACGTCCTGTTCGCCAAGGACGCCAATTTGCAGATCCAGCCGCAGATGGCGGATCACTACACCGTGTCCGACGACAAGCTGACCTACACCATCGTGCTGCGTGACGGCCTGGTCTGGAGCGATGGCACGCCCGTCACGGCCGAGGATTGCATCGCCTCCCTCAAACGCTGGGGCGCGCGCGACTCCTACGGCCAGCTCCTGATGGCGGACACCGCCGAAATGAAGGCGATCGACGACAAGAGCTTCGCCATCATCCTGAAGCGCCAGTTCGGCTTCGTGCTCGACGCGCTCAGCAAGGTATCGTCCAACGTGCCGTTCATCATGCCCAAGCGCGTGGCCGAGACCGACCCCTACAAGCAGATCACCGACTTCACGGGCTCCGGCCCCTTCATCTTCAAGCAGGACGAATGGAAGCCCGGCGAGAAGGTCGTGTTCGTGAAGAACCCGAAATACAAGCCGCGCTCCGAGCCGCCCTCGATGCTGGCTGGCGGGAAGGTTGCCAAGGTCGATCGCGTGGAATGGCTCGCCATCGCCGATCCCAGCACGGCGATGAACGCCCTGCTCGCCGGCGAGATCGATCTCATCGAAGCGCCGCCGACCGATCTCTTCCCGGTGATGAAAGCCGACAAGAACATCGAGCTCTATCCCTGGAACGTCCAGGGCAGCCAGATCATCATGCGTTTCAACCAGCTCCAGCCGCCGTTCAACAACGTGAAGGCGCGACAGGCGGCGATGTATGCGCTTGCCCAGGAAGACATGTTGCGCGCCCAGGTGGGCGATCCGGAGATCTACAAGGTCTGCAATGCGCCCTTCATCTGCGGCACACGGTTCGGCAAGGAGTACGGCAACCTCCTGATCAAGCCCGACCTCGCGAAGGCGCGCGAGCTTTTGAAGGAGTCCGGCTATGACGGCACGCCGGTCGTGATGATGCATCAGACCGACCTGCAATCCTCGAACAACGTGCAGCCGGTCGCCAAGCAACAGCTCGAGAAAGCAGGCTTCAAGATCGATCTGCAGTCGATGGACTGGCAGACCGTGGTGACACGCCGCGCCAAGAAGGATCCGCCGAGCCAGGGCGGCTGGAACATCTTCTTCACCACCAACATCACGCTCGACTCGGACAACCCGGGCACCAACTCCTTCGTCTCGGGCGCCTGCGACAAGGCCTGGTTCGGCTGGCCGTGCGATCCCGAGATGCAGAAGCTCAGGGACGAATTCATGCACGAGACGGATCCCGCCAAGCAGAAGGCCTTGGGCGATGCCATCTCCGACCGCGTGATCGAACAGGCCTATTATGCGCCAGTCGGCCAGTACAAGGCCTTTGGCGCCTACCGGAAGGACCGGCTCACAGGCTGGCTGCCGGGTCCGGTGCCCGTGGTGTGGAATATCAGCAAGAAGCAGTAGGTGTTTGACGCGGAGAAGGCCGGATCTTCTCCGAGTCGACTTCGCCAGTACGCAACGTTCCGGCTGGGTACATTTGTCGTCCGGCAAGGGCCGATGACGCCAACGCCGACCCTAATCTTTTGATTTAATTGGGGAAATTTTTTAGGTCCAGTTACCGCCGGTGACTGGCAATCGTTGAGGCGCGGGCTATATCTTTACCAGTAGGTACCGAATCGTAACTCAAGGCTTTTCCATGAATCCGAATTCAAGCCCGAATTCACCGGCGGAACAGAGCAAGGAAGGCTGCGGCGCAGCCTGTCCCATGGACTTCATCCTGCGCATGCTGATGGGGCCGTGGACGACATACATCGTCTACAACCTGCGCACCTTCGGGCCGCAGCGCTTCGGCGAACTGAAGAGGCGCGTGGTGGGCATCTCGGCCAAGATGCTGACCGAGCGGTTGCGCACGCTCGAAGGTGCTGGACTGGTGCGGCGCGACTACGAGGCGACCATCCCGCCCAAGGTCACCTATTCGCTCACCGCGCGCGGCCACGAACTCGACGAGGTGCTGGGCAAGCTCGCCGATGTCGCGATCCGCTGGCAGGCCGAGGACGCTGCTGCCCGCACCCTGAAGGCTGCGGAGTAGCGCAGGCAGCGCCGACGAGCGCGAATCGTCGGCGCTACTTCTTGCTGATACCCCAAAACACGGTCACCGGCGACAACGGCTTGGGAAACTGAATGTTGTCGCGCGCGGCGCCGATGCCGATCCACTCGCCCAGCGGCACGTGCGTGACGACTTGCATTGCATGGATCTGCACGGCGTCAGCCGCCGCCCGCTTCTCCTCGAGCGTGTTGGCCTGAACGTAGTTGTCGCGCAGCTTCTCGAGCTCAGGATCGCAGGGCCAGCCCGCCAGCCCCTTGTCGCAGGTGGCGATGAGGAACGCCGTCGTCAGCGGATTGAGGATGTCGATCTGCGACCAGCTTGTCGCCAGGGCATTCCAGCCACCCTCGGAAGGCGGTCCCTTCTTGCTGACGCGGGCAACCATGCTTTGCCAGTCCATCGGCTGGACATCGACCTTGAAGCCGGCGCGCTCGAGTTGCGCCTTGGCGACGGGCGGGAGCTGCTTGATCGCCGCGAGATCGGTGGGCTGCGGCATGACCACCGGCGTGCCGTCGTAGTGCGCTTCAGCCAGCAGTTCCTTCGCCTTGGCGACATTGCCTTCGATCAGGCCGTCCATACCAGCGGTTGAAGCGAGCGGCGAGCCGCAGGTGAACATCGCCATACAGGTCCGGTAGTAGCGCTTGTCGCCGACATTGGCCTGCAGGAACTCTTCCTGGCTGAGCGCATAGGCCGCGGCGCGGCGGATCCTGACATCGTTGAAGGGCGGGATGAGCCAGTTCATACGAAAGGCATACTGGTTCGACACGCTGCCGGGCAGGATCTGGATGCCCTTGGTCTTCTCAAGCGACGGCAGATGGTCGTAGTCGACGCTCTCGACCATGTCGATCTCGCCGTTCAGCAGCGCATTGACCCGGGTCTCGGTGTCTGGAATCCAGACCCATTCGACGCGGTCGAGGTTGACCACCTTGCCGCCGGCAAGACCCGACATCGGCTCGGCCCGCGGCTTGTATTTGGGGTTCTTCACGAAGACGAGCCGCTCCCCCGGCTTCCATTCATCCTTCTTGAAGATGAAAGGACCGGAACCGATGACGCTGTCGATCTGCTTGAAGGGATCGGTCTCGGCCACCCCTTTAGGCATCATGAACGGTACATTGGACGAGGGTTTGCCAATGGCGTCGAGAAGCGGCCCGAACTTGCCCTTGAGAACGATCTGGAAGGTTTTCGGGTCGATGGCCTTGTAGTCGACCACCGCCGCCGCGAACTTCTGGCCCATCGCATCCCGCGCGGCCCAGCGCTTCAGTGAAGCGATGCAGTCCTCGGCGGTGACCGGTGTGCCGTCATGCCATTCGAGCCCGTCGCGCAATTTGAAGGTCCAGGTGAGCCCGTCGTCGCTGGTGCTCCACGTGTCGACCATCTGCGGCTTCACCTCGAACTTGTCGTCCACCGCAAACAGTGTGTCGTAGACCATGTAGCCGTAGTTGCGCGTGATGTAGGCCGCGCTCCAGATCGGGTCGAGTGCCTTCACATCGGAGTGCATGACGACCCTGAGCACGGTCTCGGCGGAAGCGATGGCCGGAATGCAGGCCACCGCGAAGGCCGTGATAAACGCAACAACGATACGATGCATGATTTTACTCTACTCCTGAGTGACGACGAGGTTATGGGCAGATGAGCTATTTCTTGCTGGCGCCCCAAAACACCGTCACCGGTGGCAGAACCGCAGGAAGCACGACGTTGTCCCGCACGGCACTGACGGCAAACCATTCACCCAGCGGCACATGAGTGACGACCTGCATTGCATAGGTCTGCACGGCGTCAGCAGCCGCCTTCTTCTCCTCCGGCGTCTCTGCCTGCACAAACTTGTCCCGCAGCTTCTCGAGTGCGGGATCGCAGGGCCAACCAGCGCGCGCCTTCTCGCAGGTCGCCGCGAGATTCGGAGTCATCAGCGGATCGAGGATATCGACCTGCGACCAGCTTGTACCGAAAGCGCTCCAGCCGCCTTCCGACGGCAGGCCTTTCTTGGTCGTGAGACGCGTCACCATGCTCTGCCAGTCCATCGGCTGGACGTCGACCTTGAAGCCGGCGCGCTCGAGTTGCGCCTTGGCCACTGGAGCGAGTTGCTTGATGACGCCGAGGTCGGTCGGCTGGGGTATGACGACGACCGTCCCATCATACTTGGCTTCAGCAAGCAGCTCTTTGGCCTTGGCGACATTGCCTTCGATCAGCCCATCCATGCCAGCCGTCGAGGCGTATGGTGAATCGCAAGTGAACATCGCCTTGCAGGTCCGGTAGAAGCGCTTGTCGCCAATATTGGCCTGCAGGAACTCCTCTTCGCTGAGCGCATAGGCAGCCGCCTGCCGAACCTTCACGTTGTTGAAGGGCGCCGTTAGCCAGTTCATGCGGAACACGTACTGGTTCGAGACTCGGCTGGTCACGATCCTGACGCCCTTGGTCTTCTCCAGCACCGGAATATGATCGTAGTCGAGGCTCTCGATCATATCGATCTCGCCGTTGATCAAGGCGCTGACCTGGGTTTCGGCGTCGGGAATCCAGATCCATTCAACACGATCGATATTGACCACCTTGCCGCCCGACAGACCGGACATCGGCTCGGACCGGGGTTTGTATTTGGGGTTCTTCACGAAGATCAGCTTCTCGCCCGGCTTCCATGCTTCCTTCTTGAAGATGAAGGGACCCGAACCGATCGCGTTATCGCTCTGGGTGAAGGCATCCACTTCGGCCATCTTCTTGGGCATCATGAACGGCACGACGACCGACGGCTTGCCGAGCGCCTCGAGCAGCGGGCCGAACTTCTGCTTCAGCACGATCTGGAAGGTCTTGGGATCGACGGCTTTGTATTCCGACAGCACCGAGGCCATCTTCTGTCCCATCGCATCACGCGATGCCCAACGCTTGATCGAGGCGATGCAGTCATCGGACGTGACCGGCGTGCCATCGTGCCATTCGAGCCCGTCGCGCAGTTTGAAGGTCCAGACGAGGCCGTCGTCGCTGGTATTCCAGGTATCGACCATCTGCGGTTTCACCTGGAACTTCTCGTCAATCGCAAACAACGTGTCGTAGATCATGTAACCGAAGTTGCGCGTGATGTAGGCGCCGCTCCAGATCGGATCGAGTGCCTTCACATCGGAATGCATGACGACTTTCAGGACAGTTTCTGCCGAGGCTGCAAACGAACCCAAAGCGGCAATCAGAGCGACAACCGACGCGACAACAAGACGACGCATGACCTGTCTCCCCCCGGAAAGCAAAGGAGAAGTCTAGAGCCGTCAGGCGTTAACTGTCACGCAAGCGCAAGCTTGTAGACCCGCGCAGCAGTCCCCGAGAATAGTGCCTTCTTCTCGGCCGCCGAGGCCTTCGCCGCCAACCGCTTGAAGGCGTTCCATAGGACGCTGTAGCTCGATGTGATCTTGTCGACCGGGAAATTGCTCTCGAACATGCAGCGTTCGGCGCCGAACAGCTCGATGCAGGTTTCGACCCAGGGCTTGAAAGCGTCCGCCAGCATCTGAGAGGTAGGCGGCGCCGGCCGATCGTAGAAGTCGAACCATCCCATCGGCATGCCGAGCCCGCCCACCTTCACGGTGACGTTGGCGTGCCGGGCAAGCGTCGCCATCGATGCCTTCCAGGCCGCAAACTCCTCCTTGTGACGCGAACCGTAAGGGCCATAGCCCAACGGACCGCCGACGTGGTCGAGGATGATCGCGATGTCGGGAAAGGCACCGGCGAGCTCGGCGAGTTCGCCCAGTTGCGGATGGTAGAGCCAGGCATCGAAGGTAAGGCCGAGCTTGCCGAGTTGGGCAAAGCCCTCCCGCCAGGTCTTGTCGGCCATCAGCCCTTGCGGCGGGTTGGTATGAGTAGGCCGGATCTCCCCGTGCTTGTCCCAGCCGGTAGCGTAGCGAATGCCGCGGAAGCGGCCGTTGCCGGCGGCTACCTGCGCTTCCAGCACCTCCCGAGCCTTCGCTCCGAGACGAAGGTCGGCATAACTCACGATGCCGGCACAGGCGCGCGACGCGCCGTAGCTGCCGCTTGCGAACATCGCCGCGACGCCGTTCACGAACTCGGTCTCGCCGAGCGGCCGCATCTCCGTCGGCCCCTCCTTGCGGTACATCGAGCGGCAGTCGATGAAGACGGTGGAGACGATGTTATGGCCGGCCTGAAGATCCTCCAGGAGGTCGCGGTACATGTAGATCATGTCGCCGCGTTCCCAAAGATGATGGTGCGGATCGACGATCGGCAGGTCAGGCTCGAGGGCAGGCTCGCTTACCTTCGCAAGCCAAGCCGGATTGGGCGGCTTCAGCGAGTTGCCGAGGCGTGGTTGTGCATCACTCATCGTTGCCTCCGCTTTTGCTTGTTCTAGAGAACCGGCTGTTCGCTGATCATCGAGACGTGGGCCGAAATCACTCGCCAACCAACGTCGGGGAAGCGCACCCAGGTCTGGCTCTGCCGGCCGGTCATCTCCTTGCCGCGCACCTTGTAGACGAGGTTCACGGTGGCGATGTCGCGACCCAGGGTCAGGATATCGAGACGGTAGCGCTTCTCCTTTGTACCGGGACCGGGCGGACGGGCGATGCGATGAGCATGGATCCGGTCGAAGCCGTAGCCGTGCTCGTTGTTGGCGAGCCGGATCGTATGGGCGCTGTTCCAGAAGGTCGTGTCGAGGACATCGAGGTTCTTGTCGATCAAGGCCTGTTCGTAGCGCTCGAACAGCGCGCTCACCTCGGCGACGACCTCGGGAATGTTCGGCGTCAGATCCGGCATGGCTCCCTTTCCTGTTTTTCGGCCTGTTTCATGGCCTATTTCTGGGTCGCGAGCGCGCGAGCTACCGCGACGAGACTGGCATCACTGCCGCGCGCGCCAATGATGGACAGGCCGATCGGCAGGCCGTCGACCGTAGCACCAGGAAGGTTGACCTGCGGATGGCCCGCCAACCCGCCCTGTGCGCAGAGGCAGGTGATGCGGTCGCGCAGCGGATCGAGCACAGACAACGACTGCCCCGCAAGCGGCGCAGGAAACGGTGTCGTCGGCATACAAAGGATCGTGCCGGCCGGCAGGAGATAGGCCATACGGGCGCGCGCTTCCTGACGCATGAGATTGGCCCAGCTCTGCTCGCTCGCCGGAACCATCGCGCCCGCCAGCAGACCACGCGCCACCGAAAAGGCCATGCGCGGGTTGCGCGTGTCGAGCCAGTCCTTGAACGTCGCGTAAGCCTCGACCGGCTGCAAACTGCGCAGTGCCCGCGCCCAAACCGATAGACCCTGCGGCGCCATGACGTCCTCGCGGCTCTGGTCGACCAGCCCGGTCAGTCGCTTGACCATCGGCTGCAAGGCCGCCGAGACATTGGCATCGGCAAAGCCGAACGTGTCGACGGCGATCACCAGGCGCGTCGGCAACGTAGCCGGGATCGCCTCGTCCAGCATCACCGAGGAGACTTTGGCGAATGTTTCGGCATCGCGAGCGAACCAACCGGTCGTGTCGGCCGTCGGTGCCTGAGGCAACATGCCGGTCACGTCGATGCGTCCGTGCGTGGGGCGGATGCCGTAGAGGCCGCAGAAGCTCGCCGGCACGCGCACCGAGCCGCCGGAATCGGTGCCGAGCGCCGTATCGCAAATCCCCGCCGCAACGACCGCGGCCGAGCCCGAGGACGAGCCGCCCGGGACTCGGCCGCGCGCGCGAACGTTGACCGGCGTGCCGTCGAAGGCGTTCTCGCCCAGGATGCCGAGCGACACCTCGTCGGTGATCGTCTTGCCAATCAGCGTGGCGCCGGCATCGAGCAACGTCTGCACCGCCCATGAATGGCGCTGCGGCACCGGCCGGCCGGTCGGCCAGTCGTGATTGCCACCACCGGTCGGCACACCCGCCACGTCGAATAGATCCTTGGCGGCGAAGGTGAGGCCCGATAATGGGCCGCCTGCACGGCCCTCGATGCGTACGCGCGGCCCAGGCACGAAGGCGCCGATCTCTTCGGTCATGCGTCACTCCCTTGGTGGCGAGACAGTAGGCTGGCGCAAAAAAGCCCGCCACCGGGGCGGGCTTTCGCTTTCGTTGTGCGGCCGACGAACAGGATCAGCGGCTGTAGTACTCGACCACCAGCGACGGCTCCATCTGCACCGGATAGGGCACGTCGGCGAGCTTCGGCCCGCGCACGAAGGTGCCCTTCATTTCCTTGTGGTCGGCTGTCACGTATTCCGGCACGTCGCGCTCGGCGCTCTGCGTCGATTCGATCACGCGGGCCATCTCCTTGGCCTTGGCCGTGAGCTCGATCACGTCGTTGTCGCGCACCAGATAGGACGCGATGTTGACCCGACGGCCGTTCACCTTGACGTGGCCGTGGCTCACGAGCTGGCGCGAGGCGAATGGCGTGATCGCGAACTTCATGCGGTAGATGACGGCATCCAGCCGACGCTCCAGTAGCTCGACCAGATTCTCGCCGGTATCGCCCTTGCGGCGCACCGCCTCGAGATAGTAGCGACGGAGCTGACGCTCAGAGACCGAGCCGTAGTAGCCCTTGAGCCGTTGCTTGGCCATGAGCTGCAGGCGGTAGTCGGTCGGCTTCTGGCGGCCCTGGCCATGCTGGCCGGGTCCGTATTCGCGCTTGTTGATCGGGCTCTTGGGACGGCCCCACAGGTTGACCCTGAGGCGGCGGTCGATCTTGTACTTCGAATTCTCGCGCTTGCTCACGCGATCGCTCCATCGTTGTGCGTCATGCGACGCTGTTGTCCGGATAGGCCTGGATCCGAGTCCCCGCTGCTTTCAGCGGGCCTTGCTCGGGGCGGGAGGAAGGCCCCAAAGGGCCAGCCACCACGTTCTCCGGAGAGGGGCGGAACATACTGGCGGAACGGCTGCCGTCAAGTCGGCAGGGATAACCCCTATTTTCTTACGGTTTTTCATCGAAGTGAGAAGCATTTGATGCCGATGGCATCGGGATTCTACGCCATTCCAATGAGGTGCAGAACGATCTCCCGAGGACGAGGCGTGCGGCGGTGTTCGAAGAGAAAGATGCCCTGATATCTGCCGAGCATCAGGCGCCCCGCGCCGACCGGGATGCTGAGGTGGGTTTGGGTCAGCGCGCCCTTGATGTGGGCGGGCATATCATCGGGCCCTTCGGCGTCGTGCCGATAATCCGTGTCAGACTCGGGAACAAGCCTCATCAGGAATCTTTCCAAGTCCCGTTGCACGTCCCGGTCCACGTTCTCCTGAATCAGGAGGGAGGCCGATGTGTGCCGAATGAACACCGTGAGCAGGCCGTTGCCCACCTCCTGCGCGGCGACCCATGCAGCGATCTCGCCGGTGATCTCGGTGAGTCCTTGTCGCTGCGCATGAACGGTTAAAGAACCTCGAGCTTGCTCCATGACAATCCGCTGTGGATTCGGGCTGCACTATCAGACCTCGACCAGCACGACCTCATGGGTGACGTTGGCCGATTTCTTCACCATGGCGGTCGCCGAACAATACTTCTCGTCGGAGAGGCCTACCGCCCGCTCCACCAAGGCGCGGTTCAATTTGCGGCCACGCACCGTGTAGACAAGTTTCACCGAGGTGAAGACCTTGGGATGGTCCTCGGCACGCTCGGCGACCAACGAGACCTCAACGCCCTCGATGTCCTGGCGTTGCTTCCTCAACATCGCCACCACGTCGATCGCGGTGCAGCCGCCCATGCCCATCAGCACCACTTCCATCGGTCGCGAAGCGAGATTGCGGCCGCCGATATCTGGCGCGCCGTCCATCGTGATGGTGTGGCCGCTGCCGGCCTCGGCGACGAACAGCGCGCCCTCGACCCAGGAGATCTTCGCTGTGGTGGACATCCCTACTCCTCGTGCTTGTGCTTGCTCAGGAACTTGATGACGCCGTGGAAGGTCCGCGCCTCCTGCTCGGTCATCGCGGCACGCTGCAGGAGCGCGCGCAGATTGAGCACCATCGCGGGCCGCATCGCCTTGTGGCGCAGGAAGCCCGATTCGTCGAGCGCGCGCTCGAGATGGGCGAAGAGAGTCTGCAGCTCCTCCTTGGTCGCGGGCCGCGTGGCGTGATCGGCCAACCGCTCGGGCAGAGTCACATCGCTTGAGGTAGCCCATTCATAAGCCACCAGCAGCACGGCCTGCGCCACATTGAGCGAGGAGAACTGCGGATTGAGCGGGATCGAAAGTGCGGTATCGGCGTGGACCATGTCCTCGTTCTCGAGCCCGGTGCGCTCGGGGCCGAACAGGATGCCGACCTTCCGGCCCTGAACGATCCAGCCGCGCATGTCCGATGCGGCTTGCCGCGCCGTAACGATACGCTGCACGAGCTCGCGGTTGCGCGCGGTGGTCGCAACGACATGCTCGAGGTCGGCTACCGCTTCGCCCACGGTCTCGAACACCTTAGCCTTTTCCAGCACGACATCCGCGCCGGAGGCTGCGCGCTGGGCGCGATCGCTGGGCCAGCCGTCGCGCGGGCTTACCAGGCGCAAGGTCGACAGGCCGCAATTCAGCATGGCGCGCGCGGCCATGCCGATATTCTCGCCAAGCTGCGGCCTCACCATGACGATAACCGGTCCCGGTTCGTCGGTCGCCCGGCCCTTCGACGTGCGTCCCATGACGAGCCTATATCATATGCGGAGTGCCAGGGGCGGAGTGCCGAAGGCGGAGTACCCGGGACGGCTAGCGTCGCGACGGCCGGACGAGCATGATCTGGCGACGCATGAAGAAGAGCAGCGGAATGAAGATCACCGCCGAAATCGCGAGAATCCGGAAATCGTTCAGATAGGCGATCATCGCCGCCTGCCGGTTGAGCTCCTCGCCCCAGACGGCCATCAGCTTGGAGGGATCGTCGACCGGCACAGACCCGAACGGCCAGCCCGAGCCGAACGGCATCAGGTAGTCGATGATTCGGGAGCGATCGACAGGGATCCCGTTCTCGATTGGCGTGGTGCCGAACCGCCAGAGCGGATTGAAGGGCGTCAGGTGCTCGACCATCTGCGAGCGGTTCTCCTGCGTGTTGCGCGCGAGGATCGCCACCAGGGAAGCGACGCCGATCGACGCGCCGAGATTGCGCATCAGGGCATTGATGGCGGCGCCTTCGGTGCGGATGCGGGCAGGAACGGTGGCGAACGCGAGCGTGGTGAGCGGCGGGAACACCAAGCCGAGTCCCACCCCCTGCAGGAAGCCGTTCCAGATCACCCTTTCTTCACTGACATCTAGAGTGAACAACGCCATGTCGTACAACGAGAGCCCGCACAGACCGAGCCCCAGCGCGATCAGCCATCGCGCGTCGACTCGCCCGATCATACGCGACACCGCGAACATCGAGATCATCGTGCCCACGCCGCGCGGCGCCATCACGATACCGGTCGTGAACACCGGGTAACCCTTGAGCTGCTGCAGAAAGGGCGGCAACAGGGTCGCCGTCACGATCATCAGGAGTCCGGTGACAGCGGTGAAGATGATCCCCAGCATCAGATTCCGGTCGCGGAACAGATCGCGCGGCAGGAAGGGATGATCGTCTGACAGCATGTGGATCACGAACATCGAAATGGCGACGCCGGCCACGACCGCCTCGACAACAATCTCGCGCGCGCCGAACCAGTCGAGCTGCTGGCCACGATCGAGCATGAGCTGGAACGTACCGATGGCGATCGAAAGCAGCGTGAAGCCCAGCAGGTCGAATGGCCGCGGATTGTCGCTCGCCTTGTTCTTGATCAGGATCATCAACCCTATGGCGCACATAATGCCAACCGGCAGGTTGATGTAGAACACCCAGCGCCACGTATATTGGTCGGTCAGCCAGCCGCCGAGCGTCGGGCCGGTGATCGGGCCCAGCATCGTGCCGACACCCCACATCGCCATCGCCTTGCCCTGCTCTTCGCGCGGATAGGCTTCCATCATCAGCGTCTGGCTGAGCGGCACCAGCGAAGCGCCGCAGACGCCCTGCAGGGCGCGAAACAGCACGAGCTGCTCCAAAGTCTGGGCGGCACCGCATAGCATCGAGGCAATGGTGAAGCCGATCACCGAACTCACCAGGATGCGTCGCACGCCGAAGCGCACCGCACAGAAGCCGGCAAGTGGCGTCGCGATTGCGGCCGACACGATATAGGACGTGATCACCCAGGCGACCTGTTCCTGGGTCGCCGACAGCGAGCCCTGCATGTTGGGCAGCGCCACATTGGCGATGGTACCGTCGAGCGCCTGCATGATGGTGGCCATCATCACCACGACGGTGAGCCAGCGGCGGCGGCGCAGGACAGCGGGATCGACGCTCATTTGGCCTGCCTGCCCGGCGAAGGCATCAGAGACCGAAGATCGACAGCAACTCGCGCCAGGAGCGGCTATGGCCGGTGTCGATCTCGACGATCGTGCTCATGCCCACGCGCAGCGGCGGATCGCCTTCCTTGCACGCGACGGAGGTACGGATCGGAATGCGCTGCACGACCTTCACCCAGTTGCCGGTGGCGTTCTGCGGCGGCAGCACCGCGAACTCCGCACCGGTCGCCTGAGACAGCGACGTTACCTTACCGCTGCATTTCATGTCGGGATAGGTGTCGACCAGGATGGTGACCGGCTGGCCGACACGCACGCGCGTCAGCTCGGTTTCCTTGAAGTTGGCTTCGATCCAGAGATCGGTATCGGCGATCACAGCGATCGACGGCACGCCCATGACCGCGTAGCTGCCCGGCACCAGGACCTTCTGCACGATGCCATCCATCGGCGCCAGGATGGCGGTGCGGCGCAGGTTCAGCAGCGCCTCGTCGCGCGCCGCGAAGAGCTGCTTCACCTTGGGATGCTCGTCGACCTGGATCTTGGGATCGCCGGCTAGCGCCGCCTCGATGCGCGTGAGGTCCTGCTCGGCTGCGGCGATGCGCTGACGCGCGACGTCGAGCGACATGCGCGATTCCTCGAACTTGGCGGCCGATGCGAACTTGCGTTCGGCGAGATCCTTCTGCCGATCGAAGTCGGCTTGCGCATAGACTTCCTGGCTGCGCGCCGCCTTGATCTCCTCGCGCTTGGTGCGCCACTGCGCTTTCAGCCCGCGGATGTCGGCGCGCTGCGTCTCGATCTCCGATTCGATCTTGGCAAGCTGGATGCGATAGGGCGTGTCGTCGAGCTTGTAGAGGAGCTGGCCGCGCGAGACGTGCTGGTTCTCGCGGACGTTAACTTCCACGATGGGACCGCTGATCTCGGTGGCGAGGAAGACGCGATCGCCTTTCACATAGGCGTTGTCGGTCTCGATATAGCGGCCGGTCGACAGCCAGATCGCAAGGGAGGCAGCGACCACGAGGAACGGCAGCGACCACATGAGCACGCGTGCCCAGCCGCGTCCACGGTAGCGCGGCATTCGCGGTGGCGGCGCGACGGCGATTTTGGGCGGCGATGCCGGTAGCGGGAGTCCCTCTCCGTCCATTCTCGACATATGGTCTGCCGAGCCGCCACCACCGTCAACCTAGGGTGTGGCATGGCTGCCAGCTTTCGCCACAAGTACTGTCGACCGTACCGGCTCAATCTTCTTTCGCGCCGGCGGGCGTGGCGCCGTCGCGGAACAGTTTGTAGGTGATGGCATCGTAGAGGGCGTTGTAAGACGCATCGACGATGTTGGGTGACACCCCGATGGTCGACCAGCGCCGGCCCTTGGCATCGCCGCTCTCGATCATCACCCGGGTGGTTGCCGCCGTTCCGCCGGCCGAGTCGAGGATGCGCACCTTGAAGTCGACCAGCCGCATGTCGGCAAGTTCGGGATAGACAGGAACCAGCGCCTTTCGCAGCGCAGCATCGAGGGCATTCACCGGCCCGTTGCCCTCGCCCACCTCCATGGCGAGATGACCCGCCACGTCCAGCTTCACGGTCGCCTCGGAGAGCGCGATGAGCTGGCCACGAGCATTGACCCGGCGCTCGGCCAGAACGCGAAAGCTCTGCAGGAAGAAGTAATCAGGCACCGTATGCAGCTCGTGCCGTGCCAGGAGCTCGAACGAAGCGTCGGCACCGTCATAGGCATAACCCTCGGCCTCACGCTCCTTCACGATCTCCAGGAGCCGCGCCACGCCTGGATCCTTCGGATCGACCTCCAGGCCGATCTGCCGGAAGCGCGCCATGATGTTGGAGCGGCCGGCCTGGTCGCTCACCACGATGATGCGCTGGTTGCCGACGGTCTCGGGATCGACGTGCTCGTAGGTTTTGGGATCCTTCTCCACCGCCGAGACGTGCAGCCCACCCTTGTGAGCAAAGGCGCGCGTGCCGACGTAGGCGGCGCTGCGGTTGGCCGGCACGTTCAGCCGGTCATCGAGCAGGCGCGAGAGATGCGTGAGCCGCTGCAACGCGCCTTCCTTCAGGCCCGTCTCGTAACCCATCTTGATCACCAGGTTGGCGATCAATGAGATCATGTTGGCGTTGCCGCAACGCTCGCCCAGCCCGTTGATCGTGCCTTGCACCTGGCGCGCGCCCGCCCGCACGGCGGCCAGCGTGTTGGCGACGGCATTCTCGGTGTCGTTGTGGGTGTGGATGCCGATCTTCTCGCCGGAGATTTTCCGGCAGACCTCGCCCACGATGCGCTCGATCTCATGCGGCAACGTTCCGCCGTTGGTGTCGCACAGCACCAACCAGCGCGCGCCGTTCTTCTCCGCCGCTGCCAGGCACGACAGCGCATAGTCTGGGTTGGCCTTGTAGCCGTCGAAGAAATGCTCGGCGTCGAACATCACCTCGTCCATGCGCGCCTTAGCATGGGCAATCGAATCGCCGATCATGTCGACATACTCGGCGCGATCGAGCTCGAGCGCGACATCGACATGGAAGTCCCAGGTCTTGCCGACCATGCAGACGGTGCGCGCCTTGGTGGAGAGGATCGCGTTGAGGCCGGGGTCGTTGGCGGCCGAGCGGCCGGCGCGGCGCGTCATGCCGAAGGCCACGAACTTCGCATTCTCGAATGCGGGCGGCTCGGCGAAGAAGCGATCGTCGGTCGGATTCGCACCGGGCCAGCCGCCTTCAATGTAGTCGATGCCCAACCGGTCGAGCTCGCGCGCGATCGCCACCTTGTCGGCGACCGTGAAGTCGACACCCTGCGTCTGCGCACCGTCTCGCAGGGTGGTGTCGAAAAGATAGAGGCGGTTGGACGTGGTCATGGCGGCGGCATCATAGTGGGGCTAACGAACGAGGACAGCCTTATGACGACGGCGACCACGATTGTCGAATTGCGCTCGACCCTTCTGCAGGTGCCGTGGCGTGGCAAGCCGCCGGCCGCGGGCATCCTGTCCGACCCCTTCCGCGAGATCTATGTGCTGGAGATCGAGACCCAGGGCGGGCTTGTCGGCATGAGCTATCTGCAGCCGCTGCGTGGCGGGCTGTACACGATCGACGCGGCCATGAAGGAGCTGATCGCGCCGCATGTAATCGGCCGCGACGCCACCGAGATCGAGGCCATCTGGACCCAGCTCTACAGGAGCAACTTCTGGCTCGGCCGCATGGGGGTCACGGTGTTCGCCCAGAGCGCCATCGACATGGCGCTATGGGACCTGGTCGGCAAACGAACCGGCCTGCCGCTGTTCCGTCTTTGGGGAGCCGCACGACCCCACGTGCCGGCCTATGGTTCGGGCTGCTTCAGGGGCCTCGGCCGCGACGGCATGATCGCGCGGGCCAAGGAATTCACCGCGATGGGCCTCAAGGCCATCAAGATGCAGGTGGCGCACATCCGGCCGTGGCGCGAGGACGTCCTGAATGTGAAGGCGATGCGCGACGCGGTGGGTGACGGCATCGAGGTCATGATCGACGTCAACATGGGCTGGGACGCCGACACCGCGATCCAGGCCGGCCGTCGCATCGACGAGTTCGATCCCTACTGGCTCGAGGAACCGGTGATCGCCGAAGACTTTGCGGGCTATCGCCGCATCGCCGCGGCGCTCAAGACCCGCATCGTGGGCGGCGAAAGCCACTTCACGCGCCAGGACCTGCGGCCGTTCTTCGAGACGCCGTGCGTGCCAATCCTGCAACCCGATCCGATGCGCGGCGGCTACACGGAGCTGCGCAAGATCGCGGCCGCCGCTGAGCCGTGGAGCATCCGGATCGCGCCGCATCTGTTCCACGAGCAGATGGTGCATCTGCTCGCCTCGATCCCCAATGCGAGCTATCTCGAATACATGGATTGGAACGACGATCTCTGGATCGAACCTCTCCTGCCCAACAAGGATGGCACCATGACGCCGCCCGAACGGCCAGGTCACGGCCTCGCCTTTCGACCCGAGGTGTTGAAAGACCATCGTGTCGGCGGACAGAGGATGAAAGGGTGAGGCTTTTTCTCGCGCTGACAGTCGCTTTCGCCGTCAGCGTCGGCCTCGCCGAGGCACAGACGCTCAGCCTCACCGACCGCACGTCGACGAAGACCTATACCGTCCAGGAACTGCTGGCCGATCCGGCAACGCGCGACGTCACGATCGACGATATCGTCTATCACCGCGCCATGACCTACCGCGCCATCCCGACGGCCGAGCTTCTGAAGCGCGTGAACGCTGCCGACGATGACTATGTGCAGGCACGCGCCACTGACAATTTCTCGATCGCCATTCCCGCCCGGCTGTTGAAGACGGTATCACCCAACACCGAGGCCTTCATCGCGATCGAAAATCCCGCCGCACCTTGGCCTCCCTTACCTCAGAACAAGGGCAAGACGAGCGCGGGCCCGTTCTACATCGTCTGGCGCACGAGTGGTGTCGCGGAGGTCAGCAGCGAATACTGGGCCTTTAAGCTTGCCGCGCTCACGGTGACTGACAGCCCCTTCAGGCGCTGGCCGGGTCTCGGCGTCGACCCTGGCATCGCGGCCACCGATCCGATCCGTCGCGGCCTCGACCGCTTCGTCGCCGTCTGCATGGCCTGCC
Organism: Alphaproteobacteria bacterium; assembly: GCA_017308235.1. GTDB lineage: Bacteria > Pseudomonadota > Alphaproteobacteria > Reyranellales > Reyranellaceae > Reyranella. The sequence goes on along the minus strand of JAFKFL010000011.1, from coordinate 469,865 downwards.
ACCGTTTCAACGGCGAAGGTGAAGGCACACAAGGTCCCGATCTCGGCATGCCGATGAACCCGGTCGACTATTTCCAGCCGGAGGCGCTCAGGAAGCTCCTGCGCGATCCCTCCTCGGTCCGCCATTGGCCCGACCAGAAGATGCCCGCCTTCTCGCCAGAGTCCCTGCCCGATGCGGATATCGACGCGATCGTCGCCTGGCTCTCCTACAAGGCGAAGCGACAGCACTAGGCCCCGTTACGCCTGTAACAGCCGAACGGATCGCCTCGCCTGCTCACTTTTGTTTGACCAAACCAGATCATCGGCCCGGCGTTGCTTTGCGTAGAGAGCACGGGATCACCGATTCCGCCGCCCCGATCCCGGAGCGGATCCACCCTGCAGGGAGCAACCCCATGACCAAGCAAGCCCTGATCGCCACCGCGATCTCGATTTTCGCCGCCGGCAGCTTCGCAACCGCCGCCCACGCCGAGGGCGTGAAGTGTCACGGCACCAATGCCTGCAAAGGCCAGAGTGCCTGCAAGAGCACGACCAACGCCTGCAAGGGGCAGAATGCGTGCAAGGGCCAGGGCTTCACCGAGACGAAGGACTCCGCCGCCTGCACCTCCGCCGGCGGCAAGGTGATCTGAAGATCCTCTGATGACGCAGGCGTCGCACGGTCGCGACGCCTGCTCCTAACCCCTTCTGCGCCGGGTCAACGACGCGCCCCGTCTTCGTCAGCGACACATCGTTCGGATGGCTTGCCACTCGGCGTCGGTGAAGTCGGGAGCGCCGATCGGCGGCCGGCGTGTTGCCGCGACTCGCTCGGCGGTAGGCGGATGGTCCGACCAGATGCCGGCAACGGCGGCGGGATCGTGCGGCTCGATCTTCAGCAATTCTTCGAAGAAGCGCGACATGCCGTCGGCACGCAGGCCGAGCTTCTCCAGGAGCGACACGCCGGTCGCATCGGCCTCGCGCTCGAACGCCCGGCCGTTGCGCAGGGCAAGCAGGATCGTGCCGCCTGATCCAAGCGTGCCGATCTCCGAATAACCGCCGGTGATCGCCTTCAGTATCTGCTCGGTGCCGTACTGCCTCACGAGCCCCTTGATCGGGTGATAGTGCACGGCGTGGCCGATTTCATGCGCGATCACGCCGCCCAGTTCGTTGCCGTCCGCTGTCCGATCGATCAGCGCGGAATAAAGGATGAGGATCCCCCCCGGCAGGGTGAAGGCATTAATCGGCCCATCCTTCACGACCCGGACCTTGATCGGCCCATCGTAGCCGCCGGCGACGGCGAGCTGACTCACGAAGTGATTGAGTGCCGTCAGGCCTTTCTCCCCCTGGCACAAGGGCCGCTGGCCGACGAGCTGGGCATAGACGCCCTCACCCATCCGCGCCTGCAGCCTGTTGGGCACCAGCGGGGCCAGCAGATCGCTGCCGGACTGCAGCGCGACCCAGAACAGCGCCACCGCCGCAGCCAGACCCACGCTGAACTGCAAGAGACGGCCCGCGGTCGAGGGTCTCTGCGCGCCGAGACGGGCAATTTCCGGCACGCTAGCGCCCAGCGCGCGGCGCTGCTCGGCGTCGTCGATCGCAAGTCTCGCCTCCTCGTTGCGGCGGACCAGCAGCGGTACCGCTTCATGCTCGCTATCGCCCAGCACTCCCAACTCGACGATCGGCCAGCGCGCGACCAGCGCAGCGTTGGCAACATCGCGCAGGATCACCTCGCCGGGCGTCGCCACGACCGTGACCTCGCGCACATCAGCCGTCTTGCCATCGTAGTAACGGCCGCGGATTGCGGAAGGCCCAAGCGACATCAGATGCCGCTCACGTCGAACATGTCGAGCAACCCTTCGCCGAAGCGCGGGCCCTTGTCGAGAGGCTGGCCGATCGCGCTGCCGTCGGGCGCACCGTAGAGCCAGAGCTCGTTTGCAATCAGGCGCAGCGTGCGATGCATCACCCACGGCCAACCAAGGCCAAAGCTCAGCAACACGATCAGGTAGTTCAGCACCAGATAGCCCCACATCTGCCGCGTCGAGATGCCGGTGGTGAAGAGAACATTGCCGGCGCGCGTGTGACTCACGAGGTAGCGATAGAGATAGGCCCGCCACCAGCAACGCAGCGGCAGGATCATCACACCGAACAGAATATAGGCACCGAAGGCCGCACCCGCGATCAGCAGGATCGTGCGCAATCGGCCGAGATCGCCAAGAGCCTTGATTTCTTCCTGGCCGAAGCCCGCCCGCTCGATGACTCCGCCAAGTGCGGCGGCCGCGATGCCGATCGCGACGCCCCAGGCCAGGATGTTCAGGAAATAGAAGCCGACATAGCGGCCGTAGATATCGCCGACGTTGCCGGCGAAGTCGAAGCCCTGGGTTCCCACGCGTGCGTGGACGATGCGCGGTCGCGCGAGGTTCACCGAGACGACGGGCGTGAGCAGCCGCGCGGTCATGGCATTGGCGAAGTTGAGGAACGTCGCGCGTGCGCCGTAGCTCCAGGACGAACCCTCCATGGCGCAGCGTATGCCGCGCCAGCGCGTGCGCGAGAGCTTGTAGCGCAACCCCGAATACTGACCCACATAGGCAAGCGGCACGCCGATCAAAGCGATCGACACAAAGATCAGGTTGACGATGTCGACCCCCGGCACGGCACGGTCATGCAGCCCAAAGTGCCAGACCGCCCAGATGACGCCAGCCCATACCGCGAGGATCGCGAGCACGATCAGGAAGCCCACCATCAACTCGATCCCGCGACCGCGATACTCAAAGCGGTCGCCCAGCACGGCCATGTGGTTCCACAGATAGCGGCGGATGCGTGTACGGCCCCAGAACCGCGACCAGCCGAGCGTCAGCACCATCAGCAGCAGATGACGCAGATAAATGCCGTAAAGCTCGCTCAGCTTGCCGTCGTAGACGGGCCGGGTCGGCGCCAGCGCCGGAGCCTGATGCGGCGGTGCGGGTTGCGGCTCGAAGGGCGGAGGCAGGCCGACAGCACCGCCGACAGGGTCGCTCACGACAGGCTTTTACCTCTTGGCTGCATCGCGGAAGACGTTATGCTGCAATGCAACATCGGTTGGGAGGATCGGAGCTTACACCATGACCGCCGCCACGCGCGACAAGCCCTGGCTGATCCGGACCTATGCCGGCCATTCGACGGCCGCCAAGTCGAACGAGCTTTACCGCACCAACCTCGCGCGCGGCCAGACCGGGCTTTCGGTTGCTTTCGATCTTCCGACCCAGACCGGCTACGACTCCGATCATCCGCTGGCCCGAGGTGAAGTGGGCAAGGTGGGAGTGCCGATCAGCCATCTTGGCGACATGCGCACCCTGTTCGACGGCATCCCGCTCGATCGGATGAACACTTCGATGACGATCAACGCGCCGGCAGCGTGGTTGCTCGCGCTCTATATCGCCACGGCCGAGGCGCAAGGCGTCGATCGCGCCAAGCTGCAGGGCACGACACAGAACGACATCATCAAGGAATATCTTTCCCGCGGCACCTACATCTTCCCGCCCGAGCCGTCGCTGCGCCTCACCGCCGACACGATCGGCTTCACCTATCGCGAGGTTCCGAAATGGAACCCGATGAATGTCTGCAGCTATCACCTGCAGGAAGCAGGTGCGACGCCGATGCAGGAGCTGGCCTTTGCGCTTGCCAACGCGATCGCCGTGCTCGACGCGGTGCGCAGCCGCGGCCAGGTGCCTCCGGCTGATTTTCCCAAGGTCGTGGGACGTATCTCCTTCTTCGTGAACGCCGGCATCCGCTTCGTCACCGAGATCTGCAAGATGCGGGCCTTCGCCGAACTGTGGGACGAGATCACGCGCACCCGCTATGGCGTCGAAGACGCCAAGCAGCGGCTGTTCCGCTATGGCGTGCAGGTGAACTCGCTCGGCCTCACCGAGCAGCAGCCGGAGAACAACGTCTACCGCATTCTGCTCGAGATGCTTGCGGTCGTGATGAGCAAGAATGCGCGTGCCCGTTCGGTTCAGCTCCCGGCATGGAACGAAGCGCTCGGGCTGCCCCGCCCGTGGGACCAGCAATGGTCGCTCAGGCTGCAGCAGATCGTGGCCTACGAAACCGATCTGCTCGAATACGGCGATATCTTCGACGGCAGCGGCGAGATCGCACGCAAGGTCGAGACGCTCAAGCAGGAAGCCCTGGCCGAAATGAAGCGCATCGAGGAGATGGGCGGCGCCGTTGCGGCGATCGAGGCGGCCTACATGAAGCAGCGGCTGGTCGAGTCGAACCTGAAGCGACTGGCCAATATCGAGACCGGCGAGCAGATGGTGGTCGGCGTCAATGCCTTCACAGAGGGCGAGCCCTCGCCGCTCTCGGCAGGCGATGGCGCGATCCTCACTGTCGACGCCTCGGTCGAACGCGAGCAGATCGAGCGGCTGAATGCGTGGCGCGCCGTGCGTGACGGCGCCGCGGTGAAGAAGGCGCTGGCCGAGCTTGCGACGGCGGCCAAGGAAAATCGCAACGTCATGCCGGCCTCGATCGCCTGCGCGCAGGCCGGCGTCACGACCGGCGAATGGACCGGAACCCTGCGTGAGGTATTCGGCGAATACCGTGCGCCCACCGGCGTCGCGCGCGCCGCCGGCGTGAGCGACACTCGCCTCGATACCGTCCGTCGCGAGGTCGATGCCGTCTCGCGCCGCCTTGGTCGGCGCATAAAAATCCTGGTCGGCAAGCCCGGCCTCGACGGCCATTCCAACGGCGCCGAACAGATCGCCGTGCGTGCCCGAGATTGTGGCATGGAGGTTGTCTACGAAGGCATCCGCCTCACGCCCGAACGCATCGTCAACGCCGCCCTTGAGGAGAGCGTGCACGTGGTCGGGCTCTCGATCTTGTCGGGCGGCCACGTCTCGCTGGTCAACGATGTCCTGCAAGGACTACGCGAGGCGGGCATCGGCGATGTCCCGGTCGTGGTGGGCGGCATCATCCCGCCCGGCGATGCTGAGGCACTGATCGAAGCCGGCGTTGCACGGGTCTATACGCCCAAGGATTTCGACCTCACCCAGATCATGCGCGACATCACTGCGGTCGTCGACGGCGCCTGGAAGGAAGCGGCGTAACAAAACACTCACCGCGCGTCGGTTGCGTCGGTGCTGCAGGGTGGCTAGCGTGGGGGCGTGGTGCGTCAATAACGCAAGGAGGCATCGATGGGCCTGTTCGATTTCGTCCGCGACATCGGTCGCAAGATTTTCAACAGTGACTCGGAGGCGAACGACAAGATCAAGGCCGAGATCGAATCCTCCCTGAAGGGGATCGAGGGGCTGACAGTCGATTACGATCCCAAGTCCGGCAACGTGAAGTTGGGCGGCGCGACCTCCAGCGCCGAAGCACTGCAGAAGGCGATCCTCATCGCCGGTAACACAAAAGGCGTGGCCAACGTCACCATCGACAGCATGAAAGCGCCGTCCGCCGAGGATCAAACGGAATACTACATCATCAAATCCGGCGACACGCTGTCGGCCATTGCGCAGCACTATTACAAGGACGCGAACAAATATCCCAAGATCTTCGAGGCCAATCGCGAGGTGATCAAGGACGCCAACCTGATCTTCCCGGGCCAGAAGATCCGCATCCCGCCGCTCTGAGGTCGTGAGGCGTCGCCGCCGCGCCGCGCTCAGGAACTAGCAGACAGACTTGCCGTCGCGTGCAACATCGGCTCGACGACGGCATGGCTGAAGAGCCATGTCTCGGCATGGATGGTGCCGAGGTCGCGACGGATCACGCGGGCAAGCGCCAGCACATCGGCCTCCAACGCTGGCCGTATCACAGTGACATTGAGGTGTGTCGTGGTGGCGATGCCGCCGGCCGCCGCCCGCAGGGACACCTCGGCCAGCGCGAGCAGCGCGGGCATCGACCAGCGCTCGCCCTCGGGTAGCGAGAAGCGCAACCGCACATCCTGGTCCTGGCATTCTTCGACGATCAAACCGAAGCGCTCGCGCGCGGGGATAGCCCTTTCGAGGAAGGTCTGCAGTTCGTCTTCGGTCATTCACGCGACTTTATGCTAGTCGTCTCGTCATGTCCTTCCTCGACCATATCGCGCGCTGCAACAATGCCGACTTGCGCCAGTTCGAGCCCTGGTTCATCGGCACCGAGCGTGCGGGCTTTATCCATCGCGATTTCGCCCCCGTGTTGGCGGCCAAGCCTGAGCTCTTCACCCATCGCCGGCAGGGCTGGTACTTCTCGGGCGCGCTCGACGCGCCCACCAAGCGTACCGCGGCGATGCACACTTTCCTGCTGGAGCTGCGGGCACAGGGCCATTTCAAGGGCCTGTGGCGCGAGGAAGCCTATCCTGTGACCTGGGAATTTTCCCGGCCGGCGCTCATGACTATGGAGCGCGCCGCGGTGCCGTGGTTCGGCGTGCGCGCCTACGGCCCGCATATGACGGGCTATGTGCGCAAGAAGGACGGCTTGCACATCTGGGTGCCGAAGCGGGCGAGCGACAAGCCGACCTTTCCCGGCGAGCTCGACAACACAGTGGCGGGTGGGCAGCCGGTCGGCATCGGCCTCCTCGACAATCTCGTGAAGGAATGCGGCGAGGAAGCCGCGATCCCGCCCGAGCTTGCACGCCAGGCGAAAGCCGTCGGCTACATTTCCTATTGGAACCAGTCGGGCGCACAGCTCAAGCCGGACATCATGACCTGCTTCGACCTCGAGCTGCCGGAGGATTTCACACCGACCGCACATGACGGCGAGGTCGAGTCCTTCGAACTGTGGCCGGTGCAGCGTGTGTTCGAGACAGTCCGGAACACCAAGCTTTTCAAGTACAATTGCAATTTGGTGTTGATCGACTTTTTCGTCCGCCACGGCCTGCTCAGTGCCGACGCCCCCGACTTCTTCGCCATCGTCGGCGGATTGCGCCCGACGCAGCCCGGCCTTTCGCAACTTCCCGCCGCATGAGGACGTTTACGCGCCTGAGGAGGTTCGCGCCTCATGCGTTTCATCCCACATCGCGTCGGAGAACCGACGACATTCACAGCGACTTGCGATAACATCACGGTAACGGATTCGGTCGAGCGCAATGGCGCGTCGCTTGGAATACGTGACCGGCTCGACTGGTGTTGCGCAAAGGGGGCACGCTTTATGCCCTTTCGCACTCGCTCTGGATTTTTTTCCGTCGCCCTTCTCTTTGCCTTGACTGCAGGTGCGTCGGCTCAGGATGGCTACCATGGTCAGGGGCACGCCGAAAACCACGACTGGTACCGGGACCTGAAGCAGCCCGGCACCGGCTACTCCTGCTGCAACGGTACGGCTGACGGTCGTTTCGGCGACTGTCGGCCAACGCGGGCCTACCTCACCGAGGATGGCTCCTGGCGCGCCATGGTCAACGGCCGTTGGGTTCGCGTGCCGCCCCACGCCGTGCTGAAGCAACTCGCTCCCGACGGCAACAGCCACATCTGTGCCTCGCCGAGCGGTGTCATTTATTGCTTCCTCGGCGGCTCGCCCAAAAGTTGACCGTTCGAGATCACGCAGAATCCGGCGCGCGAAACGACATCCTGCGCCGTCGCAACGTTTTGCTCTCCTTGGCCAACCATGCAAAAGTCGGGCCGAAGGGGGCGAAGCGTGGCACGGGACGGTCAGGGGTTGGAAGTCGGCAGCGCTGACGCGGGCGCGATCGAGGCGCTGGATTTCCTGCGCGAGGAATGGCTGGTCTTTGGCAAGCGCTTCCAGACCTTCATGGAAGCGGCCGACCGTGAGGAACGCTGCGCACTCCTGCCGGTGATGGCGGCCAATCTCGCTCTATCGATGAACTCGGTCGAAGGTCGTGCTCTCGGCGCCCGCCATCTCAAGCATGCCAAGTCGATGGAAAAGGACGCGAGCACGCGCGAGAGAGCGTGGATCGCCGCCACCACGGCGTGGCTCGCCGGCGACACCGACAAGAGCCTCGCGATCCACGAGAAGATGGTGGCCGAGTGGCCGCGCGACCTGCTGGCCGGCAAGCTCGGGCAGCTGCACGCCTTCAATCTCGGCGACGCCAAGGCGCTGCTGCGTATCGGCGAGCGCCTGCTCGAAGCCAACCGCGAGAACCACTTCGCCTGGGGCATGTGCGCCTTTGGCCTGGAGGAGTGCCATCGTCTCGATGAGGCCGAGTCGCATGCCCGGCACGCGATCGAGATGGAACGCAAGGATCCCTGGGCGCACCATGCGCTCGCCCATTGCCTCGAGGCGCGCGGGCGCCTGGTCGAAGGAGTAGCCTTCCTTGGCTCGATGGCCGATACGTGGGAGGACTGCAACTCCTTCATGTACACCCACAACTGGTGGCATCTCGCGCTGTTCCTGATCGACCTCGACCGCGCCGACGAAGCGTTGGCGATGTTCGATCAGCGAGTGTGGGGCGTGTGGAAGGAGTTCTCGGAAGACCAGATCAACGCCATTTCACTGCTGGCCCGGCTGGAGCTGCGAGGAGCAGATGTCGGCGGGCGCTGGACCGATGTCGCGTCGTACGTGAAGGACCGCCTGCACGACCACTTCGTGCCCTTCCTCGACCTGCAATATCTCTATGCCCTGGCGCGGGCTGGTGAAGGAAGTGCGGTCACCGAGATGCTGGCGAGCCTCGAGGATCGCGCCGAAAGCGCCAAGCCGTTCGAACGCGAAACCTGGGCCGACTGCACCGTACCGGCCGCCCATGGCTTGGCCGCCCACGCCAAAGGCGATCATGTGGAGGCCGTACGCCTGCTTGGTCAGGCCATGCCGCATCTCGGGACGATCGGCGGCAGCATAGCCCAGCGCTCGCTGTTCGGCGCGATCCACCTCGACGCGCTGATGCGATCGGGCTGGAACGATGCTGCGCTCAAGATCCTGCTGGCCGACGAGCGCGAACGCCCCGACATCCCCGCAACCAAGCGCGGGCTCGCCGACATCTATCGCCGGCTCGGCCGCACCGAGCAGGCCATGGCCGCCGACTATCAGGCTCAGCAGCTTGTCCGACGATACACCAACGTCAAGGGAGCCGCCGCGTGACCACCGATCTCACCCAAGCAAGCGCCGCCGAACTCGGCAAGCTCTACGCCAAGGGCAAGGCTTCACCGGTCGAAGCCATGACGGCCATCCTGAAGCGCGTCGAGGTCGTCAATCCGCGCCTCAACGCGCTCTGCCTTGTCGATGTCGAGGCCGCGCTCGCCGCGGCGAAAGACTCGGAGCGACGTTGGCGCAAGGACAAGCCCTTGTCGCCGCTCGATGGCGTGCCTGTCTCGATCAAGGAGCTGGTCCGCGTGAAAGGGTGGCCGGTGCGGATGGGCAGCAAGCTCACCGACAACACGCCTTCGGACACCGAGTCGCCAGCCGTAACACGCCTGCGCGAAGCCGGTGCGATCGTCTTTGCACAGAGCACCAGTTCTGAATACGGCCACAAGGGCGTGACTCACACGCCCCTGCACGGCATCACGCGCAATCCCTGGAACATGGAGCGCACGCCGGGCGGATCGTCGGGTGGCGCCGGCGCCGCGGTCGCGGCCGGCATGGGACCCATCGCGATCGGCACCGACGGCGGCGGCTCAGTGCGGCTGCCTTCGAGCTTCAGCGGCCTGGTCGGCCTCAAGGCCACCTTCGGTCGCATCCCCGCCTGGCCACCTTCGCTCACCGGCGAACTCTCCAACACCGGTCCGATGTGCCGCACGGCGCTCGACGCGGCGCTGATGATGAACGTGATCGCCAAGCCCGATCCGCTCGATGGGTGGAGCCTGCCGCCGGATGACGTCGACTATGTGAAGGCGCTCAAGGGAAAGCTCAAGAAGCCGCGGGTCGCCTTCGTCCTGCGCATGGGCGACCATCCGCTCGATATCGAGGTGGCCGCGCTGGTGACCAAGGCGGCCAAGCGTTTCGAAAAAATGGGCTGCGTCGTCGAGGAAGTCGAAGCGCCCACAGACTATCGCACCACCGGACGTGCTTTCGTCGTGCATTGGCTGAGCGCCCTGCAACGCCTGCTGCAGCTCTATCCCGAGCAGCGACATGGCGAATTCGACGAGAGCCTGCTTGCCGGCGCACAGACCGGACTCAAGTTCACGCTGCAGGATCTGATCAATGCGCAGATCGTACGGCGCGAGGCCACGATCGCCTGGAACGTCTTTTTCGAAAAGTACGATTTCCTGCTGACGCCGACGCTTGCCGTGCAGCCATTCGAGGTCGGGCTCAACGCGCCCATGGGACCAGACGGCAAGCCGAACCTGCAATGGTCGCCCTATACCTACCAGTTCAATCTTTCGCGCCATCCCGCGATCAGCGTCCCGTGCGGACTGAGCCGCGACGGCTTGCCGATCGGCCTGCAGATCGCCTCCGGCCATTATCAGGACGCGCTGGTCCTGCGCGCCGCCGCCCGTTACGCCGAAGCCGACCCTCTTGAGTTCCCTGTTCTGCCGGAGTCCCTGAAATGACCGCCGATCTTGCGATAATGCCAGCCCATCAACTCGTGAAGCTCTACAAGGCACGCAAGGCATCACCTGTTGAAGCGACCAAGGCGGCGATCGCCCGCATCGAGGCCTTCAACCCGCGGCTCAACGCGTTCCAGCATCTCGACCCCGACGTCGCGATGCGCTCGGCGCGTGCTTCGGAAAAGCGCTGGAAAAAAGGCGGCAAGCGGCTTTCCGACATCGACGGCGTGCCGGTCACCGTCAAGGACATGGTGCTGACCAAGGGCATGCCCACACGCATGGGCAGCCTCACCACAGACCCCGACGGCCCGTGGAACGCCGATGCGCCGTCCAGCCAACGGTTACGCGAGGCCGGCGTCGTGTTCCTCGGCAAGACCACCTCGCCCGAATTCGGTTGGAAGGGCGTGACGGACTCGGCGTTGTTCGGCGCCACGCACAATCCGTGGAAGATCGGGCGCACGAGCGGCGGATCGTCAGGCGGCGGCGCGGCTGCCGAAGCTGTCGGCATGGGCAACCTCGCCATCGGCACGGACGGTGCGGGCTCGGTCCGCATACCGTGTTCTTTCTCCGGTCTGTTCGGACTGAAGCCGACGCAGGGCCGTGTCGCGCTGTGGCCCCCGACGACGCAGGGGACGCTCTCCCATGTCGGTCCCATGACGCGCACGGTGAAGGACGCTGCGATGATGATGAACATCATCGCCCGCTACGACGCCCGCGATCCCCATTCGCTGCCGAACAACGAGGAGGATTTCCTCAAGGGCTTCGACAAGGGCGTAAAGGGCCTGCGGATCGCCTACTCGCCCAATCTTGGCTTCGTCGAGAAAGAGAAGATCGACCGGGACGTTGCCGTGGCGGTCGAAGCAGCGGTGAGAGTGTTCAAGACGCTGGGCGCCAAGGTGGTGGACGACTCGCCCGACTTGATGGGTCTCGATCCGCGCGACATCGAGAACACACACTGGCAATCGAATGTCGCCGGCATGGTGAACAAGCTCAGCCCGGAGAAGCGGGCGATGATGGATCCCGGCCTTTTGAGGACGGCCGAGGTCGGCGCAAATCTGGGCCAGGAGAAGGTGGTGACGGCGATCAGCCAGCGCCAGCAGCTCTCGGTGATCCTCAGTCAGTTCCTGGCCAAATATGACCTGCTGCTGACGCCCACCATGCCGATGACGGCCTTCGCCGTGAACGAGAATGGCGCGTGGGGCGGCGACGGCGTCGATATCGGCTGGACCCCCTTCACCCTCACCTTCAATCTCACGCGCCAGCCGGCGGCGACCATCCCCTGCGGTCTCGACCGCGATGGCCTGCCTATCGGCCTGCAGATTATCTCCGGCCACTACAGGGATGCGCTGGTGATGCGCGCTGCCGCCGCCTACGAGCGCGTGCGCCCGATCCCAGCGCCGCCGATGGCGCACCAGATCTGAAGGCGCCGACCGCAACGCAATTGAAAGCTGCTGGCGGATAGTCGCCCGACAGGTGACCTGCGATCCGAGCTCCTCCCAGTGAGAGGAGTCGGAGATGAACGTACTCGACGGCAAAGTGGCGATCGTTACTGGTGCCAGCTCAGGCATCGGGCGTGCCACGGCACGATTGTTTGCACGCGAAGGAGCCGAAGTCGTCGTGGTTGCACGACGGCGGGCAGAGCTCGACACGCTGGTCGATGAGATCGCGCAAGAAGGCGGCGAGGCCATTGCCGTCGCAGGCGACATCCGACACGAAGCCACGGCCAGGGAGGCGGTCAACGTTGCGTTCGAAAAATTTGGCGGCCTCGACATCGCCTTCAACAACGCCGGCACCATTGGCGAAATGGTGCCGATTTCCGAAGTCTCTTTGACGAGCTGGAACGAGACGCTGGAGACCAACCTCACCAGCGCGTTCCTCGGCGCCAAGTATCAGGTTCCGGCGATGATCGAGCGCGGCGGCGGTTCTCTGATCTTCACCTCGACCTTCGTCGGATATACGGCCGGAATGCCCGGCATGGCAGCCTATGCCGCGAGCAAGGCAGGCTTGATCGGCTTGACGCAGGTGCTGGCCGCCGAATTCGGTAGCAGGCGCATACGCGTAAATACGATACTGCCGGGCGGCACTGATACGCCAATGAGCTTCACCAACGCGCCGGGTGCAACACCTGAGGTGTTGGCCTTTGTCGAAGGGCTGCATGCCCTGAAACGCATCGCCAAGCCCGAAGAAATCGCACAATCGGTGCTGCATCTTGCATCAGATGCGTCGAGCTTCGTGACAGGAACAGCTTTCCTGGTCGACGGCGGTGTGTCGATTTGCCGAACGTAAACCGACAGGAGCGCACCTGGTGTGAAGCACGGAAAGTTGAAGGAATAACGCCGAACCTGAACGAGGGATGAAGCATTCTTCTGCTGCGTAGTCCGGACGTACATCCGGGCACCGGGAGCGGATATCTGGCGACGAAGCGGTTTCGGGGTGCTCGGGACGTCCTGCCCAGCGTAGTAGTGGAGTTTGCCGATGGGCCGCCTGACGATCCTGGACGGATTGCGCGGATATTTCCTCGTCTTCATGTTCCTCAATCACCTGACCTTCGCCGGCGACTACATGCTGGTGAAGATCAATCACGACGAACTCGGCTTCGTCGAAGGCGCCCAAGGCTTCGTCTTCCTGTCAGGTCTCTTGGCCGGTCTCATTCATGGCCGGCGTATGATCCGTCACGGATTCGGTACCGCCGCCGGCGCGATCTGGAACCGGAGCGCCGAGATCTATGCCTACGCCCTGGGATGCGTGCTCATCATCTTGGTCCTGCAGACCCTGCTGCCCGACGCGCACATCTACTGGCATCACTGGCTGGGTGACCTGCAGTTCGGCCGGCGCCGGCTGGTGGCAGCCTCGGCGCTCCTCCTTTATCAGCCCGACTATCTCGACATCCTGCCGCAGTACATCTTCTACCTTCTGCTGACGCCGGCCCTAATCTGGCTCGGCCTGCGCGGGCACTGGCCGTGGCTCGTCGCGGGCTGCGTCGTGCTGTGGCTCGCCGTCCAGCTCGGCGTGCATCTGCCGCTCGCAACCGCGATCGACCATACGCTGCCGTTGCGGGCCTATTTCAACGTGCTGGCGTGGCAGCTCATCTTCGTGGGCGGGCTGATGATCGGCATCGCCATGGCACAGCGTCGGATCGACTGGGACCGGCTATTCCGTCGCGACCGGCCCGAGTTTGCGCTCGCGGCAGCGATATTGCTGCTCTTCTTTGCGATCTGGCGTGTGTGGTCGAACCACTTCGCAATGCCCGAACCGCTCGCCACGCGCCTCCATGCCTTCGCCAATCGCGGGGAGTTCGGCCCCATCTATCTGCTGAATTTCGTGGCGGCAGCCTACGCTGTGACCTGGGTGATTCGCGTCGGACCGGCGACGGCAAGCGGGCCCTTGCGTTGGCTGGGCTCGTCGCTGGGTGGTCTTTTCAATCTCCCCTTCCTGCGCCTGCTCGGCCGGCATTCACTGCAGGTCTACGCCTGGCATGTGATCATGATCTATCTATTGAAGACGGTAGATTACGACTGGGGGCCGTTCAACGAGGCGACCAAAACGGCGATCGCACTGACAGGGGTCGCCCTGCTCGCGCTGCCTGCCTTGATTCTCGATCGGTCGAAAGTCGTATTGCCGAAGGCGCGCGTCGAGCCATCTGCACCCGATCAAAGGCTCGACTCCCGTCCCCGCCCGTCGCTTGCCGACAAAGGGCGGGGATGAGTCTGGCGGGACAATCTGGCGCCGCCGCGCCTTATGCCTTCATCGCGGCCTTCACCGCTTCGGCTGTGATGGGCAGTGACCGCACCCTGGCACCGACGGCGTTAAAGACGGCGTTGGCGATCGCGGGTGCGATCACGGTGACGCCAGGCTCGCCGCAGCCCGAGGCAGGGTCGTTGCTGGAAATGATGGAGATGTCGAGATCCGGCATCTGGCTCATGCGCATCGGCGTGTAGCTGTCGAAGTTGCTGACCTGAAGCGCGCCGTTCTCCAACGGCGCCTTCTCGAACAGCGCCAGCGACATGCCCCACAGCATCGAGCCCTCGATCTGGGACCTGACGCCGTCGGGATTGACCACCGTACCGAGATCCATCGCGAGCGTGAGCTTGTTGACCTTGAACTCACCGCTCAACGGATCGACCTCGACCTGGGCCGTGCACGCCGTCCAGGTGGCGGTCGCACGCTCTTGCGAGCTCACGCAAGCGACTCCGATGCCCGAGTTCTTGGGCAGCGAGACGGCCCCGTAGCCCGATCGGCCCACGGCGGTGCGCAGCGCGTTGGCGAGCTTCTTCGCTCCCCCCGCGTTGTCGCCGGCACCGTCCAGCATGGCGAGCCGGAAATCGACCGGATCCTTGCCGGCGGCATGGGCCAGCTCGTCGAGCATGCTTTCGACTGCCCAGAAGGTCCAACCGGGTGCCACCGAACGCAAATGGCCCGAGGGTGTCGCCTTTTGCGCCAGCTCATTGAGGACCGCCCGCACCCTGTGGTTCGGCACGGAGTACCAGAAGTCCGCGCCATTGACGGTGAAAGCGTCGAGCTTGGCCTTCTTGTCCGCCGATTCGGCAAGGAACTCCGGGCCCCATCGCTCCGACGGCCAGGCACAGACCACGTCGTGCTGCAGGCCTACCAGCTTGCCGTCAGCGCTGAGTCCCGCCTTCACCTTCTGGTAAGTAAGCGGCCGGGTGAAATCCATCGCCATGTCGTCTTCGCGCGCGTAGATCACCTTCACGGGCTTGCCGACCGCCTTTGCAGCCAACACAGCCGGCACGACCATGTCGGCATCCAGCCGCCGGCCAAATCCGCCGCCGATGAAGTACTGGTGCAGCACCAGGGTCTTGGGATCGATTCCCAGCGCGCCCGCAGCGAGGGCTCCAGTACGCGTGGCGAACTGGTTGCCGGTATGGACATGCCACACACCGCCCTGCTCGTAGGCCAGGGCGTTCATCGGCTCGAGTGGCGCGTGGATGTTGATGCTGGTGAGGTATTCCGCTTCCAGCACCTTGGCCGCACCGCCAATCGCGGCCGCGGGATCGCCAGCGTTAACGAAGAGCTGGCCTGATGCATCGCTTGCCTGCAGCTTCTTCGCTTCGTCGATCAAAGTCTGATCGCTGACCTTGGCAGTGGGGCCGGGGTCGTAATTGATCTTGAGCGCCTCGGCGGCCTTCTTCGCCCCCTCGTAGGTCGTGGCCACCGCCACCACCCAGCCCGTGGTCGTTGCGGTCTTGTCGTCGAGCGTGACCGCCTTGACGAAGCCCTTCACCTTCTTGGCGTCGGACTCGTCGACCGATTTCACGGTCGCGCCGTAACGCACCGGCGGCACGACCGGCTTGCCGTAGAGCATGCCCGGCACCATGGCATCGATGCCATACTTCGCCGTGCCGTTGGTCTTGGACGGGACGTCGAGCTGCGGCACCGAGTGGCCGATCAGCGTGTACTGATCGGGCGTCTTGAGCTTGAGGGCCTTGAGCTCATCAGGCGTCCAGACCTTACTCGCCTTGCCATCGGCCACGATCTTGCCGTAGCTCACCTTCCTGCCGGTCTTGCTGTGAATGACCTGGCTGTTGGAGGCGCGGCATTCGCCCGCCGGCACGCCCATCATCGCCGCACCCGCCTCGATCAGCGTCGTGCGACCGGCAGCGCCTGCGCGGTTCATGGCATCGAAGTTCATCCGCACCGACCAGGAACCGCCGGTGAGTAGCGCACCCAGCACCGGGTCGTTGTACTTGGGATCGTTCGCCGGCAACGAGATCTGCATCAGCCGCCAATCAGCCTCGAGCTCCTCGGCAACGATCTGCGCCATGGCGGAGGAAACGTGTTGGCCCATCTCGGCCTTGCCGACCATGACGGTGATCTTGCCGTCGGGCGCGATCGAGTACCAAGCGGTCGGACCGAAACTGTTTGCGGCCAGCGCGTCGCTGAGACCTGTCACGCCATGCACGGCGGCATAACCGAAGGCGAGGCCGGCGGCGGAAGCGCCGATCACGAAGCTGCGGCGGCGGAGATCAATCTGTCTCTGGGGTTTGGCTATATGTGTCATGGCTCAGCTCCCCGACCTGGCGCGGATATCAGCCGCGGCGCGGATGATGGCCTTCTGGATGCGACCGTAGGTCATGCAGCGGCAGAGATTGCCGTCCATATGCGCCACGATCTCCTGCTTGGTGGGATCGGGATTCTTCGCCAGCAACGATGCGGCCTGCATGATCTGGCCCGACTGGCAGTAGCCGCATTGCGGGACCTGCTCCGCCACCCACGCGACCTGCAACGGATGCGGCTTGCCGCCGCCCAGGCCTTCAATGGTGACAACCTTCTTGCCCACCGCCTCCTTAGCGGAAGTCTGGCACGATCGCACGGCCGTGCCGTCGAGATGCACGGTGCAGGCGCCGCATAGGCCTGCGCCGCAGCCGAACTTGGTGCCAGTCATCTGCAGGTGCTCGCGGATGACCCAGAGCAAGGGTGTGTCGTCCGCGGCATCGACCTGCTTGGCCTGGCCGTTGATGGTGAGTGTGAGCATGTTCCCTCCGTGGCTGACGCTTGTTCGTTATCAAGCCAACGCGCGCATCCGATCGGATGCATTATTCTTGCTTCTTGTTTGCGCGGATCGTGCGCCCCCGCCTTCGCGGGCGTCAAGGATCGTTGTTCAATTTCCGGAAAACGATGCCGAGAGTGCAGCGGCAGTGAACAAGCACGCGCGCTACGGCACCTTGGCTTCGCGAAGGATCCAGTCGCGGAACGCCACGACCATCGGGCGACCGTGGTTGGCGGACGGGTAGACGAGATAGTAGGCGAAGTCCTGCAGGAGCGCTTCATCCGCGAGCGTGACCAATCGGCCGGCGGCGATATCGGGTGCGACCAGGGCCGCGGGCAGCAGGCCTGCACCCTGTCCCGCCAGAACCGCTCCCAGCAGAAGGCTTGAGTCATCGAAGGCCGCGCCGCGCGCCGGACCGATTTCAGCGACCCCTTGGGCTTGCAGCCAGAAATGCCAGGCCTTGCGTTCGGCATCGTGCACCTGGGGAAAGCGGCCAAGGGCAACCACATCTTTCGGCGTGCCGTGCTTCGCGACAAGTGACGGCGCGGCCACGGGCACGACCTCGACAGTCACGATGTGGTGGCTGGCAAGTCCCGGATAGCGGCCAAGGCCATGGCGGATCGCCAGGTCGATCGGATTGCGGCTGAAATCGACCAGCGCATTGCTGCTGACGACCTGGAGATCGATCTCCGGGTGCGCCTCCTGGAACGAGGCAAGCCGAGGCACCAGCCAGGTTGTCGCAAAGAACGGCGTCACGCTGAGTGTAAGCGTACCCGTATCGCCTGATCGGGCGATGCGGTCCGTTGCGTCGGCGATCTGCCGGAAGGCGTTGCGTATGGCCGGCAGGTAGCTCTGTCCCGCCGGCGTGAGCGCAATCGCGCGATTGCCGCGCACGAAGAGCGGCACACCGAGCCGCTGCTCCAGCGCCTTCACCATCTGGCTCACCGCGCCAGGTGTCACGCAAAGCTCCTGCGCCGCGCCCTTCACCGACAAGTGGCGCGCCGTTGCCTCGAAGGCCTTCAGGGCATTGAGCGGCGGGAGAGTCATTTAGAATTTCTAAATTATAAGAATCAGATCATATGCTTTGTTGTTATCTATATTGGTCCACATCTTCGCTCCGTCAACTCATCCTGTCTAAATCATGGAGCGACCGATGCTGCATCCGCCGATCTCGACCGAAGAGCCGTCCTATCGCAGGCGCGTGCGCGTGCTCGACACTGACATGGCCTACGTCGACGTGGGCGAAGGGGACCCGATCGTGTTCCTGCACGGCAATCCCACACCCTCCTATTTGTGGCGCAACATCATTCCGGACGCGTTGCCGCTCGGCCGCTGTCTGGCGCCCGATTACGTGGGCATGGGCAACTCGGGCCCCTCGCCCACAGGCGCTTACCGTTTCGTCGATCACCAGCGCTATCTCGATGCCTGGTTCGAGGCGCTGGACCTCAAGGAGAACATCATCCTCGTGGTCCATGATTGGGGTTCGGCGCTGGGCTTCTCCTGGGCGCAACGCCATCCCGGCGCTGTGAAAGCGATCGTCTACATGGAGGGAATCGTGCGGCCGTTCCTGTCCTGGGACGAGTGGCCCGACGCGACCCGCGGCTTCTTCCAGGGCCAACGGTCGCCCGCCGGCGAAGATCTGATCCTGCAGAAGAACCTCTTCATCGAATACCTGCTGCCGCTGCGCGGACTCTCGAAGGAGGCGATCGAAGTCTATCGGCGGCCGTTTCGCAATCCCGGCCTGTCACGCCTGCCCATGCTCGCCTGGACCCGGGACCTGCCGATCGCAGGCGAGCCGAAGGACGTCGTGGCGATCGTCGCCTCCTATGCGCACTGGCTCTCGACCAGCCGCATTCCCAAGCTCTTCATCGACGGCGATCCGTCCGGCTTCCTGATCGGTGCCCAGCGCGAATTCTGTCGCGCCTGGCCTAACCAGCAGCAGGTGGTCGTCAAGGGTTCGCACTTCCTGATGGAAGAATCTCCCGCGGAAGTCGCCGAGGCTACCGCGCGATTCATCGCCAAGATGCTGGCGGGGCAAATCCCGGCCGGGTGACGCCTCGTTGATCGTCCAACCTCCGCAACTTGTGACCTGACATGGCAGCGGCAATCCTATGGCATGGGGTTGCCCGCTCCGGGGCCTGTAATAGTCTTGCCGCATCGGAGGAACCCATGATGCGGCTTGTCTTGTTCATTGCCAGCCTCCCTCTTCTGGCAAGTGCTGCGCTCGCCCAGCAACAGAAGATCGGCGACCCACCCGAAGCCTCGAACATGCGGCTCGTGGGCTGGAACGACTTGCAGGCCCGCAGTGCTTATCAACCGACCATCCACCACCAGGGTGATCGCTGGATCGCCTACATCGGTCATCACGGCGGCACCGACGCCGTTCCCGATCCCGTCAATCCGATGACCGGCAAAGCCGAACCCAACGGCACGTCGATCGTGGATGTCACGGATCCGGCAAATCCGAAATATTTGCGCCACATTCCTGGTCAGGAAGGCAAGTACGAGGCCGGCGGCGCCCAGATGGTGCGGGTATGCGACGGCGCCAGCTTGCCCAAGGGCGACAAGAACGCGGTCTATATGCTGCGCACCTTCGGCAGCGAGGCGCATGAGATCTGGAATGTGGCCGATCCCGCCAACCCCAAGCTCGTGACCCGCCTCGCTGGCCTCAAGGACACACACAAGAGCTGGTGGGAATGCGACACTGGAATCGCCTACCTCGTGTCAGGCGCACCGGATTGGCGCGTGCGCCGCATGACTCAGGTCTACGATCTCTCAGATCCTGTCCATCCGAAGAAGATCCGCGACTTCGGCCTGCCTGGCCAGCAGCCCGGCGCCACGGGAGCCGTGCCCACCGAGCTGCACGGCCCGATCTCGACAGGCCCACGCGGCAATCGCGTCTATTTCGGCTACGGCACCAACAAGGGTGGCATCCTGCAAATCGTCGATCGCGAGAAGCTCCTGAAGGGTCCCGCAGCACCCACGGATGAAAACCTGCGCTCACCGGAGGTCGGGCGTCTCTCGATGTCGGCCTGGAACGGTGCCCACACGACCTTTCCCATGCTCCAGATGCCGGTCGCCGAATTCGCAGCCGACGGCGAAGGTGCCAAGCGCGATATCGTCATGATCGTCGATGAGGCCATCCAGAACGAATGCCGCGAAGCGCGGCAGATGGTGTGGTTCGCCGATGTCTCGATCGAAGCGCGGCCGATGATGATCTCGAGCTGGACCGTGCCCGAGGCGAGCGGCCATTTCTGTCAGCGCGGCGGCCGCTTCGGGGCACACTCTTCGAACGAAAGCATGGATCCGGTGTTCTACAAGAAGATGGCCTTCATCGCCTTCTTCAATGCCGGCATCCGCGCACTCGACGTGCGCGATCCCTATCATCCGGTCGAGATGGGCTATTTCATCCCCGCCATCACCGAGAAGACCGACAAGCGTTGCGTGCGCGAAGGCGGGCAGGATCGCTGCAAGACAGCGATCCAGACCAACAATGTCGAAACCGATTCGCGGGGCTATATCTACATCGTCGACCGCGCCAACACGGGCCTGCATATCCTCGAGCTGGCAGGACCGGCCCGCGCGGTGGCCGGGCTGAAGTGAGCATGCTGAGCCGACGCACAATCGTCTACGCATCGCTCGCCGCCGTTTTCATGATCGGATTGGGCGCCTTCTCGACTTATGTGCGCTGGGACGTCACGCACAGGCCCTGGGAGTACGACGGCTGGCGTCGCATCACCTGGCCCTTCCCGCGCGACGGCTGGGACGAAGGCCAGGCCTGGCGTGGCCATGGGCTCGAGGTCTACGTTCGCCCTAAGCTCGGCTTCTGCGGCAACTGCGATACGGGCGTGGTCGACGATTCAGAGGTCGATCGCGTCACGGACATCGACTTGGTGGACCCGTTGTTCACACCTGTCGCGTCCGGTCAGCGCATTCAGATCACCGACCTCGTCGGTCGCAGCCGGATCTACAAACTGCGATCGCGGGGTTCCTCACAGCTTGCAGAAGCAATTGCCGTTTCCTACCGCTGCGATCTCGTCGTGGCGATCGTGGTCGGCAATGTCGCGGACGAGGAGTTGCGACGTAAAGCCCGCCGCTTTCTCGAAGCCGATCCGGTGCAGGACTGGATCAACGCGCAGTTGGGAGAGAAGTAGAGGGTGGCCCGGCCCATTCAGATGGGCGACACTGGCGGCATGACACCGCTTCATATCGGAATCGCCGCCTGCTCCGCCGAAGGCGCGGCCCTTTGCTATCGCACCATCTGCACCGAGGCGCCGGCCCTGCTGGGCGGCCACGGCCATCCCGAGGTGACCCTGCATACGCCGTCGCTCGATGACTATATGAACCGCATCTACCGCGGCGACTGGCAGGGTGTGGGCGACCTGATGCTCACTTCGTCCGAGAAGCTTGCGCGCATGGGCGCCGCCTTCGTGATCTGTCCCGACAACACGATCCACCAGGCGTTGCCGTTCATCGAAGCGCGTTCGCCGATCCCGTGGCTGCATATCGCCGATAGCGTGGCGGCCGAAGCGGTCAGCCGAGGATTCCGGCGCATCGCCATCACCGGCACGCGCTGGCTCACCGACAGCGAGGTCTACCCGCAAAAGCTTTCCGCGCGCGGCCTGGAATGGGTGCGGCCCACGATTGCCGAGCGCGACGAGATCAACCGCATCATCATGGATGAGCTGGTGCGCGGCATCTTCAAGCCCGAGGGCATCGCCTATTTCCAGAAGGTGATCGCGCGACTCAAGGAAAAGGAAGGTTGCGATGCCGTGGTGCTGGGCTGCACCGAGATTCCGCTCATCCTGAGTGACGCCAACTCGCCCTTGCCGACGCTCGATTCGACCCGCCTGCTCGCGCGGGCCGCGATCCGCCGCGCCATCGAAGGACAGAAGAAGGCGGCGTAATTGTCATCCTGAGCGTAGCGAAGGATCTAAGGGAACGATCAACGACTCTGCTGCCAGCGCTAGATCCTTCGCTTCGCTCAAGATGACAAGAGGGGTCAGCCCCACACCTCTTCCGCCACTTCGACGCAGCGGGAGAGCTTGGCCCACTGCTCGTCTGCAGCGAGCAGATTGCCCTCTTCCGTGCTGGCGAAACCGCACTGAGGCGACAGGCAGAGCTGATCGAGTGAGGCGAACTTCGAGGCCTCGTCGATGCGACGCTTGAGCTGGTCCTTGCTCTCCAGCGCGCCGGTCTTCGACGTCATGACGCCCAGCACCACGTGCTTGTTCTTGGGCAGGAAGCGCAGCGGCTCGAAGCCGCCTGCGCGGTCGCTGTCGTATTCCATGAAATAGGCATCGACGTTCATCTTGTTGAACAGGATGTCGGCCACCGGCTCGTAGCCGCCTTGCGCCATCCAGGTCGAGCGGAAGTTGCCGCGGCAGAGATGCATGGAGATCGTCATCTCAGGCGTGCGGCCGGCACAGGCCGCGTTCACGAGGTCGGCGTAGATGTGCAGGAGCTTGTCGGGATCGTCGCCGCGGCCCCGCAGATAGTCGCGTTGGGCGGCGTCACAGAGATAGGCCACGAACACCTCGTCGAGCTGCAAGTAGGTGCAACCCGCTTCGCCGAAGGCGCGCACGGCCTTGGTGTAGGCACGGCCGAGATCCTCGAAGAACGGCTCCATCTCGGGATAGACCGATTTCTCGATCGCCTGCCGTCCGCCGCGATAGTGCAGCGCCGTTGGCGACGGGATGGTCATCTTGGGCGTCTGCTTGGCGACCGATTTCAGGAACCTGAAATGGTCGAGCATCGGATGGTCGGCGGAGAAGTCGATCTTGCCGTGGACATGCAGGCCCTCGGCTTTGGTCTCGGTGCCCTTGAACTGCAGGCCCTGCGCCACGCTTATCAGCTCGACACCCTGCAGCTTGGCCAGGAAATCGTAGTGCCACCACGAGCGGCGGAACTCGCCGTCGGTCACACCCTTGAGGCCAATTGCTTCCTGCTTGGCGACGAGCTTCCGCACCTCGTCGTCTTCGACCGCTTTCAATTGCGCGGGCGTGATCTCTCCCGCCAACCGCCTGGTCCGCGCTGCCTTGACTGGCGCGCTGCGCAGAAGGCTGCCGACCTGGTCGGCGCGAAACGGCGGCTTGCTTCTCATCATGCGGACATACCCAAGGCACTGCGAATGGAACGGTGGAAATGGACCAGTGACGGCTCATTGCGGCCGTAGATCACCTCGCCTGTCGCACCCGACTCGAAGCCGATCTGCATGCGTTCGCCCAGCGGGAAGTCCTCCTCCATCACCGTACGGATCGCAATATCGCGATTCTTCTCCCAATAGGCATCGGACCGGTCCGAGTCCGCTGGCTTGTAGATCGTCATCTCGACGTCGCATCGACCCGGATCGTCGCGATCGGGAAAGGCGCGCCAGATCTCGATATGGTCGACCTGCCAGATCACGATGGTATTGGGGAAGAGCTGGTAGACCGAGATCACGTGCGGCCGGTAGTTGCGCTCGGTCTCAGGCTGCGCCCGGACGGCGTCGATCGAGGTTCGCGCCACGCACATGCGGCCGTTGAGGCCGGCCGCGTCGAAGGTGCCGCAATTGCCGATGAAGTACGGGCCGATCGTTTTCCGATGCAGATGCGGGATGTGATAGCCCTCGAGGAAGGTATCGACCGCGAACTTCCAGTTGATGCGCGGCGCGACGCGGTCGGCCGAGAACACTGGATAGGTATCGAGCTTCAGCGCCTCCATATCGGCCGCCATCGCGCCCAACGTGGAGTCGACGTCGATCGTGCAATCCTCGCCCGGCGATGCAGGCTTTGGCCGCACGAAGATCATGCCGTGTTTCTCCGCCGCGGGCAGCGGCACGAGGCCGTGGCCCGCAAGATCGAGGCCGGCGAACGCAACCTTGTCGGTCGTTCCGAGCAGCCTGCCCGTAAGGTCGTAGGTCCAGCCATGGTAGGGGCAGGTAAAGGCTCGCGCGTTGCCGCAACCCTGCGCCACCGGCGCGCCACGATGACGGCAGATATTGGCGAACGCCCTCACCGCGCCATCGCTGCCGCGCGTCAGCAGCACCGGCAGGCCGGCCACGTCCTCGGTGAGGTAGTCACCCGGTTTTGCGAGCCGCGTGCCGAGCCCCATGAAGATCGGATGATCGCGGAACAGCCGCTCGCGCTCGAGCTTGGCGCGATCGCGGCAGGAATAGGCGATCACCTGGTTGCGGAACAGATCGTCCGCCAAGTCGGTGGTGCGGCCGTCGATATGGCCGATCAGCCGCTTCCCGACAGTCAGTTCTTCCTTGCGGTCCATGGCGAAAGTCTAAGGCCTGCCCGTTGCAGCGCCAAGGCCGTCGGTCGCGCTCCGCAACGCCTTGTCGATCACCTGCGCCGGTGTGAGACCCGACTCGCGCATGGCGCGGATCGTCATGTCACGGTCGCGCTTGGCGAACCGCCGCCCTGTGGCATCGGTCAGCAGCCGGTGATGGGCGTAGAGCGGCGTCTCGTAGCCTAAAAGCTTCTGCAGCAGGACGTGGACGTGTGTGGAAGGCAGCACGTCCTCGCCGCGCGTGACCAGGGTGACCCCCTGCAGATGATCGTCGACGGTGACCGCAAGATGATAGGAGGTCGGCGTGTCCTTGCGGGCGATCACGAAGTCGCCCATCAGCAACGGCTGGCCTTCGATTCGGCCGCGCGCCTCGTCGACGAAATGGTACGCCCCCACCAGCGCCGCCGCCTTCTCCGCATCGAGTCGCAGGCAATGCTCCTCGCCGGCCGCTAAACGGAACCGCCGTTCCGCCGTGCCCAAATGGTGGCAGGTGCCGGGGTAGAGCGGCCCATCCGGGCCATGAGGTGCGGCCGCGGAGGCTGCGATCTCGCGCGCAATGTCGGCGCGGGAGCAGAAGCAGGGGTAGACGAGCCCGCGGGTGTCGAGCTGGTCAAGAATGCGGCCATAGTCGGCGAAATGGTCCGACTGGCGTCGCACCCCGCCGTCCCAATCGAGGCCCAGCCACTGGAGGTCGGCGAGGATCGCATGTTCGTATTCGCGCCGGCAGCGGCGGATGTCGGTATCCTCGATGCGCACCAGGAAGCGCCCGCCTGATTCGCGCGCGCGATGCCATCCCACCCAGGCGGAATAGGCCGAGCCGAGATGCAGATCGCCTGTCGGGCTGGGGGCAAAACGCGTCACGATCTCCATGATCGGACGTTACAGCGAGGTCGCGCGGCGTGCTATGCGGGACCATGGCTCAAGTGGTTCTCGATGCCGCGAACCTCAAGAAGGCGATGCGGCACCTGGCGAAAGTCGATCCGGACTTCGCCCGCGCCCTGAAGGAAGTGGGGCATCCGCAGTTGCGTGAAGTGCCGACGGGCTTCGGCGGACTGATGCGCTCGATCGTGGGCCAGCAGGTCTCGGTCCATGCCGCGCGCAGCATCTGGCTTCGGCTCGAAGCGGCGGCGCCGTCGATGGAGCCGACCGAGTTCCTGGCGCTCAGCGACGAGCAACTGCGCGCCGTCGGCCTCTCCGGTGCCAAGATGAAGTATGGCCGCAGCCTCGCCACCGACATCGCCGAGGGCCGCATCGATTTCGTGGCGCTGAATGAGCTCGAGGACGAAGCCGCGATCGCCATGCTGACCCAGGCCAAAGGCATCGGCCGATGGACGGCCGAGATCTACCTCATGTTCGCGCACGGCCGGCCCGACATCATGCCCGGCCTCGATCTGGGCCTGGTGATTGCCGCCCAACACCTCAAGAAGCTACGCAAGCGGCCGGACGCCAAGCGGCTGGTCAAAATAGCGGAAGCCTGGCGTCCCTGGCGTAGCGCGGCAGCGCTATTGCTCTGGCACTATCGCCGCAACATGCCGGACTGGAGCGCCAGGGAGCCCAAGCCTACGGCGACACCGGCGACCAAACCCGCGCGCAAACAAGTGGAGGCCGCATGATCAAGCTCGACGGGCCAAGCCACGGCCCCGAGGCCGGCGGCCGGCCGGGTCACCTCGTGCTGCTGCTGCACGGCTACGGCGCCGATGGCAACGACCTGATCGGCCTCGCCCCGGTCCTGGCGCCGTTGATGCCCGATACAGTGTTCCATGCCCCCAACGCGCCCTATCCCTGCGAAGGTAACCCGATGGGTTTTCAGTGGTTCGGCATCTCCCGACTCGATCCGCAGGTCACGGCGGCTGGCGTGCGCGCCGCGGCGCCGTTTGTCGACGCCTTCCTCGACGAGAAGCTTGCCCAATACGGGCTCGACGAGAGCAAGACCATCCTGGTGGGTTTTAGCCAGGGCACGATGATGGCGCTGCATGTTGGCCTGCGTCGCGCCAAGCAGCTCGCGGGCATTGTCGGCTTCTCCGGCATGTTGGCCGCACCCGAATCGCTGAAAGCAGAGATCAAGACCCGGCCGCCGGTGCTGCTGCTGCACGGCGACAGCGACGAGATGCTGCCGCATGTCCTGACCGAACGCGCGGCGGAAGTGTTGCGCCAGAACGATGTGCCGGTACGCACGCATATCGCCCCCGGCGTGGGACATGGCATCGACCAGACCGGCCTGTCGCAGGCCGCCTACTTCCTGCTGGATGCGTTCAAGCTGCCCCTGCCACAACAAGGACGCTGACATGACGGTCGAAGGAACCTGCAAGCCGGGCTTCGAGCGCGTTGGCGAGGCCTTCCGCAAGAATTTTTCTGAGCGCGGTGAGATCGGCGCCTCCGTCTGCCTGACGGTGGGCGGCGAGACGGTGGTCGATCTGTGGGGCGGCGTCGCCGATCCCAAGACCGGCAAGGCCTGGACGCGAGATACGGTCAGCATCGTCTTTTCCTGCACCAAAGGCGCGACGGCGCTCTGTGCGCATGTGCTGGCAAGCCGCGGCAAACTCGACATCGACGCGCCGGTGATCGAGCTTTGGCCCGAATTCGGCCAGCGCGGCAAGGAGCAGGTCACCACGCGCATGATGCTCGACCATTCGTCGGCCGTGCCGGCGTTGCGAGAGAAGGTGAAGGACGACGGCCCCTACGACTGGTCCTACATGACCGAGCGGCTGGCGGCAGAAGAGCCGTTCTGGAAGCCCGGCACGCGCAACGGCTACCACGGCTTCACTTTCGGCTGGACGGTCGGCGAGATGGTGCGGCGCGTGAGCGGCAAGTCGCTCGGCACTTTCTTCCAGGACGAGATCGCAAAGCCGCTCGGCCTCGACTTCTGGATTGGCCTGCCCGAAGCGATCGAGCCGCGCGTGGCGCCGATCCTGCCCTTTACATACACGCGCGAGCAGGCGGTGACGCCGTTCCTGCGCGACCTCGCCGATCGCCAGTCGATCGCCTCGCTCTTTTTCATGAACGTCGGCGCCTGGCGCATCGGCGGGGCCAACACGCGCGCTGGCCATGCCGCCGAGATCGGTGCCGCCAACGGCATCACCAACGCACGCGGGCTGGCGGGCATGTATGCGCCGCTGGCAACCGGCGGCGGCAAGCTGGTCGACGAAAAGACGCTCGTGCGCATGGGCGAGGTCTCGATGGCCACGCACGACGATGCCACCCTGCGCATCCCCACCCGCTTTGCACTGGGCTTCATGAAGTCGATGGACAATCGCCGGCGCAGCGTCGGCGCCGAGATCTTCGGACCGGATGTCGACAGCGCGATCCTGGGCAGCGCCGCTTTCGGCCATGTCGGCGCCGGTGGCTCGCTGGGCTTCGCCGATCCCGCCGCCGGCCTCTCCTTCGGCTACACCATGAACCAGATGGGCCCGGGCCTGCTCATGAACGCGCGCGGCCAGTCGCTGGTCGACGCCGCCTACCTATCGCTCGGCTACAAGAACAAGGATGGAGGCGTCTGGGTTCGCTGATGCTGCCCGTCTTCCGTCCCCTCGCCGACCGCGCCGTGCTGACCGTATGGTCCGGCCTTTGTACCTCGACCATCGGCGAAGATCTGTTCCGAGTCGCGAGCGTATGGCTGGCGGTCGAAGTCGCAGGCAACATGGCGGGCCTCGTCACCGGTGTGCAGTACGTCGCCATGCTGATCGCGGGCCTGTTCGGCGCCGTGGTGTTCGATCGCTGGCGGCCGGACCGTGCGATGATCGGCACGCGCATCTGGAGCGCGGCTTTCTGCCTGTTGCCGGTGGTGGGCTACTACTTCATCGGCGTGTCGATCACGCTCCTGATCGTCTCCTCGGTCGGCCTCGCTACCCTACGCATGGTCTTCTCGCCGGCGCTGCAATCCACCATTCCCACGCTCGTGCGCGACCGCGATGCCCAGCAGGCGATCAACGGCCTGTTCGATGCGACCTACCGCATCGCCCGCCTGGTCGGACCGATGGTGGCCGCCGCTCTGCATCTCTTCCTGCCGGTGATCCATTTCCTCAGCGCAACGGCGCTAGGCTTCATCGTCTCGGGCCTCGCGCTGCGCGCTGCGCGCGACAGGCTGGTCGGCGGCGAGAGCGATCCGGTGCGCGTCGCGCCCGGCTGGCGCGGCGCCTGGGACGCACTGACCGCAGGCTTCCGGCTGATGTTGAGCGAACCCACGATGGGCGCGATTCTGATCATCAACGCCGTGCTGAACGGCCCCTGGATGGTGGCGCTCAGCCTCGCGATCGCGCTTATCGTCACCGAATACCGCCCGACCTTCCTGGGCTTCGGCGATCTTGCCGCCTACGCACTGGTGATGGGCGCCTATGGCGTGGGCGACGTCACCGGCAACATCATTGCCGGCAGCGTGCGCTTCAAACGCCCGATGTCGACCATGTTCCTGGGCTATGTCGCGATGGGCTCGGGCTTTTCCTGGCTGGCGCTCTCGGTCTGGCTATTGCCGCCGGGCGCGCTCCTGCCGGCGATGATGCTGGGCGGGCTGCTAGCCGGCCTGGGCGGACCGTTCTTTTTCGTGCCCATGATCACGCGCATGCAGACCGTGTTCCACGGTCACGATATCGCCCGCGTCTTCCGCCTGCGGCTGGTGGTGATGGCCGCCTCCATGCTGTTGGCGAGCTTCCTCGCCACCTGGTGCTTCGAGCTGATGGGCGCCGTCGCCACCCAGCTTGGCTGTGGCCTTCTGATCCTCGGGACCGGTATCGGGGGCAGCCTTGTCTGCCGGCGCATCGAAAATCACCAGGCCGTCGCCCAGCGCAGCGCACCCTTCCCCGCCCCGGCGGATTGACATCGAAAATTCGCTTGCGGGGAACAGTGTGTATTGATAGCGTCAGTTACGTACACAGCGTTTCCCTTATCCGTCTAGACAGGAGCGCGCCATGGCCAAGGCCTTCCCGACCGACAATCCGTTCCTCAAAGGCTACTACGCGCCGGTGAATACCGAGGCGGATGCCGCCCACCTGCACATCACGGGCGAGATGCCGAAGGAGCTGTGCGGCACGCTTTACCGTAACGGCCCCAACCCCCAGTTCGCGCCGCGCGGGCCGTACCACTGGTTCGGCGGCGACGGCATGATCCATGCCTTCCACATCGAGAACGGCAACGTCTCCTACAAGAACCGCTGGGTGCGCACGCCCAAGTGGGCGCTGGAGAACAAGGAAGGCGAGGGCCTGTCGGGCACCTTCGGCAACCCGATGTACACCGACCCGCGCGTGATGGCGCTGGGCTCGACCATCGCCAACACCAACATCGTCTGGCACGGCGGCAAGCTTCTGGCGCTTGAGGAGGCGCATGCGCCGTTCTCGCTCGATCCGGCGAGCCTGATGCCGGTCGGCCCCACGGGCGGCGGCTACGAGACCTGGGGCGACAAGCTCTGCGGGCCGTTCACGGCGCATCCCAAGCTCGACCCCAAGACCGGCGAGATGGTGTTCTTCGGCTATTCGGCCAAGGGCCGCTTCACCAAGGAAGTGAGCCTGCAGACCGTCAGTGCCGAGGGCCAAATCACGCGCGCCGAGATCCTCGACGGTCCCTACCCTTCGATGATCCACGACTTCGCCGTCACCCGGAACTGGATCGTGATGCCGATCTTCCCGCTCACCAGCTCCATGGAGCGCGCCATGGGCGGCAAGCCGCCGTTCGCCTGGGAGCCGGACAAGGGCACGCACATCGCCTTCATCCCGCGCAACGGCACGGTGGCCGACGCCAAGTGGGTTGCCGCCCCGCCCTGCTACGTCTTCCATCCGATGAACCACTTCGAGACGGCGGACGGCAAGGTGGTGATCGACGTCATGAAGTACGACGTAGCTCCGCTCTTCCCTCTGCCCGACGGCTCGCCCTCGACGAAGGAGACGCCGCCGGCGCGGCTGTTCCGCTGGACGTTCGATCTCGCGGGCCAGGGCAACACCTTCAAGGAGGAGCAGCTCGACGACCGCGCCGGTGAGTTCCCGCGCTTCGACGAACGCTACTGCATGGACGACTATCGCCACGGCTGGATCGTGTCGGGCAATGTGGTGGCCGCCGGCATGCCGCGTCGCGAGGGCATCACCCACTATGATCTCTCGACCGGCAAGAACGTCACCTGGAACGCCGGCCCCGACGACCGCTTCGGCGAGCCGATCTTCGTGCATCGATCGGAGAACGCCGCCGAGGGCGACGGTTGGCTGCTGAGCGTCATCTTCCGCGCCGAGGAGGGCCGCAGCGACCTCGCCGTGTTCGAGGCGACCGATATCGGCAAAGGCCCGATCGCGGTGGCGCACCTGTCGAGCCGCGTGCCGGCGGGCTTCCATGGCAACTGGCGGCCGGGCCCGCTCTGAGGTAACGACTGACAATGATCGTCGTCCACCATCTCAACAACTCGCGCTCGCAGCGCATCCTCTGGATACTGGAGGAGCTTGGCCTGCCCTACGAGGTCAAGCGCTACGAGCGCGATTCCGAAACCATGCTGGCGCCTGCCGCCTTGCGCGCGGTGCATCCGCTCGGCAAGTCGCCGGTCGTTTCTGACGGCGACAAGGTGCTGGCTGAGTCGGGCGCGATCCTCGAATACCTCGCGGAAGCCTATGGCGGCGGCAAATTCGCGCCGCCAGCGGGCTCATCCGATCGCCTGCATTACACCTACTTCATGCACTATGCCGAAGGCTCGCTGATGCCGCTGCTTCTGATGAAGCTGGTGTTCACCCGCCTTCCGCAACGGGCGCCGATCCTGATGAAGCCCGCCGCCAAGGCGCTCGTGGCGGGTGCGGACACGGCGCTGATCGCGCCGCAACTGAAGAACCATCTCGGCTTCCTCGAGCGCGAGCTGTCGGACCGCGACTGGTTTGCCGGTGGTACCTTCTCTGCCGCCGATATCCAGATGAGTTTCCCGCTCGAAGCGGCCGCCGCCCGCGCCGGCCTTTCGGCGGACTATCCGAAGCTCAGCGCCTTTCTTGACCGCATCCATGCCCGGCCGGCCTACAAACGGGCGATCGATCGCGGCGGGCCTTATGCCCTTTTGAGATAGACGAGGATACGGTTCATGGCTCTTCCGGCACTATTGCGCGACTCGCTTTCCATTCCCGTGGTCGGCGCGCCCTTGTTCATCGTCTCCAATCCGGATCTCGTGATCGAGCAGTGCAAGGCGGGAATCGTGGGTTCGTTCCCGGCGCTCAACGCGCGGCCGAAGGAACTTTTCGAGGAGTGGCTGAAGCGCATCACCGGCGAGCTCGGTGAATTCAAGGCCAAGCATCCCGACCGTAAGGTCGCGCCTTTCGCCGTGAACCAGATCGTGCACAGCTCCAACGACCGGCTGCAGCACGACGTCGATCTCTGCGAGAAGTACAAGGTGCCGATCCAGATCACCTCGCTGCGGGCGCCCGACGACGTCGTGAAATCGGCCAAGCGCTATGGCTGCCTGGTGTTCCACGACGTGACCAATGTCGCCCACGCCAAGCGCGCGCTGCAGGCGGGCGTCGACGGATTGATCCTGGTCTGCGCCGGCGCCGGCGGCCACGCCGGCCGCCTCTCGCCTTTCGCACTGGTGCCTGAAGTGCGCCAGTTCTACGACGGCTGCCTGCTGCTCTCGGGTTCGATCGCCAACGGGGCGTCGGTGCTGTCGGCGCAAGCGCTCGGCGCCGACCTCGCCTATATCGGCACGCGCTTCATCGCCAGCAAGGAAGCGGCGGCCTCGGCAGAGAACAAGCAGTGCATCATCGAGTCGAGTGGCGAGGAGATCGTCTACACCAACCTCTTCACCGGCGTGCATGGCAATTATCTCAAGCGCAGCATTGCTGCCGCCGGTCTCGATCCCGATACCCTGCCGGAGGCCGACAAGAGCAAGATGAACTTCGGCTCCGGCGGCAACATGAAGACCAAGGCCTGGCGCGACATCTGGGGCGCCGGCCAAGGCGTGGGCCAGATCCACGATGCGCCGCCGGCCGGCGAGGTCGTGGCGCGGCTTAAGGCGGAATACGAAGCCGCCCGCGCCGCGCTGCTCGCCGGCGAGACGGTGCCGACGCGGCTGAAGCAGGCGGCGGAATAGCTGGGGGCGCGCGACTCCTCAGCGGAGTAACCTCCGCTTGGATCGCGCGTCTTTCTCTGATTACACAGAAGATCGCGCCACTGGAGTGGCGCGCCCCCAGCCCAACTGCTAGGCATCGGCGCAATGCTCCGCCGCCTCTATGACTGGGTGATCCGGCTTTCCGGCCACCCCAAAGCCATCGTCGCCATGGGTGCGGTGGCCTTCGCCGAAAGCTCGTTCTTTCCCATCCCCCCCGACGTGATGCTGATCCCCATGGTGCTGGCCAACCGCACCAAGGCGTTCAGGATCGCCCTGGTCTGCACCGTCTGCTCGGTGCTGGGCGGGCTTTTGGGCTATGCCATTGGCTTTTATTTCTTCGAGACGATCGGCGCCTGGCTGGTGAAGACATACGGCCTGCAGGACGGGCTCGAGAAGTTCCGGGCGGGCTTTGCCGAATGGGGGACCTGGATCATTTTGATCAAGGGACTGACGCCCATTCCCTATAAACTGGTGACGATTGCTTCAGGTGCCGCGCATTTTGACCTTTTCACTTTCGTGTGGGCGTCTATCGTGACGCGTGGCTTGCGGTTCTTCATCGTGGCAGCCTTGCTGTGGAAGTTCGGGGAACCGATCCGCAACTTCATCGAGGAACGGCTGACGTTGGTGACATGGCTGTTCCTGGTGGCGCTGGTGGGCGGGTTCGTGGCCTTCCGCTATCTGTTCTGAGACCTTCGATGCGCCTTGCCCTGCCGAAGTCGTTGCCTCT
Source organism: Alphaproteobacteria bacterium (assembly GCA_017308235.1). GTDB lineage: Bacteria > Pseudomonadota > Alphaproteobacteria > Reyranellales > Reyranellaceae > Reyranella. Next base: position 436,948 of record JAFKFL010000011.1, on the reverse strand, counting down.
CCCCAGCCAGATTGGTCTGGTTGCCGCGCTCACCAGCGGTGCTTTGATGGCAGGTGCGCTCTACTTCCAATACGTGGTCGGTCTGCCACCGTGCGACCTCTGCCACTGGCAGCGCTATCCCCATATCGCGTCGATTGCCCTCGGCGTCGCCGCGATCGCGTCGCGCACTTCATCTCGCCTTGCCTATGTGTTCGCACTGGCGGCGGTCGCGGCGCTCTTCATCACCGCCTTCATCGGCCTCTATCATGCGGGCGTCGAGAACCAATGGTGGGCAGGCCCGCAGGCCTGTTCCGGCCGCATCCCGAGCGGCCTGTCTCCTGCCGAGCTCAAGAAGTTTCTCTTTTCCGCCAAGATGGTGCGTTGCGACCAGGTCGCCTGGTCTATGTGGGGCATCTCGATGGCCGGCTGGAACGCGATCCTGTCGGCGGGCGTCGCGCTCCTGCTGTCGGCGACGGTCATTCGCAACGTCAAGGAGCATCCATGAGGACGGGCGACGGGCGCAACCCTGGCGACCTCGAGCCTCGGCAGCTCGTCGAGCGCGTAATTCGCGTCGATCAGGCGGGCGAATTCGGCGCGGTCCGCATCTATGAAGGCCAACTGGCGGCGTTGCGCTGGACCGGTCGCGCCAATGGCGACGCGGGACGCAAGATCGCCGCCATGGCACGAGCGGAGCGCGAGCATCGCGCCACCTTCGATCGCCTGATGACGCAGCGCCGTGTACGGCCCACGGCTCTGTCGCCGGTCTGGGATTTGGCCGGTTTTGCGCTGGGTGCTGCTACGGCGTTGATGGGCGACAAGGCGGCGATGGCCTGCACGGTCGCGATCGAGGAGACGATCGACGAGCACTATGCGAGCCAAGCTGCCGCTCTAGGCGACGATGAGGCGGACCTTCGGGCCACGGTCGAGAAGTTCCGTGCCGAAGAGATCGCACACCGGGACGAAGCGCTGGCTTCGGGTGCGGAGCAGGCGCCAGCCTACGAATTGCTGACGCACGCCATTAAAACCGGCTCCAAGCTCGCGATCTGGCTGTCGACGAGAATCTGATCTTTTGGACCGCGAGCCTCCGGCTCGCTTCATGAACTTGAGCGAGCGAGACCCTTCGGCAGGCTCAGGGCAGGCGCTCGCGGTCCGGAAGACGAAGATTGCGCGACGTCTCCGGTGGATCAGTTCTGATCCAGCTCGCTGTCCCAATACAGGAAGTCGCGCCAGCTCTCGTGCAGGTAGCCCGGCGGGAAGGCCCGTCCATTCTCTTGCAGCTCCGCCGTCGTCGGCTCGACCGGCGCGCGCTGCAGGAGCATGCCACTTTCACGCAGCAGGCGGTTGCCCTTCAAAAGATTGCATGGGCTGCAGGCCGTGACGACGTTGCTCCAGCTCGTGCGGCCACCGCGCGACTTGGGGGTCACGTGATCGAAGGTGAGCTCGTTGGTCGCGAAATCGCCGCCGCAATACTGGCAATTGAAATGGTCGCGCAGGAAGACATTGAACCGGGTGAAGGCCGGACGCCGCGCCGCCGGGACATATTCCTTGAGCGCAATGACGCTCGGCAGCCGCATCTCGAAGGACGGACTGTGGATTTTGCGTTCGTATTCGGAGACCACGCTCACACGGTCGAGGAACACTGCCTTCACGGCGTCCTGCCACGACCAGATCGACAGAGGGAAGTACGACAGCGGCCGAAAGTCGGCGTTGAGCACCAGCGCGTGGCAGGACTCAAGGCCCGGCGTCACGGCTAGCTCCGCCGCCGTTGGCTGGGACTACTCCGAAAGTCGAGTCGATGACGATCGAACATGGCGCGCATTGTGGCAAAGTTTTTTGGAAACACAATATGTCGATATCAAGGTCATCGAGATGTCGTGCAAGCTTAACCGGAGCGTCGTCAATTGCGACGATCAGGTGGCAAGTCGTTCGCGCGCGCCCGCTTCCGCACCAAGCGAAGCAGCGGCCATCGCCAACATGCAGACCGAGAAGATCATGACCGCCGCATAACCACCCGTGAGATCGTGCAGCAGGCCACCGATCCAGGCGCCGAGGAAGCCGCCCACACCCATGCCCATGCTGATGAGGCCATAGATGCGGCCGAAATTGGCGCCGCGATAGCGCAGGGTCGCCAGAGTAGAGATCATTGGTCCGCGCGAGCCCTGGCTGCCGCCAAACAACAACACATAGAGCCACAGAAAGAGATCGTCGTCCGGCCCGCGCACCAGGGCTAACATGCCCACACCTACGATCGAGCAGGTGTAGGCAAGAAGGGCAGCAAGCTTGCGGCCACCGCGATCCGACAACCAGCTGAAGCCGACCATGCCAAGCGGCGTCAGGACTCCGGCGACGGCGAGCGCTCTTGCCGCATAGCTGCCCTCCATCCCACGCTCGAGCAGATACACCATCGCTTGCGGTGCGATCGCGAAGATTCCGAGCGAGGTGAAGCCGAAGGAAAAGGTGAGCGCCCAGAACGGCGTTTCGCGCACGGCCTGCCCCACCGTCACACTGGTGCTTGCCGATGCGTGCGCACGCGCAAGCCCCGGCGCTCCCGCGGCAATGCGACGCCACGGCAGCAAAAGCAGCAACGGAATGAACGCCGCGCTGATGCAGGCGAAGACGAAGTAGGCCTGTCGCCACCCGTCGGTCGCGATGATGTGCTCGGCGAGCGGCAGGATGACGATGCTGCCCACACCTGGCGCCGACCAGGCGATAGCCAGTGCCACGCCAAGGCGATGCGCGGGAAACCATCGGCCGATTACCGATGAGCTCAGCACGCCCGAAAGCGATGCGCCACCAAAGCCCATCACGACGCCCAGCCCGAGATTGAGTTGCCAGAGATGCGTCGCCTGCGATGCGCTGATCGCGCCGATGGCGGCGGCGGCCATGCCGATCACTGTAAGCGTCCGCAGGCCGAAACGATCAATGATCCAGCCAGCCAACGGCGCACCGGTTCCGCCGACAAGAAGCGCGAAGCTGTAGATCACGGTCACCGAGCTACGGCTCGCCGCGAAGGCGTCCTGCAGCGCCGGCACAAAGACGACAAAAGCGTCGCTGATCGACCGGCTGGCCACACCGAGGGCGAAGCACAGCGCCACCAGCGACCAGGGCACGAGTCGATTCATCGACCTCACCCTTGGGCGCATGGCAGCAATTGCGCAAGCGCTTTGCCGACCGGCAGGCTTGCAATTGCGACATGCGCACGCCACGTTCCGCGCCGCGGAGGAGTTCGTGAACCAAACGCTGATCGTCGAACGCGGCTTCAATGGACCGCGCCTCTCAGGTAACGGCGGCTATGTCGGTGGCCTGCTCGCCCAACATTTTGATCCGGACAGCGGTGTTGAGGTGACGTTTCGTGCACCGATCCCCATCGAGCGTACGCTGGCGTTGCACCGGTCGAACGGCAGCCTGGAGCTTCGCGACGGCGACACGCTGATCTGCGAAGCGCGCCCCGGTTCCGTCGACCACCTCTCGCCGCCACCGGCACCAGCCGACTGGAACGACGTCATGCAACGAGAACGTGACGGCGGCTGCTTCGAGGACAGCGAATTCCACTATTGCATCGTGTGCGGTCGCGGCCGCGCCGTCGGCGACGGGCTGCGCGTGCTGGGAACGCACGGCCCCGAAGCCGGACGCTCGCTCTCTTGCTACGTGCCGCACGCCGCGCACGCCAGTGGTGATGGCCGCATCCGGCGCGAGTTCGTCTGGGGAACGCTCGACTGTCCGGGCGCCTGGGCGGCGCAAGATCCCAACAACTGGCTGCCAGCGCTCACCGGCCGCCAGACCGTGAAGATCATCGATCCGCCGCGAGTCGGCGAACGTTGCGCCGTGGTCGGCTGGAAGATCGGGGCCGAAGGCCGCAAGCTCTATTCAGGATGCGCGCTCTACACCGAGAGTGGCCGCCTCTGTGCCCTCGGCCATTGCACCTGGATCCTACTCAAGGCCTAGTGGTCGCGCACGAAGATGGTCGCCTCGTCGTCGCTGTAGGCGAGTCGCCAGCCGGGCAGACGCGCGAGCAGCTTGTTGGCGGGCATATCCTTGGACAGAAACGTCCATTCGATCTTGAATTCGTCGAGGATGGTCTCCAGCGGCGTTCCCTTGCCGCGCAGGAAGGCCGCATCGACGTAGCGATTGATGAAGTCGCCTCCGAACAGCTCGCCGCGGCCGTCGATGAAAGTCGGGATGCCCGACTCGATCAGGAATCCGCCGTAGCCATAGTGATTGAACACATGGCCCTTGAGGCCGGCCTCGCGCGCGAATTTGAGCGCCGCCAACGGCGTGGTGGCTTCCGGTGCCGTGATGCCGCCAAACCGCACCAGCCCAACGGCCAGCAGCGCCGTCACGCCAAGGCAGAGCGCAATCAGGCCGCGGCCCGCCGGCCGTGCCAACGCCGCGAATCGGCCGTCCGCCAGGACACGCGGCAATGACGGCCACTGCCGCACCAGCACAGGCGCAATCACGAGCGGGGCCAGCATCGCCAGCAGCTCTGCATTGCGGGCATACCGCAGGAAGAGATGCACCAGCCCGATCACGATCAACAGACGGATGAGCGGGAGTTTTAGACCACGGGAGAGCGCCAGATAGATCGCGAGCAGCAGGAGCAGCTCCTGCATGGGCGCTTCCTGGAAATTCGGCGACCTCCACTCCGAGATGACCGACAGCGCATCGCCCAGGTTGAAGATGCGGAGCGTGACCAGCATCGACTCGGGGCCATAAGGCGTGATGCAGGCCGCCAGAAAGGTCGCCACGCCGAACTTCGCCCAGGCCACGAACAGCGTCCGCCGTTCCGCGGCATCCCTGGCGCCGATCAGAGCGTCGAGCCCCAGCGCGCCTGCCAGCACGAACCCCAAGGTGAAGCCACCGTGGAGGTTGGCCCACAGCAGCATCGCGATCAGGAGCACGGGCTTGGGCGCACGCCGCTCCTCGACCGCACGCACCAACCCCGCCACCCACCACACCATGACGGGGAAGGCGAGCACATGGGGGCGGGCCAGGAAATGCGCGCTCGACAAGGTAAATGCCGCGACCGTGAACAGGAGGGCGGGAAACGGCGTCAGGTCGCGCAGCAGGAAGCGCAGCAGCAGGGCAAACGCCGTGGCCACGGCAGCGGCGGCGAGCACCACCACGCCGCCCCAGCCGCCGATATCGTAGGCACCCGCCAGCAGCACCTGGGACAGCCATTCCTTGGCGATCCACGGTTGCCCGGCGAAGGTGTACGAATAGATATCGACCCTGGGGACCGTGTGGTGCTGCAGGATCCAGTTGCCGACCGTGATATGCCAGTGGGTGTCCGGGTCGCCCAGCAACGGCTTGGATACGCTAAAGGCCAGGCAAACGAACGCGACCAGGCCCATCAGTAACGGCCAGGACGGCGTCCAGAGGGAGCGGATAGGTTTGACGTTGATGTCGGGGGATAGGGAAAGGCCGGAAGTAACGGCCATGCGGAGCTCCGAAATAACTAAAAGAATATCATTTAATTTGCTGATACTACGACATTTTTTCCCAAATAACCAGATACCACGACAGGATGCCGCGTGGGCTCCCTCGCGACTGGATAGGGCCGCTAGACTGGCCGGCGGCAGGAACTTGGCGAGGACACGGCATGGCACATGCAACGGCGAGCATCGGCACCACCAACTACGAAACGTCCATCACGACTGGCCACCACCGCCTAAAGGCCGATGAAGGACCCGACCTTGGCGGCAAGGATTCAGGACCCGCGCCCTATGACATCCTGGTATCTGCGCTCGGTGCCTGCACCGTGATTACCCTGCGCATGTATGCCGAGCGCAAGAAGTGGCCGGTCGAGGCCGTCCATGCGGATGTGCGGTTTGTCCGCGAGGGCGAAAACCAGCACATCGATCGCCGGCTGCGGTTCGAGGGAAATGTCGACCAAGAACAAAAGAAGCGCATGGCCGAGATCGCCGAGCGCACGCCGGTCACCCTCACGCTGAAGCGAGGGCTCGAGATTCGCACCACCCTGGCTTGAAGATACCGAGTTGAAGGAGACAGCGATGCAAATCGGATTCAGCGCCCCCACCGCCGGCCCGCTCGCCAGCGCCGACAACCTGACGCGGCTTGCGACCGGCGCGGAGGCGCTTGGCTACAGTCACGCGACCTTCAGCGACCACGTGGTGATCCCGACCGACGTTGCGGCACGTTATCCCTACAGCGACACCGGCGAGTTCAGCACCGCGGGCAACGGCGAGCGCAATGAGCAACTGATCGAGCTTGCCTTCGTCGCCGCTCGCACCTCGACGCTGCGCCTCGTGACCTCGGTCATGGTGGTGCCGCACCGTCCGGCCGTGCTGGCGGCCAAGCAGCTCGCCACCATCGACGTGCTGTCGGGCGGGCGCGTGACGCTCGGCATCGGCGCAGGCTGGATGCGGGAGGAATTCGAGGCGATCGACGCCCCCGACTTCGACAAGCGCGGCAAGGTGACCGACGAATACATCGCCGCTTTTCGCGAGCTCTGGAGCAAGGAGCGTCCGAAGTTCTCGGGCGAGTTCGTGAAGTTCGACAATATCATCTTCGCGCCCAAGCCCGCCCAGAAAGGCGGCATTCCGATCTGGGTGGGCGGCGAATCAGGGCCGGCGCTGCGTCGCACCGCGCGGCTCGGTGACGCCTGGTATCCGATCGGCAGCAATCCCGCCTTCCCGCTCGACAGCCTGGCGCGCTTGCGTGCTGGCGTTGAGAAGCTGCACAAGCTCACGGCCGAGGCAGGCCGCGATCCCAAGTCGGTCGGGCTTGCGTTCCGTTTCCCCAAATACGGCGCGGCGTTGCCGGACAAGGCAGGTGATGGCGAGCGCCGTCTCTTCTCCGGTACGCCTGCCGCCATCGCAGGCGACATCAAGGCGCTGACGGCCGTTGGCGTCAGCGCCATCGACATTACGTTCGATGGCAATACGGTTGCGACAATGCTCGAGGAGATGAAGCGCTTTGCCGGCGAGGTGCTGGCGAAGGTCTGACCGCCTTCGCCTACTTCTTCTTTCCGCCCTTCTTCTTCCATTCCTCGTAGTCGCGCTTGGCTTCGTCGCTCGCGGCCGGGAACAGGCCCTTCAGCGAGCGGCCACGCGCGACTTCGAGTTCGGCGAACTCCTCGTACTCGTAGTTCTTCACCGCTTCTTCGGCGACCGCTTCGACGATATCTGGCGGGATCACCAAAATGGCATCGCGATCGCCGACCACGATGTCGCCGGGATAGACAGCGACGCCACCGCAGGCAATCGGCAGCTGCAGGTCGATCGGCCGATGGACGATCGGGCTCGGCGGCGACGACGGCCGGCGGTGATAGGCCGGCAGGCCAGTCTTGAAGACGCCGTTGGTGTCGCGAAAGCCACCATCGGTGACGATGCCGGCTGCGCCACGCGCCTTGAGCCGGCCGACGTAGAGATCACCGGCCGATGCCGCGCGCGAATCGCCGCGTGAGTCGATCATCAGCACATGGCCCGGCGGGCATTCCTCCATCGCCTGCGGCTGGATCGAGGAACGGTTGGTCGAAGTCGGCCCGTCCTTGTCCTCGCGCGACGGGATGAACCGCATGGTGTACGCGATACCGACCAGAGCGGGCTGCTCCGGACGGAGTGGCCAGACATCGAACAGAGTCATGCTGCGCAGGCCGCGGCGATTCAGGACACCCGTGAGCGTCGAGGTGCCGACACGGGCCAACGCGTCACGGAGATCCTTGGCAAGTTCCTTCATGAGATTTCTCCAGCATCGAATGTTTCATTTGCTTTGTCGCGACGCGCCCGCGCGTGCTCCACGCTGCCGACCCTAGCACATCAAGGCTTTTTCTGCGTATAGGCGCCGCCCGAGTTGGCGGCTCGCACCTCCGCAGCCGTTCGGGCTTTGCGGATCTGCACCAGACGCCGTGCTTCATCGTCGAGCATGGCCCGGGCATTCTTGAGCACTGCCTCGGCATGCTGCACGGGAAACTTCACCGCGCCATTCTCGTCCATGTGGATGAGATCGCCCGGCGCCACGTCCATGCCGCCCACCGACACAGGCACATTGACCGCTTGCACCGCCATCTCGCCATGGCCTGCCGTGACGCCGCCTAGCAGAAGCTGGAACCTGAGCTTGCGGATCGCATCGACGTCGCGCGATGGCCCGTTCGACAGGAGGCCGACGCAGCCCACCGCCATCATCGAGCTCACCATCATCTCGCCAGCCAGCCCGGCTTTGTTGTGCAGCTCCGGTGGCCACTTCTGCTGGATCACCAGGATGGTCGGCTTCTTCATGGCGTCGAGCGCATCGACCACGTCCATGAAGGAAAGCCGGCCGGAGAAGTTTGGATCCGGCAGCCCGTAGACGCAGGTCACCGCGTAGCCGATCGTCGCGCCCATCTCGGGATAGATGCAGCGGATCGAGGTGTCGGTGTACCAGTTCTCGGTCCAGGGATTGTAGAGACCGAGGCACAGCGGATTCTTGGGATAGGTTGCCACCACGTTGGTGATGGTGGGCGTGTCGATCTTGCGCAACTCGGCGAACAGGTCGTCCTTCGACTCGGTCATCTTGAGCGTGTTCCTCTCTTCCTGATGGTCGGCCGAGCTTACTGAGCGCCCGGCAGGTCGGGCAACGGCCGGCGCGCGACCTGTTGTGCAAGCTCGAACGGCAGGCCCAGCCCGCGCAGCACTGTGGCTGCGACAGCGCTGTCGTGACGCGGCGGCGCTTGGCGAAGCGCGACACTGCGCATCGCCTGTGAAACGGTGCCGGTGATCAGATCCATCGCCGCGGCCTCGCTCGCAATGCGGAAAGCCTTTTGTCGAACACCCAGCCGAAGATCGGCCAGCGCATCCGCACTGATCTTCCGGACGAGATGGGGAGCCGCGGCGCCGACGTCGAGCGTCAGCAACGCCCAGGCTGGACTCCGCATGGCGAGCCATATGTAGCGGCGATTGCCGATCGCCATGCGTTCCGCCCCCTCGCGGATGTGGGCATAGCTCTCGGCGATGCGGTGACACAGCGTCTCGGCAATCCAGAGCGAGACCCCCTGCACTACTTCGTCCTTGCTGCGGAAGTGATTGTAGATGGTACCCGCCGTCATCTCGGCCGCTGCCGCGATTTCATGGATCGTCGCGTCCCCGATACCCCGCGCCGAGAACACGCGGATGGCCGCCGCGATCAGTTGCCGGCGCGTGCGTTCCCGTTTCGGCAGCCGCATGCCGCCGATGGCGAGCGGATCGCCGATCTCGGCTGGCAAGGGTTCCATCGCCGCAAGGACGTTTTTATGTTGACTGATCATTTTTATACGATCATTCTAATTATAGACGATGTAAATATAATAGGTGCGTCTGCAATGACTGTCGCGCTGAAACTGGGCTACCTCGCTTTCGAAGTGAAACGGCTCGACCGGTGGAGCACCTTCTGCCGGGAGATGCTCGGCCTTCCCGCACCCGCGGAGAACATCGACGACAGTATCGGCTACCGCATCGACGACCATGCCCAACGCCTGATCCTCCGCGCGGGAAAAGCCGACGACCTAACAGCGATCGGCATCGCCTGCGCCAGCGACGACGTCCTCTATACGACAACCGATCGCCTGCGTAGGGCGGGCCTGCAGGTCGACGTCGGCGACAAGGCGCTTTGCGCAGCCCGACGTGTCGCCCGTCTGCACCAGGTATCGGATCCCATGGGGAACCAGGTCGAGCTCCACACCGAACCCGAGCTGGCCGATACACCGTTTTCGTCCGCCCTCATGTCCGGTGGCTTTCGCAGCGGCGAGCTCGGGCTGGGGCATGCGGTGCTCGTGTCGTCCGATCTTGCCGCAATGGAGCAGTTTTATGCTGGGCTGCTGGGCTTCGGCATCACCGACAGGCTCGCGGCCAAGGTTGGCCCGATCAACATGCGTGGCACCTTCCTTCACTGCAACAAGCGGCATCATTCGCTTGCGGTTTTCGACCTGCCGCTGCGCAAGCGTCTCCACCATTTCATGCTCCAGGCGACATTGGCCGCGGACGTCGGCAGGGCGTTCGAGCGAACGCGGCTGGCCAAGGTCCCGCTGAGCCTCGGTCTCGGACAGCACCCGGATCCCGATGGCACCTTCTCTTTCTATGGACAGACGCCGTCAGGTTTCGATTTCGAAATCGGCGCGGGCAGCCAGGAGATAGATCCGACCGATTGGCGCGAAACCGCCACCGACATCACCAGCGCCTGGGGTCACAAGCCCCACTTGCGCCTGCAGCTCAAGATGGCCCGCGTGCTGGTGGCGCGCACTCTCGGCATGTAACCGCCAGCCGACGGACTACCCCCCGTAGAAGACGTTGTCGCCGAGGTCTTTCATCTCGAGGATCGCGGCATCCGGCCGGCCCGTCGGCGGCTTCTGCAGATGCGCTTCCACCACCTCGGCGACGACGATGTGGTGATCACCCTGCTCGACGATGCTGGTGACCCGACATTCGACCGCACCCGGCGCATCGACAAGGATCGGGGCGCCAGTCGTACCCGTGCGGTAGGCCTGGCCGCTGATTTTGCCGTCGGCAACGTTGGCCGGTTTGAAGAAGGTGAACGCAAGGCCCTTCTGGTCCTTGCCCAGCATGTTCAGCGCAAAAGTCTTGGCCGATTTCACGATCTGATAGGCACCCGAGTCTGTCTTGACGCCGACCACGACCAGCGGCGGGGCGAAAGCCGTCTGCGTCACCCAGTTCACCGTCGCCGCCGCGATCTTGTCCTTTCCGTCGGCTGCCGTCAGGACATAGATCCCGTAGGGGATCATGCGCAGGACCGTCTTCTTCGCGTCGGTATTCATTCTTTCCTCCGTGCTTTCAGGACATCTTCGGTGAGCTATTGCAGGTTAGTCGCTGACCGGATCGAGGGCCAGCGAGCCGACCGCAGAGCGATTGACGGCGATTGGCCGGCGAGACAGGCTGCGCAGATCGAACGCCCGTCGGAGAACGCCCATGGCGGAAATCCTGGCCCTTGGACTGTCGCATTATCCGCCGCTCGCGGGGCCGGACGAACGCATGTCGTGGATCCTGAAGCGCATGCTGCAGAACCCACAGCTATCAGAGAAGCTCCGCACGCCGGCAGGCTGGCCGGATCCCATGCGCGCCGAATGGGGGAATGACGAAGGCAAGAGCTCGGCCACACGGCACCGCGCGGCGCTGGTCGAGTGGATGCGCAAGACTCGCGCCGCGCTCGACGCCTTCGCGCCCGACTTCGTGCTGATCTGGGGCGACGACCAGTACGAGAACTTTCGCGAAGATATCGTGCCGCCCTACTGCATCAGCGCCTACGATCGTTTCCGCTTCGGCTCGCCGCCCGGCAACGTCTGGGGCGAAACCGGCAAGACCTTCGACCTGCCCGGCCATCCCGTTGCCGCCAAGATGCTGACGAGCCGGCTGATCGAAGAAGGTTTCGATACCGCCTATGCCTACAAGGCATTGCACCATCCGCTGGGCCACGCGTTCACGAACGCCATCCTGTATCTCGACTACGACCGCAAGGGTTTCGACTTCCCGATCATTCCCTTTGCGCTGAACTGCTATGGCCGGCGCGTGATTGCCCAACGTGGTGGCATCCCGATGTTCGACAAGATCGTGACCGACGCGGATCTCGATCCGCCAGCGCCGACACCGCGGCGATTGTTCGACCTTGGTGCCGCGACGGCACGCATTCTCGCGCAGTCGCCATACCGGGTGGCCTTGCTCGCCTCGTCCGGCTGGTCGCATGCCTTCCTGACCGCCAAGAACCAGTTTCTCTATCCCGACACTCCGGCCGATCGCCGCCTCTACGATGCGCTTTGCGAAGGTGACTGGAAGACCTGGCGCAACTATCCGGCTGACGCGATCGAGGACAGCGGACAGCAGGAAGTGCTGAACTGGATGTGCCTCGCCGGTGCCTTGAGCGAACTCGACCGACGCGCGATGGAAACCGGCTTCGTCGATACCTGGATCTTCAACTCGTCCAAGGTGTTCCTGGTCGCGCCGCCCTAGGCTCGACCGAGGAAGCGCTTCGCCGCGCCCGACCAAAGGCTCGACCCGTCCGCGACGAGGTCGGCGACGCTCGCGATGAAGGCCGCGGGCTCGCGTTGTTCGACCTGATAGGGATAGTCCGTGCCGGCGAAGATCTGTCCGGGTGCCAGGTGATTGGCGAGATGCGCCAGGTATTGGGCGTCATAGACGAGGCTGTCGTAGAAGAAGCGCGCGGCATAGCTCTTGGGCGAATGCGGCAGCTTGCCGTCGAATCCCTTCGTCCGATGCCAACCGTGCTCCATGCGATGGAGGATCGGCCCCAGCGTGCCGCCGCCATGGCTGAAGCCGATCCGCAGACGCGGGAAGCGTTCGGGCACGCCCGCCCCGATCAGGTTCGCCGCGCAGAGAGCGGTATCGGTGGGAAAGCCCGCGAACGAGACCAGGTTGGGCGTGTTCGCGAGATGCGGCGCCGCCAGGGGATGCAGGGCGTGCACGAACACGGCTAGGCCGAGTTCCTCGGCGGCAGCAAAGAACGGATCGAAGCGGCGGTCGCCGAGATAGCAACCGTTGATGTTGCTGCCGACCTCGACCCCACTCAGGCCGAACTTGTCTTTGACCTGGCGCAGCTCCTCGGCAGCCCGCACGGGATCCTGCAGGGGCACGCTTCCGAGGCCGAAGAAGCGGTCAGGCCGCTCGGCCACCATGGCCGCGATCGCGCCATTGATGTAGCGCCCGAGCTCGACCGCGGGGCCGAGCTCGATCCAGTAGGAAAGAAGCTCGGGCATTGGCGACAGCACCTGGGCCGCCACGCGATCACGGTCCATGTCGACCACGCGCCGGCGCACGTCCCAGGAACGCTCGTCAATCTGGCGAAACGGCTTGGCGCCCATCAGAACCGTCGCCCGGGTTGCGCTCTGGCACTGTATGCACGGCCATTTATCAATGCTGCCCGCCGGATTGGCGGGTAATTCACGCGGCACGATGTGAGAATGCACATCGATCAGTCCCTGTTCGGTCAAGCCATCGCCTCCGCACTCATGTGAACGCTGCTCCCAAGGATTACCTCCCAAGAAGAGGCTCCTCGCCCATTTTCGAACGCGGGACCGTAACAGACATCAGCCTAACATGCCTCAGGGGTGCACGTCCGAATGGGCGAGATGTGAAAATGAAGATGCGTACCGGCGACTGGGTAGAGGTGCGAAGCAAGGAAGAAATCCTTGGCACCCTCGACCAGGGCGGGCGGTTGGATGGCCTTCCTTTCATGCCGCAGATGTTCAAGCACTGCGGCCAGCGGTTTCGCGTCCAGAACAGCGCCTACAAGTCCTGTGACACGGTGAGCGGCGATTATGCCGGTCTGCGTTTGCCCGACGCCGTGCATCTCGACATTCGGTGCGACGGGCAAGCCTACGGCGGATGCCAGGCCGGCTGCCTGATCGTCTGGAAGAATGCCTGGCTGAAACCGGTTAATGGTCCGGACGAAGCGCCATCTGCGACTCCTTCCCATGCTCACCATTCCTGCACCGATGCCGATGTCCATGCCGCAACACAGCGCAAGGACGTGGACGGCGAGACGAGATATTCCTGCCAAGCGACCGAGTTGTTGAACTACACAACGCCGATGAAATGGTGGGACGCTCGCCAGTATGTCGAGGCCTATACGTCGGGCAACAGAACGCTTCCGCAGATTGGTCGCGGTCTCTGGTATCTCTTCTACTACTACGGGACACTGGCGTTCAGCGATCGATGGGGACGCCCGGGCCGCTGGCTTTACGACCGCTTTCAGGCCATTACCGGCGGCATCCCATTTCCGCGCCGGAAAGGAAAGGTCCCGGCCGGACAATCTACGCCAAGGACCGATCTCGGCCTGCAACCAGGTGATCTGGTGCGTGTCAAAAGCTACGACGAAATCCTCGCCACTCTGGATGCCCGGCTCTCCAACAGAGGCATGACCTTCGACGCCGAGCTCGTGCCTTACTGCGGGAAGGTGTTCCGAGTCGCCGTCTCGGTGGAACGCTTCGTCGACGAGAAGACAGGGCGTATGCGGCGGATGAAGACGCCCGCCGTTATCCTGGACGGCGTCGTTTGCAACGCACTCTATAGTGGGCGGCGAATCTTCTGCCCGCGCGCGATCTTTCTGTGGTGGCGCGAGATTTGGCTTGAACGCATCTCGGCCGATGATGCTCCTCGGGAGCTTTTTCAACTCCAACCCGGCGCCTGCACCACGCCTGAAAAGGCCCCCGTGGCATGACCGTCATCAACTCAGAAATCGGATTCGAAGACCTGGCTCCGCCACCATCGATGGACGTGCTCGGCACGCGCGTAGCCTGCGCCACCTACGACAGTGCCTTCGAAAACGTGAAGACGCTCGCGAAGAAAAGTCGGCCCACCGCTGTTTGCCCCGCCAATACTCATATCATTGCCGAAGCGCGGCACAATCCTGCCTTCGGCGAGGTCATCGCCAAGTTCGATATGGTCTTGCCCGATGGCATGCCGATCGTATGGACCCTAAATATGCTCGGCGCCGGTCTCTCCGACCGCGTTTATGGCCCCTACTTGATGCAGCACGTCATCAGGAATACACCTCGGCCTTGGCGCCATTTCCTGTTCGGCGACACCGAGGAATGCCTGGTCGACCTGCAACGGGTCCTGCGACGACTGCAGCCGGATATCGATGTCGTGGGCAGCCTCAGCCCGCCTTTCCGCTCCTGGAGCGAAGCGGATGAGAAAGGCTTCGCCGAGACCATCAACGCCGCCCGGCCCGATTTTGTATGGGTGGCTTTGCCGGGCGTGCGCATGGAGCAGTGGATCATCAGCAACCAGGCTCGATACAAAGGCGGCGTTTTCCTCGCCGTGGGCGATGCCTTCACGCTGCTGAGCGGGCGCCGGAAATTCGCGCCGAAATGGATGCAGCGATTTGGGCTTACCTGGCTCTATCGGCTTTGTTCGGACCCGCGTCGCCTTGGGCCGCGCTACCTCCGTTACAATTCGCTGTTCGCGCTCTACGCCATCTCAGCCATGCTGAAGGATATGCTGGGCTGGAAACAGTCCTGACCCGCCGTCAGAACAGGACGAGCTGGCCGTTCTTCTCGAGGCCTTTTCGCCGAAACCCGTCCCAGTCGGTGACTTCTCGCCCCCAAACGAAGCGCGCCGGCCTGCTGCCGCGCGGTGCACGATAGATGTTGCCGTCAAACAGGTTATTACCCTGCGTGATGATGGCAAAATTTTCATCGCTAGGCAGCGTATCCGAGACGCCGCCGGCGCATGGCGCGCCCTCGAAAGTGATCTCGTTGCCCCGGACCGTGTTGTTGCGGGTCTTGTATTCCTTGCCGGCATCTGACCGGCGCCCCTGGTCGATCAGCATAATGCCGCAGCCGCCGGCAGCCACAGTCACTTTGTTGCCAACTACTTCGACATCCTGAGACGCCGCGACATCGATATCGGCGCCCCAGAACCAGCTCCTCTTCGAACTTCCATTGTGTCGAACCACGTTGTTGCGAATGACAGCGCGGAACGAGATCTCGTGATGGATGCCCATGTATCGGTTGTTCTCGATGAGATTGTTCTCGTAGACCACATTGTGGCAATCGATGTCGCACCAAAGGCCGGGGCCGTTGTTGTCGTAAACGTGATTGCCGCGGAACGTGATGCCGTCGCCTTCGGCGAGCTTGACGCCGCCAGCCTCCCAATCCGGCTCGAAGCCAGAGGTATTGTTGGACCAGATGCGATTCTGCTCGACAATCATGTTGTTGCCGTTGCCACCGACCCCCATCTGGCCGTTGTGATGGATGTCACAGTCGTGCAGGCGGCTGCCGGTTCCGACGCTGACGCCGGTAGCGCTGTTCAGGCGCACCTCACAGTTCCCGATCTGCCAACCGGTGCCGTCGCGTGCGTCTATGGCGCCATCTTGCGCTGCATTGCCATACTTCTCGACAATAAGGTTATCGATCAGGACATCCGCAGCAGCACCCTTGAAGGCGAATGACGCCATCGTCGCTTCGATAACGTGCCCCTTCGGATCGTCAGCGAGGTAAATCTTTCCACCATTGTAGTCGATGTAGAACTGGCCCCGCTCCACAGCCCGCCGACTCTTCGTCTTGACGAGCGGCCGATCGTCAACGAACAGCGTCTGAGGCCAATCACAGGTCGGCGCACTGGGCAGGCATTCGCCATGCTGCCGGCCGGGTTGGAAAGGATTGGCGGCCACCCAATAGCGACCTTCGCGGTGGAAACCGGTCACCAGGCGGCTACCGTTCAGCACGGCCTGGCCTTCGCCAATGAATTGCTGCCTCGCTTGCGGGCGAATCCCTTGAACTCGGTGGATTCCATTCTTGAGGCAGAACACAGCACCGTCGCCAGCAAGGTCGACCGCCGCTTGAATCGAAGCGCCGGGCTCGATTGCGATCGCTCCGGCTGGGCAGGGCCTCTCGGTGGTTCGTGCCAGCGCCGTTCCGCCGACGAGCGCCAGAGCAAAAGCCATCGACACTCCGATCAACGTCAGGCGCACCACCTTCATCCGCCCGGATCTCCCTCTTCTGAGGCGATCTGTTCTGAGGCGACCTGGGAGCGATAAACCATCACAGATCCGATACCAAAGCCGAACAGACACCAGAACCAGATGCCCTGCATGGGACCTTCGAGAACGACGTCAACCGACGCGTTGATAATGACCGCTGCCGCATAGCAGCTGATGAAGAGAAAGAGTCCGGTCCACTGCTCTTGCCCTCGGGATCGCGCGGAGAACATCGCCCTCAACATCATGACGCCCCAGGAGGCGAGCAGCGCCAGCCACAGGACGAAACCTGGCACTCCCGCCCGGGCCAAGATATTCATATGTGCGCTATGTGGGCTGCGCGAGAGCGGTATCGGGTGCGGATTGCTGGGATCCGGCGGCGTCTCGAAGCCGTCAGCTGTCGCCAGATCCAGGCCGAAACCCCGTCCTGTCCAGAAATTGGAGCCCTCGAACGCTTTCTCCCTGATGACGTGCCACCAATCGATCCGCCATTGCTTGGTACCTTCGGATTGCTCGCCGCCTTCGCCGAAGATGCTCCGGATATTGTCGACGATCTGGTGGGCGCTCACCGGTCGCTTGTCCGACTCTTCGGCCTCGTGGAAGTGGGAGTAGCTTGCCTCCACAACATAGGCCACACCGAACAACGCCACGGCCGAGACCGCCGCCACGAGCAAGGCGCGCCATCGGCCCAGCATCAGCGTTGCAAGAACGACCGGCGCGATGACGGAAAGCATGGCTCCCCGATTGACCGAACCGGCGAGCACGAACAAGACAAGCCAGGCGACGAACACCAGTGGCGAAGCCCTTCGATAGCCGATCAGGACGAAAACCGCGGCGCCCGTGAGATGCATCCCAACCGCGCTCCCCTGGACGTCAAGAAGCGGGATGTTGGGACCGAAGCGCGGAATATTGTCCTGCCCAAACCTGGTCACAACGTATCCCACGAGCATCACGGGCAGCATTGTCACGAAAAAGCTGTAGTAGCGCAGGGCAGTATCGATGCGGCGTTCATCCTCAAGCAAGAGCGCGATGACAATGAAGGCAAAGATGCCATAGAGGATGATGACGCTGTCACGCAGGGCGTCAAACCCGTAGACGTCCACATAAGGGATCGTGCGCAGAATGACCCAGATCATCAGGGTCGCGAGCAAAACGCTGGGCAAGGTCGCCAACGAGGCGACACAGGCGCCCGATCGTACGAAGGTCAAGATGCCGAGAAGGCAGGCGACCTCACCCACATAGAGAGGCGGGATGCCGATGTATGCGAAACCCTTGCCCATCAGCGCATAACCCAGCAGCACGATCGCAAGCAGCCCGAGATAACGATCCCCGGCGGTCGGTACTTGTCGCGACGCGTACCTGATGGTTTCAGACACGATTAGCTCCAGTATCGGCTGAACTGGTCTCCGCGGCGTGTTTCCGCGACCGGTCATGGCCAATCAGCCAGATCATCGAGGCCACAGCGATCACGAGACGCACAAGATTAGCAGCTAGCAACGCAAGGCAGGCACCGAGTAAGCCAAGTGGATGAATGAGCATCAATGCCAGCGTCAGCGCCGCTGCCAGCGCGACAATATTCACCAGGAAGGCAAGCCTGCCCGATTGCACGCCAAGCAGTGTTTTGTTGATCATCTCGGCAGCGTAGTCGAGAACGCCCGCGACCATGAGAAGCTGCAAGCAGAAAGCAGCCTCCACATAGGGCGACGCGGGTCCATAGGCTGCCCGCATCAGCGGATCGGGCATCAACACGCCGGCAAAGCATATGACCAGGATCGGCGCCAGGCCGAAGAGCACGTAGCCATAGACCGTCCGCATTGCTCCCCGTATGCCGCCGGCCCGATGCGCGTGCGCGGCAATCTGCGGGACCGCATTGCCGATGCCCAGAATGACGGGGTTCATCACGTTGGCGATGTTATAGCTTGCCTGTAGCGAGGCCGTGGCGGCAGTCCCCGAGATCGTTGCCAGGAGCCAGGGGAAGAGCTGCACGCGAAGCTGCACGAGCTGATAGGCGACAAGCGACCACTTTCCAACCGAGAAGTACTCGCGAGGCAACTGCCATACCTCGGCGCGTTTCGGCCAGGCGATGTGCAGCTTCGCAGCGTGCACGAGTGCGCCGAGAGCGAAAGTGGCCGACATGATGTAGAGTGTGGACGAAAGCGTGACCGGGACAATCTTCAGCATGGCGGCGACCACCAGTGCCTGGCCGATATAGGCAACGGCATCGCCAGCCACTGCCTCGCGATAGCGGAAGTCGGCCAGCAGACAGCGCCGTGCCGTCTCCTGCATCTGCCAGCACAAGTAGCAGAGGCAGGCCGGTAACAAGAGATTGGCGGCACCCAGCAGTCCGATGCCGAGCCCCATGACGGCCATCAGGACGAGACCAAGACCCGTCGCAAGAAGCGCAGTCGCACCGAGCAGGCGGGCGTGCTCGTCACCCGAAGAGGCAGAAAGCCGGACAGAGAGAGGGAAGGAGATCAGCGACCAGTCGATGTTTCGGAGGGTGAAGATGGCACCAAGAAAGAGGGCGAACTGTCCGTATTCATGCTGGCCGAGCGCTCGGGCAAGCACCACGTTCAGCAGGAAATTCCCGGCACTAACGGTGCATTGATCTAGGAGCGTCCAGGACGCTTTGTGGGCGACCCGTCTAACACTTCCGATCGTCGCGGCCCGTACGTTGAAGAACAGCGTCGTCCTATGGCCCAGGGGCCGCGAGCTTCGCCTCTCTTCGCCGAACTTGAGGATGCTCATCGTCAACTAAATACCCTGATCGACAGGGGATGCGCGCGGCGCTTTGGATGGCCAGCCTGCTTGAAATGGGGGTAGTCCCAAGGGAGTAGCGGAAGGCAGTCCGGCCAGCGTAGCCACGCCAACCGGTACGAGAGGAGTAGCCTTGGCGGTTCGTTGACTTCACTTGGCCTCACCGACACGCTTTTGGACACCGGCCAGCTGGCACGTGAACACGTGAATTAGGACGCGTGAATAGGACGAAGGCGGAGTGGAAAGAAGGGAATGGCTCGTTCAGCCAACAACCTCCGATCGATAACATCGCCAGGCGTGCAGATGGAACGGTGGATCATCGACAATCACAACTGGAAGGCTTCTCGTGTGCGGCATCGCAGGCTTCCTTGACCCCGGCCGCAATCGCGGCCCCGAATCGCTACGTCGTCATGTCGTCGCCATGACGAACGCCCTCGTGCATCGGGGGCCCGACGACGAGGGCGCCTGGGTCGATCCGGTCGCAGGTGTCGGGCTTGGAAGCCGACGGCTGGCGATCATCGATTTGTCACCCGAAGGCCATCAGCCGATGCACTCCGTATCGGGTCGATACGTGATTGCGTACAACGGCGAGATCTACAATTCGGCGGCGATCGCTCGCACACTCGAGGCGGCAGGTCTGGCGCCCCGTTGGCGTGGCCATTCGGACACCGAGGTGATGTTGGCCGCCATCGAAGCCTGGGGCCTCGACCGGGCGCTCGAGTCGTTCAACGGCATGTTTGCGTTCGCGCTTTGGGATGTTCGCGAACGTACATTGTGCCTCGTGCGAGATCGGCTCGGCGTGAAGCCGCTCTACTACGGTCGCCTCAACGGCGCACTCGTGTTTGGGTCGGAATTGGAGGCAATCTCGGTCCATCCAGACGTGGCACTGACAATCAACCACGACTGGCTGGATCGATACCTGCGCGAGATACACCAGGAGTCGGAAGACACGATCTATCGCGGCATTCGCAACCTTCGTCCGGGTACGTATATAACTTTCGACCAGAGGCTGCAGGCACATGAGTGCGTATACTGGTCGGCAACCGACAAGGCCGAGATCGGACTTCGCAATCGTTTCTCGGGAAGCGAGACGGAAGCGGTCGAGAAGCTGGATGGCCTGCTGAGGGACGCGGTCCGCTTGCGCACGGTCAGCGACGTTCCTCTGGGCGTCCTGCTATCGGGCGGAATCGATTCTTCGACGGTACTCGCTCTTTTGCAGCAGCAGAGCTCGCAGAAGGTCCGAAGCTTTTCGATCGGCTTCCCTGATTCAGGTCTCGACGAGGCGCCCGCTGCGCGAAAGATCGCTGCTCACATCGGCTCGGAACACACCGAGCTCTACATGGCGCCGGACGACATCATCAAGCTGATCCCTTCCCTCACCCGACTGTCCGACCAACCGCAATCCGATCCATCCTATGTGTCCAACCACGTCGCCTATCGACTCTCCGGAGAGCACGTGACCGTCACATTGGCCGGTGACGGCGGCGACGAGCTGTTCGCAGGCTATCACCGTCACCGATGGCTGCCGAGGGTGTACCGACAGCTCGGTTGGCTTCCGGCCGGGCTCCGGAAGCAAGGAGCGCAAGCGTTGACGGCGATCCCGCCAGCGACGTGGGACAAAGTCTTCGGCATCATCGAGCCTGCGATTCCATCGCGACTGCGGGAACGAACGCCCGGCGCCAAGCTTCATCGATTGGCACGTTGGATGGCTTCCGGCTCCAAGGAAGAGATGTATCGCGTACTATCGACCCGGTGGGATCCCAACGACCGGCTCGTCGTAGGTCACAATCCCGATCAATCGCCAACCGACTTTTCATTCGTTCCGTTGAACGGCAATTTCGATCTCCTCGAGCAGATGCTGGCTCATGAACTCGTCACAACGTTCGTAGACACGCAGCTCAAGAAGGTTGATCGCGCGAGCATGGCCGTGAGCGTAGAGGCGCGCGTCCCGTTCATGGACTATCGCGTCGTCGAATTCGCTTTCACCTTGCCGCCTGACCTTAAGGTACGCGGCGAGACCGGGAAGTACATTCTTCGCCAGGTTCTCCACCGATACGTTCCCGAAGCCTTGTATCAGCGGCCCAAGATGGGATTCCATCTGCCGCTGAGCACGTGGCTAAGGGGCCCCTTGCGGGAATGGGCCGAAGACCTTTTGGACGAAAGCAGCATTCGCCAGGAGGGCCTGCTGGATCCGAATCCGATCCGGGCGAAGTGGCACGAACACCTGACGGGCCAGCGGGATCGCGTCGACCATCTTTGGCCAGTGCTCATGTTCAGGTCGTGGCTGAAGCATCATCGTCCTAGCGTCTCCACCGCGGTCGAACAGCGGAGGCCTCTGGGTGTTCACTGACGCAAGATCCCTCCCCGCAGGCTCGACCTTGCAAGCCGACATCTGCATCGTCGGCGCCGGAGTCGCTGGAATCTCGATCGCACGGGAGTTCATTGGTCGATCCGAAAAGGTCGTGCTTCTCGAAGGAGGCGGCCTTGAGTTCACGAAGTCCCTTCGCAATTTGCCGACCGTGCTGCGACGACATTTCCTCGGTGAGCAAGCGCTGACTCGCGGCCGCAATGCTGGAGAGCCCTATTATCCACTTCGGTTCACAAGGGTGCGCGCATTCGGCGGCTCATCGCGAGCATGGCATGAACGTCGCGGCGTTCATGCGCGGCCGCTCGACGCGGTCGACTTCGAGACACGAGACGGCTTGCCGGAGCATGGCTGGCCCATCGATAGGGCGCAACTCATCCCCTACTACGAACGAGCCCAACAGGTATGCGGGCTAGGTCCGTTCGCTTACGACACCAAGACATGGGAAACGCAAGGTTGCGGGGCTCCGTTGCCTTTGAATCCCGAGCTTGTCGAGTCCGTGATCTTCAAGTTTGGCAGGCGCAGCAAATTCGACCGATACGAGGACGATTTCGCTCGCGCCGGAAACGTCAACCTCGTGCTTCACGCCAATGCCGTGAATCTTGCCGATGAAGGCGGGCGCGTGCAGCGGATCGACTGTGCGACGTTGACTGGCAACCGGTTCCGGGTTCAGGCGCGGACCTTCGTCGTGGCTGCAGGGGCAATCGAGACGGCTCGGCTGCTACTGGCCTCACGAGATAGCCAGCCTGCGGGTATCGGCAACAATCGAGATCTGGTGGGCCGATGTTTCATGGAACATCCGGATGCCGCAGTCGGATACCTGATTCCCCATCCGGAACTCGATCGAAGCGCGTTCAGGCTGTACCAGCATCAGCCCGCCGGCGAGAACCTGACCGTTGAAGCCATGTTCAAGCTGAGTGACGCGACCTTGAGAAAGGAGCGGCTGCTCAACTCCGTATTGCGCCTACAACCCACCTATCAGTCCGGTATGACAGCAGCCGTGCGGTCGGCACAAGTCGTCCGGAGATCGGTACATTTCGGAGTTCCAACACCGGGATTGGCCAAGCATGCGCTGCGGAGTGTTCTGGGCGCCCCCCAGATCATCCGACACTACGCCACGTGGCGCTCCGGCCGTCCATCTGAGGTCTACGGCATCGACGTGATGGCCGAACAGACGCCATCAACGTCCTCCCGGGTAAGACTCGCCCGACGACGAGATCGACTGGGAGTCCCAACGACGATCCTCGATTGGCAGCTGACCAACTTGGACTGGGACTCTATCCGGCGGACCGTTGAGATCTTCGGTCACGCCGTGCGCGAAGCCGGCGTAGGTACCGTGATTTCAAGCCTTGAAGGCAAGGACTATCCGCCGGCGGTCTACGGAAATTGGCACCATCTCGGCACGACACGCATGCACTGCGACCCTGCTCATGGAGTCGTGAACGAGAATTGCCGCGTGCATGAGATGACCAACCTCTACATTGCAGGAGGGTCGGTCTTTCCCACCGGCGGCTACGCCAATCCGTCGCTGACCATCGTGGCGCTCTCCCTGCGGCTTGCCGATCACCTCAAATCCGCATCGAACCGCAGACCCATTGTGTCTAATGCTTTGCAGCAGAGTGAAGCTGGGTTCGAAACGCAGGATGAAGGACTTTCGCTGGTCAAGCGTTAGCCCAGGAATGTTCTGTCGTTCGAGTCGGATCGTTGAGAACAACGAGCGGCGCTTGGGTGACGCACGGCCTCGTAAAGAGAGGTACCCCTAATTGGGTAAAGGCAATTCCTTGCTCAAGTCGACAGCAGATGGCGTTCCGAGAGGAGTAGCCTTGGCGGTTCGTTGACTTCACACCCCTCGAACGACACGCTTCTGCCTACATCCGGCCAAGCGGGCGCATGATCGGACGTGAGCAAGGTGAAGATGGAGTGGGAAAGAGAATGGCTCACTCACCCAACGGCCATATGATGAAACTATCCATCGGCCTACCGGTCTACAACGGCGAGAAGCTCTTGCCGCAAGCGCTCGATCATCTCCTTGCGCAGACCTTCCGCGACTTCGAGATCATCATCAGCGACAACGCTTCAACCGATCGTACGGCAGAGATCTGTCGCGCATACGCCGATCGTGATGCGCGCATTCGTTATGTCCGCAGCCAGATCAATCTCGGCGCGATTGCCAACTTCAACCGCACCTTCGAGTTGTCGACTGCCCCTCTTTTCAAATGGGCTGCGCACGATGACCTCCATGACAACACCTATCTCGAAGAATGCATCCGGATACTCGACACAGATCCGACCGTGATCCTGGCCCACAGCGCCACGGCATTCATCGGCGATGACGGCGAGGTGTTTGCCTTCGATGCCGACACCGAAACATATATCGATCCGAAAACAGGTGCCCGACAAAGACCAGACCGTGCTTCGATCGGCGACAGCCCTGTTGCCGCCGAACGCTTCCGCGATGTGCTTTTTAACGCACGCTGGGGAAGCCACATGTTTGCCGTCATCCGCCGCGACGCCTTGGCAAAGACGCAACTCTTGTTGAACTTTGTCAGCAGCGATCGCGCCATGCTTGCCGAACTCGCACTGCTCGGCCGCTTCCGAGCCGTTCCCGAACGCCTCTACCTCAGACGGGTCCATGCCGGCTCGTCCTGGGCGCTCAGCCATCGAGAGCTGAAGAGTTTCTTGAGCACTGACGGGAAGGCCTATTCGCGGCGAGCCCGGCAAATCAAAGCCTTCTTTGGCGCCCCTGTTGGCAAGCCAGTCGGAGTCATGACCAAGGCCGCGTGCGCCGCCTGGACCGCCGGCCTGTGCATTCGAACGACAACGGAAGCTCTTTCGGGCAAGGACGTACGCAAAGGCACACTGGATGCTGCCTCCCTCAAGGGGGTGCCCCACCAGGTCAATACAGGCACCGACGGTGCGCAATCCGAATTCGCCCAAGGACGGTATTAAGATGAAGACGATCCTATTCTGTGGCGGTCTCGGCACCCGCATCCGTGACGTGGCCGAAAGCATACCGAAGCCCATGATCCCGATCGGGGACAAGCCGATCCTGTGGCATCTGATGCATTACTACAGCCAGTTCGGACACAAGGATTTCGTCCTGTGCCTTGGCTACAAGGCGAACGTGGTCAAGGAATTCTTCCTGAACTACAAGCCGCAGACCTATGCCGACTGTGTCGTCACGGGCTTCGGCAACAAGGTCGAGATCCTGGGCGATCCGCAACAGGACTGGCGTATCGCCATGATCGACACCGGCATCTGGCGCAACATCGGCGAACGGTTGTGGGCCGTGCGCGAGCACGTCGCAGGCGAAGAGATGTTTTACGCCAACTACAGCGACGGACTTTGCGACGTCAATCTTGATGAGATGACGGAGGCTTTCCGCGCCAGTGGCAAACTCGCCTGCTTTATCGCCGTACGTCCGTCCTTCAGCCTGCACCTGATCGACATGCGGCCGAGTGGCAAGGTCCAGCGCATCCGCGCCAGCCAGGACGCCAATCTCTGGATCAATGGCGGCTTCTTCATCTTCCGGTCGGCGATCTTTGACTATATGCGAGCCGGCGACGAATTGGTTGAAGCACCCTTCCAGCGGCTGATCGAGGCCGATCAGCTCATGGCTTTTCGGCACGAAGGGTTCTGGCGCCCCATGGACACACTAAAGGACAAGCAGGTGCTCGAGGACCTCGTCGACAAAGGCATCATGCCTTGGAGGCTTGGGGCGCCTGGGACGGCGCTGGGCGACATGACGAGGAAGGCCGGATGAAGCCTCTTGGGCTCGCTGCCTCTGGGGAACGCCTCTCCCTGCTCTGTATTGGCGCGCACTCCGATGACATCGAAATCGGGGCCGGCGCGACGATTCTGGGTTGGATCGAGCGTGGCGTCCGCCTCGATGTGCACTGGGCGGTGTTGAGTGCCCAGGGCACACGCGCCGACGAAGCCCACGCTTCCGCCACGGCGTTCCTTGCCAAGGCAGCCCGCTCTGTCATCGATCTGGCAAAGTTCAAGGACGGTTTCTTTCCGTATCAGGGCAGTGAGATCAAGGAGTGGTTCGAGGCGCTAAAGAAGCGGACCTCGCCCCATGTGATCCTGTGTCACTGGCACGACGATGCACACCAGGATCACCGGCATGTGTCGGAGCTGACCTGGAACACGTTCCGCAACCACACGATCCTCGAGTACGAGGTTCCGAAGTGGGATGGCGATGTAGGCCGGCCGAATGTCTACGTCCCCGCCACCAAGGCGGTGATGGAGCGCAAGACGAAGCTTTTGGACGAGCATTTCGGCTCCCAGCGCTCGAAGGACTGGTTCGACGGTGAGATCTTCAAGGGCTTGGCCCGCCTGCGCGGCATGGAGTGCCGTGCACCCGAAGGCTTCGCCGAAGCCTTCCATGCCCGAAAGCTGATGGTGCAATGACGCGCCGACAACGCACGACAGGAGCAGGATGACAATGCGTGTAATGGTAACTGGACATCTCGGCTACATCGGCACCGTCATGGTTCCCCTGCTGCAGCAGGCAGGCCACGAGGTGGTGGGCCTCGATAGCGATCTCTATGAACGCTGCACTTTCGCCGCGGGCGGGCGCATCTTGCCGGTGCCGCATATTCGCAAGGACACGCGCGACATCGAGCCTGGCGATCTCGACGGGCTCGATGCCATCATCCATCTCGCGGCGCTGTCGAACGACCCGCTCAGCAACTTCAATCCCGAGCTCACCTACGCGATCAACCATCGCGCCAGTGTGCGCCTGGCCGCGCTCGCCAAGCAGGCCGGCGTCCGGCGCTTTCTGATGGCCTCCTCATGCAGCAACTACGGGCAGGCGGGCGAGGCGATGCTGGACGAGACCGGTGCCCTGAATCCGGTCACAGCTTACGGCGTTTCCAAGGTCCGATCGGAGCAGGATATTGCCCCCCTGGCCGGTGACGGCTTCTGCCCGACCTTCCTGCGGCCGGCCACCGCTTACGGCGTCTCGCCGCGTATCCGGTTCGATATCGTGCTCAACAACCTCGTGGCCTGGGCCGTCACCACCGGAAAGATCTATCTCAAGTCTGATGGCTCACCGTGGCGGCCGATCGTCCATATCGAGGATATCTCGCGCGCTTTCATCGCCGCCCTCGAGGCGCCGGAAGAAGCGGTCTTCAACCAGGCCTTCAATGTCGGCCAGACCGGCCACAACTATCGCATCCGCGACATCGCGGAGATCGTCGCCGACGTCGTCCCAGGGTGCCAGCTCGAGTTCGCACCGGACGCCAGCCCGGATACGCGCTCCTATCGGGTCAGCTTCGACAAGATCGCGCGCGTGCTACCGGCCTTCAAGCCGCAGTACGACGCGCGGCGCGGCGCCGAACAGCTCTATGCCGCTTACAAGCAGTCGAACCTCACACTCGCGGAGTTCGAAGGCCCACGCTACCAGCGCATCGGCCACATCCAGAAACTGATCAACGAGGGCATCCTCGCCGATGACATGCGGCATCGCGCGGGCGCGGCGCTCGCCCACAGCGAGAACATCGCAACGGCGGCGAGCTAGGAGAGGAGCCGGACGTGATCTTCACCGAGACCAAGCTCCAGGGCGCCTTCATCATCGATATCGAGCGTCGGGTCGACGAACGTGGCTTCTTTGCCCGCACGTTCTGCCAGCACGAATTTCGCGACCATGGGCTGAAGCCCATCATCGCCCAAGCCAACATCGCATCGAACCACAAGAAGGGAACGTTGCGCGGAATGCACTTCCAGTACCCGCCGATGGCCGAGACCAAGCTTGTACGCTGCACGCGGGGCGCCATTCTCGACATCATCGTCGACCTCCGACCCGAGAGCGAAACCTATCTCCAGCATATCGCTGTGGAGCTCAACGAGGAGAACATGCGCGCCCTCTACGTGCCGGAGCGTTTCGCGCATGGCTATCAGGCCCTGCGCGACGGCACCGACACCAGCTACCAGGTCGGCGAGTTCTACGCCCCCAGCACGGAGGGCGGCTTGAGGCACGACGATCCGGCGCTCGGCCTGGAATGGCCGCTGCCGGTGTCGGTGGTCTCGCCGAAAGACCAAGCCTTTCCGCCCTTGCGCGACATCGAGGGCGAGTTGAAGCGCAAGATGTCCCTTTCACTTGTAGCGGCCTGACAGCGCAAGGCCCGCTCAATTGACCGCCACGGTCATTCAATAAATCCGCGACAGGAGCAAACCATGTGGATCGTCGACACCGCTCTCAAGGCCAGGGAAGAGCAAAATCAGCCTATCCGCGTGGGCATCATCGGCGCTGGCTTCATGGGTCAGGGTCTCACCAACCAGATCACCCACAGCACGCCCGGCATGCGGGTCGCAGCCATATCCAACCGGAAAGTAGACCGGGCCATCGGCGTCTTCGAATACGCCGGCTATGACGACGTCCTATCGACCAGCTCGCAGCAGCAGCTCGATGACGCAGTGGTGCACGGGCGCCCGGTTGTCACAGAGGACGCAATGCTGTTGGCCCGTTCGCCCGATATCGACGTGCTTGTCGACGTGACCGGCTCGGTCGAATTCGGTGCCCATGTCGTGATCGAAGCCTTCAGGCACGGCAAGGACGTCGTGCTGATGAACGCCGAGCTCGACGCCACAATCGGGCCTATCCTGCAGACATACGCCCAGAGGCACGGTGTGATCCTGACCGGATGCGAGGGCGACGAGCCTGGCCTGCAGATGAACCTCTATCGCTGGGTCAAGGGGCTTGGTCTCACCCCTCGTCTGCTCGGCAACGTGAAAGGCCTGCAGGACCGATACCGCAACCCGACGACCCAGAAAGGCTTTGCCGAGCGCTGGGGTCAAAATCCCTCCATGGTGACGAGCTTCGCCGACGGCTCGAAAATCAGCTTCGAGCAGTCGGCGGTCGGCAATGCGACCGGCTTCAAAGTCCTCACGCGCGGCATGTCGCGTGGCGTCGAATATACGGGCGACGTCATGAAGATCGGCGAGCGATATGACGTCGAGGAGCTGCGCCAACTGGGCGGCGCCATGGATTATGTCGTCGGCACGCCTCTCACCAAGGTCTTCTGCCTTGCCGAGCACCCCGACCCCAAGCAGCAGCACTATCTCAACCTCTACAAGATGGGCCCGGGCCCGCTCTATTCCTTCTTCCTGCCCTACCATCTGGTGCATTTGGAAGTGCCCAACGCGATTGCGCGCGCGGTCCTGTTCCGCGACCCCGTCATCAAGCCGCTGGGTGGCCCCGTGGTCGAGGTCTGTGCCGTCGCCAAGCGCGATCTCAAGGCGGGTGAGATTCTCGACGACTACGGTATGTACATGACTTACGGCGAGGCGGTGAATGTCGAGGAGATGAGCGCCGGTCGCTACCTGCCCGAAGGGCTGGTTGAAGGCTGCCGACTGACGAATGACATCGCCAAGGACTCGGTCATCACCTATGACGACGTCGTGCTACCGGCCGGCCGTCTGGCGGACCGGCTACGCGCCGAGCAGTACCGCAGCTTCCGCGGCGAAACCTGGCTTGGCGATCTGCTGGCCGGCTCGTCATTCTCCGGCCAGATCCGGCGTCCGAGCAGCGGCGCACCGTTGCCCGGCAAAGGCGACTGGCGAGAAGCACCTCCGGCTCTCGGCGCTTCCTCGGACAGCGCGCTGGGACCGGGCACTGGCGCTCGCGGCACATTCAGGTAACTGCTGTCGAAGTTGGCGACTGCCATCAGGCGGTCCTTGGCGACGATCTCGAGAGCTCGGCTGTTTTTGGAAAGGATGCCGAGCTCTCGCAATTCCTGAACGGTCCGGTTCACGTGAACCACGGATAGGCTGGCTGCATCGGCCAGGTCGACTTGGGTCATCAAAAGAACAGTCCCCTCAAGCCCGATGGCTTCGAGCCGGACCATCTGCTCGCACAGGATGTTGGCGATGCGGGTCAGCGCCGGGCGTTGGCTGATATTCAGCAGCCTCTCTTGGAAGGTATTCGCCTCGACCATCGTTCCGCGCCACAATGCGCGACCGATACTTGGGTACTGCCTGATGGCCCGTTCTATATCTTCATGACGGATAACTCCGATCGAGCAGTCGGTCAGTGCCCCGACGGCATCTTCCCCCGTCGCCAGCAGATAACGGTCGAAGCCACAGAAATCACCCGGATACTGGAACGTAAAAATCTGGCGGCGACCGCTTTCGACCATTCGGTATCGGCACCCCAGCCCTTCCAGAAGCACTGAGAGATAGTTGGGGGAATTGCCAACGCGAACAATGTCTTCGCCGCGGCCAACCTGGCCTCTGGCTTTGACCAGCATCAGGAAGGCCCGCTGGTCCTCGTCACTGTCGAGGCCAAGAAGCCGAAGCTTCCGAGAAAGCGCCTCGGCTGCACTGTAATGAAATGAACTGCCAGAACCAAACATCACTACCCCGAATTTGGTAATCCTCGGGGCCGCGCGTCTTTCCAACAATTTGCTTTTGATGACCCGACGCCAGCAGACCTACTGAAGAAGCGTGACCCCCTAGGGGATTTGCACCCAAGCGGGTGCTATTTCGCTCCTTGGCCGCCGATCACTGCCGGCAACGTTGCAATCAAGATGTAGAGATCGAGCCAGAGCGAGCGATTGCGGATGTAGAAGCAGTCCTGGGCGCGCTGGACGCCGAGGTCGCCGGCACTGCGCGACGAGATCTGCCACAAACCTGTCAGGCCAGGCAGCACGGTCGCCCGCAGCGCCTGGAATTCCGGGTCGAAAGCGCCGATATGGTAGTCAGGAAACGGGCGCGGGCCCACGAGGCTCATGTCACCCCGGATCACATTCCAGAGCTGAGGTAACTCATCCAGGCTGGTACGCCGCAGGAAGTCACCGATATGCGGCAGAATCCGTGGATCCTGCGACAGCTTGAAGTAGCGCTGCCACTGCTCGCGCATCGCAGCATCCGTTGCCAGGACCTGTTCGAGCCGTTGCTCCGCATCACGGTACATCGTCCGCAGCTTCAGCACATGGATCGGCTTGCCGTGGCGACCGACGCGCTTTTGGCGATAGAACGCTGGCCCAGGATCCACGACCTTTATCATCAGCGCCAGAAAGACAACCATTGGCGTGGTAAGCACCGCGAGCGGCAACGCCAGAGCGAGGTCAACCGCGCGCTTGCGTCCAAGGCCGGGGTTGCGCGGTCCACCGCCCACTTCAAGGGCGACAAACCGGCCAAAATGGCGGATTTGCAGCCCAAAGGAAGCAAACTCGCCGAGCTGGCTTATCACCAAGATCTTGCGTATCCCCAATCGATACAGCGCTTCCGGATCGCGCGGCAGGGGGTGGCCGTCCGGCACGACGACGATCTCGGCACCGATATCTGCATCCAGCTTGTCCACGGTGCCGAGCAAGGGTAACCCGGCGGTGGAGGCGCCTTCATCTGTTCCACGCCCTGCTTCCGTGGTAGCTCCCGCGCCGTCCCCGATAAATCCGACGGGCCGTAGCCCCCAACCGGGCTGACTTTCCAGAAGGTGTGCAAAGGTGTGGCTTGCCGCGCCATTGCCCAGGATGGCGGTCGGTGTTCCCCAGGTGCCGGATCGAGCGAAGCGGGCGATAATCAGATGCTCGGTCCAGGATCCTAACACAAGCGCGATCGCGCCGATGACCGGAACAATGGCCAGTTCAACCGACGGCCCTTGCCTCGCCAACATTACCGCAGCTGCGAACATGAAGAGCAGCATCGCCGTGGCACGGATACGGAAGCGCTCGATTAGGTTCTTGGTACTCGATCGGTAAACGCCCAGCAGAGCGGATATGCCGACCATCAGAGGCAGCGTCATGGACATCTCAGTCCACAGCCAATCGGCAAAATCGGTCTGAACGACCGGCCATGCTATTGGCACGATCAAGGACGGAAGCGCGATAGCCACAACCGCGGACGCCACGTCGCCGATAAAAAGCTTGAGCACGGGGAAGTCACGAAGCCGGTAATCGCCGGCCGCCCGCGTTGCCTTGCGGCGAAACCGAAAGAGTCTCTTTCCGGGAGGCGGTAGTGACGGGACGATGCGCGCTTCAGCGTTCGACATGATCGTCAATCCACGTAACGGACTGCGTGCCGCTGCAGCTTCTTCCTGCCTCCAGCCCGCCGCCTCGACCGATGTCGCGCGTTCCTCCACAGGACCTCAGTCACACCTGGCGTTCCATCGAAGCCCCCAATCCACAACCGTAACGTTACGGCCAACCGGGCCCCTCTCAAGCACGATGAGGGAGTAATCCAATCGCAAGACCAGCGCGGCTATTCCGCGGGACGCGGCGATCACTAGCCCTCATCGGTTACTCTTCCCAGGAGGCGAGGAGTGCGCCGGCTGACCATCGACCTGCGGTGGCTCAAAGAACGCCGTTGGGATTAGACATCCCGAGGGGTACCTCCTTTTGGATGCTTTTCGGCAACGTCTGTCTTCGGGCGATGGGATCGATGACGGGGGCGGTGATCACAGCGCAAATAGCGCGGGTTTCTACGAACCCATCGCCGTGGACCACGCGACACTCGGCGACTATCGAACGGGCGGTAACACGGAAGTGAAGCGTCAAGTTATCACGGGTTAATTTCTCGTACGGCCTACCACTTTAAGAAGGCTTCGTGGGGCTCAAGGACGTGCTGCAAGTGTGGGGAGTAGCAGTCATGGCAACACCGATAGCGACGATCATCGTCGAACCTCGTCTGCTTGTACGGCAGGCACTCGAGTCACTGATGACGCAACATGCCTATCGCGTTGTTTGTGGCGTCGGATCTGTCGCAGACATCGCCGATTCAACGATCCTTGCCGAGGAACCAAGGCTCGCCATCCTGGGCGCTCAATCTACCGACCGCGCCGCCACTGAGGCCGTCGGCCTGCGCAAACTATGGCCCAACAGCAAGATCATCTTGCTGTTCGAACAAGCCTCCCTCCTCGACTTTCAGAAATTGCTGGCCTCCCAGGTCGATGGCTGTGTTCCGCTGTCGGTATCGCCGGAGACGCTGATCAGCACGCTGGATTTGATCATCGCCCGGGAGGTTCGAGTCATGGTGATGGCCGATTCGAAGCAGCCCGCCCTTGCGGCTCCCGGGTCAGAAGGCATGCGGGAAATAGAGGCCGAAACCAACAAGCTCCAAACGAACGGCGCGTCTCCTGCCATCGCGCGCAGCACGCTGCTCTCGCTGTCACATGGTTCCGCGGCCTCGAATGGCAGCGCAGGCACCGAGACCGGCCCGTGGCAAGGCGGAGTTTCCATCACGACGGCATCGCGCAGCGTTCCCAAGCTCTCGGAGCGAGAGGCGCAGATCCTCGACGGTCTCGTCAAGGGCCACGCGAACAAGGTGATCGCGCGCACCTGCGACATCACCGAGGCGACGGTCAAGGTCCACATGAAGTCGATCCTGCGCAAGATCCGCGTCACGAACCGGACGCAGGCGGCGATTTGGGCGCTGGAGAATGGCTACCCCGGGGACGACATGAGGGACCGCCTGCCGAAGGCGAATCCCAGTGAGGTGACACCCATCATGGCTGGCGACGACTGATCGTCCTGGCTAGGCTGCTTCCGAGTGCACGATGCCCAGCAGGCGGGCCTGCAGTTCGGCATCCTCCGCCAGGGCCTTCGCAGTTCCCTCGAAGGCCACGCGCCCGTTCACCAGGACATAGGCGCGGTCGACCAGCGGCAGGACGGCCTCGGCATGGTGCTCGACAATCACCATGGCGACCCGGCCGCGCAGGCGGGCCAGCGCCTCCGTCACCTCGTTGACGATCGCTGGCGCCAAGCCTTCGAACGGCTCGTCGAGCAGGATCAGCTTCGCCGGCACCATCAGCGCCCGCGCAATCGCCAGCATCTGACGCTCACCGCCCGACAGGTTTTCGGCTTTGGATCGCTGTAGCACGGCGAGCTTGGGAAACAGCGCGAAGACCTCGTCCAGCGACGCTCCGCCCTGGCGCATCGCCAAGCGAAGGTTGTCCAGCACCGTCAGGTTCGGAAACAGTCGTCGGCCTTCCGGTACCAGCGAGATCCCCTTGCGGTTGATCTCGTAAGACCGGGCGCCGGTGATGTCGGCATCGCCCAGCCGGATACTGCCGCCGCCGCAGCGGACGGTACCGGTGATCGCCCGCAGGAGCGTCGTCTTGCCTACGCCATTGCGCCCGAGCAAGGCTACAGCTTCTCCCTCGTGGACGATCATGGAGAGATCCTCCAAGACCATGCTCCCGGCATAGCCGGCACGCACCTTCTCCACGGCCAGGATCGGCGCCACGGCGACAGACGAGGCCTCCCTCTCCGCCGGCATGAGCGACGGCGCGATCCGCTCGCCGCCCAGGTAGGCGGTCACGACATCGGGATTGGCGGCGACTTCGGCCGGCGCACCGTCGGCGATCAGGCGGCCCTGATGCAGCACGCTGATGCGGTCGGACAGCGCCAGGACGCGATCGATGTCATGCTCGATCAGCAGCACCGCATGAGTGTCGGCGAGCTTGCGGATCAACGCGCCAACCACCTGGCGGTCGACCTCCGCAAGGCCGGCGAGCGGCTCATCGAGCAGCAGCAGCCTGGCATCGGTCGCAAGCGAGATCGCGATCTCCAGCAAGCGCCGCCGGCCGTGACTGAGGTTGGCGCAAGCATCGCCCGCGTGATCCTCGAGCCCAACCGCCGCCAGCAACGACCAGGTACGATCGTTGAGGTCATCGTAGGCGTAGGCATCGCGCCATAGCCCCCAACGGCACTTGTCCTTCGCCTGCACCGCCACCCGGACATTCTCGAACGTCGTCAGGTTCGGAAATACGCTCAGAATCTGGAACGACCGCGAGAGGCCGAGACGGATTCGCCGATGCACCGGCAGGCTGGTGATGTCGTGGCCATCAAAGATGATCGTGCCCGAGCTCGGCAGCAGGATGCCGGTCAGCATATTGAAGAAAGTCGTCTTGCCGGCACCGTTCGGCCCGATAAGGCTGTGTAGCCGATGGGGATGGACCTCGAGGTCGACGTCGGTCGCCACCACCAGGGAACCGAAGCGCTTGTTCAGTTTGCGGACAGTCAGGATCGGCTTTGACGGATCGAGCTGGGTGTGCGCGGCCAGGTAAGGCCCGATCTTTTCCGGCCGTGCCGGAATGCCACCGCGGGTTAGCGTCCAATCCGTCCGCCGGCGCAGGCGGAACGCCAACCCTTGGATGCCCTCCGGCGAAGCAAGTGCGAACAGGATCACGATGGGAGCAAAGATCAGCCACCAGCTCTCGGTCAGCGCCGACAGACGATCCTCGAGCAGGATGAAGGCAATCGCGCCCCAGAGCGGCCCCAGGAAATGATGCACGCCGCCCAGCACCGCCATCAAAAGCGAATCGCCCGCGTGCTGCCAACTGAGATTGTCGGCATAGGCCCCGCGCAGCATCAGCGACAAGAGACCGCCCGAATAGCCGATGAAGCCGCCCATCAGAACAAAGGAGGCGAATTTCAGCCGGAAGGTATCGTAGCCGAGGCTCTGGGCGCGTTGTTCGTTGTCACGCAACGCCTGAAGCGACCGTCCGAACGGCGAATGCGCGAGACGCCACAAGAGGCCAAGGCCCGCGGCCACGGTGATGACGGTGAAGATGTGGAAAGACCATTGATCGGCGAATAGAGGCCGCGGCACGCCCTGCAAGCCGTTCTCGCCGCCGGTCACCTCGGTCCATTTGAACGCGACCTCGAAGGCGATTTGGGAGAAGGCGAGGGTCAGCAGCGAGAAGTAGAGGCCGCGGCGGCGCAGGATGATCGCGGCGATAACGGCGGCGAGAAGCAGCGAGAAGACGATGGCAAGCGCCAATGCGACGATCTCGTTGCCGACACCGTGTAGCATTGCGAAGGCCGTGGCATAGGTCGCGCATCCGAAAAAGACGGAAGCGCCGAACGGCACCAGGCCGGTGTAGCTCACGAGCAGGCAGACGCCGGCGCCATAGAGCGTATAGATGGCGATCTGGGTGACCAGGCTGATCGGCGCACCGATCGCGACACAGAGCAGGCTAAGACCCAGCAGGACCAGAACCGCCAGCAGCACGGGGTGCCGGACCATCGCGCTCACTCGAAGCGCTCCCATCGCTCGCCCAGCAGTCCGCGCGGCCGCAGCAACAGCATCAACGCCATAAAGAGATACATCACGCCGCCGGAGGCCTCGGGCCAGAATTGGATGGTGAGCGCCACCACGACACCGACGAGCAGGCCCGCGATGACCGCACCCGCAAACGAGCCTAGGCCGCCGATCGCCACCACCACAAAGGCGGGCATGATCGCGTTGGTGGCCATCGCCGGCGTCACGGTCCAGAGCGGCGCCGCCAGCAGTCCGGCCAAGCCCGAGATGGCGCAGCCGAGACCAAACACCCACGTCAGCACCTGCGGCAGGTTGATGCCGAGCAGGCCGACCATCTCGGGATCGCGTGAACCGGCGCGCAGGATGCGGCCGAACCGCGTCTTCTCCAGGAATAGCCAGAGCAGCACCAACACCGCCGCCGTCGCCGCAAGCACGGCAACCCGGTAGTTAGTGATCAGGATCGGTCCCCAGACCTGGAAGCCGGAGAGGAATGGCGGCGGACTGAAGGGCTGGCCGATGCCGCCGTAGATCAGGCGCACCGACGCCTCGATCAGGAGCGCGAGCGCAAAGGTGACGATCAGGCTGATCAGCGGCTCCTTGTCATAGAGCCGCCGTATGAGCAGCCGCTCGGCGACCATGCCCATGCCGCCCACGATCACCGGCGCCAGCACGACGGCCGGCCAGCCGAAGTGTCCGACCAGCGTGAGCGCGAGATAGGCGCCCAAGGTGAAGAACGCACCATGCGCGAAGTTCACAATCCCGAGCAGGCCGAAGATGATGGAGAGGCCGATCGCGATCAGGACGTACAGACCGCCCAGCACCAGCCCGCTGACGGTCTGCGAAAGCAGGATATCGAGCATGGTCCGAGCCCGTGCCCGGGACTCAAGTCATCTTGCAGCCGATTTCCTCGGATGAGCCGAAAATCTTCTCCAGATCGGCCGGGTTCTGCGGCAACGTCGCCTTCACGTCGAAGTAGTTGTACTTGTCGGTGATCTTGTCCTTCACCGAGACGGCAAGATTGCGGACCAGCATCTGATGGTCGAACTTGCGATAGTGGTAGGAGACGTCACCGGCAGGCATCTTCCAGGCCTCCAGCGCCTCGATGATCTTGTTGGCGTCTGTCGATTTCGCCGCATCGATCGCCTCGAAGAGCGAGCGCGCCGTGATCCAGCCCATCCAGGCCTTGTCCGCCGGCGGCTTGCCGTACTTCTTCAGATACGCCTCGGTGAAGGCCTTTTCCTCCGGCGTATTCTTGGCGTTGAATGCATCCCACAACTTGGTGAAGGTGCCGTTCGCGGCCTCGGGACCGACCCCCCAGATGTCCGTGTCACCGATCGCGATCTCGACGAACGGGATCTTGCCCTTCATGCCGAGCTCGTTCCATTGCTTCAGGAAGGTCGTCAGGTCGCCGGCGGAAAGACCGCCGACCACGACATCAGGCTTTGCCTGACGAATCTTTAGGATGAACGAGCTGAAGTCGGCCGTGTTCAACGGCACTTCGTCGACACCGACTTCCGTGCCGCCAGCCGCCTTCAGAAGCTCGCGCGAGGTTTTGAGGATGTCCTGGCCAAAGGCATAGGATGCGGTGATGTGGTACCACTTCTTGCCGTAGCTCAGGGCATAGGGCGCCAGCATCCGGCTTTGCACTGCGACCGGCGTGTTCAGGCGGAATGTGTAGCGGTTGCAATTCTTGCCCGTGATGTCGGTTGCCGCGGCGTTGTCGCAGACGAACGGGATCTTGAGCTCGGCGGCCTTGGCCTCCTCGGCCAATGCATTCGACGACAGCGAGCCGCCCAGCACGGCGCAGACTTTGTCCTCCTGCACGAGCTTTTGCATGTTCTGGGTCGCCGCCTGCGGGCTTGGCTCATCCAGCCATACAAGCTCGGCCGGCTGGCCCATGATCATCTTGTTGCGCTGCTCCAGCGCCAGGAACGAGCCATTCGCCAGATACTCGGTCTGGCCTGCGATCTGACCGGTCTTCGCCAACAACAAGCCGACCTTGACAGGCTCCGCGGCGCGGGCGACGTGCGGTACAGCAAGCGGCGCCACAGCGAGGCCGACCGTACCGAGTAGAGCTTTGCGCCGCGGAATCAGGAGGCCAGTCTTGTCGACGGTCATTGCGTCTCTCCCTTTGGTGCATCTTGGTTCGTCAATGGCGTTAGCGCGTCAAGCTTAAGCCTCGATCGACGCTCGCGACAATCACCTGCACAGGCACGACAGATCGCACACCGATATGCCGTTGCCGGTCTGCACATCCTTGCGGCAGATTGAATTACCTGAAGTGCCAGCGAGCTCCCTGCTCGGGCATGACGAACCGCACGCCGATATCGTTGCCGGCCTCCAGCTCGTCGAGGATCTTCTTCTGCGGCTGCTGCTCGCGGGTCAGCGCATACTTGATATGGCTGATCACGATCGGCAGGCCGTTCAGCGATCCGGCACCCGCTTGTCCGGCAAGTTCATGCAAGGAAGCCAGCAGCCATTTGGGCGTGAGATGGCCGAACAGCAGCTTGTCCGGACGATCGCTAGCATAGGACGATTCGATCACGATCGCCTTCAATCGTCGCTGCTTCAGCCGGTCGGCAACCGCCGACCAGATATCGCGCATGTGCGTCGTCTTCTCGACGGCATCCGGTCCGGTATCACCGAAGCAAAGCATTGCGTCATCGTCGCTTTCGATCAAGAAAGCCGTCGATTCCACACCTCCATGGCTCAACGGGAAGGCGGTGACTTTCATCTTCGTATCCGCCAACGGTGTCGCTTTGGCAGGCTCGAGATCGGTGATCGTGAATTTCTTCAGCCGCGGCTCCTTCCCGCGATCGGTGAAGTTGGGCCAGGCCTGCCAATTGAAGTAAGTCGTCACCAGCGCCTCGCCGACCGACGGCAGGGCATAGATCGGCTTGTTGCTGTCGTCGGGCGAGGAAATGACCAGACCGGCCACATGATCGAGATGGGCGTGACTGATCAGATAGCCCTTGATCTGTTTCGTAAGCACGTAGCCCACACGGCCAAGGTCCGATTCCGGTGGCACTTTGACGGCATCGAAGGCCCCTTTCGCATCGGCAACACGCAGGCCGTTCACCAGCGTTCCGGCATCGCACGTCACCGCCCGGTCGTCGTCGTGCGGGTGAATGAGATAGGCGCTGAGATTGCCGTCCTCGATGCCGCCCAGGGCGCCCAGGGCCACCACATCGAACCCGTCGCCGGCCATCGCGCCGCTAGAGATCGACAGAAATGCCGCGTTCAACAGCGCGACCAGCGCTACTCTTCGCCCCTTCATTTCCGCTCCCCCGATCGAAGATCCAAATCTTACGTCGATTTTTGCTCAGGCATCGCTACATTTCTTTGAATGACGGCAGGCATATGAAAATCGCGCTCGTTTCGGACGTTCACCTCTCTGTCGGCTTTATGCCCTTGCCCGAAAGCACGGCCGATGTGCTCGTGATCGCGGGCGACATCGCCCGCCCCACGCGAGCCATGGAATGGGCCAAAGCGACCCGCGTGCCGACGATCTACGTCGCCGGAAACCATGAGTTTTACGGCAGCGACCTCGCCACGACATACGCTCGCCTCGTCGAACTGTCGAAAGGCACCAACATCCGGGTTCTCGAGCGGTCGGAGTGGCATCACGAGGGGGTTCGCTTTCTCGGGTGCACGCTCTGGTCCGATTATCGTCTCTTCGAGACCGAAGATGCCCGGACTCGGGGTCTGAGTGACGCTACCAAGTTCATGTACGATTTTTCCGCCATCAAGGTTGCGCCGGATTTCGACGACACCTTCAGTCCGGCGGTGTCGCAGCTTCTCTTCGCTCAATCGGTCGCGTGGCTGGAGGAGTGCTTCGCACGGCCTCGCGCCGGTCCGACGGTCGTGGTGACACACTTTGCCCCCACGCCGCAGAGCATTGCCGCCCGGTTCAAGGACTCCTCGATCAATGCGTCCTTCGTGTCCGACCTGACCGGCAAGATCGAACGTTGGCAGCCCGAGCTCTGGTTGCACGGCCATACCCACGACAGCTTTGACTATCGGGTCGGTCGCACGCGTGTCGTCTGCAATGCGCGAGGTTATGCCAAGGACGGCCGCACCGAGAACGGCCACTTCGATCCGGCGTTCACGATCGATCTGTGACCTGGCGCTGCAGCCGCCGCTCTACTTGAAGTCGTCGGTGCGCAACTCGATCGGCTGGCCGTGCGGCGTGCGATCCGCGGCGCGATCCCAGGCATCCCGGTAGCGCGCCAACACCTCGGCGCCGGCGACACCTTTCTCCGAAACGAGCCGCTCCAGCGCATTGAGCCAATGCCGATAGTAGGTCTCGCCGGTGTCGGGATCGCCTGCGGCCTGCGCGCGCCTGATTTCGGCACCAAGCGTTGCCGCCCACTCCGGCCAGGTGAACAGTCCACGCGCGTGCAATGCCAGTGCCATCGCAAACGCCTGCGCTTCCCAGGGTTCGCGGAAGACCGGTCCTTCGGCGTCGCACGGGATGCTGGGCACCTCGTCGGCTGCGCGCCGGGCCGCTTGCGGATCAATCGCTGTCACGACGCCGCTCATGCCGGGTCGAGATATGGCTCGAACGCCTCGACCGAGACCTTGAGCGTCGGGTCGGCATCGGCGCCCCAGAGCTCGCGGCCGGAAAACACCACGGTGTAAAGCCACTGCGGATTTTCACCGTTTCCATGCGCGGCCGAGTCGGGAAACACGTGGCTGCCGTTGATGCGCTCGACGATCCCGACGTGACCACGCACGTACCGCGGCAATCGGGTGTGAGTCGTGGGATTGATGTTCTTCGCGCGCACCTTGTCGCCGGGCTTGAACGCCGGTGACGTCGACACGTCGCGATGGAAGCTCCCGCGCACCGTCACGCGAGCGACATCCTTCAAGGAAAAAGTCCCCCGCTGGAGCGGCGGGCTCGACCGAAGTGCATGACCGGCAGCGACTTCATCAGCCCCGACCATGCCGCGGCCGATCATCAATTGCTGCAGCGCCAGGAACCACTTCTTGTAGTAGGAGCTCGCAAGATAGACCGGTGGCGGGAGCGATTCGCGCGAGAATCGCTGCGCGTCGATGTTGATCCCACCGTTGGCGCCGATTGCGCGCGACATCGCCATCACGCGCCCTTCCCAGAAGTGATGGAAAGGTGGCTCGTTCGCCTCGACCTCTACCTGGCCGAAGCCGTCCATGCCGCCCATGTCGTGCACGCCGTTCACGGCTGCACCTTCGGCAGGCCGGTGCCGATCATGCTGTCGCGCGTCACGATGTCGGCCAGCTGCTCTTCGCTCCAGCCCTCGGTACCCGGAGGTCGCATCGGCAAGACGAGGAACCGTGTCTCGGCGGTCGAATCCCAGACCCGGATTTCAGTTTCCTGCGGAAGCGCGACACCGAAATCGGCGAGGACACCCCGCGGGTCCTTCACGGCCCGCGAGCGATACGGCGCAGCCTTGTACCAGATGGGCGGCAGCCCGAGCATTTCCCACGGGTAGCAGGAGCACAGCGTGCAGACGATCATGTTGTGTCGCTGCGGCGTATTCTCGACCGCAATCAGGTGATCGCCGACGCGGCTGACGTGACCGAGCGTGCCGATCGCCTTAGAGGCATCGTCGAGCAGCGCCCGCTTGAAAGCCGGATCGGTCCATGCCTTGGCGACGACGCGTGCGCCATTGCGAGGGCCAATCTTGGTCTCGTAGGTCTCGACGATGGCGTCGAGCGCGGCCGGATCGACATAGCCCTTTTCGGTCAGGATCGTTTCGAGCGCGCGCACGCGCAGCTGCATCTCCGACAGCTCCGAGCCGTGGTCGTGGTCATGGCCATGATCGTGGTCGTGCGCAGACATGAATGAACTCCGGCAAATTTCCGCCGGCGCATCATACGTCGCCGCTCCGGCTGGACCAAGTTGCCCAATGCAGATCTGATCGCACTGCGCGCCCTTACCCTAGGCTGTCTTGGACTTCAGTTCGTCAAGCTGCGCCCGGGCGCCCGCAATCATGCACGACAGATCGGACGTCAGCATCACCATGTCGAAGCCACGCTTTACGGCGCCGGCCGCGAACGCCGCACCGGCGCAATGCATAACGCACTTGATGCCGGCCTTGTGAGCGGCCGCCAGGATCTTGTCGCAAGTGGCGAGATGAAGCGGATCCGGGTTATCGGCCCGTGGCGGCAATCCCAAGGCAAACGAGAGGTCGGCCGGCCCGATATAGACTGCGTCCAGGCCGGGTGTGGCGCAAATCGCATCGAGGTTCGCGAGACCTTCCTTGGTCTCGATCATCGCCATGATGATGATCTCGTCGTTGGCGTGGGCTGTATAGTCGGGTCCGCCATATTGTACGGCGCGGACGGGCCCGGAGGAGCGCATGCCGACCGGCGGATAGCGGCACGCCGCCACCGCCATCGCCGCTTCCTCGGCGGTATTCACCAGCGGGACGATGATGCCATAGGCGCCGAGGTCCAGAGCCTTCATGATGGCTGCCGGCTCATTCCACGCGACGCGCACGACCGGAACCGTGTCGGTCTGCGAGATCGCCTGCAGCATCGGCGCTACATCTTTCATTTCGGCCGTGCCGTGCTGCAAGTCGACGCACAGGGCGTCGAAGCCCTGGCGCGCCATGACCTCCGCCGTGAACCCGTGAGACACGGAAAGCCAGCCTAGCGTTGCGCATCGCCCCGCACGCCACATTTGCTTGATCTTGTTCTGCCGCATTGTTCGCACCTTCCGCTTGTTCGTCGATCCTACCAAGTTGATCTACTCATATATCTCGTATCTCGCTCTGACGGGTGGCGTCAGCGGCGTCGGGCAAAGCCACCCCCTCCGCCGAACCCATTGCGCAGTCCGCCGGCGCTCCGTTGCTGAGACCCCGCGAAGCGGGCCTGGCGATCCTGTTCGAGCTGCTGGTACGAGCCGCTGTCCATTGCCTGACCGCTTCCACGTCGTTGCTGCTGTTGGCCTGGTCCAGGCTGATTACCCTGCATGTTGCCGCCACTTTTCGGCTGGGTCGTTTCGTTCGACGAAGCCGGAGGTGTCACCGGCTGCCAACCGCCATTTTGCCATTTCGACCAGCCACTCGAACTGTGCTGATAGACATTGCCGTCATGCCCGGCATAGACATCGCCGCTCTGCGTCTTCGCCGCACCGCCCCGGTTGCCCGTGGTTGCATTGTTGTATCCGGCGCCCTCCGCGCCGGTGCTCGAATGGAACGACCCGGCAGAACCCTGGTCGTTACTCCGGCTCTGCGTGTTTACGGTCTGGTTTGGGCCGCTGAACGTGCTCGACCCCCACCGCGAATAGGCATTCCAGTTCTGGTCGGTCGAGCCTGAGATGCCGGTCCTGGCGTTGTAGTAGCTCGCGTTTGCCGCGCCTCCCGAGCTGTTCCACGCGGCGCTGCCATGTGCGTAGCTGCCGTTCGATGGGTTATAATAGGAAAAGGCACCTGCGCCGCCGTTCGGGCCATAGATGGCCCCGCCCGCGCCCGAAGCGCCGGTGTTGGAGTTGTAGTAGGTGCGGCCCGTGGCTTCGCCATACGGCCCGTAAATCGTACCGCCGCTTTGCCAAACACCGTTGCTGGAGTTGTACCAGACGCTGCCGGCATAGGAGTAAGGCGCCGCATAGTAGATCGGTACCGGTCCCGCGATCACCACGGGCGGATAGTAGTAGCCCGTGCCATAGACAACGACGCCGGCGCTGACGAAGCTCATCGTGTAGCCGGACGTGTAGCCGTAGGTCACTGTCGCGGGTGTCGTTTCATACACCTTGACGAAGGTAACGTTGTAGAGCGGGCTGCTGGGCGGGATCGTGTAAATGACGGCCGGCACGGTTTCAGCCAGCGTCCACGGCCCGTTCGGCGTGCCTCCCACAAACCACGCGCCCTGATAGCAGACATAGAAGCGACCCTCGGCACCGATCACCTCAAATGAGGTGTTCGTGGCATAGGTCAGCGGCGTGCCCGGAATGGCCCTGAACTGTGGCTCACCGGCATAGACGACGTTGAGCTGTGCGGCGCTTTTCTTGAGCGTGGCCTGGCGCGGCACCTGGGCCTGCTGTACGGCGAGTTGCGCCTGCGCCGTGCTGGGCACGGCTGCAAGAACTTTACCCTCGGGGCTGTCAGGCGGGATCAAGGCGAAATCAGCCGGCAGCTTGTCGGTCGCAAAGCTCCAGGGGCCGTCCAGTCCTTGCGAGGCAAACCAGCGCCCGGATACCAGCAGAAAGAAACGGCCACTCGCCGGCTCGAAGAAGAGAATGCTGTTGGTGTTCCGCACGACCTGAAGCGCCGTGCCGGTGACCGGAGCAAATTGTGGCGGGCCTTGCATGACGATGATCTCGGCCGGCTTGGTGCTGACGAAGATTGCTGGAACGGCACCAGGCTTGGCCGGCTTCGGCGGAATGGCCTTGCGCACATCGGCGAAGTTCTTGTCCGCCGGCAGTGCCTTGAACGCCGGCGGCAGGGCGGCGATTGGCTTGTAAGGGCCGGTATATGCAGCTGCTTCAAGCCATAGGCCGTTGTCGAGCAGGTACCAGTTACGGTCATCAGTGAACACGTCCCAATTCGTGTTCACCGCAAAG
Source organism: Alphaproteobacteria bacterium (assembly GCA_017308235.1). Classification (GTDB taxonomy): domain Bacteria; phylum Pseudomonadota; class Alphaproteobacteria; order Reyranellales; family Reyranellaceae; genus Reyranella. The sequence continues at coordinate 392,897 of JAFKFL010000011.1, read as the reverse complement.
GACAGGCCGGTTTTGTCGACGGGAACGAGCACCGGCTCGCCGTCGAACACGACCAGGCTTGCCGGCGCGCTGCTGCGGAAGATCACGGGCGGCTCGGTCGCCAGTGGCGCGGCAGCAGGCGCATCGTGCTCCTTGAGACTGAGCAGCACCGCATTGAGCGGAATGTGCTTGGTCTCGATTCCGTTCAACAAGACCGCTTTGATGCGCTGCTCAACCTGGGTAGCCTGCTCGGTATCGAGGCTCGGGAAATGCGACGCCACGAGCTGGGGATCGGACAATGTCACCTCGCCGGTTGCGGCATCGGTCCGCGTCGCGAGGGCGATATCGACCGTACCCACGATCGGCGTCTTTTCTCCCTTCCGCGTAATCGCCAGTGCTGCACGTGCCGTGAGCTTCTCGTGCCCCGGCCACGCGACGGCCTGAGGCTGATAGACGACCACGCTGGCATTGGGCGTCGTGATCGTGTGAGGCCAAGTGCCCGTTGCATTTTGTGCGTAACCGTCGCGTATGGTGCCCATCGCCGCAGCAACGACGAGCCACATCACAAGCGCGTGCCGCCACACCGGATGCATCCGACCCTCCCCAATGGCCCTACACAATGCTAGAGGGAGCACGGTCGCCGAGCAATCCGGAGCCACCGAATTCAGCAGCGGCATTCCGTGACCATCGCCAGCGGTCTCGCTATCAGAACATCTCCGGCGTGATGACGTTCTGCGGCCGCGGTCCGATCAGCGCCGCACGCATGGTTTCGGCCGCCTTGACCCTGGTATCTTCCCAGGCCTCGGGCGTGAAGAAGGCGGAGTGTGGCGTAATGATCAGACGTCCTTCGCACCATGGCTCGCGCGCGCGGTAGGCGCGCAGGAGCTCGGGAATGGGTTCGACGGGCGGCTCTACAGGAAGGACGTCGAGCCCGACGCCGGCGAGATGCCCACGCTTCAAAAGGTCAGCGAGCGCGTCGACATCGACGATCGGTCCGCGCGCGGTGTTTATCACTACACCTCCCTTCGGCATGCGTTCCAGCATGGCACGCGAGACCATGCCACGCGTCTCTGGCGTGAGGAGCGCATGAACCGACAGCGTGTCAGTTTGCTCCATCAGCGCTTCAAGCGAGCGCACGCGCTCGACGCCGACGCCAAGTTCGGTGCCGTTCGGCATGTACGGGTCATAAGCGACGACGCGAAATTGGAAAGCCTTCGCTCGCAGCGCCGCTGCCGTGCCGATACGGCCCAGACCGATGATCCCGAAGGTCTGCACGCCGTTACGACGGACCAGCGGATCTCGCACATAGCGCCACGGCGCTGGCTGCGGTCGACGCTGCGCCTCGAGGTGGAGCGCGATGCCGCGGCGGAGCGACAAGGCAAGTGCCAGTGCGTGGTCAGCCACCTCGGTGGTACCGTAGTCCGGCACGTTGCATACCATCACTTTGCGCGTAGCGGCCGCCTTGCGATCTATCTTGTCGTACCCAACGCCCATGCGCACGACGCAGGCGAGCTTCGGAAACTTGGCGAGATGTTGAGCAGTCACCGCATGCCGCATCACCAACAAGCCGTCGATCTCGGCGCAGTCGCTCTCCTCGAGCTGCGACAGGTCGGCCACGTTGCGCCACACCACACGCACGTCGGACCCGAACACCTCGCGTTCGACCTTATCGTTGTCGTACAGCTTTTCAGCATATAGCACCGTTTTGACCATGACTTGGACATCTCCCGTGGCGCAGTGCGTCAGACGACCATGTTGTGTCGCTGCGGCGTCGTTTCGACCGAGATCAAATGATCACCGACGCTGCTAAGGTGACCAAACGTGCCGATCGCCTTAGGCGCGACGTCCAGCACGAAAGTTCCGAACCGTGGTCGCACGTAGACATGAATGAACTCCGGTGAATTCACCGTCGCATCATACGTCGGCGCCCTGACTGGACCAAGTTGCCCGGCGTCACTCTGATCGCTCTGCGACGACTCCTTGTCGTCGCCGCGTCAGATCAATCCATCTTGGCGAGCCACAGTCGCATCCTGCCGTCCGGCGACAGTGGAATGTCGACACCGTGCCGCGCGGCAAGGATCATCGGTTCGCGATAGAGCGGCATGGTGGCAAAGTCGGCACGCTCAACCCGGAAGGCATCCGTGATGAGCTGCTGTCGGCGCGCCGGATCCATTTCGACGGCTACGCTCTCGGTCAGCTTGTCGACCTCAGGATTGGAATAGCGGCCGCCGTTCCAGGTTCCGTCCCGGCCTGAATGGGTATGGAGGACGTTGTTCAGGAAGGTGAAGGCATCGATCTGCGGCGTGTTCGCCCAACCCAGGATGAAAGCATCGCTCTTGCCGGCCAGGAACTTGGCCATGTAGATCGGATATCGCATCGTCGAAAAGGCGACCTTCACGCCGATCTTCGACCACATCACCGAGATTGCCTGACAAACACGCTCGGAATTCACGAAACGATCCGTTGGACAGTCGAAGCCAAGGTTGAAGCCGGATGGGTAGCCGGCTTCTGCCAGCAGGCGTTTGGCGCCTTCCGGATCATAGGTCACGCGCGGTGTCGCGAGGGCCGCGTCGTAGCCCTGGATCTCCGGCGCGATCAGCGTATGGATGGGCTTAGTCAGCCCACGCATGATGCGGCTTGTGATGCTCTCGACGTCGATCGCCATGGAGAGCGCCTGACGAACCTTGCGGTCCGCTAAGGGATTCTTCGATTCGCCGTCGGGGATATGGTCGGGCGCCACATTGTAGTCCAGGAACACAACCCGCAGATCCTGCCCTTCGATCAAGCGGAGCTTGGGCTCCTTGCGAATCCGCTCGACGTCGGCCAGGGGCGTGGGTGAAATCAGATCGAGCTGCCCCGAGAGGAGGCCTGCGACGCGGGTGGCGTCATTGACCAGCGGCTTGTAGATGACGCGATCGATCCGATCGCGCGGCTTGTCCCACCAATCAGGATTTCGGTCGAGCACGGTCTCGGCATCGATCTGGCGCGACACCAGGCGGAACGGTCCGGTGCCGTTGGCATGCATGTTGGTGTAGGTGACGCGCCCCTTGGCCGGGTCGGACGGCTCGAGGGCGTCGTTCTCCTCCATCCATTTGGCATTCAGGATCGACACGCCCGCGAGATCGTTCAGCAGCACTGGATAGGGTCCGCGCAGCAGGACATCGACCGTCATGTCGTCCACCAACACGGCGTCCTTGATCATGTGCGTCGCCGACAGGTACGGCGAATTGGGCCCGCTCGCCCGCTTCAGCGACGCCACAACGTCCTTGCCGGTAAGCGGTGCCCCATTATGGAAGCGCACACCGCTGCGGATGAAGAACCGCCAGTGATCGGGTGCCAGCACCTTCCAAGAGGTCGCGAGTGCCGGCTCGAACTTGAGCTCGCGATTATGGCGCACCAGCGATTCATAGATGTTGCCGAGCAGCGAGGCGTTCGCAGTGCTGAAGGCGCCGTGCGGGTCCATGGTAGAGATTTCGCCGTTGTTGCCCCACCGCAGCACCTTCTCTTGCGCATGGACGCCCAGGCTGGCCAGCGCCAGGGCAAAAGCTACGCCGGCGGTGACAACGCTCCGATTGAAGGCGCTCATGCGTTGCTCCTGTCGAGAGGAAAGGTCGGGCGCCTCAGCTTGCGCCATTCGAAGGATTCGAGATCGAGGCTCGCGACGCCCGTGCCGTTGCAGTCAATCGCGGCCTTCGCCAACGGCATGAAAGCCGGCCGGTACTGAACCTTGGACTTCAGGATGATGTAGCGAAATCGCGTCGGCTCGAGTCCAAACAGCCGGAATTGCTGCGGGTCGAGTGCCTCCACCCGATCCTCGCTCACCACGAGGACGAGCGGCCCGGTATCGAAGACGACAGTGCGGCCGAGATTGACCTGCATGCCGGTGAAGACCGGCCCTTTGACCGTGAACCGGCCGTCGCTGATCGAACGCACGCGTCCGGTGAGACGCAGCGGCCGAAGCGGCGTCCGCAGGGCCGGGATAGGCGTCCGAGCGCCGATCGAAAGCGTCAGCGTTTCGCCCACGCCCGCCAAGACCATTTGCGCCACCGCCTCGCGATCGACGATGGGCCCGGCCAGGATGCCCTCGAGCCCCTTGTCGAGCGCGGCCTCGACGACATCCATCGACTCCTGCGTGCCGCCGGAATGACAGTTGTCGGAGAGATCCGCGAGAATGACGGGACCGCCTGTCATGGCCTTGGCGCGAGCAAGTGCGTCGCCCAGAGGTTCGAACGTGGCAGTGAACTGCTCACGCAGCGACCAGGCAAGGTCGCCAATACGTTTGGCAACGGCCTCGGCCTCGGCAATATCCCCATTCGACGTCGCAACGACACTCAGGACCGAGTCGGGCGTATCCGAGAGCGGAAAGCCGGAGAAAACAGTGACGCAGGGCATCCCGCCCCGCTCTGCTTCGGCCGCCGCGGCGATGAGCTGCGCCATCGGCTGCTCGCTGGTCACGACGCGCAGCATGTTGGGCAGCAACGGCACACGGGCCATGGCCGTCACCGGCTTCAATCTTCCATCGAGCGCATCGCGCAGCAGCTTTCCGGCCAGCCGTCCTGTCTCCACCATGTCGAGATGGGGATAGGTCCGGTAGCCCGGCATGACGGTGCAGTTGTCGATCATGCGCTGGGTGATGTTGGCGTGCGAGTCGAGCGCCAGTGCGATCGGCAGCCCGGGCGCGGCGGCGCGCAGCCGGGACAGCAGCTCTCCTTCTCCGTCGTCGTAATGCTCGGCGACCATCGCCCCATGGATGTCGAGCATCATCGCATCGCATTGCCGGGCGGCGGCGCAGAGTGCGTCCGCCACTCTCTCGAAGGCGTCGCGCTCGACGGGCGCACTGGGAAGCGCACGGGCGGCGATCGGCACGAAGATCTCGGCGCCCATCGCCTCGGCCTCCTCGAGGAGGCCCGCCATCGAATAGCCCGAGCGGCGGAAGGTTTCGTACGCCTCGGTGCCGAACAGCGGGCCGCCGGGACCGAAATCCTGCCAGCGCGTCGGCACCGGCGAGAACGTATTGGTCTCGTGCTTGAACATGCCGACGGCGATCTTCATCCGCGAAAGCCCCCCGATGGACGGTTCACAATGGTTGCGACTGCGGCCCCATGAAGTCCAATATCGTTTTCTTCTTTTTATAGAACTCCTGGTTATGACCATCCCCACGACCAAAATCCGTGAATTGCTGGCCTTTCGAACCTTGCTGCAGACCGGCTCGGCGTCCGAAACGGCGCGAGTCCTCGAGGTCTCACAGCCCGCGATCAGCAAGGCGCTGCGCCAACTCGAGACCAGCCTGGGCTTCGCCCTGTTCGAGCGGATCAACGGCCGGCTTCGACCAACGCCGGAAGCCGAGCTCCTGATGCCGGCTGTCGACAACGTCTTCGCTTCGGTTTCGGTCCTGACCGCGGCAAGCCAGTCGATCCGTGACGAGCGCGTGAGCCAGGTGACGATCGGTGCGCTTCCCACGCTCGCCCATGTCTTTTTGCCGCCGACGATCCAGGCCGTGACGCAGCGACATCCCAAGATGCGTATTTCAGTGCAGATCCTGGCGACGCGGCAAATCGTCGAAGCGTTATCGCGGGGAGCGCTCGATCTCGGCTTGGTGCATGATCTCGCGGACGAATCGTCGCTGCAAGCCGAAGACTTCGGCCAATCGACGATGTGCGTCGTGGTACCACGCGGCCATCCCCTTGCTACGGCAAGACGCATCCGGCCGCGCGACTTGCGCGATCAGCCCCTCGTCTCCTTTTCCACGCAGTCGCCGATCGGCCAGCGGATCGCCGCTGCGTTCAATCGCGCGAAGGAGACCTTTACGCCCACGATCGAGGTCAGTGCGTCGACGGCACTCTGCGCGACTGCGGCGCATTGTGGCATCGCCGGGATCGTCGAGCGCTATGTCCTCGCCCTGGGTTGGTGGCCGACACTACGCGCCATCCCCCTCTCTCCCGCCATCGCGCTCCGGCCACGCATCCTGTCGGTGCGGCATCGTCCATTGTCGGCGACCGCCAAACGGTTCTGCCAGGAGTACCGACGAGTCGTGACGGAACTGCTGCCGGAAGCCACAAGCTGAGCCACATGGGAATGCCGCGTCCTTCATCAGGAAGGCACGCCTACAAAAGGGACATTGCGATCGAACATTGGTACCGATGCTGTCGTTTGCGCAACCGTTGGGCAGCGGCATGTCGAGTATCCGCGACGCCCGATTTTTTGGATTGTTGGCGTGCTTCCATTTCGACCATTGGCAAGCTTTCCGCGAAGCGATGCGTTCCGGCTTTCCTTCGGTGTATGCCCGGGTGGGAGTGCTACGGTTCCTGCGGATTTCTTGGAGGACGAAGCTAGTGAAAGCGAACAGGCGGGCGTTCATCGGTGGTGCTTCCGCTACCATCGTGTCCGGGGCAGGTACTGCATTCGCACAGAAGAAGTATGACGATGGAGTCACCGACGGCGAGATCAAGATTGGTCATTGTTGCCCATATAGCGGCCCCGCTTCGGCCTACGGCGTCATCGGCAAGGGGATCGAGGGCTACTGGAAGATGGTCAACGATCAGGGCGGCATCAACGGCCGCAAGGTCAACTTCATCACACGCGACGATGGTTTGAATCCCGCAAAGACCGTGGAGGCGGTCCGCCAGCTCGTCGAACAGGAAAAGGTATTCACCACCTTCAACATACTGGGCACGCCGACCAACACGGCTGTTCACAAGTATCTAAACAGCAAGAAGGTGCCACAGCTCTATGTCGCCACGGGTGCTTCGAAGTGGGGTGACCCGCAGCACTTCCCGTGGACCATGGGCTATCAGCCTGACTACAACACCGAAGGTCAGATCTACGCCAAGCACATCCTGGCGAATATCAAGGATGCCAAGATCGCCATCCTGATACAGAACGACGACTTCGGTAAGGATTACGTCGATGGCTTCAAGAAAGGACTGGGCAGCGAGAGCGGCAGGATCGTGAAGATCGCCACCTATGAGGTGACAGATCCGACCGTCGAGTCTCAGGTCATCCAGCTCAAGGATACCGATGCCAATGTGTTCTTCAACGTGGGCACGCCAAAGTTCGGGGCTCAAGCAATTCGCAAAACGGCAGATCTCGGCTGGAAGCCTGCGCAGTACCTGACCAACGTCTCGGCGTCGGTCGCCTCTGTTCTGAAGCCCGCCGGCTTCGACAGTGCCCAAGGCATCATCACGGCAGCCTATATCAAGGATCCGACCGACAAGCGTTGGGCCGAGGATACCGAAATGAAGGCATGGCGCGATTGGATGAACAAGTACATGCCAGGCGCCAACCAAGCGGATGGCAACTACGTTTATGCCTACGGCGTCTCCTTCCTCATGCGTGAAACCCTGAAGAGGTGCGGTGACACGCTGACGCGTGCCAATCTCATGAAGCAGGCCGCAAGCTTCCAGAAATTCCGCGTACCGTGCCTGCTCCCAAGCATCACCATCAACACCAGCCCGACCGACTTCTATCCCATTCAGTCGGTTCAGCTTGAGAGATTCAAGGGCGAGACCTGGGATCTGTTCGGCGAGGTCATGTCGGCGGAAAGTACGTAACGTCGAAAGCGCGAGCCTGCTTGCATTCCCGATAGTGAAGATACGCCGATCCGCGAAAATGCTGTCCGCTACGCGCAACGCCCTGACGAGGTGCAAAAACTGGCTATTGCAGTGGATTCACGGCGGAGTCGCGGTAGCTTCAGTCCGATGAACCGGCATTCGTTTTTCGCGATCGACTTAGTTCGATACAGAAGGAGACCTCAATGACCATCCGCCGCCCCCTGGATGGAATGCTCGTGCTCGATCTGGGACAGATCTACAACGGTCCCTACTGCGGACTGCAACTCTCCTTCATGGGCGCCCGCGTGCTGAAGATCGAGCCACCTGAAGGCGACGTCGTCCGCCGGCGCAAGCGCGAAATCGAGCCCTACCCCCTGGTCATGTTGAACTCCAACAAGGAGTCGGTGGTGCTTGACCTCAAGCAGCCGCACGGCAAGGAAATCTTCCTGTCGTTGGTCGCCAAGGCCGACGTGCTGATCGAGAATTTTGCCGCAGGCGTCATGGATCGCCTGGGGTTGGGCTGGGAGGTGTTGCACAAGCTCAATCCGCGTCTGGTCTATGGCGGCAGCTCGGGCTTCGGTCTCGATGGCCCTTATCGCAATTTGGCTGCCATGGATGTGACCATCCAGGCGATGAGCGGCATCACCAATGCCACCGGCCATGCCGATGGACCGCCGACCAAGGCGGGCGCCGCCGTTTGCGACTTTCTGGCCGGGATCCATCTCTGCGCCGGCATCGTCGGCGCGCTGGTGCAGCGCGAACGCACCGGCATGGGTCAGAGAGTAGAAGTCGCCATGCACGAGGCGGCCGCGATCTCGCTCGCCTCAGCGTTGGGCGCGGTGATGGATGGCGACCAGAACGTGCCCGATCGTACCGGCAACCGGCACCCCGCGCTCGCCATCGCACCCTATAACACCTACCCGTGTATCGACGGCTATGTGGCGATCTTCACTTCGGCCGAGCGGCATTGGCATTCCATGTGCCAGATACTGGGCCGACCCGATCTGCTCAAAAATCCGGACTACTCAACCATACCTGGCCGGGCCAAACGTATGGCGGAGATCGACGACATCGTGGGTGCCTGGACGATCACGCGCAGCAAGGACGACGTCCTGCGGCTCCTCAACGACGCGCATGTCCCATGTGCGCCAGTAAAGACGGCGCGGGAAGTGGCGTACGATCATCATCTCGAGGCGCGCGGATTCTGGGTCGATATCGATCATCCAAAGCGCGGCCGCACGCGCGTGCCGATCTCACCCATTCGTCTTCATGCCGGCGGCAAGGCGGAAATCCACCGGCCGGCGCCAACCTTGGGACAACATACCGAGGCTGTCCTGAGCGAACTGCTTGGAATCACCGCTGCCGAGCTAACGCGCCTGCGAAATGAGAAAGTCACCGTGCCCGTGGCGTAACGCAGCTTCCGAGGCCGTCGTTAGCCCAATCTGACCGAACGCCTGTCGTCGCAAAACTCGGTGCCAAACGGGCGCGAAAGCTGGGCGAAGCGATCGAGGATGCTGCTTCCTTCCTCGACTTCAGCAAGGCGTGGACGGCCGCGCCGGTGGCGGGCGTCCTTCCAGCCGAGCGAGATCGGCGTCAGCTCGATCGAGCGTAAAACGAACTCGCCCTTTGGACCGCCTTCGTACTGGAGTGTCGGCACAATCGATTCCCAATAGCGGCGGTCAGCCGGGAAGCCGGCCTGGTCACCCTTTGTGCGCTTTTGATAAACTTGGCCAGGCGTCAGGTCGGGCTCGGCTCGAAAGCGCTCGTAGCCATCAGCCGGAATCTTGGCGACCAACTCGTTCTGACCGATGAAGTTGCCCAGGCTGTAGAAGATCGGCTTGCCCCGATAAAGTTCCAGCCCGCGCAGCAGATGGGGCCCATGCCCGACCACGAGATCGGCGCCGGCGTCGATCATCTCGCGCGCGAAGGTCCCAATGAACTCGGCCGGCACCTCCTTGCTGCCAAGCTGCTCATGGGCGTGCAAACTCACCAGCACCAGGTCGGCGAGCCCCCGCGCCTCCCCGACCCATCGCTTGATGGCCGCGACGTCCTTGGTGTTGGGCTGCGTGCGGACTTGGGCTCGGTTGGCAGACTTGAACTTGAGGTCGCCGATCGGGAACAGTGCCGGATCAGCGAGCGGGAACGCAAAGCCGGTCTTGATCTTCTGCTGCCGCTCGGCCTCGAGTCCGAGCTGATCGGCGACCTCGCGAAGTACCGCGAACTGTTGCTCGGTAACCTCGTGCACCGTCTCGACATGCAGCGGGCTCAGTCCCGGACGTCCCGGCAGGTCAACCCGCTGCACGCCTGCCTCGTTCCCCTTGGCGAAGGTCGAGCAGCACGAGATCATCGCCACGGTACCGGCGGACGACGTGTGATAGCAGGGCCGGCGCGCATCCTCGAGATTGCGGCCAACACCCGCGAAGGAAAGCCCACGCCCCTCCAGGGCCTCGATCGTGTGCAGAAGACCTGAAATCGAATAGTCCAGCGCATGGTTCGTGGCGGTCGCGAAGAGGTCGAAGCCTGCCGCCACCAGTTCGTCCAGAATCCATGCCGGCGCACCAAAATGTGAACCACCGCTCTCGAGTGCGGGATCGCCGCGATAATCATTGGCCAACCCCTCGAGGTTGGTAAAGGCGACATCGGCGGCGCGCACCTTGTCGAACAGCGGCCGGAGCTCGGCGTCATCGCGGCTGTTCAGCCGGCGCTGCAGGATCGAATCGCCGGCGAGGAGGACGGAGAGGGTCATGTAAGGAAATGTGCCGGGGCGCAATTGAAAGAGTCAACCAGAGCACGGACCGCCCAGCGGCAGAGAATGTCCAGGCCCCCTTCAGTTCCATTCAGTGGCAGAATGCTTCGTCGATGGACAAGCTCGTAAGTCCCGAAACCGAATACTCAGTGCGGACGATGTTGGAAGCGCTCCAACCTCTGCTTCCGCCGCAGGCCGACGTCATTTATGTGACGCCCGACGGAACCATTCTCAGCGTGCCACTGGACGAGATCATAGGGCTTGAGGAGCTACCCTTCACTTGAGGGACAATCTCCCGTCCCGGATAGCGCGCCAAACGCGTTGGGGCGTGGCCGGCATCTCGATATGGGCAACGCCGTACTGGGAAAGCGCATCGACGATCGCATTGACGACGAGGCCCAGCGCGGGCGTGGTACCGCCTTCACCACCAGGGCGGATGCCATGGGGATGCGAGCTGGCCGGCACCTCGGTGATGAAGGTCTGCAACGATGGCACGGTGTCGGCGCGAGGCAACGGGTAATCCATGAAGGATCCGGTGAGGAGCTGAGCTGTATCCGCCTCGTACTGAACGGCTTCGAGAAGCGCCTGACCCAACCCTTGCGCGATGGCCCCGTGCGCCTGGCCGTGCAGGATCATTGGATTGATCGCGCGACCGACGTCATCAACGCCCGTCCACGACACGATATCGACCTGGCCCGTGTCCGGATCGACTTCGACCTCGCAGACGTGGCAGCCATAGGGATAGCCGCCGGCACGATCAGTGATGTCGCCGGCGCCTGTCAGCGGTCCACTCAATTCGCTTGGCAGAGCGCCGGGAACGGCGACCGCATTGGCGAGTTCCCACAGTCCAATGCTGGCGCCGCCTGGAACGGCGAAGACGCCGTCCTTGTAGGCGACGTCACGGGCTTCGGCCTGGAGGATGTGAGCAGCCACCGAAGTGGCGCGTGCCAGAAGCTGCTCAACGGCCTTGCCAACGGCGGTGCTTACCATCCGCATGGAACGGCCCGACACCGAACCACCGCCTACAGAGACGCGATCGGTATCATTGGCCGTGAAGCGCACGCGCGCAAACGGCACCTGCAGCCATTCCGCGACGAGTTGGGCGAAGCTCGTCTCGTGTCCTTGGCCGCTGCTCATGGTTCCGACGACAAGCTCGACGGTCCGGTCATCGCACACCGTGAGCTCGGCTCGCTCACGCGGCGGGCCGCTTGCAACCTCGATATAGTTGGCAACGGCAATTCCGCGGCACAGGCCACGACTGGTCGAGCCCGCCTTGCGCCGCGCGAACCCCGCCCAGTCTGCCTTGTCGAGGGTCTCTTCCATGCAGGCACAATAGTCCCCGCTGTCATAGGTGACGCCGACGGCATTGGTGAACGGCATAGTCTCGGCAGGAATGAGATTGCGCCGCCGCAGGTCGACCCGATCGAAGCCATGTTGGGCGGCCGCAAGGTCGATCAACCGTTCGATCATGTAGATCGCTTCGGGGCGACCAGCACTGCGGTAGACCGCGACGGGTGCTGTGTTGGTCAACACGGCATGGCCTCGGAAATGCACTGCCGGGATCCGATAGACGCCCTGCATCATCGAGAGGCCCTTGCGCAACGGCCAGAAGTAAACCGTATAGGCGCCGACGTTCATGATGTTCTCGCCGCGCAACCCCAGGAAGTTGCCGTCCTTGTCGAGCGCGAGCTCAGCCACCGAAGTCAGGTCGCGCGCCTGATAATCGGAGAGGAAGCATTCCGAGCGGGTAGCGATCCATTTGACGGGACGGCCAACCCGCCGCGCCGCCCAGGGCATCAGAGCGAATTCCGGCGAGAAGGCGTTCCGCGTCCCGAAGTTGCCGCCCATATCGCCGAAAACCGCGCGGCAACTTTCCAGCGGCACGCCAAGAGTCGCGGCCAGTCGTTCGCGGCTCTGCACGGCCCCGCGCCCCGACGCGGCATACAGTGTGTAGCGGTTGCTTACGGCATCGTAGTCGCCGACGACCGCGCGCGGCTCCATGGGACATCCGGTGACGCGGTGGATCCAGCTGTCCAGCCGCACGACGTGGGCGGCCTCGGCGAAGGCGCGATCGCATGCCGCCCGGTCGCCAACTTCGCAGGTGAGGGGAAGATTCCGGCTGCAGTCCGGCCAAAGGCGCGGTGCCTCCTCGCGCATGGCCTCACGGACGGCCACCACCGACGGCAAAGGCACCCATTCGATATCAACCAGCTCCGCGGCCTCGGCGGCAAGCGCTTCGCTCTCGGCCACCACCAGGGCCACCGCCTCACCGACATAGCGGACGATCTCCGTCGGCAGCGGAACGTTCGGTGTTACGTAGATCTCGAATCCCGACGGCAGCCGAAGCTCGACATCGGGCGGACCTGTCCAATCAGGATTGTGAGGCATCGGCTTCAGCCCGTCCGCCGCTGCCTCGTGGCCCGTGAGAACGGCGAGGATGCCCGGCAGACGCGCCGCCCGCGAGACATCCATCGAACGTATGCGTGCATGGGCGTGCGGCGAGCGCACGAGAGCGGCATAGCAGAGGTTCGGTGGAAAGAGATCGCTCGCATATCGCCCGCGACCAGTCAGCAACCGGCGATCCTCCGTCCGACGGACCGCGGCTCCGATCCCATCACGGCGCGGCAGGCGTTGCGAAGGTTCGGTGTCCGTATCGGTCACGCCTCGCTTCTCCTGCCGCTCAAGGATTGGCGCGCTTCATTGCGGCCGCTGTGTTGATCATCGCGTGCAGGCTCCTTGCGTAGTCCGTCGCTGCCTGATCATCCAGGCGCGGCGCCACGCGGAGATACTCTTTCAAGCCGAGGATCGCCGGGCGCGGCCGGCCGAGCAGCACTTGGCAAAAGCGCTCGCTCTCCTGCTTGAGCGAAGCGGCGGGGACGACCTGGCTCACCAAGCCATAGGCGAGCGCGCGCTCAGCGTCGATGAACTGCGCCGAGTAAGCCATCCAGAGAACGGCGTTGCGAGCGAGCCGCCCTGCGAGCGCCGACATCACCATGGTCGGCATCACGTTGTGCTCGAGCTCCGGAATATTGAAGCGCGCTGTCTCACTGGCAATCGAGACGTCGCAGAGGGCGGTGACCGCCATGCCATATCCCATGGCGCGTCCCTCGATCGCAGCGATAACCGGAACCTGCGCGTTGCGGATGGCCGTATAGCTGCCAAAGATCGCGTCATATTCGGGCCGACGCGAATAGGCCTCCGTTGCGGGAGGGCCCGCTGCCTCTCTCACACGACCCGTACAAAAGTCCGGACCGGCGGCACTGAGCAAAACGGCGTCAGACGTTTCGTGCGCCCGCAGCAGAGCCTCCGACAGGCGCGCCGCCATGCCGTCGGACACACCGCCTCCTTCGCGGCAGAAAGTAATGCGCAGCAGCCGCCCATCGCTTACGACTGAAAGCGGATCGGACATCGGCACTCCCTTCCTGGATGCTAAATGGATCTGCGCCGCCTGCTGCAAGCCCGGAACTCAGCGAGGCGCAAGCTGCTCGATCAGGCTATTCGCTACGCCGGTCATAGCCGTGAAAGCCCCGGGGTTGAACTGATTGATGGCAACGAAGACACCGACGCCGCGGGCAGGAGCGAAGGCTGTGTAGCTGAAGATACCCTGCAGGCCGCCCGACTTCTGCAGGATCAACGGCCGGTTCCCCTGCGGTTCCATTATGACCCATCCCAGCCCCATGGCATCCATGTGCCCCGCGTCGTCGAGGCCGGCGACCGGATTAAGCCCGTCGCGCGGGACATAGGCGGCATGATCGACCAGACGAAGCTCAGTTCCCTGCGCGGAGGTTCGGTCGAGGTGCCAGGCGAGCCAACGCAGGATGTCGTCGGGCGTCGAGTAAAGCGAGCTCGCACCGGCCATCACGTCCGTCGCTTTGACGTTCGGCATCGGCTTGCCGTCGAAGTTATGGCCTTGCATCAGACGTGCGGCATCGCCATCGCGCAGCGCCAGGACCGTATCCTTCAGTTTTGCCGGATCGAGGACGATCTCCTTCAGCAACGCGTCGTAAGGTTTGCCGGCGGCCTGGGAAAGCGCCGCTGCCAGCAGATCGAAGCCAAAATTGGAATAGAGGACTCCGGTACCCGGCGTGAACAGCAGCGGATCGGATTGCAGACCCTTTATGTAGGCCTCGCGCGTCAGTGTCCGGAACGGATCTTCCGGTGACGCCTCTGCCCGCCCCACTTCGCGAGGCAGACCGGAGGTGTGTGTCGCAAGCTCGATCAATCTAATCGACCGACCGCCACGTTCCGGCACCTTAACCGACCAGCCGAGACGGTCCTGTAGCTTGTCCGTGAATTTCACCGTCCCCTGGGTGACAAGGCCGGCCAGAACCTGTCCGGTAAAGGCCTTGGTAACCGAGCCAATGCGCATCATCGTGCGGCCATCCGGTACTTTGCCCGAGCCGTCAGAGGTCTCGCCGAAACCCACGACCGCGGTTTCGCCGTTTCGCACCACGCCGATGACGAGGGCTGGAACATGGGCCCCCAGGAACAGGATCGTGCCGTTGAAGCCGACAACCTCCTCCAGAAGCTTGTCCTCCGCACGCGCCGTCGCCGTGGGGATCAAAGCGCTTGCCATCGACAGCGCGGCAAACGCAAGTGCCCGGCGGCCCATCGACCTGATCATCTCGTTTGCTCCCCTCAATTGATTTTCCACGAACGACGCCTTGCACGCGGTGATTACGCAAACAAGGAAGCAAAGCCATGTTTTATTGCTACGGCAACAATACGGCCCCGACATATATCTTCCTAACCGTAGGCGTCTATGCTGGAGTCTCCAAGGACCGTGGCTGCGATGTGCGGCAATCAAGAAGTTCGAGATTTGAAACAAGGTAAGGGATGAGACGATGAAGATCGGGTTCATCGGCCTCGGCACCATGGGTGCCTTCATGGCCGCCAGTCTGCAGAAGTCGCAATACAAGCTTGTGGTGAACGATGTCCGCCGCGACGCGGCAAAGCCGCATCTCGAAAACGGTGCCGAGTGGGCTGACACGCCCAAATCCGTCGCCGAGCAGTGCGATATCGTCTTCACCTCCCTGCCCGGACCACCCGAGGTGGAAAAGGTCGTGTTTGGCACCGACGGTCTACTGGCTGGTGCGCATGAAAACATGGCCTACTTCGACCTGTCGACCAATAGCCAGGCACTGGTACGGCGGTTCAGTGCGGCGCTCGCGGAAAAGAAAGCCTTCGCCTGTGATGCGCCGGTGTCCGGCGGACCCAAGGGTGCCGAAACCGGCAAGCTCGCCATCTGGGTGGGCGGCGACAAGGCGGTGTTCGACAAGCACAAGAAAGTGCTTGATGCGATCGGCGACCAGGCTGCCTATATCGGACCGATCGGTAGCGCGACCGTCGCCAAGTTGGTGCACAACATGGCCGGTTACGCCATCCAGACCGCCTTGGCCGAGGTCTTCACTATGGGCACGAAAGCGGGAATGGATCCGTTGGTGCTATGGAAAGCAGTACGCCAGGGAGCGCAGGGCCGCCGCCGGACCTTCGATGGCCTGCCCCGCCAATTTCTGGCCGACACGTACACGCCGCCTGACTTCGCGCTCAAACTCGCACACAAGGACGTCTCGCTGGCCGTTGGCTTGGGACGCGAACTGGGCGTGCCGATGCGCCTCTGCAATCTCGTACTGGAGGAGATGAATGAGGCGCGCAATCGCGGCTGGGAAAATCTCGACAGCCGGTCGCCGATGAAGCTGCAGGTCGAGCGGGCCGGAGTCACCATCAAGTGCGATCCGGCTGCCCTTGAGGAAGTACTGTCTTCAGACAAGGCGAAGTAGCGTCCAAGATACGGGGGAGCGGCAGAAAACTCGCCCCTTTATTGCAATCACCATCGGCGTAAGCTCGGGCCATGGAGATTGCACGTCCCGATGTTCGAATTGGCGCCATCGCCACTGGCGTTGACGTGCGCGCTCTGTCTGATGCCGACTGGAATGCGCTCTATCGTACCTGGCTCGACAGCATCGTCCTGGTGATACGCGGTCAGACCCTGACCATCGAAGAGTTTCTGGGCTATTCGCGCCGCTTCGGCCAGCTGAAGCCACACCGGGTGATACGTACGCGCCATCCCGACCATCCAGAGCTCACTGTCATGGGCGTCGGGACACGCAAGCCCGACGGCAAAGTGGATCGTGCAATTCTCGAACGCGGCGGCGGCTGGCATACCGACTCGCCATGGGATGTCGAGATCTGCAAGGCAACGCAGCTCTACGCGATCGCGATTCCATCCCTGGGCGGCGATACGTTGTTCGCCAGCATGTACGAAGCCTACGATACGCTGCCGGAACGCCTGAAGACACGTATTGCGAATCTGAGGGCCGAGCACGTTTACGGCGGTCGCGGTCGTCGGGGCAACGAATTGCTCGAACCCGACGACCGACTGCGCCCACCAGCCGTCCATCCCATCGTGCGCACTCACGAGGAGACTGGCCGCAAATCGCTCTACGCCAACCCCTATCACATCGTGCGCATTCAGAGTGTCCGTGACGCGGAGAGCGAAGAGCTGATCGCCGAGCTGACCGATCATATGGTCGCGACCACTGCGCAGTATCGGCACAAGTGGCAGGTCGGCGACATCGTGATCTGGGATAATCGCTGCGCCCTGCACTCGGCCACCGGTGGCTACCCGATCGAGGAGAAGCGCATCCATTGGCGCGTTACCATCATGCAGGATGCCGCCGAATAGCGAGGCCGCGCCGGAAATTCGAAGAACGTTAGTGCTTCCTTGCGTTTCAGTTGGTCCATCCCGCAGCCCAAGCGAAAACGTTCGCTCCCGGAGGAAACATGAGCCGCAGTTACAACGTCATCGACGCCGATGGACACGTCCTTGAGCCGTTCACGCTTTGGAACGATTACCTGGACCCGATGTATCGCGAGCGGGCACCGAAGCTCGTCAAGGACAAAGACGGCAAGGAGCGTCTGCTCCTCGAGGAGCAGATCCTCGGCAGCCGGGCGGGTTTCGGCGGCATCGGCGGGGTCGGTGCCAGGCAAGGTACGGTCGCCGCTGACGCGATGGAATACAAGGACGGGCGCAAGGGCGGCTTCGACCCGCATGCGCGCATTCCCGACATGGATCTGGACGGCATCGATGCTGCTTTCCTGTATCCCAGTCTCGGCCTGTTCGCCGGCGCGGTCAGAGATCCCGCATTCGCCGCCGCGATGTGTCGTGCCTATAACCGCTGGCTCGCCGACTACTGCAAACCCTATCCCGACCGGCTGTTCGGTATCGCCATGCTGCCGATGCAGTCGATCGAGGCGGCAATCCAGGAGATGCGCTTCGCCCGCAAGGAGCTTGGCTTCCGTGGCGGTTTCCTGCGGCCCAATCCCTACAACGATCGCAAGCTGCATTCGCCAGACTACGAGCCGTTCTGGAGTGAGGCGGAAGAGCTCGACTTCTGCGTCGGCATCCATGAAGGCGGCAATAGCGGCATGCCTACGGTTGGCGTCGATCGCTTCGACGGCCGCGGCGCGCAGCACATCATCTCCCACACCATGGAAATGATGCTGGCCTGCATGAGCATGATCTGGGGCGGCGTCTGTGAGCGGCATCCGAAGTTGAGAGTGGCCTTCCTCGAGTCGGGTGGCGGTTGGGTCGCACCTTGGCTTGACCGCATGGACCGTCACTTCGACGACAAGGGGTTCAACGATTCCGGCCTGAAGACCCGACCAAGCGAACTCTTCCGGCGCAACTGCTGGATCTCCTTCGAGCCGGTCGAGGGCTCGATCGCGGCACTGGCCGAGTATATTGGCCCGCACAAGATCCTTTGGGCGACGGACTACCCTCACCGCGACGGCTTTTTCCCGGGGGCTCCGGCGATGCTGAAGGAGAGGATGAAGGGCCTGCCGTCAGAGGCACAGCGCAACATCATGGCGGGCGGCGCCATGCAGTTCTACGGACTCAACTAATCTGATCGACTGACCATCTTCTTTGTTTCTTGGAAGCGCCCCTAACGCCAGTTGATGACGACTCGCCTGTTGTTCTCGGCCTGGGACGCCTTCGGGTCGCTCGGAGGCAAAGAGCCAAGCGCCTGCATCTCCAGCCGCGTGGCGGGAATGCCTCGGGCGATCAGCGCTTCTTTCGCTGCCAAGGCGCGTCGGCCAGACAACATAAGGTTAGCGTACTCACCGCCACTGCCGTCGGCGTAGCCGGTAATGACAAACGTCCCTATGGGGTCACCCTCTCGATAGAGACGCGCGGCCTGATCCAGCGTGCGGTTTGCGGTGTCGGAAAGCGCGCTGCTGCCCGTATCAAAAAACACCTGAACTTCGTTCACCGGCGCAGCGGGAACGGCC
This sequence comes from Alphaproteobacteria bacterium, assembly GCA_017308235.1. Classification (GTDB taxonomy): domain Bacteria; phylum Pseudomonadota; class Alphaproteobacteria; order Reyranellales; family Reyranellaceae; genus Reyranella. The sequence continues at coordinate 374,330 of JAFKFL010000011.1, read as the reverse complement.
TGCGCTACAGGACGCGAACATCCTGTCAACGCGAGCATGCCAATCACTGAAGTTGCAAGAACCCGACAACCAAGGAGCGACCGATTGGAGCGGTTCATGGTTGGTCCCCGAAACACCTACGTCACACTTATTCCCGAATTCACCTTCAGCAGCACAGTGTGAAAGTTGTGGCCGACCTCTCATGCGCTTGCTCGCTTGCAAAGAACGGTTCCATATTTTCGATGGCGCACGGGGTTGGGAGCTCGATGTTGGACTATTTCCGACAGCACCAACTCGTCTTGCTGTCTCTCTGCTTGGCGGCCGGTATTGCCATGCCGGCTCGCGCGGAGTCACCTTTGACCAGCCAGGGGCTGGCCGCATTCTCTGCTGGTCGGTACACGGAAGCATTGAATGATTGGCAGCGCGCAGCACAAGTCGGCGATGGGCAGGCTGCACTCTATATCGGACTGCTGAACGATCTTGGTCGCGGCGTACCACAGGACGCAAAAGCAGCGCTGACATGGTACGAGCGTGCAGCGGCGCTTGGAAATCCGGTCGCCATGTTCAACATTGGCGTGCTTTACGATTCAGGCGTCGGTATATCGCGTAATCATCTCGTCGCTGCGGAGTGGTACAAGAAGGCTGCCGCACAGGGGATCGGACGTGCGGCCTACGCTCTCGGGCTCATGTATGAAGCTGGCGACGGCGTGCCCAGCGACCGAGAAGAGGCCGTGCGCTACTTCCGGCAAGCACTGGCAGGCGGCATCACGGCCGCGCGTTCCCATCTCGCATCGCTCGGTTCTTCAAAAGAAAGAACCAAGAACGACAAGGTCGCCAGCAACGACCCGCCGAAAGACAATGGCATGGAAGAATTTGGCCGCGCCCAGGAGTTGTTGCTTAAGAGCACGCCCGAGGCGCTTCCCGCGGCGATTGCATTGCTTCGACAGGCTGCCGACAAAGGCGACTCGGCGGCGGCGTACAATCTCGGCTACTGCTACGAGAATGGCATCGGCGCGGAGGCCGACCGGCAGCAGGCTTACGTCTGGTACAAGCGCGCGGCTCAATCGCCGACATCCACAGTACGACGTGCCGCCCTGGAAGCGATGGGAAAGCTTGGCTCCGGCCCGAGCCCACCCGAGATATCAGAATCAAAATAGGCAGCGGTCATCACGACCGACGCGCTCTTCAGAGGTTCCGCACCCTCGCGCCGCGCGCAACCAGTCGGCCCACTTACGCAGATTTGATCAGCAAGGGAGAGAATTCGCCTCTCCGAGGCTTTCGCACTTCGAGTGGCAAGCCAAAGCTGCGTCATAGTACTCTTTCGGACAGCGCCACTTGTCACAAACACCATTTGCGGGATTTTGACCGCCATGAAATCGATGCGCCCTACTCTCTACGGCAGCCGACATGCTGTGTCGGCTGGGCATTACCTCGCCGCGGCTGCGGGATTTGCCATCCTCGAGGCCGGCGGCAATGCGATCGATGCGGGCTGCGCGGCGGGCATCGCGCTCGCGGTGCTGCACCCTGACGAGGTGAACGTGGCCGGCGTGGCGCCGATCATGATCCGCACCGGGCAAGGCAAGGTCGTCACGATCGCAGGGCTCGGCCATTGGCCCAAGCGTTTCCCGCCCGATCTCTTCATGCGCGAGCATGGTGGCAAGATGCCGTTGGGCCTCCTGCGTACCGTCGTGCCCGCCGCACCCGACGCCTGGATAACCGCACTTTCAGACTACGGCACCATGTCGTTTGGCGATGTGTCGGCGGCAGCGATCCGCTACGCCCGCGAGGGCTTTGCCGTCTTCGAGTACATGGCGACCATGATCAAGCAGTACGAGGACGGTTACCGCTCCTGGCCGTCGAACACCGCGATCTTCCTGCCGGGCGGCCAGGTGCCCAAAGTGGGCGACCGCTTCCTGCAAACCGACCTCGCCGGCACCTTGCAATACATGGTCGACCAGGAGCGAGGCGCCCAGGCACGTGGACGGCTGGCCGGCTTGCAGGCCGCGCGCGCGGCGTTTTATGCCGGCGACATCGCCGAGACCATCGTGCGCTATCACGAAGAGAATGGCGGCTATCTGGCGCGCGACGACCTCGCCAACTTCCACAGCCGATACGAAGAGCCTGTCAAAGTGCGTTGGCGCGATTTCGAGGTCTACACATGCGGGCCCTGGTGCCAGGGACCGATGCTCGCGCAGGCGTTGCGCATGATCGAGGCGGCGGGCGAGCTCAAGGGTCTGAAGCACAACAGCGCCGACTATATCCATCTCGTCACCGAAATCCTGAAGGCCACGTGCTCGGACCGCGAGTATCGCTATGGTGATCCACGGTTCGTCGATGTCGGCATGGACGAGCTGCTGTCGGACACCCATGTGAAGGCGCGGGTGAACGCCATCGACATGGTGCGCGCCATGCCCGATATGCCGCCGCCGGTCGGGCGATATCCGGCTAACACCCCGCCGCCTTCCAAACAGGCGAGCGACGCGGTCGTCGAGCCTGACACCTCTTACTGCTGCGCCGTCGATCGCTGGGGCAATGCGATGTCGGCTACCCCGAGCGATGGCAGCTGGCGGGCGCCGGTGATTCCGGGCCTCGGCATCGTGCCGTCGAGCCGCGGCACGCAAAGCCGACCCGACCCCAGCCATCCATCGGGTGTGGCGCCCGGCAAGCGGCCACGACTGACGCCAAATCCCGCTATCACCGTACGCGACGACGGTAGCGTCATGCCCTTCGGTGCTCCCGGCGGCGACGTGCAGGTGCAGGCCATGCTGCAGGTGTTTCTAAATGCCTTCCATTTCGGCATGGACATCCAGGAAGCGATCGAACAGCCGCGCTTTGCGACCTTCAGTTTCCCCAACTCCTTTGCGCCATACATCCATCTGCCCGGCCGGCTGAACATTGAAGACCGGCTTCCGCAAGCGACGATTGAAGAGTTGAAGCGGCGCGGCCATGACGTGGAGATGTGGCCGGCTTTGACGCGACGGGCCTGCTCCGTCGAGGCGATCCTGCTCGACAGCAAAACCGGCTTTTTGCGCGCCGGCGCCGACTGGCGACAACCGGCTTACGCCGTCGTGAGCTAGCGTCGAGCGGATCCAATCGTTGTCATCTTAACCCGCTGGCGGAAAGCGAGCGCCTACGAAGGCTACTGCCTCCTGGGCAAGTTTTGGTGCATGCCGACAAAATGGGGTGGCAGGCCGCCCTACGCGGCATGCCCCATCACGGGATTCAAAGAGTCGCGATAATGCTCTTCCGGACTCTGGATCCACGTCCGGTGAACCAATCTGATGTACTTCTTCTTGTCGAATGGCGTGCCGCGGTGAAGCGTGCAGTTGTTGTCCCACACGAGCAGATCGCGCGGCCTCCACTTGTGGCTGTAGATGAAACGCTCCTGCGTGACAAACTCGACCAGCTCTTTGATGAGCTCCAGTCCAGCCGGGTTGGCAATCCCCAGCACCCCTTTGCAACCGCCGAAACACGGACGCAAGGCTAGTCGACCATTGTGGGGGTGACGGCGCACCAAGGGGTGAAAGACATCCGGCAGCCGGCGCCGTTGCTCGGGGGTCAGGGTATTGTTCTTGAAGGACGCAAGCTGAGCGTAGCTGTGATGCAGCACGAGATCGCTCACCTCTTCGCGGCGATCCTCCGGAAGGGCGTCCCACGCCGCGCAGAGATCCGCAAGCAGCGTGTTTGATCCTTCGTCCGGCACCTCCAATGCATAGAGCAGCGTGTAGTAACCGGGCCGGCGCTCGTAGGGCATGTCGAAGTGCCAGCCGGTGCCTGCGTCGGGATCTCCGATCGGCTTGCCATCGACGATCTTGTTGGAGATGACGGCGATGTCCGGAAATCCCGGCAGCGTCACCTCCTTGCGGGGATTGTAGGCTGGCTCGCCGAGAAGACGCGTGAAGGCGACGAGATGTTCGGGATCGAGCTCCTGGTCGCGCAAGACGATCGCGCCATGGCTGCTCAGCATCTCGACGATTTCCTGGAGTTCACCCGGTGAAGCGCTTCGGATATCAATATCCGAAATCTCTACCCCGTAGTCTGCCTTGAGCGCACTCGTCTTCATGGACGGCCTCCCGTGCTCCAGAGCATCACCGATATCCTGGAAGCGTGGCGCAATCGCGCGGGATGGTCAATTCAATTGTGTTTCACAACTAAAGCGCCAACTTCGATTAGGCGAAAATTTCTGCCGCGCGCTTCCGCAGTTTTTCGAGAAGTTCGTAGAGCTTCTGCCGCTCAGCGGCATCAAGCGCGGTCAGGAACTCGTGCTCCATCGTGCCGATAATGGCCTCGAGATGCCGCGTGGTGCGCCGGCCGGTCGCCGACAACGAAATCACCACCCGTCGACGGTCGACCTTGTCTGGCTTGCGCAAGACAAAGCCGCGCTCGACAAGGTGGTCGACGATGCGCGTGATCTTGTCCGTCTCCAGGGTCGTGTGATGCTTGAGGTCTGATGGCGACTGGCTCTTGAACTTGTTGAGAACTGCAAGAATGCGCCACGCGTTGGCGGGCGGCCCGTAATGCTTCACGTAGGCACGCGTCACGGACCGGTTGATCTCGTTGGCCAAAATGGAGAAGCGATAGAAGGAACGCTCTTCCAGATCGAGGCGGATGTCATCAGGTGCCGTTTCCGGCTTTTTCTTCGAGGCGGACAATTTACTTCCTTGAGTCGTCGTTGCCCCGCCTGTATCGGCGCGGCTCGGGCAACCTAGCATCTTCCGCCGTCACGAGACGATACCGCCGAGAAAAGCCTCCTGTACGCGCGGATCTCCCAGAAGATCGGTTCCTTCCAGCACGATCCGGCCGTTCTCGATAACGTAGGCACGGTCGGCCATGCCGAGGGCGGCATGGGCGTTCTGCTCGACAATGACGACCGATACATCCATCGCACGCAGCGAGGCGATCGTCTCGAAGACGCGAGCCACGATGAGGGGCGCCAGCCCAAGCGACGGCTCGTCCAGCAATAGCAACTTTGGACGCGCCATCATCGCCCGCGCGATCACCAGCATCTGTTGTTCGCCGCCCGACAGCGTGCCCGCCATCTGGGTCAACCGCGGCTTGAGCGCCGGAAATCGGTCCAGCGCCTCGTCGAAATCCCGGCGGGCATCGGCGTTCCAGCGTCGCGCGAAAGCGCCCAGGCGCAAATTTTCGCGAACCGTCAGCTGCCGGAGGGGCCCTCGCCCTTCCGGCACCAGCGCAATTCCTTTTCTTGCAATAGCGTGAGTCGACGTGCGCCTAATCGAACGGCCATCGAATTCGATTGTGCCGCCGAGGACCGGGGCAAGTCCCATAACCGCGCGCATCAGCGTGCTCTTGCCGGCCCCATTTGCGCCAACGATCGTCACGATTTCGTTGCGTTCGATCGAGAACGAGACCTTGTCCAGCGCCCGGACGTTGCCAAACGTGACGCTCAGGTCGCTGATGGTCAGGAACGCCATCAGACGTTCCCCAGATAGGCCGTGACGACCGCGGAATCGCTCTTCACCGCCGACGGCGGGCCCGAGGCTATGATCTTGCCCGCGCTCAGCACGGTGACCTCATCAGCGAGTGAAAACACCATACGGGTGTTGTGCTCCACCAGCAGGACTGTCCGCCCCAGCCCGCGGATCTTCCTGATGATTTCGCTTAGCTGGCTGGCTTCCGCCGGGTTCATGCCGGCGGCGGGTTCATCCAGCAAGAGCAATTGCGGGTCGCTGGCAAGGGCGCGGGCAATCTCGATCCGTCGCTGGTCGACCAGCGTCATCTGCGACGGTGGGGCCTTTGTATCTCCGCGATACTCGACCAAATCGAGCATCTCTGCCGCGCGTTCGCGGGCCAGCCGATCCACTTTGTCTCGCCCCAATGGGCCCAACACAAAGTCGCGGAAACTCGTGCGCGGCAAGCGACTATGACAGCCGACCATCACGTTCTCGATCACCGAGAGCACCGGAAACAGCCGAACCTGCTGGAAGTTGCGCGCAATCCCCATCACCAGGATCTGGTCGGGCCGCAAGCCCGTATACTGCCGTTCTCGAAACTGCAGGCTCCCCGACTCCGGCTTCACCAGTCCGCTGACGACATTGAACAGCGTCGTCTTGCCGGCGCCGTTTGGCCCGATCAAGGCGTGTATACTGTTCTCCACGACGCGGCAGGACACATCGTCGAGTGCCACGTAGCCGCCGTACGTCACGCCGACGCCCGTGACGTCGAGGAGCGGTGCATCGCTCACAGGCGCGACGGCGGTCGCGCTGCCACCAGCCCGCCCGGGCGCCAGATCGCACAACCGATCAGAAGCACCGCGAAGAAACTCATCCGCCAATCCTGGAGGAAGCGCAAAACTTCAGGCAGCAACGTGACGACGGCGGCACCGATGACCGGCCCCAACGGATTGCCGGAGCCGCCCAGAACAACGAACAGGAACGCTTCCGCCGATCGCGAGAAGCCGAACTGTTCGGGGTCGATGAAGAGCGCGTAATGGGCGAACAACCCTCCCGCCAGCCCGGCGATGGCGGCCCCACCGCCAAAGGCGATGAGCTTGGTCTGCAGCAGCTTGATTCCCATGGCTTCCGCGGCCGTCTCGTCCTCGTGCACGGCGAGAATTGCCCGACCTAAAGTCAGCGTGCGCAGGCGCCACAGGCACAAGCCTACGAAGAAACAGACGCCCACGACATACCAGAGCGTCGTCAACGGCCGGATACCGGACAGGCCGGACGCGCCGCCCGCAAACTCCAGATTGATGAACAGGATGCGGACGATCTCGCCGAAGCCCAGCGTCGCAATGATCAGATAGATGCCCCTTATGCGGACCGCTGGTGCCGCCACCAGGACACCGATCAACGCCGCCACTGCTGCCCCTGCCGCCAGCGCCAGCGCAAACGGCACATCTTTTGCCGTCAGGAGTGCCGAGGTATAGGCGCCGATCGCCATGAAGCCGCCCTGCCCCAGCGAGATCAGCCCGGCCGAACTCGGCAAATAGACGCTGAATGCCATCAGAACGTTGATGCCGAAGAAGACGGCGAGCGACTCGGTGTAGCTATTGAACATCTATCGCTTTGCTGCCGACGCGCCCGAAAACAGCCCTTGGGGCCGCACGAGCAGCATGATGATCAACAGGGCGAACGAGAAAGCATCGCGGTACGACGAAGCGAGATAGCCCACCGTCATCACCTCGACGACGCCAAGGATGAGGCCACCGACCATGGCGCCGTAAATGCTTCCGAGGCCACCGATCAGCATGATCGCCACCCCCTTTATCGACATGCTGACACCCATGAATGGCGAAATAGCGCTGAAAGCAAAACCCACCAGCACGCCGGCGACACCGCCCAGCGCGGATGCGAAGGCGAACGTCAGCACGATCACCGTATCCACATTGATACCGAGGAGGCGCGCCACGTCGGTGCTTTCGGCTGAAGCGCGCATTGCCATGCCGTACTTTGTGTAGGAAACGAACAGATGCACCGCCAGCATCAGCACGAACGACGTGCCAAGAATGAAGAGCTGGGTGCTGGTGACGAACAGGCCGCCGAGCCGGATCATTTCGCCTTCGAACTGTGGCGGAAAGCGCGTTTGCTCCGCGCCGAACAGGTTGGTTGCCACTTCCTGCAGAAGCAAGCCGACACCGAGGCTGCTCACGATAGGCGCCAGCAGACTGCCATTACGACGCCGGATCGGACGGAACGCCACGAACTCGATCACGACACCCAGTAAGGCGCAACCAACTGCCGCGCACAGCAGGGCTACCAGCGGACCTACGTGGAGATAAACGACCGCCCCCAACCCGATGAAGGCTCCGACCATGAAAACCTCGCCATGGGCGAAGTGCAGCAGCCGCAGCACGCCAAAGATCAGTGAATAGCCGATCGCCACCAGGGCGTAGGTGCTTCCGAGCATCACACCGTTTATCAGTTGCTGCAGGAAGACCACGTGGCGTGCCCGGGTCGACTAGAAGATCTTACGGATCGACGACAAACTTGCCGTCGCGGACGACAAGGAAGTTCGGCTGCCGCACGCCATCGCCGTCCTTATTGATCGTGACTGCCCCGGCGATCGGCGCCTCAACGCCGTTCATGTTGGCCCAGCAATCACGGATCTTGACCTTGTCGGCCTCGCTGTTGCCAACGACGCCGGTCGACATGATGCAATGGCGCATCAGAGACAGCGTGTCGTACATCAACGCTGACGAGTTGCCGGGCAGATGATGCGTTGCAGCCTCATAATCCTTGACGAACTGGACGACCGTTGGCTTGGAACTGTCGCGATTGAATTCGGCGGCAGTTAACACACCCTCGGATGCCTTGCCGGCAATTTCGATGAACTTGTGATCGAGTGACAGCTCGACGCCGGCGGCAATCGGCTGCGTCATGCCCTGCTTGCGCAGTTCAGACACAAGATGGCCAGCTTCCGTGAAGAGCGCGGTCACGACGATCCCGTCCGGATTCAGCGCTTTGGCGCGCGTCACTTGCGCCGAAAAATCGACGTCGCCGGTCTGGAAGGAGATCGCGTCCAACACATTGACGTTAGCGGCCTTGAGCGCAGCCGGCATGACGGTTTTTCCATCCGAGCTGGAGACCGCATCCTTGCCGTCATAGAAGAGCACGACGTTCTTGATCGGCTTGGATTGCTTTTTCGTCCAATGCTCGATGAGTGCTTTGTCTGTCTTGTCGGTCGTCGAGGAGAAACGGAACGCCCACGGCCGGTTCGCTGCCGCAATGCCCGGTTTGGCCGACGAGGGCGTCACGATCGGGGTCGCAGCGCGATTCGCCACCGGGAAGGCCGCCTCGCTTTCGCCGCTGAGGTAGGGCCCGATGATCGCAGTAACCTTGTCGCTATCGATCAGCTTCTTGGTGAGGCTGATCGCCTGAGCTGGCTCGCCGCGGGTATCGTAGATGACAAGCTTGAGCTTGCCCGCGGGACCGAGGTCCGAATAGCTCTTCATGAAGAGGTCGATGGAGCCCTGCTCCTCAAGACCAAAGCCGGCGGCAAACCCGGAGGTCGGCATCAGCACGCCGATCTGCACGTCCGCGTAAGCCGGTGTCGCCATCGCAACCGCCGACAGACCTATCGCGATCATGGTCTTGCGCATGCCTACCCCGATCCCCGTATCCCTTGATGCCAGGAATGCTACGGCTGCCATGAAAACATTGTCAATCGCCAAGACTTCATTATTGTGAAACACAATGAACCCGTTGCGATTCACAACGACCATTTGTCGTTTTCACATCGCCATCAGAGGATCAAACGGTGAGCCGCGATCATTCAATCTGGAGCTTTTGCTTCTCGCGCGGGCACGTTCCTGCCGATTTCTTCGGCGGTTGCCCGGTTTGCAGCAACAAGGGTCTGGTCGAAGTGGCGATGAACTACACCTTGATTGCGACCGGCCCCTCCATGGAGCAGCGGCGCCTCGTGATGGTCGACACCGGCTTCGAAAGCGGCGTGTCGATGACCGGGCGCCCGTTCGAGAACCTGGAGATGCCACGCGCCACTCTGGCCAAGGCCGGCTTTCGTCCGGAAGACGTCGACCTTGTGGTGTTGACCCATCTGCACTTCGATCATGCCGGGAATTTCAGGGCATTTCCGAAGGCACGGATCGTCTGCCAGCGTCGCGAATACGATTTCTGGAAAGAAGCGATCGCCGCAATCGCCGATCCTTCGCTAGGCAAATCCCTTTGGGCGTTGTCGTCGATGGACCTGGAGCAGTTCCAACTTTTCGAGCAAGCCGTTGCCGACGGCCGCGTCGACTTCATTGATGGCGATGCGGAAGTCAGCGCCGGCATCCATTGCCGCCTTGCCGCCGAAAGCCATACGTTCGGATCGCAATGGGTCGAGGTGGAGACGGCCGTAGGACCGCATGTGATCGCGGGCGACTGTGTCTATTGGTATGCCAACCTCGAACGCATGTGGCCGCCGGGCTACACGCAAGGCAATCCCTGGAACCTGATGAAGACCTATGAGCGCGTTCGAGCACTGGTCGGCGAACATAGGCTGCAGCGGGTGGTTCCAGGTCACGACATGCAGATTTATTCGCGCCATCCGAGCTGGACGACGGGCGCACATCCAGTGGCCGAGATCCACCTTGCCACGGGTGACACGTCGCGCATTGCCGGCCGCTGTGCGTTAGCGGACTAACTCGCCGACGGACGAGAGAAGCGGAGAGCCATCATGGGTGAAATCGTATTCGCAGCTGGCATTCCCCACTTGCCCGCCATGGTCGGTCTCTACGACCGTGCCCCACCCGACGTGCAGGCGATCGTGCACAATAGCTTCGAGGCACTGCACGCCGAGATCAAGGCCGCGCGCCCGGACGTGATCATCGTCTTTGCCAACGATCATCTGGCGAACAGCCGTATCCGCGGCTATCCGGACTTCCTGATCGGGATGGCGGATGAGCATCGCGGCCCCCATGAATGGTTCAAACCCTGGATCGGCTGCCGCGACTACGCGATCAAAGGCGACCGCAACGTCGCCGCCACTTTATTTCGCGGCATGATCCGCCGCGGTATTCGCTTGTTCGCCGAACCCGGCGCCCTCAAGTTCGACGACAACATCTCCGTGCCGGTGACGATGGGCAATCTCGACAGTCTCGGCATCCCGCTGGTGCCGGTGCTGCAGAATTGCATTGTCCCACCGATCCCCGAGCAGCAACGCTGCTACGAGGTCGGCCAAGCCCTTGCGGACATCATCGAAATCGATCTCGCGCCTGATATGCGTGTTGCCTTGATCGGCTCCGGTGGCCTCAGCCATGAGCCTGGCGGATCGCGCTACTACGTTATCGATGAAGCGTTCGACCGGTGGTTCCTCGATCTGGCGGCATCCGGCGACCATGACCGCGTCCTGAAGGAACTGACCTTCGAGCGCATGGAGGCGTCCGGATCCGGTGGCACGGTCGAGCTGTTCTCCTGGGTGGTGATCATGGGCGCAACCGGCCCCTGCAAGGGACGCAGCTTCGGCTACGCAATCCATCGAGATTTTCGCTGCGGCTTCGGTGCAGTGATCTGGGACCTCGAACCGCAGACCGCACAACCGCGCGAACAGGTGCCAGCATGACGACCAGTCGACTTAAGTCCTACGATCCGAGCCTTGCCGTCCATGACCTGGTGCAGGACCTCAAATGGGATCCCGACTTGCGCGAAGCCTTCGCGCGTGACGAGGCGGGCGTACTCGATCGCTACCCGCTGCAAGGCGCCGAGCGACTGGCCATCGAGAAGCGTGATTTCAAGGCGCTGTACGATATGGGCATGCACCCCTATCTCGGCGGCCAGCTTTCCCGCCTGATTTGGGGCAATGACGCCGGCGGCGGCGCAATCCTGGCGGTCAACAATCTGGTCGCTTCGTTGACCGGCAAAAGACAGGGAGAGTGATCGTGATCAACGACTCGACCCTGGCGACGCCAGCGGCAAGGCTTGATCCGCGCCATACCGCCGTGCTGGTCGTCGATATGCAAAACGACTTCTGCGCGCCCGGTGGTTTTCTTGAGTTGGGCGCCGGGCTGAGCGCCGCACCCTGCCGGGCGGTCGTTGGCCCGATCAACGACCTTGTGGCCGAAGCGCGCAAGGCCGGGGTTTCGGTGTTTTGGATCAGGGCTGACTACAGCTGGGATAAGGTCACCCCCGGCATGCGCGCCAAAGCACTGACGCGCGGCGGCAAGATGTTCGCCTGCGCCGGCACCTGGGGGGCCGACTTCTACGAAGTGGCGCCTGCGCCTGACGAGCCCGTGTTCGACAAGACCTGCTTCAGCGCCTTCATGGGCACCGGCCTCGATCGGGAACTCCGCGCGCGTGGCATTCGCACAGTCGTGTTTTGCGGGGTGCAGACCAACGTTTGCGTCGATACGAGCGCGCGGGATGCCGCTTCGCTTGGCTTCTATATCGCCATCGCCTCCGATTGTGTCGCCTCGCACACGCCCAGCCTTCACGACGCGACTCTGCAGACCTTGGGCTTTCTGTTCGGAGACGTTCTCCCCAAATCCGAGATCATCCAGTGCTGGCACAGAACGGAATGAGATCGATCCAAAACGCTGGCCCGCGTGCGTTATGGATATGGTGCCCCCGGTCGGACTCGAACCAACACTTCCGTGAGGAAACCTGATTTTGAGACAGCGCCGACTAAGGGGCAAATCATTGAAACAGCGTGCTTATTGAGACCTCAGCGCGAACGTTCTAAGCCGTCGCGAGACCAGAAAACAGCCACTAGTCGGCCTTTGCTCACAGGCCAGGGCGAACGCAGAGAAAAGCCGGTGAGTCGACCCTCATCGTGCGGTCGCGACTGCTGCGCCAGGATCATCTAGGCGACGGCGATCGGGCTGTCGGCCGAGGCCGCAGCGGCCAAGAGTGGGATCTCCGCCAGGTCACTGTGCAAATGGCAAACGCAAGCCTCCAGAGTTCTTGCAAGCCTTCTTGGAAGGCAGGCAGCGGACCTGTGGTGGGCGAGGCGCGCCTCGAGATGGCCTAAGGTAAGCTGACTAATATGCAGACCGTGACGTTAGCTTTGCACAATCGGAGCAGAGCGGCGATGGCTGGCCCAACGATTATGCTCGCGACACATTGGGTAGCGTTTGGCGCACAATCCGGTTTACTCTCGCAGGAATAACAAGCGTTTGGCACGGGAGGGAGAAAATGGCGGACAGGCTTGGTTGGATCGATCGGCGCCGGCTTTTGCAGTTGCTTGGCGTTACAGGTGGGGCGCTCGCGGCAAACCTTCCCAGTCGTGTTTTCGCTCAGGCGAGGAAGAACACACTCGTTCTCGGCATCGATATCAGCGACACGATTACCCTCGATCCGGCGCGGCTTGCGCAATACACCTCGCCGATGACGGTGTCCGCCGCATACGATTCGCTGGTCACCATGAAACCGGGCGACTACATCAATCTCTCGCCCTCGCTCGCCACCAAGTGGGCGCGCACGCCGGATGGCAAGGGCTGGCGTTTCACGTTACGTGAGGGCGTCAAGTTCTCGACCGGCAACCCGATGACGGTCGAGGACGTGAAATGGTCGTTCGATCGTATCATCAATCTAGGCGACCAGCCTTCACAGTACATCGCGAACGTTGATCGTGTTGAGATCGTCGACAAGTCGACTATCGACATCATCCTCAAGCAGCCGGCCGAGCCGCTGCTCACAATCATCGCGGCACCCGAATTCGTCGTGCTGGAGCGAAAGGTTGCTGAAGCAAACGGCGCCAGCGCGGCGAAGGATGCCAAGACGGCCGACAAGGCGGCGCAATGGATCAACACCAATTCGTGCGGTACCGGTGCCTACCGGATCGCTGCTTGGGAGCGGAATCAGCAGATCCAGCTTGTCCGCAACGAGCATTATTGGGGTGGCAAGCCGCCGTTTGAGCGCATCGTGATCCGCCATATCTCGGATGGCGCCGCACAGCTTCTCGCCGTCCGCCGCGGCGATATCGATGCGGCGTTCAATCTCATCCCGGAGCAGATCGCATCGTTGAAGGGCGACGCGAACGTCCGTCTCGCGCCGCTAGCAAGTCTGGATTTCGTCTACATGGCGCTGACCCAGGAGCCCGAATTCAATAAGGCGCTCGCTGTCAAGGAAGCTCGGCAAGCCATAGGCTATGCGATCGATTATGACGGCATCATTAAATCGATGCTCGGCGGCGCCGCACTTCGGCCCGCGCACTTTCTGCCGATCGGTGTGAGCGGCTCAACCGAAGAAATCGCGCGCCAGATCGGGTTCAAGCAAGACCTGGCCAGGGCAAAAGACCTGCTTGCCAAGGCTGGATTTAAGGACGGCTTCGAATTCGAAATCTCATACGGGAATGCCGCCGTGCAGGGCGTTACTTATCAGGATCTTGGCCTCAAGATTCAGTCGGACCTCGCACGCGTTGGCATTAAGGTCAATCTTCGTCCACTCGATCAGGTCAATCTGCGAACCGAATACACGACCGGTAAGTCCAAGGGAGGTGTGCTGACTTTCTGGAATCCACCGGCAGTCGAAAATCAGCTTTGGGCCGCCGCCGTTGTCCAGCGCGTTGCGAAGCGCGTGCACTGGACGACGCCCGAAGACATCGTGAAGCTTGTCTCCCAGGCGGCGACCGAGGCCGATCCGAAGAAGCAAGCCGAGCTCTGGGTTGAGTGGCAGAAGCAAGCGGTCGACCAGGCTAATCACTTCGTCCTGTTCCAGCCGGTTTACCAGATTGCGGTACGCAACACCGTCAAAGACTTCCCGCTCACTGCGGCTGGATGGATGCTCGACCTCCATGACGTAACGCCGTCGGCATCGTGAATACGACACCGTTCGGCGTTCCTTCGCGTGCGCGGGCGCGTCCAGCGCCCGCGGTGCGGTGATGTCGGGGTAGACAGGACGTGCCGCAATACATTCTGTCGCGTCTGGTCCTTTTATTCGTGATGGCGTTGCTTGCAACGCTTGTCATCTTTCTGCTTGCCAATATGGTGCCCGGCGATCCGGTGCTTGCGCAGTTGGGCGACCTTGCCGCTTCGAACAAGGAGTTCGTCGCCGAATGGCGGGCCAAATGGGGCCTCGACCTGCCGCTGTGGCAGCGTTACCTTATTTTTCTGCAGCAGCTCTCGCACGGCGACCTCGGCATCTCGATCGCATCGCAGCGTCCGGTGTTGCAGGATGTCCGCGACTTCGCACCCGCCACTTTGGAGCTCGCCAGCGTTTCATTCGCGTTGTCCCTCATTGTCGGAATTCCGCTCGGCATCATGGCGGCCGTTCGTCGCGACAGCTGGATCGATCATTTGGCACGGCTGATCTCGTTGATCGGAGTATCGTCGCCGACATTCTGGCTCGCCTTCATTCTGCTGGCCGTGTTTTACGGTGGTCTGCAAATCGCTCCGGGCCCTGGGCGGATTGATTCGATTGGATTGCCGCCGCCGTCCGTCACCGGCCTCTATCTGCTCGACAGTGCGCTCGCCGGCGATTGGGCGACATTTCGCGACGCAGCCGCTCACCTGGTTCTTCCCTCGATCGTGCTTGCGGCGGCGACGCTCGGCCTCATCACGCGAACCACGCGGGCGAGCATGCTCGAGTGCATGCAGCAGGACTATGTGCGGGTTGCGCGCGCCAAAGGCCTCCGCTCGCGACGCATCGTGATCGGTCACATCTTGCCAAACGCACTCATTCCGATCGTCACCTTGGGGGGCCTTGCCTATGCGAACCTGCTAACCGGTGCGGTGCTCACCGAGACGATCTTCTCCTGGCCCGGGCTTGGCCGTTACACCTTCCGCAGCGCCGTTTCCCTCGACTTTCCAGCGATCATGGGCATCACCCTGATTGTCGCGGTCGTCTACCTGATCATCAATCTCGTCATTGACGTCAGCTACGCGCTGCTCGATCCGCGGGTGGTCCGATGAGCGCCGTTGATGCGCCGCTTGGTCTCCGCTCTGTTGCACCCATCCAGTCGAAGCTGCGGCGGGGGCTTCGCCGCTATAGCCTGCCTGTCATTGGCGCGCTCATCATCATCGCTTGGATCGTGGTAGCGATCATTGCCCCGCTCCTGTCGCCCTATCTGCCATCTACGGTAGACGTAACCGCCCGCCTGCGCCCACCCTCGTCCACCCATTGGCTGGGCACCGATGTGCTCGGCCGTGACGTTTTTACCCGGCTGATCTACGGAACGCGCATCTCGCTCACCACCGGTATGGTCGTCGTTCTCGTGGGCGCATTCATCGGTACGCTTGTCGGTGGCATCGCGGCCTACGCGCGAGGGCGAGTGGAGGAGGTGATTATGCGTGCGACCGATCTCGTGCTGTGCTTTCCGCCGATCATCCTTGCAATGGCCATTGCGGCGGCGCTCGGCATTGGCACGACGAACACGATTATTGCGATGCTGGTGGTATGGTGGCCTAAATTTGCGCGCCTCGCGCGCAGCCTCGTTCTGGTTCAGCGCTCACAGGAATATGTCGAGGCTGCCGTCGTGATAGGGCTCAGTCCCGCACGAATCCTGCTGCGGCACATCATTCCGAACTCGATCGGGCCGCTGATCATACTCGTGACGCTCGACGTCGGGAACGCAATCATCACCTTCGCCGGGCTGTCGTTTCTAGGGCTCGGCGTGATTCCTCCGACGCCGGAGTGGGGTTCGATGGTTTCGGAAGGGCGCGAACTGATCGAACAATGGTGGGTCGCCGCCTTTCCGGGCTTTGCGATTCTCACCATCGTTCTCGGGTTCAACTTTCTAGGCGACGGCATCCGCGATTGGCTCGACCCACGGTCACGCAGGCGATGATCATGAGCGCGCAAAACACTGGCCCGGGTCCAATTCTAGATGTTCGCGATTTACGCACCCAGTTTTTCACAGATGCGGGTGTCGTTCGGGCTGTCGATGGCGTGACATTCACCGTTGATGCGGGTGAGACCGTCGGCATCGTCGGGGAGTCTGGCTCGGGGAAGAGCGTCACGGCCTTATCGCTAATGCGGCTGCTCGATGAGCCAAGCCGCATCGTCGGTGGCGAAGTGCGCTTTCGTGGCGCCGACGTTCTCGCAATGAGCGAAGACGAGCTGCGCGCCATACGCGGCGACGGCATTGCAATGGTATTTCAGGATCCGATGACCTCGCTCAATCCCGTGCTGCGAATTGCCCGGCAGCTTGTCGAGATCATGCAGGCGCACGGCCGCTTTGACGGAGAGCAGGCAAGAGCTCGCGCAATCTCGCTACTCGGCCGAATGGGCATCACGGCGCCGCAGCGTGCGATCCGCTCGTATCCGCACCAGTTTTCAGGTGGAATGCGCCAACGCGTCATGCTCGCAATGGGATTCGCCAATGAGCCGGCGCTGCTTATTGCAGACGAACCGACCACGGCGCTCGACGTTACGATACAGGCCCAAATCCTCGATTTGATGGTGGAACTGAATCGCGATTTCGGCGCCGCCATTATCCTAATCAGTCATGCGCTCGGCGTCATTGCAAGCGTGTGTCGCCGCGTGCTTGTGATGTATGCGGGCGAGGTCGTTGAGGAAGGGCCAACCGAACAGGTCCTTGCCAGTCCACGCCATCCGTACACTTGGGCACTGATCAATGCCGTACCGCGGATCGATCGACATTTGCCGGGAACGCGTCGCTTGACCACAATCGAGGGAGCCCCACCGGACCCACTCGCGATGCCATCCGGGTGCCGGTTTGCGGCACGCTGCCCGTTTCGGATCAGCAAATGCGACGAACATCCACCTCTCGATGAGGTTGCACCCGGACGTAAGGCGCGGTGCTGGGTGACCAAGGGAAACGAGGCGCTGCCGCAGGCAAGTCCGCCACCTCCGACCACTGCTACTATTCGCCCAAAATCTGAGAAATCCGCGACTGAACCTCTCCTGTCTGTTCGCGGTCTCGTGAAGCATTTTCCACTTCGACGGGATGGATTGTTCGCTCCACGAAAAGTGGTCCACGCCGTGGATGGCGTTGACCTCGATGTGGAGGCTGGCGAAACCGTCGGCCTTGTCGGCGAGTCAGGATGCGGTAAGTCGACATTCGCCCGACTGGTGGTGCGCATCCATGAGCCAACTGCGGGAAGGATCCGTTTCGCCGGCCACGACATCGCCCAAGCCTCGGCATCGGCGATCCGCCCGCTGCGTCGACGCTTGCAGATGGTTTTCCAGGATCCTTATGCGTCGCTCAATCCGCGCATGAGGGTCGCTGAAATTCTGAGCGAGCCGCTGCGCTTCCACGGGCTGACCGGGACCTCTGCAGAGACAACCGCTCGGGTCGATGAATTGCTGGTAAGCGTCGGGCTCAACCCGAAAATGGCAACTCGCTTCCCACACGAATTCTCCGGAGGTCAACGTCAGCGAATCTCGATTGCCCGCGCGCTCGCACTCAATCCAGATTTCATTGTTGCTGACGAGCCGATCTCATCGCTCGATGTCAATATCCAGGCTCAGGTCATCAATCTCCTGGTCGATCTCCAGGAGAAGTTTCAGCTTACTTATTTGTTCATCGCTCACGACCTAGCGGTCGTGCGCCACATCTGCGATCGCCTCGTCGTTTTCTACCTCGGCAAGGTGGTCGAGATTGCGCCCGCCGAAGACTTGTTCATGCGGCCGTTACATCCCTACACGCGATACTTGATTTCGGCAGTGCCCATTCCTGACGCCGATGCCGAACGAAGACGCAAGCGACTGCCACTCGTCGGTGAGCCCCCGAGCGCGGTCGATCCGCCGAGCGGATGCCGGTTCCGGACACGCTGTCCAATCGCACAAGATATTTGTGCCGACGTGCCACCGCCGCTGACACCGCATCGAACCGGCCATCTCGCAGCATGTCATTTCGCGGGACAATTCTAGCAGTTGAAGCGGCAAGCTAAGGTTGGAGAGATCGTCACGAAGCTGGTCACCGGCGCCGAGAGTTTGCCGCGACGTTGATATCGATGAGGAATACGCCCCGGCCGTCCGATTGCCCAAGAGGTTCAAGGCGGTCAGCCGCAATCGAATATATCGTCCGTCTTAAACTTGTCAGAGATCAGCTCCGGCCCGTTCGCGCGCACAACCCACAGGTCCTGTACGTGCCAGTGACCGATGTGCGGCTCCATGGCAATCACCATGCCGTCTTCCAGGACGCGCGGATTGTTGCGCGAGATCACTGGCTCCTGCTGGTGCCACCATGCGCCGACCGAATGACCAGCGATCATGTGGTGATAATCCATTTTGTAGCTAGCGAACTTCTTGACGACGAAATCGTATACCTCGCCCGCCGTTCGGCCGGCCTTCAGATGATGACACGACGACAGGTACACATCGAGCGCGACCTTGTACTCTTCTTTTTGCTTCTCCGTTGCGCGACCGACCACCGCACAACGTGACTGGTGGCCTGGATAGGACTTCACGTAGCAGACATAGTCGGTGCGGATCGCATCGCCCGCCTCGAAGGCGAAATCGCTCTCGCCGCCATAGGCCACCTTGTTACGCATGGAATTCAAAATACCGTGGGTGAACTCCGAGCCATTGGCCAAGCAGTCATTCATCAGCGCACCATGCAGATCGCGTTCGCGCGTGCCGGGCTTGGCCAGCGGAAAGCAGCGCGTGAAGGCGTCATCGAGAATGTCGGCGCCGATCTTGAGGCGACGGATCTCGCCCGGTGTTTTGACCGCGCGCGCATGGTCCATCAGCATCGTCGAATCGATGAGCTTCATGCTCGGTAGCCTGGCGTTGAGCGCTGTCATGTCGGCAGCGTTCACGTAGTTGAATTCGATCGCGACCTTTGATTGCGCCAGGCCCATTTCCTGCAGGGACTTGGCGACACGATCGATCGGCGATTCGACATAGCCCTCGTAGAGATCGATCTTCTCGATCCAACTGTCGCGCGCCGGCAGATCGCGGGCGATGGCATTGGTCACGATGCGGGGCTCACCCTTGCGCGGCCAGATCACCCAGCAGGATCGCGGCGAGTCGGCGAGGTCGACGTGACGCGCCAGTGTGCCGGTATAGGGAAAGCCTGCCAGATAGGTAAAGTTGAGACCCGCGCGTGCGATTACGGCGTCAACCCCTTCCCTATTCATTGCCTCTTCGAGTCGTGGAAGATGCACCAGCTCCTTGACCGTGTCCCTCATCTCTTTCCTCCTATTTTTTGCCACAGACTTCTACCTAAACTGGGCTGCAGTCGAAATTGCCTCGACTAAAGCCATTGGCAGACACTGGCGTGGATGCATTGGTATTTCTGCGGAGAACGAGGAGGGCGTGGCAGGTAGCGGCGGCGGCCCTAGCGAGCGTCAACCCGGCGACCATTACTCGAATTTGAGACCTGACTGACGCTCGACTAGAACCGGCGGCTCGATGTGAACTATTGATCGTAGGCGAGCGACAATAGCGCATATGCGAACGCCGCCCGCCCCTACAGCACGAGACGGGCTAGTCTAGTCGATACAACCGCTTGGCGGTGCCGCTGAACAGTGCCTTCTTCTCGTCGGCCGACGCGCCGGCGGCGATACGCTTCAATGCATTGAACAGGCCAGCATAGCCGACACCCATCTTCTCGACCGGGAAATTGCTCTCGACCATGCAGCGGCTTGCGCCGAACAGCTCTAGGCAGGTGCTGGCATACGGTCGCCAGGCGTCGGCGAGCTGCTGCGACGTCGGTGGCTTATCGAGATGGAGATAGTCGATCGCCGCCAGCCGCATCATCAGCCCGCCGATCTTGACTGATACATTCGGGCACTTGGCAAGCTCGGTCATATCCGCCTTCCAGCGCGCGAAGATCTCGTCCCCCTTTCCGGCCCATCGGCCATAGCCCAGTACACCGCCCATGTGGCAGAGCACGATGTTCGCGTCGGGATAGAGCCGCGCGAGCTCCGTCACCTCGGGTACCTGGTGGAAGAAGATCCAGGCATCGAACGACAGGCCGAGCGCGATGAGCCGCTTCAGGCCTTCGCGGAAGGCGGGGCTGCGATGCACCTCCGGCCCCTTGGCGACATGGCTGTTGCCGATGATCGGATCATCATCCCACGCCGCTCCATAGCGGATACCCTTGAACCGCCCGCCGCCCGCAGCGATCTCGGCTTCGAGCACTGTCGCCACGCGATCGCCCAAGGTGAGGTCGGCATGGCCGACGACGCCGGCGCAGACGCGGGTCGGCCCATAGATGCCGCTGTCGCTCATTGCCGCGACGCCGGCGCAGAACTCGACTTCGCCGACCGGCTTCATCTCCGCCGGCCCGCGGGCGCGGTACATGGCATGACATTCATTGAAGACCGTGGCCACGATCTTGTGGCCTGTGTTCAAGTCCGTCAGCAGCTCGTCGAGCAAGTAGCGGTAGCCCGGCATGTCCCAAAGGTGATGGTGGGTGTCGACGATCTCGAGCTCCGGCTCGAGGATCGGTTCGGGATCGGCCTTGGCATGCCATGCCGGATCGGGCTTGAAGATCCGGCCGAACTGGCTGGGCTTGCTGGCGCCGCCAAACAAGCCGCCGAGAGAGGTGTCGTTGCCAGCCATGGAATGTCTCCTCGATCTTTCAGCCTCCCTCCCCTTCGCGGATTCCGCGAAGGGGAGGTGTCGGCGCCTTGTACCGACGGAAGAGTCTTGAGGCGATGGCTCAAGAGCGCGGCTCCCGACTGCTCTGCCCTCGATTACGCGGGCACCTCCCCTTGCTTTGCAAGGGGAGGAAAGGCTTTGATTGGCGGCAACTCGGGGGATTTG
Source organism: Alphaproteobacteria bacterium (assembly GCA_017308235.1). Lineage (GTDB taxonomy): Bacteria > Pseudomonadota > Alphaproteobacteria > Reyranellales > Reyranellaceae > Reyranella. Next base: position 353,277 of record JAFKFL010000011.1, on the reverse strand, counting down.
ACATGACTGTTTTCCGGCGCCTTGCACTGGCTATGCTGCTCTGTTCGGCAGCAACAGCCGCGATGGCCCAGACCAACCTGCGCATCGGCCTAGCCGAGGACCCTGACGTGCTCGATCCCAGCCTGGCGCGCACCTATGTCGGGCGCATCGTCTTCGCCTCGATGTGCGACAAGCTGTTCGACATCGATGAGAACTTAAACATCGTGCCGCAGCTGGCGCTCAGCCATGAAGAATCGGCTGACGGCAAGACGGTCACCATTAAGCTGCGTCCCGGCGTGAAGTTTCACGACGGCGAGCCGTTCGACGCCACTGCCGCCAAGTATAGCCTCGACCGCCACCTCAACATGAAGGGCTCCTACCGGAAGCCCGACATCGGCGTGGTCGATTCGGTCGAAGTGGTCGATCCGATGACCATCAAGCTCAACCTCAAGCAGCCTTACTCGCCGCTGCTGGCCCAGCTCACTGACCGCGCCGGCATGATGGTCTCGCCCAAGGCGGCCGAGGCCGAGGGCGACAAGTTCGGCCTGCATCCGGTGTGCGCCGGGCCGTACAAGTTCGTCGAGCGCGTACAGCAGGACCGCATCGTGGTCGAGAAGTTCGCTGACTACTGGAAGAAGGATCACGTATTCATCGACAAGATCACCTACCTGCCGGTCGTCGACGGCACGGTGCGGCTGGCCAACCTGCGCGCGGGGGGCCTCGATCTGATCGAGCGCGTCCTGGCAACCGACATCAAGACGGTGCGCGACGACAAGAAGCTCAGGCTCGCGAAGGCTGTATCGCTGGGCTATGCCGGCCTGCAACTCAACCTCGACAATGGTACCAAGGCCAACAACCCGCTGGCGAAGAACCACAAGGTGCGCGAGGCGTTCGAGCTCGCAATCGACCGCGAGGCACTGAACCAGGTGGTGTTCAATGGCGAATTCGTGCCGGGCAACCAGTGGGTCAGCTCGCAGAACCCATACTACCAGTCGAAGTTCCCGATCCCCAAGCGCGACGTCAACAAAGCCAAGGCACTGCTCAAGGAGGCGGGCGTCACCACGCCGATACAGCTCGACTTCCTGGTGGTGAACGGCCCCGAGAACCGCGCCGTCGCCGAGACAGTGCAAGCGATGGCGGCCGAAGCGGGTTTCGATCTCAAGATCCGTGTCACTGAGTTCGCGACCTCGATCAAGGCGGCTGAGGACGGCGACTTCCAGCTCTACCTGTTTGCCTGGAGTGGCCGCGCCGATCCCGACGGCAACAGCTACATCATCCAGGCCTGCAAGGCGCCGTTGAACTACAGCCACTACTGCGATCCCGACGTCGACGCGCTGCATCAGGAAGCGCGACGCGTCAGCGACCAACCCAGCCGCAAGGCGGCATACGAAAAGATCGCCGCCAAGACCCTGCCCGGCATCGACGGCGGCTTCCTCTATCTCTGGCACCCGCAGGTGCTGATCGCCCTCACTGACAAGGTCGAGGGTTACAAGCAGATGCCCGACGGGCTGGTACGGGTGATGGATCTCAAGATCAAGTAAGCTCGATGAATCAGATCAGATGACGCCGCGCTTCTTCAGCTCGGCGATCGCGGCGGCGTCGTAGCCCAGCCCGCCCAACACCGACTCATTGTGCTCACCGAGTTCGGGCGCGATGCCGGGCCTGGCGGGTGTCTTGGAGAACCGCCACGGCGTGCCATGCACTTTGAGCTTCCCGTGCTTGGGATGATCGACATGGGTGACATGGCCGTTGGCGATCACGTCGGGATCGTTCGACGCCTCGAGCAGGGTGTTGATCGGTGCCGAGACGATGTCGGCGCCGCGAAGCTTGCCCACCCAGTCCGCACGCGTACCCGTCGCGAACAGTTCGTCGAGCAACGCCAGCAATTCGATCCGCTTGGCATCGTTGTCGATGATCACGCCGAGATTCTCGAAGCCGGCCTCCTTCACCCGCTCCAGGAAGCCGAGCGACGTCATGGCGTCATGCCAGTCTTCCGGCCCGGTGAGCTGGAAGACCAGCGGCTTGCCGTCGCGATCATTGAACGACGCGCTGATGCCCGGCCGCTCGGCGGTGCCGGTGATGCGTGCCTGGCCGGTTACCGGATTCTGGTTGCGCCACATCGTGGTGGTGAAGGTCCAGCCCATCAGCCGCACCAGGGAACCCAGCAGTGACAGCTCGATCTTCTGGCCGACGCCGGTGGTGCGCGCATGATGCAGTGCCGCAAGCGCGCCGCCGAACGCCAACATGGCGGTCGATTCGTCGGCCACCGAGGCGATGCCGGTGCGCATCTTCTGGCCGGGCACGGAATAAGCCTCGGCGATGCCGCCCAGCGCCTGTGCCATCGAATCGGTACCGGGCAAGTGGCCATTAGGCCCCCTGGTACCGTAACCGGAGATCGACACGTAAACGAGTTTGGGATTGATCTTGCGCAGCTCCTCCCAGCTGAAGCCGTTCTTCTCGGCGGCGCCAGGGCGGAAGTTCTGGCCGAAAATGTCGGCCTCGGCGACCAGCTTGTGCAGGATCGCGCGCCCCTCGGAGTCCTTGAGGTTAAGAGTAACACTCTTCACGCCGCGATTGTTGGTCTCGAAGAAGGTGCTGCCCTTGCCGGGCAGGACAGTCATGCGGCGTGAGGGATCGCCGCCCTTCGGCGTCTCGATCTTGATCACGTCGGCGCCAAGATCGGCCATGAGCATGTAGGGAACGGTTCCGGCCTGCGCCGTGGAGCAGGAGACGACCTTGATGCCTTGAAGGGGACCTTTGGACATTCGCCCCTTATAGCATCCGGGGAAGACCTATGAAGGTGCGCATCATTGATCGTCGGCCGGTGCCTGGAACGGATGGGTTGAGCGGCTAGCTTCTCTTGGGCTGATGGAACTCGAAGGGCGGATAGTCCTTCGTGATGTCGGACACTACCTCGATCAACGCCGGCGCATTGACAGCCAACGCCTCGCGCAGGGCGTCGCGCAGGCCGTCGGCATTCTCGACGCGCCAGGCCGCGACGCCGAACGCTTTCGCATAAGCCACAAAGTCGGGATTCGTCAGCACCGCCCCGGCATGGCGGCCCTCGTAGAGCCGCTGCTGGTCGCGCAGCACGTTGCCGTAGGAGGCGTTGTTCACCACCACGGTGACCAGATTGATGCCGAACTGCACCGCCGTCGCGAGGTCCGAGCCACCGAACAGGAAGCCACCGTCGCCACTGATCGCCACTACAGGCTTATCGGGGTTTCCGACCTTCACGCCGAGCGCCGTTGGGAAGCCGTAGCCCAGCGTGCCGGAGAAGCCGGACGAGATGAACGTCCGCGGCTTGTGCACCGGATAGCCATACCAGCCGATGTAGGCGACCTGCGTCAGCTCATCGACCACGATGCCGTCGTCCGGCAGCGCCGCGCGGATGACTTCAAGGTAGCCGTATTGCGGCTGCGCCTTGCTAACCTGCGCCAGTGCCGCCACCTTGGCCGCGGCGATCGCCTCACGGCGCGCCGGATCGTCCTTCGTCTTCACCGCCGCGGCGAGCGCCCGTGCGCCGTCAGCGGCATCAGCCACGATCGGCACGTCGACGGCAAGACGGCGATGCTCCGCTGGATCGATATCGATGCGGCCGACCTTCACACCGGCCGGCGCCGGCGCCCAGCGGGCGAGCGGGATTTCGAGACGCGAACCGATGCCGATCAAGAGGTCGGTACTTTCCCACAGCTTGAAGCCCGCGACCGTCGTGAGCGACAGCGGATGCCGCGAATCGACGATGCCCTTGCCAGTCCGAAAGGCCACGACAGGCGCGCCGATCTTCTCGGCCAGCGCCAGCACCTCGGGCCCGGCGTCGAGCGCCCCGCTACCGACCACGATCATGGGCGCCTTCGCCCCATCAACCAGCTTGGCAAGCGCGGCGATGCGGTCGGGGTCGGGCACGGGAGGGACGTGCTTGGAAAGCGGCTCGACCGGCGTCACGTCGGCGCTGGCCGGGAACATATCCATCGGCATCTCGACCGCGACCGGGCCAGGGCGGCCCGACACCATCGCCTGGAAGGCACGCGCCATCACCTGCGGCGCCTCGGTCGGATGCTCGATGCGCTCGGCAAACTTCAGCAGGGTCTTCAACGTGGCGAGCTGGTCAGGCATCTCGTGCAGCTGCCCGCGCGTGCGGCCGATCATGGCACTCGGCACCTGGCCTGTGATGCACATCACCGGCGCGTTCATAGCCCAGGCGGTGGTGAGCGCGCCCATGGTGTTCATCACGCCTGGCCCCGGCACGACGGTGTAGGCCGACGGCTTGCCGGTCGACTTGGCGTAGCCCAGCGCCATGTAGGCGGTGGTCTGCTCGTGCCGCGCATTGATGACTTGCAGCCGATTGGCGTTGCGGGCGAAGGCATCGAACAGGCCGTACATCTGCACTCCCGGCAGGCCGAAAATCGTGTCGATGCCGTGCCGCAGCAGGGAATCGACGACGGCGTCGCCGCCAGTCATGCGAGGCATGAAGACTCCTAAAGTCAGTTGGGTTCCGTCGATAGTGTATATCCACGACTGTCCTCAGCCTACCAAAGCGAACAATACGCAGGCCTCTTAGCCGCTGCCGAAATTGATCGAAGCGATGGAATGCACGTCGCAGCGCAGAACGAAGCTCTCGCCGACATCCTGCCCGAGCGGGTGTGCATCAACGTTATGAAACAGTCCCTGCGTTGACGATCGCGAATACTCAGGCCCGGTAACCGTACTTGGCGGCTGCAAAAGCGAGTGTGACGTAACCATCCACGATGTCTTCAGCGATGGCAGCGCGGTCGCGTTCCGACGGTGGCCCGTAACCGCCGGCGCCGGAAAGCCGCAAGCTCACCACATCGCCCCTGGAGATCTCACGGATCTCCTTGGAGCCCAACGCCATGGCATTACGATCGGGATTGAGCAGCGATTCGGCCTTGGTGCCAGTTTCGCCACCATTCAACCCGTAAGGCGCAAAGCGGTGGCGATCGCCAAGTAACGACAGGGTCGCCCGCGCGGCCAGAAGCTCGACATCCTTGCGTAAGCCGCAGCCGCCACGCCAGCGACCGGCGCCGCCCGTGTCTGGCAGCAGTTCAAGGCGATGGACAAGCACCGGATTGTTTGTCTCGTGGACTTCGACCGGGATGTTGGAGCAGTTCATCACGGGGCTAAGGGCCTCAACGCCGTCGCGCCCAGCCCGGCCGCCATAACCGGCAAGGCCAACGTCATACATGACGAACGGTCGGCCCGTGCGGTCGTCGATGCCGCCAATATTAGGGTTCGACCAATGAGAGAAGGCACCCATGGCACGATGCGGTAGCGCCTGCGCGATGGCGCCGTTGATGGCGTCGAAGATGCGGATCTGGACGGCCGCACGACCTCCAGAGGGCGCAGGAAAGCGTGGATTGAAGAAAGATCCCTCGCGCGCGGTCACTTTGATCGGCCGCATGTTGCCTTCGTTCTGCGGCTGCAGGGCATCGCAGAACACCTTGATAGCGAAGATGGCGTAGGCGCGCGTATAGTTGATGTAAGAGTTGATTGCCGCCGGTACAGCGTCAGAGGAACGGGAGAAATCGACCTCGACCGTTCCCTTGCCGTCGAACGTGACATCGACCGCGATCTTGACCGGGTCGGTACTCGGTCCGTAGTCGTCAAGATAATCCTCGAACGAGTATTTGCCCGCGGGCACCTTGGCGAGCGCCGTCCGCATGGTCTGCTCGGAGCGATCGAGGAAGGTCTTGTAGGCCTGGTCGATGATGTCGGTGCCATAGTCCCGAAAAAGTTTCTCTAGTCGCGTGGCGGCCGACATGTTGGCCGTATGCTGGGCCAGCAGATCACCGCGAACCTTGTCCGGCATGCGCACATTGCCCAGCACCAGGCGAAGGATATCCTCCTGAATTTCTCCTCCACGCACGAAGCGGACCGGCAAAATCCGGAGGCCTTCCTGGAAGGCTTCGGTGATGCCGTGGACCTGCTGCGAGCCAGGCGCGGCGCCGCCCATGTCAACTTGATGAGCCGAACACGCGACCATACCGATCATCTCGTCGTCGACGAATACAGGCATGACCTGGAAAGTGTCCGGGAAGTGTCCCGAGCCAAGAAAGGAGTCGTTCAGCAGAATCGAATCGCCCGGCCGCAAAGCCTTGGGTGGGAAATACTCCAGAACGTGCTTGGCAACGGCAGGCATGGAGCCGAGGTGGCCCGGGCTAAAGTTTCCCTGGGCGACCAAGCACGCATTTCGGTCGAAGATCGCGGTGGAGAAATCGTCACCTTCGCGAACGCCTTCGGAGAAGGCCGTGTTGCGCAAGGTGATGCCGAGTTCCTCGGCAATCGACATCAGAGCATTCCAGATCACGGTAAGTGTGACCGGATCGATCTTGTCCGCTGTGCTCATGAATGCCGCTCCTCCAAGGAAACATCGATCCTGAGATTGCCAGCCGAACTGATATGCACTGTATCACCGGGCAAGATGACGACTGTACAATCAGGATCTTCGACGATAGCCGGCCCCCGCAACGAACCAAGCGCGGAGAGCGCACGTCGATCGACGACGCGGGTTTCGGTGAAGCCCCCCTTCTCCGGAAACCATGCCTTGCGCACGGGCGCACGTGCCTGGTTACTATCGTTTACCGCGCCCTCCAGTCTCAGGCCGCCGTGGGAGCCGGCAGGAACCGTCGCTACCAACACCCAATCAACGCCTTCCACCGCCGCGCCGCGTTCTGCCCAACGATGTTTGCGCGCATAGCTTTCATGAAACGCTTCGACCGCCAGCTCGGCATATCCAGTTGAGATATCACCGTCCGGCAGATCGACCTGAATCTCGAAGCCCTGGCCGGCGTAGCGCATGTAGGCGTAGCGAGACCAGCGAACCTGATGCGCAGCCTTGAGATGTCGCAGTTCTTGCTCTGCCTGGATCTTGAGCCCGCCATAGATCGCGGCGATCGCATCGTCTGTCGACATGTCGAGCCTCAGCACGCGCGTCACCGTCACGTCGATGCGCGGATCCGCCTGAAGCAGCCCGACCGCCGACCCGACGCCCGCGCCCAGGGGCACGACAACGGTCGGAATGCCGATCAGGCGCGCAAGCCGTGCCGCGTGTAACGGCCCTGCACCGCCGAAAGCGACCAGCACACATCGGCGAGGATCACGGCCGCGTTCGACCGAGACCAGTCGCATTGCATGCTCCATATTCTTGGTTGCGATCAGATGAGCGCCCCAAGCGGCTTCACCAACGCCGAGTTCCAGTGGCCCAGCCAGGTCTTCGATTATGGCCGCTTCGGCGGCCGCCCGATCGAGCTTGATCGCGCCGCCGTTGAAGTAGCCCGGATCGATATAGCCCAGCACCAAATTCGCGTCGGTCACGGTCGCGCGCTTGCCGCCACGGCCGTAGCAAGCGGGCCCAGGCTCAGATCCAGCGCTTTCTGGACCAACTGCGATCATGCCTTGCTCCACGCGCGCCACGCTGCCGCCACCTGCACCAATTTCGATCAACTCAAGGGCAGGCGCATTGATCGGCAGGCCGCTGCCTTTCTTGTAGCGGATCGGATCAACCTCAAAGCTCGGCACAAGCGCCGGCTTGCCCTCGTCGACTGCTCCCAACTTGGCGGTGGTGCCGCCCATGTCGAAGGTGATGACTTGGTTGAATCCTTCCTGGCGCCCCACATCTGCACACATCAGCACGCCCGCAGCAGGGCCGGACTCGACGATCCGGATTGGATACTCTCGGGCGAGATCAGGGGCCACCAACCCACCCGACGATTGCATGATAAAGAGATCGTGGCGGTAGCCTCGATCCGACAAAGCGCTCTGCAGCAGCGCGACATAGCGATCCACCAACGGTTTGATGTAAGCGTTGGCGACTGTGGTGTTTGTCCGCTCATACTCCCGAAATTTCGGCGAGACTTCAGAGGAAATGGACACGGCAATATGCGGTGCCCTCTGTAGGATTCGGCTGCGAATCTCATGCTCGTGCGACGGATTTGCATAAGCGTGCAATAGTGATACGGCCACCGTCTCGTGGGCCGACTTACAAAGTGCATCGATCGCTGTTTCCACCGAAGCCGGATCGAGAGGCTTGAGAACGGTACCATCGTACGCCACGCGCTCACGTACTTCGTGGATGTGACGGCGTTTTAGAAGCGGCGCTGGCTTGTCGATGTAAAGGTCGTAGGTTTCGTAGCGCTTCTGCCGACCGATGATGAGGATGTCGCGAAAGCCTTCTGTCGTCACCAGCCCGACGTTGGCGCCCTTGCGTTCGATAATGGCGTTGGTGGCCACTGTCGTCGCATGCATCACCATGTCTACAGCCGCCAATTCGATGTCGGCCTTGCGTAGGATCTCGTCAATACCTGCCAGCACTGCCTTTTCAGGTGCCTTGGGTGTGCTCGGCACTTTGAGGAACCAAGTCCTATCGGCCCTCCGGTCGAACAAGACGAAGTCGGTAAAGGTGCCGCCAATGTCGAAGGCAAGAGAGATCATGCACACCTGTCTCCGTCTGCCGAAAACGAGAATATACGATATATGATCTAAATTTTACTCGCAATATCAACATATTATACGTGACGTATTCTATACTACACTGAGATTTGCTAAGAACTCTAATGTCACTCAAGGAGCACGGAATGGGAGCGTCTCCCCGCGATCTGACCGAAGCTGGCGATCAGGCGTTAGTGTCTCCTTTGGGGAACCTACTGACCCAAACGCCTCGAGAGACGCTCTCCACTCAAGTGGAGCGTGGCATTCGCGAAGCCCTGATGGCTGGGAGGTTCCTGCCTGGCGAACGCCTGAATATCAGCGCCTTGGCCCGGATGCTCGGCACCAGTGCCACACCAGTACGCGAGGCGTTGTCACGATTGGCTGCGGAAGGCGCAATTGAGATAGTGCCCAATCAATCGGTCAAAGTGCCAAGATTCAGTAGCGAGCGTTTCGAGGAGCTCAAGCTCATCCGCATGGCCGTGGAAGGACTTGCCGCCGAGCAGGCGGCGCTGTCGATTACCGTGGATGAAATTGCCGCGCTCGAGCAGCTGCTCACGAACTATATCGCTGCTGCACGCATCAATCGAACCGACCGCAGCCTTAGCTATAGCAAGCAATTCCGCTTCGGCATCTATGCAGCGGCGCGTATGCCGACGTTGCTTCGCGTGATCGAAGGATTATGGGCACGCAGCGCACCATCCTTCCGTTTCATGTATCCAACATCGGCAATCGATCTGGAACTCGAGGAAGTCTACGCCGACACGGTAGCAGCGATGAAGATGCGCGACCGTATTCTCGCTCGCCGCTCAATCGAACGGGCAATCGCTATTGGTACTGACCGGCTCAGAGAGAATTACGCGGACGGCTGACGCAATTGCCCACTTTGGGTCGTCTTGGGCTTCTGCGCGTCGATCTGCATCTGTGGCACCACCCAGGCGAACGAACAATCTCGTCGTTGGCTCGGAGATATAGGCAGATTCACTGCAATTCGCGACGGAGCCTACGAGAGACGCGCCATCATCACCGAGACGTCCCCTGCCATTTCCAAAGCCTGTTCGATACTAAGCGACGCTGCTCGGTGAAACGTGCGCTTTGTCTGACCGACGAACTCCGGGTTCCATTTTGCAATGATCTCCGCCATTTCCAAAGCAGTCGGCAGCAGTTGGTCGTCGGCGACCACACGATTAACCAGACCAAGTTCATAGGCACGCTGCGGCGTGATGTTCTCGCACAACATGAGAAGCTCGAAAGCAATCTTGCGCCCCATCACATGCACGGCATGAGCTGTGACGGTGGAAGCGGTTAGCCCCGCTCGCAGCTCCGGAAATCCGAAGCGTGCGCTTTGGCCGGCAACCACAAGATCGCAACCGAAGGCCAAGCTGCAACCTGCACCCAACGCATAGCCATGCACAGCAGCAATGATGGGCTTGTCGATGCGTGCCAGCAGTTTGAACACGCCGATACTCTCGTCGGCGCGGCGCACGATGTCCTTGCGAGACTCCATCGTTAGCACCCGAGGAGCAGAGGTGTCCATCCCTGGGCAGAAAGCGCGGCCTGCACCGGCAATGATCACCGCGGCTACCGAGTCGTCCCGTTGCACGGCGAGCAACGCATCTGTCAGGGCCTTCAGAAGATTTGCATCCAGTGCATTGAGCTTCTTCGGCCGATTCAAGATGAGCAGCCGTACAGCGCCGCGTGTCTCGGTCTGCAATACCTCTTCCATCGTCCATCTCCCTACGATCAAGGTGTCTGACAGCTTGCTACGTCTTGATGACCCAAGGATACGCCGATCTGAGGCAGCGTCGCCGGAGAGCCTATGTTGATCCGTGCGGCACCAAAGCGAAGCCCGTCGCCAAGCAGCACGAAGCTCCCGTCAGCGATTTCACTAATTGATGTGACCTCACCGGTTACCTAATCAGTCGGAGATTTTTGCTGGCCGAAAGCCGGATCTGATTTTCATGAGCTTCATGGTGAAGAGAGATCTTGAATGTCACGCTTTTCCATTACCAAACGCGAGTCCTCGCACTATTGCGCGATCTCGGTGATCTAGGTGTACCCGTTGAAACCCAACGTGTGCGAGTAGACGGCTGCGGTTTCTACTTTCGCTGGCCGAATCGGAGTAGCCTTTGTTCCGGCGATAGGCCGTGGCGAAGGAGGACTTACATGCCCGTACGAGTGATCGGGATGATTGGCGTAGCTCCGCCCAGCGGCGAAGCGACAGTTCATGTCATCAAGGGCGGCATCTCGACCAGCTATCTGCGCGATTTCGCCCAGGCCCACGACAAAGCGGGCTTCGACCTGGCTCTGGTCGGCTACACTGCTTCGTCCGCCGAGGGCTTTCTGATTGCCCAGTATGCAGCCCAATGCACCGAACGGCTGGGCTTCCTGATTGCACATCGGCCGGGATTCGTCGCTCCGACCTTGGCGGCACGCAAGATAGCGACCTTCGACCACCTCACCGGGGGACGGATTGCGCTCCATATCATTTCGGGTGCGAGCGACGCCGAGCAAGAGGGCGATGGCGACTTCGCGCCCAAAGAGGAGCGCTACCGGCGAGCCGCCGAGTACATTGAAGTCATGAAGCTCGCCTGGACGAGCCAGGATCGCTTCGATTTCAATGGCACCTTCTATCGCGTGCGCGGCGCACGGTCCGACATCCAGCCCCTGCAAAGGCCGCACCCGTTGCTGTTCTTCGGCGGTTCGTCCGAGGGTGCACTGGCGATGGGCGCCAAGCACTGTGATGTCTTTGCCATGTTCGGTGAGCCGCTCGCTGCCACCACTCAGCGCATCGCCGAATTTCGCATCCGGGCCGGCTCTTTTGGCCGATCGCCCTCCTTCAACATGTCGTTTCGGCCTATTCTCGGTGCGACCGAGGGACAGGCGTGGGACCGTGCACGGCGGATTCTGGCGACGGTTCAACGACCGGGTGATCCGACAGGCTTTGGCAACAATAAAGCGCCGCTTGATCACTCGGCGCGACGGCTGCTGGATTTTGCCTCCCAAGGCGAGACGCACGACCAACGTCTATGGATGCCGATCGCAGAGGCGACCGGCGCGGTCGGCAACACCTCGTGCCTTGTCGGCACTGCCGAGCAAGTCGCGGCCGCCCTCCTGGAGTACTACAGGCTTGGTATCCATTCCTTTCTGATCCGAGGCTTCGATCCGCTCGACGACGCGATAGAATTCGGACGCGAACTAATCCCGCGTTTGCGCATGGGAGCAGACGAACTGGATCGAGCGAAGGCGGCCTAATCAACGGGGTGAGCCTGTAAATCACCAAGTCGTAAGCTCTTTCACTGCCTGGACGGGCTTCATCGTGTGCGTGCTCGCCCAAGGCCCAGTCGGTCGGGCTTGCACTCGGTGCAGCCCGACTGCCATGGCTTTTGAGGATCAGCATCACACACTGACAGTGTCTCTCCCCTTGTCCAGAATCGGACGACGCGTCACAGTCTAGCGGCCTGACATAAGGAAAGCCGCGCCGCGCATGCGGCAATAAAGGCGCCGAAGCAGCGCCGACTGGGGGGAGGCGTCCATGGCTGCAGTGAATCAAGTCACGCCGGCTGCGCTCATCACGGCCAGGCTCGACCGCCTGCCGATGACGCGCCATATCTGGACACGCGTCACGCTGATCGCGTTGGGCGGTGTATTCGAGGTCTATGACCTCTTCTTCACCGGCTATGTCGCGCCGGGATTGTTCGCCGACAAGATCTTTACATCGACCACGTCAAGCCTGTTCGGTATGACCGGCTTAGCCTCATTCATCGCGGCACTGTTCACCGGCCTCTTCATCGGTACCATCGCCTGCTCGTTCCTCGCCGACAAGTTCGGACGGCGAGCAATCTTCACCTATTCGCTGCTGTGGTACAGCGCCTGCACGCTGATCCTTGCTTTTCAGGACACCGCCAACGGCGTCAACCTGTGGCGCCTGATCGGCGGGATCGGCATTGGGGTCGAACTCGTCACGATCGACAGCTATATCTCCGAGTTGGTGCCGAAATCGAGCCGCGGCAAGGCATTCGCGTTCCAGCAGGGCGTCGGTTTCATCGCCGTTCCGCTGGTGGCACTGCTGGCCTGGCTGCTTGTACCCCAGACCGTAGCGGGTCTTTCGGGTTGGCGCTGGGTGGTAATCTTCGGCTCATTCGGGGCGCTTGTGGTTTGGGTGCTGCGGTGGCAATTGCCGGAATCGCCGCGTTGGCTGGCACAGCACGGTCGGCTGGCTGAGGCAGAAAAGGTCATCGGCGCAATTGAGACCGGCGTGACCGCCGACCTTGGCCGCGCCCCGCCACCACCGGCGCCGCCTATTGCCGAGGCCACGCACGAAGGGCGATATGTCGAAGTCTTCGCACCAGCCTATATCAGCCGCACCTTGATGATGACTGTGGTCAGCTTCGGCTCGACGATCGGCTTCTACGGCTTCGCCAATTGGGTTCCGACGTTGCTGATCGCCAAGGGCATTCTGGTCACCAAGTCGCTCGAATATACCTTCATCATCGCCTTGGCCTATCCTCTCTTCGCGTTGGCGAGCATCACCTTCGCCGACCGCATGGAGCGCAAATGGCAGGTAGCGCTGTCGTCGCTCGGGATGGCGGTGTGCGGCGTGATCTTCTCTTTGCAGACCACCGCCGGTGCGCTGATCGTGCTTGGCGTGATCCAGACATGTTTGCTGACCTGGCTCTCCTTCTCCTACCACAACTACATGGCGGAGATTTATCCGACTAGAATCCGCGCCCGCGCCGTCGGCTTCGTCTACTCCTGGAGCCGCTTCAGTTCGATCTTCACTGGCTTCTTCATCGCCTTCTTCCTGAGTTCGTTCGGTGTACCAGGCGTTTTCCTGATGATCGGCGGTTGTATGATCGTCGTGGCGGCGACAATCCTGTCTTTCGGCCCCCGCACCAACCAGCTCGCCCTCGAGGCAATTGCCCATTGATCAGGGCAACGTTGGCTGCGGTGCGAGGATCGGTGACGCCCTCGACGTCAGAGAAGAAATACGCCCTTGCCGTCGGATTGCTTGTCGAACAGCGTATAGGCGTCTTCTGCCTGCTCGAGGCGCCAGTGATGAGTGAACAGGCGGTCAACGTCGACCCTTCGTTCGACGCAAAAAGTGGCGCATTCAGCCTGGATAACGGTCGAGAAGGTCCACGATGCCATCAGGGTCATCTGGCGCCGCAACAAGTGGGGACTGACCTCGATTGAGATGTCAGAGCCCTCGCCGACAAAGCACATCGTGCCCCAAACCCTGGTGCTGCGGATCGCACTGAGGCGGGCATCGCGGTTTCCCGAAGTATCGAGCGTGAGGTCCGCGTATCGGCCATGCGTCAGATCTTTGATCGCCGTGACGGGATCGTTGGAACCGGGGTCAACCAGTTCGTCAGCACCGAACTCCCGGGCTCGCACCAAGCGTTGGGGATTGACGTCCAGCGCGATCACGCGGGCACCCATCATCTTGGCGAATTGCGTGGCAGCTAGTCCAACCGGCCCCTGACCGAAGATCGCGATGGTATCGCGGCCTGACATATTCATGCGCCTCAGCGCTCCGTAGGCGGTGCCTGAGCCGCAGGAAATTGCTGCCCCTGCCGTAAAACTTAGTGCGTCTGGCAGCTGTACCATCGTGTTGGCCGGCACCTTTAGGTATTTCGCATGTCCACCATGGGCGTTGTTGCCATAGACCTTGACCGGCACTTCCTGGCAGAGCTGTTGCCAACCCGACAAGCAATGATTGCAGCGAGTGCACCCCTGATAGTGGTGCACCATCATTCGATCGCCGATCTTGGCTTGTGCAGGGGCAACGCCGGGGCCGACCGCCACGACGACACCACATGGCTCGTGCCCAGCGATCGTCGGGTCGGGATTGGGTGGCACGCCAGTCCCAGTCCACGGCTGATTTTTCGGACGTCGGTACTGGTGGAGGTCGGAACCACACATGCCAGACGCCTTCATCTCAAGCACCACCTCACCGGCTCCCGGGCTGGGATCGGGGAAGGTCATGATCTTCAGTGTGCGGTCGCCGGTGAATACGACTCCCTGCATGCGCCCTCCAGCTTGCTTTCGGCCGAATTGTATCCCGACTTGGTGCCATAGATCTTAGTGGCCAAGCCCCTATTGAAGTAGGCCGTCACGTCGCTCGAAAGGCGATTTGGTTTTGCCCATTGTATAACCGGTTAGCCCTTTTGAGGGTCGTGCCGAGACCTTGGAGGAAACTCCAACGCAAACCGGTGCCGGCTCTCCAGGAAACTGTCTAGGGAAAGAAGCCGGTCGTTGCCTGCGCAACTGGTTGAGGGAGCAACAAGTGTCTTCGCCAGCGAAACTAATACCCATCGACGATGAGATTACTCGCGACGATTATGGTCAGTGAGTTGCGTCTTCCGCGTCGCCAATTGGGGTGCGTCTGCGGCTCCTGTCGCGGTGGGTCGAGCAAGTTGCCGCGACAGTCGAGCCCGACGAACTGGAAGATCTGTCGCAACGAATGACCCTGACAAATCCCCGGCTAAGCTTGCTATTCGCACGTGCCATCGATTGCGTTTGGGTGCAGGACGGAAAGAGTCTTCGGCCGCCTTTGTTGTGATTTGCGCGCCTTTTGGTGTTCGTACATTTGACTATGCCCGGCCAACGAGGGAATGAAGCGCGTTTCAATCGAGAGCTGCCGCTGTGGCAGGTCTCGACGAGAATTAGATGGACAAATATTCCGTCAGCGTGGGTCCCCGACGTCGACTGGCGGATGATCGGTCGGCAGCGGCGTGATAGACATTAGCGTGACACCCGTCGCGGATTCGAAGCGATGCCACACGCCTTTCGGTACAATCACGATCGTCCCCGCGCAAAGCTCCAGCGCCAGAGGCCCCTCATCAGGCAGTAAGCGCAACAGCGTCCCACCCACGATGACATGCACGATCTCATCACCGTTCGGATGGCGCTCCCAGCCGCCGGTTCCGCTGAACTTGCTCGTAAAGATGGCGCCATCGCGATAGGGCGCGAGCTGCGCCAGCCCTTTGCGGCGATCGGTGCCCGGACTCGTAGGCGTGCGCGCGAATTGTGTCAGCCTGGAAAGTTCGGCGTTGAGATCAAGTACAGCGACCAACTCACCCTCCCTTAGAAAGGGTCATCGTAGGCGCGGCGCACGCAGCCCAGCATCCAACAATTTGAACGGCGTCTCTTAGATTATTCTGAGTGTGGCTCCCAACGATACATCTTGCGATAACCGCCGTGTCTTTGCGCCTGAAGGCGCATGCGACATGGCGGTTCGGGATACCCCCCGACGCCAGTAGTTAGCAATCACGCTTGGGCTGCCGTCTATCCAGATCGCGACAGGCATGCCGATGGTTCTCAAAGAACTGGCGAGCCTTGGCTCATGAGCGTCGGGCTTTTTGCTGGCACGAAAGCGATGCAATTCGCACCGACTACCGTACTACGCATTTGCGCGACGGGAGGTGCACTGTACTTTCTCGCGATAGGCGCAACAGGTACTGCTCGGAGAATTTCATGGCCGGACTTCTTGAGGGACACATCGCAGCCGTGACTGGCGGCGGATCTGGGATTGGACAGGGCATATGCCAAGCTTATGCCAGAGAAGGCGCCCGTGTGATCATCCTCGACATCAACATTGACGCTGCAAAGGAGACCGTCAGCCTGATCGTGGCAACGGGCGGCTCGGCATCAGCCATGAAGCTCGATGTAACGGACCGGCAGGCCTGCAAAGCCGTTGCGACCGAAATCGCAACCAAAGGCAATATATCGATTCTCGTCAACAACGCCGGCATCAATCGCCGCAACCCGATGACCGGTGATGCAGTCGCCGTATCCAAGGATTGGGACGATATCCTTTCCATCAACCTCGACGGAATGTTCAACGTCACACATGCCTTACTCGATCAGCTCCGAGCGACAAAAGGACGAATCGTCAATATTGGTTCCATCCAGTCTTTTGTACATGTGAGCTGGCCAAATTCGGCTGCATATACAACCTCGAAGCATGGCGTCCTGGGTTTTACGCGGGCGCTGGCAGCGGAGCTCGGTAAGGACGGAGTGCGCGTCAACGCCATCGGGCCGGGGCTTATCGAGACCAGAATCAACGCCGAAGCGCGCGCCAAAAATCCGGAGATGGTTGCCATGGTCATGCGGCACACGCCGCTGAACCGGCCCGGTAAACCGGAGGACATCGCTGGACCGGCGGTCTTCCTCGCCTCTGATATGTCGGCTTATGTGACAGGCTGCATCGTCATGGTCGATGGCGGCTTTCGAACTGTCTGAGATCATTCGCTGCGTTGGCGCGATCGTTATTCTCCGCTTGCCGCTTACTTCAACTTACCGCGCCCAGAGACACGCCATACCTCTTCGACACCGCCGCCCCGAGCCGCATAGATTTCTTCGTGCAAATGAACGGTTGTATCCGAGTAACCCACCGCGAATTCGACGCGATCTCCGACTGCCGGTGTCACGCAACCAGCAGTCAACTCGATGGTCGCATGCTCCGCCGACAGTTTGACGCTCTGGACGCCTGGAATGCCGATCGGTAGCGGCATGGCGGCGTCGCCACTCATCGCCTTCCTTCCGGCGTCGACAATAATCCGTGTCGATGTCGGGCGGCTGATGACAGTCGTCATCATGGTCAAGGCGCGTCGAAATTCAACGTGATGGTGGGTGCGATAGTGCTCATCACCGAAAATCGCTCCGCCCGCCTGGATCTCGGTCACGCCCGGCTGCTCCGCGCAATAAGGAAAGGTTCCGGAGCCGCCACAGCTCACGATGGATGGCGAATGGCCGGCCGCCCGACAGGCCGCTGCGCTTGCTGTCAGCAAGCCAATGGCTTGCGCGACGGTCGCCCGCTTCTTGGACGGATCGGGAATCGTCGTCGCGTGGCTTTCCCAGCCCATAAGACCTGAGAATTGCAAAGCCGGATATCGGGCAATCGCCGCGGCGAGCGCCACGACGGCCGAGCCCGGCTCGACCCCGGCTCGGTTCATTCCAATGTTCACCTCGATGACGATCCGAAGTTGCTTTTTGCCGGCGCTTGCGGCCTCGGCGAGCTCACTGATGTTCTGCAGACCATCCACTGCGACGATCGCATCGGCGCGATCTAGTAGTGCGACAAGGCGGTCAATCTTCGATCGACCGACAATCTGGTTCGCGATCAGGATGTCGCGAATGCCGGCCCCTGCCATGACCTCGGCCTCACCGAGCTTTGCGCATGTAATGCCGATGGCGCCCGCCCCAATCTCGGCATGGGCAATCTCGGGTGTCTTCTGTCCCTTCGTGTGCGGCCGCCAGGCAACGCCGTTTTCTCGGCAGGTCCTCGCAATCCGATCGATATTTGCCGCCATGGCGTCGAGATCGACGACGAGCGCCGGCGTATCGAGTGTCGTCTTGGGCAGGCCGACTGCCGAGCTCATCGTTTGTCGCCCCTCCCGCTGTGCGCCGATTGCCGAAGCTTCTTCGTTTCCTCCGTCAAGATGCTGTTCGTTATCGGGTCGAGTACGACGCCGTATTCCTGTCGCGCCCGCTTGATCGACACCTTCCCTTCCGCGACATCAAAGGCGACGAGCTCCGGATCCCGATTGAAGGGATCGCCCCAGCCGCCGGCACCAGCGAGGGCATGCCGGAACACGTCGTCGCGGCGAACGGTATGACGGAACTTGCTCGGCAATTGGCGGGCGGCACCTTCGGGATTCAATATGTTCGTCGAGGGCGTTCCCGAACGGCCACCCTGAAGCCCATAAGGCAAGTGCTTCTGGCGGTCAGCGCGCACCTGGAGAGTTCCTTCGGCCTCCAGGAAACGGTACTGGCGAACCAGTGCTGACCCGCCGCGGAACTCGCCTGCTCCTTCCGAATCCTGCACGTAACCATAGCGCTCGATCAGCAAGGGATACTCGGCCTCGACAATCTCGATCGGGTTATTTGAGAAGTTTACGACCGAGCTCGAGGCCGCATCCATCCCATCCCGAGTCGGTCTTCCACCCCAGGAGCCGAACAGGAACTCAAGGAACACGAAGGGCCGCCGGTCGGCGTCGTAACCGCCGAAGCTGACGCCTGTATCGCCACCCATCTCACAGGCAAAGACTCGATCCGGAGCGATCTTAGCGAGCGCTCCAAAGATGGCGTTGGCAGCCCGGAAGCCTGTCAGGCCGCGCGCTGCGACGGCTGCAGGCATTACCGGGTTGACGATTGTTCCCTGCGGCGCAATCACCTCGATCGGCCGAAAGTATCCCTCGTTGTTCGGGGGATCACCGCCGATCAGATGGCGGACACAAGCGTACACCGCTGACTTCGTGAAGGGCATCGGTGAGTTGATGGCACCCTTGACTTGCGGGGCACTGCCGGTGAAATCGGCTATGAGTCGGTCGCCGACGATCGTGATCGTCACCTTGATCGGAATCTCGCCCGAGTCGATCCCATCATCGTCGATCCAATCTTCAAAGTCATAGCGGCCATCAGGCATCGCGCGGATCGCATTCCTCGCCAGCCGCTCGGCCTGATCTAGCAACGCATCGAGGCACGCAGCGAAACGCTCGGCGCCGTACTTCTCGATGAGTTGCAGCAATGCCTTCTCGCCCGCCGAGCACGCGGAGAGCTGGGCACGGACATCGCCCAGGACCTGGCGTGGGACACGCACGTTCCGCTCGATGAACGCAAAGACAGCGTCAACCGGTCGCCCCTCTTCGTACAGCCGCAGAGGGGGAATGCGCAGTCCCTCTTGAAATATTTCAGTGGCATCGCAGCCGTTGCCACCCGGCGTCATGCCGCCAACGTCGAGCTGATGACCGACTGTCGCCGCCCAACCGACAAGAGTGCAGCCGCGGTACACCGGCTTCACGATATAGAAATCGGGTAGATGTGTGCCGCCCTCGTAGGGGTCGTTCAGGATGAAGACATCCCCGGGCCGAACCGAGTCTCCGAATTTACGCAGGAAGTAGTGCATGGCATCGGGGATCGAGCCGAGATGAAGCGGCAGGGTCATCCCTTGAGCGATGAGCCGGCCTTGCGTGTCACAAAGCGCGCAACTCATATCCATCGAGTTCTTGAGATTGTTCGAATAGGCGGTGCGCACGAGGGCGATCGCCATTTCGTCGACGATCGCGTCGAGGGCGTGTTTCACCAACTCGAGGAGGATCGGATCGCTCAGTTCGCGGGCATCCATGTCACGCCTCCACTCGAATGATGATATTGCCAAGCGCGTCGAGCTCGGCGACGCAACCGGGCGGAACCAGCGTGGTCGCGTCGTACTCTTCGATCAGGAGTGGCCCGGACCGAGGTTCTTTCCCCAGGTCAAATCGATCGATAACAGGAGTGGCTAGCCGCCCGAGCCGAGGTCCGAAATAAGCGAGGCGCTGAGTCTGGTTGGGATTCGGTTCCGTGGCCGGACGAATCGCGCGACGTTCGGCGGCTTGAGGAACACGAGCGACGGCTCGCAGATTGACGATCTGGATGGGGTCTCCAGGGGCCCGGTGACCGTAAGTACGTTCGTGCTCACGACCGAAATCCTCGGCAATGGCCGCGGCGAGACCAGGGGCATCAAGGTGCGGCACCGGCACGGTAAGTTCGAACGACTGTCCGGCATATCGGGCATCCACGGCCGAGGCGGCCTCCAGTTGCTGGGTATGACCTTCAGCTAGCATCAGATCTCGGGCTTCGGCGGCGAGCTCCGAGAGTTCGCGCGCCAGATCCCCGTCCACGAGCCCGTCCAGCGACCGGTTAAAGGTCTTGACGAGGTGGTGCTCGACATCGGCTTCGAGCAAGCCAATCGCGCTGAACACGCCTGGGGCGAGCGGGACCAGGACGCTGCCGATCTCTAGAGATCGGGCCATCTCGGCAGCGAGGAGTGGACCGTTGCCGCCGAAGGCGATGATCGTGAAGTCGCGCGGATCGCGACCGCGTTCGACTGTAACCGCCCGCACGGCGCGGGCAATCCCGGCACAGCCGACCAGATAGACGCCGTGCGCCGCCTCATCGATCGAAAGCCGCAGCGGTCGAGCGATCTGCTCGGCGATAGCCTGTCGTCCCTTCTCCGCTGAGAGCACAAGGCCACTCGGCAGTCGATCCTGCGCCAGATAGCCGAGGGTAACGTTGGCGTCGGTAAGCGTCGCGACCGTGCCGCCGAGGCCATAGCACACTGGTCCGGGAACGGCACCGGCACTCTGCGGGCCGACATGAAGCGCGCCGGCGTCGTCAACGGTGACCAGGCTGCCGCCGCCGGCCCCGACTTCGGCGATGTCGATCGCCGGTGTCCTCAAAAGGTAGCCGCCTCCCTTGTTGAGTCGGCTTCCTTGCGAAATCGGGCCGCCAATCTCGAATTCGT
Organism: Alphaproteobacteria bacterium; assembly: GCA_017308235.1. Taxonomy (GTDB): domain Bacteria; phylum Pseudomonadota; class Alphaproteobacteria; order Reyranellales; family Reyranellaceae; genus Reyranella. The sequence continues at coordinate 332,567 of JAFKFL010000011.1, read as the reverse complement.
TCGATCGCTTGATCTCATAGTCCTCGATCACCGATGCCTTCGCGGTGGTCCCCCCCATATCGACGCTGATCACGTTTGGCGCGCCAACCCGGCGCGCCAACGCGGCGGCGGCAATGACACCCGCGGCCGGGCCCGACTCGATGAGCTGGACCGGGCGCTGGCGCGCCCGGCGCGAGCTCATGACGCCACCGTTCGACTGCATAATCAGGATCGGCGCCGCCATGCCGAGCGAGTCGAGCTGGGTTTCAAGAGCTGAAAGATAGAGGTCGATGACCGGCATCACATAAGCGTTCGTTACCGTTGTGCTCGTTCGCTCGAACTCTCGGATCTCAGGCAGCACCTCGGACGACAGGGTGAGATGCAAACCGGGCAGCCGGGCGCGAATCGCTTCGGCAACAGCGCGCTCGTGAGCCGGGTTGGCATAGGCATGGACAAGGCAGATTGCGAGCGCCTCGAGGTCCTCCGCGCGTACCGCGTCGATGGCGCGGTCGATGCTGTGCTGGTCGATCGGTCGCAAGACATTGCCCTTGTGGTCGAGTCGCTCGTCGACCTCGAAGCGCCAGCGCCGCCGTACGAGCGGAACCGGGCGCTGCTGGTCCATGTCATAGAGGCGGGACAGCCTGATACGACCAATCTCGAGGAGGTCGCGAAACCCGTCCGTCGTGACAAGGCCAGTCCGGGCGCCGCGCCGCTCAAGAATGGCATTGGTCGCGACGGTGGTACCGTGGATGAGCTCGGCGATCGCTCCGGCGGCTATGCCTGCGCCGGCGAGCAGCTCGCGGATGCCTTGCAAGATCGCATCCGCATAGTTAGCAGTGGTTGAAAGCACCTTCCGAGTGGTGGCGCGCCCATCAGGCGACAAGAGCACGAGATCCGTGAAGGTCCCGCCCACATCGACGCCCAGACGCCAGCCGCCCGCTTCAGCCATACTCATGTCACCTCCCGTTGCTGGACTGAATCCGACGCTGCTCCAACCTGCTTCGATTGCGTCGCGTCACGCCTCGAGATGCGAGTACGACGACCGAGTTTCAGCCCAGCGATCCCACGCGGCACGAAGATCACGAAGACCATGATCACAGCGCCGAATGCGATCAGATTGTAGACGACACCAATGAAGCGAAGCCCCTCGCTCATCATGAACAGCAGCACGGCGCCAAGCGCCGGCCCCCAGATCGTGCCAAGGCCGCCGAACACTGCCATGCCCAGGATCATCGCGCTGGTCAGCGGCGACGCGAGATTCGGATCGACGAGCCCAATCGAAAAGGCATAGAGCCCACCAGCTAGCCCGGCCAGTGCAGCACTCAACGAGAACGCATAAAGCTTGTAGATCTTGATGTTGATGCCGTGACTCTCCGCAAGTACTTGATCCTCGCGGATGGCACGAAACGCTTTGCCGGCATTCGTATGCTCGCAGACGAATAGCGCAAGCGCGATCGCAGCGGCCGCGATAGCGAGCACGACGAGATAAAGCACCTCGCTGTGGGCGAGAGGCGCTGCCGGAAGACCCGGCAACGTACCGAAGTCATGCATGCCGAATGGACCGCCGGTCACGGATATCCAGTTTTGCGCGACCAGCCGAATGATCTCGGCGAAACCGAGTGTCACTAGCGCGAGATAGTGACCGCGAAGCCGAAGCGCCGGGAATCCCACGCAAAGGCCAACCAGGCTGCACAATGCGGCCCCTGCCACGAGACCAAACCACGGCGAGACGTGAAGGTGGAATGCAAGCCCAGCAGCGGTATAGGCGCCGATCGCAAAAAATCCAGAATGGCCGAACGAGATTTGGCCGGTGTAGCCACTCAAAAGATCCCAACTCGCCGTCAGCAATGCCCAGACCGCGGCCTGGATCAAGAGATTGAACAGAAAGGGATGCGGTGCGACAAACGGCGCTGCAGCGGCGGTCGCCACCGCACCGGAGAACCAGAGCCATCGTCGCATCACGCGAGATACGATCATTTCTGATCGGCTCGGCCGAGCAGGCCTTGTGGCCTGATCAGAAGGACAAGGATCATGATCGCGAAAGCGATCACGTTCTGCCATTGCGACGGAATGACCAGAACGGACAGCGTCTCGACGATGGCGATGACGAAGCTGGCCAGGAGTGCGCCAGCGAGGTTGCCGAGACCGCCCAGTATCGTGATCGCGAAGGCTTTGATGGTGAACGCAAACCCGACCGCGGGATAGACATTGAATAGTGGCGCGATGAGAGCGCCGGCCATCCCCGCCAGGCCTACGCCCAGCGCGAGGGCCAAGGTGAAGATCATGCCGAGATTGATGCCTACTGCCTGAGCCGCGTCAGGGTTAAGGGCGACCGCCCGGATGGCCATGCCTTGGCGGTGGAAGTGAAGGAAGAGGAACAACGCCGCGAGGCTCACGGCTGCCACCGAGAGAATCAGCAGCCGCTGGTAGCTCACCGCCGTGAAGGTAAGATCGAGCATGCCCCGGACGAAGGGAGGAACACGAAGGTAATCGCCGCCACCGATTGCCAGCATCGAGCTCTGCAAGAAGGTTGAAAGGCCAAGCGTCAGTACGAGGAAGAGCGGTCCCTGCGGCCGCCGGCCGAGGCGACGCTTCATGGGTTTGATCAACAATGGGTAGATGGCGAGCCCGAGCAGGAACGACCCGCTCGTCGCGGCCAGGATGCCGAGAACTGGCGAGAGATGAAGAAGTACAACGGCGACAAAGACGATGTACCCGCCGATCGCGAAGAACTCGCCGTGCGCGACATTGATCACGTCGAGCACCCCGAAGATCAGGGTCAGCCCCGTCGAAAACATTGCGTAGATGCCGCCAAGGACAATGCCCAGAATGAGGAACTCGAGGATCGACTCAAGCATTGCTCATGCGGCCTCCGATCCTAGGTAGAGCCGCCGGATGCGGTCGTCAGCGAGCAGCTCGGCGGGAGTTCCGTCAAAGGCATTTGTTCCCATTTCAAGGACGAAAACACGATCCGCTACGTCCAGGATGACACCCGTGTTCTGCTCGACGACGAGCATCGCGATCCCCTGTGCATTGAGCTTGCGTAGCGTCGCGTAGACGTCGTCGATAAAACGCGGCGCAAGAGCCGCCGAAGGCTCGTCAAGCAGCAACAGTTCGGGTTTGATGATGAGCGAGCGGGCGATCGCCAGCAGCCGCTGCTCCCCTCCGCTAAGACTGCCAGCAAGCTGCCGACGCCGCTCGCGAAACAACGGGAAGCGTTCGTAGACCTCCTCCATTGCGTGGCGGACAGCGCTTGTGTTGCCAATGCTGTATCCGCCAAGCAGTAGATTTTCCTGGATAGTCATCTCGGCGAAGAGCCCGTTCGCCTGGGCGACAAAGCCGACCCGCTGGCGCATCACCTTGTCCGGCCGGTAGCCATTCAAGATCTCGCCCCGCAGCGCGATGCGGCCCGAGAAGGGACGGATGTAGCCAAAGATCGTCTTCAGCAGCGTCGACTTCCCTGCGCCATTCGGTCCGATGACGCCGACGATCTGGCGAGGTGCGACCGAGAGCGACACGCCCTGAAGGATCTCGAGGCGGTCGTAGCCGGCGCGGATATCGTCGACTTGGAGCATTATGCCCGGGTGGTCCCTTTGCCCAGCAGCGCATTAATCACGCGTTCATCCCGGCGGATTGCCTCCGGCACTCCCTCGGCGATCTTCTCGCCATGATCCATCACCACGATCTTGTCGCAGAGGCGCATGACAAAGTTCATGTGGTGTTCGATGATCAGGAAGGTCTTGCCTTCGCGCCGCAACGCGGCAACCGCGTCAGCGATCGTGTCGCGCACGACCGGATTGACACCGGCGAGCGGCTCGTCGAGCAGCAAGAGATCCGGGGACATCGCCAGGTTCATGGCCAATTCCAGGAGCCGTTGTTGACCGATCGAAAGGGTGTCGGAGGTGTCGTTGACGAGGTGCGTCAAGCCAAACCGCTCCAGCCATTGCCGCGCGGGTACCTCCCAGTCAGAACGCCCGCGGCCCATGGCCGCGATCTCGAGATTCATCCAGACCGATAGATCGCGGAAGATCTTCACCGACTGGTAGGTCCGGCCGATTCCCTGGCGGGCAATCTGGTAAAGGGGGAGACCTTCGATGCGTTCGCCCCGATAGCGGACAACGCCTGCATCGGGGCGAAGTACGCTCGTCAGCAGATTGAAGAGTGTGCTCTTTCCTGAACCGTTTGGACCGATGATTCCTACCACCGAGCCGCGCTCAATCTCGAACGAACAATCGTCGACCGCGACGACGCCGCCGAAGCGCTTGCTCAGCCCCTCGACAGCGAGGACGGCCGAGGAGGCTTCGGCAGGCATGCGCGGAGACCCCTGGGGCACGGCGCGGCAGACTACTTCTTGTCCCAGGCGTAAGGTGGGACGGCCTTATAAGCGCCGCCCGCCGACTTCGCTACGGTGTCTGGATAGATTGGCACGGCCTTACCGCCTTGGACCTGTGCAACGACTGTCTCGATCGGCATTCGGTGGCCTTGCTCGAGCGAGGTGAACTTGCGGTCGCCCCATGCAGTCTGGAACGTGGTCGTCGACAGAACTGCAGCGATCTTGTCGACATCGAGGCTCCCCGCCTTCTCGATTGCATCAATCGCGACCAGCGCCGAGTCGTGCGCCTGCACCGAGAAGTTCGTTGGATCGCGGCCAGTCTTCTTCTTGTAGGCCGACATCATCGGTTCAGAGACTGGCGAGTAAGCAGCGGGCCACCATCGGACGTTGACGATCGAATGCTCCATGAACTTGCTGTTTTCCTGGATGAAGCTGCCTGCGGCGGCTGTCGCGCCCATATGGGCGATAATTGCCGGCACCTTCAGCTCATACCACTGCTCGTACAGAATCGGCGCGCTCGAACCGTAGATCTCGCCGATTATCGCCTGCGCTCCCAAACGCTTAAACTTCGCCATCTGGGGCGTCATGTCCGTTGCGCCATGCTCGACGAACTCGTCGGCGACAACCTCGACCTTGGCAGCATGGGCGGCGAACCATTCCTTCGCAGTTTTCGAGAAATCACGGCCGGAATCCGTGTTCTCGTTTAGCATCGCGACTTTCGCCGGTTTGACCGACTCCGCAACGGCCGCCGCCACGGACTTCGCGATGTCGCTTGCCGTCGGGCTCAATTGGAAGACGTATGTCATCTTTCGCTCGGCGATCTTGTCGCCGACCTTCAGTGAGGCGGCGCAGCAATCGACGACCGGCACCTTCGCCTTCTGGAATTCGTCCATGACGCGAGTGAAGACGTCACTACTGATGAACCCGACCCCGACATTGATCTTGTCGACCGACAACGCTCGGGAAGCTTATAGGGTTTGTCGAGCTTCACGCCTGCCGCATTGGCGCGTTCGACGGCGACCTCGATGCCCGCCTTCATCTGCGCGCCTACATCGGCAGTCACACCGGTCACGGGCAAGAATGCGCCGATCTTGATCTCGTCCTGCGCGTTGGCCGGAGCAGTCACAGCAAGGGCAAGAACCGAAAGACAAATACTGGATGTACTGGCCCGCCAATTTCCCATTGTGTCCTCCCTTCGACGGTTGGGGCGGCGTTTGCCCATTCTTTTATCAAGCGCCATCCGATGCGCTTCGATCTTACGGCCCGGTTCGCGATAGAAGGTAATCGAAAAGAAGACGAAATACTGATAAAGATTGCCTATCATGAAGGCGACCTTCCTTCAGCTTGAGACCTTCTATTGGATCGCCCGGCTCGGTTCGTTCCACGCTGCGGCGCGTCATCTTCGGCTGACGCAGCCAACGGTCTCGGCGCGCATTCGGGAGCTTGAAGCGAGCCTTTCCATCGACCTTTTCGACCGAATTAATCAGCGTGCCGAGATCACGGCCGCAGGCCGCGACATCCTCGCAAAGACAAAACAGATTTTGCGGCTCACCGACGACTTGGAGCGGACACTGGATCAGCGCGAGCCCATGCGCGGGCTATTGCGGTTCGGCGCCGTGGAGTCCGTTGCGCTCATGGCATTGCCTGAGTTGCTCTCAAGGTTGACGGAGAGCTTTCCCGAGCTTCGCGTCGAGCTAACCGTGGATGTCGGTACGCTGCTTAGCCGCAAGCTCAACGCCCGCCAACTCGATCTTGCCATCGCGACGGATCCGGAGCCGAATGATTTGGTTGTCGCGAAGAAAATTGGAAGCATCGAGCTGGGATGGATCGCCAGTCCGCGATTGTCGCTGCCCAAGCGCGAACTTGAGCCGGCAGACCTCAAGTCGCTCCAGATAATCACCAACCCCGAGCCGTCTACTCTGCACACGATCATTATGGATTGGTTCGGCCGCGCCGGCTTGGAGCCCGAGCATGTCAGTGCCTGCAACTCGCACGCCCTCATGTCCCAGCTTGTTTGCGCCGGCCACGCTATTGCCGTTCTTCCAGTCAAAACATTGCGGTCGGAGCTTCAGTCGGAAAAGCTGAAAGTCTTGGCAACCAGGCCTCGCATCGCATCCAGACCGCTTTTCATATGTCAGGCGCGCGATGATGCCAGCGCTGGAACCGACACGATCATCCGGGTCGCAAGGGAGGTTCTTTGGCAGAGCGGGTTGGTGGTGCCGCCTTAGCACGCTGCACCGGCCTCCATCGTTCTTGCCTATCCTCCACGGAATTGTTGCGGGGGTTGGCGCAGCAAGCGTCTAGCGTCGGCCCTTCAACTGCGGAGGGCTTTTGATTTCCGGCATCGACATCTTCACTTTTCCTACATCGCAGATTGGACGCTCAAGGATCCCTACCTCGCGATCAAGTGTGCCGTTCCTTCTTTAAGCGACACATCACGCCGGCTGGTCGCCACAGATCTGAACACGACGCATCAGCCGACGGAACGGGCCGGTATCACCAAGCGCGATGTGCTTCGTGCTCCGATTGTCCCAGAATGCGATTGATCCGCGCTGCCAATGGAAGCGGAAGGTGAATTCCGGCCGGTTGCCGTGCTCCATCAGGAAATTGAGCAGCGGCCGACTTTCTGTCTCGGTCATGCCCTCGAATCCCACCGTGTAGGAGGCATTGACGAACAACATCTTGCGGCCAGTCTCGGGATGTGTACGTACCACCGGATGGGCGCTGCGCGTCTCGCGCCAATCCGCGCCATCGCGGTGCTTTGTCGAACGGCCCTTGTTCTTTCCGGCTTGTGGCCCAGCCACCATGATGTCGCTGTGCACGGCACGAAGCCCGCTCAGCAAATTCTTCATGCCTTCCGACAGCGCGTCGTACGCGAGATACTGGTTGGCGAACATCGTGTCGCCACCGTAAGGCGGCACATCGATACCGTAGAGGATGGCGCCCATCGGCGGCTCGGGCCACATCGTGGTGTCGGCGTGCCAATCCTCGCCGACATAAGACGTGTCGCCGGGTTCGCGCCGCACCATGACGATCTCGGGATCGTCTCCAATGCCCTTGTAGTTAGGATGGATGAAGATCTCGCCAAAACGACGGGCGAAGGCCTTCTGACGAGCCGCGTCTAGCTCCTGATCGCGAAAGAAGACAACGCAATGCTCGTTCAGTGTGGCGCGGATCTTGCCGACGATATCGTCATCGAGTTCGCGTGCCACGTCCACGCCAGAGATCTCGGCGCCTCCGGCGCCAGAAAGCAGACGGATCTCGACGTGTGTGTTCCTCATGGCGTCCACTCCATCTTGAAGAGCCGCCAAGGCTACTCGCGATGACGCAGCGCGTACACCCACCTGCACATCGGCACGTCGGAAAGCTAGCTCGCTTCCTGTTATTTGCTACCAAGCTCGGCAAACCGCATCTTTACTTACTGATCCGTACGGAGGACGTTTGGCCCATGCTCGAAGTCCCCGTCTTGATCGTCGGCGGTGGCCCTGTCGGTCTCACTGCCTCCTTGTTGCTTTCGCGTCTTGGCATCAAGTCGCTGCTGGTCGAACGTCATCCCGGCACGGCCAGTCATCCCAAGGCGCGCGGCATCAATGCCCGGACGATGGAGATTTTCCGCCAGCAGGGCATTGAGGACGAAGTACGCGCCGCAGGCCTGCCGCCCAACAAAGTAGGCTTCATCGTCTGGACCAAGACGCTTTCCGGCGAGGAGATTGAGCGCCGCGTGCCGTGGGGCCAGAGCGAGAAACGCACCGACATCACACCAGTCCGCTCCTGCCTCTGCGCGCAGGACTATCTCGAGCCCGTGCTGCGTCGCTGCTCCGAACGGCAGCCTTTGGGCGAACTGCGCTTTGACACCGAATTCACGACATTCGAGCAGGACGACACCAGCGTGCTGGCCACTCTCACCAACGTGAAGAACGGCAACACGGAACAGGTCCGCGTACAGTACATGATCGCGGCGGACGGCGCACAAAGTCGCGTACGAGCCACCCTCGGCATCGCGATGCAGGGCCAAAAGGATGTCTATGACAGCGTGAATATATTGCTCGAAGCGGACCTGCGGCCGTGGACACAGCACCGGCCGGCGGCGCTCTACTTCATCGAGAACGAGGAGATGCGCGCCACCTTCCTCACCATCAATGCCCACGACCGCTGGGGTTTCCTAGTTAATTCGCTCAAGGCGCATGGCCTCGGGCCCGAGGATTTCACACCCGAGCGTTCGGCCGAGACGATCCGTCGTGCCGTCGGCGAGCCTGAACTGCAGGTGAAGGTGTTAGCCGTGGCACCCTGGGTCGCCTCAGCACATGTCGCCGAACGCTACCGCGACGGTCGCGTTTTCCTTGTAGGCGACGCAGCTCACGAGATGCCTCCGACTGGGGGCTTCGGCATGAACACTGGCGTACAGGATGTACACAACCTCTGCTGGAAGCTGGCCGCCGTGCTGGAGGGGACGGCAAACGACACTCTGCTTGACACCTATAATGACGAGCGCCAGCCGTTCGGCAGGGCGATCACCGCGCAGGCGCTGGCCAATGCGGCCTCAATGGGCCGGATGGAGAAGACGCTACAGGGCAAAGGCGCGCGCCGCGAGTTTCTGAACGAGCAGGGCATGATCTTCGGCGCCACCTACAAATCGATGGCTGTGGTGCCCGACGGCACGCCGCGCCCAAAGGTCTCAAACCCAGTGACCGACTACACGCCGTCGGCCTGGCCGGGCGTCCGGGCGCCGCACGCCTGGGTAAAGAAGGCCGGCACGCGTGTATCGACCATCGACTTGGTGGGTAACGAGTTCGTACTGCTGACCGGCGCCAATGGCGGCGCCTGGGCCGATGCCGCTCAGCGCCTAGAGATCAAGCTGATCACGCTCGGAGACGAAGAACCCTGGCGTGAGCTCTACGGCATCGACGATACCGGTGCTGTACTTGTACGGCCCGACGGCCATGTTGCCTGGCGCAGCGCCGGCTCGACGAAAAATGCGGCTCATGTACTCGTCGCGACGGCCGCCGCCATTTACGGAAGGAGCTGAGATGACTAGCTCGCCCGATCTCCATATCGTCGAAGCCTCAATCGCCGACCTGCGCCACGCACTAGAGGAAGGCGCCGTCAGCAGCGTCGACCTTGTCGGCACTTACTTAAGACGCATCGCCGTGGTTGGCAGTCTTGGCGGTGCCGCCGTCGGCGCGGCAACGACGCCCGAGCCTCGCTACAACCGATATGGCTACTACTGATCCGCAGCGTTGCTCAGTTGGCCGCTTGCCGTCGCCCGTTTCCACTACGTCGCAGTTTATTCGATAGCCGCTATCGGCGCGCCAATCGTGCAGACGACCCCAGTGGGATGATAGTCCACTGCGACTGAAGCCTTCAGCTCAGCTCCCAAGTTTTGCTGAATCAAGGTAGTCCAGAAACCCTTGCGAGTCGGCACGACCATCGGTGGGCCGCCAGTTTCAGCCAGGTGATCGGGAGACTGTGGCGCTCTCGAAGCAATTGAAACACCTGCTCGAGCGACTCTGCAGCGCGTGGACGCTAGTGTGACCTCGGGAAATTATCGACCGGTGCTCACTTTTTCAGTCATCCTATTGCTGGCAGCGCTCGGCCTTGGTGGCCGCGGTGTATGGTTGCTGGTGCGGCCGCCGCGGCCGTGAACGAACTCCAAGACGAACTCCCGCCGGAGTTTGATGCATGCCTGAACGCTTGGTACCAAGCTGATCGGGATGCCCAGATGTGCTTGGCGCGGTACCAGATCAGTCCGACCTTTGTCACCCGTCTAGCCGCTAGTGCGGCGTACGCTGCACTTGAAGCGGCCATTGGCACTCTTAAGCCATGGACAACAACGCATCCGCGGATATGGGTCGCTCGAGTTGTCGATTATGCGCGGTCAAGCTGGAAAGGCTTGCACGTCCAAATGGAGAGAGCAGGCCTGCTAAGAGACCGAGGTACCGACCTGCTCCGGCATTGAAGCCTTCCGCCACGTTAAACACGACGGTCACGGTTGCCCGCGTGATCGAAATCACGGCACTCCATCGCAAGCCGCGAAGATGGCTTCGGCGCGTTTACCCCCTCCGGTCACGCGACGACAACGAGAGAACTTGGGCCCGGACCTTGTTCGGGCCCTCATTGTGTCGGCCCGCCCTTGGCGAACCCCGATCGATGTAAATGGACTACCCAGGTCGCTGACTGGAATCGGCGCCACGAAACACAGGAAACAATTTCCTGCGCTCGCAACATCGTTGCGTAACCCCGCGAACCGACACTCCGTACCGTCCATAAGTGACTCGCTGATCGGCCGTTTCGACTCTCACGTTAGGGCCATGCCTTTCTGAGGAACGTCTGATGTTACGACTTAATGGCGACCCACTCGCAGACAAGCAGCGTCGACTTCCTTGCCGCGCCTACATCAACCGAGACAGGTGGCGGGCCGCTGATCACAAAGAGATCGAGGCTGCCTGCCGCCGCATTGCCAACGGCGCTGAGTACTTGATCTGGGCCGGATCTAGGGGACCGGAGCTCGACTGCACCGTGATCGGTTTTGATACCTCCAGGAAGGCAAGCAAGATGCAGGTGTGGATCGACACCAGCGACATTGCGGATCGTCCGGTGCCCAAAGGTCGTCGTCGAAGTGAGTCGCGCTTGGCAGCTTAAGCGGACCATCTCGTTGCGGGGATGGGACGGTGTAGGTCATCCAAGGGAAGCAGGACCGCTCACCTTCTTTGCGGACCGCGGCGAGATTGCCAGGCAGCCTGCTGCCTAGGCTTCCATTGCCGGTAGAAGGTGACGCGAGCTCATCGGAGTAGTTATGGCAAGCATGCAGCGCCGCCTCGCGGCAATCATCCATGCTGATCTTGCTGACTTCACTCGACTGATGGAAGGTTCGGAAACTCTCACCGTTCACCATCTCAAGTCGGCAACGAGCGATATCTGGCGACCCACCATCGAGGCGGGGCGTGGTCGGCTGGTGGGTATTGTGGGCGATGCCATGCTGGCAGAGTTCACCTCGACGGTCGCGGCAGTCGCGGCGGCAATCGACATTCAAGAACGCATGACGCGGTTCAACAGGACGCTGGAGGTGAGCGAGCGTCTGATGTTTCGTATTGGCGTCCATCTCGGAGAAGTTATCGTCGATGAGGACCAAAACATCTTTGGCGACGGCGTGAATCTCGCTGCCCGAATCCAGGCAATCGGCGAGCCTGGCGGCGTCGCCGTTTCGCGCGCTGTTCGTGACATCACCGAACTTCAAGTCGATTACGCGTTCGTAGACGGCGGCGAGCACCAGGTGAAGAATGTGCGCCGACCCGTTCACATTTACCATGTGCGTCCCAAAACCGTCCTTTCCGATACGACAGAGCCCCTTTCGCCTCAACCGATGATGCGTTTCGAGGGCATCGACCTGAGTGGTCAGAAGTACGGATTTGATCTGGCTCTCGACTGGTTGGCAACTCGGCGGCAGGGCGCAGTGGTCGGGCGCGCCGTCGATCAATGTGAGTTCGTTCTTGCGCATCGCACCGTGTCGAGGCGTCACGCGTGTCTAACTATCGTCGAGGACGCGCTGCACGTCGAAGACTTGGGTTCGACTAACGGTACTTCCGTGAATGGGATGCTTGCTTGCGTCGGAGTTCCGGTGCCGATCCATCCAGGCACCAGGCTTAAGATCGGTGACATCGAATTCTCGGTGCGGCTTGTCGCCCCGCAAGCCTAGGTTCAGGTCTGGCCCGCCTTGATCTCAAATTGCGACTAGCTATTACCGGCGGCCACGCTTTGCTCGTCATTCCCGCTTGTCGGAAACGACCACGCCTTCCTTAAACACGAGCTTGAGCTGTCGCACGTTTTGAATGTCGTCCAGCGGATTGCCGCCGACTACGATCAGGTCGGCGACCTTGCCGACCTCGATCGTGCCGAGCTCGTGGCCCACACCGCAGATCGCCGCGCCGTTGCGGGTCGCAGCGATCAGCGCCTGCCACGGCGTGGCGCCGTCGCGCACCCACAATCCCAGTTCAAGCAAGGCGGCGTCCTTGAGCGGCCGGATGTCCGACCCTAGTGCCATCTTGACGCCGGCCTTTAGCGCCTTGGTGAAGCCCTCGCGATGGACGTCCGCGGCAGCGTCGGCGCGGCAGCACAAGGCATGCGCCATGTTGCGCTGCTTGACCCAACGCTGCTCGAAATCGTTGTCGGCCTGCTCCGGCGTCAGATGGCTGATGGCGAGCGTGGGCACGTACCAGGTGTCATACTTCAGGAAGAGCTCGATGCATTCGTCATCGAGGATGTAGCCGTGCTCGACGCTGTGCGCCCCGAGTCGGATGGCATTTTTGACCGCTTCGGGATTGGTGGCATGCGCCATCACCTTGAACTCGCGCAGATGGCAGATCTCGAAGGCCGCGCTGAGCTCGTCCTGCAGCAGGAACGAGTTTCTATGGAGATCCCAGGCCGGCCCCAGGATGCCGCCTGACAGGTTGAGCTTGATGTGGTCGACACCGTTTTTGATCTGCTCTCGGATCGCCCTGACGAAGCCGTAAGGTCCGTCGACCTCGATCGCATGTCCTGACGTCAGGAAGTGGCCGGCGGTCGTCGTCAGGAAGTGGCCGGAAGCAAACAGCCGCGGCCCGACATACTGGCCCGAGCCGAAGGCTCGCTTCCACGCGACATCCATGTAGTGGTGGGCGCCGGCGCAGCGTAGTCCGGTGATGCCGGACTCGGTGAGCGCCGCCATCAGCTGATGGCCGAACAGTGTGACTTGATCGGCGAGCGGCATTTCGTGCGGAAGGTAGTAGTCCGGATGGATGTGAACGTCCCACAGGCCGGGCATCAGGTAGGCACCTTTGAGGTCGATCTCGGTCGCGCCAATCCGCTCGGGCGTGCTGCCGTCGGTGCGGATCTCGCGGATCCTTCCATTTTCGATCAGGACTGCCGCCCCCGGAGCCGCTTTGGGCTGGACGCAATCGATGAGCGTGGCGTTCGTGAGGAGAGTGCGCATAAGGGTCAAGACGACGGGATGCTCGGCGATGATGCCGGACAGGAGACTGAGTTAATTCGACTCGAACGGTCCTGCTCTAACGACCCCTGACCTATGCCGGAACCTTGTTCCGCGCCGACTTCACGCGGTTGAGTTCGCGGCCTCCTGCATCGTCGAGGCCGAGCGCCTTCAGGGTGATGGTGCCGCGCTCCTGCATGCGGGCGTCGTCCTCGGTAAGATCACGGACGATACAGGCGTACTCCAGGGACAGTCCATTGGGATCCTTGAAATAGATCGACTTCGCCCAGCCGTGGTCTACGACGTCGGTGACCTCAATCCCTTTGGCCCGCAACGCTTCACGCCGCGCCAACAGACCAGCCTCGGAGCCGGCTTCGAAGGCGAAATGATAGAACGCGCCCGGCACACCGAGCCCGCGGGTGATGCCGGCGTCATAGTCCTGCGGAACACCGGGCACATCGTTCGCCTCCATGAAGGCGATCAGCTGGTCGCGGCCTATATCAAAGAAGATGTGACGCAGATTGCCGCCTTCCTTGATGCGCAAGGTGTCGGCAACAACTGCCTTGAATCCTAGTACGTTCTCGTAGAAGGCGCGCGTCGCGTCGAGGTCGAGAGTCGAGAGACCGATATGAGAGAAGCCCTTGGGCGTCATGGCATCAAGCTCCTGTCTCGAAGTTCAACGATGTATACCACGGATTGGCCGCCATGCGCGCGGCTGCTGAAGAATTCAAGCTATTCGCGGTCACGTGGCTGAGTGGCAGGCCAGGCGAAGGGCTTTACCTCGACGGTAATCGGCCGCGGCCCTTTCGCTATTGGAGTGCAAGCACGCTTGAAATCGCTTTTCGAGGAGCGGCCGCCTGGCATCATGTTCAGTGACCACGTGGTCGATTCATTGGCTGCGGCCCGAGGTCGTCGTCGAAGTGACGTTCTCCACCTGGACCGCGGACGGCCTCATTCGGCAGTCTTCCTATCAAGCCCAGCGGCGCGACAAGCCCGCGAAGGATATACTTCGCCCGGCGCCCAAAAGAAGATCGAAGTAAATAGACTGGCCAGGACGCTGAGTGGGATCGCCGATTAACCCCCGCCCAAACTAGTGACGGGCAATGGCGCGACCGTGCTTTTGCACCAAGCCGCTTAAGTTTCTCGCGCCAGATCGTGTTACTATTGGAGACGCTACAAGGGGGAAGGGATATGGCTTCTTATGCAGAGCCGCAAATCCCGGTCATTGACGTCACTTCCCTGCGCACGCGCGCAATCGACGCCGAACATGCCGTCGCGCGCGAGATCGGCAATGCGTGCCGCGGCATCGGATTCTTTTACATCACTGGTCATGGGATTGCGCCGGAGAGGCTTGCCGGCGTATTTCGCTTGTCGCAGGAATTCTTCAAGGCGCCCGCATCCGTGAAGAACCAAACGCGCTTTAGCGGCCCGGCCGATAACCGTGGTTTTATCAGCCTCGGCGGGGAAACGCTCGAACCCGGTAAGCCGCCAGATCTCAAGGAAGCCTTCAATATCGGGCTCGAGCTTGCCGCTGATGATCCCGACCTGCTCGCCAAAAGACCCTTCCGCGCACGCAATCTCTGGCCCGACGTTCCGCAATTTCGTGCGACCATGCTCGACTATTTCGATTGCGTATGGGCACTGGGGGTTACTCTCCACCGCGCCTTCGCGCTTGATTTGGGGCTCGATCTGGCTTTCTTCGATGACAAGTTCAAGAAGCCAATGGCCACGTTGCGGCTGCTGCACTACCCCCCAATCGATCGTCCGTCTCAGCCAGGCCAGCTTGGAGCCGGAGTGCACACGGATTACGGTAACGTCACCTTACTGGCGACGGACACGACCGGCGGCCTAATGGTTCGCGACCGCAGCGGGCAATGGCTTGATGCGCCGGTCATCCCCGATGCATTTATCTGCAACATCGGCGATTGCCTGATGCGCTGGACGAACGACATTTATGTGTCGACACCACATAAGGTAGTCAACCCTCCAGGGCGGGATCGTTACTCAATTGCTTTTTTTCTGGATCCAGATCCGGACGCCCGGGTCGAGTGTTTGCCAACCTGTACCGACGCAACGCGACCGATAAAATATTCGCCCGTGAGTGCCGCCGATTTCCTACGGTCACGGCTGGAGCCCACCTACGCGACTTGAGCCTGTGAGCCTTCAGGATGACGCCCCGCGAACCAATGTCGCTAGGGAGGTCGAAACTCTCTTAATCTCGAACATCGCAGCGCGTGCGGCACACAGGACAAAGCTGGCATCAATTTCGCGTCCCCACGGCATGGCTCACGATGCGCACACTTCGGCATACGTGCATCACGGCGTTGCATGACGCCGGCTGCGTGCGCGAACAGATCCGGGCTATCACTGGGCATACGATCGCGAGCATCAATGAAGTGCTCGATCGCTACACGAAGCTCACGGCAGACCAGGCCGGCGCCGCCCTCGAACGGCGGCTGGCGCATGAAAACGGCACCGTGCAGAAGCTTTTCAATCGCCCCACAGGCGTCAACGAAGAGAGAACGAAACGTTAGTCGAAAGCGGCCAAAACGTTAGTCGAGAAACTGTTCTAAAAGAACAGATCATGACCGCATAAAACGCTAGCCCGCTTGCATTTTATGGCTGGTGCCCCCGGTCGGACTCGAACCAACACTTCCGTGAGGAAACCTGATTTTGAGTCAGGCGCGTCTACCAATTCCGCCACGGGGGCACGATCTCGTGCGCCGGAAATAAAGCGCAAGGACCAAGCCTGGTCAATCGACCGACATCCGCCTGCCGGTGAACCCTTCGGCTGCTCCCGGAAGGAAGCACACGCCTTTCAAGCCGTGACAAATGAGGGACCTGCGATCGAGTTGCACCGGTTCAACGCTGGATTCTCCATCGACCAAAAGTCGAATTTTCCCAATAAAATAAGGATTTTCCGACCCTCGCGACGCGCAGACGGCCATGCGTGTGCGACCACACCGTGATCCACAGGCAATGGGAAAAGGAACGACCCGCGCATAAATCTCCTCAAAACCTGTTTATACTTCGCGCGTGGTTCACGCCCGTTTGGGGCGCGGCGTGAATGGGAAGGATCGAGTGGGTATGCAACGGGAGGACAGCGCCGCGACGCGCAAGGACAGCCTTGCTCGCTTCGCCGATGAATTGAGCGCGCATCAATATCTGGAAGGCATCCTTTGGCCCGACGGTGCCACATGCCCGAGATGCGGCATGCAGGGACGGATCGGCAAGCTTGATGGCGCGTCGACGCGCCTTGGCTCCTACAAGTGCTATGCCTGCCGGCGCACCTTCTCGCTGACCCACGGCACGATCTTCAGCTCGAGCCACGTGCCGCTGCACAAATGGCTGCAGGCCATCTACCTGACCGAGGGCGGGACGAAGCCGATGCGGCCGCACCATTTGCAGCGCATCCTGAATGTTTCCTTCAAGACGGCCACGACGATGTTGCGCCGCCTGCAAGATGCCGCGGCAACCCAGGGGAATGCTCTGTCCCCGCCATGGCAACCGGGCGCTTAGCCCCGGGTCCTAGGTCGACTGACGGCGGAGGCCCGGAGCGCTGTTGCTGCTATCGCCGTCCGCGGACGCCAGCACATCGCGCAGTCGGGGCAGGAAATCCTCCAGCGTCTGGTTCAGGACGCGCAGCTCTTTCTCCATCTGCCGCAGCTCGTCAGTCCGGCTCCCGTCGATCGGCTGATGATCGCCGAACGACGGCCGACCTTCCTTCTCGACGAAGCGCATCATTTGCGCGTGCGTTACCTCGCCATGTTCGTCGATCGAATATATGGCGTTGAGGAACGCGTCTCGTCGGCGCTGTGCGTCGCCCATTCGGTCAATCATCGAGTCGAGTGAACGACGGATCGAAAGATCGGTCACCCTCAGAAGGGCGAGCCGCCGCACCAGCTCAAGTCGTGTCTGTGGCCGGCTCATGGCGGAGTGGACGAGCGCTGCCGACTGTTCGTCTGTCCCCAGAAGCAGCATCAGGACGCGGATCAGCAAGCCGTCACTGTTCGACCCGATCAGGACCAGTCGGCCAATCAGATCGACCAAACCTTGCGGCGAGCCGGACGTCTTCCGTCTTCCGGGTTCGACGACGTCGATCGCCGACCGTTCCCGCGACGACCCGCGGCGAGACCGGCCGGCCGGCATCCGATCGCCGCCAGCTGGATCGCGGCTCAGCCCCGCGTGACCACGACGCTGCCGAACGAGGTTGCTCACCGCCTCGTTGAACTTCGCGTCGTCCTCATCACCCAGGGAATCCCTGATCCGCTCGAGGAAAAGCGCGAACTGATCCTCGCTGTGACGCGATGGCCGCTTGCGCGACATGGAGTCCCCACACACCCAAACAATGCAAACAACACCCTAAGAACACCCTAAAGAGCAGGTTCGATGCGGGTCAATTGACGGTTGGCTGATAGCTCCCCTGATCACCGATTGAACATTGAAGGTGAGAATTCTCGGGCATGTCCGGGAGATCATTGTCCTTTCGTCAATCGAACAGGCGTGCGCTTGCCGGTCCTTCGCGGTTCCGATCTTATGCAATAACCAATCCGAGCAAGTGCGGCCCTGAAGGAAGCGTTCAAGTGCACCCCTACATCCATGCCCAGAAACATCCCGACAAGCCCGCCTACATCATGGCCGCCAGTGGCCGAACGGTGACCTATCGCCAGCTGGACGACCAATCCAACCGCATTGCACAGCTCTTCCGCTCTCTCGGTTTGAAAGCCGGCGACCATATCGCCTTGTTCCTTGAGAACAATTCGCAGTTCTTCGAGATCTGCTGGGGCGCGCAGCGCTCCGGGTTGGTCTACACGGCGATCAGCTCGCGGCTGACCGCAGCCGAAGTCGAGTACATCGTGCGCGATTGCGGCGCACGGCTTTTCATCACCTCGCACCATCTGGCCGGCACGGCGGCAGAGCTCGTGCCTTTGCTCGACGATGTGGCCAGCCGCTACATGATCGACGGCGTCATCGCCGGCTACGAGTCATGGGAAGCGGCGGTTGCGCGTCAGCCTGTGACCCGCATTGCCGACGAGACCGCCGGCCATGACATGCTCTATTCCTCCGGAACGACCGGCCGGCCGAAGGGCGTGCTGCCGATCGTCGAGCCGCAGCCGATCGACTTCGACAATCCCCTGCTGCAGATCACCAGCAAGCTCTACGGCATGAACGCGGACACGGTCTATCTTTCGCCGGCGCCGCTCTATCACGCGGCTCCTCTGCGCTTCAATATGAGTGTCATGCGACTGGGCGGCACCTCGGTCATCATGGAGAACTTCGATGCCGAGGAATATCTGCGGCTGGTCAAGAAGCATCAGGTGACCCATACGCAAGTCGTGCCCACCATGTTCGTGCGCTTCCTCAAGCTGCCCGACGAGGTGCGACTGAAGTACGACATGTCCTCGCTCAAGTGTGCGATCCACGCCGCAGCGCCCTGCCCTATCCCGGTCAAGCAGCAGATGATCGAATGGTGGGGGCCGATCATCTGGGAATATTACGGCGGCACCGAAGGCAACGGCCTCACCATGTGCAACTCCGCCGAATGGCTGGCGCACAAGGGCACGGTCGGCCGCGCCGTCGTCGGCAAGCTCAAGATCTGCGACGATGCGGGAGAGGAACTCCCGACCGGCCAATCCGGCACGGTCTATTTTGCCGAAGGCCGCACTTTCGAGTATCACAACGATCCCAAGAAGACGGCCGAATCGCGCCATCCGAAGGGTTGGTCGACGCTGGGCGACGTGGGCTACCTCGATGCCGACGGCTTCCTGCATCTCACCGACCGCAAGGCCTTCATGATCATCTCCGGCGGCGTGAACATCTATCCGCAGGAAGCGGAGAACCTCCTCGTCAACCATCCCAAGGTGATGGACTGCGCGGTGTTCGGCGTGCCCAATCCAGACTTCGGCGAGGAGGTGAAGGCGGTCGTCCAGCCGCGCGACATGGTCGACGCGGGCCCGGCGCTGGCCGAAGAGCTGCTGGCCTACTGCAAGCAGCATCTCTCCGCGATCAAGTGTCCCCGCAGCATCGACTTCGAAGCGGAGCTGCCGCGCCATCCCACCGGCAAACTCTACAAGCGCCTGCTGCGCGACCGCTACTGGCAGGGCCGCGCAAGCAATATCCTTTGATAACGAAGAATTCAGACGAGCGCGCTAGGGCGTGAGCGCAGTAATCTCCGCGCCGAACTGGCGCGGGCCAATGAAGGAGATCGCGAAATGAAAGCAGCCGTCGTCACCGAGCAGGGCGTCCAGGTCAAGGATGCGCCCAAACCCTCGCCCAAGCCCAACGAGATCCTGATCCGGGTGAAGGCCGCCTCGCTCAACCGTGCCGATCTTGCGGTGGCATCCGGCCATCGCCACGGCACGGCCGGCGGACCGGGAACGATCGTGGGCCTCGAGTGCGCGGGCGAGGTCGAGGCCGTCGGCGGCGAGGTCAAGGACTTCAAGCCAGGTGATCGCGTGATGAGCTCGGCGGCTGGCGGCTTCGCCGAATATGCCGTGGCCGATTCGGGCCGTGTGCACAAGGTTCCCGCCAACAACATGAGCTTCGAGCAAGCCGCCTGCATGCCGGTCGCCGTGCAGACCATGCACAATGCCCTGGTCGGTGCGGGACGGTTGAAGAAAGGCGAGTCGGTCCTGATCCAGGGAGCGAGTTCCGGCGTCGGCTTGCTCGGCATGCAGATCGCCAAACATATGGGTGCGGCGATCGTGATGGGAACGTCCACCAACGACGCCCGCCGCGCGCGGCTGAAGGAATTCGGCTGCGACCTCGCGCTCGACACGCGCGATCCGAAATGGCCCGACAAGGTCAAGGAAGCGACCGGCGGCAAGGGCGTCGACCTGATCGTCGACCAGGTGTCGGCGGGCGTGATGAACCAGAACATGGAGGCCGCCGCGATCCTCGGCCGCATCGTCAACGTCGGGCGGCTGGGCGGCATGAAGGGCGAGTTCAACTTCGACCTCCATGCACTGAAGCGTATCGACTATATCGGCGTCACCTTCCGCACCCGCACACCCGAGGAAGTGCGCGCCATCGTGCAGGCCGCCCGCAAGGACCTCTGGCCTGCGATCGAGGCCGGCAAGCTGGCACTTCCGATCGACCGCACCTTCCCGCTCGCCGAGGCCGCCGAGGCGCTTGCGCACATGAAGGCCAACGCCCATTTTGGCAAGATCGTCCTCGTCGTCTGAACAGCAGGTATCCCATGGCCCAGGACATCAACCATCTCGCCACCGCCGACGGCCTTTTCTTCGGCAAGGGCGCGCTCGACCGGCGCAAGACCGAGAAGATGGTCAATGAGGCGCTGAAGGGCAGCGACGACGGCGAGCTGTTCCTGGAATATGTCCAGAGCGAGAGCCTCAGCTTCGACGACGGCAAGCTGAAGAGCGCGGCCTATGACACGACGCAGGGCTTCGGCCTGCGCGCTGTTTCGGGCGAGGCGACGGGCTTCGCCCATGCCTCGGCGCTCGACGAGAAGGCGCTGAAACGCGCCGCCGACACAGTGAAGTCGGTGCGCTCGGGCAAGTCAGGCAAATCCGATGAGTCGCCGCGCGGCACCAACCGGCTGCTCTACGCCGACGACAATCCGATCGACGGCGAGGGCTTCGAGAAGAAGGTGAAGCTCCTGCAGGAGATCGACGCCTACGTGCGCACCAAGGAGCCGAAGGCACGGCAGGTCTCGATTTCCCTTTCGGGATCATGGCAGGTGGTCGAGATCATCCGCGCCGGCGGCTGGCGCGCCGCTGACGTGCGGCCGCTGGTTCGGCTCAATGTCAGCGTCGTCTGCGCCGACGGCAGCCGCCTGGAGGCGGGTGGCAGCGGCAGTGGCCGACGTACCGCCTATGGCGACATCTTCCATCCCGACTACTGGAAGAAGGAAGCCGACGAGGCGATCCGCCAGGCGCTGGTGAATCTCGATTCGGTCGACGCACCCGCGGGCGAGATGCCTGTCGTGCTGGGCGCCGGCTGGTCGGGCGTACTGTGGCACGAAGCGGTCGGCCATGGGCTCGAAGGCGACTTCCATCGCAAGAAGACCTCGATGTTCACCCGTCTCATGGGCCAGATGATCGCCTCGCCCGGCGTCACCGTGATCGACGACGGCACGCTCTCCGACCGGCGCGGTTCGCTTACCATCGACGACGAAGGCACGCCAACGCAGCGCAATGTGCTGATCGAGAACGGCAAGCTGGTCGGGCTGATGCAGGACCGCATGAATGCCCGCCTCATGGGGGTGAAACCGACCGGCAACGGGCGGCGCCAGGGTCACGCTTACGCCCCGATGCCGCGCATGACCAACACCATCATGCTGGGCGGGGACAAGGATCCCAAGGAGATCATCGCCTCGGTGAAGAAGGGCCTCTATGCCGCGAACTTCGGCGGCGGCCAGGTCGACATCGTCTCGGGCAAGTTCGTGTTCAGCATCACCGAGGGTTACATGATCGAGGATGGCAAGATCACGAAGCCGGTGAAAGGCGCGACCCTGATCGGCGCCGGCTCCGAGGCTCTGACGCGCGTCGGCATGGTCGGCAACGACATGGCGCTCGATCCCGGCATCGGCACCTGCGGCAAGGACGGCCAGGGTGTACCTGTCGGCGTGGGTCAACCCACGCTGCGTATCGATGCCCTCACCGTCGGCGGCACGGCGACTTAGCTAGAATCAACCTCATCCTGAGGAGCGGCCGCTGGCCGCGTCTCGAAGGATGGGAACACACATGGTGCGGGCTCCACACCCTTCGAGACGGCCGCCATGCGGCCTCCTCAGGGTGAGGTTGTGTGTCCGACGCCTTCAAAGCGTGTAAAGGCCCTTCGATGCCGCAAGGCTGACGCAGAGCGATTCGATCGTATCGAGCGTCGGCGTATCGATGCCGGCGCTGCGGGCAAAGGCCAGCGGTGCCCGTACGATCGCCTCGACCTCCATCGGTCGGCCGAGCTCGTAGTCCTGCAGGATCGAGGGCCGATGGTCGGGGTAGACTCGCTCCGGCCCGTAGCGGACGTCGGGACTGTCGTCGAGCACGACACCATGGGCGGCCGCGGTGGCGAGCGCCTCGGCATGGGCACGGCGCGACAGACGATTGATCATGGGCGTCTTGATGATCGTCGTCGGCTGGGCAAGCAGCAGGCAAAGCGTCGAGCCGGTGAGATTGGCCATCAGCTTGTGCCAGATGTCGTAGCGGATATCGCGCGTCTCGGGTGAGGCAATGCCCGCGGCCTTCAGGGTCGTCCGTAGAGCCGCGATGCGTGGGCTTTGGCGGTCGTCAGTCTCGCCCACCCAGAGTGTGTTGCGATCGGGCGAGATGTTGCGCACCACGCCGGGTTCGATCACATGGTTCGAGGAGGTGACGACAGCCCCAATAGTGCGTTCGAGGCCGACTGCACGTGCGAGTGCGCCGCCCGGATCGAGTCGCGACAGATCCGGCGCCGGCGGTCGCGCCGCCGAGAGGCCATGTCCGTACCACCAGGGGATGCCGTTCTGCACGAACACCACCGAAGTGTCGGCTCCGAGCAATGGCCCGACCGTGTCGGCGAGCGCCGCCTGGCCGGAGGCCTTCATCGTCGACAGCACCACATCCTGCGGCCCGAGATCGGCCGGCCGATCGCTCGCCCGCACCGGCGCCACGATCTTCCGCTCGCCCGCCAGCAGGACGAGCCCGCTTTGCTTGATCGCCTCGAGATGAGCGCCGCGCACCACGACGGAGACGTCGTTGCCGGCGGCAGCAAGACGCGCCGCAAAATTCCCGCCGATGGCCCCGGCGCCGAAAACGCAGATACGCATCGCCCCCTCCGAACTATCCTCGCGTCTCCGCCAGCCGCAACGAATCGATGAAGCGAAGAGCGGCGCTGCGGGTTTTCATGTCGCTCTTGGCGGTAACGAGGAGGCGATAAAGCCGGTCCTTGACGATGTAGGTGCGCATCATCACGAAGCCGCCATCCTCGCCCTCGATGTCGAGGGCATAGCCGTCCCAACCCTGCAAGGTGACCGGTTCGTCTCGGAGGTACTTGAACTTGTTCTTGGGGAAGGCTTTCTCAGCATCACCGCGGCCCAGGTTCCGCGCCATCTCCTTGGTGTCGTGGCCGCCGAACCAGCTCGGCTCGTAGTCGACATAGTCGAAGTCGAAGATCTGATCGGCGCGCTTGGACTCCCAGGCGACACGCGGCGCTGTATTGCCCGGCTCCTTCTGTTCGGCCGTGCTCTTCTCCACCGGCGCCGGCATCTCGAGCCGGAAGCGCAGGTCGGGCGCCACGACCGTCTGCCAGTCATCGCCGGACTGCGCGCGGACGGAGAATGGCAATGCCGCGAGGAAGAACGCAAAAACGCGGCGCTTCATGCCGTCGGCACCTGATCTTCCCGGTCGAGCATCGACGGACGATAGCTCAGTAGGCGTAGTCGTGGAACAACGGTTCGAACGAGCCCTGCCATTCCCCTTGCCACTTCGCCAGCAGCTCATCGGCCGGCGCGAGGCCGCTGGCGACGGCACGGTCGAGCGGCGCGAGATAGATCGTCTCGTCGTTGCCCTCGGCATCGAGCTGCTTTCGGGCGCGCAGACCGGCATGCGCGATCTCGACCATGTCACGGGCCAGGTCCGAAAGCGGCAAGCCCTGGAACCTGGTCGAAAGCCCGGTCCGGGGCGCATGGCTGCGCAAATAATCGTGATCTTCGATCGTCCAGTCCTTGACCAGATCCCAGGCGGCGTCGAGCGCGCCCTGATCGTAGAGCAGGCCGACCCACAAGGCCGGCAGGGCGTTCAGCGCCGGAAGCGGACCGGAATCGGCGCCGCGCATTTCGAGGTAGCGCTTTAGCCGGACCTCGGGGAAAGCCGTGGTGACGTGGTCGGCCCAATCGTTGATGGTTGGCAGCTCCCCTAGCCGTCCGGGCAACCTGCCCTTCATGAAATCACGGAAGCTCTGGCCCGCGACGTCGACGTACTTGCCGTCGCGGTAGACGAAGTACATCGGCACGTCGAGCATGTAGTCGACATAACGTTCGAAGCCGAAACCATCCTCGAACACGAACGGCAGCATGCCACAACGGTCAGGGTCGGTATCGGTCCAGATGTGGCTGCGGTAGCTCTTGTAGCCCGATGCCTTGCCTTCGAGGAACGGCGAGTTGGCGAACAGCGCGGTCGCCAACGGCTGCAAGGCGAGCGAGACGCGGAATTTCTTCACCATGTCGGCTTCGGAGGAGAAGTCGAGGTTGGTCTGCACCGTGCAGGTGCGCAGCATCATGTCGAGACCGAGCTTGCCCTTCTTGGGCATGTAGTCGCGCATGATCTTGTAGCGCCCCTTGGGCATCCAATGGACGTCTTCACGCTTCCATTGCGGGGCGAAGCCGAGACCGATGTAGCCAATGCCGAGCTCGTCCGCGACTTCCTTGACCTCGTCGAGATGCTGGGCGGTCTCGGCCGCCGTTTCGTGCAGCGTCTCGAGCGGTGCACCGGAAAGCTCGAACTGCCCGCCCGGCTCGAGAGTGATGCTGGCCTTGTCCCGCATCAACGCGATCGGATTGTTGCCCTCGATGACAGGCTCCCAACCGAAACGCGTCAGCCCCTCCAGCATCATGCGCACGCCGGCCGGGCCGTCATAGGGCACGGCATTCAGCGTCTTCTTGTCGAAGCCGAACTTCTCGTGCTCGGTGCCCATGCGCCACGCTGCGCGTGGCTTATTGCCGGCAGCGAAGTAGTCAATCAGCTGCCGCCGATCCGTGATCGGCGTGCCGCCGCCCGATGGTGGTGCGGACATGCGGTGATGGCTCCCTGTATCGCCCCCGACAGTGCCGCCGGATGCGGCGCGATTCGCATGAGTATTTCTCACGCGAGAACGCGACTGGTTCATGATGTTCAACTCCCCCTCTCTCACATCGTCGGGGGAGAGCGCAAGCGCTCAGCGAGTAACCTTCGAGGTGCGATAATCGCTGGACAAACGCGGCGTGGGCTTGCGCCAGTCACCCAGCATGGCCTGCCAGCAGGCAAGTGCTGCAAGCGCTGCCGTGTCGGCACGCAGGATGCGGGGGCCGAGTCCGACAGACGTTACATCCTTTATGCGACGCAAGGCTTCGAGCTCGGCTGCGGCGAAGCCACCTTCCGGTCCGATCATGATCGCCCAAGGCGCATCACGAGCCGCTGGATCGAGCGCGGCCAACACCTCGGCGATGGGCGGCCCGCCGCCGGTCTCGTCGCACATCAGCAGCCGCCGGCCGGCCGGCCACTGCTCGAGCAACCGGCCAAGCTCGATTGGCGCCCGCACCTCAGGCACCGAAAGACGCTCGGTCTGCTCTGCCGCCTCGATCGCATTGGCGCGCAGCCGCTCAAGATTGACGCGGTCGACGGCGGTGTGCCGGGTCAGCACGGGTTGCAGCACAGCGACGCCGAGTTCGGTCGCCTTCTCTGCGATGAAGTCGATGCGGGCGCGCTTGATGGGAGCGAAGCAGAGCCAGAGATCAGGTTCCGCCGCCTGCTCGCGCGTCCTCGCTTCAACGATAGCGACCGCTGCCTTCTTGCCGCGCAGCGACAAGCTCGCCGTCCATTCGCCGTCGCGGCCATTGAACAGCAACAGCTTCGCCCCTTCGTCGCGCCGCATGACATGGCGCAGATAGTGGACCTGCGCTTCGCCGATCGGCGCCTCGCCGCCGGCCGCGAGGTCGGCCTCGATGAACAGGCGCAATACGCTCATGGAACTCCCGTTTGCTTGCCGCCATGATGCCGCCATGGCCACGGACCGGACAACCGGCTTCACCGATATCGACCATCAGCATTGGTCACTGCGCTATCTGCCGCCGGCGGCTCGCCCGTTCGGCCGGCTCGCCCGCTGGGATCGGCCCATCGGCATCTGGCTGCTGCTCTTTCCCTGCTGGTGGTCGCTGGCGCTGGCGGTGGGAAGCGACTGGGAGCATCTCCTGGGATGGATGATCCTGTTCGCGCTGGGTGCGATCGCCATGCGCGGCGCTGGCTGCACCTGGAACGATATCCTCGACCGCAAGATCGATGCCGGGGTCGAGCGCACGCGCGGCCGGCCGCTGCCCTCGGGCGAGGCAAGCTTGCTGGGAGCGGTCATCTGGATGGCCCTGCAGGCGCTGGTGGGCGCGGTGATCCTGTTCAAGTTCAACAAGTTTGCCGTCCTGGTGGGTCTCGGGTCGCTCGTCCTCGTGGCGATCTATCCGCTGATGAAGCGCATCACCTCCTGGCCGCAGGTGGTGCTGGGCTTTGCCTTCAGCTGGGGCGCCCTGCTGGGCTTCGCCGCCGTGTCAGGCACGCTCTCCTGGGCGACGGTCGCCCTCTATTTCGGCGGCGTCTCCTGGACGATGGTCTATGACACGATCTACGCCATGCAGGACCAGCGCGATGACGCGATCGTGGGCGTGCGCTCCACGGCGCGGCGCTTCGCCGATGCGCCGCGGCGCTGGCTCACCCTGTTCGCTTCCCTTGCCGTGGTGCTCTGGGCGGGAACAGGCCTGCTGGCGCCGCTGCACCTGCCCTACTTCGTCGTGCTGGCGGCGGTCGCCGCGCACTTCGCCTGGCAGATCATCGACCTCAAGCCACACGACCAGCCCGATTGCCTCGCCAAGTTCAAGGCCAACAAGCAGCTCGGCTGGCTGATGCTGGCCGCCATCGTTGCGGGGCAATTCGGCTGATGGCGCGTCTGCCGGCCGATCCCGAAGGTTTTATCCGCGCCAACACCGCTCTCGAGGCGCCGGCCATAGTGCCGGAGTTCAAGCTTTGGCTCGCCAGCGAATATGTGCCGATCTGGCAAGCGACCGAAGCCTGGATGGAGGAACAGAACATCGATCCGCCCTACTGGGCCTTCTGCTGGCCGGGCGGGCAGGCAGTCGCGCGCTACCTGCTCGACCATCCCGAGCAGGTTCGTGGCAAGCGGGTGATCGACTTCGCGGCAGGCTCAGGGGTCTCCTCGATGGCGGCCGCATGGGCAGGCGCTGCGTCGGTGCTGGCCAACGACATCGACACGCTCTCCCTCGTTGCAGCTCGTCTAAACGCCGCGGCGAACGGGCTTGCCTTCGATGTCACGGCCGAAGACTGGCTGGCCGGCCCTGAGGCCAAGCCCGATGCCGATGTCGTGATCGCAGGCGACGTCTGCTACGAGCGCGAAATGTCGGCACGCGCCCTCGCCTGGCTGCGCAGCCATGCCCGCGCGGGCCGCCTGGTCCTGCTGGGCGATCCAGGCCGCAACTACTTCAGCGCGGCGAACCTCGAGGAACGCGCGCGCTACGAGATACCCACAACATTGCAACTCGAAAACCGCGGCATGCGCGAGACCGTCGTCTGGCGGGTCTTGCCTCATCCTTAGGCAGGAGTCAGAATTCCTTCACTGTTCTTTCACATCTCTTTCGGCTACACGGCCGCATGTCAAAAAAAACAGCTAAGGCGACGATCGCACCCTCCGATTTCGCCGCGCTCTACGACGGGTTCACCGCCTCCATCTCCCGCTTCGATTGCGGCCGAAAGTGCGCGCCGCTGAACGGCGGCTCCCCGGTCTGCTGCTCGACCGAGAACGCCGTGCCCGTCGTGCACAAGGTCGAGTTCGATCTGCTGAAGGACCGCACCGACCTCTGGTCGAAGTTCAAGCCCTACGACTACGCCACACGCCAGATCGTGGCCGAGCTCACCTCGGATTGCATGGCCATTCACTGCAAAGGTGCGCGGCATTGCGAGCGCGACAACCGCACGATCGCCTGTCGCGGCTTTCCCTTCTACCCCTACCTGACGCGCCAAAAGGAATTCGTCGGCCTCGGCACCTACTGGGTGTTCGAGGATCGCTGCTGGATGATGTCCAACCTCGAGATTGTGGACAAAAAATTCGTGCAGGAGTTCATCGCGACCTACGAGGCGCTGTTCGTCAAGGATCCGAGCGAATTCACGACCTACGTCGATTTTTCTGCTTCGGCCCGACGCGTTTATTCGCGCTGGAAGCGGGAGATCCCGCTGCTCGGCCGCGAGGGCGAGCTTCTGATCGTCGAACCCAGCAGCGGCGATATCCGGCCCGGCAAGAAAAAGGACTATCCCAAGATCGCACCCTTCTCCTCGGAGAAGGCATACCGCGCCGCCATCAAGGAAGCGGAGGGCGAAGTCCCCAAGGAGGGGCTGCGTCCCGCCTGACCGTCGGCTAGAAGACCGACGTGTCGCTTGCCCGTCGTCGTTTCGCCTGGTTTCTGCTCTTCCTTTCGCCGGCCCTGTTCGGCGTGAACATGCTGGCGGCGCGTTACGTCACTTTCGTGCCGCCCAACGCGCTGGCCTTGGGGCGCTGGCTGTTGTTTTGCCTGATCTTGCTGCCGATCGTGTGGCGCGAGCTTCATGCCAAGCGTGACGCCATCGGTCGCGAATGGCCGGACCTCCTGCTGCTTGGCGCGCTTGGCATGTGGGTGTGCGGTGCCTTCGTCTATATCGGCGGCCGCACCACCGAGGCTCTCAATATCGGGCTGATCTACGCCGCCTCGCCGATCGTGGTGCTGATCTTCGGCCGTGAAAGGCTCACGCCTGGTCGACTGGCGGGTATCATCATCTGCCTTCTGGGTGTCTGCGCCGTCTTCGCCAAAGGGCAACTCGGCAACCTGCTCGATGTGCGCCTCGCGAGCGGCGACCTCTGGATCGCCGCCGCTTCGGCCGCTTGGGCAGTCTATTCGCTGTTGCTCAAGCAGCGACCAAGTGCTTTCGATCCCTTGGCGCGGCTCTGCCTGATCGCGTCAGGCGGAGTTCTGATCCTGGTGCCGTTCACGATCGGCGAAGCCTTGCTTTTCGGCGGCCCAGACCTCGGCGACAGCCGCGTATGGATCGCCTGGCTGATCGTGGCGACCGTGCCAGGGCTGGGGGCCTATGCCGCTTATTCCTTCTGCGTGGCCGAACTCGGGCCGTCGAGCACCAGTGTGTCGATGTACCTCGGGCCGCCCTACGTCGGCCTGATGGCCTGGGCAGCTCTTGGCGAAGCGCCGCATTGGTACCATTTGTTGGGCATCGCGCTGGTGCTGCCAGGCCTCTTCCTGGTGACGCGTCCGGTGCCCAAGAGAACCTGAGAAGGGAACCTGAAGATGCGCCGTATCCTCCTCTTCGCCCTGCTGTCGTTGCTCGCGATGCCGGCATTCGCCGACGAAATCGGCTCCGTGGGCTATCGCTTCAAGTGGATCGGGCCGAACGACAAGATCGTGGTCGAGGCGTTCGACGACCCTGAGATACCGGGCGTCACCTGCTATTTCTCCCATGCCCGCACCGGCGGAATCAAAGGCGCGATCGGTGTCGCCGAGGATCCGGGCGAGGCCTCGATCGCCTGCCGCCAGGTCGCGCCGATCGACGAAGCAAAGCTCGGCAAGCTCAAGAGCCCGCAGGAGGTCTTCAGCGAGCGCGCGTCGTTGATCTTCAAGTCGACCCAGATCGTGCGGTTCTGGGACGCCAAGCGGCGCGCCCTGGTCTATCTCGCCTACACCGACCGCATCTTCGAAGGCAGCCCGCGCAACTCGATCAGCGTCGTGCCGCTGGGCGCCAGCCACTAGTCTCTTTCCAGTTACAACCGAGAAGAAACATGAGTCGCTTACTTCAACACTTGCGAGAGTAGGGCATAGGCATCATTGATGTCGGCATGTATTCCTTTACGCGCCAATTTCGGGTCATGCTGTCTCAGCGCCTTCAGCAGCGCACGATGGTGCCGGTTGGAGATCGCATAGTTTCCTGAACCGTGGAGAAGGTTGAAATAGGGGCTGATGCGCAGCCACAACGTTTCTATCAGAGCGACGAGTGTTGGCGACCCCGCGGCTTGATAGACCGCGAAATGGAAGATGCGATTGGCACGCAGATAGGCCTTTGTGTCGCCGGCGGAGACTGCTTCGTCCAAGCGATCATAGGTGCTGCCGAGCTGTTCCAACCTTTGCGCATCGATGTTTCGAGCCGCCCATTCGGCAGCGAGCCCTTCAACCTCCATTCGCACGTTGCGGAGATCCTCAAGCTGCGCCGCGTTGAGGCGAGGAATGCCCATCGAACGGCCCGTGATCAGGGTCAGCGCGCCAGCCGCAGTCAATCGGATCAATGCTTCGCGGACTGGCATGGCGCTGACGCCGAACGCATCGGCAAGCGCCTGTATGGTCACCGACTCGCCAGGGGCAATTTCGCCATCGAGAATCATGTCGGCCACCTGACGGTAGACACGCTGCTGGAGCGTGTCGCGCGCAAGAGGCTCGAACTGAAAATCGGATCTGCTGTGACCGAACTCCGCCATTTTTCACCAACTTCGATGGTCGAACGATGGCACTGCGCGGTTCGCGACCGGCGACGCGCCGCTGGAAATTTCCACACGTAGAGTCATCGATTCACTCCGGCCGATCGCTTGGTGCACGACTAGTCTGTCCGTTGTTCAGTCGACCCTTTCGGATGCCAAGCGCGAGGTCCGGCCGGTCGGTGGTGAAGACATCCACCTCAAGCTCGAACATTGCTTCTATGGCCGGCCCGTCGTTGACGGCCCAACCTCCAATGCCGAGCCCTGCTGCTCGCACTTTGGCGATCTTGTCCGCGTTGAGCGTCGTGCAACGCATACCCAGCATGGGAACGCCACGCATCGTTGCGTCCGCGAGGATGGCGTCCAGGCCAACTTCTTCCTCGAGCGACGGCGACACGAGAAACACGCGACGGGCAAGCTCCGCGCACGCCCCTGCCTCACAGACCGTGTCCATCTGAAACGACGTGACGATGCTCCGCTCAAGCATATCTCGTCGCCTTAGCGTATCGATGACCTGCTGCGGCATCCCCGGATAGGGACGATGGTCGGCCCCCCGCTTCAGCTCCACGCGCAGCTTGATGGACGTGGCCGCGAAGATGTCGATCACCTCGTCGAGGAGCAGGATCCGGTCGGACGGCGTCCCGTTGAGGGTCAGCGCCGACAATTCGGCAAACGACCGGCTGCTGACCGGACCGGACCCATTAGTGGTCCGATCGAGGGCGGGGTCATGAATGACCACAAGCTTTCCGTCACTCGACGGATGCACGTCGAACTCGACCTGATCGACCGGCAGGCGGGCCGTATTCTCAAAGGCAGTTGCACTGTTTTCAGGCCAAAGCAGGGCTCCGCCGCGATGTGATGCAATTTCGGTCATTTCAGTTTCCCGCTTTGGTTCGGGCGGCAGGGCGGCTTTCCACCGCCACGACGGTTTGACAGAAGTTTATATATATAATCTCATATTATATATCACGATCAAGAGCACGCCCGCAGAAGTCCCTGACCGCCGACGTGCCGCAACGATCTCGAAACACAAAGGTGTTGCAAACAAGCAGCGACACGAGGGAGGCGGATATGGTCGGTGTAGAACGACGCACGTTCCTGATGCTGGCAAGCGGTGCCGCATCAATGCCCCGCTTTGCGATCGCGCAGTCAGACACCAGGCCCGAAATCGTCGTCGCCGTTCAGAAGCTCGTCACCAGCAATACGCTTGATCCGGTGGCCGAGCAGTCGAACGTCGGCGAGCGGATCCTGAACTCTTACGTAGAGCTTCTCATCGGGCGCAACCTTCAGGGCGAGCTCGAGGATATGCCGCAACTGGCGACGAGCTGGAAACGCATCAGCGACGAAATCGTCGAAGTTTCGCTTCGCAAGGGGGTGAAGTTCCACAACGGCGATGAAATGACCGCCGAGGACATCGTCTTCACCTTCAGCGCCGCCCGCATGTTCGGCAACACGACGCCAAGCGGATGGGACAAGACAATCACCATGGACACCTCGCGACCGACGCAGAAGAGCAAGGAGCTGCCGACGCAGGTGCCCGCGGTCGCCCGCCGGCTGTGGCCGTCGTTGGTAAAAGTCGAGGTGGTCGACAAATATACATGCCGGTTCGTCAACGCGACGCCGGACGTCACCATCGAGGGCCGGCTAACGGGGATGGGCAGCCAGATCGTCAACCGTCGGGCCTTCGAGGAGGCAGCAAGCTGGCTCGACTACGCGCGCAAGCCGATCGGGACCGGCCCTTACAAGATCCGTTCGTTCACGCCCGACGTCGAACTGATTTTCGACGCGCATGATGACTATTGGGGCGGCCGGCCGCCGATCAAGACACTGCGTTTCGTCCAAGTTCCCGAGGTCGCACAGCGCGTCAACGGTATCCGCGCCGGTCAATATCACTTCGCCTGCGATCTCACGCCCGACCAGATCGTCACGGTCGAGAGCGATCCCAAGCTCGAGGTCGTCGG
Source organism: Alphaproteobacteria bacterium (assembly GCA_017308235.1). Classification (GTDB taxonomy): domain Bacteria; phylum Pseudomonadota; class Alphaproteobacteria; order Reyranellales; family Reyranellaceae; genus Reyranella. The sequence goes on along the minus strand of JAFKFL010000011.1, from coordinate 300,133 downwards.
CGGAATCATCCCCAACATTCGGCTGAGCGTCTTCGACAAGTACGACACCGCATTGAAGGACCCGCGCATCCGCCAGGCACTGACCCATGCCATCGATCGCAAGATGATCGTCGACAAGCTGTGGCTTGGCCGATCCAAGGTGCCGCCGGGACTCCAGTTTGCCTTCTATGGCGACATGCTGGTCAGCGGCTGGACGGCGCCCGAATTCGACCCCGCGAAGGCGAAAGCACTGGTCAAGGAGGCCGGCTACAAGGGCGACCCGATCCCCTATCGCTTGCTCAATGATTACTACACGTTGCAGACAGCCAACGCGCAGGTGCTGACCGAAATGTGGCAGCAGATCGGCCTCAACGTTCAGATTGAGATGAAGGAGAACTGGGCGCAGATATGGGATCCCAAGGGCAAGCGCGCCATTCATGACTGGTCGAATTCGGCCCAGTTCAACGATCCAGTGTCTTCTCTGCCAACGCAGCACGGGCCACAGGGCCAGCAGCAGCAAGTCCACGAATGGGCGAACGACGAAATGAACAAACTCTGCGGCATCTTGCAGACCTCTACCGACAAGGCCATGCGCAAGAAGGCGTTTGAGCGCATGTTGGTCGTGTGCGAACGCGAGGATCCCGCATATACGGTGCTCAACCAGAATGCGACCTTCACAGCCAAGCGGAAGTCGACGCAGTGGAAGGTGGCGCCGGATTTTGCGATGGACTTTCGTGCATCGAATTGGCGCGGCTAGATGAAAGGATCGCGCGGTGATCGCCTCAGCTCGGCTGACCGAGACCCGGCCGGGGCGACACCACTGCTCGAACTTCGAGGCCTGACAGTTTCGGTCGGGCACCTGCCTGTCGTCGCCGGACTAAATCTCAAGATCGCCCGCGGCGAGGCAGTAGGCATCGTCGGCGAGTCGGGATCGGGGAAGTCTGTCACTTGGCTCGCCGTCCTCGGCCTTCTGCCAGGGTCCCTTGCCGTGGAAGGGGAAGCGCTGCTGGAAGCGGAAAATATCATCGGTGCCTCCGAACAGCGGCTTTCACAAGTGCGCGGCGGTCGCGTCGGACTCATTTTCCAGGATCCAATAAGCTCATTGAACCCTGTCCAGCGCGTCGGCGCTCAGGTGATCGAAGCGCTACGGCTGCATCGAGGATTGCGGGGATACGCGGCCCGCACCGAAGCGCGGCGACTCTTCGAACTCGTAGGCATTCCCGACGCGGAGCGGCGCCTCGATCGTTACCCCCACGAGCTCTCCGGTGGCCAGAACCAGCGCGTGATGATCGCGATGGCGCTCGCAGGCGAGCCGGAACTGCTTGTCGCCGACGAGCCCACGACTGCGCTGGATGTCACGATCCAGGCTCAGATTCTCGCACTGATTGAGCGGCTGCGCCGAGAGATGAACATGAGCCTCGTGCTCATCAGCCACGACCTCAGCGTGGTCGCCGAGGTCTGCGACCGCATCGTCGTGATGTATGCGGGACAGATCATGGAAACAGGATCAACGCGCTCGCTTTTTGCGTCGCCGTCCCATCCCTACACCAAAGGCCTTCTCGGCGCGGCACCTGTTCTGGCGCAAAAGCCGCAGCGCCTCGCATCAATTCGTGGCCATGTGCCGGAACCCTGGAACATGCCGCCAGGCTGCCCGTTCGAACCACGATGCCCCTATGCCATGCCAGCTTGCTCGGCCGCGCGGCCGCTGCTCAGCAATCTGGCGCCCGACCACCAATCCGCATGTATCCGCGCCGGCGAATTGCCGGCATTGGCACGACACGGACCGACATGAAGGGTATTCCGCGGTGACGCTCCTGCGGTTGCACAAGGTCAAACGCACCTACAGCACGCGCCAAGGCCTGTTCGGCGAAACTGAGCAGGTCAGCGCGGTAAATGGGGTGTCCTTATCCCTCGAGCGCGGCCGCACCGTGGGGTTGGTCGGGGAGTCAGGCTGCGGCAAATCGACGACCGGCCGACTGGCACTGGGCATCGAGTTGCCCGATAGCGGCGACGTAACGTTCGACGGGACACGGCTGCCACATCCGAATACGAAGGCCTGGAAGGCGCTTAGGCGGCGCATGCAACTCATATTCCAGGATCCACTGGGTGCGCTCGATCGCCGTCTGACAATCGGGGCGCAGATCAAAGAGCCATTGGCGATCCACAAGATCGGCTCGCCGGCGGACCATGAGGGGCAGGTGCACAGGTTGCTGGCCGCCGTCGGCATGCGCCCGGATCAAGCGGCCTCCTATCCGCACGAATTATCAGGAGGACAAAGGCAACGGGCGATCTTGGCGCGGGCACTTGCCACGAGCCCTGATATTCTCGTCTGTGACGAGCCGGTTTCGGCGCTCGACGTCTCGATCCAGGCCCAGGTCGTCAATCTACTGCTGGACCTGCAGAAGGAGTTCGGGCTCGCCATGCTCTTCATTAGCCACGATCTCAAGTTGGTCGGCTGTCTCGCCCACGAGGTCGCGGTCATGTATCTCGGCCTGATCGTGGAGCAAGGCGAGCCGGCAACCCTCTACAACGAACCTGCACATCCCTATACCAAGGCGTTGCTCGCCGCGGTTCCCGATTCGACACGTCGTGGACCGCGGCCGCTGCTCTCGGGCGAGCCGCCCAATCCGGCGGCTCGCCCGACGGGATGCGCCTTCCATCCGCGCTGCCCCATCGCCGTGCCGAAATGCAGCCAGGTCGAGCCGGCCCTGCTTCCCCGCGCCGATGGACGCCTGGTTGCCTGTCACCTGGCCCATGTAGAAAGCGCGGCGGGGGAAAAGGTCTCCTGATGCTGTTGTTCGCGACAAAGCGCGTTGCCCGGGCGATCCTGACCGTTCTGATCGTCGTCGGCTGCGCCTTCGCAGCGTTGCGCCTCTCCAGCGACCCCGCACTCGTCGTTTTGGGTCCAGACGCACCGCCCAGCGCGGTCGCTGCTTTCCGGGCAGCATGGGGCCTCGACCAGCCGCTCTGGCAGCAGTTCTTCTACTATATCGCCGGTCTGCTGCGCGGTGAGTTCGGCCGTTCCCTGTTGAACGGAGCCGACGTATTGCCTCTGGTCGGCTCGCGCGTGCTCGTCACCTTGGAAATCATGATACCAGCGCTCGCCATCGGCATTCTGGTCGGCGTCTCGGCCGGCGCTTATGCCGCCTTGAGGCACAATACACCGAAGGACCGGCTCGTCATGATGGGAGCGGTCGCTGGATTCACCGTCCCCCACTTCGTCCTCGGCCTGGTTCTGGTGCTGATTTTCGCCGTGCATCTCGGCTGGCTTCCATCCGGCGGGAACGACTCCTGGCGGAGCGCGATCCTCCCCGTGGTCACGTTGAGCACAGGCTGGGCCGCCGTCCTGGCACGGTTCACCCGCAGTTCCGTGGTTGAGGTACTGGGTCAGCCCTACATCCGAACCGCCAGCGCCAAGGGACTGCTGTGGCGGGCCGTCATCATACGCCACGCCTTGCCCAACGCCGCGATCCCCGTGGTGACCACGATCGGTTTCATGGTGGGCGGATTGCTGGCGGGCGCAGTGGTCACCGAAAGCGTGTTCAGTTGGCCGGGCCTCGGCCAACTGATCGTGACATCGGTCGCGGCACGCGACGTTGCAGTCGTTCAGTGCGTCCTGCTGCTGGTGGCCACGGCGATGGTGCTGTCCAACATGACCGTCGACTTCCTGTATACCCTTCTCGATCCCCGCCTACGCGGCGGCCGACACTGATGACGGAACTGGCCTCTGCTTCGGCGGCTCGGCCCGCAACTCGCCGGCGCCCAATTCCCCGCGGCGTTGTCCTTGCGTTCGGCTGGATCTTGCTGATGATCCTCGTCGGTGCATTCGCAGATGTGCTTCGGCCCTACAGCATCACCGCGCTCGACCTTTCGGCACGCCTGACGCCGCCGATCGGCTTCGGCGGCCCGATCACCCATCCGCTGGGTACCGATGAGCTCGGGCGGGATGTCCTGTCTCGGCTAATCGTCTCCATCCGTGTCAGCCTGTTGATTGCGTTCGGCGCCACCGTGCTCGGCGTTTTCCTCGGCGGCACGCTGGGGCTCGTCGCGGCTCACTTCCGTGGATTGATCGAGCAGATCGTGCTCATGCTCATCGATGCCCAGGCGGCATTGCCCTTCATCATCCTCGCTCTGTCGGTGCTGGCATTCTTCGGCAACTCGCTGGCGCTACTGATTGCGCTGCTCGCGCTCTACGGTTGGGAACGCCATGCGCGTGTGGCGCGCGGACTTGCGCTGGCGGCGAGCACGCAAGGCTACATGCTGGCCGTGCGTCAGCTCGGCGCGGGCCCCTGGCGGCTCTATGTCCACCACATGCTGCCCAACATTTCGGCGACCATGATCGTGTCGGCAACGCTTGCCTTTCCAGAAATCATCCTCGCCGAAAGCGGCCTGTCGTTTCTCGGCCTCGGCGTGCAACCGCCGATGACCAGCCTCGGAAACATGGTCGGCTACGGTCGCGGCTACATCAGCAGCGCGCCGTGGATCCTGCTTTTCCCCAGCATCGTCATTGTGATTACCACGCTGGCGATCAGCATCACTGGCGACTGGCTGCGCGACCGGCTGGATCCGACGGTAAGTTAAGCTGGGGTATTCTGGAAAAGAGAAACGTTCCCAGCAGCACCCACCGCGCAGCGGCCGGCTTGCCGACAAGCGGCGTCGTGTAATGCCAGAACGGCAGGCGGTAGGCGGTCAAGGTTACAGGCGCCGCCACCGAGACGATCTCGCTGAAATGACCGGCCCGGCTATAGACCAGCCACTGATGTGCGACGCCGGGCGTGCAGAGGCTGAGGTGAAGATCGATGTAGCCATGCTTGGCGCGCTCGTTCTCGGGATGATGATCGTTGTGCGGACCGGCATAGTCGCCCGGCCCGTAGCGCAGCACTTGCAGGCCCCAGCCCGACGCCAGCTTGCGGCCGGCCAGCGCCTCGGCGAAGGCATGGAAGCTCTCGGAGCGCATCAGGCGCGCGAGCCCGATCCGCTCGGCCATCTTCACGCCCTGCTCGCGGCGGCTGTCGAAGAAGACCGTCCGCGCCCGGGTGGTCTTGGGCAGTTGCTCGGAATAGTTGTGTTTTATATCGAAAATGCTCTCCGGCGGGATCGGCCGCACGAGCGGAACCAGCGTTCCGGTTAGGCGTTCTTCGAGAACCGCACGCAGACGAGCGGCTTTGGCGCGGTCGAAAAGATCGTCGGCCGCGAGCAAGCGGGTGCGCGGATCGGCCAGCGCACCGCATAAGGGATGCGTGCCGGCCAGCACCTTGCGGCCATTGCGGTTCAGCAGGTCCTCGAACTCGGCGGGAACAGCAGGCGGGATGGCGTTTGATCTCATGGACGCGCCACTCTAAAGGACAACGCCAGCATGCCCTACGCCTCGCTTCGGGATTTCATCGCGCGCCTTGAACAGGCCGGCCGCCTCGTGCGCGTCACCGCGCCGGTGTCGCCGCATCTGGAGATGACCGAGATCCAGACGCGGCTGCTCGCCGAAAAAGGACCGGCCGTGCTATTCGAGAATGTCGTGCGCACCGACGGCACGCGCTCCGAGATGCCGGTGCTGGTCAATCTCTTCGGCACGGTCGAACGCGTCGCCTGGGGCATGGACCGCGAGCCGCACGAACTGCGCCAGGTCGGTGAGACGCTCGCTTTCCTGCGGCAGCCGGAGCCGCCGGGCGGCTGGCGCGAGGCGCTCGACATGCTGCCGATGCTGCGCACGGTGATGGCGATGAAGCCCAAGACCGTCGGCACCGCGCCCTGCCAGGAGGTCGTGCTGAAAGGCGGCGATATCGATCTCGGCCGCCTGCCGATCCAGACCTGCTGGCCGGGCGAGCCGGCGCCGCTCATCACCTGGCCGCTGATCGTAACCCAGGGGCCGAAGCCAAACGAAGACAAGCAGGACAGCTTCAATCTCGGCATCTACCGGCTGCAGGTCACGGGCCGGAACACGACACTGATGCGCTGGCTGAAGCATCGCGGCGGCGCACAGCATCACCAGCGCTGGAAGGGCGCGGGCAAGCGTGAGCCGCTGCCGGTCGCCGCGGTGATCGGCGCTGATCCCGGCACCATCCTCGCCGCGGTCACGCCCGTACCCGACACGCTGTCGGAGTATCAATTCGCAGGTCTCCTGCGCGGGAAGAAAGTCGAGCTGGTGGATTGTAAGACCGTGCCGCTCAAGGTGCCGGCCGAAGCTGAGATCGTGCTCGAAGGCCACGTGAGTCTCGACGACTACGGCGATGAAGGTCCCTATGGCGACCACACCGGCTACTACAACAGCGTCGAGAAGTTCCCGGTCTTCACCCTCAGCGCCATCACGATGCGGCGCCAGCCGATCTATCTCTCGACCTTCACCGGCCGGCCCCCCGACGAGCCGTCGGTGCTGGGCGAGGCCTTGAACGAAGTCTTCATTCCCCTCTTCCAGCAGCAGTTCCCCGAGATCATCGATTTCTGGCTGCCGCCCGAGGGCTGCAGCTACCGCATCGCCGTCGTGTCGATGAAGAAGGCCTACGCCGGCCACGCCAAGCGCGTGATGATGGGCGTGTGGTCGTATCTGCGACAGTTCATGTACACCAAGTGGGTGATCGTGGTGGATGCCGACATCGACGCGCGCAACTGGAAGGACGTGATGTGGGCGGTCTCCACGCGCATGGACCCGGCACGTGACATCACCGTGATCGAGAACACGCCGATCGACTATCTCGACTTCGCCTCGCCCGTCTCCGGCCTCGGCTCCAAGATCGGACTCGATGCAACCGACAAATTTCCCGGCGAGACCAACCGCGAATGGGGTCGGCAAATCCGCATGGACCAAGCCGTGATCGACAAGGTCGATGCGATGTGGAGCACGCTCGGCCTGCCCGGCAGCGGCAAGAAGATCTGGCGATAAAGTCCTCCCCTCTTCGCCTCTTATTCCCTATATCGCTTCCGTGCCGCCTACCAACAACAAGCTCCTCGAAGGGCCGATCCTTCGTTCTCTGCTGACACTCGCCGTGCCGATCGTGCTGGCGAACGTGTTGCAGTCGGCCTACCAGATCATCGACGCTTTCTGGGTCGGGCGGCTGGGCGGCGCGGCAATCGCGGCCGTGTCGGTGAGTTTTCCCGTGATGTTCCTGATGGTCGCGGTGGGCGCCGGTCTCTCGATCGCGGGCTCGACCTTGATCGCCCAGTATGTGGGCGCACGCAACGAGAAGATGGTGAGCCATGTCGCCGGCCAGACACTGCTCATGGTGGTACTGGCCGCAATCGTGCTCGGCGTGATCGGCTATGTCACGGCGCCCGTGCTGCTGCGGCTGATGGGCGTCGGCCCCGATGTCTATGCGGGCGCGCTCGGCTTCATGCGGGTGTCGTTCCTGGGGCTGGCCTTCAATTTCTCGTTCTTTGTCTTCCAGGGCATCATGCGCAGCATCGGGCGACCGTCGCTGCCGGTCTACATCGTCCTGGGCACGGTGTTGCTGAACTTCGCGCTCAATCCGCTGATGATCTTCGGCTGGGGGCCGATCCCGGGCCATGGTGTGATGGGCGCGGCGCTCACCACGCTCGTCACACAGGGGCTCGCCGCTCTGATCGGCATCGCGATCCTGCGCCGCGGCAGCCACGGCATCCATGTCCATGCTGCCGACCTCATTCCCGACTACCAGCACATAAAACGCGCGTTCCTCCTCGGCCTGCCGGCCTCGATCGACATGTCGGCGCGGGCGATGGCGCTGATGGTGATGACTTTCCTGGTCACGAGCTTCGGGACCTTGAGCCTCGCCGCTTACGGCGTCGGCGGCAACGTCCTGCAGGCTGTCGCCATCATCCCCGGCATTGGCCTCTCGATCGCGGTGGCTGCACTCGCCGGCCAGAACATTGGCGCCGGCAATATAGACCGAGCGGAGCAGATCGGCCGGCTGGGCTCGTGGCTGGGCTTCGGAGTGCTAACGGCTTTCGGTCTTCTCGTCTTCCTGTTTGCCTCGCCGATCGTCGCCTTCTTCGTGCCCAACGATGCCGAGGTCATTGCGGAGGGGGCACATTTCCTGCGCATCATGGCGTTGAGCTGGGGTTTCTACGGCGCGCAGTTCGCGCTCATCGGCGTGTTCCGCGCCGCCGGCAGCATGATGATAAGCATGTTGTTGACCGTCGTCTCGACATGGATGTTGCAGTTGCCGGTCGCCTACATCCTGTCCAAGCATACCTCGCTTGGCGTCGACGGCATCTATTGGTCCCTCCCGATCTCCGGGATCCTCATCTTCTTCATTACGGTTGTGGTCTTCGCCCGGGGTGGATGGCGCAAGAAGCGGCTGATCGGCGAGGAAGAAAAGCTCATGAACCGCGTGACCGACGAGATCCTGAGCGACGAGTCGCCCCGCTGATCTTCCTCACGACTGCATGGCGGGCAGGATCTCGCGCACAATGAGCTGCTGGCTTACCGCACCAGCGTCCGGCGAGGCGCCGCGGGTTCGGCTGCTGATCGCCACCTTGTCGAGGCCAAGCGCCTTCAAGGAGCGAAGGCGTTCGACGCAACGATCGGGCGATCCCACGATGGCGTAACGATCGATGAAATCGTCGGTCAGGGTGCCGGCCTGGCGAGAATCGGCGCGGGTGTGGGCACGCATGTCGTAGTTGGTGCGCAACGTCTCCAGCACGGCGCGGTCGTTGGCCGACACCGGCCCGTTGGCCTTGCCATGCATCACCGAGAACCGGGCGAACGTCGTGAGGCCGCCGCGAACGAGATCGCGCGCCACCTTGAGGTCGTCATGGCAACCGAGATTGACGTAGGCGCCGAAGGCGATGCCGTCGGGGTCGAGGCCGGCGTCCTTGCGAGTCTGTTGGGCGAGCGCGATACCCCAGTCGAGCCGCTCGAGATCGGCGCCGAGGGTGAACATCACCCGTTCGGCATGGAGCGCCGCCATGGCGATCACCTTGGGGCCGCTCGCTGCCACCTCGACCGGCACCTTGGCACCGTCCGCGATCCAGTCGATCCGGCTCGCCGACGGCGCGTCGTGCAGATGAAGGCCGGTGACAGGCGGGGCCACGTCATGCGGGATGTCGATCTCGTCAAAGCTCACGGCTTCGCCGCGCAGGTAGGCCTGCAGGTGCCGCAAATAACGCTCGAACTGCGCGAGCCGCGCCGGCGCCCGTCCAAGATGCGCGAGCGCTGAATCGCCGCGACCGATGCCCAGCACCGCGCGACCGTTCGAGACGCGGTGAACGCTGGTGATGGCAGTGGCGGTCGCCGCAGCATGGCGCGTCACCGAGTTGGTGACGCCGGTGCCCAGCCCGATCCGCGTCGTGGCCGCCGCGGCAAGGGCGAGCGAGACATAGGGATCGCCCGACAGGTTCTGCGAATCGACCACCAACATGCCGTCCCAGCCGGCTGCCTCGACTTCCCGCGCAGTGCGCGCGCTGCCTCGCGCCGAGGCGACGCCCGTGGTCCACAGTTCCAAGATTTCCTCCCACTCCTCGCGTTTTCGGCACTTTGGTCGGCGTCCCGCCTAATGTAAACTTCCTTAACATGAGCTGGAAGCAGCGCGCCCGCGAGGGCGCGTACCATCACGGCAATCTGCGCGAGGCACTGATCCAGGCCGCGCGCGAGTTGATCAAGGAGAAAGGCCCGGCGGGCTTTACCTTCGCCGATGCCGCGCGTTCGGCGGGCGTCAGCCCGGCCGCGCCCTATCGCCATTTCCGCGATCGCGAGGCCTTGCTGGCTGATGTCGCGCGCGAGGGCTTCCAACGTTTCGAGGCGATGCTCACGACCGGCTGGGCAGGAGGGAAACCCGACCCCATCACCGCCTTCAACAACGTCGGTCGAGCCTATCTCGCCTTCGCGCGTGCGGAGCCTGCCTATTACGCCGCCATGTTCGAATCAGGCCTGCCGCCCGACCTCAACCCCGAGCTGCGCGCCGCTGGCGATCGCGCCTTCGCGGTGCTGCGCGGAGCGGCCGACGCGCTGTCGGCGAACCTTCCTGCCAAGGGAAGACCGCCGGCACTGATGATGAGTCTCCACCTCTGGTCGATGGCCCACGGTATCGCCTCTTTGTTTGGCCGCGGCGATTCCGGCCGGCGCACCTTGCCGATGACGGCCGAAGAACTACTTGAGTCGGCGATGCTCATTTACCTGCAGGGTTTGGGGTTTCCCCATAAGAACTGAAATCGACGGGGCGACCCTTGACACCCGATGAGCGAGAGCCCAATGTAAATGTCGTTAACATTTACATCGTTAACCGCGCTGGAGGAGGCCACTTATGTACTACGGCCTGATGGACAGACTGGACGAAGTGCCCAAGGCCGCCTGGGTGGCGCTTGTGGTGCTCGGCTTCATCGTTTTTTGGCCGGTTGGCCTCGGCTTGCTCATCTACTTGAAATGGAGTGGACGCATGTCTTGCTGGAAGCATGGCCATTACGGCCGCTGGTACACGCCGGAGGGTCGCGAAGCCCGCGAGGATTTCCGCGCCTGGCGCCGCCGTCAACGCTGGGGCCGCCATTCCAGCGGTAACGTCGCCTTCGACGAGTACCGTGAAGAGACGCTGCGCAAGCTCGATGAGGAGCAGCGCGAGTTCCGCGACTACCTCGACAAGCTACGGTCGGCCAAGGACCGCGCCGAGTTCGATCAGTTCATGGCCGATCGGCGCAACCGCCCGCCAGCGACCGAACCGCCCCCGTCTCCGGCAGTCTGACGTCTCCGGCCGCCTGACACTCTCCCCCGATCTGACAAAGCCGCCCGTAACGAACGTCACGGGCGGTTTTTTTGCGTCAACCGTTCAGTAGTCGAGCTTCATCGGCAGTTTGTAATCGACCGCATGCCGGACCAAGTCGGTCATCACGGCGAAGGCGTAGCATGCGCGCTGCTCCAGCGACGCCTCTGCCGTTGGCGGCCGGCGGCCCCAGGAGGCAACTCCATCGCCATCGACTTTCCAGGTGGCGGCATTGAGATCGGCGAGCTGGGACGCCAGAGTCGTCACCGAGCCCACAACGATGCGGCGGCCATCGATGTCTTCGCCTTCGAAGGTGAAGCGGAACGCACACGGCAGCCAGAGTTCCACGTTCCGTACAAGATGCGAGAAACGTGAGCGGAAGCCGTCGGCATTGCAACGGACCAGCGCCAGATCGTCGTCCCACGCCTCTGGCAGTGCGGGTGGTGCACGCATGGTCGGATGCTCGGCATAGGCCGCCCAAAGAACCAGCGAGCCAAACCCGTCCCAGCCAGGCCGGGCCGTGAAATGCAGCGCCTGCGCCGATTCATCCCACTCCAGCGGCTCGGTAATGTTGTCGCCCAGCGACCGCACCAACGTGTTGCGCCATTCGAGCAGGCGCGAGCCGATACGCGTGATATCCGTCGATCTTCCAACGAATGCCCCACGGCTGGTTTGCTCGCCCCTCTCGCGCGCCGCCTTGTCTGCGACGTTTTCCCAGTCCCCCGCATAGTAGCGCGTAAGCGACCCGACATAGACGTCCAAAGCCATAAACGAAGGATACCCCGCCCTTCTTCTTCAGTTCTGTCCCGCCACCTCGAGTTGATTTATATACTCGATCATCCCGTGAAAAGCATCGTCTACAAATATCTCAAATCCACAAATGCAACTCACGACTGTACTGCAGCAATACCGTCTCCTGGTAACGAGCGGTAGTAGCCATGGACGCTCCGTCCCGATCGAAGGCCAACAGATATCCTCCGAACAAGGCCGATTACGCTCGCCCGACCGTCAATTTGTCGTATTCCGATATAATGCCGATCCAAAGGATACGGCAGGCAACACTGCCCTAGCCAAGGATTAGCGGCGACCTGGCAATCCCTGCACGTCTCGCGCAGGGATTGCCAAATTGTGCTCTCTTTACCTAGGCGGCCTTCGTCGCCCCGGATTTCAGCATGGCGTCGATCTCGGCGCTGCTGTAGCCCGCCTCGCGCAACACCTCGACGCTGTGCTCGCCCAACCGCGGCTGCAGACGTGTAATCTCGGGCTTGGTCTTGCTGAAGCGCGGCGGGATGTCAGGCATACGCAGCCGGCCTTCGCTCGGATGCTCAACTTCCTTCCAGAAGCCGGTTGCCTGCAGTTGCGGATCGACGAACAGGTCCTCGAGTGTATTGACCGGCCCGTGCGGCACATTGGATTTCTTCAGAAGCTCTACCCATTCGGCATTGGTGCGCGTGACGCAAATCTCGGCCAGCGTCGCGTAGTAGGCCTCGACGTTCTTGAGGCGATTGGCCAGTGACGTAAAGCGCGGATCCTTGGCGAGATCTTCGCGGCCGACCAGCGTGCAGAATTCCTTCCAATGGCCATCGGTATACGGCAGCAACGCGAAGTATCCGTCCTTTGACGGATAAGGCCGCCGCTCCTTGTTGAGGACGCGCTTGTAGCCGGCGCTCTCAAGCGACGGCCGGAAGCTCTCGCCGTAGAGATGCTCAACCATCACGAATGAGACCAGCGTCTCATACATCGGCACCTCGACCGATTGGCCGTGACCGGTCTTCTCGCGTGCATAGAGCGCTGCCAGCAGAGCCGACACGACGCCGTTGGAGCTGGTCTTGTCGGCGACGATCGTCGGCAGGAAGCGCGGCTGACCCGCTACTACCGCCTGCAATGAAGCAAGGCCTGATCCTGCCTGGATAATGTCGTCGTAGGCAGCCTTCGGCCCCATCGGCCCGGCCGAGCGGTAGCCGTAGGTCGCGAGATAGACCAGCCGCGGATTGATTTTCTCGAAGGCCTCATATTCGACGCCCAGCCGTCTGGCAGGCTCGGGCCGGTAGTTGTGCATCAGCACATCGGCGGTCTCGGCAAGTTTGAACAACGCGTTGCGGCCGGCCTCCTGCTTGAGGTCGAGTACGATCGAGCGCTTGGAGCGATTGCAGCCGAGATAGAAAGCAGCCATGCCAGGGTGGCGCGCCGGCCCGAGCTGGCGCGTGGTATCGCCCTCCGGCGGCTCGATCTTGATCACGTCGGCGCCGAGATCGCCCAGCTGCTGCGCGGCCCACGGGCCCAGCACGACCGTCGTGCAATCGAGAATGCGTACTCCGGCCAGCGGCCCTGCCATCGTCATTTCCCCCGGTTGTTCGGTGGCCATCTAACCATGCCCGGCACGACGGTGAAACGTGATGCGCGCGTTTGCGAAATTGGCTTCTGACGCCACGATCATGGCCAAAATGCCCAAATTCCGGCGGGGACGTTCGGGTAGGCATGTTCCGTAACCTCTAATGTCAACGGAGGTTGTGCCATGCGTATTACCGCCCGCCAGCATTTGAAGAAGTTCTTGGCCGCTGCCTTGTTCGGCTCGGTCGTTCTAGCCTCTGCCGGCGCTGCCCAAGCTCACGATTGGGACCACGACTGGGACCGCCATCATGAACGTGGGTGGCGTGAACATGAGTGGCGCGAACATGAGCGTGAACGCGAATGGCGCCTTCATCATTCGTATCCGAGGTTCGTCGAGCAGCGGCCCGTATACGTGACGCCACCGGTCGTCTATGCGCCTCCGGCGTATTCGGCGCCCGGACCGTCGAGCCTCAATCTGAATTTCAATATCCCGCTGCAGTAGATATTCGTCGCCCCCTGGAAGCCCTGCCGGAGACTCCCTCCTTCGGCAGGGTTGCCGCGCATGGAGGCAACGTTTCACGCAAGCTACGCCAGGCCCATCTGACTCCTGACGGCCATTCCAAGCCCCGAGCGCCTGTCGTGGAAAGCATCCAGGATCGAATAGTGATGATGGCCCCGCGCTTCCAGAAACTGCACGTCGGACTGGGAAGCACCGACATGCGCAGCGTATTCGGCGGATTGGCGACGAAATTCGGCACTTTCCAGCGAGCCCACCGAAACCAGCATCGGCAGTTGCGGCGGCGCGAGGCGCATGGGGCTGTTGCGGGACACGAGCTCAGGCGTCAGGCGGATTTCCGTGTTCATGAAACTCAGCCGTATCGGCTCGAGCTCGAACAGACCACTCATCGCCGTCACGCCCTTGATGACGTCGGCCGGCAGGCCGCGCGCCGTCCAGTTGCATGCTGCCAGCATGGCGGTGATGTGGGCGCCGGCAGAATGCCCGGAAATGAAGATGCGGCAAGGATCGCCGCCGAACTTCGCTGCGTTGTGGTGAACCCAAGCGACCACCTTGCGACACTGCTCGACCAGCTCATCCATATTCACAGACGGGCACAGCGTGTAGTTCGTCACGACCGTGAGCGCGTCCGGGAAGCCGTCGGCGACGAAGCTGTAGTAGAGCTTGTCGGACCGGCACCAGTAACCGCCGTGGAAAAAGATTTGAACGGGTGCCGCACTCTTCTGCGGAGGGAAAACATCCAGCCGCTCCAGCGGCGACGGACCGTAGGGGATATCGACGGGATTGGCAGCGCGTCTGCGGATCGCCGCACTCTCCTTTTCCCAACGGGTGCGATAGAGGTCGACGCTCGGAACATGCCCACGGGTATCGTACTCGCGATCAAGGGTGCCCTGATCGAAATCGCGGAAGATCAAGCTACTCATTCTGTTTCTCTGTCCATGGAACGATGGCGCCAGGCGTGACTGGCTCGATCCGACGTCGGCCGTCGCTTCAAGCGTCAGCGTCGTCTTTTCTCGACTTGACCCGCTTCGGCGTCGCGCCCTTGTCGGCCGCAAGATCGGCGGCAAGTGCCGCGAGCACACGTCCGAGCGCTGCGTTGATATGGTCGCTCGTCGCCTGTCGAGCACGTTGCGGATCGCGCGCCGCAATGGCGTCGATGATCAGTCGCTTCTCCGCAACGGTCTGCTGCACATAGAGCGCGTGACGCGTCGAGCGCGTGCGCATCAGCAAAGCGCGCTCCCGGATCGACGCATTCATGTCGCGCAGAAGCGCGTTGCCAGCGCCGCGCAGAAGGATTTCGTAGAAGCGATCGATCAGGGAGAGGTATTGCTCGTGATTGTCGTCCGAGCCCAGGTATCCCAGCTCGTCGAGGACGCTCTTGAGACTGGCCACGTCCGCATCATTGGCGCGTTCGGCAAACAACTCCGCAGCTCGCGCCTCGAGCGCGTTACGCACATCGTAGATCTCGATGATTTTCTCTCGCGAATAGAGCGCAACCGCCGGGCCGCGATAGGGCAGATTGTCCACCAGCCCGTCGGCCTCGAGCTGACGCAGCGCTTCGCGCAGCACGGTTCGGCTGACCCCAAGCAAATCGCACAGCCGCCGCTCCGTCAGCCGTTCCCCGGGAGCAAAGTCGCCGCGCCGGATGGTCTTGCGCAATGTCTCGATGACGAGTTCCCGCAGGCTTTGCGACGGCCGTTCAACGCGAAGAGAACCGAGGCCGCGATTGTCGTGGAGCGAAGCCGTTGCTGAGTGTCTCGGATCTTCCGTCATCGTGCGTGGCCTACTCCATCTCGCATGCCGCGCCCACACGCGGCCTCCATCGAACCGGTCCGGTGCGGGTGGCTCACCCTACCGCGCTTCCCGCCCGGATGCCGTTTTTAAGGACGAAACTCAGGATCTGACAGATTGTCATACGGTATACCACACAGTAATACCAGGATGATCAACGGGAGTCGGACTTGCAGCGTATCGATCGACGTTTCCGCCATCGTCAGTCTCCCGCAACGCTGAGCCCCTCGACAGGATCGACGCATGTCCAACCAGGCCGCCTACGCTGAAATCGCCACCGCGCTGCAACCCTACTTCGACGGGTTGTATGACGGCGACGTCGCCCAGATGCGGCGCATCTTCCACTCCTCGTGTCGCCTCTTCTCGGCACCGGATGGCGTCGCGACCGACATGGATATGGAAACCTACTATGCGCGGGTCACGGACCGTCGGAGCCCGCGGTCGCTGAATCAGGCACGCCATGATGCCATCATCACCATCGTGGCCAGCGGCGAAGGTGGGGCCACGGCCGTCCTTCGCACGGCGCGAGCGCCCCGGCTCTATACCGACTTCCTGAGCCTGCTGCGCATCGATGGGCGCTGGCAGATCGTCGCCAAGACCTACAGCTGGACGACGATGCCGGCAGGATGAGCAGGTAATTGGCCCGCTTCCTTTGGCAGGGAGCCTTTTATCGGATGGTTGACTCCTTACTTCGGCGCTCTATTGTGCAGTGCATGCTGCGACTGACGACGCTTCGACTTATTGGCTGATCCGCCGCCCCGACTCCGGGGCCTTGCGGATCACAAGTCGTTCGTCTCTTTCCTTACACCCAGTCGCCGCCACCCCATTCCGTCCATCGCAGTTTTCGATTCGAGCCTTCAGGCCGTGCGCGGCGCGAGGAGTCTTTTCATGTCACCCCAGAAACCGATGATGCCAACCGCGAGCGAGAAGTACATTCCCTTCCCGCCCGTCCAGATCAAGGACCGACGATGGCCGAACGCCGTCATCGCCAAGCCTCCCACCTGGTGCGCGGTCGACCTGCGCGACGGCAACCAGGCGTTGATCGAGCCGATGGACTCGGACCGCAAGACGCGGATGTTCCAATTACTCTGCAAGATGGGGTTCAAGGAGATCGAGGTCGGGTTCCCTGCAGCCTCGGAGACCGACTTCGATTTCGTGCGCGAGCTGATCGAGAAGAAGATGATCCCGGCCGACGTTACCATCCAGGTGTTGACGCAGAGCCGGCCCGAGCTGATCGAGCGCACCTTCGAGGCCTGCCGCGGCGCCAAGCGCGCCATCATCCATCTCTACAACTCGACCTCGACGCTGCAACGCCGCGTCGTGTTCGGCATGGACTATAGCGGCATCATCGACATCGCCGTATCAGGCGCCAAGCTGATCAAGCAGCTCTCCGACGCCGATCCAGCCACCGAGTGGGTGTACGAATATTCGCCCGAGAGTTTCACCGGCACCGAGCTCGAGTTCGCACGCGACATCTGCGCGGCCGTGGCCGACGTCTATCAGCCGACGCCGCAGAAGAAAATGATCATCAACCTGCCGGCGACCGTCGAGATGGCCTCGGCCAACGTCTATGCCGACCAGATCGAATGGTGTCATCGCAACTTCAAGTACCGCGACTCGTTCATCCTGAGCCTGCATCCGCACAATGATCGCGGCACCGGTGTCGCGGCCGCGGAACTCGGCTACATGGCCGGCGCCGAGCGCATCGAAGGTTGCCTGTTCGGCAACGGCGAGCGCACCGGCAACGTCGATCTCGTCACGCTCGGGCTCAACATGTTCACCCAGGGCGTCGATCCCGAGATCGACTACTCCGACATCAACGAGGTCCGCCAGACCGTCGAGTACTGCAACCAGCTGCCGGTACATCCGCGCCATCCCTATGGCGGCGACCTCGTCTTCACGGCCTTCTCCGGCTCGCACCAGGATGCGATCAACAAGGGCTTCAGGGCCTTGGAGGCGTCCAACAGCAAGGTCTGGGAAGTGCCCTACCTGCCGATCGACCCGGCCGATCTCGGCCGCAGCTACGAGGCGATCATCCGCATCAACAGCCAGTCAGGCAAAGGCGGCATCGCCTACATCCTGAAGACCGACTACGGCATCGACATGCCGCGCCTTCTCCAGGTCGAGTTCTCCAAGACGATCCAGCAGATCGCCGACGAGACCGGCAAGGAGATCCAGGCGACGCTGATCTGGGACACGTTCCGCAAGGAGTATCTCGAGAACACGGCACCGTTCGACTTCGTCAGCCACACGACCATTCCGGAGCCCGGCCATCCGGACCTGCGCTTGATCGACGCCCGGGTGAAAGTGAACGGCCAGGAGAAGAAAGTGAGCGGCCACGGCAACGGCCCGATCGCGGGCTATGTCGAGGCACTGGCCAAGGATTGCGGCATCAGGATCAAGGTGCGCGACTACCACCAGCATGCCACCGGCGCCGGCGAGGATGCCCAGGCGGTGAGCTACATCGAGGCGGAAACCGGCGACGGCCACGTGTTGTGGGGTGTCGGCATGGATTCCAACATCGTGACCGCCTCCCTGAAGGCTGTGACTTGTGCGGCCAACCGGGCCTCGCGCCACCTCGACGGCGGCAGCCGTTAGCGCGTAAGAAGGGGGATGGCGAAAGCGACGAAAAAGCCCCCCTCCCGCAAGAAGCGTCCGGCCACTGCGCCGGACGCCAATCTCCTGGCCGACCTCATGAAATGGGCGTCGACCGCCGGCGCCGACGCGGCCGATGCCCTCTACGTGAACGGCGAGTCGATCTCGGTCGGGCAACGGCTCGGCAAGCGCGAGAGACTCGAGAGCAGCGAGGGCCGCGACCTCGGGCTGCGCGTGTTCGTGGGCAAGCGCCAGGCCTTCGTGTCGTCGACCGACTTCTCGCCCGCAGCGCTGCGCAGCCTGGCCGAGCGTGCCGTCGACATGGCGCGTGCTGTGCCTGAGGATCCCGTCTGCGGCATCGCGCCGGAAGAGCTCCTGGCGCGGGACTGGCCCGATCTCGATCTCGACGACAAGCGGAAGCCGCCCTCCGCCAAGAAACTGCTGGCACTCTGCGCCGAGGCTGAGGATGCCGCGCGCGCGGTGAAGGGCGTCACCAATTCAGAAGGCGCACATGCCGGCTGGGGCCGCACGTCGGTGATGCTGGCCGCCACCAACGGCTTCTCCGGCGGCTATCGCAGCGGCGGTTATTCGCTTTCCTGCGCGGTGCTCGCCGGCGAAGGCACCGGCATGGAACGTGACTATGAATGGTCGAGCGCCGTCCATTTCGACGACCTGATGGCGGCTGCCAAGGTGGGCCGCAACGCCGGGACGTTCGCCGTGCGCCGTCTCAATCCGAAGAAGGCGTCGAACGCCCGCCTGCCCATCGTTTATGACCGGCGCGTATCCGGCGGACTGATCGGCCATCTTGCCGGCGCCATCAACGGTCGCTCCGTGGCCCGCGGCACGTCGTTCCTCAAGGACAAGATGGGCGAACAGATTTTCGCCAAAGGCATCCGCATCCTCGACAACCCGCATCGCAAGCGCGGACATGGCAGCCGGCCGTTCGATGCAGAAGGACTGCCGACCAAACGATATGCCGTTATCGACGACGGCGTGCTCACGACATGGCTGCTCGATCTTGCCGCGGCACGCCAGCTCAACCTCGCACCCACCGGCCACGCCGCGCGAGGCACCTCCGGCCCGCCCGGCCCCACGACCTCGAACTTCTACCTCGAGAAGGGCAAACTCTCGCCCGACGAGCTGATCGCCGACATCAAGAGCGGCCTCTATATCACCGAGCTGATCGGCTTCGGCGTGAACGGCGTCACCGGCGACTACAGCCGCGGTGCATCGGGCTTCTGGATCGAGAACGGCAAGCGTGCCTGGCCGGTGAGCGGCATCACGGTCGCAGGCAATCTCAAGGACATGTTCCTGAACATGACCCCTGCGAATGATCTGCAGTTCAAGAGCGCCACCAACGCGCCGACGGTGCGAATCGAGGGCATGACAATCGCCGGCTCGTGATAAAGTCCAGGGATGATCCCCTTCAACAGAACTGCTCTTCTCGCCGCAACGACGGCGCTCCTCGCGATACCGGGTACTCCGGCCTACGCGCAGGACGGTGGATTTCGCGACTGCCTGCAAAACATCAAGGCCGAAGCGATACGTCAGGGTGTGCCTGGTGCCGTGGCCGACCGGGCCTTCCAGGGCCTCACCCCCGACCAGAAAGTGGTCGATCTCGATTCGCGCCAGCCGGAATTTTCGCTCACTTACGGCAAATATGTCGGCAACGCCGTCACGCCTGACCGGATCGCCAAGGGTCAGCAGAAGATGGCGCAGTATCGGTCCCTGCTCGACGCAATTGGGCGCGAGTATGGCGTGCCGCCACAGTATCTTGTCGCCTTCTGGGGCATGGAGACCAACTACGGCGCCTATCTCGGCGACTTCCAGGTCGTACGTTCGGTGGCGACGCTCGCCTGCATGACCAAGCGGACGGCTTTCTTTTCCAACGAGACGGTCCAGGCGCTCAAGATCCTTGCGAGCAACGGCATGACGAGCCAGCAGATGCGCGGTTCGTGGGCGGGCGCCATGGGCAACATGCAGTTCATGCCCTCGACCTTCGTCAAATATGGCGTCGACCGCGATGGCAACGGTCGCATCGATCTCTGGAACAGCATGCCCGATGCCTTTGCCTCGGCGGCGAATTTTCTACGCGGCATCGGTTTTCGGCCCGGCCTGCCGTCGAGCGACGAGATCGTCCTGCCGCGCAACTTCCCCCTGGATCAGGCCGACACCACCGTCGAGAAGCCGGTGCGCACCTGGGCAGCCATGGGAGTCAAACGCGCGAACGGCCAGCCGTTGCCTGTATCGGATGAGCCGGCGTCGATCACGCTGCCGGCCGGCTGGCGCGGCCCGGCGTTCATCCTCTACCCCAATTTCAAGGCCGTCATGAATTGGAACCGCTCGACGCTCTATGCGCTGTCGATCGGCATCCTGGCCCAGCAGATCGCCGGCGGCCCGGCGGTGGCGCAATCGCCGCCAGACGATGATCAACCGCTGTCGCATGATGCCGTTATCGACATGCAGAAGCGGCTGGCGCGCCTCGGTTTCTACAGCGACGAGCCCGACGGCCTGCTTGGCCCCAAGACCCGCTCCGCGGTCCGCCTGTTCCAAAAGCAGATCGGCCTACCCGCCGACGGCCATCCGACTCCCGAGGTCGTCCAGCGGCTGGCTCAGGCGGCGCGGTAAGGGCTGCAGAAGACGCACCGCGCCGGCCGCCAGAGCGACCGATATGGGCAATGTCAGCATATCATCGCCATCGACCTGTACCGGCTGGACGCGCGTTTCGCCGGCATCGTTCAACACTGAGATCTTGACCTGCCGGCCGGTCACGACGCGGTAGCCGCCCGTGCGCGGCAGCCGGCCGAGCAGCAAAGCCAGGCCAAAACGCAAGGCTTGCCCGCGGCCCCAGCGCTCGAACAAGCAGACATGCAGCAACGGCTCGCCAAGGGTCGCTTGCGGGGCCACGACATAGGGCCCGGCGTAGAGACGGGCCCGTGTTACGATCACCGATGCCGCCTCGCAGGGCTCTCGCCCGTCGATCTCGACCGCGTAGCGGACCGGCCGGTAGCGCCGCGCTTCCACCAGCGAACGCCAAACGTAGGCCGCTCGACCGAACCGGCGCTTGAACGGCGCACTGACGCCCGCCACCACCTTGGCGTCGAAGCCCGCGCCCACCATCAGCGCAAAACAGTGCGGCACGCCCGCATCGTCTACCGCCACGCAGCTCGCCTCGCCCGGATGCACCAGCAGGGCTTGGCCTGACATTATTGTCCGCGCGATCGCGGCTGCCCTGAGATCGAGGCCCAGCTCGTGGGCCAGCACATTTGCCGTGCCGAGCGGAACGATTGCCAGCGCCGGCCCTTCGCTGCCACGCCGTGCCAGCCCGTTCACCACTTCGTTGATCGTGCCGTCGCCGCCTGCAACGGCAATCACCCCGTAACGGCTGGCGTCGCAAGTCTCGGCTAGGTGCCGCGCGTCGCCTGGCGCTTCCGTGTCAACAAGATCGACGGTCCACCCGGCGTCGCGCACCTGATGCATCACCGCCTCCACGAAGCCTCGGCGACGGCGGCCGGCGATCGGATTGCGGATCAACAGGATGGATTTGGGCGAAACGAATGTCATTGGACCGTCACAACCGGTTCACAACCGCGCAATGGCAGACATACACAATCGGCTGCGTATCGTGCAATTGCGCACGACATATCTTGTATCGGTCGAGTTGTTATCCACATGACCGTGATCGAGCGCCAGGCGTCGGTCCGCCATCGGGCCATCTTCATCTCGGATATCCATCTTGGCACCCGCGGTTGCCAGGCAGAGATGCTGCTCGATTTTCTGAAAAAGAACGAGTGTGAATATCTCTACCTCGTGGGCGACATCGTCGATGGCTGGCGGTTGAAGCGTTGGTGGTACTGGCCCCAGGCGCACAACGATGTAGTGCAGAAAGTGCTGCGCAAGGCGCGCAAGGGCACCAACGTCATCTACATTCCAGGCAATCACGACGAGGCCGCGCGCCAGTATTGCCAGCTCACCTTCGGCGACGTGCGGGTCGAGGAGGAGGCGATCCATGTCACCTGCGAGGGCAAGAAGCTGCTGGTGATCCATGGCGACCAGTTCGACGGCATCGTGCGCTACGCGCGCTGGCTCGCGATCCTCGGCGACTGGGCCTATACCCTCGCCCTTCGCCTCAATACCGCGTTCAACGTGGCGCGCCGCAAGCTCGGCCTGCCCTACTGGTCGCTCTCGGCCTATCTCAAGCACAAGGTCAAGAACGCGGTCCAATTCATCGCCAACTACGAAGCCGCCGTCGCCGGCGAAGCGCGCCGGCGCGGCGTCGATGGTGTGGTGTGCGGCCATATCCATCACGCCGAGATCCGCACCATCGATGGCATCCTCTATTGCAATGACGGCGACTGGGTCGAAAGCTGCACTGCTCTGGTGGAGGACTTCGACGGCCGGCTCCGGATCGTACGTTGGGCCGAGGAGGTCGCGCGCCGGCCGACGCCGCTGCCGCGCTATGCGCCGCCGCAACCGATGGCGGCGGAGTAACGATTGCGCATCGCCATCGTCTCCGACGCCTGGCGCCCGCAGATCAACGGCGTGGTGCGCACCATCGAGACCATTGTCAGGCTGTTGCGGGCCGAAGGCCACGAGATCGAGGTCTTTGGCCCCGACCGTTTCCGCACACTGCCCTGCCCGACCTACCCCGAAATCCGCCTCTCGCTTTTCCCTGCGGCGCGGCTCGCCCATATGCTGAAACTTTTCGCGCCTGATGCGATCCATCTCGTGACGGAAGGTCCACTGGGTTGGGCGGCCCGAGGCTTTTGTCTCAAGCGCGACATTCCTTTCACCAGCGCCTATCACACGCGCTTCCCCGAATATGTGCATGCCCGCATCCGATCGCCGCTCGCCTGGAGCTACACCCTGGTCCGGCGCTTCCATGCTCCCTCCTCTGCGGTCCTGGTGGTAGCGCAATCGATCCGCGCCGAGCTTGCCGCGCGCGGGTTCAAGAATCTGGCGCCGTGGTCACGCGGCGTCGACATCACGGCCTTCGCCCCCCGGCCGCGTCAAGAACTGCAGGACGCTCGGCCGATCTGGCTCTATGCCGGGCGGCTTGCAATCGAGAAGAACATCAAGGCATTCCTCGAGCTTGATCTGCCGGGCACCAAATGGGTGGTCGGCAACGGGCCGCAGCGACGCGAACTCGAGCGAAGCTACCCGGACGTATGCTTCTTTGGTTCTGTCGACGCCGAGAAGCTCACCTATCTCTACTCCCAGGCCGACTGCTTCGTATTCCCGAGCCGCACCGACACCTTCGGTCTTGTAATGGTCGAGGCGCTCGCGTCGGGCGTGCCGGTCGCGGCTTACCCCGTGCCGGGTCCGCTCGATGTCATCACGACAGACAAGGTGGGCGCCCTGGACGAAGATCTACGCGCCGCCTGCTTTGCTGCCATCACCTGCGAGCCAGCCGACTGCCGCGCCCATGCCGAGACCTTCACCTGGGCCAAATGCGCACGCCAGTTCCGAGACGTGCTGCAGCCCATACCGCACGGCACCTGGCAGCCCTTGAAACGCCGCGTCATCCCCAACGCGGTATCCTGAGCCCAGATTGACGTCTATCCTGTCGCTGAAGCCCGAACTTGCGGCCGGCGCGTTGGCCGAGGTCGTGCCAAGCGCCCTTGCATCACCGAGTTGAAGTCCGAACGCGCCGGCCTAACTCAGGTTCAGAAGCATTGGAGACTTGCGATGCCCGCCCTCAACCACATCATCATTCCGGCCAAAGACAAGGAGGCCTCTGCGACATTCCTTGCCGACATCCTGGGTGTGAACGTCAGCGCGCAATGGGGTCCCTTCCGTCCGGTACAGACCAGTAACGGAGTTACGCTCGACTTCGTCGATTCCCAGGACGTGCGTACCCAGCACTATGCCTTTCTAGTCGAGGAAGGCGAATTCGACGACGCCTTCGCGCGCCTCAAGAAGAGCGGCGCCGCCTACTTCGCCAATCATGACCGCAGCGGCAAGGGCGAGATCAACCACCATTGGGGCGGCCGCGGCGTCTACTTCGACGATCCGGACGGCCACTGGATGGAGCTGATTACCAAGCCCTACGGCAGCCACTCGTAGCGGGTCAGCCGCCGGCCGGCTCTCCCGCCTTAAGCCAGGCCTGATAAGCGGCTTTGGTCTCGTCGTTCGGCGGATAGGTGCCGGGGATCGGCTTGCCCTGGCCGACACGGATGGCGACGAACTTCTCCAGCCGCTCCTGCTCGAAGGAATCGCGCGCCACTTCGTCGGCGATGTGGCGCGGCACGACGATCGCGCCGTCTTCGTCGGCCACGATGACGTCGCCGGGATAGACTGGCACGCCGCAGATGCCGACCGGCGTCTGCACTTCGACCGGATGAAGACTGTTCATGCTGGGCGGCGCCGCGGCAGCAGTACAGAAAACCGGGAAGTCGAACTTGCCGATCACCGGCGTGTCACGCATGGCGCCATCGCTCAACACACCGGCCACTCTACGCACCTTGAGCCGCAGCGCCAGGATGTCGCCCAGCGTGCCCGAATGCGTATTGCCCTCGGTGCCGATCACCAGCACGTGGCCGGCCGGCGTCTCCTCGATCGCCGCGCGCTGCGCGGAGGGTGGATCATTGGGCGTCGGCGGCTTGTCGAGATCCTCGCGGCCAGGAATGTAACGCAGCGTATAGGCCGGCCCGACCAACCGCGTCGCCTTCGGATTAAGCGGCCGCACGCCATTCACCGCCGAGTTGCGGAAACCGCGCTTCAGCATCTGCATCGAGACGGTGGCGGTGCTTGCATACAGGAAATTCTTGAGAGTCTCGGCCGACAGCGGCGCGTCATTGGGCACGATGCATCCTCCCTTTGATGCCATCCCGAGAGGATGGTGCCGGAACAACCCGACATCGCAAAGGTCTCCCGCATCGCCGCGAATTGCAATTGCCGCGGTCAGTCGGTAGTCGAAGACGTCTCGACAGGCGACTTCGGAATAGTGGCGCCCACTTTTTTGCCGATCCGTTCGACAGCCTCTTCAAGGGACGTGACCACGAAATCGGCTTCCAGCTGCTTCGCGGTATCGTCGCCACCTCCCATCCGGGCGCGGCCCCACAGGCCAAGACCGACCCTCGCCTGCGGCAGCCGGCGGCGGACGCGCCGGACGAGATAGCGCGCGCTGGCCACGGCCGCGGGCTCCAGGTAGGCGAGGCAGACAACCTTCACACCGCTGGGCTCGAGCTGGAGGATGTTGGCCGGCGAAGCTTCTCGGCTGGAAATGACGCGAGCGCCGATGCGGTGCTTTTGCAAAAGCTGCACCAGCATCATCGCAGTCGCCTCATCCAACGGGCCACGGCCGGCGATGCACAATACCGTGGCTCCACGAGGCTTGGCGTTCCCATCGTCGTGGATACTCTCGTCGCCTTCCGCCTCTGCCGCAATCGATGCATCGTCGTGATCGGACAGATCGTCGATCAATTCCTCAACAGCATCCCTGATCTGGGCGCGGTGGTCGTGGTCGAGTATCCCGCGATTGATGTCGAGTTGCGCCAGCGCGAGCCCGCGGATGGCAATTTCGTCGTAGTAGGCCGCGAGGCGTCGATCCTTGAGGAACTCCTCTGCCTGATGGGCGGCTTCGTCCGGATCGCCGGCGAGCATGCGCTGATAAAAGCTCTCCTCGGGCGCAAGCGCCGGCCTGTCCCCCAACAGGACGTCGAGGAATTGCAGGCGCTCGACATGCCGGCCGATGACGACCAGGCAGACCGTGAGTGGCGTCGACAGCAGAAGCCCGATAGGACCCCACAGCCACGTCCAAAAGGCTGCGGCGACCACGATTGCGACGGCGGAGAGGCCCGTACTATGGGCGTTGAGCAGAGGCTCGACCGCCTGCCCCATCAACAACTCGACGACGGCGAACAAGCCCGCGGTCCACAGCAGCATCGACCAGTGCGGATCGACGGCAAACGCCAGGGCCAACGGGAAGAAGGCCGCGATCCAGGCGCCAATATAGGGCACAAACCGCAGCAACATCGCCAACACGCCCCAGAGCACCGGATTGGGCACGCCGATGAAGAAAAGACCGGTCCCGATCAATACGCCGAAGGTTGCGTTGATGGCGCTTTGCACCAGGAAATAGCGGCTGAGTCTCTGCACGCCGTCGTCGAGGGCCTGAGTCGTGCGCTGAAGATCGCGGGCGCCGACGAGGCGGATGAACCGATCCCGCATGTCCTCGCGCTGCAGCAGGATGAAGATCAAGAAGACGATGACGATGCCGCCTGTCGCAAGCGGCCCCCAAAGCGGGCCGACGACAGCACGAATGACCTCCAGCGGTGCCGCGGGGGGTTCCCGAATCTCCACCGGGATCGGCTTCTGCGGCTGGTCGCCGGCCGGCGCACCGCCGGGAGCCGGCTCCTTTTTTGCCGTAGCATCTTCGGTCGTCTTCGTGATCTCCCGACGCAGATCGCCGAGCATCGAGGAGGCGCGCTCGACGATGCCGTTTCCCGTCGCAGTGGTTTGAATGGCCTGGATCTTCTGGCTGATCGTCGTCTCGTATTGCGGGAGGTTTTCGGCGAGTTGCGCAAGCTGGCCGCCGATCAGCGCGGCGATGCCGCAGATCACCAGGAAGGCGAGGAGCACGGCCGCGAGGACCGACGGTACACGGCCGAAATGCACGCGTCGAAGCAGGATCACGAGCGGCGCCAGCACGAAGCTCAGCAAGATCGCCAAAGCAAGCGGCATCAGCACGTCGCGGCCGAAATAAAGGGCGGCGACCGCGATCGCGAAGATCACCGATGTGGCTGACACCGTCGTGGCCGATGCCGGAGCCGCGCGCAGGCGGCCGTCCGCGCTTTCCCGAGACACGAGCGACGATGCCATTCCGGCGATTCCTAACCTGTCATTGCAGCATGGCGAGAACGTTGGCCGGTCGCCGTTGTTCCCGATCCGGAGGCGCTACAGCAGCGATCCCTGATCGTCGTTGCCCCCGCCGCGACGGCGCGGTGGAACGGGCGTCGGCCGGGGAACCGAACCGACGCCGTCGGTGACCTTGGCGCCGATGCGGCCGTCGGCGAATTCGATAGCGAGCGTGTCGCCCGCCTGGGTATCTGCTGCGGTCAATACAGGATGGCCGTCCTGATCGCGCACCAGTGCGAAACCACGATTGAGCACGGAGTGGAACGAGTAGCTCTCCAGCAGCTTGCCGAGCTGCTCGATCCGCTCGTCGCCGCGGGTCAGCATTTCACCCATGCTACGGCGGACGCGCTCCGCAAACTGTTCCAACCGCTCGGCGGTGCGCTCGATCTTCTGGTGCGTATCGCCGACATAGCGGCGCATCGCGCCTTCCAGCACGCGCACCTCACTTACCAGCGCCTGCTCCTTGGCATTGATGACGGCACGCGGGCTGACGAGTCGGGCCGCCGCCAGCTGGTGATCGCGGCGCTCGACCAGCTGGCGGGTCGCGAGCGCCAGCCGTTCGCCGCAGACGTCGAGACGTTGCTGGCGTTCCTCGATCAGCCGCACGGGGTCGCCCAGCCCGCGCGCGAGACCGGTGAGCGCCACGCTTGCCTCGCGCAGGGCGCGATTCAGGCAGGCGATCGTGCGCTGGCCGAAATCGAGCGTCTGGGCAATGAGGTCGGCCCGCACCGGCACCGCCATCTCCGCCGCCGCCGTGGGGGTGGGCGCTCGGCGGTCCGACGCGAAGTCGATCAGCGTAGTGTCAGTCTCGTGGCCCACTGCGGAGATCAGCGGGATGGTTGAGGCGGCGGCCGCGCGCACCACGACCTCCTCGTTGAAGGCCCACAGGTCCTCGAGGCTGCCGCCGCCGCGCGCCACGATCAGCACGCCCGGCCGTGGCACCGGCCCTGCCAGCGGCAGCCGGTTAAACCCCGCGATGGCCGCTGCGACTTCGCGCGCGGCCTTGTCGCCCTGAACGGCGACCGGCCAGACCAGGACGCGGCGCGGGAAGCGGTCGGCAAGGCGATGCAGGATGTCTCGGATGACCGCGCCTGACGGCGAGGTCACGACGCCCACGACTTCGGGCAGGAAGGGCAATGGCCGTTTACGCTCCGCGTCGAACAGGCCCTCAGCCGCGAGCTTCTTGCGCCGGTCCTCCAAAAGCTTCAGCAGCGCGCCTTCGCCTGCGAGTTCCACCCGGTCGATGATGATCTGATAACGCGAGGAGCCGGCATAGGTCGTGATCTTGCCGGTGGCGATCACCTCCATGCCCTCCTCGATCTTGAGGCCGAGCCGCGGCAGCGTGGTCTTCCAGCACACGGCGTCGAGCACCGCATTCTCGTCCTTCAGCCGAAAGTAGCAGTGGCCCGAGCGCGGAAAGGACGGCTGGCTGACCTCGCCGCGCACACGCACGCGCGGGAACGCTCCTTCAAGTTGGCGCTTCAGCGCGAACGAGAGCTCGGAGACGGAGAACTCCGGAACGTTGCTCGGGGCGGTGTCAGGCGCGTTCGCTTCCATCATCTGACGCTACACCCGGGCATCGATGCAAGAGATCGGGCCCTTCCAGGCAAGCAGACGGATGTCAGACGTGACGAGAGTTGCCCGCATCTTGATCGCCGTAGCCACAATAAACCGATCCATCGGATCACCATGGAGATCGGCCAAGGCAACGGATTCGATGGCGAGTTCACCATCGAGCGGCACTTCCTCGATTCCCGAACGAAGTGCGTCCGTGCGCCATTTATAGACAGGCCGGTCCAGAATAATGCGCTTCTTCTCCATGAGCATCGCAACTTCCCAGAACGAAGCCGCCGATGTCATAAGGCGGCTGCCGCGGAGTGCGTGCTCAATTTCCTCTGTGGCGCGCGCTCCAAGTTCAACGTTGTCCCCGAGCAGCCAGATCAAGGCGTTGGTATCGAGAAGAACACTCATTCCTTGAGGGCTTCCCACTCGACATCAAGAGGTTCATCCAGATCGCCTAGGATGGTGACGGATCCCTTGAGAGCCCCCCGAATCGATTTCGGCTTCTCCACGAACGGCACGATCTCCGCCACGGGTTTTCCATTCTTTGTGACGATCACGCGCTCATGCGTGGCGGCGACCTCGTCCAATACGCCCAAAAACTTCGCTTTGCACTCCGACGCTTTCATGGTTTTTGTCATGGCAGAACCTGCAATATGACCATGGTCATGACTATGGTCATATTGTCAGAAACAGGCGGCATTTCAAGAGGTTGAGGTTATGCGAATCCTGGTGGTGGGCAGCGGAGGCCGCGAACATGCCCTGTGCTGGGCCATAGCCGCCTCCCCACTGTGTACAAAGCTCTTCTGCGCTCCCGGAAACGCCGGCATTGCCGAGGTTGCCGAATGCGTCGAGGTCGGGGCCGAGGACATCGCAGGCCAGGTGGCGCTGGCCCGGCAGGAGAAGATCGATTTCGTCGTGGTGGGCCCTGAGGGACCCTTAGTGGCGGGGCTTGCCGACCGCCTGGCCGAGGCCGGCATCAAGGTCTTCGGCCCGTCGGCCAAAGCGGCACAGCTTGAAGGCTCCAAGGGCTTCACCAAGGATCTTTGCCGCCGCCACAATATCCCGACGGCGGCCTATGAGCGCTTCACCGACGTCGCCAAGGCAGAGGCCTACATCAGGGCGCAGGGAGCGCCGATCGTGGTGAAGGCAGATGGCCTTGCCGCCGGCAAAGGTGTTGTCGTGGCGGAAACCGAGCAGCAGGCAATCGACGCCGTGCATGACATGCTGGCGGGTAATCGCTTCGGCGCAGCCGGCGCCTCGGTGGTGATCGAGGAATTCATGGAGGGGGAAGAAGCGAGCCTGTTCGCGCTGTGCGATGGCGAGCATGCACTGGCGCTTGCCGGTGCGCAGGATCACAAGCGCGTCTTTGATGGCGACAAGGGCCCAAACACCGGCGGCATGGGGGCCTATTCGCCCGCGCCCATCCTCGACGATGCGATGATCGAACGGGCGATGCGCGAGATCGTGCTGCCGACGGTGCGCGGCCTCGCGGCCGACGGCATGTCGTACAAAGGCGTGTTCTACGCAGGACTGATGATCGGCCCAAAGGGGCCGCGGCTGGTCGAATACAACTGCCGCTTCGGCGATCCCGAAACCCAGGCGCTGATGATGCGGCTCAAATCCGACATCCTGCCGGCATTGATGGCCTGCGCCGACGGTGGCCTGGATCACTTCGACCTGCGCTGGAGTGACGATGTTGCGCTCACCGTCGTGATGGCGGCGAACGGCTATCCCGAGGCCTACGAAAAGGGCAGCGAAATCCGCAATCTCGAGGCCGCCGGCAAGGTCGAGGGCGTGCAGATTTTCCATGCCGGCACCAAGTTCAGCCCCGATCGCCAGCGCGTGCTGGCCAACGGCGGTCGTGTTTTGAACGTCACGGCGATGGCACCGACGGTGGAGGAAGCGCGGTCACGCGCCTATCGTGCCGTCGACCTGATCGACTGGCCCGGCGGCTTCTGTCGTCGCGATATCGCATGGCGGGCCATCGCCCGCCGGTCGTGACATCGGAAGGCCGCCAAGGCATAGGTTTGCGCATGCCCGATTCTCCTGATCTTTCGCAACGCCTGCTGGCGCAGTTGCGCTTTCCCTGCGGCGACGTGCCGGAGCCTGGCGACATCAAGAACGTCGCGCCCGGCATCTACTGGCTGCGCATGCCGCTGCCCTTCCAGCTCAACCACATCAACTTGTGGGCGATCGAGGAGAAGGACGGCTGGACGCTGGTCGATACCGGCATCAACTCGCAGGCTACGCGCGATCTTTGGGACAAGATCTTCGCCACCAGACTAGGCGGCAAGCCGGTGACGCGCGTTGTCGGCACGCACCTGCATCCAGATCACATCGGCCTCGCCGGCTGGCTGTGCGAGCGCTGGAACGCGCCGCTCCTCATGACGCTCGGCGAGTACATGAGCGCCATCGCCGCACGCAACGACTTTATCGAGAACGAAGACGTACGTGGCGCGCATCTCAGCCGCAACGGCGTGCCTGACGACAAGATCGCGCTGTTTCATCGCCACAAGGGCGGTTATGCGAAGGGCGTGGTGCCGCTGCCGACGGCGTTCCAGCGGCTGATCCATGCTCATCCCATCACGCTTGGCGGCCATCGATGGGACGTGATCGTGGGCCGCGGCCATGCGCCCGAGCACGCCTCGCTATGGTGCCCCGAGCTCAATGTCCTGATCGCGGGCGATCAGGTGTTGCCCAAGATCAGCACCAATGTCGGTGTGTGGCCCAACGAGCCGCTGGCCGACGCGCTCACCTGGTTCCTCGACGGCTTCTCGCGTTTCCGGCGGTTGCCCGCCGATGCGCTGGTGCTGCCGAGCCACGGCTTTCCTTTCGTTGGCCTGCATACTCGCCTCGACCAGCTCGTGGCCCATCACGATGCGCGCATGACCGACATGACCAATGCCATCGCACGTCTTGGCGCGAAGGGCGCGACCGGCTGGGACATGGTCCCGGTCCTCTTCCCGCGCCATCTCGACAACAACCAGGTCGTCTTCGCCTTCGGCGAGACGCTGGCACATCTACATTGCCTCGAGACGCGGGCGCGCGTGAAGCGCGAGACGATGGACGGCGTCTATCGTTTCGTTGCCCTCGTCGATCCGCACACCCAGCCGCCGGCAGACGATTCCGACGCCGACGTGATGGATATCGGTCCAACCTGAAGCGCGCCATCGTCTTGCTCTAATGCGCGTCGATCTTTTCGATTTTGCACTGCCGGACGAATTGATCGCCCAGCGGCCGGTGTCGCCGCGCGATTCGGCGCGGCTGCTCGATGTCTCCCCTACCGGTCTCGGCGATCATATCGTGCGCGATCTGCCCAGATTGCTGCGCGCCGGCGACCTGATGGTGTTCAACGATACCCGGGTGATCCCCGCCCGCCTCAACGGCATACGCGCAGGCGGCAAGGGCCGGCAGGATGTCGCGGTCGAAGCGCTCCTGATCCGCGATCTCGGTGATGGCCGCTGGCGTTGCTTTGGCCGCCCCGTCAAGCGGCTCAGGATCGCCGATCGAATATCGTTCGCTTCAGGGCTGCAGGCGACAGTGGCGGCGATCGACACCGATGGTTCGCTTGTGCTCGCGTTCGATCGCAGCGGCGCGGATTTTCTCGCTGCCCTCCAAGCCAGTGGTGCAGTGCCGCTGCCGCCCTACATCCGCGGCGGCATCGCCGATCAGCGTGATCGCGCCGATTACCAAACATTGTTCGCCAAGATCGATGGTTCGGTCGCGGCGCCAACAGCCGGACTGCATTTCACGCCGGAACTGATGACGGCGCTGGCGAACGCCGGCGTCGGCACGGCGAGCGTCACGCTTCATGTCGGGGCCGGCACGTTCCAGCCGGTTCGGGTCGAGGACACCAACCAACACAAGATGCATGCCGAATGGGGCGAGGTACCACAGGCGTCAGCAGAGGCAGTCGAGAGCACGCGCCGGGCCGGCGGACGCGTGATCTCGATCGGCACGACGGCGCTGCGCTTGCTTGAATCGGTAGCACGCGACCATGATGGTGAAATCAAAGCCTGGAGCGGTGAGACCGATATCTTCATCACGCCGGGGTTCCGTTTCCGTGCGATCGATCTCCTGCTCACCAACTTCCACCTGCCGCGGTCCACGCTTTTCATGCTGGTGTCCGCTTTTGCCGGACTGGAGTGCATGAAGCGGGCCTATGCGCATGCGGTCGAGCGGCGATATCGCTTCTATTCCTACGGCGATTGTTGTCTGTTGCGCCGATGAGTCTTTCCTTCGAACTGATCGGCACCGATGGCCTCGCTCGCCGCGGTCGCCTCACCACGGCGCACGGCACCGTCGAGACGCCGGCCTTCATGCCGCTGGGGACCGGTGGCACCGTGAAAGCGATGATGCCGCAATCAGTGCGAGAGACCGGGGCGGAGATCATCCTCGGCAACACGTTCCACCTCATGCTGCAACCGGGCGCGGAGCGCGTGGCGGCGATGGGCGGCCTACATAAATTCATGGATTGGCCAGGCCCGATCCTCACCGACTCGGGTGGCTTCCAGGTCATGTCGCTCAAGGAGCTGCGCAAGCTCGACCGCGACGGCGTCACCTTCCGCTCGCCGCGCGACGGCTCGCAACACCGACTGACGCCCGAGCGCTCGATCGAGATCCAGCATCTGCTCGATACCGATATCACCATGTCGTTCGACGAATGTACGGCCTGGCCGGTCGATGAGGCGACGGCTGCGCAGTCGATGCGGCTCTCGATGCTCTGGGCCGAGCGCGGCAGGCGCGCTTTCGCGGAGCGGCCGGGCTACGGATTGTTCGGAATCGTCCAGGGCAGCGTCTTTCCGGCCCTTCGCGCGGAAAGTGCGAAAATCCTGACCGACATTGGCTTCGACGGCTACGCGGTCGGCGGACTGGCCGTCGGCGAGGGCCAGGAAATGATGTTCAAGACCCTCGACACGACAATGCCGACGTTGCCCATCGACAAGCCGCGCTACCTGATGGGCGTGGGCCGGCCTGCCGACATCGTGGGCGCAGTGCGCCGCGGCATCGACATGTTCGACTGCGTGCTGCCCACGCGCGGCGGCCGCACGGCGCAGGCCTTCACCCGTCGCGGCGAATTGAACCTGCGCAATGCCCGCCATCGCGATGATCCGAGGCCAATCGACGAGCGCTGCACTTGTCCCGCTTGCCATAAGCACAGCCGGGCTTATCTTCACCATCTTATTCGTAGCGAAGAGATCCTCGGTGCCATGTTGCTGACTTGGCACAATCTCCACTACTACCAGGACATTATGCGCGGTCTACGCGGCGCCATCGAAGGCAACTCACTTTGCCACTGGATCGCCGCATTCGAGAAGGAACTAAGCCAAGGAGACCTACCAGAAATTTGAGGGAGAACGTCGGCATGCCCAACGAGGCGTTGATCGTTGTCGATATGCAAAACGACTTCTGCGAAGGCGGAGCGCTTGCCGTGCCGGGGTCAAATGCCATTGTGCCGTTGGTCAATCGTCTGATCGGCCGCTACGACCATGTCATCCTGACCCAGGACTGGCATCCAGCGGGCCATGCGTCCTTTGCCAGCAGTTGGAAGGACGCCGAGCCCTACAGCTCCGTCCAGTTTTCCTACGGCTCGCAAACGTTATGGCCGGATCACTGCGTCCAGGGCACGACGGGTGCAGCTTTCCATTCCGGTGTCGATACCACCAAGGCGCAGATGATCGTGCGCAAGGGCTTCCACGCCGGAATCGATTCCTATTCCGCGTTCCGCGAGAACGACCGCATGACACGCACCGGCCTGGATGGCTACCTCAAGGCGCGTGGCTTCACCCGGCTGGTCTTCTGCGGCCTCGCGTTCGACTATTGCGTCGCCTGGTCGGCGATCGATGCACGCCAGGCCGGCTTCAATGTCGGCGTCGTCCTTGAGGCAACGGCCTCGATCGATATCGACGGCAGCCGCAAGCGCAAGCTCACCGAGCTGCGCCAGGCCGGCATCAATCTGACAGAGACGCCCTAACGTCCTTCGAGGCCTTAGACACGCTCCAGCGCGAGCGCGATGCCTTGGCCCACGCCAATGCACATGGTGCAAAGGGCGCGCTTGCCCCCGATCGTCTCGAGCTGGTTGAGCGCGGTGATCATCAGCCGGCCACCGGAAGCTCCGAGCGGATGGCCGAGCGCGATGGCGCCGCCATTGGGATTCACGTTCTCCGCATCGTCGGAGAGGCCGAGCTGTCGCAACACCGCGAGTGACTGGGCAGCGAACGCCTCGTTGAGCTCGATCGTGTCGAAATCCTTCACCGTCATGCCAAGCTTCGCGAGAAGCTTCTGCGTTGCCGGCACGGGACCGATGCCCATGACGCGCGGCGGCACGCCGGCCGAAACGGCCGCCAGGATACGAGCGCGTGGCGTGAGACCATTTGCTTTCGCCGCTTGCTCCGACGCGATGATCATGGCGCAGGCGCCGTCGTTGATGCCCGACGAATTGCCGGCCGTCACCGAGCCGTTTTCGCGGAAAGCCGGCGGCAGCTTGGCCAGCGTCTCCATGGTGGTGTCACCGCGCGGATGCTCGTCCCTGTCGACGACGATCTCGTTCTTGCCCTTCTTCGCCGTGACTTTCACGATCTCCTTGTCGAAGAAGCCACGATCCTGGGCCGCCTTGCAGCGGCGCTGGCTGCGATAGGCAAAGGCGTCCTGGTCAGTGCGGCTGATCTGGTGCTCTGTGGCGACGTTCTCGGCCGTTTGTCCCATCGGGTCGATGCCATAGGCCGCCTTCATCTTGGGATTGACGAAGCGCCAGCCCAGCACCGTGTCCTCGAGCTTCATGTTGCGATCGAACGGTCCTTCGGGTTTGCCCATGACATAGGGCGAACGCGTCATGCCCTCGACACCGCCGGCGATGATCATGTCTGCTTCGCCAAGCTTCACGGCGCGTGCGGCATGACCCGCCGCCTCGAGACCTGAGCCGCACAGGCGGTTCACCGTGGCGCCCGCCACTTCGACCGGCAGACCGGCCAACAAGCCCGCCATGCGCGCTACATTGCGATTGTCCTCGCCGGCCTGATTGACGCAGCCATAGATCACATCGTCGACGGCGCCCCAATCGACGCTCGCATTGCGCTTCATCAACGTCTTGATGGGGTGGGCGGCGAGGTCATCGACGCGCACGGTGGACAAGCCGCCATTGTAGCGACCGACAGGGGTGCGGATGGCGTCGCAAATATAGGCTTCGGTCATTCTGGAAACTCCCAACGCTACGGGCACGCTTGCCCGTTAGCATCGGGCACAGGCTCTGCCAATGCCCTACACGTCGCAAGGCCATGCAGCGAAATGGAAGCGGGAATGCCTAGGCGGCGAGACGCCGGCAGACGGCGTATTGGGCGTAGCCGCGGAACGGCCGCTCGATCGCGGTCAGGGCGCCAGAGCGCAACCCCAGCAGCGTTAGCTCGCATTCCAACTC
Source organism: Alphaproteobacteria bacterium (assembly GCA_017308235.1). GTDB lineage: Bacteria > Pseudomonadota > Alphaproteobacteria > Reyranellales > Reyranellaceae > Reyranella. Next base: position 264,423 of record JAFKFL010000011.1, on the reverse strand, counting down.
ATCGCGCGGCGTGACGTGGAAGAGCCGCAGCCACTGCCGCAGCCCGGTACGAAACCAAACGGGCAACTGCTCTTGGCCGCCGAAATCGACCACATGCAGTTCGCCGCCAGGACAAAGCCATGTGAGCGCTCGCTCCAGCACGGCGCGCCATCCCGGCATCATGGAGAGGCTGTAGGACACGAAAATCCGCGAAAAACCCGGTACGCCGAACAGAATCGCTGGGTCAAAGACGGCGGCGTCGGCGCGTGCAAGCCGGATGCGATCTGACAGGCCTTCGCGCTCAACGACGTTGTGTGCCGTTTCCAGCATTTCGAACGAGATATCGATGCCGAAGAACTCGGCCCCCGGATAGACATGAGCGGCCAGCACAAGGTTGCGCGCCGTGCCGCAGCCGATCTCCAGCACCCGACTGCCGGCGGGAGGTGCCAGCCGCACGATCAGCCGATCGCGGCCCAAGAGATAATACTTCCGTGTGGCGTCGTAGACATGGCGCTGCCTCCTATAGAGGCGGTCCATCAGCTCCGTCGGTGCAATCACGTCGCCCATGGGCTCAATCCTCGCGGACGTAGAGATGGAAGCCGCCATAGATCGCCGATCGATCACGAGCGCCAAGCACCCGTGAGGTCTCGGCTTCGTACCGCCACTGCCGCAACAAGTTCTCGTCGAGACGACCGGGCAGCAGTGACGGTTCGGCGGCGGTGCGGAAAATCACACGAGCGCCGGGACGGGCCGTGCGTGTGATCTCGTTCCAGAGCGCATCGAGTTGGTCGTCTGTCATCCAGTCCTGGGCATCGAGGAGCACGTACCGATCGACCGAGGCCGTTGCGCACCCGGCCAGATATTCCGTCATCGCCCGGTTCAGGACCTCGACTCGATCGACACGCATACGCACCGCATCGAAATGTTCCTGGCGCAGGTAAGGCGGCAGGGGGCCACGGGCATCGGCGGCATAGGCGCGGCCGAAAGCCTGCCAAGTGAAGTAATTATGCTCGAGACTGAAGCCGCAGGTTAGTCGCTCCAGACGCGCGCGCAGCACACCACGCATGTCGCTCTGGCCGGCCAGCGCCTCGTATTGCGCCGGGGGAATGCCTAGGCCGTAAAGCGACAGACGGTTGGCCGTGGCCCAACGCACTGCGCGCTTGTCGAACAGCGGCGCCAGCACGGTTTCGAAGAACTGCCTCTGCTCTTCGAGAGATTGAGCACTCAAGAGTTCTCGCAGATTGACGCCATAGAGCCGGGCAACGACGTGGCTGAGGCCGATGAACCGGCCCAGCACGCCATGCCGATAGGCGTTTCGAGCGAAAATCGAGATCCGCCGCCGGCCGAGCTGATGCAGGCTGCGGCCCTCCCAATAGGCCCGGCTTTGCGCGTCGAGGTGGGGACTCAAGAGACGCACGTAGGCGGTGATATTGGCTTCGTCGTCAGCCGAGCCGAAGAAGCGGTAGAATGCCTCCCATGACGGCAGATGGCTCGCGGCCACGAGCTTCAGCCGGTTCAGCGCCACGTGGGCGAGGCTGAGATCGACAGCGGTGATCCGTGCCGGGCCTGCGGTCAGGTAGGAAAGAACATTGCAGCCGCCCGAGGCGATCGCCACCACGTGGCTATCTGGCATAAGCGCCAGCGCCTCGAGATCGATTTCAGGATCTTCCCAGATTTGGGTGTAGACCAAGCCATGAAAGAGCCGCTCGAACAGCCGCTCCAGCAGACCTTCGCGAGACAGAGCGCGACTGCGCCGCACGGCCCTCTTCAGGCGAACACGGCTCTCCGTGTGTGGATCGACCAACCCGAACGACTCCGGCTTGACTCAATCCACACAGCCTATCGAGGTTGGATGCCGCTTTTATGACAACCGGTTGTGAGTCACGCCTTGACCAATCGTAGCCTGGGCACCTCGTTGGAAACCAGCTTGCGGTATATCTCGAGATACTCGTTGGCCATCCGGCGGGCCGTGAACCGTTCCTCAAAGCGAGCCCGGACCTTCTGACGCGAGAGCCCGGGCAGCCGATTGCGGATGGCGTCGGCAGCTTCGAGCTCGTTTTTCACGATGAAGCCCGTGAGGCCGTCTTCGACAATCTCCGGCACCGACCCACTGCCGTAAGCGACCACAGGCGCTCCGCAGGCCATGGCTTCAATCATCACCAGGCCGAACGGCTCGGGCCAATCAATCGGCATCAGCAGCGCATCGGCACCGCTCAGGAATTCCGATTTTTCCCGGTCGCTGATCTCGCCGACGAACTCGACACCAGGAAGTTGCAACAAGGGCTCGATCTCGCGCTCGAAATACTCCCGATCGACCGCGTCGACCTTGGCCGCGATCTTGAGCGGCATCTTGCACCGCACAGCGATGCGGATCGCCTGATCGGGTGCCTTTTCCGGCGCAACGCGTCCCAGGAACGCCAGATAACCTCCCTTCGCGGGGCGCGGCGCCAGGAGATTGGCCGGCAGCCCATGGTGAATGGTCTTCACCCAGTGTGCTTGCGGCAACGGCTTGCGCTGGTTGTTCGAGATCGAAATGACGGGAACGGAGGGAAAGACGTCGAACACAGCCTGATGCTCGGGCAAGTCCAGGCGGCCATGCAAAGTGGTGATAAATGGCGTCGACTGGCGCGAGAAGAGCGAAAACGGGTAGTAGTCGAGGTGAAAATGCAGGATGTCGAACTCTTCCGCGCGCTGACGGACATGCTCCAACATCGCCATATGTAGTGCTACAGGATCACGTACAGCCCCATCCAGTCGTAGAGCCCGAGGCCACATGGGATCGAGTTTCGCCTTGGTGAGAGAGTCGCCGCTGGCAAAAAGGGTCACGTCGTGGCCCATTTCCACCAACTCTTCCGTCAGCCACGAGACGACGCGCTCCGTGCCGCCATACAGTTTCGGGGGGATTGCCTCGGTCAGCGGAGCGATCTGCGCAATACGCATCAATAAACCTCCTGGTTGCGGCATCCTGTTGGTCAAGGAAGAATACGGTGACCGTACGGCAGACTTTTTTTTGTCACAGCTAAATTTTCCTCCCCTTGCCGCCGAATCGCCAGATAGAGCATTAGGGTGTGACGATGCTCAGCCTAAGTAACTACGCTGGACGCCCCGTTGCGTTCCTGTTGCGGTATGTCCAACGTCGGCCTCTGGCACATACGGCCATCCTCCTCGCTGTTCTCGGTGCCGTTGGCTGCTCCGTCAGCACCCAGTATGCCGTCAAATTCCTGGTCGATACACTCGACAAGGGCCGCACACATCCAGGCATCTGGACAGCATTCGTTGTTTTGGTCTGCCTGGTCGCTGCCGACAATCTCCTCTGGCGACTTGGGGGATGGATCTCCAGTCACGCTTTTGTGGGCGTGAGTGGCGACCTGCGCGGCGAGTTGTTCCGCCATCTCACCGGCCATGCGCCAAGCTATTTCTCCGAAAGGCTCGCCGGCACCTTGACCGGCCGCATCACCGCCACATCAAACGCCGCCTTCGCCGTTGAAAACCTGTTCATGTGGAACGTGCTGCCGCCTTGTGTGGCCACAACCGGCGCCATCGCCTATCTCGTCGCAGTAAGCGTCCCGATGGCCGGCGTCCTGACGGCGATTGCCGCGGTTCTCATCGTTGTCTTGTTCAGGCTCGCGGCCGCAGGTACCCCCCTCCATCACGGCTTCGCCGACAAGGCTGCCCGCGTCGAGGGTGAACTGGCGGATGTGATCGGCAACATGCCCCTGGTACGCACCTTCGGTGCCACCGCGCGTGAGCATGTCAGGTTTGACGAAACCGTCGGCCAGGAAATGAAGGCTCGGCGCAAGAGCCTGCTCTATCTCGAGCGCCTGCGCCTGCTGCACGCCGCAGTGACGATTGTTCTCACGGTTGCCATCCTTGCCTGGGCGATCGTGCTTTGGCAGAGCGGCAGCGCTTCAAGCGGCGACGTGGTGCTGGTCTGCACTCTGGGCTTCACCATCCTGCATTCGACCCGTGATCTGGCCGTGGCCCTGGTCGACGTGACGCAGCACATGGCGCGCCTGTCTGAAGCGATTGCCACGCTGCTGCAGCCGCATCAGCTGCGCGACCATCCCGAAGCGACGCCACTCGAGGCCAAGGACCGCGGCATTGAATTCGAAGGAGTCTCGTTCGCCTACCCCGCCGGCGATCGCGTCTTCGAGAAGCTCGATCTGCGCTTCGAGCCCGGGAAGCGCACTGGACTGGTCGGACCATCGGGTGGCGGCAAGTCGACCATCCTCGCCTTGCTGCAGCGCTTCTACGATATCGAAGAAGGCCGCATCATGATTGACGGCCAGGACATCTCGCGCATCACCCAGGACAGCATGCGCCGCGAGATCTCTTTCGTGCCCCAGGACATCAGCCTGCTGCACCGGTCCGTGTTCGACAACATCCGCTATGGCAAGCCCGAAGCAACGGAAGCCGAAGTGATGAAAGCAGCCGAAGCCGCCTGTTGCCGGGATTTCATCGAGGCTCTGCCGCAGGGCTTCGATACGATTGTCGGCGATCGCGGCGCGCGTCTTTCCGGTGGTCAGCGCCAACGAATTGCGATCGCCCGGGCGCTCCTCAAGGATTCGCCCATCCTGCTACTGGACGAGGCCACCTCATCGCTGGACGGTGAATCGGAGGAAGCGATCCGCCAAGCGCTCGATCATTTGATGCAGGGGCGGACCGTGGTCGCCATCGCCCATCGCCTCTCGACCCTGCGCAACTTCGATCGGATCATCGTCCTCCAGGACGGCCAGGTAATCCAGGAAGGCACGCCTGACGAGCTGATGCATCGTCGTGGCCCCTATCGCGTCCTGATCGACGAGGAGCTGGCCCGACTCACCCGCCGCGCGGCAGCGGCGTAGCATCAGACACTTGACGGGTTGACCGGTTAGGTGGACTTTGCGGGCATGAGCGCCTGTAGCTTCACCCTGTTCGACACGCCCATTGGCACCTGCGGCCTCACCTGGACCTCGGCGGGCATCGCCGGATTGCAGCTGCCCGAGGCGACCGCTGCGGGGACCCGCACGCGCCTGCACCGGCGCTGGCCCAACGCCCGGGAAACAGCGCCGCCCGCCGGCGTCCAGCGCGTGATCGAACGCATACACACCCTGCTGAAGGGCGAGGCGGTCGATTTGAGCGATATCCCGCTCGATCTCGGCGCGGTGCCGGAGTTCCACCGTCGCGTCTACGAGATCGCGCGTACCATTCCGCCCGGTCGCACCATGACCTACGGCGAGATCGCGCGCCGGCTCGATGCGCCGCACGAATCGCGGGAAGTTGGACAAGCGTTGGGCCGCAACCCGATCGCCATCATCGTGCCCTGCCATCGCGTGCTGGGCGCCGACGGCAAGATGGGCGGCTTCTCGGCGACGGGCGGCGTGGCGACCAAGCGGCGCATCCTCGAGATCGAAGGCGCTTCTGCGTTGGCCGCCGGGCCATTGTTCGAGGCGGCGTCCTTGCGCCGTGGCTGAGTTCGCCTTCGATCGTCGCAAAGCCGTTCGGCATCTGAAGGCTGCCGATCCGTCCCTGGCGGAGCTCATCGCCCGGGTGGGGCCGTTCGCCATGGAACTCAAAGCGTCGCGCAGCCTGTTCGGTGCATTGGCCGAAGCGATCGTCTATCAACAGCTTTCCAACAAGGCCGCCGCCACAATCTACGGCCGCGTTGAAGCGCTCTTTCCACGCAGTGTCGGCGGGTTTGGGCCACGTGACATCCTGCGGACGCCAGCAGAAAAACTACGCGGCGTGGGACCGTCCGCAGCCAAGGTACTGGCATTGCAGGACCTCGCCCGCCGCACGCACGGCAACGAGCTACCATCGCTCGACGAAGCGCTCGGAATGGACGATGCCGTGCTGATCGAACGGCTGGTTCAGGTACGCGGCATCGGCCGCTGGAGCGCCGAGATGTTCCTGATGTTCCGGCTGGGCCGACCCGACATTCTTCCCCTGGACGACTACAGCTTGCGCCGGGCCTATGCCGTCGCCTTCAGGAAGCGCAGCCTGCCCTCTTTACGAACACTGGAAAGACACGGCGAGAAATGGCGGCCCTATCGTACCGTTGCGAGCTGGTATCTCTGGCGGGCACTCGACCTGCCGACCGTATGAAGGTGCGTTCATCCGCGCCACTGGAGTGACACATCGGCCATGACATAATCGCCCGCATGGCTCTTCCCTTCTCGAATACTGTCGATCGCACGCTCGAGCGCCTGCGCCATGCCTTTGTCGAAACCGCCCGCGGTGCCCGCGAGGCGGTCGGAGCACCGCTTCGCCCCGACCTGCCTGACGACGATATCCCACGGCTCAAGAGCCGCATCGATGCCTGCCTCGAAGGCAAAGGCGGCGAGACGGCGCGGCGTGCACGGGCGGCAGAGCTGGGCGAGGCCTATCTATCGCTTTCGCCTGCAGGAAGGCGGAAATTCCTGCTGACGCTGGCCAACGACTATGGCCTGCCGCGCGAGGCAGCCCTCGCCCAGGTCGAGCGCTGGCGCTCCTCCAAGGAGCCAGCTCGATCGCTGGTCAGGGCTCTCGAACCGCCAGCCGTGCACCTGCTGCGCGAATTTGTCGGCGTGCCACAGGGCGTGAAATTTGTCGTCGACCTGCGCGCCGAGCTGATGGCCCTCGGCAAGACGGACGCCTCGGCGCGCATGCTGGCCGAGGACCTGCGGCCCCTGCTCAGCGCCTGGTTCGATGTCGGCTTCCTCGACCTGGTGCGCATCGACTGGCGCTCGTCCGCGGCGCTCTTGGAAAAGCTCGTGACGTACGAGGCTGTGCACACGATCCGTTCATGGCGCGACCTCAAGAACCGGCTCGATTCGGACCGGCGCTGCTTCGCCTTCTTCCATCCGCGCATGCCTGACGAGCCGCTGATCTTCGTCGAGGTGGCGCTGGTGAACGGCATGGCCGGCAACGTGCAGCGCCTGCTCGATGCCAGGGCCGAGACCTCCGACCCGGAGCATGCCAACACGGCGATCTTCTATTCGATTTCCAACTGCCAGCAGGGTCTGGCCGGCATCAGCTTCGGCAACTTCCTGATCAAGCGCGTGGCGGTAGAGCTGGCGCGCGAGCTGCCGAACATCAAGGACTTTGCCACCCTCTCGCCCGTTCCTGGCCTGCGGCCGCACATTGACGGCCGCTTGAAGAACGAGGGCGACAGCGCGCTGACCCAAGGCGAGATCGCCTCACTGGTGCCCGTCACCAACAACAAGACCGCGGGTGCCGCGGCCGTGCGCGAGCTCCTCGACAAACCGGTCTGGTGGGAAGTGCCGGCGATCGACAAGGCGCTGCGGCCGATCCTGACGCGGTTCACCGCGCGCTACCTCACCAGCACCGACGAGCGTGGCCGCGCCCTCGACCGGGTGGCGCACTTCCATCTCGGCAATGGCGCCATTGTCGAACGCATCAACTGGATCGGCGATACGAGCGCCAACGGGCTGAAGCAGTCCTACGGGATCATGGTGAACTATCGCTACAAGCTCGGCGAGGTCGATGCCAACCATTCCGCCTATGCCAACGGCCGCGTCGTCGCAAGCCGCGACGTGCGCGCCGCGGCGAGGATCTAGCAGCTGCCGCTGACCGGAATTCTTACTTGTTCAGGTAGTTCAGCTTCAGCCCCGGCCGGGGCCATTCGAAGCTTACAAGCTTGCCCGTCATGGACAGCGTCGCGTAGGCTGTGCGTAGCTCCTTGCCGCCGAAGCAGACGTTGGTGACCATGGGGTCGGGCAGCTTGTATTGCGTTACCGACTTGCCATCGGGCGCGATGTCCGACACCGCGCCGGTGATCAGCGTCGCGACGCAAATATGGCCAGCGGAGTCGATCGCCAGCGAATCGAACATCTGGTAGCCGCCAAGGCCCGCAATCACACGGCCCTTCTCGCCGCGGTAGGGGCCGTTGGCATCCTTGATCGTTCCCGGAGCCGAGAGCTCGAACGCCCAGCAGCGCGCGGTCGGCGTTTCGACGACATAGAGGGTCTTCTCGTCTGGTGACAGGCCACAGCCATTCGGCCGTTCGAGCGGAAAGACTTTCTCCTCGATCTTCGAGCCATCCGCTTTGGCGTAGTAGACAGCACCGCGATCGCTTTCGCGGTCGCGCGTCTTGCCGAGATCGGTGAACCAGAAGCCGCCATCGCGGTCGAACACGATATCGTTGGGCCCATTGAGTCGCCGGCCATCGCACGAATCGTATAGCGTCTCGAATTTGCCGGTCTCCGGATCCACGACCTGGATCGAACCACCCTTGTAGTCGGCCGGCTGCGTGCCGGGAAACAGACGACCATCCGGGCGCTCGATCCAGTTGAAGCCGCCGTTGTTGCAGACATAGATCTTGCCGTCCGGCCCCATCGCCGCACCGTTGGGACCGCCGCCCAGCCTGGCAATCACATGCTGCTTGCCGTCCGGCGTGACTCGCGTGAGCGTCTCGCGCGCGATCTCGACCAGGATCACCGATCCGTCTGGCATGGCGATCGGCCCCTCCGGGAACTTGAGACCGGAGGTGATTTCCTTGTGCGGCGTCATCGGCGCTCCTCTCTTACTTGCTTGACTTACTTGCCCTTGAAAGTCGGCTTGCGCTTGGCAAGGAACGCCGCGACGCCTTCCTTGAAGTCGGCGCTCTTGCCGAGCTCGCGCTGGAAGTCGCGCTCGACGTCGAGTTGCGCCGACAAGGGTTGGGTTGCGGCACGATTCATCGCCTCCTTGATGCGGGCGAGCGAGAGTGTCGGCCCATCGGCCAGTCGGCGAGCGACCTCGGTCGCCACCTTCATCAGGTCGGCATCCTCGGCCACGTCCCAGATCAGGCCCCATTGCTTGGCCTGCTCGGCGGAAATCTGTGGCGCCAACATGGCGAGCGCCCGGGCGCGGGCGTCGCCGACCAGGCGTGGCAGAAACCAGGTGCTGCCGCCGTCGGGCAGCAAGCCGATGCGCGCGAAGGCCTGCAGGAACGACGCCGACTTGGCGGCAATGGCAATGTCCGCCGCCATGGCGAAGCTCATGCCGACGCCGGCCGCCACGCCGTTCACGGCAGCGACAATGGGCTTGGGCATCGCGCGCATGGTGCGGATCACCGGATTGAAGAACTTGTCGAGCGCGGCGCCCGAGTCGGCGACGGCACCTGACTCGCGATCAGGATCGGCAAGGTCAGCACCGGCGCAGAAGCCGCGGCCCGCGCCAGTCAGCAGAACGGCCCGCACCGAGGCATCATTCGCGAGCCCTTCCCAGCACTCCTTGAGCTCGGCGACCATCTTGCGCGAGACGGCATTCAGCTTGTCGGGCGCATTCAGCGTCAGCGTGGCGAGCCCGTCGGCCATCGCCAGATCGATCTTCTCATACATCGTCTATCGTCCCGTGAATTGTGCCGGCCGCTTGGCGAGGAATGCCGCGACCCCTTCCTTGAAATCGTCGCTCTTTCCCAACGCGCGTTGGCTATCGCGCTCCAGATCGAGCTGCTGGTCGAGCGTATTGGTGGCGGCGGCATTGATCGCCCGCTTGATAGCGGCATAGGAAAGCGTGGGCCCGGCCGCGAGTCGGCGCGCAAGTTCGGCCGCTTCGGTCATCAGTGCCGCATCCTCCACAACCTGCCAGATCATGCCCATACGCTGGGCATCCTCGGCCGGCACGGATGTTCCCATCATGCCAAGCGCCCTCGCGCGGGCATCGCCCACCACATGCGGCAGGAACCAGGTGCCACCCAGATCCGGCATCAGTGCGATGCGCACGAACGCCTGGTCGAACCGGGCCGAGCGGGCGGCCAGCACGATATCGCAGGCCAGCGCAAGATTGGCGCCACCACCTGCGGCCACGCCGTTGACAGCGGCGATCACCGGCTTGGGCAGATCGCGGATCGCCCGGATCAGGGGATTGTAGAGCCGCTCGATGACCACGCCGAGATCGGGCCTGCCATCGCCACCTGTCGTCATCCCCGTGCCGTTGCCCGCGAGATCGGCGCCGGCGCAGAAGCCGCGGCCAGTGCCGGTGATCAGCACGGTCCGGACCTCGGACTCGGCCAGCGCCCTGTCGAACTGCTCGATCACCAGACCGATCAGCTCCACGCTCATGGCGTTCAGCCGCTCCGGCCGATTGAGTGTCAGAGTGAGAACCCCGCTCTCCAGCACAGCCTTCAGCGGGGCTTCCTTGGCATCGTCTCCCATGGCCCCCAGACTGGCATGCGCTCCGTCCCGCGCCAACCGGTCGCGTCGCAGAGCGACATCCGCTCCCGTATCCCGGGCAAAATGTCCTCCATCCTGATCCTTGTCGGCACCGAATCGGGCAACGCCCAGATGGTGGCCGATGCGCTGAAGCCGGTCCTCGAGACGGCCGGCCATGCGGTCGACGTCAGTGACAAGGCAGCCTCCGCGATGGATCTCCAGGCTCACGATGTCCTGCTGGTGGTCTGCGCCACGCACGGTTCGGGCGATATTCCTACCAACATCCTGCCGCTGGTGGAGACGCTGGAGCGCGAATGTCCGAACCTCTCCCGCCATCGCTACGGCGTGATCGCGCTCGGTGACAGGAGCTTCCAGGATACGTTCTGCGGCGGCGGCAAGAAGGTTGATCAGGTGCTCGAGCTGTGTGGTGCGCAGAGGGTCGGTGATCGGCTCGAGGTCGATGCGTCGAGCCAGCCCTCGCCCGACGAAGAAGCCCTTGCCTGGGTAGAGGGCTGGAAGAACCTCGTTTAGGCAGCTTCAGGGAGAGTGAAGACCTCTACCGGCTCCGGCACGCCGCGCAGCGTGTGACGGCCCATGGAAACCATGGGCTGGATCGTGGCGTCCCTGAACTCCGCCGAAGCGAGCACCGGCACCTTTAGCTCCTTGGTCAGGCTCTCCAGCCGAGCTGCGCGATTGACCGCGGGCCCAATGACCGTGAAGTCGAGCCGGTCCTCAGTGCCGACATTGCCGAAGGTGACCGGTCCCACATGCAGGCCGACACCGAAACGCACTGCATCACGGCCACCGGCCGCGCGCGCTTCGTTGGCAACAGCGATTTCCTCGACAAGCTGCCGCGCCGCGCCAAGGGCATTGGCGGTCACCGACGGCAGGAAGAGCGCATCCTCGGCCGGGAAATAGGCCATCACGCCGTCGCCGATGAATTTCAGGATCTCGCCGCCGTGGGAGGTCAGGGCATTGCCCACGAGCTGCAGGTAGTTGTTCAAAAGCTCGAGCAGGTCGGCCGGCGGCATGCGCTCGTTGAGGCCGGTGAAATCCCGCAGGTCGGAGAACCATAGGACGGCGTTGATCTCATGCCCGTCGCCCCGCTTGATCAGACCGCCCATGATCTGCTCGCCGACGATGCGACCGAGATAGGTATCCAGCAGTGTCGTCGAGAGGCGATGATTGATGCGGCTCTCGATGATCGGCGCCATGTAGTCCATCAGCCGATGGAACTTGGTGATGTCGGCGTCCGAGAAACCCTCCGGGCGATCCGTCATGAAGGTCAGCGCCGGCGGCCGACCATTGGCCACACGCATGGGCGTTGCGTAGTAGTCGGTGCCGCCGTTCGCCGCGAGCTCGTGCAAGACGAGGTGATCATCCGGTGAAAGCTTGTCGAGACGATGACGCACCGGTCTGCGTGTTTCCGCCAGCTTCTGAATCGGGCTCCCGATATAAGCCGGCAACTGCTCGATGCCGTGTGGGCGCCCCGCCTGCTCGACCTTGCCACCGCGTGTCCACTGGATGCCCATGGTACGCCACTGCGGATGGATCGCCTGCAGGCCGATGGTGAAGCGCGCCAGCGGTGCGCCGGCCGCGACCAGACGATTGGCCATCTCCTCGACAAGCTTCGCAGGATCGGCGATCAGCCGACCCTCGCGCGCCAGCCATTGAATGGTCGGTTCGACCGGCCAATCGATTACTGGAGGTGATACCGCGTCAGGCACCCACCACCGCCTGCACCTCCTCCGACGACGTCCGGTAGATCTTGTTCGTCGCGAGATCGGCGATCTTGTCGATGTTGCCTTCCACGTCCTCGATGGTGGGCGCCCGGCCCTGGATGCGAACGCCGGGCGCCTCACGGTACTCGATGCGGGCAAAGTAGCCTGCGCCTGCGCTCCAGATCTCGCCGGTCCGCTGGCACTGCTCGCTGCAGAGATAGGCGACCATGGGCGAGACGTACTCGGGCCGGAGCTTGTCCAGCACCTCGGGGGTCATCAGGCTTTCCGTCATGCGGGTACCGGCAACCGGCGCCAGGGTATTGACCATGATGTTGTACTTCTGGCCCTCGAGGCGCAACGCATTCATGAAGCCCACGACCGCGAGCTTGGCGCCGCCGTAGTTCGCCTGACCAAAGTTGCCGTAGATGCCGGAATTCGACGACGTCACCACGACGCGGCCGTAGGCCTTGGCGCGCAGGATTGGCCAGGCGGCGTGAGTCACGTAGGCGGTGCCAAGGAAATGCACCTTCACCACGAAGTCGAAATCCTCGACCGTCATATTGTGAAAGGTCTTGTCGCGCAGCACGCCTGCATTGTTGACGACGATATCGACGGTGCCGAAGGAATCGACCGCGGTCTTGACGATGTTCGCCGCGCTCTTGGCGTCGGCCACGGAATCATAGTTGGCGACCGCCTGGCCACCTGCCGTCTTGATCTCGTCGACGACCTTATCCGCCGCGGTGTGGCCGCCACCCTTTCCATCGACCGCGCCGCCCGGATCGTTCACGACCACCTTGGCGCCACGGCTCGCCAACAGCAGCGCATGTGCGCGGCCGAGCCCGTTGCCGGCACCGGTGACGATGGCGACGCGATTGTCGAAGCGGATGGCCATGGTTCTCAATCTCCCTACGAAGTCCAGGTAGTCCGGGAGAGCTTATAGGACCATCACCGGCGTGCCGCACCATGTTGGGTGCGCCATGGTTGTTTCAACCCTTGACGAACGCAGACCTCACGCGCGCTGCAGGATCACGACCGAAGCAACGGCTTCTTCCATGCCAATGACACCACCGCCGTTCTCGGCCAGCGCGATCTCGGCACCTTTGACCTGGCGTTGGCCGGCCTCGCCCCGAAGCTGGAGCGCAAGCTCGGCCAGCATGGAAAGGCCGGTGGCGCCAACGGGATGGCCTTTGGAGACGAGGCCGCCCGACGTGTTCACCGGAAGTTTGCCGCCGGGCCCCGTGGCGCCCGAGTCGACGAACTTGCCGCCCTCGCCTTCCGGGCAGAAGCGCAGCATCTCGCACTGGTAGATCTCGCAGAAGCTCGTCGCATCGTGCACTTCGGCAACGTCGATGTCCTGCGGGCCGAGGCCTGCCATTTTGTAGGCCTTGTCCGCGGCGGCGCGCGTGAGACCGGGCTTGTCGAGCTCGCGATACATGCCGCCGGAAAAGCCAACGCCCGCGATCTTGACTGCGCGCTCCTGCACGGCCTTGGGCAGTTTCTCGAGATACTCCTTCGAGCAGAGGAGTGCCGCCGCCGCGCCGTCGCCGATCGGCGCGCACATGGCGCGCGTCAGCGGATAGGAGACCGGACGATCCTCCAGCACCGACTGCGGTGTCATCTGGAAGCGATACTGCGCCTTCTCGTTCAGGGCGCCGTAGTTGTGGTTCTTGGCCGCACCTGATGCGATTTGTGCCTGGGTGGTGCCATACTTCCACATGTGCCACTTGGCCTGCATGGCGTAGGTGTCCATGAAGATGGTGCGGTCATCGCCCGGGGCAAATGCGGCGCCAACCATTTTGCCTACGCGGTTCATCTCCTGAACCAGCCGGTCATGCTGGCTGGTGATATAGCCCTGGTTGAAGAGGCTTGCCGTACGGTCGGGCGCGTCGGGACTGAAGAGTTTTTCGATGCCCATGCAGAACGAAAGTTCATGCGTGCCCGCGAGGACATCCTTCCAGGCACCCATGAAGGCCGTCGAGGCGGTGGCGCAGGCGTTCTCGACATTGAACATCGGCACGCGCTCGGGGAACAGGCCCTCCTCGACCAGAGGCTGGAACAGCGCCTGGGCTCGGATCGAATTCTGGCCCCAGAAGCCCATGCCGCAATTACCCAACCAACCCGCTTCGATGTCAGCGCCGGTCTTCAGGCCAGCATCGGCCAGCGTGCCCAGATACGCCTCACGGGCGAGGTCGCCGAAGCTCATGCCGGGATGCTTCTTGAACGCTGTCGTATAGGTGCCAACCATGTAGACATCGCGCATCGAGGGCTCCTTTGGAATACTTTCCGTCAGTTGGCTTTGCCCACATTTGAGCGTATCCAACGCGCTTACGCTAGGAGAACCGATATGGCCGCCGAGGCCCAGCCACAGGTACGCGCCCCTCACGTCGATGAAACGATTGCCGAGCTCAAGAAGCTTTTCGGCGAGCGGGTCACCACCGCCCATTCCGTGCGCGAGCAGCATGGCAAGGATATCTCCTATCACGAGGCGCACCTGCCCGATGCCGTCGTGTTCGCCGAGTCGACCGAAGAGGTGCAGCAGATCGTGCAGCTCTGCGCGCGCCACAAGACGCCGATCATCGCCTTCGGCACGGGCACGTCATTGGAAGGCCATATCAGCGCACCCAATGGCGGGATCTCGCTCGACGTCAGTCGCATGAACAAGGTGCTGGGCGTGAACGAGGCCGATCTCGATGTCGTCGTACAGCCGGGCGTCACACGCAAGCAACTCAACGAGTACATCCGAGACACCGGCCTCTTCTTCCCGATCGATCCCGGCGCCGATGCCTCGATCGGCGGTATGACAAGCACCCGCGCTTCAGGCACCAACGCCGTGCGCTACGGCACCATGCGCGAGAACGTGCTGTCGCTGCAGGTGGTGACAGCCGATGGGCGGCTGATGCGGCTCGGCCGCCGCTCGCGCAAGTCGAGCGCGGGCTACGATCTCGTGAAGCTCTTTGTCGGGTCGGAGGGAACGCTCGGCATCATCACCGAGATCACGCTGCGGCTCTACGGTATCCCCGAGTCGATGGTGTCCGCGACCTGCGCCTTCGAGTCGCTGGAAGGCGCGGTCAACACGGTCATACAGACCATTCAGTCCGGCATTCCCGTCGCGCGCATCGAACTCATGGATACCGAGACGGTCGACACCGTGAACAAGTATTCCAAGCTCAGCCTGCCGGCCAAGAACCTGCTTCTGCTGGAATTCCACGGCACCGAGGCCAGCACCAAGGAACAGGCCGAGATGGTGCAGGCGATCGCCGGCGAGAATGGCGGCGGCGACTTCGGCTGGACCAGCCAAGCAGAAGAGCGGAGCAAGATGTGGCAGGCACGCCACGATGCCGCCTGGGCCGCCAAGGCTGCACGGCCTGGCTGGGGCATGTGGGCGACCGACGTTTGCGTGCCGATCTCCAGGCTCGCCGAATGCATTCTCGAGACGCAGAAGGACATCCAGGAGAACGGTCTCTACGCGCCGATCGTGGGCCATGTCGGCGACGGCAACTTCCATCTCACGATGATGGTGAATCCAGACGACCCGACCTACCTGCCGCGCGCCGAGGCGCTGAACGACCGCATGGTGGCGCGCGCGTTGCGACTCGGCGGCACCTGCACCGGCGAGCATGGCGTGGGCATGGGCAAGATCAAGTTCCTGTACGAGGAGCATGGCGAGGCCATGTCGCTCATGCGCTCGATCAAGAAGGCGCTCGACCCCGAGAACATCATGAATCCGGGCAAGATCATCGGGCCGATCAACTAGCTAGTCTTCGCAAGGACAGATACGCGTGCACTTGCCTGTCCCAAACTAACCTGCCAATTCGGCTGATCGCACCTTCCGTACGGCCTGCCGGCTTCAATATCCTCGGTACTGTCCAGAGCTGTCGGCGCGGCTGGTATACCCCACAATTGCGCCGTACGGTGTGAGATGGGCCCCGGTGCCGCAAAGGCATCGGGGTTCTGACTTTGATAGGAACAGCAGAGCCGATTCCGGCCGGCGAGAACATCAACGCGCTTGCAACGCCCAACGGCTGCTAAGCGCGCCCGGCAATCCGAAAACCAGACGGACTCTTCCCTGTCCATCGCACGAAAGCGTGCCGGAAGTTGGCCGCATCGCTATAGCCCAACCGACTGGCGATCTCGTCGTTGGTCATGTGCGTTCGGCGCAGATACTCGATCGCCAGACGCATGCGGACCTCGCGCAGGAGGAAGCGATACGAGGTTCCCTCGGCCTCGAGCTTGCGCCGAAGCGCACGCGGATACATACCCAAACTGTCGGCAATCGCTTCGATGGTCGGATATCGCCCGGGCTGCTCGATCAAGATCCGCCGGACGTCGGCTGCGATACCTCCCGCACGATTGACCTCGCCAAGAAGCTGCTCGCACATTTCACGCGCCATGGCATGGGTGCGCTGGTCCGCAAGTGCCACTGCACCATCATCGCGAGGGTGCTCGTATCCGCAGTGGTCCTGGTCGAACAGAACCGTACACTCGAACAGGTTTTCGTAGGCGCAGTGGTGCGGTGGTGCAGCATAGCCGAGGATGATGCGCGAAAACCTGAACGCCGGATTGTACCAATCTCTGATGATCGTCAGATGGGCAGACAGGGCGAACTCGACAGCGAAACGATGAGCTTCCTCCGCCGGGTTCGGCCAGCATGTCGGCTCGAGCGTAACCGCAACGATCTCATCGTTCTTCGAGGAGACGAATTCGCAGAATGGGCCAACAACTCGACAGTACCGTGCAGCAAACACGCGAGCTTGATCGGTCGTGGTGCTGCTCAGCATCGCGTACCCGTACATTCCGTACGCAGTGACACGCATTCGTTGGCCGGCCCGAAGGGCGATGGCCGGATCCTTGGACAAACGCAAGGCGTTGCGAGTCACTCTATCGAGTTGCCGATAGGAAATCCTGGTCGTATGAGCTTCGAGGTGCGATAGGGTGAGAGCCGTCCCTTCGAGCGCCGCCGCCCCATCAAGACCTTGCTTGCCGAGTTCGGCGACGATTGCAGAGATCGAATGCGGCGAATAGATACGCTGTTCAAAACTAGGGTGAGATCGATACGCTGACTCGTCACCCCGTCGTTGCTTCGTGTCCCCCTCGGCCATCGCACCCCCTACAACCGATGCTTCATTGTTCTGTCTATGACCTATCGTCGGCGCAAGTCGAAACAGAAGAAAACTCTTACTCCAGCGGGCCGAGCGTCAACATGACGAGAGCTGGCGGTAACACCCATTCCCACGAGGTTGCCGATCCCAGAACCACCCGCACGATGCTGACGCAACCAGCACAGCGCCAAGAATGAGCGTCAGCGATGTTATCGATGGACACGTTCCGGCACCGAACACGCTGAGCGGTCAATTTCCTAGCGTTGTGGAGACGCGCCTGCAGGATGGAGGTTCAGAAGCTGTAGCGGACGCCGCCGTTGAAGGCCCAGCCTCGGAAGCCGCCGGTGGAGACCTCGTGCTGATAGGAGACGTCGCCGTAAGCGGCGAGGTTGGCCATCAGCATGCCGGTGACGCCGCCGCCGACCTGGATCGCGGTACCGTACTGGCCGGTATTGAAAGCGACGCCGCTGACGTTGATGGCGTTGTTGTCGGCGAAGCCCTGCAGAAGATTGACATTCAGGTAAGGCGTGACGAACCGCTTGTCGTCGGTCTCGAACGGCCGCACCAGCCGCGCGCCGGCGCGCACGATGCCCTGGTCGAGGGCGCCGAGCTGGACGTTGATGCGATCGGTATCGGTGGTGGGGTCGAACATCAGGTGCTGCCAGCTCACCTGCACCTGCGGCTCGACTAAAAGCTTCTGCCAGCCGATGGCGATCGGATAGCCGCCTTCCACTGACGCGCCGACCATCGAACCGTTCAAAGCAGCCACCTGACCAGGCGCCGTCGTGCCGATCGAGCCGTTGAACCAGCCGCCGGACACGATGCCGTCGAGGTACCAACCGGCGACCGACTGGAAGGTCGCGATGCCCGAGACCTTGCCAATGTTGATGTTGCCCTCACTGAAACCGTCGGGCGCATTGGGATCGAACTGAAGCTTGCCATAGGAACCGGCGAGGCCGACACGCAGCATGCCGAGATCACTGTCCATCACCACGGCGCTGCCGCCCAGCTGGAACGCGGCATAGCTCTCGCTCGCGTTGATGCCGAAGTCGGTAAAGCTGCGCGTCGACTGGTAGGTCATGGTGTTGCCGTAGCCGCGGGCGAAGAACTCGGCGGTCTTCGGCAGGCCGACCGCCTGGCTATCGCGGATCTCGCCCAATCGGCGATGCAACTGGTCCATATCCTGCAGGCCCGCGCCGAACAGCGCCGTGGGCGCGGTGATGTAGGCCGGCACCTGCGGCGCCAGAGCTGGACGTGCATCCGGACCCAACGGCTGGCCGGGCTGAACCGGTCCCGCCGGCGTCACATAGGCGCTCTGCAGGCGGAAATCCCAGTAGTTCGCCGCATTGCCGACCAGGTTCTGTGACGGATCGGCCGCTCCGTTCGACGAGCCCGGACCGTAGGCATTGAGGTGGTACTGGTAGGGCGTGCCGCCGGTGACGTAGCCGCCCGGCAGGCTGAACGCGCCCGCCGACGTCGCGCCCGCCACCTGCACCAACGAGATGCCGCTCGCGGCCGTCGGCGCACCGGTCAGGGCGCCGGAGCCCGAGGCGTTGACCTGCACCGTCGTGTGGCCGCCGGCATTTCCCAGGATCAGCAGGCGGTCGGTGAACTGGTTGGCGAGCGGGCCGCCGGCGTTCAGCAGCGTGTTCACGACGAGCGTCGAATGCGCGGTGTAATTGCCGCCGATCGTGAAGCTGCCGAATGGGCCGCCGCCAAACGCCGCACTGCCGGGTGCAACCGTGCCGTGGTTGTCGACGTCGCCCGCGACTGTTCCGTAGCCGCCGAGCGTGGCGCCGCTGGCCACCGTCACGAGGCCGCCGCCCGAAAGCGTCGCCGACGTGTGGCCCGCATCGCCCACCGCCAGCGTGCCGGCCTGAACATTGGTCGGGCCACCATACGTGTTGTTCGCGTTCAGGATCGTGGTGCCCGTTCCGATCTGGGAGACTCCCCCGGTGCCAGAGATCGTGCCGTTGAAGGTCACCGTGTCCGCGCGATTGAAGGCAAGCGTGCCGTTGTCGGTCACGTTGCCCACGATCGAGCCCGAGGTTCCGCCGTCGCCAAGCTGCAGGGTGCCGCCCGCGATCGTTGTGCCTCCCGCGTAGGTGTTGGTCCCGGTCAGAATCTCCGTCCCCGCATTCAGAATCAGGCCGCCGGACCCCTGGATCGTGCCTGCAAAGGTATCGTGGGCGTTGGTGAGCGTCAGGAATTTCGTGCCCAGCTCGACCACGCCCGAGCCGGACAGGGTCTTGATCGACGTTCCGGCGCCCGTGAGCGCCGAGATGTCGAACGCGCCGTTGTTGTTGAGGCCGCTCGACGAGGCGATGCTGCCGTCGCTGCCGAACAGCGCCAGCGTGCCGGCCTCGATGGTCGTGCTGCCGGTGTAGGTGCTTTCCGAACCGATCGACAGGATTCCCGCGCCGGTCTTGATGACGTTGCCGGCGCCCGAGATGACGGAAATAATTGAGAAACTCATCGTGTTCGCGGCGTTGACGGTGTCGAAGGTCGCGGTATGGCCAGCGAGGTCGAGTCCGATGAATGGGACGTTTGATACTGCGACGCTGGTCCAGTTGAATCCCCCTCCGGCGGGATTGGAGGCACGGAAGATCAGGTCGTTGGCGAGAATGGATCTCCGGAGGAAAAACACATTGTTGGTACTTTCATTCAGGGCTGCAATGCCATTGGTGCCATAGAACCGCAGGGCGGGCATCGTCTCGTTGGTGAACCGGGTAAGCCCGGAGCCAGGCGTGATCCAGACCGAGCCGATGTTGAGGACGCCGAACCCGTCGCTATTAAGGCCAAATTGAGTCGGATTCGATCCGATGACGCTCCCGCCGACCGTATGCGGTCCAAGGATCGCGCGATCGCCCGCTCCCGGCACGGTGCCACTATCCCACGATGTTCCGAACTGCCACACCAGGCCACGGCCGCTCGTCCCGACGACGGTGATGTCGGCGGCCTGTGCAGGCGCGGACGAGACGGTTCCCGCCGCGAGCAGTGCGAGGGTTGAAACGCCGCTTCGAAGTCCTGGGATTGAAAGTCGGCAAAATCGACGACGAACATGAATCGCAAACATGGAACAGACTCCGCGCGGTGCCCCGCGATGGCGATGGATGCAGTGAGCAATGTTCAGGTGGGAATCATTCGGTTCGAGCAGCCTGATGCGCTGCTCATGATCGCGCTGCGCTGTGAAATGGGATTCGGCAATGATGGAAGTAATGCATGCAGTTCGATGGCAGCTGACGTGGCGGCGATATCGCAAGAATCCTTCTCAGGCACCTATATCGGGGAGAAAAGGTGCAAGCCGACCGTCTTGCAGGTTACTTTGGGACAAAGTCATGCAGTGCGAAACGAAACCCTGATCCAAGGGTTTGTCCCGGCGTTCGATGGATTGTCGTGCTCGAGCGCCGCTTTGCCCGCCACGTGACAGTTCAGAACTGGCGCTCCTCGACCGCCATGCCCTTTTGGGCCAGCTCCTTCCTTGCGTTCTCGTTCTTAGCCAGATGCATCAGGCCCATCCCGCGCAGCACGTTGGGTGCCTTGGTGAACTGGATATTGTCGTAGCCGACGATCTCGATCCGATTGCCCCAGGGATCGCGGAAATCGAGGAAGGGCCCGTCGAGGAGCTTGACGCCGGCGGCCGTGAGCGCTCGACGCGCGGCCTCCTTGTCGTCGACCACGAGGCCGAAGTGGCGACCATCGTCGGGTGCCTGCTTGCGCCCTTTCTGAAGGGCAATGAACTGGTCCCCCAGATCAATGAAGGCCATGGTCTCGCTCTTGCCCCGCAGCTCGAACTGGAACAGCCGGCCGTAGAACGCCAGGGCCTCTTCGATATCGCCCACTTCCAGCGCCACGTGGTTGAAGCCCACGACGCGTGCCCGCTTGGAGTCTGCCATGGCACTCCTCCTGTGCTGATCCGAGGATCAGGTGGGAAGAGCCGCGCCGTCCCGCAACCCCAATGACAAGACCACCGGTTAGAGACTCGGCAGATTGAGCCCCTTGTCCCGGGCGCAGGCGATCGCCTCCTCGTAGCCGGCATCGGCGTGGCGCATGACGCCGGACGCGGGATCGTTCCATAGCACCCGCTCGACCCGTTTGGCCGCCTCCGGTGAACCGTCGCACACGATCACCATGCCGGCATGTTGGGAGTAGCCGATGCCGACACCGCCGCCATGGTGCAATGACACCCAGGTCGCGCCCGACGCGCAATTGAGCAGCCCGTTGAGCAGAGGCCAGTCCGATACCGCATCGGAACCGTCACGCATGCTCTCGGTCTCGCGATTGGGGCTGGCGACCGACCCCGAATCGAGGTGGTCGCGGCCGATGACGATCGGCGCCTTCAGCTCGCCCTTCGCTACCATCTCGTTGAAGGCAAGGCCGATCCGGTGACGGTCGCCAAGGCCCACCCAGCAGATGCGCGCCGGCAGGCCCTGGAACTTGATGCGCGTCCTCGCCATGTCGAGCCAGGTATGGAGATGCTTGTTGTCCGGCAGCAGCTCCTTCACCTTCGCGTCGGTCCTGTAGATGTCCTCGGGATCACCGGACAGGGCGGCCCAGCGGAACGGCCCGACACCGCGGCAGAACAGCGGCCGGATGTAGGCCGGCACGAAGCCCGGAAAGTCGAAGGCGTCGGCGACGCCCTCCTCGAGCGCCATCTGGCGGATGTTGTTGCCGTAGTCGACCGTCGGCACGCCAAGCTTGTGAAACTCCAGCATCGCCCGCACGTGACCGGCCATGGATTGCTTGGCCGCCTTGGCAACCGCCGCCGGATCGCTGGCCCGCTTCGCTTCCCACTGCGCCAGCGTCCAACCCTTGGGCAAGTAGCCGTTCACCGGATCGTGCGCCGAGGTCTGATCGGTCACGCAATCGGGACGCACACCGCGTCGCAACAGCTCGGGCAGAACATCGCCGGCATTGCCCAACAACGCCACCGATACGGCTTTTTTCTCCGCCGTCGCTTTGCCGATAATGGCAAGTGCGTCATCGAGGTCCTTGGCTTGTCTGTCGACATAGCCAGTGCGCAGGCGAAACTCGATGCTGCTGGGGCGGCATTCGATGGCGAGGCACGACGCGCCCGCCATCGTTGCCGCCAACGGCTGGGCGCCGCCCATGCCGCCAAGACCGGCGGTCAGGATCCAGCGACCTGCGAGACTGCCGCCATAATGCTGGCGCGCCATTTCGACGAAGGTCTCGTAGGTGCCCT
Source organism: Alphaproteobacteria bacterium (assembly GCA_017308235.1). Classification (GTDB taxonomy): domain Bacteria; phylum Pseudomonadota; class Alphaproteobacteria; order Reyranellales; family Reyranellaceae; genus Reyranella. The sequence continues at coordinate 242,306 of JAFKFL010000011.1, read as the reverse complement.
GCACGATGCCCTGGCTGCCGATGTAGATCCACGAGCCGGCCGTCATCTGGCCGAACATCATCAAGCCCTTGCGATCGAGCTCGTTGAAGTGCTCCCACGTTGCCCAGTGCGGCACGAGGTTGGAGTTGGCGATCAGCACGCGCGGCGCATCGGGGTGGGTGCGAAACACGCCGACCGGCTTGCCCGACTGCACCAGCAGCGTCTCGTCGGCATCGAGGTCGCGCAGGGCGGCAACGATACGGTCGAAGCATGCCCAGTCGCGCGCCGCCCGGCCGATTCCGCCATAGACCACCAGCTCGCCGGGTTTTTCAGCGACGTCGGGATCGAGGTTGTTCATCAGCATGCGCAACGGCGCCTCGGTCAGCCAGCTCTTGGCGGTCAACTCGGTGCCATGCGGGGCGCGAACGACGCGGGCATTGTCGATGCGAGTCATACGTGTCCTCTTCGATCCAGGGCGGGCAGGAAGTCCCTTCCGACGGTTTGGACGATCGCGCCGCTGGCGACCATCTCCCTCGCCTTTTCCAGGTCAGGATGGAAATGCCGGTCGTCCTCGAGATGCGGGACGGCACCGCGCAGCAGGTTACGCACGGCCTCGAGCGGAGGGCTCGAGGCTAGCGGGCGGTGGAAGTCGCAACCCTGTGCCGCGGCCAGAAGTTCTATGCCGACGATGGCGCAGCCATTCGCCGTCATATCGAGCAAACGACGCGCGCCGTGGGCAGCCATCGAGACGTGGTCTTCCTGGTTGGCCGAGGTCGGGATGGAATCGACGCTGGCAGGATGAGCGCGTTGCTTGTTCTCAGAGGTGAGCGCGGCCGCCGTTACTTGCGGGATCATGAAACCGGAATTGAGGCCCGGACGCGGCGTCAGGAATGCCGGCAAACCCGAGAGAGCGGGATCCACGAGCATGGCGATGCGGCGTTCGGCAAGCGAGCCAATCTCGCAGATCGCTAGCGCGATGATATCGGCAGCGAATGCCACAGGCTCCGCATGGAAGTTGCCGCCCGACAACGCTTCCTCGGTGTCGGCGAAAATCAGCGGGTTGTCGGTGACGCCGTTGGCCTCGGTCTCGAGCGTCGCCGCGGCGTGGCTTAGAATGTCGAGTGCCGCGCCCATGACCTGCGGCTGGCAGCGCAAACAATAGGGATCCTGCACCCGTTCATCGCCCACGAGGTGCGAGGCGCGGATCGCCGAGCCTGCCATCAATCGACGCAACGCCTCGGCCGCCTCGATCTGGCCCGCATGGCGGCGCAGGCGATGAATGCGCGGATCGAACGGAACATCGGAACCGCGGGCGGCATCGGTCGACAAGGCACCGCTCACCAGGGCGGCGCCAAAGAGATTCTCCGTCTCGAACAAACCCGCCAGCGCGTAGGCCGTGGAGAACTGCGTGCCGTTCAGCAACGCCAGCCCCTCCTTCGCGCCAAGCTGCAGCGGCACAAGACCGGCCGCGGCCAGCGCCTCGCCGGCTGGTACAATCTTGTCGCCGACGAAGAAAGAGCCGACACCGATCATGGCGGCGCTCATATGGGCGAGCGGTGCCAGATCGCCTGACGCACCGACCGACCCCTGGCAAGGCACGACCGGCGTCAACCCGTGGGCCAGCAAGGCCTCCAGCATCCTGACCGTCGCCACCTGCACGCCGGACGCCCCTTGGGCAAGGCTCGCAAGCTTCAGCGCCATCACCAGGCGCGCGACCGGCACCGGCACCGGCGCGCCCACGCCCGCGGCATGCGAGAGGACGATGTTCCTTTGCAGTGCTTCGAGATCGGCCGCACCGATCCGCACGCTGGCGAGCTTTCCGAAGCCCGTGTTGATGCCGTAGATGGGCTCGCCCTTGGCCAGGATGGCCGAGACCGCTCTGGCGGACGTTTCGATCACTGCGTAGGCCGCGGGGTCGAGCGTGACCGACGCGCCGCCGTAGATCTCGCGCCATGTGCCCAATGGACTCCCGCCCGGCGACAAGACGACAGATGTCATCGGCCCCTCCAGACGCGTGCATGAAGCGGATTGAAGCCTATACGGTAAACGAGCTCGGCGGGACGCTCGATGTCCCAAATCGCGAGATCGCACCACTTGCCCGGCTCCAGCGTGCCCCGGTCGTCGAGGCAGCCAAGGGCGCGCGCCGCTTCACGGGTGACGCCAGCCACGCACTCCTCGACCGTGAGCCGGAACAAGGTCGCGGCCATGTTCATCGCCAAAAGCAGAGAGGTAAGCGGCGATGTGCCCGGATTGCTGTCGGACGCAATAGCCAGCTTCACGCCGTGGCGGTGCATCAGCTCAACTGGCGGCTTGTGCGTCTCGCGCACGAAATAGAACGCACCGGGCAGCAGCACCGCGACGACGCCAGCTTTGGCCAGCGCAACGATGCCCGGTTCGTCGGCATGCTCGAGATGGTCGGCCGACAGGGCGTGATAGCGAGCCGCGAGTTCGGCGCCTCCGAGCCGAGAGAGCTGTTCGGCATGCAACTTCACAGGTAAACCGAAGTTCCTGGCCTTGTCGAAGACACGCGCCACCTGCTCGGGCGTAAAGGCGATGCCCTCGCAGAAAGCATCGACGGCATCGGCCAAGCCGGCGCTCGCGACCGCCGGTAACATCTCATCGCACACACGGGCGATATAGGCGTCCTTGTCGCCAGCAGCTTCGGGCGGCATCGCGTGCGCGCCGAGAAAGGTTGTCGTCACCGAGAGAGGCCGAAGGCCGCCGATGCGACGAGCCGCACGCAACGACTTCTGCTCGTTGGCAAGATCGAGCCCGTAGCCCGACTTGATCTCGAGCGTCGTCACCCCTTCGGCGACGAGCGCGTCGACCCGCGGCAGCGCGCCCGCGACAAGCGCCTCCTCGGTCGCTTCGCGCGTCGCGCGCATCGTCGACACGATGCCGCCACCGGCCCGGGCGATCTCCTCATAGCTGGCGCCTTCCAGCCGCAGTTCGAACTCGCGGGCGCGGTTGCCGCCATAGACGATGTGGGTATGGCAATCGACCAGGCCGGGGGTGATCCACCGCCCCTCGCAGTCGACTTCATCTGCTGCCGTAAGCGTCGGCGCGGCACTGGCGGAACCGACATAGATGATGCGCCCCTCTCGCGCGGCAATCAGACCGTCCTCGACGATCCCCAGGCCAGGGCTGCCCTCGGCCACGGTGGCGAGACGAGCCCCTCTCCAGATCCGATCGCACTGCATGTGCCTTGTCCGCCCTCTTGATCGCCTCGTGGCCAATCGTCGGTGAAGCTTGCGGTAGCCCTCATTATGACTATACATAATATGACCTGTCCAGACGTGATATCCAAGGCTCGGATGGCCGATCTCTGGTTTCGCTCACTGCTGCTGCCCGACGGATGGGCAGATGACGTACGCCTCACGTTTGCCGGCGGCCGGATCAGCCATGTCGCCGCCGGCGTGCCTGCAGAGGCCAACGACGAGCGCCACGACATCGGTCTGCCGGGATTGCCCAACCTGCACAGCCACGCGTTCCAACGCGGCATGGCAGGTCTCACCGAACGTCGTGGCGCGACCGAGGACAGCTTCTGGACTTGGCGGGAGGCAATGTATCACTTCGTCGACCGCATGAGTCCCGACGATGTCGAGGCGATTGCTGCGCAGGCCTACGCGGAAATGCTTGAGAGCGGATTCACGCGTGTCGGCGAGTTTCACTACCTGCACCATGACATCGACGGTGCCGACTACGACAACATCGGTGAGACCGCCGAGAGGATTGCGGCCGCCGCCGCCGAAACCGGCATCGGCCTCACCTTGCTTCCGGTTTTCTATGCTCACTCAGGATTTGGCGGACAGCCCGCCGCTGCAGGCCAACGCCGCTTCGTGAGTACCATCGACCGATACGCGCGGCTGATGGAGGCCAGTCGCCGCGCCGTGTCGCCTCTGGCAGAGACGATCGTGGGCATCGCACCGCACAGCCTGCGCGCCGTCACGCTCGATGAGATCGAATCGGTCCTACCACTGGCGGCGGGCGGGCCCGTCCACATCCATGTCGCCGAACAAATCAAAGAGGTCGAGGAATGCCTTGCATGGAGTGGCAAGCGGCCGGTCGACCTTCTCCTCGACCGTCTGCCCGTCGATGCGCGCTGGTGCCTCGTCCATGCGACACACATCACCGAAGCTGAGCTTGGCGCCATCGTTGAGCACGGCGCCGTGGTAGGACTTTGTCCGATCACCGAAGCCAATCTCGGCGATGGGCTGTTTCCGGCGCGAAGCTTCATCGATCAAGGCGGTCATTTCGGCGTGGGGTCGGATTCCAATATCCAGATCGATGCTGCCGCCGAGTTGCGCCTGCTTGAGTACGGACAGCGTCTCGTCCTTCGCTCGCGCAACGCGCTTGTCCGGCCGTCAACATCGTCCACGGGACGCAGCCTCTTCGATGGTGCGCACGATGGCGGCAGGCGCGCCCTGGGCGTTTCCGGCGGCATTGCCGTCGGCAAGCCGGCCGATCTCGTCAGCGTGAATGCGGACGACAACGCGCTGGTGCATCGTCGCCACGACCAGTGGCTCGATGGATGGATCTTCAGCGGCGGCCGAAACACTGTCGATTGCGTATGGCGCGCGGGCCAGAAGCTAGTGAGTGGCGGCCGACATCATCGAACCGAGGCGATCGGCCAGCGCTACCGCCAAGCGCTCGCCCGCCTCCTGCAGGACTCGTGACCGCCATGTCGACAAAGGCTGCAACACAGACATCGCTTCATCAGAAGATTCTTGGCGATCTCGAGAGCCAGATCCTTTCTGGCGTTTTGCCACCCGGCGCGCGAATCGCCACGGAGCTCGAGCTGGCGACCGCCTATGATTGCTCACGCATGACGGTGAGCAAGGTGCTCACCAAGCTCGCCGGCGCGGGCCTGATCGAACGCCGTCGCAAGGCGGGAACTTTTGTCAGGCGACCGCAATCCCAGGCCGCGGTGCTCGAGATCCATGATATCCGGGCCGAGGTTTTGGCCCTCGGCCAGCCTTATCGCTTCGAGTTGATCGAGCGGAAAGGACGGCGCGCCAACCGAGGCGATCGCGAATTCCTGGGAACTGAAGCGTCCGGGCGAGTACTCGACGTCTCGGGCCGTCACTTTGCCGGTCGGAAGGTCTTTTGTCTGGAAGAGCGCGTGATCAATCTGACAGCCGTTCCAGACGCCGAGACGGTGAACTTTGCCGAAATATCGCCTGGCCGATGGCTGCTGGACACGGTGCCGTGGACGGTTGCGGAGCATCGCATTTGCGCCATGGCCGCCGACCGTGCTGCAGCCCGGGACCTTGCTATTCCAGCAGGCTCACCATGTCTGCTCATCGAGCGGCGAACCTGGCGCAATGAAGTGCCCATCACGCATGTGCGCCTCCTCTACCCGGGCGACGCGCACCAGCTCGTCGCCCATTTCACGCCCTCAGGCCGCTGACGCCGGGACCAAATGACAAGGCCGCCCGATCGCGGGCGGCCTTGCCTGAAAACCAACAGGAAACAGAGGCTACTTCGCCGCCTGGATCATGATCTCGACCTTGAGCGCCGGATTGGCGAGCTTGGCCTCGACCGTGGCGCGCGCAGGCGTGTTGCCCGGAGCGACCCACTTGTCCCACACTTCGTTCATCTGGCTCCAGGTCGTGATGTCGGTCAGCCAGATGTTGGCAGACAGGATCTTCGACTTGTCGGTGCCAGCCTCGGCCAGGAACTTGTCGACCTTGGCCAGGATCTGGGCGGTCTGGCCCTTCACGTCGGCCTTGGTGTCATCGGCGGTGAGGCCTGCCAGATAGACCGTGTCGCCATGGACAACGGCGCTCGACATGCGCGCGCCGGCGTTGATGCGTTTGACGCTCATCGTACTCCTCCTCGTTTAAGGCGGCGGACCTTAGCACGCCGGCCCGCGCCGCCGTCAAAGCGGATTGGGTCCAGCAGTTCACAGCTTTGTTCTCCGCTACAGGGCCGCAACCACCATGATCTCGACCTTCATGTCGGGGTCGCTCAGTCTCGCCTGCACTGTTGCACGCGCGGGCGTTTGACCCGGTACCACCCAGGCGTCCCACACCGCATTCATGGCGGCGAAATCGTTGATGTCGGACAGCCAGATCACAGCCGAGAGAATCTTCGTCTTGTCGCTGCCGCCTTTCGCAAGCAAGGAATCGATCTCGCCCAGCGCCTGCTTCACCTGGCCGGTGATGTCGGCCGACAAATCCTCCGGGATCATGCCCGAGCAATAAATACGGCCATCGTGGATCGTGGCCTCGCTCAGCCGCGAGCCAGGATCGATACGCTTGACGTCGTTCATGCACGCTCTCGGATATCGGAGAATTTGATCTTCGGGCTCTTCTCGGCGATGTAGCCCAATTCCCAGGCATTGCGTGCCAGGAAGACCGGCGAACCATCGCGATCCTCCGACATGCCGCCGCGATTGGCGGCCATGAAGGCTTCGAGGTCGGCCTTGCTGTCGGCCGAAATCCAGCGCGCGGTTTCGAACGGCGCCGGTTCGAGATCGATGTTCACCGAATATTCCGCCTCGACTCGGGTCTTGAGCACATCGAGCTGCAGCTCACCCACCACGCCCACGATATTGTCGCCGCCGATCACGCGCCGGAACACCTGGGTCACGCCCTCCTCGGCAAGATCGTCGAGGGCACGCTTCAGCTGCTTGGACTTCATCGGGTCCTCGAGCCGCACGCGGCGCAGGATTTCCGGGGCGAAGTTCGGGATTCCGATGATCTTGATCGCCTCGCCCTCGGTCAGCGTGTCGCCGACCCGCAGCACGCCGTGATTGGGCACGCCGATGATGTCGCCCGGCCACGCTTCGTCCACGATCTCACGTTCGCGGGCGAAGAACAGGATCGGCGAATTGACTGACAGCGTCTTGCCTGTGCCCATTTGCGTGAGCTTCATGCCGCGGCGGAACTTGCCGCTGCAGAGCCGCAGGAAAGCGATGCGGTCGCGGTGGTTGGGGTCCATGTTGGCCTGGACTTTGAACACGAAGCCCGCGACCTTGGGCTCAGTGGGCACGATGGCGCGCGGCTCGGCCGGCTGCGGACGCGGCGGCGGCGCCCAGGCCGCCAGCGCATCCAGAAGCTCGCGCACGCCGAAATTGTTGTAAGCACTGCCGAAAAAGACCGGCGTGAGATGACCCGAGCGATAGGACTCAAGATCGAAGGTCGGATAGCCCGCACGAACGAGCTCGACCTCGTCGGCGAGGCCCGGATCGGTGATGGTGTAGTTCTCGATCAATTCGCCGATCCGGCTGCGATCGGCAGTGTCGAACACCAGCATGCGATTGTGTGCGAGGTCGTAGGTGCCCTTGAAATTCTGGCCCGAACCTTGCGGCCAGCTCATCGGCGCCACGTCGAGCGCCAGGGTCGAGGCAATCTCGTCCAGAAGCTCGATGGGATCGCGGCTCTCGCGATCCATCTTGTTGATGAAGGTGACGATCGGCACGTCGCGCAGCCGGCAGATCTCGAACAGCTTGCGCGTGCGCGCCTCGATGCCCTTGGCGGCGTCGATCACCATCACCGCCGAATCGACGGCGGTGAGTGTGCGATAGGTGTCCTCGCTGAAATCCTCGTGGCCCGGCGTGTCGAGAAGGTTGAACACCGCGCCGCCGTACTCGAAATGCATCACCGAGGTGGTGACCGAGATACCGCGCTGCTGCTCGATCTTCATCCAGTCAGAACGCGCGCGCCGCGCCTCGCCGCGAGCCTTCACCGCACCCGCGACATGGATCGCACCGCCGAACAGCAGCAGCTTTTCGGTCAGCGTGGTCTTGCCCGCGTCCGGATGCGAGATGATGGCGAACGTGCGCCTCAGCCCGGCGGGATGGCCGGCCAGGGCAGGATCGGACGCAGCAGAAACGGCAGTATCGGGCACTTTCCGGGACCTGTTGGGGGGCGGCGTGGGGGTAGCGGAGCGGGCCTCCGACGTCAACCATGCTCCTTACAGCGCTTCGAGCGCAGCTCGTGAAGCCCCCAACGGCAGCCATCCGGGAATTCGGCGCTTGGCCAGCCAATAGGGTCGCCAAAGCGAAATCCACGTCGCACGGTCAAGTGGTGCAGTGCCCCAGTCACGGCGCTTCATGTCGACCTGTGAAAGGTCATGCATGTTCAGCCATTGACGTGCCGCCCACCACACGTCCCGGGGTGGCAGTTCATTTCCAGCCGCTTTTAGTTCGACCACAGCTGGCAGCGGATCTCGATAGCCGGTTCCAACCTTCAGAGTGGCAACCCGTCGACCATCCTTGCGCATGCTCCAAAGCCGAGACCGATTGTGCGCCAGATTGTAGCCATAGGTTCGCAGGCAGTTCCTCATGGCCTTAGCTTCGTCTGAGATGTCCGAAATCGACGTCAAGGGCAGAAAGTCATAGCCGGAGACGCACGCGGGGCGTAGCCACGGATCGGTGATTGGCTCACTCCCAAGATTTATGTGCAGGCTGATATTCGTTCGCCAATCATCGGCAGCGCTCAGTGCCGAGGCCATCCGCATATCGGGCGTCCAAGGGTTCTGGATCATCTTGTAGCCCAACGTCTCCGGCTGACCGGAATACCATGCCCACAGCCCGACAAGACGGAGGCGATCAAGTTTTACATTCCGCTTCTCGCGGATGACCTCTCTTGCAATCCAGACGGCGATTGCTTCGTGAGCCGACTCGCCGATATCCGCCACGGACTGAAGCCAGAACGATGCGATTTTGCGCGACGGCAGGTGGTTCGCGATCTGGAGCCGAAAAGACTTGCTGTCGGGCAGTCTCCCAAGAGGCCGCGAGAGTGCCTCAGGCGGCAATCGACGGAGCCAAAGCGGCACATCTGCTGCCGCAGCTACCTGCGCGAGGGCGATACCTGCAATAGTGCCGTCAATCGCGCACGCGGGATCAAGACCACGCCGAGGTACGGCGAGCGCAAAAAGAAGCGTCGGGAAACTCAGCGCGAGATCTGCGACACGCGAGTGTTGCGCAGCCAAGGCACGCACCGCCCCCTGGTATTGAGGGCGGTATCTCCCGAGCTGACGTTCCAACAGAGCAGAGCGCGCGGACACCCGGACAAGGGGCTGCGAAAGAGTCGAGTGCATGGATAAAGGCGGCCACAGCCGCCGACAAATTGAAGTGAACTAGGGCCAAGGTTTCGCCCAGGACTTGATCCCAGGCGCGCGCGTTAAATATCGCGAGACGAGCCCGGGAAGCGAGCTACGATCAGCATATCCGCCTCCAATAATGAGTTTTGCGGGCGCTGCAATATCCGATTTCTCCTGGTTACGCAACGCCCGATTGCGGCGACGAGTCCAATGCTCTTGCTAACGGCTTGTCGTACTGGCCTGCGCTGTCTGCCGCGGCGGCACAGCCCAAGGGTTCGGGTGGCGTGCTGAGAGCGGCGTTGGCCGGACGCTCGCCGGGCAGCGCGATCGGGCCGGCACTCGTCGGCGTGGAAGACGGACCCGGATCGCAGGCGGCAGTTCCGCCTAACCGCCTAGCTCTTCCTTCAGCAACTCTAGTTCCAGCCACTCCGTTTCGGCTGAATCGATCTCAGCCTGGGCAGCCGTGAGGCGTGCTGTCCGGGCCTGGAAGCCGGCGGCATCGCGGCGATAGAGATCGGGGTCGGCGAGCGCCGTTTGCAGGGCTGAAATCTCGACCTGAAGCGCCTCGATCTTTTTGGGCAGCTCCGCCAACGCACGTTCACGCTTGTAGCCCAAGCGCTTTGCGGGCGCGCTTTCGCGAACCGGCGTCGCCCTTTCTCTGCGCGGTGCTACCGTAGATATCTCACGAGGTCCGCGCTGGGCAAGATAGTCGCTATAGCCGCCGGCATATTCGATCGCCGTGCCGTCGCCTTCCAGCGCGATGGTCGAGGTCACGAGCCGGTCGAGGAAATCACGGTCGTGGCTCACCAGCAGGACTGTGCCGTCGTAATCGTCCAGCGCTTCCTGCAGCAAATCGAGCGTGTCGGCATCGAGATCGTTGGTCGGCTCGTCCAGCACCAGCATGTTGGAGGGCGCGGCCAGCGCCTTGGCCAGCAGCAATCGGTTGCGTTCGCCACCCGACAGCGTGCGCACCGGCTGACGCGCCTGCTCGTCGCGGAACAGGTATTCGCGCAGATAGGTCATGACATGCCTCGGGCGTCCTTGCACCGACACATGGTCGTTGCGGTCGGCGAGGATTTCCCATGGCGTCTTGTCGGGATCAAGGGCGGCGCGGCGCTGATCGATCACGACCGGCATCAGATTGGCGCCGAGCTTCACCGACCCGCTGTCCGGTTCGACCTCGCCGATCAGCAGGCGAAGCAGCGTCGTCTTGCCGGCGCCGTTCGGGCCGATCAGCCCGATGCGATTGCGCCGGAAGATACGGGTCGAGAAACTCTCAACGATCACCTTGTCGCCCCAGCGCTTGGCGACGTTGCGTGCGGTGATCGCGAGCGCGCCCGATTGCTCCGCCGCACCGGTCTCGATGACGGCGCGGCCCATGGGGCCAATCTGCTGGCGGCGCTGCTTGCGCAATTCGCCAAGTGCACGCAGGCGACCCTCGTTGCGCGTGCGTCGGGCGCGGATGCTCTTGCCGGCCCATTCGGTCTCGCGTTCGATCAGCCGGTCGAGCTTGTGACGCTCGGTCGCCTCGCGCTCCAGGATCTCGGTCGACCAGCCCTCGAACGCCGCGTAGCCCTTGTCGAGGCGCCGCACGATGCCGCGGTCGAGCCACAGCACGGCGCGCGCGAGATTGGCGAGAAAGCGCCGGTCATGGCTCACCAGCACATAGGCGCCCTTCCAGCCCAAAAGCTTCTCCTCCAGCCATTCGATGGTCGGCAGATCGAGATGGTTGGTGGGCTCGTCGAGCAGCATCACATCGGGCTCGGCCACCAGAACGCGCGCCAGTGCCGTCCGCCGCGCCTCGCCGCCCGACAGGCTCGCGGGCACACGCGCGCCATCGAGCTTCATCTCGGCAAGCAGCGCCTCGACGCGGTAGTCGGACGCTCCAATCGACTGCGGCAAGGCCGACGCCACGTAGTGGGCGACGCTGGCGTGGCCGGCGAAATCCGGTTCCTGCGGCAAGGTCGCGACCGTCGTGCCCGGCTGGAAGAAGCGCGTGCCGCCGTCGGCGATCGGCTCGCCAGCCAGGATGCGCAGGAGAGTCGATTTGCCCGCGCCGTTGCGGCCGACGAGCGACAGCCGCTCGCCCGGCGCAATCGCGAGATCGACGCCATCGAGAATGGGTTGGCCGCCGAGATGGTATTTGATGCCGGCCAGGGTCAGGAGGGGTGCGGGTGCCATGAGCAGGAGCGGCGTGTCATGGCCGAACCTTTCCCCATCGGCAAGGGCTGCGATGCGCTAGGATCGCCGCATGGTCATGGGTTTGACGACCGGCCTCTGGGTCATGGCGCAAGTCCGCTTGTGCGACCGCGCCTTCATTCCGGCGGCGGTCGTGCGGCGCGGCGATCCGGATGTCGGCACCGTGCTGGTGAAGCTGAACCGCTTCGAGGCGGGCGTGACCGTCTATACACAGGCCAGCAGCATGGACGACTCGCCGGCCTGGAGCCGCGGCACCGGGCCCGCGCCAGTTACCGAGGTCGAGGCCGACGCCTATATCGCCCGCCAGGTGCAGCGTGATCCCGACGTCTGGGTCCTAGAGATCGAGGACCGCAAGGGCCAGTACAAGCTCGACGGGCGAGTCGTCTAAGTCGTCACTGCCCGGGCAGCACCGTCGCCGGATCGAGGGTCTTATTGCCGCGGCGGACCTCGAAGTGCAGGCGCGGATCCGAAGCGCTGCCCGTCGTCCCAACCTTGGCGATCGCCTGCCCCTTCTTGATGGTATCGCCCTTCTTCACCAGCAGCGAGTCGTTGTAGCCGTATGCGGTGATGTAACCGCCGCTATGGCTCACCAGGAGCAGATTGCCCATGCCGCGCACCTCGTTGCCGGCATAGACGACGGTGCCCGAATCAGCCGCATGCACGACCGTGTCCTTTGGCGCCTCGATATCGATCCCGTCGTTCCTCTGCCCGTCATGCGAGCCATAGCTTGACACGACCTTGCCGCGAACGGGCCATTCAAAGCGCGGCGCAGGACCGGCCGCAGCGGCATGCGAGGCCGCGGGACTAAGCGGCGTCGGCTGGCCGGGCGGCGGTGTCGCAGGAGCAGGAGTGGCGGCGGCAGGCGAGGCCGAGTGTGGCGCCTCACCCTGGCCCGGCGGGGCCAGCGTCTCGCGCTTCACGGCGGCCGGCGGATTGGGGGCCGCGGCAGCAGTCGCCGTCGAGGACGACGCTCCGGACGATGGCTCGATCACCCGTGCACCGGGGATTGCGATCGTCTGTCCTGCCTTCAGCGCATAGGGCGGTTTGAGGTTGTTGCGGTCGATGATGGTTTGCGGACTCACGCCGAAGCGCTGCGCAACACCGTCAACCGTGTCCTTGTTCTTCACGACATAGCTCGGGACGGCATTTGTGCCCGCCGCCGAGCCGGGGTATTCGATGGTGCCCTCGCGGGCGCCATACATGACGTTCTCCACCGAGGAGCAGGCGCCGAGCGCAGCCGACAGCACTACCGCTATGCCGAGCGTGCGCCACGGGCCGGCCCATCGCGAGGGGAAGCGAGGGGCTTTCTTCATGAGCCTATTCTACTGCATTGCGATTCCGGCGGGAATCAGGCGGATGCGGCTTTTCCCCCGCTTTAGCCCTGGCCCAGGACGGGCAACGGGCCGCTCACCAGCGGCACGAAACGTACTGGCATCAACGTGTCGCGCTGCAACCCGCTCTCGTTTTTCACGATGCGCTCCACGACTTGCGCAGTGGGGTCGCGACCGACGGGAACGATCAGGATGCCGCCGATGCCGAGCTGGTCGATCAATGCCTGCGGCCGCTCCTCGGCCGCGGCCGTCACGATGATCCGGTCGAACGGCGCCTGCCCCGGCCAGCCCTTGCTGCCATCATCCACATCGCAGACGACGTTGTAGATGCCGAGACTGATCAGCAGCCGCTCAGCCTCCTTCGACAAAGGCTTGAAACGCTCGATCGAGTAGACGCGGCGCGCGAGCTTGGCCAGTACGGCGGCCTGGTAACCCGAGCCTGTGCCGATCTCGAGCACCTTCATGCGCGGGCCGACGCGCAGCGCTTCGGTCATGGCCGCCACAACCAGCGGCTGGCTGATGGTCTGGCCGAAGGCGATTGGGAGCGCCGTGTTCTCCCAGGCACGCTCGGCGAACGGCGGCGACACGAAGCGCTCGCGATCAACGGCAGCAACAGCAGCCAGCACGTTCTCATCCGAGATGCCTGACTGCCGCAGCTCGGCGATCAGGCGTTGCATGGCGGGGACGTTCATCGTACCGCGCCCCGATCAGGCTTTCTCGAACTCGGCCGCGAGCTTGCGGCGTGTGGCCTCATGCGTGAGGTCGAGATGGAGCGGCGTCACCGAAACATAGCCTTCGCGGATGGCAGACACATCGCCCTCCTCGTCGACCTCGTGCTCGCCCGGTTTGTAGGCGTTCCAGTAATAGGCGCCGCCGCGGGGATCGATGCGCTCGACGATGGAGCTGCCGAAGGCACGGACGCCCTGCCGCGTCACCTTAATGCCCTTCACCGATGCCGCCACGACATCGGGGAAGTTCACATTCACGAACACATTGCGCGGCCAACCTGCCGCCAGCGCGCGCCTCGCTACATCAGCGCCATAGTGCGTGGCGGTACCCCATTTCACGGGATGCGGATGGGTGAAGGCTTGGCTGAAGGCAATCGAGGGAAGGCCGAGCAGGCAGCCCTCCATGGCGCCGGCGATGGTGCCCGAGTAGGTCACGTCGTCCGCAAGATTGGTGCCGCGGTTGACGCCCGAGAAGACGACCGCTGGCTTGCGGTCCTTCAGAAGATGCTTGACCGCGAACAGCACGCAGTCGGTCGGAGTGCCTTCGATCGCGAACTTGGTCTCGTTGACCTGCCGCGCGCGGATCGGCTTCGTAATGGAGAGCGAATGGCCGGCGCCGCTTTGATTGAATTCGGGCGCTACGACCCAGACGTCGCTCGAGAGCTCGCTCGCGATCTCGGCCAGCGCGTCCAGACCTGGCGCATGGATGCCGTCGTCGTTGGTGACGAGGATCCTCGCCTTGGCAAGCTCGGCCGGCGTCACTTTGCAGCAGGCGCGGGGATCGCCGTAAGGCCGCCCATGTAGGGACGCAGCGCCTCGGGGATCGTCACCGAACCGTCCTCGTTCTGATAGTTTTCCAACACGGCGATGAGCGTACGTCCGACCGCAAGGCCCGAGCCGTTCAACGTATGCACGAAGCGTGTGCCTTTGCCTTCCTTGGGCCGATAGCGCGCATTCATGCGGCGGGCCTGGAAGTCGCCCATGTTCGAGCAGCTCGAGATCTCACGATAGGCACCTTGACCCGGCAGCCAGACCTCGATGTCGAAAGTCTTGCGTGAGCCGAAACCCATGTCGCCGCCGCACAGCACGACCGTACGGTACGGCAAGCCGAGGCGCTTCAGCACTTCCTCGGCACGTGCCGTCATGCGCTGATGCTCGGCGTCCGACTGCTCGGGAGTGATGATCGAAACCAGCTCGACCTTGGGGAATTGGTGCTGGCGGATCATGCCGCGCGTGTCCTTGCCCGCAGAGCCCGCCTCGGAACGAAAACACGGAGTCCAAGCCGTGAAGCGGAGCGGCAGTTCCTTCTCGTCGAGCAGAGTATCGTTCACCAGGTTGGTAAGCGGAACCTCGGCAGTCGGGATCAACCAGAATCCGTTGTCAGTGTGAAACATGTCCTCGGCGAACTTGGGCAGCTGACCAACGCCGTAGACAGCATTGTCATGCACCAGGAGCGGCGGATTGACTTCGGTGTAGCCGCCCTCCTCGCTGGTATGAAGGTCGAGCATGAACTGTGCGATCGCGCGCTCGAGTCGCGCGAGATGCTTTTTCAGTACCACAAAGCGGGCGCCTGACATCTTGCCGGCGGCCGCGAAATCCATCTCGCCCGTCGCCTCGCCCAGCACCACATGATCCTTGGGCGTAAAGCCGAAATTGCGCTGGCTGCCGACGCGCCGGATCTCGACGTTACCCGTCTCGTCCGTACCATCGGGCACGTCGTCGAACGGCAGATTCGGCAGCACCTCGAGCCGGTGCGTCAACTCGGCGTCGAGCGTAGCCGCCTCCGCCTCGCCCTTCTTCAGCGACTCCTCGAGCGACGCAACTTCCGCCATCAGCGCCTCGGCCGGCTCGCCTTTACCCTTGGCGATGCCGATCTGCCGGCTGAGCGCCTTGCGCTTGGCTTGCGCGGCCTCGCTCTCGGAAATGGCGGCCCGCCGACGCTTGTCGACCTCCAAGAGTTCGGCCGACAGGGGCGGCAGGTTCCTCTTCTTCAGGCCGGCGTCAAAGGCCGCGGGATTCTCCCGGATGAAGCGTATGTCGTGCATGACTCAGCTACCTGTCGCCGCTTCCTGCTCCTGCTCGGCCTTCTTGTCCTCTTCATCGCGCTTCTTCTCGATCCAGCCGCCGATCACGATGCTGATCTCGTAGAAGGCGAGCAAGGGCGCTGCCAGCGCAAGCTGACTGACGACGTCGGGAGGCGCGAGGACCGCGGCCACGATGAAGCAGCCGACAATGGCGTAGCGCCGCTTGGCCCGGAGGGTGGCGCTGCTCAGGATGCCGACTCGCATCAGCAATGTCAGCAGCACCGGCATTTCGAACGCGAAACCGAAGGCGAACACGAGTTGCAGGATGCGCTGCAGGTAATCGGACGAGCGCAAGGTCTTTTCGATGTCCGGCGGCGCGTAACGGGTGAGCATGAAGTCGATCACGTACGGCAGCACGACGTAATACATGATCGCGCAGCCGGCATAGAACATGAACGGCGTCGCGATCAGGAACGGCAGGAAGGCACGCTTCTCGTGCCGGTAGAGCCCCGGCGCCATGAACAGCCAGATCTGGCTGGCGATCAGGGGAAAGCCCACGATCAGGGCCACGAACCCCGAGAGCTTCACTGTGACGAAGAAGAACTCGAAAATATCGAGCACGATAAGCCGGTAGCCCTGATGCTTGGCCGGCTCGATCAGGAACTCGAAGATTGGCTTGGCGAAATAGAACGTGACGAAGAAGACGGCGAAGAAGCAGATCAGCGCGTAGATCAAGCGCTTGCGCAGCTCGATCAGATGATCGAGCAGCGGCATCGGCTTGTCGTCTTCGGGTCCGTCGTGCGCCTGGGTCAAGGTGAAGCGGTCAAAGTAGGTGGCGCGTTATGCCGCCCTTTGGGCTGCAGTTCAAAGCGCTATTTGGCCTATTCGGCCGCTGCCTTGGCGGGTCGTTCCTCGACCGGCTTGGTTTCGGGAGCGGCGGTCTCTGCTTCGACCGACGCCGACGTCGTTTCGGCCGGCGCAGGCGCCGCTTCGACCAACGCAGACGTTGCTTCCGACGCTGTCGGCGCTTCGATCTGCGGTTGGGGCTCGGCTGCAACCTGAGGCGCCGACTCCGGCTCGGCCATAGGATTGTCCAATGTCGCCTTGGCTTCGGCCATCGCCTTCTCGCCCTCGGCCATGCCTTCCTCGATGGCGCTGCGGATCTGCTTGGTGGGATCGAGTGACTTCAGGTCGAGACCACCCTGCGCCGATTCGAGTTGTTTCTTGACCTCGTCCAGTTCCGACTGGCGCACCATCTCGTCGACATGGCCGCGGAATTCCGCCGCCATGCCGCGCATCTGGGCCATCCACTTGCCCCAGGTGCGCAACAGGCCCGGCAGCTCCTTAGGGCCGATCACGACCAGCGCCACGATCACGATGACCAGCAGCTCAGGACTGTCGATGCCGAACATGGAGAGAGGCCGTGGCCGCGCTTACGCCGTCAGACCTTGGCGGCGGTGTTTTGATGGGCCTGATTCGGCGGCGAGGTCGTCGTCTGGGCCGAAATCGGCTTGGCCGTATCGCCCGGCTGGTTGGAGGCCGTCGGCGGAGCTTCCTCCTGACCGCCGACACCCTTCTTGAAAGCCTGGAGACCCTTGCCGAAGTCGCCCATCAACTGCGAGACCTTGCCGCGACCGCCAAACAGCAGCAGCACAACGGCCAGCACGATCATCCAGTGCCAGATGCTGAAGCTACCCATGTGAAAAAACTCCCAGAATTGTTTGTGATCGCTCGCGAGTGATTATCGCACCCGCGCGGAAGCCCCGGCAACAGGTCTAATATGGCCGTATTGCGGCCCGGCAATCCACCCTTTGGGCGGCGGCCGTCTCAACTTCCCTGCTGCTCCGCCGCCAGCGGCTCCTCGGCCTCGTCCTCGGTCGGCTCCAGCGGCAGATCGGGCTCGTCCGGCCGGAATATGGGGGGCTGGGCGCGCGGGTCCAAGAGGCCGGCAGCCTTCATTTCCTCGTGCCCTGGGAGGTCATCGAGGCTGGCCAATCCGAAATGCTCGAGGAAGAAATCGGTCGTGCCCCAGGTCACCGGCTTGCCCGGCGCGCGCCGGCGGCCCATCGGCCGGATCCAGTTCTGCTCGAACAGGAGATCGAGCGTACCCTTGCTCAAGCCCACGCCGCGAACCTGCTCGATCTCGGTGCGCGTGACCGGCTGGTGATAGGCGATGATGGCCAACGTCTCGACCGAAGCCCGCGACAGTTTGCGCGTCACCGGCCGTTCGATCTTGAGCTTCTCGGAGAGATCTGGAGCGGTGCGAAAGGCATAGCCTCCAGCAACTTTCACCAGGTTGACGCCGCGCGAGGCGTAAAGATCGGCGAGATCGCTGAGGAGGCGCGGCACATCGGCGTCATTGGGCAAACGCTCGGCCAATTCCTTCTCGTCCAGGGCCTGCGTGCCTGCAAAGACTAGCGCCTCCAGAAGGCGAAGATGCTGGGCATGGTCGGCCGAGACGACATCGGTGATATCGGCGTCGGTCGCGTTTGAAACTTCGTGCTCAGACATGGCCGTCACCACGGTCGCTGCGCTTGCGCAATTGAATGGGACCAAACCGCTCGGTCTGGCGGAGTTCGACTTGGCCGTCCTTGGCGAGCTGGAGGCCGGCAACGAAGGTCGAGGCGAGCGCCGACCGCCGGCGTGCCGGATCGGTGAGGCCGGCCGGCAGGAAGGCCTCCAGAGCCTGCCAATCGATGGCGATGCCCAGCATCCGGCCCAGACGCTCCGCTGCCTCCTCCACCGAGAAGAACTGCATCGGCGCGATCTGGTAGGTATCGGCGTCCTTGGGTCGCACCTGGGTGCCGTAGGCCGACAGCAGGTCGTAGAGCTTCACATCCCAGACCGCGCGACGGACAACGACCACGCCTTCAGGCTGGCCGCGCGAGAAGATGTCTTTGCCGAGCTGAGGCCGCGCCATCAGGCGCACGCCCGCCTCCTGCATCGCTTCCAGACGCCGCAACTGCCATTGCAGCGCGTCGGCCATCTCCTGGCCCGACGGCTCTTCTCCAGCCGGCGGTTCGGGCAGCAGCAGGCGTGACTTCAGGTAGGCGAGCCACGCCGCCATCACGAGGTAATCGGCAGCGAGCTCCAGACGCAACCGTCGCGCCTGCGCCACGTGGGCCAGGTACTGATCGACCAGGGCCACCATGGAAATGCGGCGCAGGTCGACCTTCTGGTCGCGCGCCAGCGTCAGCAGCAGATCAAGCGGTCCCTCGAAGCCCTCGAGGTTGACGATCAGTTCGCCCTCACCCGGCGCGATCACATCCGGTCCCGCGGCGGTAAAGCCGTCCGCAGCGGCAGAGCTGTTGGGTTCGTTCATGCCGTCCCGGTTTAATCCAGCCGCAGCCTGCACCGCCACTGGATTTGACTGGCCTTATCCCCATTCCGGCAAAAGCGAAGACAGGTTCTTTCGGGCGTCGGCAAGGTCCGTCGTACCAAGCGGCGCGCGATGGCGGGCCAGGTAGTGCCGTCCCGCCTCGAACCGCCTCGAGGCCGCCGAGCTCATGGATCCTACGACTGCCACGACCGCCTGCATCTCCTTGCTCTGGCCGTTGCAGTGCAGTGCGATATCGCATCCGGCCTCGAGTGCACGGGCCGCCCGTTCTCCAAGTCCTCCGCCCAGCGCCTGCATCGAGAGGTCATCCGACAGCAGGAAGCCATCGAAGCCGATGTAGCCCCGGACAATTTCTTGCACACCACGTGCTGAAATCGTCAACGCCGCAACGGCATCGATTGCGCTGTAGAGCACGTGGGCGGTCATCGCCCAAGGCAGATCGGACAGAAGCTTGAACGGCAGAAAATCGGCGCGTTCGAGCACTTCCCGCGACGCATCCACGCGGGGCAATGAATGGTGCGAATCGACCGTCGCCCGGCCATGCCCGGGAATGTGCTTGATGACCGGCATGACGCCTTCGGCCAGCAATCCTTCGGCCGCGGCACGGCCCAGCGCGGCGACTGACTCAGGGACGGCTGTGTAGGCGCGATCGCCGATCACGGCATGGGTTTCGGGAAAGGCGATATCGAGCACCGGCAGGCAGTCGACATCGCAGCCGATCGAAGCGACGTCGGCCGCCAGCAGCCGCGAATTGAGGCGCGTCGCCTCCAGACCGCGCTCCGGGTCGCGTTCGTATAGCTCGCCTAAAAGGCGCGCCGGCGGCGCCTTGCGCCAGTGTGGAGGCTTGAGGCGCGCGACTCGCCCACCTTCCTGGTCAATCAGGACCGGCGCCTCGGCGCGGCCCACAGAGCTCCGCAAATCATCCGTTAGCTGCCGCGCCTGCTCCGGTGTCTCGATGTTGCGCGCAAACAGGATGAAGCCCAGGGGATCAGCGTCGCGGAAAAACGCGCGCTCATCATCGGTGAGTCGGATCCCGCTGCAGCCGAGAATGACGGATCGGGGAGTCATGGGAGTCGCGCACTTTCAGTGCGCCCATGCGTAAGAACGCGCTGGAAGCGCGCGGTCCGGAAGATCATGGGCCTAGCGCGCTGGCGGAATGACGACGCAGTCGGTGCGTCGGCTACGCAGCGAACTGCACACGCTCTGCGCCTGCTTCTCATCGAGCGGGCCGGCTTGAACGCGATACCAGACACCCTTGTCGCCGAGGTCCACTCGGGTGGGCTGCATGCGCAGGTTCGCCAGCACGTCACCATGCGCCGCCTGCAGGCGCGCCCAGGTCGATTTGGCAATATCCTCGGTTTTCACCGATGCGATCTGAATGCGCCAACCGCCGGTGGGGCCCGACATATTCTCGATCAGGCTCGCGATGCTGGGACCGGTCTCGGTCGGGGTGGTCGTCGGTGCCTGGGTGACGGTCGGCTGATTGGCCGGCAACGGCGGGGTCGAAGCGGCGGGAGGCGGCGTCGAGCCGCTTGCCGGCGCCGGGTTGATTCCCGTCGCGGGCGTCGTGGAGGTCGTCGACGCAGGGCCGCCCTTACCGTCACCATTGATCGGTTTGGTCGACAATGGCACCTGGCCGTTCGCCGGCAATTGGGGCGTTGTGGGACCGGGCAGGAGTTTTTCGGGCTGGACAGGAACCGCGTTGGGCGCAATGCGGTTATAAACTTCCTTGTCCTGATCCGGCGGCACGTAGCCGCCAGCATTCTCGGGCTTCACCCGGGAGGGCGTGTCAGGCGCCTGGATGACGAGCGGCTCGAGGCCCTTTCCGCCAGCGCGGACATCCTGATTGTGCGCCCACCAGACGACCGATCCGAAGCTCGCGATGGCCGCTGTCGAGACCATCAGCGTCAGGATCTGGCTGCGGCGGCGATTGACGCGCGCAAGAAGCGAATCCCGCGGCGGTGGCGGGATTGATTCGGGTTCGTAGGCGACGGGGCGGGCCGGTGGCTCCAACCGTACCGCAACCGACTCATTCGGTCGGTAAATCCGTGGTCCGTCGCCGGAGGGGGGCCGGCGAATGTGCATTTCGTTATCTCATTTCTTCGACGGGTGTGACGCCGAAGACCTTTAAGCCGGATCCTATCACAAATCCCACGGCCTGTACCAAGGCGAGACGGGCCCGACTGAGTTCGGGGTCGCCTTCGACCACAAAGCGCAGCGACGGCTCGTCCCGGCCGCGATTCCAGTGGGCATGGAAGGCTGCGGCGAGGTCATAAAGGTAGAATGCGATCCGGTGCGGCTCGTGGGCCGTCGCAGCGGCCTCGACCTGCCGCGGCCACTGGGCGATCAAGCGGACGAGCGCTAGTTCGCCGGCATCGTCCAACCGGTCGAGGACAGCGCTCTCTAGCCCCTCCGCCGAGATCCCCGCGGCATTCGCCTGCCGCATGACCGAGCGGGTGCGGGCATGGCCGTACTGGACGTACCAGACAGGATTGTCCCGCGACTGCTCCGTGGCCTTGACCAGGTCGAAGTCGAACGGCGCGTCGTTCTTGCGGGTCAACATGGTGAACCGCACGACGTCGGGTCCGACCTCGTCCAGGAGATCGCGCAGGGTCTCGAAGGTGCCGGCACGCTTGGACATGCGGACCAGTTCACCGTTCTTCATCACGCGCACGAGCTGGCAAAGCTTGATGTCGAGTTGGCCCTTGCCGCCGGTGGTGGCACTTACCGCGGCGCGCAACCGCTTCACATATCCGCCGTGATCGGCGCCCCAGATGTCGATCATGTCGGCAAAGCCGCGGCGGAACTTGTCGTGGTGGTAGGCGATATCGTTGGCGAAGTAGGTCCAGCCGCCGTCCGACTTCTTGAGCGGCCGATCGACTTCATCGCCGAACTTGGTGGCCCGGAACAGCGTCTGCTCCCGATCCTCCCAGTCGTCAGGCTTCTTCCCTTTCGGCGGCTCGAGCCTTCCCTGATAGATCAGCCCCTGCCGCGTCAGTTCGTCAAACGCGCGATCGACAGCACCGCCCTCCACGAGGGCGCGCTCGGACGAATAGACGTCGATCTTGACGCCCAGCGTTTCGAGATCGGCCTTGATGCCGGCCATCAAGATGTCGATTGCGAAGCTGCGCATCTCTGGCAGCCAATCGGCCTCGGGCTTGTCGATCCAGCGCGCGCCATCGCGCGTGGCAATCGCTGCTCCGACCTCCTTAAGATACTCGCCGGGGTAAAAACCTTCCGGGATATCGCCGATCTTTTCGCCTAAGGCTTCCTTGTAACGCAGGTAGGTTGAACGGCCGAGGGTATCGACCTGAGCGCCCGCGTCGTTGATGTAGTATTCCTTGGTGACGTCGTAGCCGGCCTTCAGCAGCAGGTTGGCGAGTGCATCGCCCACCACCGCGCCTCGGGCATGCGCGACGGTCAGAGGACCGGTGGGATTGGCCGAGACGTATTCGACATTCACCTTCTGCCCGGCGCCCATTTGCGAATCGCCGTAGGCCAGCCCCGCTTTCAGGCAGTCGCGCAGCCGTTCGCGCCAAAAGCCGTCGCGCAGCTTCAAGTTGATGAAGCCCGGCCCGGCCACGGCACCCTCGACCACGTCGGGATTGGCCTTCAATCGAGCAAGCAACGCCTCGGCAATGTCGCGCGGCTTCTTACGCGCCGCCTTGGCCAGCACCATGGCGGCATTGGTCGCAATATCGCCATGTGCCGGATCGCGCGGCGGCTCGGCGGTGATGGCGGAGAAGTCCAGCGGCTGTGGCAACTCGTCCGCTGCCTGCATCGCCCTGAGAGCGCTTTCGACCTCGCCGATGAAATGACGGTAGGGATTCATGGGGCGCGGTATTGCCCAATCCGCGCGGTTTGTCACCCAGTGACGCGTCGGAGCCTACTGATAGAGGTCGAACAGGCGCTTGTGCTCGTCGAGGGCGTAGCGGTCGGTCATACCGGCGATGTAGTCGGCGACGATGCGGGCCCGGGCCGGCCGCTCGGCCGCCTCTGCGCGCTCACGCCAGGGCGGCGGCAGGCAGTTGGGCTCCGCAAACAGGAGGCCAAAGAGGTCCATCACCACGCGGCGCGCCTTGGAGTGCGATCGGTTGAGATGCCAGTGCTCGTACATGCGCTTGTAGAGAAACGCCTTGATGGTGCGGTCATTGGCGCCCATGGCGTCTGAGAAAGCCGCTACCGGCTGGCCGAGCGCGCGGATGTCAGCGACCGACTTCAGGTCCGCCGCCGCCAACCGCCGCCGCGTCTCGGTCAGCACGTCCTCGACCATGGCATTGATCATCCGCCGGATTGCCTCGTGGATCAGTCGCGACGGCGCGAGCCCGGGATAGGTTTTTTCGACAAGGGCGAACATCTCGCCCACCAGCGGCAGGTCCTTGAGATCGGCGATCTCGAACAGGCCGGCCCGCAGGCCGTCGTCGATGTCGTGGTTGTTGTAAGCGATGTCATCGGACAGCGCCGCTACCTGGGCCTCCGGGCCGGCATGGCCACCGAGCTCGAGATCGTGGTCGCGGCAATATTCGACAATGGCGGCCGGCAGGTCGTCGAGCGTGCGGCCGTCCTTCAGGAGCGGACCGTTGTGCTTCACGGCCCCCTCCAGCGTCTCCCACGTGAGGTTCAGCCCGTTGAACTCGGCATAGCGCTCCTCGAGCTTGGTCAGAATGCGCAGCGTCTGGGCATTATGGTCGAAGCCACCGAACGGCTTCATCGCCGCATGCAGCGCCTCTTCGCCCGCGTGGCCGAACGGCGTATGGCCGAGATCGTGGGCAAGCGCCACCGCCTCGCCGAGATCCTCGTCGAGCCGCAAAGTACGGCAGATAGTGCGTGCGATCTGCGCGACTTCGAGCGAATGAGTGAGGCGTGTGCGATAGTGATCGCCCTCGTGATAGACGAAAACCTGCGTCTTATGCTTCAGCCGCCGGAAGGCCGTGGAGTGGATGATGCGATCGCGGTCGCGCTGGAAAGGGCTGCGGGTTGGCGTCTCCGGCTCGGTGTGCAAGCGACCGCGGCTTGCCCACGGCAAGGTGGCATAGGGCGCAGGCGTCTGATGCCGCCACAACTCCTTGGCCCGATTCTCCGCCAAGACCCCTCCGTTTGCGCTTGGTTACGCTTTCCCTGCGGCGGCAACAACTTCGTGCGTGCCCGCCCAGATCATGTCGGCTGCGACATAGACGATGATGGCAAAGCCCAGCCACGCGATCCAATGGTAGCGATCGAGGATTCGGGCGATGAAGTTGGAGGCGACCGCCATCAGCACCACCGAAAGTGCAAGTCCGAGCCACAGCACGGCCTTGTGGTCGCGCGCCGCACCCGCCACCGCGAGCACATTGTCGAGCGACATGGAGATGTCGGCCAGGATGATCTGCAACATCGCCTGGCCTGCTGACTTGGGTGGTGCAGCCTCGCCGTCGCCGGGCAGTTCGCCGCCGGCATGGCGACTCTTCATGCGCAGCTCGCGGTACATGCGCCAGGCTACCCACAGGAGCAGCAGGCCGCCCGCCAGCGTCAGGCCGACGATCGCCAGGAGCTGCGTGGTGATGAGAGCAAAGCCGATGCGCAAGACAGTGGCACCCACCACGCCCCAGAAGATGATCTTGCCCCGGTTCGCCTTCGGCAGGCCCGCCACCGCCATGCCGATGATGATGGCGTTGTCGCCCGACATCACGAGGTCGATCAGCACGACCTGCAGAAGGGCCGAAAGCGAGGCGGTGTCGAACTGAAACCCGAGGCCTTCCATCGTGTCTCCCCTCGCCGCTGGGCTAGCGTTCCGCGTGCTTGCGTGCCTGCAGCCGCGACACCACGAAACCCAGCGCTAACACAAGCACTGCACCTGCGGCAGCGCAAACCGTTTCCGCATGCGGCACAAGTCTCTCGAGAGCGGAGGCGATCGTCTCGTCGCCCGCCATGACCTCGCCTGCGATCCAGCCGATCAGGCCGGCGCCGACCATGCCGAGCCAGGGGAAGCGATCGAGAAGCTTCGCGATCAACGTGGCTCCGAACACGATGATCGGGATCGAGAGGGCGAGGCCGATCGCGATCAGCGGCAAGTCGCCCTTGGCGGCGGCGGCGATGGCAATGGCATTGTCGAGGCTCATCACGGCATCGGCGACGACGATCGTCCAGATCGCCGCCCATACATTCTCATGCGCCGTGACGTCCTCGCCTCCCTCCTCGCCGGCCGCCAGCTTGGCGCCGATCCAGAGCAGCAACGCGCCCCCTGCAAGCTTCAGATAAGGGATTCCGAGCAACAACCCGATGACGGCACAGAAGATGATGCGCAGCACCACCGCCCCGGCGCTGCCGAAGACAATGGCGCGCCGACGGTACTTCTCCGAAAGATTGTGGGAGGCGAGCGCAATGACGACGGCGTTGTCGCCTGACAATACAATATTGGCGACGATTATCTTCCAAAGCGCCGCCCAGAAGGCGACCGACAAGATTTCCTCCAACGCGAAATCGCCAAAGGAAATTCCCAGCAGCGGCAGCAGTCCCAGCAAACCGACGTCGGCTTCAGCGGCTTCCATGAACTCACGACTCCTTCGATTTTGCCAGCCGCATGCGACCGATGATCATACCGAGAGCGAGCACGATTGCCGCGCCGACCACGGAACAGACGAACTCTGCATGGGGGATATGGGTATCGAGCCACGCACCAACAGACCCGGACCGCACGAATTCAGTGATGGCATCGTTGGCGCCGATGTCTTCCCGGCGACCTTCGCCCCAGATCACGTCACCGGCGATCCAGCCGATCAAACCGGCACCGACAAGGGCCAGCCACGGAAAGCGCCCGAGCAGGCTCGAGATCAGGGCCGCGCCCGCGATGATGATCGGCACACTGATCACGAGGCCCATGCACATCAGGAAGAAGTCGCCTTCCGCCGCGGCCGTGATGGCAATCGCATTGTCGAGGCTCATGACGGTATTGGCGAAGGCGATGCTCCAGATCGCGGGCCACAGGCGTTCATGCGCCTTGACCTCGCCGCCCTCTTCCTCGTCACCGACCAGCTTGATGCCGATCCACAGCAACAGGAGGCCGCCCACCAGCTTGAGATAAGGCACGTCGAGCAGGTAGCCCAGCAGGCCGCAGAACAGGATCAGCAGGACGATGGCACCTGCCCCGCCGAAGATGATGGCCGCGCGGCGATGCCGTTCCTCGAGGTTGCGCGCCGCCATGGCGATTACCACGGCGTTGTCGCCGGACAGGACGACGTTGGCGATCATGATCTTCCAAAGCCCGATCCAAAAGGCCGCGCTGGCCACGTGCGGCAGCACGAAATGCATGGCTCCCCCAAGATTGTCCGTCCGCGGACGGACGCCGCCGCACCATAGCCGCCGCGCCGACCCTGTAAACCCCGAACGAAGGGCGCAAAGGAGAGACTTGCGCGGCGGCGCGGCGCGGATTATCCGAACGCGCGAAAGCGAGATCGCATGGCAAGCGCCGGCGGCTACAACAAGATGTTTCCCGTGTCGTGGACGGAGCTGCACCGCGACGCACGGGCGCTTGCCTGGCGGCTGGCTGATCATGGCCCGTTCAAGGGCCTGGTGACGATCACGCGCGGCGGGCTGGTCCCGGCCGCCATCGTCGCCCGCGAGCTCAATTTGCGCCTGATCGACACGATCTGCTGCTCGACCTACGATCGCATGGAGCGTGGCGCCAAGGTCGAGCTCCTGAAGGGAACGACGGCCGAGCAGGACAAGGGCAAAGGATGGCTGATCGTCGACGATCTGGTCGACACCGGCGTCACCGCCCGCGCCGTGCGCGCGATGCTACCTGAAGCTCATTTCGCCACGGTCTACGCCAAGCCCGCTGGCCGGCCGGAGGTCGACAGCTATGTCACCGAAGTGAGCCAGGATACCTGGATCCTCTTCCCGTGGGATCAAGAAGCGGTGATGGCCAAGACGATCGTCGAACTGAAGGCGGGACAATAGTGGCTGACGCATGAAGAATCTGTGGTCCGATAGCGATGCCCGCGCGGCGATCATTCATCACGCAGCAAAAGGTATCGGTGAAGACTTGGCGCTGCGCGTTTACACCACGCGGCTCCTGGGCGGCGAACCCAGGCTGGTGCTGCATGGCGGCGGCAACACATCGGTCAAGACGACGGTCGCCGACGTGTCGGGCGCGCCGGTCGAGGTGCTGTGTGTGAAGGGTAGCGGCTGGGACATGGGCACGATCGAGGCGCCCGGCCTCCCCGCGGTGCGGCTCGCACCGCTTGGCGGGTTGATTGATCTGCCCGCGCTCAGCGACGAAGAGATGGTCAATATCCAGCGCTGCAACCTTCTGGACAGCAAGTCGCCCAACCCCTCAGTCGAAACCCTGCTGCACGCTTTCCTGCCGCACAAGTTCATCGACCACACCCATTCGAACGCAGTGCTGGCGCTCACCGACCAGCCCGACGGCGAGGCGCTGGCGGCTGACCTATTCGGAAAGCGCGCGGCGCTGGTGCCCTACATCATGCCGGGCTTTGCGCTGGCCAAGAAAGCCGCTGAGGTCAGTCACGCCAACCCCGATGTCGAAGGGTTGATCCTGCTGAAGCACGGCATCTTCTCGATGGGCGCGACGGCGGAAGAAGCTTACGGGCGCATGATCGACCTCGTGACACTGGCCGAGCAGCGGCTCGCGAAGTCGACGCGCAAGATCTTCCCCGGTGCTTCGCTTCCGGCCGGGTCGGCCACGGCAGCGAGTGTTGCGCCGATCTTGCGCGGCCTGCTCTCAATCCCGGCCAAAACCGGCGGCCGCGAAGCGGCTCGGCGTTTCGTGTTCGAGTTCCGCGCCAGCCCGGAGATCCTGGCTTTCGTCGGCGGCAGGGAGATCGCGCGCTACAGCCAGCAGGGTCCGGTGACGCCCGATCATGCGATCCGCACCAAGCCCACGCCGCTGGTCGTGCCCGCACCGGAGGCCGGCAAGCTCGACTTCTTCAAGGAAGAAGCGAAGAAGGCGCTCGATAAATACCAAGCCGGCTACAGCGCTTATTTCGCCCGCCACAACGCCAAGCAGACGCCACCCAAGAAGGAGCTCGATCCGGTACCGCGCGTCGTGCTCGTACCCAGTGTCGGCCTGTTCGGCGTCGGCAACAGCTCGAAGGACGCCAAGATCGCGGCCGACCTCGCCGAGACCACGATCGAGGTCATTGCCGATGCCGAGCGGCTCGGCACCTATCAAAGCATTCCCGAGCCGGACATTTTCGATATCGAATACTGGTCGCTCGAACAGGCCAAGCTTGGCGCTGCGGCGGAGAAACCGTTGGCGCGACGCATCGTCGTCGTCACTGGCGGCGGCTCGGGCATCGGCGCCGCCACCGCGCAAGCCTTCGCGCACGAAGGCGCCGAGGTGGTCGTGCTCGATCGCGACGTTTCAAAAATCAAAGGCTTCGCCGTCGCCTGCGACGTCACCAAGCCCGCCGAAGTGCGCGCCGCTTTCGACAAGATCGCCGCAGCCTATGGCGGCGTCGATATTGTTGTCTCGAACGCGGGTGCAGCCTGGCAGGGCCGGATCGGCGACGTCGACGACGCCATCTTGCGCCAGAGCTTCGAGCTCAATTTCTGGGCCCACCAGAGCGTCGCGCAGAACGCCGTCCGCATCATGAAGGCGCAGGGCCTGGGCGGCTGCCTGCTGTTCAACACCTCCAAACAGGCGGTGAATCCCGGCCCCGATTTCGGACCTTACGGCCTGCCCAAGGCGGCGACGCTGTTCCTGAGCCGCCAGTATGCCCTCGACCATGGCGGCGACGGCATCCGCTCCAATGCGGTCAATGCCGACCGCATTCGTTCGGGCCTGCTGACCGACGAGATGATCGCCAAGCGCTCGAAAGCGCGCGGCCTGAGCGAGTCCGACTATATGGGCGGCAACCTGCTCGGCCTCGAAGTGACGGCCGACGACGTGGCGCAGGCCTTCGTCTCCCTCGCCAAGGCAACCAAGACCACCGGCGCGGTCGTCACCGTCGACGGCGGCAACATCGCGGCCGCTCTGCGATAGAGCTCGCGGTCGTTCTTCACGCTCTTCTGGACCGCGAGCCTCCGGCTCGCCCATGATCCTGCCTGCGGTCCACAAGGTCATGAGGACAACGTGTCGATCGAACTCCAGCCGCTGACCCGTCATATCGGCGCACGCATGACGGGCGTCGATGCACGCAAACCGCTGACACCGGCCGAGGTGGCGGCGATCGAGGCGGCGATGGATCGATATGCCGTGCTTGTCCTGCCCGGTCAGGACATTACCGACGAGCAGCAACTCGCCTTCTCGCACAACTTCGGGCCGCTCGAGGAAGGTGCCAACTCGGGCGCGCGAGATGCCGAGCTGCGCCTGCCGGTGGTGTTCGCCGATGTCTCCAACCTCGACAAGGAGGGCCGCGTCACCGCGCGCGACAACAAGAAGCGCATGGCAGGCCTCGCCAATCGTTTGTGGCATACCGATGCCTCTTTCCGCGTCGTGCCGGCTCGGTACTCCATCCTGAGTGGACGCGTCGTCACGACGGAGGGCGGCAACACCGAGTTCGCCGACATGAGAGCGGCCTACGATGCACTCGATACCAGGACCAAGACCGAGATCGAGGATCTGGTCTGCGAGCACTCGCTGATCTATTCGCGCGGACAGCTCGGCTTCACCGAGTTCCTGCCCGATGAGCGGGTGGCAATGAAGCCGGTGCGCCAGCGGCTGGTGCGCACGCATCCGGTCACCGGACGCAAGTCGCTGTTCCTCGCTTCGCATATCGGCACCATCGTCGGCTGGCCCCAACCCGAGGCGATGGCCTTCATCCGCGACCTGATCGAACATGCGACGCAGTCCGAGTTTGTCTACTCACACCGCTGGACGCAGTTCGATCTCGTGATGTGGGACAACCGCACGACCATGCATCGTGTCCGCCGCTTCGATGATCTCAATGTGGTGCGTGACATGCGCCGCACCACCACGCGCAGCGACAGCCCGACGGCTGACCAGGAGGCGGCATGATTCTTCCCAAGCGCCGGGTCGGCAAGACCAGGCTTGAGGTCACGACTCTCGGTCTGGGCGGAGCGCCGATGGGCGGATTTCGTGCCACCATCAGCGACCAGGAAGCGGTTGGGCTTGTCGAGGCAGGTTACGCCGCCGGTGTGCGCTACTTCGATACCTCGCCCTTCTACGGTTACGGCCGTAGCGAACTGCGCATGGGTGCGGCGCTGCGCGAGAAGCCGCGTGGCGACTACGTGCTCTCGACCAAGATCGGCCGCGTCGTGCATGTACTCAAGCCTGGCGAGCGGCCGCCGCCCGAATTCCGCGAGAACGGCCTGCCGGGCTTCGTTCCCGAATTCGACTATAGCTACGACGGCGTCATGCGCTCGCTGGAACACTCGCATCTGCGACTGGGCCTGGCGAAGATTGATATCGCGCTGGTGCACGACGTCGATTTCTGGACCATCAAGGATCGAGAGATCCTGGATCGTCGATTCCGGACGGTGATGGACTCGGGCTTTCGCGCGCTCGACGAACTGCGCAAGGCGGGCGTCATCGGCGCCATCGGCGTCGGCATCAACGAGGCCGACACGAGCTTGCGCTTCATCCAGGCCGGCGACTTCGACTGCATGCTGCTCGCCGGCCGCTACACGCTGCTGGAGCAAGGCGCGCTGCATGAATTCCTGCCGGCGTGCGTGAAGCGCGGCGTCTCGGTGATCCTGGGCGGCCCCTACAACTCGGGCATCCTGACCGGTGGCGTGAAGCCGGGTGCCACGCATGACTACGCGCCCGCTGCCGCTCCGTTAATCGAGAAGGCGCGGAAGATCGAGGCGATCTGCCACCGCCATGGCGTCGAACTGGGGGCCGCAGCGCTGCAATTCCCGCTGTTCCATCCCGCCTTCTGCTCGGTGATCCCCGGAGCGCTCAGCGCGCGCGAGGTGGCGCAGAACATCGAACGCATGCAGATCAAGATCCCGGCCGATCTCTGGAGCGAGCTCAAACGCGAGAAACTGCTCGAGGCCGATGCGCCCACCCCGAATTGAGGACAGGCCCATGAAGATCATCGACGCGCAGGTCCATATCTGGGGGCAAACGATCAAGCCGCCGACAGGGGCACACCGCAAGGTCGCGAAGTTCACCGCCGACGAACTCCTGAAGGAAATGGATGAGGCGGGTGTCGATGCCGCGCTCATCCATCCGCCGGCGAGCTGGGACCCCGATTCGGGTGCGCTCGCGGTCGCGGCGGCGCAGAAATATCCCGATCGCTTCGCGGTAATGGGCCAGTTCCCGCCACAGGATCCGGCCAACGCTCGGCTGATGCCGGGCTGGCGCCAGCAACCGGGCATGAAAGGCCTGCGCTGGTCCCTGCTCTATCCCGACGAGCAGACGTTGCTGCACGAGGGCAAGCTCGACTGGATCTGGCCGGCGGCGGAGAAGGCCGGCCTGCCCGTGGCGATGATGGGCGGGCTGTTCCTGTCGCAGTTCCGTCGAATCGCCGAGGCGCATCCCCAACTGAAGCTGATCATCGACCATTGCGGCCTGCTGCGCCTGGAAAAGGACCAGGCCGCCTTCGGCAACCTCGACGAACTCCTGCCGGTTGCAAAGTTGCCCAACGTCGCGATCAAAGCGACCGGCGCACCGGGCTACTCAACCGAACCGTACCCGTTCCGGAACCTGCATTCCGGACTGCAGCGCATCTTTGATGCCTTCGGTCCCGACCGCTTTTTCTGGGGCACCGATATCACCCGCATGCCCTGCAGCTACCGCCAGTGCGTCACCTTCTTCACTGAGGAGCTGCCCTGGCTCAAAGGCGCCGACCTCGAGAAGGTGATGGGCCGTGCGCTCTGCAAGTGGATCGGTTGGGACTACACGTTCTGATCAGCGCGACGTCCGCGTTACGACTCCGCGGATCTCGCCGGTCGGGAACTTCTCGGTCTGGATATCGACATACCAGCGGCCGGCCAACAAATCGGCGGCCTGTTGCTCGGTGAGCGTGGCGCCGCCCGAGTGCATGGTGCCGTCGAACGGCGGATTGAGCGGCACGATCGCCCGTTCTGTCCCCATCGCGTCGGGCCCATGGAAAGCCGCGCGCGTGATCGGCGAGCTGAGGGCGTTCACCACAAGCCGCCATTTGAAGATGTGCGTCGCGGTCGAATATTGCGCCGTGAGATAGCCGCCGGCGGTGCTCGCATTGGGCGGCACCTCGCTCGCGCCGTTGAGCGTCGCGCCAAGGCTGATATTCGAACCGGCCGGTTCGCCCATATAGGACATGCAGCCAACCAACATCAGCAGGGCTGCAACGGACAGCAAACGAAGAACGGGACGCGTCATCGGGCAAGGCTTTCTCGATGCTGGGACAGGACGGTTCACCAACCGACCGTAGACCGGCATCGCAACCGCTTCCACCCCAGCGACTGACGAGATGTCTATTCCCCGATTCGTGATAGGAAAGGCTTGCATGCCCAATCCGCTTCGCATCGCGTCCCTTACCGTCTTCGCCATGCTGGCCTTCGCCAGCAATTCGCTCTTGTGCCGCATCGCCTTGCGCGACACGGCGATCGATGCGGCGAGCTTCACCTCGATCCGCCTGATCTCGGGGGCCGCACTGTTGGCCATCCTCATGATCGGGCGCGGCAGTCATCCCTTGGCCGGTGGAACCTGGCGCGCGGCAGCCATGCTGTTCGCCTATGCCGTCACCTTCTCCTTCGCCTATCGCCAGCTCACCGCTGCCACCGGCGCCCTGCTGCTGTTCGGCGCCGTGCAGATGACGATGCTGGGCTACGGCCTTGCCGCCGGCGAACGCCTGCGCGGGCTTCAGTGGCTGGGATTGCTGGTGGCCCTCGCCGGCCTCATCGGCCTGTTGCTGCCCGGGCTCGCCGCACCTCCCCTCGTCAGCGCGCTTCTCATGCTGGCGGCGGGTGCGGCCTGGGGCGTTTATTCGCTTTTAGGTCGAGGCGTGACCGATCCGGTTGCCGGCACCGCGGGAAATTTCCTGCGCGCGGTGCCCTTCACTGTGGTGTTGAGTCTCGCCACGGTGGCGCACGCCAGCTTCGATGCCATGGGCGTCCTCTATGCGGTCGTATCGGGCGCCATCACCTCCGGCCTCGGCTACGTGCTGTGGTACGCTGCCCTGCCCGCCTTCAAGGCCGCTTCCGCCGCGACCATCCAGTTGAGCGTTCCCGCGCTGGCGGCGCTGGGCGGGGTCCTGCTGTTGAACGAACCGCTGTCCTTGCGCCTGCTGATCGCATCGGTGGCGATCCTGGGCGGCATCGCGCTCGTCATCCTACGCCGACGCTGATGCACCGACCGATGAGGGTTATCCTTATACCAGGATAAAGACCTCACTTGTACCAGCTTCCCGGTTATCGTGATTGTCCGGGAACGGCCATTGCTTGTGGCCGTCCCTGCTTCGGTCTGCGGATTTGGCGGCTTGTCTGCCGACGATCGACAGAGGGAAGATGATCTGAGGAGGAACGCGCTCATGCAGTACGACGTCATCTCCGCCGACGGCCATGTCGATCTGATCTGGCTGCCAACCGATCTCTTCACCAAGAACGCGCCGGCCGCGATGAAGGATCGGATGCCCCACGTCGTCGATGGCCCGAAGGGCCCGGAATGGACGAGCGCCAAGGGCGCCAAGTTCGGCCTGGTGAACGGCATGGGCTCGGCGGGCCGCGAATATGTACCCGGCGTGATCTATCGTTCGGACCGCATGGCTTCCACCGGCCTCTATGACGACGGCAAGAAGGGGATCCGCCGTCTCACCGAACCATCTTTGCGGCTGAAGGATCAGGAGCGCGACGGCGTCCAGGCCGAGGTACTGTACGGCATCCTGGGCGCGAGCGGCCGGCTCAACGATCCCGAGGCCGCAACCGAGGTGCTGCGCATCTACAACGACTGGCTGCACGACTTCTGCAGCACCGCGCCCGACCGCCTGATCGGCCTCGCCAACATTCCCAACCACGACATGGAGATCGCGACCACCGAGATGCGCCGCAATGCCAAGCGCGGTGTGCGCGGCTTCGATGTCGCCAACAAGCCCGACATGACGCCGCTCTGGGATCCCTTCTGGGAACCGTTATGGCAAGTGGCGCACGAGACCGGCATCCCGGTCCATTTCCACACGATCGGCGGCCGCTCACCCGACACCAGCAAGATGCCGGAGTTCGTGAAGCGCCGCGTCCAGGCCGCCCACATCACCAACTTCCAGATGCACATGGGCTACATGCTGATGTCGCTGATCTTCAGCGGTGCGCCCGAGCGCTATTCCAACCTCAAGATCGTGATCGGCGAAGCAGGGATTGGCTGGATCCCGTATGTGCTGCAACACATGGACCTCGAATGGGAGGACCAGTTCAAGGACCTGGATCTCAAGATGAAGCCATCGGACTACTGGTACCGGCAGTTCTACGCCACCTACCAGACCGACCCTGTCGGCGTTCGCCTGCTCGACCTTTTGGGCGAGGACAATGTGATGTGGGGCTCGGACTATCCGCATCCCGACGGCATCTGGCCTGACTCGCAGGAATTCCTCGACCGCGAATTGGCCAGCGTCACGCCCGAGGCACGGCGCAAGGTCACGCGCGACAACGCGATGAAGCTCTATCGGCTTGCCAACTAGCCTACCGAAGCGCGCCGAGAGGCGGAGCCGAGCGCGGGGAAAAGCCAACGATCTTCGGCAGCATCCATGGAGCCGTCATCGCGGCGAAAGCTGCCGAAGTCTTGGTTCGCCTATGCCGGCACTTGGGAGCGATACCAATCGAGAATCTCGGCACCCGTCCACATCACCACGCCTTCGTGGCCGAGAATGTAGTCGTACAGCATCTCGAGATACTTGATCCGGTGCGGCACGCCTGTCAGGTACGGATGGATGGAAATCGCCATGACGCGCGGCGCCTTGGCGCCGTCAAGGTAAAGCCTGTCGAATTGATCGCGGCCACGACGAAAAATCTCGTCCGACGGCTGTTGCTGCACGGCGCTGATCACGACATCGTTGATCTCGACCGTATAGGGAATGGAAACGATGGGGTGATGGCGTGTCTTCAAGGTGATCGGCTGCTCGTCGAGCACCCAATCGGCGACATATTCGATGCCGGCCTCGGCAAGAAGATCGAGCGTCTCGTCGGTCTCGGTCAGTCCCGGGCTTTCCCAGCCGCGCGGCGGCTTGCCGGTGAACTTCCGGATCGCGGCGATCGTATCGACGATCGCCGCCTTCTGGTCTTCGACCTTGTGCATCGGCTTCTGCACGAAGCCATGGCCCATGAAGTCCCAGCCGGCGTCGCGGGCGGCCTCGCACGCTTCGCGATAAAGCTCACAGACCGAGCCGTTGAGAGCGAAAGTCGCCTTCAAATTCCGGCTGCCGAGCGTCTCGATGAACCGCCAATAGCCGACGCGCATTCCGTATTCGTGCCAAGCCCAATTCGGAACGTCCGGAAGCAGCGGCTGTCCCATCGGCGGCGGCAGCACCGCCCGCGGCATCGCGGCGGTAGGACTCCAGTTCTCGACATTGACGATGGTCCATACCGCCACCCGCGCATTGTCGGGGAGCTTGAGCGCAGGCCTCCGATGGATCGGCATGTAGGGCAATCGGCTGCGAATACTCTTGCCGACCAGTTCGGTCATCTCCTCTTCCCCTTCTTCGTTCAACCCTCGCGCAGCAGTTTCAGCGCCGTGCCACAGCAGACGCACTGACGTTCAGCCGGCGTAAGTCCGGGCACCGCCTCGATCGTGGCCCCGGGATCGTCGTCGGCCATGTCGAACGGCGCATCGGATCCGATGCAGACATGATCCGCGCCAACGAGATCGATAAGATAACGCAGCGCCTGCGGCTCGAAAACGAGGCTATCGAAATAGATCCGCTTCAGCAGGTCCTTCGGGGAAGACTTGCTGATGCCGTTGGTCTCGCGGCGCACCGCATGTCCATGGGCCAGCCGCCCGATCTGGTAGGGAACGAAGCCGCCGCCGTGCGCGAGAACGATCTTCAGGTCGGGCAGTTCGTCGAGCCGGCCGGAAAACATGAGGTTGGCAAGCATCACCGTGGTGTCGAGCGGATTGCCAATCAAATTGGTGAGGTAATAGCTTTCGAGGCCGCCCTTGGCGCCAACATAATATGGATGCGCAAACACGAAGACGTTGAGTTCGGAAGCGCGCCGGAGCAAAGGACGGAAACGTTCCTCCGCAAGCTGGGCGCCTTCGATGGAGGTGCCGATCTCGACCGCCTTGAAGCCGAAAGCCCGAACCACGCGTTCCAGCTCGGCGACCGCGGCATCGGGATGCTGCATCGGCACCGTCGCCATGCCACGCAACCGCTCTGGGCTGGCACCGACCATGTCGGCAACACCATCATTGACGAGGCCGGCAACCTCGAGCGCCAGATCAGCATCCGCCCAGTAATAGAACATCGGCGGCGCCGGCGAGATCACGGATACGTCGATGCCTTTGCGATCCATGGCCGCAACCTTGGCTTCGACCCCGCGAAACTCCTCAAACAGCGGATAGTTGTATCCTTGATCGTGAATGATCCTGCGTGCCGTTCCCTCCCCATCGACACGTGCCCGGAAGCGCTTGGGATCGGCTGCAATTGCCGTGACGACTCGATCGGGAATGACGTGGCTGTGAATGTCGATCTTCATGGACCGTGGATACGCCCTGCTACGCTGTGGCTCTACGATGCAAAATCCATTGCAGTTTTCGTCTCACGTCATCCTTCCCAGCCGACATTCACATGCGGGATCGACCACCTGGCAACGGTCATCGGCTCGAGCACCGGCGGCCCGAGAAACGGTGCCGACAGACAGTAGAGGCCCGCGTGCGTTGATAGCCAGATCAGGTTCCGATCCCATTCGATGAAGACTGCTTCCGTCGTACCGCGGCGCCAGCTCATGTAATTGTCGATATTGCCATCGCGTGGTGGAACGAAGTACGCGACCTCCTTCGGCTCGGTCGGGTCCGAGATATCGAAGAGGCGAAGGCCTGCATTGAGGTACGACAGCGCAACGATATCCGGGCGCGCTTTTCCGGGTGCAATCCAATGCTGCATGACGCGCGAGCTGAACCGCCCACGAGCCATCGCGAAGTCCTTGTAGGGCGCATCCGGATGTGGCATCGGGCGCGGGAAAAGACCGATGATACGTGGATTGGCCGGATCCTTCACGTCGACGACATAGCTCGTGTGAAACGGCTCGCGGCAGTCGGATTCAAGCGATTCAGGTATTGCGATGACGAGATTCTGAAGCCGAGGATAGCGCCCCGGATCGGCCGTCACAGGCACGACATGGTGATAAGGAATGGCGCCGATAGCTTCGAGCGGATGGGCGACCTTGCCATAGACCTTGGGGTTGCGGATATCGGACAGGTCGTGGACGTACATTCCGAAATGTCCCCAACCGCCATATCCGACGGTGCCGCCATCCTCGACCCTGATCGGAACGACGCAAGGCGTCCGGTTGCCGGTCCATGAGCATTCATCGCCGGCGAACGGATAGGTCGTGCGATAGAGCTCGTCCTCATCGAGTCTCTGGCCGGGAACCCACCATCTCGACACCTCTTTGACCTTGGCGGGGTCGGACATGTCCACGATCATCAAGCCATTGCTGTAAACGCGCTCTGTGCTCTCCATGCGCAACTGGTCGTCCCAGCCGCATGCCAGGTAGCCGTACTGACCGCCATCGTAGAAAGGCAAGTGGACGCCATGACCGGTTCCGCCGGTCTCGAATTCGTTCAGCAGTTTGGTCTTTTCGGGATTTGTCACATCGTAGGTCTTGATGCCGCGAAAGCCGGAATCCTCGATCGCCTTCCTCGCATAGTCTGAGTGATACTTGCCGCGCGGATATTGCTGCGTTCCCGGCGTCAGCGGCATCTGATGCGAAACTACGCGGATCCACTTCTTGAGCCGGCTGTTGTACACGCAGCTCTGGAACACGCCGAGGTTACTCTCGCCGATCACCGTCGCTTTCCTGGGCTCCGTGATATCCACCCAGCCGCCTTGAAAAGCGATGAGGCGGCGTTTCCCCTTCGCCCACAGACACGAATGCTCATCGCCAAAGATCGTCAGGTTGATCGATGGGAAATAGGAGACGATCTCCATGTTGGAGATGTACTGATTGCGGTCGAGATAATTCAAAGCGCCGGCCGGCAGCCGAAAGGGCACCGTCCCCCCGCCGGCCATGACACCGACGACCCTCTCGGCATCGGTGGTGGATTTCGATGGAGCTGCGTGACCGTCGTTCGGTGTCATTACGGGTGTCCTATGAATGATGGTTGTTCGTGTTTCGATCGCCGGAGAGCAGGTGCTCTCTTCGGCACGGTCAGGTTTATGTTCTGGCCGGAGACATTGCCTGCCCGCGGGTCGTAACCGCAAAGGCGATCAGGATCATGGCGATGAGAGCAAAGCCGGAGGTTTGCAGGACGCCCGCCGTCGTCCAGTCCGATAGTTCCTTCAGCTGTGCCAAAAGGTAGCCGGCAAAGGCGGCCGGAATGTAATAGCTGGCGATGAACAGCCCGGACGTCTGCGCCGTGTTAGCGGGGCCCATCGAATTGATGATGATGGCAGACAGGTTCGCGTAGATCAGGCTGAGGACCGCAATGCCGAAGACGCCGGCGACGACGGCGTGCAGGGTCACGGATTGGTGCATCTCGGTGAAAGCGATCCCTCCAGACAGGGCCGTGAGCGGAAGCGCTGCGAAGAGAACCTTGTGAGGTCCCACGCGATCGCCGAGCCATCCACCGACGGGTGCGAAGAAACCGCCGACGCCAACGGCGCTCATCACCAGTGCGGCCTGCTGCGGCGAGAACCCGAGAGCGCCACGCAGATACGTTGGATAGAGACCACCGAAACCGAAGACTGCCACGCCGGAACACACCGATGCGAGCCCCAAAGCGATCGTCCTTGTATTCCATATCGTGTCGTTCGTTCCTGGCTCGGCGCGATTGCTGCGACCATCATTGGTCTGCTCTTCGTTCACTTTGCTCTCGCTGAACCACGGCCTGACCCATAGCGCGACCATCGCCATCATGACGACGCCGATCAGGCCGAAGACAATGAATGGCATTTTCCAGTTGTATGCATTCAGGAGAGACGCCGTCATTGTCGGGCCAACGAACGACCCAATGCCGTAGGCAAACGAAATCGTGCCAGTCACCAACGCGCGATGCTTGGGAAAATAGCTGGCGCCGATCGCGATCAGGGCCGTCACCTGCATGGCTTCGCCAAGGCCCGATACAAAGCGATAAGCTAAAAGGTCCGGCAGCCCGGTCGCGTAAGCTGTCAAGAAAGTGGCCGCAGAGAAAATGAGGAGCCCCAGCAGCACGACGGATTTGCGCGACATCAGGCTGAGCAGGTAGCCGGTCGGGATCCCGGCAAGTCCCATGCCGAGCGTAAACACGGTTGATGCAAGACCGACCTGCGGCAACGACAAGCTCATTGCGTCACGCACATCGATTGCCAGGATCGAAAACAGGCCCCGGTCAATCGAGTTCAACGTGTAAGACAGAAGCAAGACGAAGAACATTGCCATCGCGGCGTGATGTTTCTGCACGATCTCCTCCCTTTGCTGGGCACAGCCCTTCGTTATTTATGGTTCGCGCTGGTGCTGGCGCATGGTCTGGCGATCAGACCTCTTCTCGCCAATGCACCTCGGCCTGCATCTTTCTCCAACAGACGAAACAACGATTTGAGTGCGACGCGCTCACTCGGCAGCCTTCATCGTCGGAACGCGCTCGGTGATGTGCTTGACGTCGGCCCAGGCCCTCGTCATGTCACCGAGCGCAGTCAGCTCATGCGCAGCGATCTGCTCGAGCACGGCACCTGCCTTCGCCAAATCCTGCTCGTAGCGCAGAACCTTGAAGAGATCCGACGAGGCTTGCATGTGGTCGGCTGCCGATGCGGTAGCCGCCGTCCCGAATCCACGAACGCCAAGCTCCCTGGTGACCCGGCGCAGATAGCCGGCAGCACCGGCGCGGCCGAGCACGCCATGGTTCGGAATGTTTCCCCGCACGAAAAGCGGGATCGGATCACCCTTCGGGCCGAATGTATCCTTGATCTTGCCGGCCTTGATCAGTGCTGCAAACGCCGCCATGCCGGGCGCACCGGTCTCGAACCGGGGGATCTGCCATTGATTGCCGAACAGGGCATACGGTTTGGGATATTCACCGGACAGGATTTTCAGATTACGGCGGAAGGAATGGCGGATCGACTTGGCGATGTCCCAGTTGGGGTCGCGCTCAGGCTCGACCCACACCATGAGATAGGGACCGTAGCCGTCATGAAGGCTCCATTCGCCGGCGAATGGAGCATGATGCTCCCACGGCTCATAGCCGGTCGAACCGCGTTGCGACGACTGCTCCCACGCCTTGCGGAAGACATCGATCGGTGCCTCATAGCGCGCATACGGCAACACATCGTTCGGCTCGAAGATCGTGACGGTGCCGCGATCGAGATCGTAGCCGGCGATCACCACATGATGGCCAAATCCGGTCTTGCCCATCGTCTCATGCTGGAATTTCAATCGCGGCGAAGTCTTGGCGCCGTGGGGCAGCAGTAACGAGTAATGTACGCCGACCTGCACGGGAATGCCGCGGTCCACGAGGCCGCGGAGCTTCGCGAAAGCCTCCTCGAAGCCGTCTTCATGATCCTGTTCCCAGTAACCACGGTAGCCCAGCGCGCGCGGGGTATATTCCCAGATCTCGTGGAAGGCGCCGGCGCCGCCGTTGAAGGCGGGCGCCCCCCAGACCGGCGACCAACGGAACGAGAAGCCGTCGCCTGAGGTGCCATCAGCAAACAGCACGTCGCTTTCGCCGTGCAGGCGAAACATGCCGAGCAGTCCGGTGAAATAGCAGCGGCCGGAATTGCCGTTCTCGGGATAGCCTTTCGGTCCCATCCACGTCATCGAGTAGTAGGCGTCATCGTACGGTTTGACCACAGACATCGGTGTTGTCCTATGTTGGTGGTTGTCGGGTTCAGATCAGCGGGTTCATTGCCTTCTTGCGCAGCTCGCGCTCGTCGATTCCGAACACGTCAGCAAGCCAGTCAGCCATCAGTTCCTGACCGATGGTCGGATTGTCATGCTGGCAGTGATCCGCGCCGGTTTCTTCCTCGGTCACGAAGCGAAGCGTGACATCGACACCCTTTGACTTCGCATAATCAGCGACCTTGCTCGCCGAGGCGACGCCGAGCACGTCGTGACCGCCGTGAACGATGAGGTAGGGACATTTCATGTGATCGAGATGGCCTTCGAGCACGAACGGTTTGGACTTCTCTTGCGCCTCTTTCATCGAGCTGGCGCCGAACACGGTCTTGATATGGTCAGCAAGGCCATGATCTTCCTTCGCGCCGGTCCAAAGCTCCGGTATCGACCAGATCGCGCCATGTGAGATGGCCGCCGCGAGCCGATGCTCGTAACAGCCGGCGCGTGCCGCGTAATATCCGCCAAGAGACGAACCGCAGACCGCGATCTTCGCCGGATCGATGTCCTTTCGAGTCAGGAGATAGTCGATGCACTTGCCGATCGGCACCTCGTAATCCGGTCGGGTCGGAATCTTGTGACGCCGCAGCGTGCCGCCCTGGCCCGGGCCGTCGATCATGAGAACCGAGATGCCGCGTTGCAGCGCCCCGTGCGCCTGCATGAACCACATTTCATCCTTGATCGAATCCAGACCTCCCATACAGATGAGAACCGGCTGCTTGTCGGTGTCGAATGGCGCCCGGACGAAATAGGCGAACAGCGTCTTGCCGTTCTCATAGGGGATCTGCAGCACTTCACCTGCCGGCGTGAGGTTCTGGATGAACTTTCGCGAACACTCCTCCATGTCGGTGAACGCTTCGAGCCGGCGCGGATCGGAATACTCAAGCCAGAACTCGGTGTGACGATAATAATTGGCGGCACGAAGCCAGCAGTTCATCGCGGTGCGGACATGGCCCTTGCCGAACGCCTCGTCACCGCGGGCCTGGTTGAAATCTGCGATCCGCTTCCATTCCCGGTGCCAGCTCTCCTTGTCCCCAGGGACCATGCGGCTGGCGGCGAGGAAGCACTCGGAGACGGCGCCGCCGCCTTCCTGGGTCTCGCCCAACGCGCGGCGAAACTGGTAGCTCATCCACGGATATTTCGGCCAATGGTGCCAGCCGTAAGGCTGGTAAACGCCGTGCGTCACGTTCGTGACCTGATCGATCAGAAGCTCTTCCGCCATAACCGCCGCAACTCCCTTTTCCTATCTCCGTCACGCGCGTCCGCGGGTCGTCGGTACGCATTTTGGTGATGCTAACAGGGCTTGCAGTTTATTCAAGTCTCTTGAATTTTATTCATTTTCACTTTCTTTTGGGGTAACCGATCTATCGCCTCGAGCTATCGTTCGCTAATACCCTGGTACCGCGATCCGAGGATTTCGCGCGGCGCGGATGAGTTCAGTGATCCGAGAGGACCACTACAGCCATGGACGAGAGACGCTGAAGAAGATGAGCCATGCCGAGAAGGCCGAGAAGAACGCGGTTAGTCTGCCGAGCGGCCGAAATCAGTATCTCAGCGTGAAGCTACGGCACACGCGCATGACCAGGGGATTGCGGCTGCGCGACCTTGCCGAAAAGGCAGAGTGCTCCGAGAGCATGCTGTCGAAGATCGAGAACGGACGTGCCGTTCCGTCACTGAGGACGTTGTATCGTATCGCCGCGGCGCTGGATCTGACGGTCGGGCAGTTATTTGCGCAGCCAACGGAGCCGAATGGCCTGGTGTCCCGCAACGGCGAACGTCCCATCGTGCATACAGACCCGCTACGTAACGGCCCCGGACTAACGCTCGAGCGGTTGATTCCCTACCATCAATCCCATCTTCTCCAAGGGAGCATTCACAACATCGCGCCAGGCGGGGGCGGTGACGGCGGCGATGGTGGTGGCGGCCTCGTCTCGCATGAAGGCGAGGAAGTTGCCTATATTCTCGAGGGGCAAGTCGAGTTCATCGTTGGGGAGGAGCGCTTCCTGCTGAAGGCCGGTGATTCAATATGCTACCGTTCGGAGAAGCCGCATGGATATCGAAACAACGGCGATGACAACGCAAAGCTGATCATCGTCAACACGCCGCCGAGCTTCTGAGCTCTGCGCCAGATGCTCATTGCAACTTGTTCAAGTTCCTTGAATGACACTTGATGGGCACTTCCTTGACGTTGCGGTCCCTAGGACCCGTCGACTGGATGGCCGAGGCGTCGCGTGCTTCCACTTGGCGCGGCCTCCTGATTGATGGCCACAGCACTTGGCCAAGGCTCCCAAGCTCGCTGACTGTTTTGCATCGCTCGACAGATTGCCTCTGTTCGTGACGCAGCCATGAAAAACCCAGCCCTAGCGGACGGTCTCCACCAGGCGGGCATAGGAGCCGTCCGACAGCCGCAGCCGGGTCCAGCGGATGCGGCTTGCGTGGATCGGCACCTCCGCCCATCGGTTCGCGCCCGTGGTGAGCGTGACCGGTGCGGCCCCAGGCTCGAACCAGCCAAGTTCTCCCAGATGCGACTCGGCACGCTGGATATCGTCACTTGCATAGCGCCAGAGAGAGCTGCCGTAGAGCGCCTCCGGTGTCACACGCCAGGTACGCGAACGCGACTTAGAGGCCGCGAGCAGCCGATGGCTGAGGTCGCAAACCAGATGCATCGGCGATGCACTGCCATTCACGAGCCGCAACAGCGCAGCATCTGCCGCACCGTTCGGTGTTGCGGCCATCGCGTCGCGCAGTCGCACAGCTTCATCTGGTGACGGCGACTGGCGACCGCCTTCCCAGCGGGAAATCGTCGCCTGCGAGACGCCGAACAGTTCGGCCGCATGGCTTTGCTTGATGCGACGCAAGTGGCGCCACGCCTTCAGCGCCCGGCCCAGCGCAGAGGCGGGCGGCAAGGGAAGATCGAGTTCCATGGTATGCATATTTTATGCGTAGCGCTGCGGCATCCCAAGTGGAAGGACGGGACCATGAAATTTCTGGTCACGGGCAGCTCCGGGCATCTCGGCGAGGCGCTGATGCGCACTCTGGCGGAGCGGCGAGACGAAGCGATCGGCCTCGATATCGTTCCCGGTCCTTTCACGACCCACGTCGGCAGCATCGTCGATACCGCCGCGGTGTCGCGCTGCATGAAAGGGGTACAGGTCGTGTTGCATGCGGCAACCCTCCACAAGCCGCACGTCGCAACCCACAGCCGTCAGGCCTTCATCGACATCAACATCACCGGCACGCTCACCCTGCTGGAGGAGACTGCGCGCGAACGTGTCACTTCCTTCATCTTTACCAGCACGACCAGCGCCTTCGGCGACGCCCTCGTGCCTCCCGCCGGCGCACCTTGTGCCTGGATAACGGAAGAGGTGCAGCCGGTTCCGAAGAACATCTATGGCACGACCAAGATGGCGGCTGAGGATCTCTGCCAACTCTTCCACCGCAACCAGCGCCTGGCCTGCATTGTACTGCGTACTTCACGCTTCTTTCCGGAGGAGGACGACAGCCCCGCAGCGCGCGCCGGTTATACGGACGACAACCTCAAGGCCAACGAATTTCTGTTCCGCCGGGTCGACATCGCCGACGTTGTCGATGCCCACCTGCTTGCCGCCAGAAAGGCACCGTCCATAGGCTTTGGACGTTATGTAATCAGCGCAACGACGCCTTTCACCACCGACGACCTCGTTCACCTGCGCACCGACGCTGCTCGTGTAGTGCGCCAACGCGTTCCGGGCTGCGAATCCGAATATGCCCGCCGCGGCTGGAAGATGATGCCGAGCATCGACCGGGTCTACGTCAACGATCGCGCCCGTCGCGAGCTCGGCTGGGCCCCTCGCTACGATTTCCGCTATGTTGTCGAACGCCTGGCAGCAAACCAGGACATTCGCAGTCCGCTGGCCCGAGCCGTGGGCGCAAAGGGCTACCACGCGGAGACGTTCTCGGTCGGTCCCTATCCTGTCGAAGAGGTTGCGGGCAGATGAACTGCCCGGAAAAAATCTAGCGCGCCGAGCTTTGTGCGACCGCAGTTCCGCCGAGAAGCGGCGCCGAAGCGAGCGACTTGATATCGGAGACCTGCTGCACCAGGCCGAGCTTGCGGGTGCAAAGCGGCCAGTTCCAGATGCCGTCCTTCTCGAAGATCACGAACTTCGCGAGCGCCTTCGCCTGATGATAGTCGTGGGCCAGCGCGGTCGCTTCCTTGGACGAGAGGCTGC
This sequence comes from Alphaproteobacteria bacterium, assembly GCA_017308235.1. Taxonomy (GTDB): domain Bacteria; phylum Pseudomonadota; class Alphaproteobacteria; order Reyranellales; family Reyranellaceae; genus Reyranella. The sequence continues at coordinate 197,552 of JAFKFL010000011.1, read as the reverse complement.
GCCCATCCATCTGCTGGATGTAGCTGATCACGGTGCTTGGCGTGAACTGGAAGCGCCCGACGAAAGCACCACGGCCGCCATAGATCGGCTGAAGCGAATCGCCAGTGCCGCCACTCTCGCATACAGCGAGCTCGCGCAGCATCTCATCCTTGCGTTCATCGACATCGCGCGCGCGCAAATCCGCGGCAGTCTCGGAAGAGAGTGCAGGACCGGGGGGAGGAGGCTTGGTGCAGCCCGCGATTGCGAGCAGCGCCAGCAGCAAGGGATAGCGAGCAGGTCTCACGCACAACCTTCCTTGCACAGGACTCGGGCCGGCGTAAACCCTGAATCTGGGGATAGATTCATCCCACCTGCCGAAAACTCCCGGCCCAGTATTTCGCGCGAAGCACTTTCTTGTCGACCTTGCCTACGGCAGTGAGCGGCAGTTCATCCACGATCTCAACTTGCTTGGGCGCGTGTGTGCTGCCTTTGCGTTCCTTCACAAGTTGAACGAGCGCCTCGAGTGAAGGTTGCATGCCGGCTTTGGCGACGATCAACGCCGTGACGGCCTCGCCCCACTTCTCGTGCGGCACGCCGATCACTGCAGCCATCGCGACATCGGGATGTGAAGACAGGACATCCTCGACCTCGCGCGGATAGATGTTGAAGCCACCCGAGACGATCATGTCCTTCTTGCGATCGACGATATAGAGATAACCCCGCTCGTCAGCACGCGCGATGTCGCCGGTGTGCAACCAGCCGCCCTTGAAGGTCTCCGCCGTCTGGTCCGGCCGCTTCCAGTATTGTTCCATCGCATGCCGCGCGCGGACGCAGATCTCTCCGGGTTCGCCGGGTTTCACCTCTTCGTTGTCTTCGTCGCGCAGACTCACGGCGCAGGACGCAATGGGAAAGCCACAGGACGAGAACAGCTCCGGTCGGCTCGGGTCATGATCGGCCTTGCGCAGCACGCTCACCGGATAGCATTCGGTCTGGCCGTAGAGCTGGCTGAACACCGGACCGATCCGCTCCAGTCCCTCGACCAGCCGTGTCGGTGACATCGGCGAGGCACCATAAAGAATCAGCTCGAGCGAGGAGAGGTCGGTGCGGTCCAATGCCGGATGATCGAGCATCACGTAGATCATGGTCGGCACCAGGAGCGTGAAGTTGATCTTCTCGCGCTCGAGCGTGGTCAGGAAGCGCTCGGGATCGAAGCCCTTCATGAGATGGATCGAACCACCCTTGAGCAGCGTCGGCACGACCTTAGTGCCCGCGACATGCGTGATGGGTGCGGCGGCCAGATAGCGCGGCGTTTCGGGCAACTCGAAATCGGCTGCAACAGCCACGGTCATGGCGGCAGTCGAGCGATGGCGGCGAATCGCGCCTTTTGATTTGCCCGTCGTGCCGCCCGTGTAATTGATCACCGCGTAGTCGTCAGGCGTCGTGAGATCGACTGGGCTCGCTTCGCCGATGCGCGCTGCGGCCTCGCGCAGGTCACGGCCGAAGTCGGCCTGTCCCAATGTCAGCACATGGATGAGGCGATCAGCCACCTTTGCCGCCAACTCGCCCCCGCGCGCGGCATGCGTGGCCGGATCGACGATCAGCACGCTCGCTTCTGCATCTTCGATTACTTCAAGGTGATCGCCGAGCGCGGCCAGCGGATGCAGCCATGTCGTCACCATTCCCAGTCCCGAAGCGGCAACACCGGCGCACCATGCTTCGGCGCTATTAGCGCTCAAGAAAGCAGCCGTCTGCCCTTTGCGCACGCCAGCCGCCGCCATCGCGGCCTGCAAGCGCGCGATGAGCGAGAGCGTGCTGCGATAGGTAAGGCTTCCGCCATCCCAGGCAAAGGCCGTGCGCTCAGGAAAGCGCGCCAGCGCACGCAACACCAACGTTGTGCCGGTGGGCGCCTCGGTGATGTTGGGATTCATTATTGTTTCCTCCGGATCCTCTTCGCCCATCCAATTCGTGGACTGGAAGACGATCTATCGTCCATCCTGTGCTCTTCTAGGACGCTAGGTTGCCTTTGATCGACGCGATGAGGTTGCGGCGCAGCGCGGGCAGGTCGACATGTTCCGGATCGACCAGCCATTGCGCGATGATGCCGCGCACTGAGGCCAGGATCAGGACGGACCACGCCTTTGCGTCGATGCCACGTCGGATCTCGCCGTTGGCGATGCCGGCGCGGATGGCGGCTTCGGTCAAAGCCGCCGAGTCTCGATTGAACCGAGCGATGGAGGGAGCGAGCAGAGGCTTGTGCAACGCGCCCGCCAGCACCGCGTGGAGCGCATGCATCATGGTCCGGTCGGTTCCGCAGGCGTCGAAATAGAAGTCGATGGCGGCGACCAGGTTGTCGAGGCCGCGGTGACGGCGCTGCACGTGCGACGCCAGACTGTCGAAGAACCAGCGTCGGATATGCTCGGCGATGGCGGCCAGCAGATCCGCTTTCGACGGAAAGTAATGGCTCGGCAGGCCACGACTGTAGCCGGCCGCCTCACCGGCATCGGCGAGTGTGAAGGCGTCGAGGCCTTTTTCGGCGACCAACCGGGTCGCGGCCTCCAGAATGAGGCGCTCGGCCTCCTCGCGGCGTTCCGTCTGCGTGCGGCGGGACTTTTTCCTGGTCCTGGCGGCTGGCGTTGCTTCGGCGGCGTCCATGTCTCTTCCCGGGCTTGACATGATGATATTAAAAACTTATTGGTCAGTCAACAAATAAAGGAGGAAAGAATATGGATCAATCCCTGACCTATATGCCGGAGCATGAGCAGTTTCGCGTTACCGCGCGCCGGTTCATCGAGAAGGAGATCGCGCCCTTCCACGCCCAGTGGGAGAAAGATGGCGTGGTCAGCCGCGAGATGTGGCGCAAGGCGGGTCAGGCAGGCCTGCTGCTAACCGACATCCCGGTCGAGTATGGCGGCGCGGGCGCCGACTTCCTGACGATCGGCATCCTGACCGAGGAGATGCTGCGCGGCATGTACACCGGGCCGGGCTTCCGCGTGCACTCCGACATCGTCGCCCGCTACATCCTCCACTATGGCAGCGAGGAGCTAAAGCAGAAGTGGCTGCCGCGCATGGCGAGCGGCGAAACCGTGGGCGCCATCGCTATGACCGAGCCCGGTACCGGCAGCGATCTGCAGAGCGTGCGCACCACGGCGGTACGTGACGGCGACAACTATGTAATCACCGGGCAGAAGACCTTCATCACCAACGGCCAGCTTGCCGATCTTATCATCGTCATCGCCAAAACCGATACCTCGGCCAAGGCCAAGGGCGTGAGCCTGATTCTGGTCGAGGCCGATCGCGCAGGCTTCAGCCGTGGTAGAAATCTCGAGAAGATCGGACTGAAGGCGCAGGACACATCAGAGCTCTTCTTCGACAACGTACGCGTGCCGGTCAGCAATCGCCTGGGCGACGAGGGTCGCGGCTTCATCTATCTAATGCAGGAACTGCCACGCGAACGACTGCTGATCGGCATCGGCGCCGTCGCCGCAATGGAGGCAGTGCTCGACTGGACGCTCGCCTATACCAAGGAGCGCAAGGCGTTCGGCAAGCCGATCATCGATTTCCAGAACAGCCGCTTCAAGCTCGCCGAAGTGAAGACCGAGGTAAAAATTGCCCGTGTCTTCCTCGACCACTGCATTGCGCTGCATAGGAAGGGTGCACTGGACGTTCCGACGGCGGCGATGTGCAAGCTCTGGCTCACCGAAACCTACGGCCGCGTGGTCGATACCTGCCTGCAGCTCCATGGTGGCTACGGCTACATGTGGGAATATCCCATCGCCCGTGCCTACGTCGATGCGCGCGTGCAGCGCATTTTCGGCGGCGCCAACGAGATCATGAAAGAGATCATCGGTCGGAGCCTGTGATGGAACCGACGCTGCTGAAGCCCACGCTCTATACGGCCACTGGTGCGTTGCTGGGCGGACGCTGCGCGTGCGGACATGTGTTCTTCCCGATGCAGACCTATGGCTGCGAGGTCTGCGGTCGTCATGGGGCCGATCTTCAACCAATGACTCTCACCGGATGCGGCCGGCTCCTATCCTCGACCGTCGTCCATCTTCATGCCGACAAGGCTCGCACCGCGCCGTTCGCCATCGGGAAGGTCGCTCTCGACGAGGGACCGGTCGTGCGCACCTTGCTGGTCGATCCAGACAGAGAGATCGCACCCGGCACGCGCATGGTTTCGCGAATCGTGCCCATCGGCGACTCGACCGTCGATCTGCGGTTTGCACTGGAGGATTGACCATGGCCAGAACATTGAAGGATCTGCGGCCGGTCTATGTCGTCGGCGTCGGCTGGCACCGGTACCAAAATCCAAGCGACATCTCCTATGTGACACTGGGCGTCACGGCGATCCGAGAAGCGCTGGCTGATGCGCGGCTCGAATGGCCTTCAGTCGAATCGGCTTACATCGGCACGGCCCTGCTCGGCATGGCGCCGGGCCGGCCAATGCTGCGCCATCTCGGAGCGACCGGCCTTCCCATCAGCCATATCGAGAACGCCTCGGCGTCCGGCTCGACCGCGTTTCGCCAGGCCTGCATCGAGGTCGCCAGTGGGCTCTCCGATGTGTCGCTCGCCGTCGGCGTCGACAAGCGCAACCCCGTCCGCCGCGAGAGCACGGGCGTCGACCATCTCGCCGAGGACGCGATCGCGCAATTCACACATTTCTCGCTGCTGACCAATGAATATGCCCATCGGCACAAGGTGAGCTTCGAGGATATCGCGCGCGTTGCGGTTAAGAACCACCGCAACGGCGCGAAGAACAAGAATGCCCAGCGCCAACGAGAACGCTCGCTCGAGGAAGTGTTGGGAGGCAAGAAGGTCGCAGGATCTCTAACGGCGCTGCAATGCACGCCGATCGGCGAAGGTGCCGCCGCCGCCATCATAGCATCTGAGGATGGCATCCGGCGGCTCGGTCTCGACGGCGGCCGCGCCGTGCGTGTCGTTTCATCGACCGCCCGCAGCGAGCGCGTCTACGACGCGGGATTGGGCTTCGATGCCGTCCTGACGAAGGAGACGGCCGCTCTCGCCTTGGCGGAGGCTCAGATCTCACCCAAAGAGCTCGACATCATCGAGCTGCACGATGCCTTCACGGTGGAGGAACTCCACTACATCGAAAATATCGGCCTTTGCCCCGAAGGGCACGGCGTCCATCTTCTCAAGGAGGGCGCGCTCGACATCGGCGGGCGCTGTGCCGTGAACCCGTCGGGCGGATTGATCGCCATGGGTCATCCGATCGGCCCGACCGGTGTGGGACAGATCGGCGAAATCACCACGCAGCTTCGCGGTGAGGCGGGCGCCCGCCAGCATCCCGGGGCCCGCACGGGCCTCGCGCACATGGTCGGTGTCGGCGCCGTCTGCTACATGCACCTGCTGCAAAAGCCCTGACCGCCGCGACCGTCAAACTGCAGCCGGATGCACCTTGGTCCAGTGGCGCGCGATCTCCTCGCGCGTCGCGACCCAGACCTTGGGTTTGGAGGCGACGTAGTCGAGGAAGCGGGCGAGCGTAGCGGCCCGGCTCGGCCGGCCGGCAAGGCGGCAGTGAAGGCCCACGGACATCATCTTGGGCGAACGTGCACCCTCCGCATAGAGAACGTCGAAGGCGTCCTTCATCGCCTGCAGCCAGCCGTCGCCCTGGCTGAAGCCCGGCGCCACGGCGAACTTCATGTCGTTCACCTCGAGCGTGTAGGGAATGATGAGGTGCGGATTGCCCTCCACGCGCACCCAGTACGGCAGGTCGTCGCTGTAGGAATCGCTCGAATAGAGGAAGCCGCCGTGCTGCAGGACGGCCTTCAGCGTGTTCATGCCGAAACGGCCGGTGTACCAGCCCACCGGCGCCCGGCCTGCGGTGTCCTTGATCGCCCTCACGGCTTTCTTGATGTGGTCGAGCTCCTGCTCGAGCGTGAAATCCTTGTAGTTGATCCAGCGCCAGCCGTGGCTCGCCACCTCGTGCCCTGCCTCGGCCATCGCCTTGCCGGCGGCGGGATTGAGTTCGAGCGCGCGCCCCACCGCCCACGAGGTGAAGCGCATATTGCGCTCGGCGAAAAGCCGCAGGATGCGCCAAAAGCCCGCCCGGCTGCCGTATTCGTACATCGACTCGGTCGAAAGATCGCGCGCACCCTGCAGCGGCACACCGCCCGGTGTCTCGGTCAAATAGACCTCGGAGGCGGGATCGCCGTTCAGGATCGTGTTTTCGCCGCCTTCCTCGTAGTTCAGCACGAAGCTCACGGCGATGCGCGCCTCGTTGGGCCATTGCGGGTCCGGTGGATGGGCGCCGTAGCCGATCAGGTTGCGATCGAGGTGATTATGCATGGCCACGCGCTCCCGCAGACGATTGAAGCCTGACTATGAGGCCGGTATAGCTCCGACGACAAGATCAGGAGGCACCATGGAGGCAGCTGTCAAAAGAAGCTCGAGTGCGGTGCAAGAGGACCGGCTGTGGCAGCGGCATGCCGACATGGCGAAGCTGGGCGGCACGCCGAAAGGTGGCGTCAATCGCCAGGCGCTGTCGGCCGAGGACGCGGCAGCGCGCAACCAGCTCTTGGACTGGGCCAAGGCCCGCGGCTTCGCGGCCTTCACCGATGCAATCGGCAATCTCTTCGTGCGTCGCGACGGCAGCGACGCCAAGGCGCCGCCGGTGATGAGCGGCTCGCACATGGACAGCCAGCCGACCGGTGGCCGCTTCGACGGTATGTTCGGCGTTCTGGCGGCGTTCGAGGCTCTCGAAGCGCTCGAAGATGCGGGGATCCGGACGCGGCGACCGGTGATCGCGGTCGCCTGGACCAACGAGGAAGGCTCGCGCTTCCAGCCGGGCGCCATGGGCTCGGCGGTGTTCGCCGGCACCTACAAGCTCGACGAAATGCTTGCGACCAAGGACTGGAAGGGCGTCGTGCTGGGTGATGCGCTTGAGGAAACTCTGAAAGCCGCACCTGCGCCGATGCGCGACGGCAATCCGGGTTTCGATGTCGGCTTCTATATCGAGGCACACATCGAGCAAGGGCCGCGGCTCGAGGCGTCTCAGAAAACGATCGGCGTGGTAACAGCGATCCAGGGCAGCCGCCGCTACATCGTCGAGATCGACGGCGAGGAAGCGCATGCCGGGACCACGCCGCGCGCCGCCCGCAAAGATGCCTTCGCCGCGGCGACGCGCGTCGCTGCCGCGATGTACGAGGCGACGGCCGACGCCGACGACACGCTGCGTTTCACTATCGGCCGCGTCGAGGTGTCACCCGGCTCGCCCAACACGGTGCCGGGCAAGGTCACCTTCACCATCGACATGCGTCATCCCGATGACGGCGTCCTGGAAGCGCATGAGAAGAAACTGAACGACATCGTGAGTCGCCGAGCCAAGCCCTGCCCGGCGCGCATCGAGCGCGTGACCAACGTGGCGCCGACCGGATTCGACTCGCGAGTTATCGATCTGGTTCGCTCCAAGGCCCAGGCGCTGAAGCTCACCCACATGGACATGCCGTCTGGCGCCGGCCATGACGCCATGCACATCGCCAAGCTCTGCCCTGCCGGCATGATCTTCGTGCCCTGCGAGCGCGGCATCAGCCACAACGAGATCGAGAACGCCACGCCCGCCGATCTCGCCGCCGGCACGCGCGTGCTGGTCGAGGTTCTGCAGGAGCTGGCGAATCGTTGACAACTCCCTCCGTCATCCCGAGTCGCGCGGATCATATCCGCGCGAAGCGTAGTCGAGGGACCTCTTTTGATGATGCACCTCAAAAAGAGGCCCTTCGACTGCGCGCTGCGCGCTCCGCTCAGGGTGACGGATGAAATCAAGGAACTATCACGATGAAACAAAAGCTTGTGTCGATCCTTTCCGACCTGATCGCGTTGCCAAGCCCCTACCCGCCCGGCACGTCGGTCGAGATCTGCGCCTATGCGGCGAAGCGACTGAAAAAAGCGGGCTACAAGGTCGATACAGCGACCAAGGTGAAGGGCGTCGACAATGTCGTGGCGCGCCGCAAGGGCAAAGGCAAAGGGCCTGTCATCGCTTTCAACGCCCATGTCGACACGGTGGGCGTGGGCGAACGCGCCAACTGGAAGAGCGACCCCTACAGGGCGCTGGTGAAGAGCGGCTTCGTTTACGGACTGGGCGCCGGCAACTGCAAGGGCAGCATGGCGGTCCAGCTCTGGCTTGCCGAAGAGATCGCGCGGCGCGGCGGACCGGCAAAGGGCGAACTGATCTTCACCTTCGTGGCCGACGAGGAGAATCTCGGCCCCAACGGCATGGAATATCTGCGCAAGAGCGGCAAGGTGCGGCCCGACGCGCTGATCCTGGGGGCGCAGACCGAGAACAACCTGATCGTGGCCGAGCGCGGCGTGATGTGGGCGCGCATCACCACCAGGGGCAGAGCCGCGCATGCCGGCAATCCGGCGGCCGGCGACAACGCCATCCTGCGCATGATGCGGCTCGTGGGCGCTCTGCAGTCCTACTATGACAAGGCGCTCGCCAAGCGCACATCGGGCGCGATGAAATCGACCGTGAACATCGGCATGTTCCACGGTGGCCACAACACCAACGTCGTACCCTCGGCGTGCACGGTCGAGATCGACCGCCGCCTGCTGCCCAACGAGAAGGTCAAGGACGCCTTCACCGAATTGAAGCGCGTGATCGATGGCGCCGGCGAACCGAAGAGCCAGTACAACGTCGAGTTCCTGACTGGCACCAACGGATTCTTTGCGCCAGAGAACGGCCAGGTCGTCGTCGCGTTCGAGTCGGTCGTGAAGAAGCAGACGGGCCGCAAGGTGAAGTTCCTCAATGCCACCGGCGTCAGCGACGGCCGCTATTACGCCGACGACGACATCGAGATCATCAACTTCGGCCCCGGTTCCGGCGCCCAGGGCCACGCCGCCAACGAGTCGGTGCCGATCGCCGAGATGGTCGAGGCGGCGCAAATCCAGCTCGAGGTCGTGCAGCGCCTGCTGTCGTAGCTAGCGGGCAGCGCCGGCCTTCTTCAGGAGGGTACGTCAATCCGTTCCGGTACCCGAAACATCTGCGACCCGCAGCACGGTTGGCAGGGACGGGCCGACTGCTATCCTGAGCATATGGATTACGACGCGATCATCATCGGCGCGGGCATCTCCGGCCTCTACCAGCTCTATCGCCTGCGCGAAGCGGGCCTGAAGGTCCGCGTGCTCGAAGCAGGCACGGGCGTGGGCGGTACCTGGTATTGGAACCGCTATCCCGGCGCGCGCTTCGACTCCGAAAGCTATTCCTACGGCTACTCCTTCTCCCAGGAGCTGCTCGACGAATGGCACTGGACCGAGCATTTCTCGCCGCAGCCGCAAACGCTCAAGTACCTGAACCATGTTGCCGACAAGTTCGACCTGCGCCGCGACATCCAGTTCAGGTCGCGGGTGACATCGGCTCACTACAGGGAAGCCACGCGAGACTGGGAGATCACGCTGGAGGACGGCAGCCGGCACAGTGCCCGCTTCCTGATCACCGCCATCGGTCCGCTCTCGGCACCGACCATGCCGAAGATCGATGGCGTCGAGACCTTCAAAGGCCAGTCCTGCCATACCGCGCTCTGGCCGCACGAGCCGGTGAGCTTCGAGGGCAAGCGCGTCGCCGTTATTGGCACCGGTGCGACCGGCGTGCAGACCATCCAGGAGGTGGCCAAGACTGCGGGCACCCTCACCATCTTCCAGCGCACCCCCAACTGGTGCGCGCCGTTGCACAACGCCATGATCGGCGAGGAAGAGATGCGCGAGATCCGGACGCGCTATCCCGAGATCTTCGCCCGTTGCCAGGAGACCTTCTCCTGCTTCCTGCACACGCCCGATCCGCGCGCCACAAGCGAGGTCACGCCTGAGGAACGCGAAGCCGTATTCGAGAAGCTCTACGGCAACCGAGGCTTCGGCATGTGGCAGGGCAACTTCCGCGACATCCTCGTCGACCGCAAGGCCAACGCGCTGGTGAGCGACTTCGTGGCACGCAAGATCCGCCAACGCGTGAAAGACCAGAAGGTCGCCGAAAAGCTGATCCCGAAGAACCACGGCTTCGGCACCCGGCGCGTGCCACTCGAGACCAGGTATTACGAGGTCTACAACCAGCCGAACGTCAGGCTGGTCGACATCACGGAAACGCCGATCGAGCGCATCACGCCGAAGGGTATCAAGACCAGCGATGCCGAATACGACTTCGACATGATCATCTATGCGACCGGCTTCGACGCCATCACCGGCAGCTTCGATCGCATCGACATCCGCGGCGCCGACGGCCTTCGGCTCAAGGACAAATGGAAAGGCGGCCCGCAGACCTACCTGGGCGTCCAGGTCGAGGGGTTCCCCAACATGTTCATGGTGATGGGCCCGCACACTGCACTGGGCAATATCCCGCGCAGCATCGAGTACAATGTCGAATGGGTGGCTGGCATCATCCGCCACATGCGCGAACATGGGCTGACGCGCGCCGAATGCCGGCCGGAGGGCGTGAAATCCTGGACCGAGCACGTGAAGTCGCTGGGGGAAGGCCTGCTCTCCAACGAGGTCGATTCCTGGATGACCGGCATCAACCGCAACGTCGAGGGCAAGCAGACACGCATCATCGCCCGCTACAGCGGTAGTGCCCCCGCCTACCGCGCGCGCTGCGATGAGGTCGCGGCGAACGGTTATAGGGAGATGGCGCTGTCGTAGAAGGCACCAAATTGTTCATCCCGAAGCGATGCTGAGGGATCTTTCCTCAACGCAGGCCAAGATCCTTCGGCTGCGCCTCAGGATGACACTACCTTTGTGATCAACAAAGGCGCCGTTCCCGCAATCAGGCGGTCTTCTGCGCCTTCAGCCCGAGCTTGCTGATCGTCTGTTCGCGCATGACGAACTTCTGGATCTTGCCGGTGATGGTCATCGGGAAGTCGGGCACGAACTCGATGTAGCGCGGGATCTTGTAGTGGGCGATCTGGCCCTTGCAGAACTCGCGGATCTCCTCGGCCGTCGCCTTCTCGCCGTCGCGCAGCTTGACCCAGGCGCAGATCTCCTCGCCGTATTTCTGATCAGGCACGCCGATCACCTGCACATCCTGCACCTTCGGGTGCCGGTACAGGAACTCCTCGATCTCGCGCGGATAGACGTTCTCGCCGCCCCGGATCACCATGTCCTTGAGCCGGCCCACGATGTTGACGTAGCCCTCGCCGTCCATGGTGGCGAGATCGCCGGTGTGCATCCAGCCGCCGTCGTCGATCGCCTCGGCTGTCTTCTCCTCGTCGTTCCAGTAGCCTTTCATCACCGAGTAGCCGCGGGTGCAGAACTCGCCGGTCTCGCCGCGCGGCACCGCCTTGCCTTCGGGATCGACGATCTTGATCTCGATATGGGGCAGTACCTGCCCCACCGTGGAGACGCGCCGCTCGACCGGATCGTCGGTCGCGCATTGGGTCGAGACCGGCGAGGTTTCCGTCATGCCGTAGGCGATGGTGACCTCATGCATGTTCATCTTGCTCTGCACGCGCTTCATCACCTCGATCGGGCAGGGCGAGCCCGCCATGATGCCGGTGCGCAAGCTCTTGAGATCGAACTTGTCGAACTCGGGATGGTCGAGCTGGGCGATGAACATGGTCGGCACGCCGTAGAGCGCCGTGCAGCGTTCCTCGGCCACGGTCCGCAGGGTCGCCAGCGGATCGAACGCCTCGGCCGGATAGATCATGGTCGCGCCATGCGTCAGGCAGCCGAGGTTGCCCATCACCATGCCAAAGCAGTGATAGAGCGGCACGGGAATGCAGAGCCGGTCCTCGGGCGTGAACTTCAGCCCCCCGGCGACGAAGTAGCCGTTGTTCAGGATATTGTGGTGGCTGAGCGTGGCACCCTTGGGGAAGCCGGTTGTCCCTGACGTGAACTGGACGTTGATGGCATCATCGAACTGCAGCTTGGGGCCGATCTCGGCGAGCTTCACCCGCTCGGCATTGCTGCCTGCCTTGGCGACGTCGTCGAAGTTCAGCATGCCCGGCGTCTTCTCGCTGCCGAGCCGAATGATGTGCTTGAGATGCGGCAGCTTCTTGGCCTTCACCAGATCGGCCACGATCTCGAGATAGTTCGAGGTCTTGAGCGCGGGCGCCAGGACCAGCGCCTTGCACTCGACCTTGTTCATCGCGTACTCGAGCTCGGCCCGGCGATAGGCCGGATTGACGTTCACCAGCACCAGGCCGGCCTTGGCCGTCGCGAACTGTGTCAGCGTCCATTCGGAGGTGTTGGGCGCCCAGATGCCCACGCGATCGCCGCGCTCCAGGCCCAGAGACAGGAGGCCCGCAGCGAGGTCGTCGACACGGCGACCAAGCTCGCCCCAGCTCCAGCGCACGTTCTGATGCTTCACGACCAGCGCTTCGCGCTCGCGGTATGTCTCGACGGTGCGGTCGAAGAAAGCGCCGATCGTCTCGCCGATCAGCTTCTTCAGGGAAACGCCGTGGTCGTAGGAAATCTGAGTCATGGCCGAGTGTTTTTCCTCCCTCCTCAAGTTAATCTCGTTCGGGGTCCCTTCCGCAAGTCGGTAGGGTTCGAGCCATGCAAGTTCCCTTCACGACCGTCGACGTTTTCACCGACCGCAAGTTCGGCGGCAATCCGCTGGCCGTCGTCACCGACGCGCGCGGCCTGACGGGCGAGCAGATGCAAGCCATCGCCGCCGAGTTCAATCTGGCCGAGACGACCTTCGTCCTGCCTCCGGAGAAACCGGCACACACCGCCAAAGTGCGGATCTTCACGCCCAAGGCCGAGATGCCGTTCGCCGGCCATCCCAACGTCGGCACCGCCTTCGTGCTGGCCAGCGCCGGCGAATGCCTGGGGCGCAAGGTCGCAGGCGATCGGTTGGTGTTCGAGGAGAAAGCCGGGCTCGTGCCGCTCGATATCGTGCGCGACAAGGGCGCGGTGGTCGCAAGCCGCCTGGCGGCACCGCAGCCGTTGACCCTGAGCGATGAGGTCGCTGTCGAGATCGTGGCTGAGGCCTGCTCGCTCAAGCCGGAGCAGATCGTGAACCGCACGCATCGGCCGGTCATCGCCTCCTGTGGCGTGGGTTTCGTCATGGTCGAGCTTGCCTCGCGGGCGGCCCTCGCCGCGGCGCAGGTTCGGACGGATGTTTTCACCCGGCATCTGCCGATGGAGCGTGCCGTCGGCATCCATCTCTATGTCGCGGCCAAGGAGGGAGACCTCGACATCCAGAGCCGCATGTTCGCACCGCTCTACGGCGTACCGGAGGATCCCGCGACCGGCAGCGCCAATGTGGCGCTGATCGGCTTGCTGGCACACTTCGACAGCCGCGCCGATCTCACGCTCGACCGGACGATCGGCCAGGGCTTCGACATGGGGCGACCCAGCATCCTGCAAGCTCGTGCGGAGAAGAACGCTGGCAAGGTGACCGCAACCTATATTGGCGGACGTTGCGTGCCTGTCATGAGCGGGACGATCCGTCTCTGACGAGCGCACTCACTTGATGGCGCGCAGCTTGCCCAGCGTGTCGGCAAATTGAGTGAGCCGCGGCGAGTCGGTCACGGCACGAACGTTGGTCTCGAGTAAGGCGAGTGCTTCGCCCAGATCGCACCGGGTGCCCACCAGCCATTTGATATTGGGCAGCTGCCCTTCGAGCTCGATGCCGGCCGAGATATAATCCGACCGCTGCTGTGGCGAGACCTGAGTTGCCGCGGCCGCGAGTGCCTTGCCATAGGCCTGGCACAGCTCTGGCGTCGGCTCGACGTTGAAATTTCGCAGCTCCGTCAGATCGCCGATCCGGCCCTGCTGCAGCAAGGCGATCGCATCGGTCTGGCGACTCTTTACCAGCCGAATATCGGTGAGCGCTGCGTGGGCATGTTCGCCGCGCAAATAAGGAAGATAGTCGCCGAGCGACGATTGCGGACTGAGCTGGGCAAACGCCGCCGCCTCTCGGGTCCGCACCTGTTGCGTCTGCCGCTGCTGCTCTTCCTGTCGCGCTCTTTCCTCCGCCGCCGATCGTGCCTTGAGCACTGGGTCAGGACGGTCGGCGTACCATTTCGCAGCGATCGGTCCCGCTGTCATGACGAGGACCGCAACGCCCGCATAGATGCTGGTCAATTGCGCCGGGAAGGATTTGTTGAGCTGCTGATGCATCCGCGCCCACAGCGCATAGAGAGCGATCACGAGCGGCAGCAGCGCCGGCACCAGGATCGGCCATCCTCCCTGCTGCTCGTAAAGCTCGGCGGCGACAAAGGCCGCAACGGCTGAAGCGGGCAACAGGATCGCAGCCACGATCGCGGCCAGCAAAGGCATGTGACCTTTGATGCCGCCAACCACCAACAGGACTGCCAGCACGACCCAAAGCAGAAGGCCGGCAAGGCCAGCGAAGGCCCGGTCGAGACCACGACCGGCGGCATCGGTGCTGCCGGTGTTCACCAGGTTCGCCAGCATCAGCGCATAGAGCAGAGCGGCCACGCCGAGCAGCACGTAAGTGCCGACCGGCGGCCGCGGCCGATGATCGATGGTCAACATGACGCGGGGCGCTTCCACCGGATGAATCTAGCAGAATTGGCCGCTGTGGTGAGCCGGCCGGCTCGCTTCGATGGTGTTCTTTCGTGGTGCGTGCGTGTGTCCAGCCTGCGACTGGCGCGCTACGACTGGCGCTACTGGGCCGCCTCCTCCTGCATCACATTGTCCGCTCGCGTCGGATAGATGATCCGCTCGGCAAAGCGATACATCCCCTCGATCTCCGCCTGGGAACGATAAGCGATGCGGGTTCCCTTGAGCGCCGCGATCTGCTCCGCGACGATTGAGCGGCGCACCTCGGCTGTGAGCGTATTGAGGCGGTGATAGGCCTCCGACAGCGTGCGCCCCAGCGTGGTGATTCCGTGACCGACCAGCACCACCGAATTGGTGTTCTGGATGAAGCTCTCGACCGAACTCACATCAGCCTCGACATCGACATGGGCCGGCACGAAATGCACCGGCTTGCCCAGGACGAACGGCGGATCCAGCGACAGCACCTTGAACTCGGGTTGATTGGCCTCCCCCAAGCCACCCAGAAGCGCGATGGTGGCGTCGTCATGGACATGGATGGTCGCGCCAATATCCGGCCGCAGCCGCAGGATCTCGCGGCTGAGATTGTGGCCGACCGAGGTCATCCGCCCGCCCCAAAGGATCCGACTGGTCGGGATGTCAGTGATGACGATGTTCCCCGTCTCCATCTCCTCGAGCGAGACTTCGGCATGCTTGGTGTAGGCGAGACCGTGCGGATAGTCCGGATGGGAGACCCGCATCACGATGTTGCCCAGCGTGTTGTGGACGTACCCGCGGCCGGCCAGCAGCCGCGCGTATTTCACGAAGTCACGGCCGATGGCGGGATCGAAGACGATCGGGGTCGACATGGCGCTGTTCCTCCCAGTGCCTGAGAGGCTATCAGCCGAGCGGCAGGGCTGTCCCTTGCTTTACTGGCCGTAGCGCGAAGGAACTCCTGATCTGGGCGATGCCGGGGATCTTGGTGAAGTCCATGACGAAGCGCTCATAGGCCTCGAGATCGCGCACGACCACGCGCAGGAGATAGTCGCTGTCGCCGGTCATCAGATAGCACTCCATCACTTCGGGCCTCGCCGCGGCCGCACGCTCGAATTCCTTCAGCGACTTCTCGTTCTGGGTGGAGAGCGAGATGCTCATGAAGACATTGACCGCCAGCCCGACCGTCTTGGCGTCGAGCAGCGCGGCATAGCTCCTGATCACGCCCGCCTCCTCCAGCGCCTTCACGCGCCGCCAGCAGGGCGAGGAGGAGAGGCCTACCTTCTCCGCCAGTTCGGCATTGCTGAGCCGGCCTTCCTGCTGCAGCCGCTCCAGAATGCGTCGATCGATACCGTCGAGGGAGATCATTGCTCAAATTTCCCGTTTTTCGCGCAATTTTACCCTATACAATGGCGTAATGGGTCCAAACGCAAGGATATTCCCCCCAATCGGGCGTATCCCGGAGGGCAACATGACCTCGATGGCCCCCGTCCAGCGTCTGAGGCTTCTGCGCGAGCTGGAGCGCAAGGTCCTGTGGCTTTCTGCCTGGACCATTCATCACGCCAATCACATCAGGCCCAACCGAGACGGCCTTAAGGTCGGCGGTCACCAGGCCTCCTGCGCCTCGCTCGCCACGGTCATGACTGCGCTCTATTTCGCGGTGCTGAAGCCCGAGGATCGCGTGGCGGTGAAGCCGCATGCCTCGCCGGTGTTCCACGCCATCCAGTACCTGTTCGGCCATCAGACGCAGGACAAGCTCGAGCGTTTCCGCGGCCTGGACGGCGCGCAGTCCTATCCGTCGCGCACCAAGGACGTGGACGACGTCGATTTCTCGACCGGATCGGTCGGATTGGGCGTCGCCATGACGCTGTTCTCCTCGATCGTGCAAGACTATGTGCGTCTGAAGAAGCTGGCACCGGACAAGCGCCGGCCCGGCCGCATGGTGGCGCTGGTCGGTGACGCGGAGCTCGACGAAGGCAATGTCTTCGAAGCGCTGCTCGAAGGCTGGAAGCACGACGTGCGGAACCTTTGGTGGGTGATCGACTACAACCGCCAGAGTCTCGACGGCGTGGTGAACGACCGCCTGTTCGGCCGCATCGGCGAGATGTTCGAGCTGGTCGGCTGGCGCGTCGTCACGCTGAAGTACGGCAAGCTCCTGGAAACGGCCTTCGCCCAGCCCGACGGCGAGCAGCTTCGGCAATGGATCGATGCCTGCCCCAACTCGCTCTACTCGGCGCTGGTGTTCAAGGGCGGCGCGGGCTGGCGTGAGGCGCTGACGCGCGACCTCAACCAGTATCCCGGCATCCGCCGCATCCTCGAGCAGCACGACGATCAAGCCCTGCATCGGCTGATGACCAACCTCGCCGGTCACGACATGCAGGCCGTGCTCGATGCCTTCGAAAGCATCGATGACGATCGGCCGACCTGCTTCATCGCCTATACGATCAAAGGCCAGGGCCTGCCCTTCGCTGGCCACAAGGACAATCACTCTGGCTTGATGACGCTCGATCAGATGGCGGGCTTCAAGAAGGGCATGGACATCGAGAACGGTCAGGAATGGCAGAAGTTCGCTGGCCTCACCGCCACGCCCGCCGAACTAGAGGCTTTCATCGCCGAGGCGCCTTTCAATGCGGAAGGCCGGCGCCGCACCGAAGCGCCAACCGTTGCCATACCGCCCGCACTGCCCAAGCCAAACGACCGGAAGGCCAGCACCCAGGAAGGCTTCGGCAAGATCCTGAACGCGATCGCAGCCGAGGACAGCGAGCTTGCGCGCCGCATCGTCACGACCTCGCCCGACGTTTCCGTCTCGACCAACCTCGGCGCCTGGATCAATCGGCGCGGCCTGTTCGGCCACACCGAGGCCGAGGACGTGTTCCGCGAACTCAAGGTCGTTTCGGCCCAGCTCTGGCGCAAGACACCACGTGGCCAGCACGTCGAGCTCGGTATCGCCGAGAACAACCTGTTCATTCAGCTGGCGGCGCTTGGCCTCAGCCACCAGCTGTTCGACACGCGCCTGTTGCCGATCGGCACGCTCTACGATCCGTTCATCGCCCGCGGCCTCGATGCGCTGAACTATGCCTGCTACCAGGATGCGCGCTTCATGGTGGTGGCGACGCCGTCCGGCGTGACGCTGGCGCCTGAAGGCGGCGCGCACCAAAGTATCCACACGCCATTGATCGGCATCGGCCAGCCGGGCCTCCTGTCCTACGAGCCTGCCTTCGTGGACGAGCTCGCTGTACTGATGCGCTTCGGACTCGAGCACATGCAGCAGCCGAAGGGCTCGTCGATCTACCTCCGGCTCTCCACCCGCAGCCTGCCGCAGCCCGAACGCACGCTGTCGGCCCAACAGCAAACCGACATCGTGTCGGGTGGCTATTGGTATGCAGAGCCCGGGCCGGATGCCGACGTGGCCATCGTCGCCTTGGGCGCGGTCACGCCTGAAGCGATCGCCGCGCACGAGAGCATCACGCGCGACTTCGCCGGCGCCGGCCTGCTGGTGCTCACCTCGCCCGACCGCCTGCACGGCGATTGGCTTGCCGCGCAACGCCAGCGCGGCCGTACGGCGGGAATCGTCGATCGCCAGCCGAGCCCGATCGAAAGCCTGCTGGCGCCCTTGTCGCGCGACGCGCGTCTCGTGACCGTGCTCGACGGCCATCCGCTGGCGCTTTCCTGGCTAGGCTCGGTGCGCGGCCACCGCGTCGTGCCGCTCGGCATCGAAAGCTTTGGCCAGTCAGGCGATATTCCCGATCTTTACCGCACTTACAAGCTCGACTCGGCGGCCATCGTCGACGCGGTGGCACGCGCCATCTCCTGACTATCGCGCTGGCGGCCTAGACCTCTTCGCCATCTCCGCGAGCTTGGCGATCGTGTTCATGTTCCGCGCCGTTCCATCCTTGGCCGCCGGGATCCGGAGCTTGGAACGACCCTGCCCCTTGGCGTAGTGGACGTAGATCTCGCGACGGCCAAGCCGCATCTGCTCGTCGACAACGCCGGCGGCATGATCGAGTGCATCCGCAGGAGGCTTTCCGTCGAGAAAGACGGCAACGGTGTAATTCGGTGGGGCGCTGGGAAAGGGATTGGCCTTCAGGACGGCCGAGATTTCGGCTGCTGTCCGGAGCGCGACTCCAACCGGCTTCCCCATCTTCTTCTGCAGCCGCTTCTCAAGCTCGGCTTTTACCCGAGCAGCAGGAGCATCGCATTCGAAGACGATGTTACCGCTCGCGATATAGGTCTCGATCGCAGTGAAGCCTGCCGACCGGCAAATGGTGTTGAGTTCGTCCATTGGAAGGTTGCCGGTCCCTCCAACGTTAACAGCGCGCAGCAGAGCGACGTAGACGGTCACGAGGCATGTCATAGACCAACATCGCGCGGTCGCATATTCCTTGATTTCCGAGCCGTGAGGCCCGAATTTCGGGCGTCATGGCATTCGACGTTCCGCCCGGTTACCGGGCCCTCAAGGAAGCCGATATATCGGCTTATCTGTCAGGCATTCCAGCCGTCTCCGAAAGGCTTGGCGGCAAGTCGGCGGACTGGAAAGTCCGCGAGGTGGGAGACGGTAACCTCAATTTCATTTTCATCATCGAAGGGCCAGCAGGCGGCGTTGTCCTGAAGCAGGCCCTGCCCTATCTGCGGCTGGTGGGCGAAAGCTGGCCCCTGCCCTTGCGACGAGCGTTCTTCGAATATCAGGCGCTGACCACCGAGGCCAAGGTGGCGCCGCGGCACGTGCCCAAAGTGTATCATTTCGACGAAATCCTGGCGCTCAATGTGATGGCGTATCTCCATCCGCACATCATCCTGCGCAAAGGTCTGATCCGCGGCATCGTCTATCCCAAGCTCGCCGATCACATGGCGACCTTCATGGCCGAGACGCTGTTCAGCACTTCCGATCTCGGCCAGCCGGCAGCGGCCAAGAAAAAGCAGATGGCCACATTCTGCGACAATATCGAGCTCTGCCGGATCACCGAGGATCTCGTTTTCACAGATCCCTGGCGCGTCGCAGACGGCAACCGCTGGACCAGCCCGCAACTCGATGCCACTGCCGTCGCCGTGCGCACCGATGGTCCCTGGAAGCGCGCCGCCCAGGAATTCAAGCTCAAGTTCCTGGGTGAGGCGCAGGCGCTGATCCACGGCGATTTGCATTCCGGCTCGATCATGGTGACCGAGGATGACACCCGCGCCATCGATCCCGAATTCGCCTTCTACGGCCCCATCGGCTACGACGTCGGCGCGTTGATCGGCAATCTCTATCTCGCCTACCTCTCGCAAAGCGGGCACGAGGCGAAGCCAGGCGAGCGCGACGGCTATCGTGACTGGATCCTGCAGACGATCGAGGCTGTTTGGACGCTGTTCGACCAGCGGTTCCGCGCGCTTTGGAACAAGGCTCATGCCGGCGACACCTTCATGCCGGCGCTGTTTGCCACTGGCCCCGAGCAGGCTGCGTTCACTTTTGCGCAGGATGCCTATATGCGGCGGCTGTTCGTCGATTCCCTGGGCTTCGGTGGCTGCAAGATGACGCGTCGTATCCTGGGTCTCGCCCATGTCGAGGACATGGAAAGCATCGCCGATCCCGATCGCCGAGCCGCCTGCGAGACGCGGGCGCTCCGTCTTGCACGCACCATGATGGTCGAAGGCGCAAGCTTCGCCGATATCCAGGCCGTCAACGACGCCGCGCGCGTCGTGCAGCACGAGGCCGCGAAGGTGTCGGCATGAAGGTCGACGGCAAGCCCTATCGCACCATCTGGCTCGGCGCCGACAGTACGACCGTCCAGGTGATCGACCAGACAATGCTGCCGCATCGCTTTGTCATCCGCGACCTACGCGCAATGGAAGACGCCGAACGCGCCATCCGCACCATGATCGTGCGTGGCGCGCCGTTGATCGGCGCCGCTGCCGCCTACGGCATGGCCTTGGCCATGGCGGCCGACCCGTCCGACGCGATGCTCGCCCGCGCCTACAGCGTTTTGCTGGCGTCGCGACCCACGGCGGTCAATCTGCGTTGGGCACTCGACGATCTGCGTGCGCGCCTCTCTTTGCTGCCGCAAGGCGATCGCCGTGAGGCTGCCTATCGTCGCGCCGCCGAAATCTGCGATGAGGATGCCGAGATATGCCGCCGCATCGGTGAGCATGGCCTGGCCGAGGTCAAGCGCCTCAAGCCGCGAGGCGAGCGGCTGAACGCCCTCACCCATTGCAATGCCGGCTGGCTTGCGACCGTCGACTGGGGCACGGCGCTGGCGCCGATCTACCAGGCGCACAACTCGGGCATCCCGATCCACGTCTGGGTCGACGAGACCCGGCCGCGCAACCAGGGCGCCAGCCTGACGGCGTGGGAGCTCGGCAAGCACGGCGTGCCGCATACCGTGATCGCCGACAATGCCGGCGGCCATCTGATGCAGCGGGGCAAGGTAGACTTCTGCATCGTCGGCACCGACCGCACGACCCGGCGCGGCGACGTCTGCAACAAGATCGGCACCTATCTCAAGGCGCTGGCGGCCCACGACAACGGCGTGCCGTTCTATGTCGGTCTGCCCTACCCCAGCATCGACTGGACAATCGAGGACGGCCATCGCGACATTCCGATCGAGGAGCGTTCGGCGGCGGAGTTGTCGCGCCTCTCCGGACGCGGCGAGAATGGCGAGGTATTGAGCATCGACATTTTGCCGGAGGGCAGTCCGGCAGCGAACCCCGCCTTCGATGTCACGCCCGCCCGGCTGGTCACCGCTCTGATCACCGAACGCGGCGCATGCGCGGCCAGCGAGGCCGGCCTCCTCTCGCTTTACCCCGAACAAGCCAGGGCGGCCTGATCGTTTCATGATACGCGCTTTGGGCGGTGGGACGATCTTCGCGCCTGTCGGGCGCGCTACGTTGGGCCTGGGCATCACCCAGATCATCGGCTGGGGCACTACATTCCTGATGCCGTCGGTGCTCGGCCGCTACATTCAGGACGAGCTCGGCATGCCGAGTGAACTGGTGTTCGCCGGGATCACCGTGATGTTCGGGATTGGCGCGTTATTCTCTCCGCGCATCGGGCGACTGATGGACCGCACAGGCCCACGCCTCGTCATGACGATCGGTTCGCTGCTCTACGCTCTATCGCTCACCGTCATGGCGTTTTGCCAGGGACCCGTCGTCTATTTGCTGGCCTGGGCCGGCATGGGGATCGCCTCGACGCTGGCCCTCAGCACGCCATCAAGCATCGCGCTTGCCCAGATCGCCGGCCCACGGGCACGGCAGGCGATCGCCGTCCTCGCCATCATCGGCGGCTTCGCATCGACGGTGTTCTGGCCGCTGAGCGGCGCCCTCATCGCGCTCGTGGGCTGGCGTGGCACGGTCCTGATCTACGCTGCTCTGCATCTGCTCGTTTGCGCGCCGATTCATTTCGCCGCTCTGCCCAAGGCTGCCCCGGTGCTACCGCCGGCGGCGGCGAACCCGACGTCGGGAGGTGGCGTGCCTGCCGAGGAAAGGTCCCGCGCCTTTCTCTTGCTCAATATCTCGCTTTCGACCGGGGCGTTCGTTTTCACGGGCTTCATCATCCACATCATCGAGATCCTGCGCGGACTCGGTCATCCTTCGGCCTCCGCATTGTTCCTGGCTTCGATGATCGGTCCCTCGCAGGTCGGCATCCGCATCATCGAGCTCGTTTTCGGCCATCGCTATTCGTTCATGGCGTCGGCCGTGGTGGGATCGGCCATGCTGCCGATCGGCCTCGGCTTGATGCTGATCGACGGCAGCAATTCCGCCGTCGCCGTCGTCTGCATCCTGGCCTACGGCATTTCCAACGGACTGAAGGCCGTGCAACGCGCGACCTTGCCGCTGGCTTTCTTCGGCCGCAGCCAGTTCGGCGCCTATATGGGCCGCCTTGCCCTGCCGCAGGGGATCCTTTCCGCGAGCGCGCCCACCGTTCTGGCGGCCGTTCTCGATCGCTATGGCGCCCAAGGCGCTCTCTGGCTCACCTTTGCTTTCGGCATGGTCTCACTCATTGCCATGATCTTGCTGGCGGTCCGTAGCCGCGCCATCGGGCATGGCACGACTTAGACGACCGAAATCCGGCACGCTTTACAGGCGGTTAGCCCATTGTCAGTGACGCTGATTCTTTTCCTGTTCGCAAAAGTCTCTCCATAACGGATCGGATCGCCGACGACATTTCCGCATCCGCGTGGCAAATTCCAGTGTCGGTGCCGTCGCGAAATGTAATGGAGTCTGCCGTGACCAATGAACTGAGCTGCGACGTCATCGTCGTCGAGGATGACATCATCCAATGCGAGGAGATGGCAGGTTTCCTCGGCCGGGCCGGGCTCGCCGTCGAGACCGCCTATAATGCCGCGGCCGGGCTGCGCAAAGCGGTGGCACTCCAGCCGCGCGTCGCGCTGCTGGATTTCAATCTGCCGGACATGACGGGCGTTGAGCTTGCCGAGCAGCTCCGTGCACTGCTGCCTTCGCTCTCGATCCTCATGATGTCGGGCCGCATCGATGGTCTTTCCGAGCACACGCTGAGCCGACTCGGCATCAGCGTCTTCGTGAACAAACCGCTGCCGCTCGGGCCGTTGCGACAAGCCGTGCTTAAACTCGTGCGAGGCGATACCACGCGCCACTCGGACCAACAGCACTCCAAAGGATGGCTGGCGGCCGGCGTAGGAGGAACGCGCCACTAGGCAGCGGTGTCGCGAGAACGACGATGGAGCAGGTTCGTCCTCGCAATCCGACGCCAGCTGGTGGGCGTCAACCCGTTGCATCCCCCGGCGCGACCGTCGTGGCCGCGATCGCTGTTGTCGGCCTGGGATTGACCTGCGCCAGCATCATTCTTCTTTGGCGCAACAGCAGCCCATTCGATTGGACGACCACTCTCCTTCTCGCCGCTGGCGCCGCGGGCTTTGTCGGCGCATTGCTGGTATTGCTGGCCCTGCAGGGCCGCGCGCTCGTTCGCGAGCGGGCACGGGCCAGCAAGCTTGGCCAGTCTGCCAAGATGCTGCGCGAGGCGCTCGAGGTACTCCCGGCAGGCGTCGTGATCTACGACGACGATGAAAGGCTTGCGATGTTCAATGCCGCGGCAGCTACGGTGTCGCCGAGCCCCCTGACGTCGAGCAGCGTGGGCATGACCTACGCCGATCTGGCGCAGGAGGTTGGCAAACGACTGGAGGAAGCGGGCCACGGTCCACAGCCCGTGGCGGAATGGGTTGCGCGCTTCAGGCGCAAGGGCAGGAAGCGCATTCGCCAGACCATCGACGGCCGCTGGTTCGATTGGTCGGAGCGTGCCACGGCGTCAGGCTGGACCGTGGGATTGCGCATGGATGTTACGGAAATCAAGAAAAAGGAGATCGAGCTCGAACGGGTCGGCGCGAGATACCACTCGCTGGTCGATTCCCTCACCGACATGGTCTACGCGACCAACGAAAACGGAATCTTCACCTATGCAAGCCCGGGTGCGGCCGAACTTCTGGGCGTGCCGCCAGCCGAGGTGATCGGCACGCGGTTTCGCGACTGGGTCGTTCCCGAAGATGTCCAGAAGGTGATGGATGCCGGCCGTGATTTCCGTCACGCACCCAATCGCGACACCCGACACCTGAAATTCCGCATGCGCGCCGCAGACGGCACAGTGCGCCCGGTCGAGTTGCGCTATCGGAAGTCGGTACGGGAAGACAGGTACGACGTCCAGGTGGGCGTGATCCGCGACACCAGCGCACTCGAGCAGGCGCGACTCGAGCACCAGTCCCTGATCGATGCCCTGGCCGATGTGGCCTACACACTCGATGTCGAAACGGGGCTTTTCACTTTCGTCAGCGCCTCCGCCGTTGAATTCTTCGGCCGGCCGGCCGAAGAGATCGTTGGTACGCACTTCCTCGGCATTATCGCACCTGAGTCGCGCGACTTCGTCCAACGCACGACCACCCGACAGTATGATCCGGCCGATCCCGGGACGCTGACGCGGTTCAGCGTCATCGCCAAGGGCGGCGAGGTCCGCCATGTCGAAGTGAGGGCGCGCCGGCGAATAGACGAACGGGGACGGGTGGTCAGCACCGGATTGATCCGCGACGTCGAGGAGCGATTCAAGCTCGAGCTACGGATTGAAGAGCAGGTCGCCGCCCTTGAACGCATCCGCGGCGAGTACCAGTCGCTGGTCGATTCGCTATCGGATCTCGTCTACAACGTCGACATCGAGACTGGGCGCATCACTTTCGCCAATGCGGCGGCGGCGGACTTCTTCGGCACACCGATCGACCAGATCGTCGGCACCTCGTTCCTCGACCGCGTCGCGCCGGAATTCCGTTCCGTCCTCGAGCGGCTCGCCCGCAACGACTCCCACGCCTCCGGACGGGCGAAGCTCAGCCGCTTTCGCATGCGTGCAGCCGATGGCTCGATGAGGCATGTCGAGGCCCGGGCCCGGTACAGGATCGGCGAGAATGGCCGGCGCATCGTGACCGGCGTTGCCCGCGACGTCGAACGCCGCGTCCAACTCGAGCGACGACTGCAGCGCGAGACGGAACGACTGCGCTCGATCGTCGAATCGAGCGGCGCCCTGATCGTCCTGGTGGACAGCAATCTCGACGTCGTCATGGTCAACCTGGGCTTCACGACCTTGACGGGCCTCGAACCTTCCGCCGCCATCGGCCGGCCTCTGCGCGACGTTCTGGAAGCACCGATCGACAGCGCACTCGGCGGACCGGTAAGCTTTGCCATCAAGCTTGCCGGCCGGGACGGCCACCCGCATCTGATCGCCGTGACGGCCACGCCGATACGCGACGATGGCGACAGCGTCAGCAATATCGTCCTTGTGGGCGTCGATGAAACCGAGCGCCACGATGCCGAGCAGGCGCTGCACGATGCCGAGCACTTCGCGACGGTCGGCGAAATGGCCGGCGCCATGGCGCACGAGCTCAGCCAGCCCCTGCAGGTGATCAACATCGCCTGCGCATCGGCGCTGGAGGAGATGACCGAGGCCATCGAACGGGGCGCCTTGGCGGACCAGCAGTATGTGCAGGCACGACTCGACCGGATCGCCCAGCAGGTCGAGACGGCGAGCCGCATCGTGGGCGACCTGCGAGCCTTCGTGCGGGGAACCAGCTCCGAGAGACCGCATCCATTCGAACCGGCCCGTGCGATCGGCAATGCCGTCGATCTCACCGCACACAGCATGCGCGAGGCGGGCATAACGCTTACGTCCACGGTTGCCGCGGACCTGCCGCATGTTACCGGCGATATCGGCCGTCTGGAACAGGTGCTGGTCAATCTGCTCAACAACGCGCGCGACGCCAAGGGGCGACGCATCGACGTCATCGCCGACACCATTTTCCATCACGAGCGCGATTTCGTCCGTATCGTCGTCGAGGATGCCGGTCATGGCATCCCTGCCGACATCCTGCCCCGCTTGTTCGTGGCGTTCGTGACCAGCAAGCCGCGCGGCAAAGGCACTGGCCTTGGCCTGCGGGTTTGCCGCCGCATTCTCGAGGAGATGGGCGGCAGCATCTCGGCCGGCAACCGCCCAGAAGGCGGCGCGCGCTTCGAGATCCTCCTGCCGGCGCTCGCGTCTGCCGCCGCCCTGTCGACGCCGTCGAAGGCCGCCGCGTTGCCGGCTACGCCCTGAACGAGCGACGCGATCCGTCAGACCAGGAAGCGATAAGCGTTACCCTCGCGAACGACATGCCCGGCCGTCGGGCCGGCGAAATGCGTGCCGATCACCAGCGTCGGTGTATCGGAAAATTTTGAAAGAAAGGCATGTCGCGTGACACGCGAGGCATCCTGATCGGTATCGAAGCCCGACGACCAGTCCGGCCGCGCGATCTGACAAGGATGATGCATCAGATCACCGGTGATCACCGCGCGGGCCCCGCCTGACTCGATCACCACGCTGACATGGCCCGGTGTATGGCCAGGCGTCGGCATGAGGCGTACCTCGGGCGACAGCCGCGCATCCATATCGACCATGGTCGCCAGGCCTGCATCGAGAATCGGCTGGACCGAATCGGCCACGATCGGGTCATTGCGCTCGCTAGCCTCCTGCAACGTATGCTCCAGCTCGCGACGGCCCATGTAGTAGCGAGCGCGGGGAAAAGTCGGCACCCAGCGGCCATTCTCCAGCATGGTGTTCCAGCCGACATGGTCGAGGTGGAGATGCGTGCAGAGGACGGCGTCGACGCTGTCGCGGCTCCAACCGGCCGCTTCGAGATCGCGCAGGAAACCGGTCTGCAACATACTGAACATCGGCATCATGCGCGGCTTGTCGTTGCCGATGCAGGTATCGACCACCAACCGCATTGACGGCGTTTGCACCAGAAGCGCATGGACGCTGATCTTCACCTGCCCCTCGGGCGTGGCGAAATGAGGAACGAGCCAATTGATTTCCCGGATCGCCTCGGGATGGCCGTCGGGCAGCATCGATTCGGGCGTTCCGGTCGGCATGATGCCTTCGAGCTCGACCAGCTTGCTGATGCTGACATCACCGATCTTCCAGGTAAGCATGAAGAAGCTCCGATAATTGAAACGTTGCTATCCATCCTATGGAAACGATCCATCGGCAGCCTTATCTTTCGTTAAGTGAAGCCAGTTTACGATTCCCATCTCGACCTGATCGAGATCCTGCAGATGCGCGTGGGCGAGGCCCTGCCACAGGCGGCCACTTTGCGGCGTCGCCTGGTGCGACGCTCGTGGCGGCGTGGCGAGATGCTGTTTCAAGCCGGTGAGCGCGTCACACAACTTGCCGTGATCAAGAGCGGGCTCGTGAAACTCACCGCCCTCTCGGAGGAAGGTACCGAGCGCATCCTCGAATTCATCGTCGAGGGCCAAGTCGCAGCCTGTGTGAGCACCCTTGATGGGACACTCGAAGCTGCTTGCAGTGCGACCGCATGCGAGGACACGACCATCGAAGCCTTGGTGTTCGAACCGGTCCGGCTTCTCGCCGAGACCGAGCCGTTGTGGGCGCGGTGCCTCAATCTGTTGCTCTCCGATGCCGCCCGTCATCTTTCCGAGCGCGAACGGATGCTGCTCACCTTGAGTCCACCTGAACGGTTCGCCCAGGCCATCGCCGAACGACCCTGGCTAATCGACCGCGTCACCCAGCAGGATCTGGCGGCCTATATCGGCATCACGCCGGTCTCGCTGTCGCGCCTCAGGGCCCGGGAACGGCGGCGCGCCGACGCCACAGCCTGACTGTTCAGCCTCATTTCTCCCGTGCGACATACGGCCGGACCATCTTGGCCGGATCGACGATGCGATCGAATTCGGCTTCGTTGACGTAGCCGAGCTGCAATGCGGCCTGCTTCAAGGTCAGGTCGTGCTCGTTTGCGTGATGGGCGATTTGCGACGCCTTGTCGTAGCCGATCACCGGGGCCAGCGCCGTCACCAGCATCAGCGACCGTTCGACATGTTCCTTGATCTTCTTCAGGTTGGGGCGCGTGCCTTCGATCATGAACTTGCGGAAGTTGGTGCAGCCGTCGGCCAGCAGCACGATCGAGTTCATGAGATTGAAGATCATGAGCGGCTTGTAGACGTTCATTTCGAGGTGCCCGCCCGCCCCGCCCATGCCGACAGCCACGTCGTTGGCCATGACCTGGACCGCGATCATGGTAAGCGCCTCGGCCTGGGTCGGATTGACCTTGCCGGGCATGATCGAGGAGCCCGGTTCATTTTCCGGCAGGATCAGCTCGGCGAGCCCCGCCCGTGGTCCGCAAGCCACGAGGCGGATGTCATTGGCGATCTTGTAGAGCGAGCCCGCAAGCGTGCGCAGCGTGCCGGAGAGCTGGACCAGGGCATCATGCGCGCCCTGGACTGCGAACTTGTTGGGCGCCGTCACGAAGGGCAGGCCGGTCAGCGCCGCGATCTCAGCTGCCGACTCCTCGGCAAAGCCAGGCGCGGCGTTGATGCCGGTACCGACGGCGGTGCCGCCCAGGGCAAGGGAATACACATCCTTCAGCGCATGCTCGATGCGCGCAACATCTGCTTCCAGCATCGCCGCGTAACCCGACCATTCCTGGCCCAGGGTGACGGGCGTGGCATCCTGAAGATGCGTGCGGCCGATCTTGACGATGTCGGCCCACTCCTTTGCCTTGGCGTCGATCGCGTCGTGCAACGCCCTGACCGCAGGCAGAAGCCTCTGCGTCACGCCGATCGCCGCGGCGATGTACATTGCCGCCGGAAAATTGTCGTTCGACGATTGCGACATGTTGACGTGGTCGTTGGGATGCACCGGCTTCTTGGAGCCGAGCGGCGTGCCCGCGAGCTGGCAACAACGGTTGGAGATCACCTCGTTCACGTTCATGTTGAATTGCGTGCCCGAGCCCGTCATCCAGACGTGCAACGGAAACATGTTGTGGTGCCGGCCAGCCAGGATCTCGTCGCAGGCTTCTACGATCAACCGATGCAGCTCCGGTGCCAGGCGCTTGCCGGCGAGATTGGCATTGGCGCAGGCTTTCTTCAGCACGGCATAGGCGCCGATCATCTCACGTGGCATCAGATCCTTGCCGATGCTGAAATAGGTGAGCGAGCGTTGGGTCTGCGCACCCCACAGCTTGTCGGCGGGCACCTCGATCTCGCCCATGCTGTCGGTTTCCTTGCGAACGGCCATCTACGGGTCCTCTCACTGACTCGGCGATGTTGATTAACGGACAGGGTCCGCGCAAGCTGCGCGCGCCGATGACCGATCTTGTGCTGCTTCCCGGCTTCATGTGCGATGCCGATTTGTGGACCGACATGTTGCCCGACCTCGCCAGGATCGGCCGCGTCCACTACGGCAACGTCTATCAGGACGACACGCTCGAAGGCATGGCCAAGCGCGTCCTCGAGCAATCGCCCGAGAAGTTCATTTTGACCGGCTTTTCGATGGGTGGCTTCGTGGCGCGTGTACTCACGCTCGCCGCACCCAAACGCGTTATCGGCGTCGCCTTTGTCGCTTCGTCGGCGCGCGGCTACTCGGCAGAAGAGCGGGCGCGACGCCA
The DNA here is from genome assembly GCA_017308235.1 of Alphaproteobacteria bacterium. Taxonomy (GTDB): domain Bacteria; phylum Pseudomonadota; class Alphaproteobacteria; order Reyranellales; family Reyranellaceae; genus Reyranella. The sequence goes on along the minus strand of JAFKFL010000011.1, from coordinate 168,210 downwards.
GGCCGGCTGGCAACCCGGTAACCGACCGCCCAAGACCAACGGCGTCGCGGCCGGGCTGCACCCGGATCGCGAGCGCGATCCCTTGCTGCTCGACCGTCTGCGCGGCATGCAGCGCCGCCTGGGACCCGACGTGCGAACTCGTCAGTCGGCGCTGGTTCGCAACGATGGCTATGCCGACCTTGAGCGCATCACCTGCCCCGCCTTGGTCGTGGCCTGTCGTCAGGATCGCCTGCGCACCTTCGCCGAGACCGAACGAATGGCGCAATGCCTGCCGCGCGCCCGCTTCGAGGTCATCGAAGACTGCGGCCACATGGCGCCATTGGAGCGGCCGCGGGAGCTGGCGACTTTGTTGATCGACTGGGTCGAGCGCGAAGGTCTTTCGAGGCTGACCGGCTGATGCCGACGCCGGCGATGGAAAATTGCCGGTCCTGGCTTTTCAGCGTAGCGTGGGACCATGAGCGAAGCGCAAGCCTTGTTTGCCGTCCTGCGCCAATCGGCCGATGCGGATTGCGTGGCCGCACTCGAGCGGCTGGTGCGGGAGGCGCCGGACCACCGGCTCGCCCGCATCAATGCCCTCGACCTCGCCCGACGCGAGACTCTCGACGAAGAGAAGACCATCGCGACGCTCTTGCATGCGGCGCGGATCGGCCTGTTCGAGATGTCGTGGAATGTGCTCTGCCCGAGCTGCGGCGGCGTGCTTGATACCAACACCACGTTGAAGAGTGTGCGCTCCGACGAATATTACTGCGCGTTCTGCGCCGTCCACAACGAGCCGACGCTCGACGAAATGGTCGAGGTGAGCTTCACGGTGAGCCCGCGGGCGCGGCGGATCGGCGTGCACAATCCCGAGGACCTTCCGATCTGGGAATACTATCGCCAGGTCTTCTGGGGCACCGGCGTCGACCTGCCCAGGGACAGTCTCGAGGCGGCGCTCCAGCAGGTAACGCTCGATTCGGTCGAGCTGCCGGCCGGCGACAAGGCGATCCTGTCGCTGCAGCTTCCGGCGGAAACCCTCATCGTCCTCGAGCCGGTGATGCACGCGGCGCAGTTCATCGACGTGAAGGGTGAGCCGACCAGCGACCGGCAGGGCCTGACGCTTGTCTATACCGACCTGCATGCGCCAGCCGGCACGACGGAGATGCGGCCGGGCCCGGTGCGGCTAGCGCTCGAGAATCGCACCTCCGGCCGGGTCCTGCCCGTGATCTGGGTGGCCAACGATGCTCTGCAGCGCATCATCGGCAACCGGCGGCCGTTCCTGACCGCTAAACGCCTGCTGTCCAACCAGACGTTCCGCGACATCTATCGCACCGATACGCTCGATATCGATCAGCGGCTGAAGATCACCAGCCTCACTTTCCTGTTCACCGATCTCAAGGGCTCGACCGAGCTCTACGAGCGGGTCGGCGATCTGGTCGCCTTCGACCTCGTGCGCGAGCATTTCAACACGCTGCACGATATCGTCGCGGCCGAGGGCGGCGCCGTGGTCAAGACCATCGGCGATGCCGTGATGGCGACCTTTCTCACGCCGGACCATGCGCTCGCTGCCGCGCTCCGCATGCGCGAGGCCATGCGCAAGCTGAACGCCTCGCACGGCCGCGACGACCTGCTGCTCAAGATCGGCATCCACGAAGGGCCGTGCCTCGCCGTGACTCTGAACGAGCGGCAGGACTATTTCGGCCAGACCGTGAACATCGCCTCGCGGGTGCAGGGCCTCGCCTCGACGCCCTCGATCCTGGCGACCGGCAGCGTGATCGGCAATGCGCTGAGCGCCAGCCTGCTCAAAGCCGACGGTCTCACGCCTGCGGTGCATCAGCACGCCTTGCGCGGCATCGCCTCGGAAATGGCAGTCTACGAGATCCCCTGACCACATCCGATGGCACTGTCCTCCCGCACTCTCGAACCGGCCGACCGGATCTATTTCATGCTCGCCGCCCTCATCGGCGGCGTGTTGCTCGTCTATTTCGCGTTGGTGCCTTTTCTGGGAGGCAACATCGCCTTCCATTTCTACCTGATGCTGTGGATCACCATGGCATCGGCCTTCAACGTCGCGGCCGGCTTCGCGGGCTACCTGCCCTTCGGCTATGTGGCGTTCTACGGCGTCGGCGCCTTCACGACCGCGATCCTGGTGAAGAAGGCGGCAGTGCCGATCTTCCTGGCGCTGCCCCTGGCTGGCGTCGCGGGCCTCGTGCTGGCGCTCCTGTTCGCGCCGACGCTGCGCCTTTCCGGCATCTATTTCGGCATCGTCAACCTGGCACTGGCCGGCGTCTGCCGGCTCACGATCACCAACCTGCCGGACTGGCTCACCGGCGGCAGCTTCGGCCTCCAGCTCGGCAGCCGGGCCGAACCCGTGCACAGCTTCTATGTGATGATGGCCGTCATGGTGGCGGCGCTGGCGACGATCCTCTGGCTCGCGCGCTCGCGGCTGGGCAAGGCGCTGCGCGCCACCCGCGATGATCCCGATGCCGCCGACATGATGGGGGTTAACGTCCCCCGGATCCGGCTCTATGGCTGGCTGATCTCGGCGGCCTTTCCTGCAATCTGCGGCGGCGTCGAGGCGTGGTACACCAACGTGGTCGACACCGAGACCGCCTTCAACACGCTGACCACGGCCAAGACGGTCATCTATGCCGTTGCGGGCGGCCTCGGCACCGTCACCGGACCGGTCGTCGGCGCGGTCGCCATGGTCTGGCTCGACGAGCTTATCTGGCGACGCTTCCCGTTGCTCAACCTCCTGATCCTGGGCGTGGCAACGGTGGCGCTGGTGCTGTTCCTGCCTCGCGGCATCGTTGGCACGCTGCTGCGGCGCAAACCGCAATGGCGCCGCTACGTGCCGTAGGAGGCGCCATGGGACTGCTGATCCTCAACGGGCTGGCCAACGGATTGATCGTGGGCGGCATCTACGCCCTGGTCGGCGTCAGCCTCACCCTGCTCTACGGCGTGCTACGTGTGGTCAACTTCGCCCACGGCGAGTTCGTGATCGCGGGCTCCTTCCTCGCCTTCGCGCTGTTCAGCGGGTTGGGCGTGCCGCCGCTCCTGGCGCTGCCCGTGGCCGCCATCGCTTTCTTCGCCGCCGGTTGGGCTCTCTACTACGTGCTGATCCCGCGCCTTGCGCTGAGCGACGACCCCGAACTCATGTCGTTCCTGATGTTCTACGGCGTGTCGATCGCGGCGGCCGCTCTCATGCTGCTGCTGTTCGGAGCCGATTCGCGCTCGATCGACGACACGTTCAGCCCGGTGTCGGTGCCGCTGGGGCCAATCTACGTCTCGACGGCGCGACTGGTGGCGCTCGGCATCACCGCGGTGCTGTCGCTGGCGCTCGCCTGGTTCCTGTTCCGCACGCTTCCCGGCAAGGCGCTGCGCGCGGCGATCATGAATCGCGAGGCGATCCAGATCATGGGCGTCGACATCGTCCGGCTGTCGGCGTTCGCTTTCGCGCTCGCAACGGCGCTGGCCGGCGTCACCGGCGTCCTGATCGCACTGGTGTTCCCCGCGTTTAATCCCTTCTCCGGCGCCGAATACACGATCATCGCCTTCATCGTCGTGGTGCTGGGCGGGCTAGGCAATCCGATGGGCGCCCTGCTCGCGGGCGTGATCTACGGTCTGGCCGAGCAGATGGCGACGGTGTTCCTGCCCCAGGCCATGGCGCAGATCGTGGGCTTTGCCATCCTGATCGGCACGATCTTCTTCCGCCCCTCGGGCATCCTCGGCACGAGATCGCGGCGATGAACGTGGCGATCGAGACCCGCGCGCTCGCCAAGCGCTTCGGCGGCCTGGTGGCGCTGGACGGTGTCGATCTCAAGGTCGCGGCCGGCGAGACGCTGGGCATCATCGGCGTCAACGGCGCCGGCAAGACGACGCTGATGAACTGCATATGCGGCCTTTACCGGCCCGACGCCGGCGACGTCTTTGTGGCCGGCGAGCAGGTCACCGGCCAACCGCCGCATGTCGTTGCCCATCGCGGCGTCGGCCGCACCTTCCAGGTGCCCCGTGTCTTCCGCAAGATGTCGCTGATCGACAATCTCCTGGTGCCAGTACTCGACCGACGGGCCTCCGATGCGGAGCTGATTGGCCGCGCCGAGGCGATGCTAGAACGCATGCGGCTGATCGAGCTGCGCCACAATCATGCCGAGGAGCTGTCGGGCGGACAGCAGAAGCTGCTCGAGATGGCGCGTATGCTAATGCCTGACCCATCCATCATCCTGCTCGATGAGCCGTTTGCCGGCGTGCACCCGCTGCTCTGCAAGTTCATGATCGACCGCATCGAGGAGATGGCGCGCGCCGGCAAGGCAGTGCTACTGATCAGCCATGACCTGACCTCGATCTACCGGCTCTCGGCCCGGGTCGTGGCGCTGAACCAGGGTCGCATCATCGCCGAGGGCGGCGTCGACGCCATCCGCGACAACCCCGCCGTCATCGAAGCCTACCTGGGGATGTGACGATGGAGAACGCGAGCCGGGACGAGCCCGCGGCGTTGGAGCTCAAGGGCGTCGATGTGGCCTACCATGGCGACATCCGCATCCTGCGCGGACTCTCGCTCCAGGCGAGGCGCGGCCTCATCACCGGCGTGATCGGCCCCAACGGCGCCGGCAAGTCGACGGCGCTGCGCGCGCTCTACGGCCTCCTGAAGCCGGTCGCGGGCGACGTGCTGGTCGACGGCCGGCGCGTGACCGGGATGCCGCCCTGGAAGTTCATCGAGCATGGCATCGCGCTCGTGCCGCAGCATCGCAGCCTCTTCAACGAGCTTTCGGTCGAGGACAATCTGCGGCTCGCCTGCTGGTCATTCCGCGGCGACCGCGCCCGGGTCGGGGAGGCGCTGGAACGCGCCTACGCCCAGTTCCCGATGCTGCGCGAGCGACGGCGCGACATGGCGGGCGCGATGAGCGGCGGCCAGCAGCGCTTTCTCGAGCTCGGCCGGGCACTGGCGCTCAGGCCCCGCGTGCTGCTGCTCGACGAGCCGACGGCGATGATCGCCCCGCGCATCAGCGCCGACATCTACGCCTTCATCCGTGGCCTGCCCGCGCAGGGCATCACCGTCCTTCTGGTCGACCAGAACGTGCGCCAGTGCGTGCAGGTCTGCGACCATCTCTATGTGCTCGAGCTCGGCCAGAACAAGGTCGACGGCTCGGCCCGCGCATTCCGCGAGGATGCCGGCCTGCGTGAACTGATCGCCGAGTGGGTCGACTACCGCATCGATACGTGACCCGGCGGCTGCCCGTTGCTAGCCTCCATGAGGGGAAGGGAGAACGCATCATGACAAAAGCCCTGCCAAGAAGAACCCTGATTGCAGCAACCGTCGGCACGATCGCCGTCCGAAGGGCATGGGCCGAAGATGCCAAGCCGATCCGCATCGGCATGACGGTGTCGTCGACCGGCACGTTCGCGCTCGCCGCCCAATCGGGGTTGCGCGGCGCGGAGATCTGGGTCGATGACGTCAACAGCCGCGGCGGCATCGCGCTCGGCGGGACCAAGCGCAAGGTCGAGCTGGTGAAGCTCGACGACCGCAGCGATAAGACGATCGTGCCCAAGGTCTATGAGACGCTGATCAAGGACGAGAAGGTCGATCTCTGTTTCGGCCCGTTCGGCTCGACGCTGACGGCGGCGGCGGTCAACACGACGGAGACCAACAACAAATTCATGGTGATCTGGTCGGCGTCGGCCGATTCGATCTATGCCCAGGGCTACAAGTACGTCGTATCGGCGACGCAGCAGGCCGGCACCCTGCTCGGCCGGCCGGGCGTGAAGGCCTTCGGCGAGCTGGGCGTCAAGAAGATCGCCTTCGCCTATCTCGACGAGCCGTTCCCGGCGGCGCTGACCAACGGCGCGATGGACGAGGCGAAGAAGCTCGGCATCGAGGTCACGATGGACGAGAAGTTCGCCAAGGGAACGAAGGACTTCAACATCCTGATCCAGAAAGCCAAGGCGAGCGGCGCCGACGTCTTCATGCCGACCGCCTACGAGGGCGACCAGATGACGATGGCGCGCCAACTGCGCGAGATGAATGTCGATTTCAAGGGCGTCTATTTCGTCTATGGCTCGCAGCCGCAGTTCCTCGCGATCGGCAAGGATGCGCTCTATCACTTCAGCCAGACCCTGCTGCACGACCGGATCAACTGGAAGGTCACCGGCGGCCTCACCCGGGCGCAGATGATGGAGCGGTACGCCAAGCTGTTCCCGAAAGCCCCCTATCCGGCGGACTTCCAGACGGCGCTGGCCTACGGTGCGGGCGCGGTGCTGGAGCAATTCATCCAGGAGGCGCAAACGCTTGACGCAGCCAAGCTCAAGGAGGCGGCGCTCAAGCTCAACAACAAGATCGTCACCGTCACCGGCCCGTATGAGATCGACGCGACCGGCAAGCAGTTCAAGAACGAGTTCGCGGTGATGCAGAACCTGCCGGAGGGCGTGGAGGTGGTCTATCCGCCCGAGATCGCCACCGCCAAAGCCGTCTACCCGATCCCTCCCTACAAGGACCGCAAGTAGCGCCGACGGAGGACCTCGTTTACATCCGCCCGCCGTCGACGACGAAATTTTGTGCCGAGATCAGGCGGCTGTCGTCTGACGCCAGGAACAATGCCATACGCGCGATATCGGGTGGGTAGACCTTCTCCTTGAGGCATTGCGCTTTCATGAGATCAGCCTCGGCCTCGGGCGTGAGCCAGAGGTCGATCTGGCGCTGCGTCATGATCCAGCCCGGCGTGATCGCGTTCAGCCGGATCTTGTCAGGCCCGAGATCGCGCGCGAGGCCACGTGTCAGGCCGATGACCGCCGCCTTCGCTGCCTCGTAGACCGAGAGCCGGGCGGTCATGGTGTGGTAGCTGACCGAGCTGAAATTCACGATCGAACCGCCGCCCGCCGCCTTCATGCCCGGTGCCACGGCCTGGATGGCGAAGAACTGATGGCGCAGGTTGACGGCGATGCGCTCGTCCCAGAACGCTGGCGTGACATCCGCAAGGTCGTGCCGGTCGTCGCGTGCGGCGTTGTTGATCAGCACCGTGATCGTGCCGAGCTTCGCCGCCACCTCTGCAATTGCCGCCTGATAAGCCTTTACGTCGCGGACATCGCCTTTCAGGAACAGAGGCGCGACGTGGCCCACCGCCGCGATCTTCTTCACGAGCGCCGTTGAGGCCGGCTCGTCGATATCGACGAATCCCACCTTCGCCCCCTGCCCGGCAAAATGCTCGACAATCGAGGCGCCAATGCCCGAGCCGCCACCCGAGACGAACACGGTGCGGTCCTTGAGGCTGGGGTAGGAAGCGAAAGACGGCATGGCCCCTCACAAATCGGAGATACGGAAGACAATCTCGCCCCGGCGCGTCGCGCCAGGCGCCAGCGGCAGCGCGCCCACCTGCCCGCTCGCATGGCTCACCGGCTCGACACAGAAATAGGGCTGGCCGGGTGGTACATAGATCACGACGTGACGGAACGGTTCGCTGGCCTCGAGATCGAGGCGCAGGCGCCGGCTGGGCCAGAGGATGGTGGCCTTGCCTGTCCAGCCGTCGAAGCAATTGTCCAGCACGACCTCGTTGACGCGACGTGGCTTGCTGAAGTTCCACTCAGCCGGCACTGGCACCCGCTTCACCGGCAGGACCTCGGCGTCGGTCTGCCACACGGCCTCGGTGCTGCAGGCAAGCTCGCTGTCTTGCTCCCTAAGGAAGAAGGGATGCAGGCCAAGGCCGGCCGGTACCACCCGGTCTTCGAGATTGTCGATCTCCAGGGTGACGGTCAGTCGGTCCGGCTGCAGCCGATAGCTCTGTCGCGCCCGATAGCGGAACGGCCAGCCTCCCTCCGCTCCGGCCGGCTCGTGGAGGTAGGCGATCTCGGCTGCCTGTGCGTCGGCTCGCAGGATGTCCCAACTGTGCGACCAGCCGTCGCCATGCATTGGATGCGCAACGCCGGGCCAGTTGGGTTTCAGGGAGAAGGTCTCGCCTTCGAAGTCGAGGCGACCGTTCGCGATGCGATTGGAAAACGGAACCAACGGATAGGCAGCGGCATTGTTGCCGCGCCCCGAGTCAATATCGATCGAGGCCATGCGACGCAGCAGGTCGATCCCATCGACACGAAAGCGCGAGACGGCACCGCCGGCCGAAGGAGCGAGATCGACGGCAATCCGGGCTGTCACCAGCGAGAGAATCGTCATAGCCTTGTCTACCAGAACACAGAGTGCCGTCCATCCCGGCGAGGTTCTTGCGACGCCAAGGCGGCACCGAAGACTTTGGGGAGGTTCGACGTGGCAAACAAGCTGATCTATCGGCGGGAGCTAAGCAGGCGGCACGTGATTGGCGCCGCCGCGAGTCTTGGTATCGTTGGCACCGCCGGCGGGGCGCTCGGGCAGCAGACCGGACCCTGGAGTGAGGCGCCAAAGGGCAAAGTCGATCGCCTGAACTTCGTGGTCTGGACCTATGGCGATATTTATACGCGCATCGCCAAGCAGTTCGAGGCGGACTGGGGCGTTCCGGTCGATTCCACCATCTCGTCCTTCAACGATCATCCGACCAAACTCACGACAATGTATGCGGCCGGCGAGAAAATCGACGTGTCGCAATCCTCGCCTTTTTCATTTCCCAACTTCGTCAACCAAGGACTGGTCGAACCGCTCGACGGCCTTCCAGGGGTCGCGGACTACGTCAAAGACTTCTCGGCCTTCACCAAGCAGGTCGCAACGATCGACGGCAAGACGCTTGGCCTTCCCTATTTCGCAGCTGTATGGGTGTGGAACTACTACGTCGACATGCTGGAGAAACTGAAGATCGACAAGCCGTTCACCACCTACGATGAATTCATCGAGCATTGCGTGAAGGCCAAGAGAGACGGCGTCTCACGCTACCCGGTGCTGTGGGTCGCGGGCGTCGGTCTCGAGCAGCTGCCCGGCACCTGGTACCAGATGACCTGGAATCGCGGCGGCACCTTCTTCGACAAGCAGGGCAACCATATGCTGGGCCCGGGCTCGATCGCCCGCGAGACGCTGAAATGGTGGGCCAACACCTTCGAGAAGGGCCTCGATATCGCCGATCCGGAATCGCTCAAGGTCCAGTTCACGACTTCGGCCAAAGCGTTCGGGGCCGGCAAAAACCTCTATCGCGGACCCAACCACCACTACGGCCTGAACGTCGTGAACGATCCGACGCAGTCGCCGATCGCCGGCAAGGTCAAGGTCCTCGAATCGCCGGGCGATGGCAGGACGATCGCTGACGCGCATGTCTATTTCGTCACGACGGCAAACCGGAACAAGGAATGGGCCTGGAAGCTGTTGCAATATCTCGGCGGCCGCACCAAAGACGGCAACTACACGCAGGCGATCGGTCTTGCCAAGGATGCGATGCTGGGATCGGGCTACAACTCGGTGATGAACAGCGATGCAGTCAAGACGGGCTGGGCGCCATGGGGTGACGTGCCGACCATTCTCAAGATCTGGGACAAGGCGACCTATATCGGCGAAGTCTGTTCCTCGGTCTATCAGCCTTGGCATTTCCCCTGGACCGACCAACTGAACATCGAGGTCCAGAACTGCCTTACCGGCCAGATCACCGCCGATCAGTGTTGTGACAATCTGATCAAGGGGATCGCCGAGGCAAAGCGCAAGGTCTGATCCCCTGACCACCGAGGCCCACGTCATCGCTGCGGCGCGCGGGCGAAGCCGCAGCCCCTGGTATCGGCGCGAGATGCCGGCTTCGCGCTTTGCCCTGTTCATGAATCTGCCGACGCTCGTCTTCCTGGCCTTGGTGTTGGCCTACCCCGTCGCTTACGCGGGTTACTTGTCAGTGCATCGCGTTGGCCTGGCGCAACTCAGGCGTGGTGTCTTCGCCTTCAGCGGCTGGGAGAATTACGGCCGCGTGCTCACCGACCCGCTTTTCTGGACCGCCATCAAGAACACGTTGATCTTCACGGCCGTCACGGTCGGGAGCGAGATCGTCCTGGCGGTGATGATCGCCCTACTGATCAATCAGACCGGCATTTGGACCTCGCGCGTCACGCGGTTTCTCATCCTGCTGCCCTACGCCGTCCCGCCGATCGCCAATGGCCTAATCTGGACCTTCATCTATAGTTTCCAGTTCGGATTCCTGAACCGGATCCTGCTGTCGACCGGCCTGATCCACGAACGGATCAACTGGACGGGCGTTCCCGACACAGCCCTCTACGCGGTCGCCATCCCTTATGTCTGGCGCACGCTGCCCTTCGCGATCATCCTGGTGCACGCGGCCCTCCAGGGCATTCCGCGCGAACTCTACGAGCAAGCGGCCATTGATGGTGCAAGCGCGTGGCGACGCTTCTGGCACATCACACTGCCGATGTTGCGGCAGATCCTCGCCGTCATCCTGGTTCTGCGCACAGCTTTCGCCTTCGCCGTGTTCGAAGAGATCCTCGCCATCACTCAAGGAGGGCCGGGCGATGCCACCTGGGTCGCGGCCTGGTACAGCTACAAGATTACCTTCGCGCCACCCAACAATTTTGGCATGGGATCGGCATCAGCCTACATCCTCGCCTTCATGATCATCGTCATGGCGATCTTCTACATGCGCGTCGTCTACCGACGGGTAACGCTATGAGGGCGAAGTCGATCTCGGCGCGGATGCTGCTGCATGCCGCCAATCTCATGGTGATCTTCTTCATCCTGCTGCCTCTCGCGGCTGTGTTTATCGGCAGCATCCAGTCCGAGAAGGCCCTTCAGGCCGACACACGCCGCGTCCTGCCGCTCGAATTCACCCTCGACAACTTCATGGTCATCCTGAGCAAGGGCCAACAAAAGGGCCATATCTTCGAGCAGATCACCTACCTGCCGGATAACATCAAGAACTTCTACGCGGCTTGTGCCAATTCGGCGATCATCGCGGTCTCGGTGACGTTCCTGACACTGCTGTTCGGTTCGTTTTCGGCCTACACGATTTCCCGTCAGCGCTACAAGTGGATGCTTTTCCTGTTGCAGGCGAACATCGTCGCGCGCTTCGTGCCGGCCATCGTGCTCATGATTCCTCTTTATGTCGTCATGCGCTCGCTGGGGCAGCTCAATTCGCTACAAGGCGTGATCTTTGCAGAAACCGGTTTCCTACTGCCCTACGCCATCCTGATCCTGGCGCCATACTTCGACACCATTCCCACCGAGCTCGAGGAAGCTGCGCGCATCGACGGCTGCACGCGCTTTACCGCCTTCGTGAGGATCGTGCTGCCGCTTGCGACGCCGGCCCTTGCAGCTTGTGGCGTCATCGTCTTCATTATCTCCTGGCACGAGCTTCTGATCCCATTGATCCTGAACGCACGTCCCGACTTCATGACCCTGCCGGTCGTGATCGCAAGCCTGGTAGGCGACGTCCACGTCTTCTTCAACCTGATGATGGCGATTTGTCTTCTGGCGCTGGCGCCCACCGTGATCCTCGTGGCGCTCCTGCAGAAATACATCGTCGAAGGCCTTGCCGCCGGCGCTGTCAAAGGCTGACCGATTCTGTCCGCAGTGCGACAGGATGCCGTGGTCTGCGGTGAGCGAGATGCCTATGATCCGGCCACAACCTGGAGCGAAGGAACGCCGATATGTCGTCGAACATGCTGAAGAAGCGCCTGCAGGCAGGCAAGGCCTGCGTCAATGGATGGCTCGCCATCCCCAACGGCTTCTCGGCCGAGACCATGGCGCAATGCGGCTGGGACAGCGTCACCGTCGACATGCAGCACGGCGTGCAGGACTACCAGTCGATGGTCACCTGCTTCCAGGCGATGGACAAGCATCCGGTGACGCCACTGGTGCGCGTGCCTTGGAACGAGCCGGGCATCATCGGCAAGGTGCTGGATGGCGGCGCCTGGGGCGTCATCTGCCCTATGGTGAACACGCCCGCGGAAGCGAAGGCGCTGGTCTCCTACAGCCTCTACCCGCCCAAGGGAAAGCGCAGCAACGGTCCGATCCGCGCCGGCGCCTACGGCGAGGCGACGCCCTATCAGGCATCCGCCAACGACGAAGTGCTGGTCATCCCCATGATCGAGACGCAGGAGGCGATCGACAATATCGACGCCATCCTCGACGTGCCCGGCGTGAGCGGCATCTATATCGGCCCCAGCGATCTCGGCCTGTCGCTCGGCCTGAAGCCGATCCTCGATCGCGAGGAGCCGCAGGTCCTCGCGATCTACGACAAGCTTCTGGCGGCAGTGAAGAAGCGCAACCTCTTCGCCGGCATTCATAACGGCACCGCGGGCTACGCTGCGAAGATGATCGGCAAGGGCTTCCGGTTCGTGACCATCGCCAACGACTCGGGCCTGATGGCGCAAGCCGCGCGTGCCGCCGTCAACCAGACCCGCAAGGAAGCTGGCGCCGTCGCGGACAAGTAGACGGTGCGGTACGTCAACGCCACGTTGCCCGACGGCAGCCGGCGCGACATCAGTGTCGAAGGAGGGCGGATCGCCGCCCTCCTCCCGTCTTCAGGGAATGCAGCATCAGCTGAGGACCTCGATCTCGATGGCGCGCTGGTCTTGCCGCCATTGGTCGACGGTCACATCCACCTCGACAAGACCTTGCTCGGCCTGCCGTGGGTACCCAACCGGGCGACGGGCAATCAGGTGGCCGATCGCATCGAGGCCGAGCGCAAGGTCCGTGCGGCACGCAGCCTTCCGGAATCGGAGACCGGCACCAATCTCGTGCGCCAGGTGCTGGCCAGCGGTACGCTGCACATGCGCAGCCATGTCGATATCGACAACCAGCTCGGGCTGCGCAATCTCCACGAGATTCTGAAGGTGCGCGAGCGTTTCCGCGACCTCGTCACGATCGAGATCGTGGCCTTCCCACAAAGCGGGGTCCTGCGCTCACCCGGCGCGGCCGATCTCCTGGATGCCGCCATTGCCGACGGCGCCGATCTTCTGGGCGGCCTCGATCCCGTCGGCATCGATGGCGATCTCGATGGTCACCTCGATGCGATCTTCGGTATCGCCGAAAGACGCGGCGTCGGCATCGATATTCACCTGCACGACGGCGGCGAAGGCGGGATCGTCGAGCTGCTTGCCATCGCCGCACGCACGAAAGCCGCCGGTCTCTCTGGAAAGGTCGCCGTCAGCCACGCCTTCGCGCTGGGTTCGGTTCCGACGGCGCGGGCCGCCGAAACGGCCGATGCGCTGGCCGACGCCGGTGTCGCGATCATGAGCCACGGGCCGGGAGCAGCGACCATCCCGCCTCTCCTTCTGCTGCGCCAACATGGCGTCGAAGTGTTCGGCGGTTCGGACAATATCCGCGATGCCTGGTCGCCGTTCGGCAACGGCGACATGCTCGATCGCGCCATGATGATCGGCTATCGTGCCAACTTCCGGCACGACCACGAGCTGTCCGTGGCCTACGAGATGGTGACATCCGCCGCCGCGCGCGCCCTCGGTCTCGCCGACTATGGCCTGCATGTCGGCAGCCGAGCCGATTTCGTTGTCGTTGCAGCCGGGTCGATCGCCGAAGCGATTGCCAGCCGACCTCGCCGCAAACTGGTGGTCAAGGCGGGCCGCGTCGTTGCACGCGACGGCATGCTCGAAACCTAGCCGTGCGCCCCACCGATCATGCCGCGAACTTGCGGCTTCGCTCATCCCAGGAGTTCCATCGATGAAGATCGCCCAGATCGCCCCGCTCTTCGAGCGTGTCCCGCCGAAGCTTTATGGCGGCACGGAGCGGGTGGTGTCGTATCTCACGGAGGAGCTCGTCCGGCTGGGCCACGAGGTCACCCTGTTCGCCAGCGGCGATTCGAAAACCACGGCGAAGCTCATCCGTTGCAGCGACATGGCTCTGCGGCTCAATCCCGCCGTCAAGGATCCTGTGCCATATCATGTCGTCATGCTCGACGAGGTCCGGCGGCGGGCGAACGATTTCGACGTCCTCCACTTCCATGTCGATCTTCTGCATTTCCCGCTGATCCGTGAATTTGCCGATCGCACGATCACGACGACGCACGGACGGCTTGATCTGCCCGATCTCAAGCCCTTCTTCGCCGCATTCCCGGATATCCCACTGACCTCGATTTCGCTCGATCAACGCCGCCCTCTTCCACATCCTCTCAACTGGGTCGGCAACGTCTACCACGGGCTGCCGCTCGACCTCCTGCCCTTCAAGGCCGATCCGAGCCGCGACTACCTGGCTTTCCTCGGCCGTATCTCCCCCGAAAAGCGGCCGGACCGCGCGATCGAGATTGCTGCGAGCGCCAGGCTGCCCCTGAAGATGGCAGCCAAGGTCGACCGCGCCGACCGGGCCTACTGGGACACGGTGATCGAACCGATGGTCAAGGCCCATTCCAATGTCGAGTTCGTCGGCGAGATCAACGAACAGGAGAAGGCGGAGTTCCTCGGCAACGCTAGAGCCCTTCTGTTCCCGATCGACTGGCCCGAACCGTTTGGGCTTGTGACAATCGAGGCGATGGCCTGCGGCACGCCGGTGATCGCCTTTCGGGCCGGGGCGGTGCCGGAGGTGATCGACGATGGCGTGACGGGCTTCGTCGTCCGCACCCTCGACGAGGCGGTCGAGGCCCTGTCCCGTCTCGACACGCTCGACCGTCGCAAGGTGCGGGCTGCGTTCGAGCGGCGCTTCGCCGCCGAACGCATGGCAAAGGACTATCTCAAGATCTATGCCGATCTGCCGCTGGTGAAGGCCGAAGCGGCCCGGCTGCACCGCTCGCATGGCGAGACTGTCGACCAGCCTGCCGTCGCCTGATTGGCGCCTCGCCGCGCGGCGGCGTCCGTCGAATTGCGATATCGTAAAGCACGAAAGCAATCGACCGGGAGGATGCCATGCGCGTGTTCACTGAGCTGCCGCCCGCCGACTGGCGTAGCGTTGGACCGGCGGCCCAGGCCGCGGAAGCGGCAGGCTTCGATGCCCTGATGACCACCGAGCTCGGCCATGACGTGCTGGCGCCACTCGCCTTCGCCGCCATTGCCACCGAGCGGGTGGAGCTCACGCCGTCGATTGCCGTCGCTTTCCCGCGCAGCCCGACCGTACTCGCGTCGGAGGCGTGGGATATCCAGGCCAATTCGCGCGGACGCTTCGTGCTGGGCCTTGGTCCCCAGGTGAAAGGCCACAACGAGCGCCGGTTCGGCATCCCCTGGACACCGCCGGCGCCTCGCCTGCGTGAATACATCGAAGCGCTGCGCGCGATCTGGCGATGCTGGGAGAAAGGCGAGAAGCTCGACTATCGCGGCAAGCACTATGCGCTGACCTTGATGACGCCCGAGTTCTCACCGGAGCGAACGGGCTTGCCGATGGTGCCGGTCACGATCTCGGCCGTCGGGCCCGCCATGCTGCGGCTGGCCGGCGAACTGTGCGATGGCGTACGGCTTCATCCAATTTGCAGTCGCCGCTACCTCGAGGAGGTCAGCCTGCCCGCGATGCTCGAAGGCATGCAGCGCACCGGCCGTCGACGCGAGCAGTTCGACATCCACGGCGGCGGTTTCGTCTGCACCGGCCCCGACGAAGCCACGGTCCGCAAGGCGATGGAAGCGGCGCGTTTCCGGGTCGCCTTCTATGGCTCGACCCGCACCTACAGGCCGATCCTCGCCATGCATGGCCTGGACGATCTTGGTCAGAGGCTGCACGAGATGTCGGTGCAGGGCCAATGGAAGGACATGGCACCACTCATTTCCGACGATACGCTGCGCATCTTCGCCGCCTGCGGCACCTACGCTGAAATTCCGCACGAGATCGAGCGGCGTTTCGGCGGCGTGGCCGATTCCATCTCCATCCCGCTGTCGCCGGGCTGGGAGGTCGGACCGGTGCGCGAGATGCTTGCCGAGATCCACCGCATCCCGCGGACCTTTCGCGGCTTCAAGACGGAAGGATAAAGCGATGGACCTTCCACTCGACGACCGGCTGCGCGTCGGCGTGCAGACCATCCATCGACGCACCGAACCGGCCACCGGTCCGTGGCTGCCGACGATCGACGAGATGCGGACGCTGGTCGAGCTGGTCGACCGCTGTGGCTACGATTCGCTGTGGGTCGGCGATCACATCTCCTTCCCGCTCGCGATCTTCGATCCCTTCCTGCAGCTCGCGCAGGCCGCCATGGTGAGCCCGCGCCTGCAGCTTGGCACGGCGGTCTACCTCCTGCCGCTACGCCATCCGACACCGGTGGCCAAGCAGGTCTCGACTCTGGATCACCTGACCGAAGGCCGGTTCATCTTCGGTGTCGGCGTGGGTGGCGAATTTCCCAAGGAGTACGAAGCCTGCGGCGTGCCGATCGGCGAACGCGGCGCACGCCTTTCCGAGAGTCTCGATGTGCTGCGCAAGTTCTGGAGCGGCGCGCCAGCGTCACATGACGGCCGCTTCTTCCAGTTCAAGGATGTGCCGATGCAGCCGCCGCCGCGGCAGACCGGCGGTCCACCGATCTGGTGTGGTGGCCGCTCGGATGCGGCGCTGCGGCGTGTCGGCCGCAAGACCGACGGCTGGATGTCCTATGTCGTCACGCCCGACATGTTCCGTCAGGGCCTGGATAAGATCGCGGCGGCCGCAAGCGAGGCCAAACGTACCTTCGAGCGCGGCTTCGGGACTGCCCATCTCCTGTTCACCTGCGTCGCCGACACTTACGAACAAGCGCTCGACGCCGCGACCATCTCACTCAGTCAGCGCTACGCCATGGATTTCCGCAAGGCCGCCGAGCGCTATTGCGCTCTCGGCCCACCCGAACGCGTAGCGGAACGCATATTCCGGTTTCACGAATCGGGCGTCCGCCACGTCATTCTCGACTTCGTCGGCCCCTACGAGGAGCGCGACCGACAGATCGAACGCTTTGCATCAGAGGCGATGCCGTTGCTGGCCGGATTGCGCCAACGGTGAGTTAACCCACGATCTCGCCGCGGAAGGCCCAGCGTGTCATGCGCTTTTCGACAAGAGCGCAGACGGCGTACATCAGCACACCCATGATGGCGATGGCGAACAGGCCAGCGAAAGTCGTCGGCGCATCGTTGCGCGCCCCGGCCGACAGCATCAGGAAGCCGATGCCGCGATTGCCACCGACGGTCTCGGAGATCACCGAGCCGATGAAGGCGAGCGTGATCGCGACCTTGAGGCTGGCGAAGAGGTAGGGCATGGCGCGCGGGATGCCGACCTTGGTCAGGATCTCGAGGTGCGTGGCGCCAAGCGAGCGCAGGACGTCGCGCATCTCGGGTTCGATGGTGGCAAGTCCCGTCGCGACATTGACCACGATCGGGAAGAAGCTGATCACGAACGCGGTCACTACCGCCGGCAGCGCGCCGACGCCAACCCAGATCATCAGGATCGGCACCAGCGCCACCTTCGGCACGGCATTGAATGCAATCAGCAGCGGATAGAGACCAGAATAGACGAACGGCGAGGCGCCGATCGCGAGCCCGAGCAGCAGGCCCCCGGCGATGGCGATAAAAAAACCAATCAGCGAAGTCCAAAGCGTCTGCCAGCAGAAGAGCAGCAGAATATCGAAGCGCGCAATGAAGACCTCGAAGACCTTGGTCGGGCGCGGCAGCAGGATTTCGGGCAGATCGAAGACGATGCAGGCGACTTCCCAGATAACAAGCAGGACCGCGATGACCAACCACGGCATGGCGATCCTGAGCGCATTGCGACGCCAATCGCTCATGCGGCATGCTCCTGGTGGATGCGGTCGCGCAGCTCGTGGACGATGCCGACGAAGTGCGGCTCGAAGGTGGTGGCAAGCGTGCGTGGCCGCGGGATATCGATTTTGCGCGTGAGCACGATGCGGCCTGGCCGCCGGCTCATCACGTGGACAGTGTCGGCGAGATAGACTGCCTCGCGCAGGTCGTGCGTGACCAACACGCCAGTGAAGTGCTTCTCGAGCCATAACGCCTGCATCACGCCCCACAGCTCCTCGCGCGTGAAGGCATCGAGCGCACCGAACGGCTCATCCAGCATCAAAAGTTCAGGCTCGTGGATCAGCGCACGGCAGAGATTGGAGCGCTGCTGCATACCGCCCGAAAGCTGCCAGGGAAACTTCTGGGCGAAGTCGGCAAGGCCCACCGTGCCCAGAAGCCTCATCGCCCGCGCCTCATAGTCGGCTCGATTGCGGCGGAAGCGGCGTTTGTGCGGCTCGACCACCTCCATCGGCAGGAGGATGTTCGCCATCGTCGTGCGCCAGGGCATCAGGGTCGGGTTCTGGAAGGCCATGCCGACGCCCTTGATCGGTCCCGTTACGCGCTCGCCCGCGACCTTCACCTCACCGCCAGTCGGCGGCAGGAGGCCGGTCACGAGCTTCATGATCGTCGACTTGCCGCACCCCGAAGGGCCGACGACGGCGACGAACTCACCCTTCTCGACCGTCATGGTCGCATCGGCGAGCGCGAGCGTCGTCTCCTTGCCCAGCCGATAGGTGAGACTGACGCCTTTGAGGTCGACGAATGGCACTATTGCGCGACCATCCGATCAGCCTTCGGCGGCAGGAACTTGTCGGTAAAGACCTTGTCAGGTGCCGGCGCCTGCGGCAGGCCGAAGGCTTCCGAGACGAGCTTGACCGAGCGCGCGAAGCGGTCGGGCTCGACATCGCCCATGCCGTTCGCCTTCACATAGGGCGTCAGGATGTTGGTCTGCAGCGAAAGCTGCAGGCGCTCCAGCTCGAGCGCATCGTCGATCAGCGGATCGCGCTTCTTGGCGGCAGCCACGCCGAGCTTGTTGTCCTTGATCACGTCCCGCCAACCCTTGATGGTGGCAGCGACGAAGCCCTTCACGGCCTTCTCGTTCTTGGCGATCTCCTGCGAGACCACGATGCCATTGCCGTAGACATCGAGGCCATAGTCGACATAGCGCATGGCGACAATGTCATCGAACTTCACCCCACGTGCCTTGAGGTCGAGCATCGAGGAGAAATAGTGACCCGAGATGAAGTCGACCGAGCCCTGCACGAGGCTCTGCTCGCGCAGCTGCGGCGTCAGGTTCACATGCTCCCACTTGGTGATGCCGTTCTTCTTGGCGAAGGCCGGGAACAGGCGGAACGAAGCGTCGAACACCGGCGCGCCGAGCTTCTTGCCCTCGAGATCCTTCGGCACCTTGATCCCGCTCTTCTTCAGCGCATAGACGCCGAAAGGCGCGAAATCGTAGGCCATGAACACGCAGAGCACTTCCTTGCCCGGGTTCTTGGCGTTGTACTCGATGGTCGAGTTCACGTCGGCGAAGCCGATCTGGTAGGCGCCCGTCGCGACGCGCTGCACGGCACCCGCCGAGCCTTGGCCGGGGTCCATGGTCACGTCGAGCCCCTCGGCCTTGTAGTAACCCTTCTCCAGGGCCACCAGGAACGGCGAGGTCGGGCCCTGAAACACCCAGTCGAGCGTGAATTTGATCGGCGTCTGTGCCGATGCAGGCGCGGCCGCCAGCAAGGCCGCCATCGCGGCGACAATCCCCAGTCCCTTCATTTTTTTGATCATCCAGGCCCCCCTCGACCGATTTCGGCCAACTCTTAGGCGGACCGTGCCGATCCGCCAAGGGGATATCAGGCAGATTCCGTGCCGATCTGCTGGGTAGAGACAAGATTGGCGAAAGCGCCGCCCTTTTCCATGAGCTCGCGATAGCCGCCGCATTCGACCATCCGCCCCTGTTCCAGGACAACCACCTGGTCGGCGTCGCGGATCGTGGACAGGCGGTGGGCAATCACGAAGGTGGTGCGGCCCTTCATCAGGACCTTGAGCGCCTTCTGGATGCGGGCTTCGGTGACGGAATCGAGCGCGCTGGTCGCCTCGTCGAGGATCAGGATCGGCGGATCCTTGAGCAACGCGCGCGCAATGGCGAGCCGCTGGCGCTCGCCGCCCGAGAGCGTGGCGCCGCGCTCGCCGACCAGGGTCTCGTAGCCCTGCGGCTGCCGCTGGATGAAATCGTGCGCCTCAGCGAGCCGGGCGGCCGCCTCCAGCTCCGTCTGCGTCGCATCAGGTTTGCCGATGCGCAGGTTGTCGCCGATCGAGCGATAGAACATCGTCGAATCCTGGAACACCACACCGATGTTGCGGCGAAGCGACTCCAGTTTGATCTCGCGATGGTCGATGCCGTCGATACGGATGGTGCCGGACTGCGGATCCCACATTCTATGTAACAGCGACAGCGCCGTGCTCTTGCCTGCACCGGTGGAGCCGACCAGGGCAATGGTCGTTCCTGCCGGAACGTGCAGCGAGAAATGCTGCAATGCCGGCCGCAGGCCATCATAGGAGAAGCTCACATCCTCGAAATCGACGTCACCTTTGGCTCGACGGAGATCGATGCCGTCCGGCCGATCCGGCACTGTAGTCTGGTGGTCGATGACGCGGAAAAAATCCGCCAAAGCCGGCATCTGGAAGAACACGCGGCTTACGAAGCCTGACGCCTGGTCCATGCGGCCGATCAGCATGGCCGCAAAGCCCATAAAGCTCACGATCTGGCCGACGCTCGCCTCACCCTGGGTGTAGAGCCAGGTGCCGAGCACGAAGATCAGGATCACGGTGACGGTCGAGGCCGCACGTGTCAGCACCGACAAGAGCGCCCACCAGTTCAGCACCGGATACTGCGCCGCCAACGTCTCGCTGATGATGCGGTTGAGCTCCCGCGTCTCGGCAGACAGCCGCACGAAACTCTGGATCAGGTGGATGTTGCCCAGCGCGTCGCCGGCGCGGCTCGCGAGCTCGCTATGATGCTCCTCGACCTCGGCTTGCAGCTTGTCGGTCTTGCCGACCACCCAGGCATTGGCGGCGGCGAAGAACAGGATCAGCACAATCAGCAGGAGCCCCAATCGCCAGTTCATGAAGAGACTGAGCGGCAACATGATGAACAGGGCAACGAAGGTCGCGAGGTTCTCGCGAAAGAAGCTGAGCCAGATGCCGAACAGATGATCGACGCCGGTCAGCATGATCTTCAGCAGCCGTCCAGAATGCTGCGCATTGTGGAAGGCGAAGGGCAGCATCAGCACATGCTCAAAGTAGTGAGCCATGGCGCCCAGCCGCCGACGATGGGCCATGCGGTCGGCCTGCAGCGAGACCACGATATTGGCGACGATGCCACCTAAACCAACGGCCGCCCACAGGATCAGGAGCCTCTTGGCATTGTCCCAGAGCGTGGCCGTGGTCTCGTTGCGGGCGTTCGACAGCAGGTCCACGACCTTGCCGAACAGCACCGGTTCATAAAACTGCAGTGCCGCCACAACGACGTTGGCAACGGCCAACATGATCGCAAGCCGTCGCTCGTCACGCAGCAATCCAAGGACACGGCCGTAGACGCGGAAGAATTCCATTCAGAGCATATTGTCGCGAGATGCCGCTACGCTATTGCGGTGTCATCCCGAACGCAGTGAGGGATCCTTGGGTAGCCGAAAAGATCCCTCGCTGCGCTCGGGATGACAACAGTGCTTTATATCAGGACATCAAGCTGATGGCTGTTCGCTCAGGAAGCGCTCGACGGTGCGCACGAAGAAGCTGACGCCGAACGGGATCGCCATGTCGTTGAAGTCGTAGCGCGAGTTGTGGAGGCTGACGGCATCCTTGTCGCCGCCGTTGCCCAGCCACACCATCGCACCCGGCACCTTCTCCAGCATGTAGGAGAAATCCTCCGCGCCCATGCTGGGCCGCGTGTTGTCGCGTACGTTGCCCTCGCCGCAGACGCCGGCCGCCACATCGATGGCAAAGCGCGCGCGAGCCGCGTTGTTGACCGTCGGCGGATAGCCGGGCTTGTGCTCGACGGCGATCTTGACGCCATACATCTTCTCGGCGCCCTCGCAGATCTCGTCGATACGCCGCTTCGCCAGCGCCCGATTCGCGGGCGTGGTGGTGCGGGTCGTGCCGCCGATATGCGCCTCACCCGGGATAACGTTGTAGGCAGAGCCCGCCTTGAAGAAGCCTACGGTCACGACAGTCGAATCGATCGGATCGACGTTGCGGCTGACGATGGTCTGCAGCGACATCACGATACTGGCGCCCACCACCATCGGATCGAGAGTGGCGTGCGGATGCGCGGCATGACCGCCTTTGCCGGTGATGCGGATGTCCCAGCGATCGGCGGCGGCGAGCAACGGTCCGGGCTTCGTGACGATGTGGCCAAGTGGAATGCCTGGCTTGTTGTGGATCGCAAACACCGCGTCGCAGGGAAATTTCTCGAACAGCCCGTCCTCGATCATGGAACGGGCACCGCCGCCGCCCTCCTCGGCCGGCTGGAAGATGAAATGCACCGCGCCTTCGAAGTCGCGGCTCTCACTCAACACCTTGGCCGCGCCAAGCAGCATGGCGGTATGGCCGTCGTGGCCGCAAGCATGCATGCGCCCGGCATTCTGCGAGCGATGTGCAAAGTCGTTGGTCTCGTCCATCGGCAGCGCATCCATGTCAGCGCGCAGGCCGATCGACTTCACGGCATTGCCCTTGCGCAGCGTGCCGACCAACCCCGTCTTGCCAAGGCCGCGGGTAACTTCGAGCCCCCACTCCTGCAGCTTGGCTGCGACGATATCGGAAGTCCTGTTCTCTTCGTACGCGAGTTCGGGATGGGCGTGGATGTCTCGGCGGATCGCAGCAATCTCGCTCTGGATTTCCAAAGTACGCGGCAAGACGGGCATCAAACGCCTCCAGATTGAAAAAGGGGCGCATTCTAAGCGGAGCGCGGGTTGCAGCGCCATATGGGCAGACGATTATCACGCGCGTTTTTGTATCGAAACTCTCGGCGGCAGCGGCGCCCAGGCCAGATCGTTCTTGATTTGCTGCATGATGAAAGACGAGCGCGTGCCCTTCACACCTGGCATGCGCAACAGTGCCTTCATAGCAAAGTCGCTGAACTGAGCGAGGTCGGTGGCGAAGACATGGACCAGGAAATCCATGTCGCCGGTCACCGCATAACAGGCGACCACTTCAGGTCGAGCGCGGATCGCCGATTCAAAGGCTTCGACGGTCTTCTCCGAGTGATCGTCGAGCGTGACCTCGACCAGCGCCTGCAGGTTGATGCCCGCCGCGGCCGGCGACACCAATGCCGCATAGCGGCCGATCACCCCCTCCTCCTCCAGCCGCTTCACGCGACGCTGGCAGGGTGTGGCTGAGAGGCCGACGCGATCAGCGAGGTCGACGATCGAAAGCCGGCCCTCGACCTGCAGAACAGCGACGATACGTTTATCGATGTCATCGAGTTCGATCATGGCAGTTTTCACCCGTATTGGCTTTGTTCGTAGAGGATATCTCCAAAACGCGATCGAATCGCGGCTCAATTTGCCAGGATTCGCTCCACCCCTCGCCTCCATATTCCACCCATGGAAACCCTCGCTCCTCTGGACACGCTGCGCGGTGACTACCGTGCGATGGCAGCCGATTGGACGGTGCCACAGGATCTCGACTCCTATTCAACCGAGGATCAGGCCGTATGGCGCCTGCTCGCAGAACGGCAGACGCGGCTGGCCGAGCACCACGCTTGCCCCGAATTCATCCAGGGACTGCGCACGCTCGGCATCAACGAGGCGATTCCCGATTTCGCCGAGGTGAACCGGAGACTCGAAACGCTGACCGGCTGGCGCGTCGTCGGCGTGCCGGGCCTCATTCCCGACCAGGCGTTCTACGACCATCTCGCCCATCGGCGATTTCCGGTCACGGTCTGGATCCGCAAGCGCTCGGAGATCGACTATCTCGTCGAGCCGGATCTGTTCCATGACTTCTTCGGCCATGTACCGCTGCTCAGCAATCCGGTGTTCGCCGACTACATGCAGCTCTACGGCCAGCGCGGCATCGAGGCGGGTCCGCAGATCGACCTGCTGGCGCGGCTCTACTGGTACACGGTCGAATTCGGCCTGATCCGCACGCCACAGGGCCTCAAGATCTATGGCGCCGGCATTCTCTCCTCTGCGCGCGAGGTGCGACACGCGATCGAAGACGACGGCGTCGAGCGCCTGCCCTTCGAGGCTGCACGCGTGATGCGCCGGCCCTACGAGATCGACAAGCTGCAGAACACCTACTTCGTGCTCGACGACTTCAGGCAGCTTTTCGAAGCCGCTCAGACCCGGCTGGCCTGAGGTCTCAGCACCACCAGGCCATCGACAGCGACGACGCCCTCGCCGTCGCGTTTCACCAGCAGCGGATTGATCTCCGCCTCCGATACGTCGCCGAAAGCTGAATGTGCGAGAGTCGAGAAGGCAGCGATTGCCTTGGCCAGAGCCGCGACGTCACCCCTCGGCAGATTGCGGTAGCCGCGGATGGTCGCGAGTCCCTTGACCTCGCCGATCATCTCCAGCGCCTCGACCTCGTCGACCGGCGCGATGCGCGTCGCGGCGTCCTTGTAGATTTCCGCCAGAACGCCGCCCAGACCGACCGTGACCGTGGGCCCAACCAGCGGATCCCGCCGGAAGCCCAGGATCACCTCGGCGAGGCCGCGTTCCATCTTCTGCACCAGGAAGCCGTCGAGCCGGGCGCCGGGCGCATGTGCCTTCACGCGCTTCTCGATCTCGCGTGCCGCCATTGCCGCCGACGGACCGTCGGGCAGGCCGAGCGCGACGCCGCCTGCTTCGGTCTTGTGGGCGATGTCAGCGGAAAGAATTTTTAGCGCGACCGGGCTTCCGACTTCATCGACTGCGGCCGCGACTCGCCGCGCATCGGGCACTGCCAAAGCCCTGGCCATCGGAACGCCCAGGGCCGCGAACAGCGCGGCGGCCCGACGTTCGTCGAAGCCTGACTTGCGACCGGCCTCCAGCGCTTCGATCGCGGCACGTGCCGGTGCCTCGAGCTTCGGCTCGACGCGCGGTGTCGGGTTCAAGAGGCAGAGCGTCATCGCCTCGGCGCATGACTCGGGATGACGGAAGGCGGGCACACCGGCTGCCGTCAGCAGGGCGAGCGATTTCTCCGCCGCCGGCGTCAGCGACACGGCGAAGGGCTTTTCCGATCCTGCAAAGCGCAGCAGGGGTTCGACCGCCAGCTCGGGATTGAACTGCGCCGACGAACCGACGACGAAGATCACGGCGTCATTGTTGTTGTCCGCCAGCAAGCGCTCGATGGTTCCTGACACGATCTCGGGCTTGGCACCGGCCAGGGTCAGATCCACGAGCTTGCCTTCGCCGGCCGCGATGCCGAGCGGCTTCAGCCAGTCCACCAGCGCCTGGGGCGGACCGACGATGTCGAGACCCGCCATCGCCATGCTGTCGACGACCATGGCCGCGCCACCGCCTGTCGTGGTAGCGACCGCCACGCGTTTGCCCTTCGCAGTCGGCCGATCGACCAGCAGGGCCGGGACGTCGACCAGCGATTCGAACATCGATACGCGCGCGATGCCATGGCGGCGGCAGAAAGCATCGAAAGTCGCATCCGACCCGGCGATGGCTCCGGTGTGCGACTTGGCCAATTCCTGGCCGACATCGGAGCGGCCGAGCTTGTAGACGACCATCGGTTTGCCGGCGGCTCGCGCGCGACGCGCCGCCCGTGCCAGGCGATCGCCGTCGCGCAGCGTCTCCATGAACAGCACGATCGCCTTCGTTTTAGGATCATCGACCAGCAGGTCGGCGATCTCGCCCACGGCAAGGTCGACCTCGTTGCCGACCGAGATCAGGCGCGAGAAGCCGATGCCGCGCGCATCGGCGCGAGAGAGCAGTGCGCCGATCAAGCTGCCGCTCTGGCTTACCAGCGCCCAGTCGCCGATGCGCAACTTGTCGATGGCGAAGGCAGCATTAGCGGTGAGTGCGACGGCGGGATCGGTGCTGACGGTGCCGATGCTGTTGGGGCCGACCAGGCGGATGCCTGTCTCGCGCACGATGCGCGAAAGGTCGTCCTGCATCGATGCGCCGGCGGCACCGCCGTCGGCGAAGCCGCCGGCCAGGATCGAGGCCACTGTGACGCCCCGCTTGCCGCACGCCTCGAGGGCCGCGACCGCATCCTTGCCGTTCAGCAGGATATAGGCGTGATCGATCCTGCCTTCGATCACGTCGAGGCTTTTGTAGGCCCTTGCGCCCAGGACCTCGCTGCGGCCTGGATTGATCGGCAGGATCTCACCATCGAACCCGTGCTTCTTCAGGAAGCGTTGCGGGCGGGACGTGGTCTTCTTCTCGTCGGCGGAAGCGCCGATCAGCGCGAGGCGCCTGGGTTCAAAAAGAGCGGTGAACAAAGTCTTTGGATCAGTCATGGCCGAAGTATACTCGTCCGTGGAAATTGGGGAGACGCTCATGACCATTCGTCGCGTGACTTCACCTGCCGCACCCGAGCCGCCGCCGGAACGCTGGTCCAACTGCCTGGTGTGCGATGGCATCGCCTATGTCTCGGGCATGGTCGCGCGCGGGGTCGATCCCAAGGAGCTGGCCGGCATGGACGAATACGAGCAGGCCAAGCTGATCTTCGCCAAGATCAAGGCCTTGCTGGAAGCAGCCGGCGGCACGATGGCAGACGTGGTCAAGATCACGGTCTTTGTGACCAACATCAAGAACAACACCAAGGTTTGGGCGGCCCGAAGCGAATTCTTCACTGGCAACTTCCCGACCTCGACCCTGGTCGAAGTGCGCGCGCTCGCGACGCCCGAAATCCTGGTCGAGATCAACGCCGTCGCTCATATCGGCAAGGGACCGCGCTAGATTAGGCGTGGGATCGCGCCACTTCAGCGCGCAGGTTACTGCGCGCGCAGTGGCGCTCCCCCAGTTCTAAGCCGCCTTCACCTCGCGTTCGGCCTTGAGCGCACGCACGGTCTGGCGCAACGCGTGCACGGTCTTCTCGATCTCGGCGCCGCCGTGGAAGGCCGAGACGAAGCCACCCGGTGAGCCCATCACATCGACGCCGTGAGTCATCAGGCCCATGCGGATCTTGCCGGTGAGTGGGCCCGAACGCGCGCCCTTCAGCTTGGCGAAGCCCAGCTTCAGCGGATCGAAGGTCGCGGGGTCGATCGCTTCGCCGGTCGGATTGGGATAGATCAGGAAGGTCGAGGACTGGCCGTAGATGCCCCACGGCACGCTCTCCTCGATCAGCACCTGGCGCAGCGCCGCACGAAGTTCGGCCGCCGTCTTGTTCGCTTTCTCGGCAAGATCCTCGTCGCGCACCAGAGACAGCGCCGTCACCGCCGCCGCAGCGGACAGCGGATTGGCGTTGTAGGTGCCGGGATGCGCGATCTTCTCCTGCTTCTTCGCGGTCGTTGCAGCGTGGTCGATGCGATCGAGGATCTCGCGCTTGCCCGCAACCGCGCCGCCGGGCAGGCCACCGGCCACGATCTTCGCCAGGATGCAGAGGTCGGGCGTGACGCCCTGTGCCTTCTGCGCGCCGCCCGAGGACCAGCGGAAGCCGGTGATGACCTCGTCCATCAACATCACGATGCCGCGACGCGCCGTCACCTCGCGGATCGCCTGGGCGAACCCTGGCGGCAGCGGGACCTGTCCCCACGACGCGCCGGACGGCTCGAACATGACAGCCGCGATGTCGTCGCGCTCCTCGAGAAGCTTCACGACCGGCTTCACGTCGTCGGCCGGCATCAGGATGGTGAGATCAGTGGCGCTTTGCGGCACGCCGGGCGTGGTCGTGCCGTCGTAGTGCGAGACGGCGCCCGCGGCGACGTTGTCGTGCCAGCCGTGGAAGTGGCCGACGAAGCGCACGATCTTTTCCTTGCCGGTGTGGGCGCGCGCGAGGCGGATCGCCATGTGCGACGCTTCGGTGCCCGACGCCGTGAAGCGCACCTTCTCCGCCGAGGGGATCAGCTCGCAGACGAGCTCGGCCCAGCGCACCTCGAGCTCGTGGCTCGAGCCATAATGCGTGCCGAGATCCATCTGCTGCTTCACCGCCTCGACAACGGCGGGATGCGAATGGCCCAACAGCATCGCGCCATGGCCGCCGAAATAGTCGACATACTCATTGCCATCGACGTCCCACTTGCGCGCACCCTTGGCACGCGAGACGTGGATCGAATAAGGATCGAGATAGCGCGCATCGTGCGTGATGCCGCTCGGCAGGACCTTGCGCGCCCTCTCGTAGAGGGCGGCTGAACCACCGGTGCGGGCCTTGTAGTCGGCGACCACGGCGGAGTTCGTTTGCGATGAATCTTTCTTTTGCGCGCTCATACTTGCCCTCAACTCAGCTAATGGCAGAACATCGCAAGCCTCGCTTGTCTCGCCAAGGGGCATGGCCCTATCGTTTTCACCCTTTCGCAGACCGGAGTCTCAAGTGAACGCCCCTGTGAACGTGAAGCCGCGTGGACGGCAATTCTTCAATAATCCCGGCCCGACTAACATTCCCGACCGCATCCTGCGGGCGATGGATCGGCCGGTGATGGATTTCCTGGCGCCCGAGTTCCTGGACATCCAGCGCGCCTGCATGGCTGGTGTGAAGCGCGTCCTGAAGACCGACCAGACCCTCTTCATGCACGCCTCGACCGGCCACGGTGCCTGGGAGGCCGCCGTCGCCAACCTCTTCTCGCCGGGCGATACCGTGCTGGTCGTCGAGACCGGCTATTTCTCGCTCGGCTGGAAGGAGATGGTCGAGACGCTGGGGCTGAAGGTCGAAACCGTGCCGGCCGATTGGCGCAAGGGCGTGGAGATCGCCAAGGTTGCCGAGCACCTCGCCAAGGACAAGGCGCACGCGATCAAGGCCGTGCTGGCCGTGCACAACGAGACCGCGACCGGCATGGTGCTGCCGCTCGCCGAGATTCGCCGAGCGATCGACGAGGCGAGGCATCCGGCGCTGCTGCTGTCCGACACGATCTCGTCGCTCGGCAGCATGGAATACAAGATGGACGCCTGGGGCGTCGACGTCACGATCGGCGGCAGCCAGAAGGGCCTGATGATGCCCACGGGCATGGCGCTCACCGGAGTCAGCGACAAGGCGATGGAAGCCTCGCGCACGTCGAAGATGCCCAAGTACTATTTCAATTGGCAATTGATGAACTCGCGCATGCCGCAGCGTTTCATCGGCACCGTTCCCGTCCATTTCTTCTTCGGTCTCGAAGAGTCGATCAAGATGCTGGAGGAGGAAGGCCTCGACGCCGTCTTCGCGCGCCATGCGCGGCTCGCCGAGGCGACGCGCGCGGCGGTGCATGCCTGGGGCGCCAACGGCAAGGGGCCGACGCTTTACGGCCAGACGGCGGATCGTCTCTCCAACTCGGTGACGACAGTGCTGATGCCCGAGGGCGTGAGCTCGGACGGGCTGCGCAAGACTGCGCTCGAACGCTACAACCTGTCGCTGGGCGGCGGGCTTGGCCCCCTGATGGGCAAGGTGTTCCGCATCGGCCATCTCGGCGACCTCAACGAGCCCATGCTGCTGGGCTGCCTCGCCACGACCGAGCTTGCGATGAAGACAGCCGGCGTGCCCTTCGCGCCAGGCGGCGTGGATGCCGCGATCGACTCGCTGGCGGGCCGGGCCTAGAACGCAGGCTTCTCCGCGATGGTGGCGATCAGGCGTTCGGGCCTGATCGACGCTAGCGACGTGCCGACAGCGACAGCCGGCTTCACTTTGACGCCCTCGACGGGTTCGAAACGGGCCGTCACGGGATCGTAGGCATAGAGCTGGCCTTCGGCGAGATTGAACCACCAGGCGTGCAGGCGAAGGTCGCCCGCATCGACGCGTTCAGCAAGCCAGGGAAAGCTCATCAGATTGAAGACGCTGTTCAGCACAGCGGCCTGTTCGACGGCGCGGTGAACCTGCTCGCGTGGCCGCCCCCTCAGCTCGCGCACGGCAACATTGCGCACCGACCGCGCCACCGAAGTCCAGGTCGAGAGGTAGTCGTAGTTCGCATAGGCGCTCGATTTCTCGGCATCGACCAGGGCGGCGATACCGCCACAGAGGGCGTGGCCCAGCACGACGACATGTCCAACTTTAAGGCCGCGCACCGCGTACTCGATCGCAGCCGATGTCCCGTGCTGGCGCTCGTCGGGCGGGATTTGCGCCGGCGGCACCATCGCGGAGATGTTGCGCACGGTGAAGATGTCGCCCGGTCGGGTCCGCGTCAGGATGCCGGGATCGACGCGCGCATCAGAGCAGCCGATGACGAGGACCTCCGGCGACTGGCCCTCCGTGGCAAGTTTCTCGAACAGATCGAGATTCTCGCGGTAGTAGCCCAGGCGAAAATCCTCAAAGCCCTTCAGAAGTCGTTCAAACGCCATGGTGTCTCGCCTACGATGATGGCCAATCCACGGACAAGGACATGACCCAGGAACTGCTCTACGACAAGCGCGGCGATATCGGCTGGATCACTTTCAATCGGCCCCAGGCCCGCAACGCCCTCACTTTTGCCATGTATGAAGGATTGGCCGAAATTTGTGGCCGCGTCGCCACGACGCACGAGGCCAAGGCGCTGGTGATCACCGGCGCTGGCGACAAGGCTTTCGCCGCCGGTACCGACATCGCGCAGTTCAAGTCGTTCAAGGACGGCGAGGACGGCATTGCCTACGAACGCAAGATGGACCGCATCCTCGACACGATCGAGCGCTGCCCGGTGCCCACAATCGCCGCCGTCGCCGGGTTTTGCACGGGAGGGGGCGCCGCAATCGCCGCGGTCTGCGATTTTCGCATCGCTTCGGTCTCGGCGCAGTTCGGCTTCCCGATCGCCCGCACCCTCGGCAATTGCCTGTCGATGGCCAACTACGCTCGACTTACCACCTTGATCGGACCGCAACATGTGAAGGAAATGTTGCTGCTGGCAAAGATGATGGATGCGCCGGCGGCGCTGCGGGTCGGGCTCGTGAGCGAGGTACTGCCCGACACGGCAACGCTGCAGGCCCGCGCACAGGAGCTTGCCTCGACGCTTGCTGGCCATGCGCCCATCACGCTGCAGACAACCAAGGAAGCGCTGCGCCGCCTTCAGGCGAAGATCGGTGACGAGAACATCGACGACCTGATCCGCCGCACCTACGGCAGCGCCGACTTCCGCGAAGGCATGAGCGCGTTCCTGGAGAAGCGGCCGCCAAAGTGGAGCGGCCGCTAGACGTCAATCATCTCTCGAAGCGATTGGGCAACGCGATCCATGAAAACCCTGGGACTGATCGGCGGTTTGAGCTGGGAAAGCACGGCCATCTATTATCGCCTCATCAACGAAGCGACCAAGGCGCGCCTCGGAGGCCTTCACTCCGCGCCCATGCTCTTGTGGTCATTCGACTTCGCGCCCGTCGCCGAACATCAGATGGCCGGTGCATGGGGCGACCTCGAGACAGCGATGGTGGATGCGGCGCGCCGGCTGACGAATGCGGGCGCAGAGGCGCTGCTTATCTGCTCGAACACAATGCACAAGCTTTACGAGGCCGTGCAAGCGTCGGTCACCGTTCCCGTTCTGCATATTGCCGACGCCACCGCTGCCGCGATGCTGAAGAAGGGCTGCCGGAATCCGATCCTGCTCGCCACGCGTTTTACGATGGAACAGCAATTCTATACCGGTCGGCTTCGCGACGTGCATGGCATCCGAACCGTGCTGCCGGATGAGGCCGCCCGGACGTCGGTTCACGCGATCATCTACAACGAGCTCTGCCAAGGCATCGTCCGGCCCGAGTCCAAAGAAACCTATTTGGCCGAGATCGCCAAGCTCTCTCGGCAAGACGCCGACAGCGTCATCCTCGGCTGCACCGAGGTTGGCATGCTGATCGGCCAACGGGATATCGATCTGCTCGTCTTCGACACGACCGAAATCCACGCAACCGCGGCGGTCGACTACGCCCTCGGCGGCTGATGCGCCGCGCGAACGGGCCGGACAGCGCGACGGCCTGCGAAGAAAGCCAGAATCGCCAATCCTTGAAGGACGGCCGCAGCGATGAACACGGCCGCCCCTTCGCTGGCTGACAAGCCACGCAACGCGCCAAAGACGGCCGGCGCGAAAGCGTAAGTGCCTTGGCTGATTGCGACGATCAGCGACACAACACGAAGCGCGTCGCCGCGGTGGAATTCGGCCTGGGCGATCAGCGGCGGCAAGGAAGTCGTGTTGCCGATTCCCACGCCGAACAGCAGAACACCCGCGATCAGCAGCACGGCGTTGTCGCCTGCGGCCATGAAGAGCGTTACCGAGCCAATGATCTGCACGACATGGTTGGCGCACGCCACGAGACGGCGGTCCGTTCCCTCGGGCATCAGCCAGCCGACCATCGTCCGGCCGACGATGGCAGCTGCCGTCGCGACCCCCATCACGATCCCGGCAGTCTGCTCTCCCAATGCCGGCGAGATCAGCGAGAAAAGATGTGCGATCAGGCCGATCTGCGCGAACAACCCGAGCGACATGGCTGCTGCGAGCGTGAGGAAGCGCAGATCACGCCAGGGATTCATGCCCGCGGTGCGGCCGACCGCAGCGACGTCAGACGCCAAGCCAATCCCGTCGGGTGACTGCCCCAAGCTTTCCGGCGTGCGTGAGAATATCAGGTCGGACAGCAGCCAGATGGCAACCGCCATCACGCCGCCGATCGCGAGTGCCGCTGCAGGAAAGCCAAGCCAAGCGATGGCCACAACCCATAACGGCGAAAAGATCGCGCCACCAATGCTGGCGCCATTGTAGGCGCTTGCGAGGGCTGCCGCGCGCTTGGTGACGAACCACGGTGCGATGATCGCATTAACCGCCGCCGCTCCCATCGCGGCCCAGCCCGCACCGCTCGGCAAGGTCGCAAGCAGGAGCTGCCATGGCTCATCCGCCATCGCCCAGCCAAGCATGCCGAGCGCGAGCAGGGCGGCGCCCGTTTTGGTGACAGCGGGCAAGCCGTATCGACGATAGAGGCGAGGCAAATTCGCAACGACGATCGCGCCCGCCAGGAAGTGAACCGTTACCGCTCCCGAAACGAGCGCGACCGACCATCCGTGCGCTTCCTGGACGGCGTGAAGATAGACGGGAGGCCCGTAGAAACCGAGCCCCCAGCCGAAGACGGCGAGAACGAATGCACCGGCAACGACGCGCCAACCAAAGAAGGAAGCCTGCATGCGGCGGACCTTGCCGTCGCGACGCCGCCCCTAGCTACGGTCTCCGCCGAACTATCGACAGTCAGGCCTGCCAGAAGCGCTTGCGGCTTTCCTGCCATTGTTCGGCGCGACTGATGCCGACATCGGCGAGCGTACGGTCGTCGAGCAGAGCCAACTGCCGGCGCGACCGACTGCGCTGGCGCCATAGCGTCAGCGTCGACACGACGGACGGCCAGAGGTGTGTTGCCCACGGCGGCTCGGCCGCGGGAAGGGAGAAGCGAAGGGCGTTTTGCATGGGTGGACATTGCCACCCGCAACATGGCTGAGGTTACGACCACAACCGAAGCGTCAAAAACTTGCCTCGACAGTGCCGAGCCCCACGAACTCGCCAAGCACGCTTGTACCAGGCGAGTAGTAACGCAAACCGGTCCAGGAGCCAGTCGTGATCGCCTGACCTTTGCGGATGCCGCCACGAAACCGCACGGCGTGGTCGATCATCCAGGCGAGCGGCCGCACCGGGTCGACCGCCCCCAGCCCGCCTCTCTGGTCGACCTCGACCTTGCCGTCGATCACGAGCCTCACCTGCAGGTTCGGCCAGTCGAGCGCGCGCCACGCCTTGATACTGTCGCCGATCACCAGCGCGTCGTTCATCTGGTTGTCGGCCATGAGCCATTCGGGGCTGACGTTCGTGAAGTCGGCCAGCCGCGTGTCGACTACCTCCATGCCGACGAATGCATCGCCCACGGCATCGAGCGCTTCGTCGCGACCCACCGGGTCGCTGCGCGATGAGATATCGCGCACGATGTGGAACGAGATCTCGACCTCCACGCCGATCATGTGCATCGCCTTGCCGTCGAATTTGGCCGGCGACCTGACGAGCGAGCCCGCGAGCAATGGAGCGGCGCTAGGTTCGGCCGTAGGCGTGCGCGCGCCGGTCTTCCAGCCCGCTACCGGCCCCGTTGCCTGAGCGACGCCATCCTGAATGGCGTAGACCGCATCGCGGTCCTGCAAAGCGAACGGCGCCGCCACCTGTCGGCCGGACCGGCGCGCTTCAAGCAGCACGCTGACGGCATGGGAAATGTCGGACGTCATGATAAGCTCCGGTCAACACCAGCAGGGTCGGAGGAAACATGCCCTACGCGAGTGGCCGTGTCATTCACGATGCCGACGCGCACATCATGGAAGTGCCGGGCTTTCTCGAACAGCACCTCGAGGCGAGATATCGCGCCATCGTCACTAACACCGTCCTGTTTCCGCGGCGCGAGGGCTTTCACAGTCATCTCACCGATGCGCATCGCAGCGGCGCATCCGAGACGTTCGACGAATCGCAAATCATGATTGCCAAGAACTGGGACGCGCTCGGCTCCTATCGCCGGCAGGACCGGACGCGATCGATCGACCTTCTGGGCTTCTCGAGCCAGCTCATGTTCACGACGGCGCTCCTCAACTATTCCACCGTGCTGGAGAGCGGCCGCGACCACGATCTCGCCTATGCCGTCGCGCGCGCCCACACACGCCATATGGTCGATTTCTGCGCGGTCGACCGCCGGCTCCTGCCGACCGGCTACGTGCCGCTGCTCGATTTCGAACGCACGGCCACGGCAGCACGCGAGGCGATCGAGCTTGGCGCGAAGGCGCTGTTGATCCCGTCGCGCTGCCCCGACAATCATTCGCCGAGCCATATCGGCTTCGACCCGCTGTGGGCGATCGCCCAGGACGCGGGCCTGCCGATCGTGTTGCATGTCGGCGGCGGCGGGAAGCTTCTGGAGGATGCCTACTTCAACAACGGCCTGCCTCCGGTGCCAGACTTCCACGGCGGCGACGACAATTTCAAGTCTATCGACTACATGGCGATCGCCTATCCGCCGATGAAGACGATGACGGCGCTGATTGTCGACCGCGTGCTGGACCGCTTCCCCCGGCTGAAGTTCGGCGTCATCGAACAGGGCGCGTCGTGGGTGCCGGGCTGGATACGCAACATGGATTCGGCGCACAATGCTTTCTACAAGAACGAGGAGCGGCTGCAGAAGATGTCGCTCAAACCCAGCGAGTACGTGCAGCGCCAAGTGCGCGTCACACCCTACCCGCACGAGGATGCAGGCTGGATCATCGCCAATTCGGGCGACGGGGTGTGCCTCTTCTCGTCGGACTATCCGCATGTCGAGGGCGGGCGCCATCCGATCAAACGCTTCGAGACGTCGATGGAGAAGGCTGGCATCACCGAAGCGCAGAAACAGCGCTTCTATTGCGACAACTTTGTCGATCTCATGGGCGCGGGTCTCGCGCCGGAACTGCGAGCCGCGGCATGAAAAACTATGCGACACTTTTAATCGAACGCACCGGCGCGGTGCTCAAGATCACGACCAACCGGCCCGAGGTCCTGAATGCGCAAAGCCGGATCCTGCTCGACGAGCTGGACGACGCTTTCAAGGCGGCGGTCGATAATGACCATATTCGGGTCATCATCCTCGCAGGTGCGGGCAAGCATTTCTCGGCCGGCCACGATCTCGGCAGCCCTCAGGAGATAGAGGACCAGAAGAAGACGCTGCTCGAACCCGGCTTCAAGGGCGAGTACCGGCGTCTTTGGGAGCGCTTCTTCGAAAACACGATGCGCTGGCGCGACCTGCCCAAACCCACCATCGCCCAGGTCCAGGGCTATTGCATCATGGGCGGCATGATGATCGCCTCGGCGTGCGATCTCATCATCGCGAGCGACGATGCGCTGTTTGCCGACCGCGCGGTGAAATGGGGTGGCGCGCATGTGCAGTATTTCTCGATGCCGTGGGACTTGGGCCCGCGCAAGGCCAAGGAGTATCTCTTCACTGGCGACTTCATCACCGCGACTCAGGCGGAAAAGGCAGGGCTCGTAAATCGGGTGGTGCCACGCGCCGAACTCGAAGACGAGACGATGGCGCTCGCCCAACGGATCGCCGAGCGCGATCCGTTCGCGCTCAAATTCGCCAAGGCATCGGTCAACGAAATGCAGGATGCGCAAGGCTGGCGCCAGGCAATGGAAGGCGCCTTCAAGAACTATATGCTCACCATCCCGCATCGCATCGAGCTCGGCACCTATGGGCCGGCAGCGCGCGAGAGGGCGCCGAAGGAACGGTTCGGGGTGTTGAACAAGAAATCATGAGTCTTCCAGACCGCGCGCATCTTGCGCGCTACAGGCGCATATGAATGCGCCGAATGATCATGAGCGAGCCAGAGACTCGCGATCCGGAAGAGAGATGATTATGCCGCGCGGCGCTTGCGCTCTTCCATCTCGACGCCCATCGCCTGGGCGACCGCCGGCCGCTGCAGGTGCTTCTGGTGATAAGCGCCGATCGTTGGCCACTTCTTGAGATCGCAGCCCACGAAGCTGAACCAGTTGAGCAAGGTTACGAGATAGGCGTCGGCAACGGTGAATTTCTCGCCCACGAGATAGCTGCTTTTGCCCAGCCGCCGCACGATGTAATCGAGCGTCGGCTCGAGCTGCGCCTTGGCCGCTGCCTTCGCATCGGCCGGCGCATCGGGCGTGAAGATCGGCTGGAACAGCTTCTTGTGCACCTCTGTGGCGAGGTAGTTCAGCGTGTCGATGAGACGATAGCGCTCGATCGTGCCCCAGGCCGGCGCAAGGCCCGCCTCGGGCTTGCGGTCGGCGAGGTACTGCAGCACCGAGGAGCCCTCATTCAGCACCTCGCCATTGTCGAGCCGTAACGCCGGAACGTAGCCATTGCCTGCAATGGCGAAGAAGTCGCTGCCATCGTCGGTTTTCTTGTCCTTCACGAACCGCACCTTGACCGGCAGACCGGCTTCGAGGGCGGTGATGTGCGAGGCAAGCGAGCAGGCCATTGGTGAAGCAAACAGTTCCATCGCATCCTCCATGTTTTTGTGCGATGCTGTACAAAAATCCGATGGTGCGATCGAGTCAAGGATTAATATGCGAAATAGTACAAAATTGACTGAGGCGCCTCCCAAGCGAGCGCGAGGCCGGCCGCGATCGTTCAATACCCCGGAGGTACTTGACCGTGTGCGCGTCGTGTTCATGGACAAGGGCTTCACCGCCGCATCGCTCGACGAGCTGGCCGAGGCAGCCGGCCTCAACCGACCAAGCCTTTACGCCGCCTTCGGCGACAAGGAGCAACTCTATCTTCACACCCTGCGGTTCTACGGCGACAAGAGCCGCGAGGGTCTCGAGGCCATCCTCGGCGGCAAGGGCTCAATCGAACGTCGTCTGGGCCAGGTCTTCAACGCCGCAATCGATCTCTACACGGCGCCACCTCGCCCGCGCGGCTGCCTGATCGTGGGCACTGCTGCGGTCGAAGCGCCGACCCATCCCAGGATCGCTGCCATGGCGCAGACGCTTCTCGGGGAATTCGAGCGATGCTTCGAGGCGGCTTTCGACAAGGCGGTGGCAGCCGGCGAGCTTGGTCGGTCGCCGGGCCCGGCCGCGCGCGCGCGTATCGCAGGCTCCCTGCTGGATACACTGGCCATTCGGGCCCGCATCGGGATTTCGGCACCGGACCTAAAGGCTTTCGCCGCTTCCATGGTCCCGGCCATTTGTCGCTAGGCCTGCGTTATGTTAGATTTCATTAACCCTCTATTCTAACTAAATGAAATGACATCAAAAAAGATACATCTCGCCATCGCTTTGGCGAGCCTTAGCATTGGCTCGACGGCCTTTGCCCAAACCCAACCCATCGACGTTCCTAGTTCCGCCTACGGGCCGACATGGACAGGCGCCTATCTCGGCGCCGCCGTGGGCATCGAGGCAATGGTCAATCGGGCGAACCTCTCCGGCTTCGGCTCCTCGCTCAACGTCGACGGCCTCGGCGGCCAAGGTGCCTTTGGCTCGATCTACGGCGGCTTCGACTATCAGTTCATGCCCCAAGCCCTGATCGGTGCGCTGGCTGAACTCTCCTACGGCGGTCTTGATTCGACAGTATCGGCCCAAGTGCCCGGTGCCGGCGCGAACCTGACGACGCATCCAGATCTCGGCTGGGCCCTGCTGCTGCGTGCGGGCGTGCTGCCCACGCCATCCACCCTGCTCTACGCCATCGGCGGCTATACCGGGCAGAGCATCCATACGACCGCGTCGGCGTTCGGTGGCGGCGGATCGGCCTTCCTTGACAGCCGCGACACCTTCAACGGCTGGACGATCGGCACCGGTATCGAAACCAAGCTTGGAGCTGGCTGGGCGGGCAAGATCGAGTATCGCTACAGCCAGTACGAACAGAAGACCCTGCCCAACACGAATTTGAGCCTGTGGCCCTCGATCCACACCGCCCGCCTCGGTCTCTCCTATCGCTTCGGCGCTCCCGGCGGAGCGACGGCGGAGGCCGCGCAGGCGGCGTCCGAGCGCAAGGTCAACTGGACGGGGATCTATCTCGGCGGCGCAGCCGGCGCGGGTGCACTCAACAACAACGTGAATGCGTCCTTCGGCGGCGCCTCGGCGAACGCCAATACCGGCGGCCAAGGGCTGTTGGGTTCGGTCTTCGTCGGCGCTGACTACCAGTTCACGGACCACGTCCTCGTCGGCCTGATGGGTGACCTCACGTGGCCCAACCTGCAAACGACGACCAGCTCGGCGGGTGGCAATGCATTCGCTTCGGTCAACTCGCGCCAGAACATGACCTGGAGCGTGCTCGGCCGCGTCGGCTTCCTCCCGACACCGTCGACGCTTCTCTATGCCGCCGCCGGCTACACCGGCACGACCTTCACCACGTCCGTTTCGGCGGGAGCGGGTGGTGCCTTCGCCAGCTCTTCCCAGGACACCACGCTTGGCGGTTGGACGATCGGACCCGGCGTGGAAATGCGTATTGCCGACGGCTGGTCGACACGGGTCGAATATCGCTACACCCAGTTCGGTCAGGCGTCGGCGTACGGCGCAACCTTCCAGCCCTCGAACCAGACGGTGCGTGCCGGACTTTCCTATAAGTTCGGGGTTGGCAACTAAACCCGGCGATCGGGATGGCCCTCCATCCCTGGAGCGGAGGGTTTCGCTCCCTCGCCGAGGAATTCGACTATCAAATCGACGACATCGATGGCGTCGTGCCGGCTGCCGTGCGCGGCACGCTGTTCCGCAATGGCTCGGGCCGCAACATGCTCGGCGGCCGTTGGTTCGCGCACTGGTTCGACGGCGACGGCATGGTCCAGGCGATCCGCTTCGGAGCGGACGGCATCCGCTATCGCAACCGCTATATCGCGACGACAAACTATATCGACGAGACTCGCGCTGGCCGGATCGTCTATCGCGGCTTCGGCAAGATGCGTCCCGGCGGCATGCTCACAAACATCTTCCGCCAGCCCGCCAATGTTTCGAACACGTCGGTCGCGGTTGAAAGCGGACGCCTGCTTTCCCTATGGGAAGGCGGGCCGCCCTATGAGCTCGATCCGCAAACGCTCGTGACCAAGGGCATCGCCGACTTCGACGGCGCGGTTCGCGCGTTCTCGGCCCATCCCAAAATCGATCCCGAAAGCGGGGAGCTGTTCAATTTCGGAATCGACTACGGGCGCAAGACGACTCTCACCCCCTATCGCATCCATCGTGGCGTGGCGACTGCGTTGCCGGCTGTGACGCTGCCCTACCCGCTGATGAACCATGATTTCGTACTCACGCGGCATCATCTCGTCTTCTGCCTTGGCCCGATCCTGGTCCGCTCGCTGAAGATGGTCCTGGGACTCACGAGCTTCGACGGCGCCCTGCACTGGGATGGCGGCAAGCCCACGCTGATCCTGCTTGTGCCGCGCGACGGCAGAGGAAAACCGCGCATCATCGAGACCGAGCCCTTCTTCCAGTTCCACTTCGCCAACGGCTATGAGGAGGACGGCGCTCTCGTGCTCGATCTCGCGCGCTATCCCGACTATGCGGTAGTCGGCCAGGCGCTGCGCGACTTTTGGCGCTCCGACTGGCCGGCTGAAGGCATGGCCGCCCTCACCCGGCTGCGTGTGGCCCTCGCCAACAGCAAGGTTGAGACACAAGCATTCGCTGCGGGAACGGCCAACGAATTTCCAACCATCAATCCTGCCTATGTCGGGAGGCGTCACCAGTTCGCCTATATCGCCTGCAATCCCGCCGATCGCACCTTGGGCCTGCAGCAACAGATCGCCCGCATCGATGTCGACAGCGGCACAGTGGCGATCCACGATTTCGGTCCGGATGGCTATCCTGGCGAAGCCGTGTTCATTCCGACCGGTGGCGGCACCGAAGAGGATGGTACCCTCGTGACGCTTGTCTTCGACGCGAACACGCAGCGAAGCGTTCTTGTCGGCCTCGATGCGCGAGACGTCGCTGCGAAGCCTCTGTTCACCGCGCGGCTCAGGCACCACGTGCCCTTCGGCCTGCACGGCTTCTTTGCGTCGCAGTTTTAGCTGGAACCCAGCTCCTCGCGGTGGCGGGCGATGTGCTCGGCGGCAAGATCGAGAAAGGCACGCACCTTGCTCGAAAGGTGATGTCGCGTCGGATAGGTCGCATTGATCGAGAAATCGATGGGCCGGTGGTCAGGCAACAACTGGACAAGGCGGCCGGCCCGTACGTCGTCGGCCACGCCGATGAACGTTGCCGCGAGCATGATGCCGTGGCCCGCCAGCGTTGCTTCCATCAGCGTCGTCGCGCTGTTGGTGACGAGATTGCCCGAAACGCGGACAGAAACCTGCGCCTCGCCCGGTCCGATGAACTGCCATTCCTCTCCAAACGGATAGAGCGCGAAGCGCAAGCAATTGTGGTGCGCCAAGTCCTGGAGCTGCCGCGGCACAGGGTGCTTCTCGAGATAAGACGGCGCACAACACAGGATGTGGTGCCAGCTGGCGAGCTTGCGCAGGATCAGATTGGCGTCCGGCGGCTGGACGGCGCGGATCGCGAGGTCCAGTCCCTCCTCGACCATGTCGACGTTGCGCTCGCCAACATTGAGATCAACCGAAGCTTCGGGATGCCGGCCGAGGAAATCGAGCACGACAGGCGCGATGAACGGCACGAGATGCGTGCCGACAAAGAGCCGCAGCGTACCGCGCACCGTGGATTGCAGCAGGCCGGCCGCCTGGTCGGCGTCCTCAAGTTCGGCCAGGACGCGCCGGCAGCGCTCGTAGTAGGTCCGGCCGACGTCGGTCAGGCTCACGCGCCGGGTTGTCCGGTTCAGGAGCCGTGCGCCCAACCGGTCCTCCAACGCCTGGACATGGTTGCTCACCATGGTGGTGGACATGTTGAGACGGCGCCCGGCGGCCGAAAATCCACCTGATTCAGCCACTTGGGCAAAAACCGTCAGGCTCGTAAGTCGATCCATAGAGCCTCCATTATCAATTAATAGGGGATAATCTTTCAAAAATTAGGATAATTATCAATTCCGTAGACAAGGCGCATCTCTCCGCCGTCGAAACGCGTGGAGTACCCATGTCCCTGCTTTCCTATGCCGCCATTGCCGGCCTTGCCCGTCAAAGCGGTGCCCCGCTTCTTTCCAAGGCCGCCGCCTTGAAGCGCTCGGCGCTCGGCATTGGCCTGCTGGCGGCCCTCGGGATCGGCATCGACCGCGGCTACGACTATTGGAAGGTCGGCCAGTATCAGGTGTCGACCGACAATGCCTACGTGCAGGCCGACTACACGACGATTGCGCCCAAGATCTCGGGCTATGTCACCGAAGTGCGGGTCGAGGATAATCAGAAGGTCCAGGCCGGTCAGGTGCTGGCGCGCGTCGACGACCGCGACTTCCGGGTCGCGCTTGATCAAGCCAATGCCGACGTCGAGGCAGCGGAAGCGACGCTGCGCAATCTCGACGCACAGATCGCCCAGCAGCAGTCCGTTATCGACCAGACCAAAGCTGACATCGCTTCTGCCCAAGCAGCGCTCACCTTCGCCGAGGCCGACAATGCGCGCTACGGCGCACTCGTGAAGACCGGTTACGGCACGGTCCAGCGTGCCCAGCAGGCCGAAACGGCGCTGAAGGAGAAGACCGCCCTGCTCCAGCACGATCGGGCGAGCCTCTTGGTGGCCAAGCGCAAAGTCGATGTGCTCAAAACGGAGCGCACGCGGGCCGAGGCGGCCCGCGATCGCAGCCTCGCCAACCGGCATCAGGCCGAGCTGAATCTCAGCTACACGACGATCAGCGCGCCGGTCGACGGCACGGTGGGCGCCCGGTCACTGCGCGTCGGCCAGTTCGTGCAGGCCGGCACGGCCCTGATGGCAGTGGTGCCGCTACATGCCGTCTATATCGTCGCAAACTACAAGGAAACGCAGCTCGCCCATGTACGCCCCGGGCAGCCGGCAGAGGTCGAGATCGACGGCTTCCCGGGCGTGATGCTCAAGGGCCATGTCGACAGCCTGTCGCCGGCAAGCGGCCTGGAGTTCGCGCTCCTGCCGCCCGACAACGCCACCGGCAACTTCACCAAGATCGTGCAGCGCATCCCGGTGAAGATCGCGCTGGACGACGAGAAGCTCGAAGGTCTGCTGCGGCCCGGCATGTCGGTCGAACCGACCATCGATACCAAGTCTGCCCGGTAGGGAGGCGACCATGACCGCCGTCGCTGCACCCGTCACCGCACGGACCTGGATCGCCGTGATCGGCTCCACGCTCGGCGCGTTCATGGCGGTGCTGAATATCCAGATCGTCAATGCCTCGCTCGCCGATATCCAGGGCGCGATCGGCGCCGGGATCGACGATGGCGGCTGGATCTCGACGGCCTATCTGGTGGCGGAGATCGTCGTTATCCCGCTCAGCGCCTGGCTGGCGCGCGTCTTCTCGGTTCGCGTTTACCTGCTCACCAATGCCGCGCTTTTTCTCGCCTTCTCGGCCGCCTGCGCTTTGGCGCAGAACCTCGGCCAGATGATCGTGCTGCGCGCCTTCCAGGGCTTTACCGGTGGCGTGCTGATCCCGATGGCCTTCACTCTCATCATCACGCTCTTGCCTGCGGCCAAGCAGCCGATCGGCCTTGCCCTGTTTGCGCTGTCCGCCACTTTCGCCCCGGCGATCGGCCCCACGATCGGTGGCTATCTGACCGAGAACTGGGGCTGGCAATTCATCTTCTACGTCAACCTCGTGCCGGGTGCGGTGATGCTCGGTATGCTGTGGTTCTCGTTGCAGCGCGCGCCGATGCAGCTCGGCCTGCTGCGCACCGGCGACTGGGCGGGCATCGCCACAATGGCGATCGGGCTCAGCGCATTGCAGACGGTGCTGGAGGAAGGCAACAAGGACGACTGGTTCGGCTCTTCCTTCATCTTGCGTCTGTCTGTCGTGGCGGCGACCGCGCTCTGCCTCTTCGTTTGGATCGAGCTCAAGAGCAGCCATCCACTCCTGAACCTGCGGCTGATCCTGCGGCGCAATTTCGGCTTCGGCCTCAGCGCCAACTTCCTGCTGGGCGTCGCCCTCTACGGCTCGGTCTTCATCCTGCCGTTCTATCTCTCGCGCATCCAGGGCTACAACTCCGAGCAAATCGGCCTGGTGCTGGCCTGGACCGGCCTGCCGCAGCTCGCCCTGATCCCGCTGGTACCGCGACTGATGAAAAAATTCGACGCCCGCCTCTTGATCGCCGTGGGTTTCGCTCTGTTCGCCGGCAGCAATTTCATACTCATCACCATGAGCGCGGACACAGCGGCTGATCAGCTCCTGCTGCCCAATGTCGTGCGGGCGATCGGCCAGGCGCTGGTGATGACGCCGCTCTCTGCCGTCGCCACCGCGGGCATCGAGGCGGCCAACGCCGGCTCGGCCTCAGCGCTGTTCAACATGACGCGCAACCTTGGTGGCGCCATCGGCATTGCCGGATTGCAGACCTTCCTCACCAAGCGCGAGCAGTTCCATTCCAACGTGCTCGGCCAATCGGTCTCGATCTTCGATGAAGCGACCCGTCACCGCCTCGACCAGCTCACCCACTATTTCCTGGGCCACGGCGTCAGCGATCCGTCCATCGCCTGGCACAAGGCGGTCGTCGCCATTGCCAATCGCGTTCACCAGCAAGCCTATACCATGGCCTTTGCCGATACTTTCTACCTTCTCGGCGTCGCACTAGTGGCCGCTCTACTGTCTGCCCTGCTGCTCAAGAAGGCCGGATCGACGTCGGCCGGCGGGGCGCACTGACTCCCTCAACCGAAAGGAGGATCACCATGAAACCGAGATTGAATGCCTACCAGGCCGCCCCTCCGGTCATGAAGGCAATGATGGCACTCGAAAGTCAGGCTGCTGGTATCGGGTTGGAGCCCTTGCTGATGGAGCTGGTGAAGATCCGGGCCTCGCAAATCAACGGCTGTGCTTTCTGCCTGCACATGCATACGCGCGACGCTCGCACCAAGGGCGAAAAGGAGGAACGGATCTACGTGCTCGACGCCTGGCGCGAATCGCCATTCTATTCGGCGCGCGAGCGGGCGGCGCTTGCCTGGACCGAGGCGGTGACCCTGGTGAGCCAGACCCACGTGCCAGACGACGTCTACGAGCAGGCGCGGGCCGAATTCTCGGAGGAGGAACTGGTGAAGCTCACGCTCCTGGTGGCGACGATCAATGCCTGGAACCGCTTCGCGATCAGCTTCCGCTCGATCCATCCCGTAAATGTGAAGGCAGGCTCGACCGCGACGGCAGCCTAGCAGGCGTTTTGCAACGCGACCTTGCGTCATCGAACGACTCGGCAAGCTTGGGCCACGGCTGGTAGAGTCCCCCGACGAAAGAAAGGTGGATTCGGATGGCCCAGCCGCGGACCATGTTTGAGAAAATCTGGCAGCGCCACATCGTGGTCGACCGCGACGACGGCTACACGCTGCTCTATATCGACCGCCATCTGATGCATGACGGCTC
Organism: Alphaproteobacteria bacterium; assembly: GCA_017308235.1. Lineage (GTDB taxonomy): Bacteria > Pseudomonadota > Alphaproteobacteria > Reyranellales > Reyranellaceae > Reyranella. The sequence continues at coordinate 123,754 of JAFKFL010000011.1, read as the reverse complement.
GGCAGCCGCTTTTGCGCGGTTGAAAGAGCGGGATATGAAAGTCCGCCGACCCGATCGCAGCTTCGCCACGCCGGATCATTATGTGCTCACGAGCAGCCGCCGTCCGCAGGACATCGCCGACCCGCAGCAGCGGCATCTGGTCGAGGTCATCAAGGAGAATTGCGACGCGCACGGCGTCACGGTCTTTGCCGCCGGCGATCCACGCCAGGGCATCATCCATGTCGTCGGCCCCGAGCAGGGCCTCACACAGCCCGGCCTGCTGATGGTGTGCGGTGATTCGCACACTTCGACTCACGGAGCGCTGGGTGCGCTCGCCTTCGGTATCGGTTCGTCGGAAGTGACGCACGTGATGGCGACGCAGTGTCTCTGGCAGCGCAAGCCCAAGGCGATGCGCATCAATATCGAGGGCGAGCTGGGCAACGGGATCACCGGCAAGGACATCATCCTGGCGATCATCGCCAAGATCGGCGCCGCCGGCGGCGTCGGCTACGTGATGGAATACGCTGGCAGCGCTATCCGTTCGCTCTCAATGGAAGGCCGGCTCACCCTTTGCAACATGTCGATCGAAGCCGGCGGCCGCGCCGGCATGGTCGCGCCCGACGACACGACCTTCGCCTATCTGAAGGACAAACCCTACGCACCCAAAGGCGAAATGTGGGACAGGGCGATGACGTTCTGGAAGGGCCTGCCATCCGACGCGGGAGCCACCTTCGACCATGAAGTGACGCTCAACGGCGCCGACATTGCTCCCATGGTCACCTGGGGCACCAGCCCCGAGGACGCACTGTCGGTCACGGGCCGCGTTCCCGACCCTGCCTCCGCCACCGATCAGACCAAGAAGGAAAGCATGCGGCGGGCGCTCGACTACATGGATCTGAAGCCCGGCACGCCGGTCGAGCAGATCCCGGTGGATCGTGTCTTCATCGGTTCCTGCACCAACAGTCGCATCGAGGACCTGCGCATGGCCGCCAAGATCGCCAAGGGCCGAAAGGCCCAGGTGCCGACCTGGGTTGTCGCGGGCTCGGGCCTGATCAAGCAGCAGGCCGAGGCGGAAGGCCTGGACAAGATCTTCCGCGAGGCCGGCTTCGAATGGCGCGAGCCCGGATGCTCCATGTGCATCGGCGTCAATGGCGACGTCGGCGTCGCGGGACAACGCATCGCTTCGACCTCGAACCGCAACTTCGTCGGCCGCCAAGGGCGTGGCGTGCGCACGCACCTCGTGAGCCCGGCAATGGCCGCGGCAGCGGCAGTGACCGGCCATTTCACCGACGTGCGCAAGATGCTGGGCTAGGAGCTTTCCCGTGGAACCGTTCACCAAACTCACCGCCGTCGCCGTGCCGATCGACCAGGCCAATGTCGACACCGACCAGATCATCCCGGCCCGCTATCTCGGGCGGTCGCGCGAGCAACAGGTCGAGGGCTTTTTCCATGACATGCGGCTCGATCCCAATGGCCGGCCCCGCGAGGGCGTGACGCTCAACAACCCGGCCTACAAGGGCGCCCAGATCATTGTTGGCAACCACAACTTCGCCTGCGGCTCCTCGCGCGAGAATGCCGTGACGACGATGATCGACAACGGCTTCCGCGCCTTCGTTGCGCCAAGCTTCGGCGACATCTTCTTCAACAACTGCTTCCAGAACGGCGCCCTGCCGATCCGATTGCCGGTCGAGCGCGTGGCGCGGCTCAGGGTCATCCTGCACGAACTGCCCGGCGCTACGCTGGCGATCGATCTTGCCACGCAGACCGTCGTCGGACCGGACGGCCAGACCGACAAGTTCGATATCGATTCCTTCCGCAAGGACATGCTGCTGAAGGGAACCGATTCGATCGACTTCACGCTCGGCTACGCGCAGGACATCGCCCGCTTCGAGGACGGCCAACGCCGAGACATGCCCTGGCTGTAACCGCCCGAGACCGCCGTAAGGCAACCTTCTCAGCGGGCACCCGTTAGAAGGCGGCCTCTACGCGCGGAAACGCAGATTGACTGCTGCTATCGCAACCTCCCCACGGCCCAAACTGGGGATTTGGCCGCTACAGGCCCTGAACTTCTTCATGGCCGACATGCAAGCCGGAATCGGGCCGTTCCTCGGCGTCTTCTTGCTGGGTCATCACTGGGAAAGCGGCCCGATCGGAACCGTTATGACGGCAGGTTCCGTCGCGGGCATGCTCATCGCGGCACCCTCCGGCGCTCTGGTCGACTCGACCCGCTACAAGCGGGCTCTCGTGATTGTCGCTGGCGTCTGCACAGTGCTGGCCTCCGGCATCGTGCTGCTCACGCAAAATTTCTGGCTCGTCTCTATCTCCCAGATCGCGACCGCAGTCGCAGGTGGCACGATCGGACCGGCCGTCAACGGCATCACGTTGGGCATCGTGCGGCAGGCGGGCTTCAACCGCCAGAACGGCAAGAACCAGGCTTTCAATCACGCCGGCAACATGGTCGGCGCAGCGCTGGCGGGATATCTTGGTTGGCGTTTTGGACTGCCGGCCGTGTTCTGGCTTGCTGCCGCCTTCGCGATTTTGTCAATCATCTCTGTCTCGATGATTCCGGCGAAAGCCATCCACCGACGCGCAGCCCGCGGCCTCGCGGAAGAAGGCGCCGACAACGAAGGCTTGCTCGGCCTTGGCGTGCTCCACAGTTGTCGACCGCTGATGGTTCTGGCCGCCGCTCTTGCGCTGTTCAACCTCGGTACCGCCGGCATGCTGCCCCTCTATAGTTTGGCTGTTGTGTCGGCAGGCGCGGGGGAGCCAGCAAGCTTCGTCGCCAAAACGATCGTCGTGGGCCAGGGCGTGATGATCATCGGCTCACTCGCAGCCATACGCTTGGTGGAACGAAGGGGTTTTTGGCTCGTCCTGCTCATTTCCTTTGCCATGCAGCCGCTCCGCGCTGTGCTTGCGGCCTATCTCATCACGGATTGGGGCGTCTATCCGGTGCAGATCCTGGATGGCATCAGCGCAGGCCTGCAGACAGCAGCCATCCCCGCCTTCGTGGCCCGCATGTTGCAGGGAACGGGCCGTGTGAACCTCGGCCAAGGCGCTGTCATGACCGTTCAGGGTATCGGCGGCGCACTAAGTCCCGCCTTGGGTGGATGGCTTGCCCAGATGATCGGCTACGGCCCGACGTTCCTGATCCTGGGTAGCTTCGCCCTGATATCGATCGCCGTCTGGGTTGTTTTTGCCGATGCCTTGCGATCAGTTTCTGCTTCTGAAGCCAATGTTGCTACGGAACGGCCCAGGGACGTAAATCGGTGACATGCTGATCCAGTCTACGATCTGGGCGATTGCCGCCGCCGCGACCATGGGCGTGATCGTCCGGCCGTTCGGTGCTCCCGAAGCGGTCTGGGCTGTCGTCGGGGCTGCGATCCTCGTCGTCACCGGCCTGCTTTCGCCTGACGATGCGCTGACCGGCATCGGCAAAGGCACCGACGTCTATCTCTTCCTGTTTGGCATGATGCTGCTGGCCGAGACCGCGCGGGCTGAAGGACTGTTCGACTGGGCCGCTGCTCATGCGACAAGACGGGCAAACGGCTCAGCCAGCCGCATGTTCACGATGATCTACATTGTCGGCACGATCGTGACGATTTTTCTGTCGAACGATGCGACAGCAGTGGTGCTGACACCGGCTGTCGCAGCAGCGGCCCGGACCGCCAAGACCGAGCAACCCCTGCCCTATCTCCTGATCTGCGCCTTCATCGCCAACGCGGCGTCCTTCGTTTTGCCGATCTCCAATCCGGCGAACCTTGTCCTCTATGGCAGCCAGATGCCGCCGCTGCTCGAATGGCTGCCCCGCTATCTTCCCGCCTCCGTCGCGTCGATTGTCGTGACCTACGTCGTGCTGCGCTGGACGCAGCGCAAAGCACTCCGACGGCCGATCGCGACCGATGTACCTGTGCCGCACCTCTCCCACAGCGGCAAGGTAGCGGCAGCCGGCATCGCGGCAACGGCGGTCGTCCTGATCGTCTCCTCCGCCCTCGACCTCCAACTCGGCTTGCCGACCGCGATCGCAGGCGCCCTCACCGCGATCATCGTGCTAATCGTCGAACGCAAAGGCCCGTGGGGCACGATCAAGGACATTTCCTGGAGTGTGTTGCCTCTGGTCGCCGGCCTGTTCGTGCTGGTCGAAGCGCTCGACCGGAGCGGCCTGATCCGCCTGCTGGCCGACGCGATCCATCATGCGGCGGCAGAGTCGGTAACGGCGACGAGCTGGGCCATGGGTCTGACGGTCGCCGTCGGTGGCAACCTGATCAACAATCTGCCGGCCGGTCTGATCGCCAGCAGCGCCCTGCAGATCGCCAGCCCTCCCGATCCCGTGACACGCGCAGCGCTGATCGGTGTCGACCTTGGACCCAATCTCTCGGTCACCGGATCACTCGCGACCATCCTCTGGCTTGCTGCCCTGCGCCGGGAAGGCGTACGCGTGGGAGCCTTCGCCTTCCTGAAAGTGGGCGTGCTGGTGATGCCACCGGCGCTGCTTCTGTCGCTGGCCGTGGCGCTGCTCTGACGCTTCAGTTCAAGGACGATGCGTATTTATCCAGTGCTGCGCGATGTCCTGACGTCGCGTAACCCAGACGCCGCGCAGGCCCAGCACGTGATCGAGCAGCCGTTCGAGCGCCACAAAGCGCGTGGGGTTGCCGATGATGCGGGCATGCAGGCCGATCGACATCATCTTCGGTCGGCTGGCGCCTTCACGATAGAGCACGTCGATGGCATCGCGGATCATCTGCAGCCAGTCGTCGGCCTTGGCGACGTTGCCGCGATAGAACATCTGGTCGTTGGTCGTCATGCTATAGGGAACGACGAGACGCGGTCGATCGCCAACCCGGACCCAGAACGGAAGGTCGTCGGCATATGAATCCGAGTCGTAGAGAAAGCCGCCCTCTTCCGCCAGGAGTCGCCGCGTGTTGACGCTTGGCGCATAGCGGCAATACCAGCCGTACGGCCGCCGCCCGACCGTATTCACGAACGACGCGACCGTCTTGCAGATCAGCTCGCGTTCCTGCGCCTCCTCCAGCTCAAAATGATTCATCCAGCGCCAGCCGTGGCCGGCAATGTCCCAATTGGTGTCGCGGATCGCCGCTGCGACCGGCGGATTCGCTTCCAGCGCCATCGCACAGCCATAGAGCGTCAGCGGGATCTTGCGCTCGACGAATGCCCGATGGACGCGCCAGAAGCCGGCGCGCGCGCCGTACTCGAACAGCGATTCGGCGCCGAGGTCGCGCATTTTCATGTTTCGGGGTGGCCCGGCATCGGTGAGTGTCGTCTCGCTGAAGCCATCGCCGTTGACCACGGAATACTCCGAGCCTTCCTCGTAGTTGAGCACGAAATTGACCGCGAGCCGGGCGTCTTCCGGCCAACGCGCATGCGGCGGCTTGCCGCCATAGCCGACCAGATCGCGTGAATGAGACATCGTCATCTCCTCTTAGACCGTCACCGTCATTCCATCAGGTAACCGACCGGTACGAAGGTGAAGCTGGGCTGGGTGATCAGCCGTGGCTACCCGAAGTTCGATAATCGCTATAAGTTCGTGGCCGAGGCCTACTGCGCCGACATCGCGAAAAAGTACGCCCTCGCGGACTGACTTCTAGGGAGTGACCGGTGCAGGACGCCGATTCCTACATATCCTTTCGCCAGATCGATTTTCGCTATGATACGCGACTTGGCACACCGAACTGGATCCTGAAAGGGTTCGACCTTTCAATCGAGCGCGGCGAGTTCTATGTCTTGCTAGGTCCTTCTGGATGCGGCAAGACCACGGCGCTGAACCTGCTCGCCGGCTTCGAGCATGCCCATGGTGGGCAGCTCACGGTCGACGGTCGTCCTGTCACCGGCCCTGGCGTGGACCGAGTCGTCATCTTCCAAGGTGATGACTCCCTCTATGGCTGGCTGACGGCACAAGAAAATGTCGAGTTCGGCCTCAAGATGGCAGGCGTGCCGGTCGGAGAACGACGGCAGAAGGCACAGCAGCAGCTCGATTTCGTCGGCCTCGGGCAGCAAGGCCACAAGTTCCCTTCGCAGCTTTCCGGAGGCATGAAGCAGCGCATCCAGATCGCGCGAGCGCTGGTTTGCAACAGTCCGATCCTGCTGATGGACGAGCCGTTCGCGGCACTGGACGCCCAGACCCGAGCGATCCTGCAGGACGAACTTTCCAGCATTCAGCAGCGCACCTCGAGCACCGTGCTTTTCATCACGCACGATATCGGCGAGGCGATCATCCTGGCCGATCGGATCGGCATCATGCGCTCGGGCCCCGGATCCTCCCTCAAGGAAGAGATCGAGGTCGACTTGCCACGTCCTCGCCGCCGCGGCGATCCGGCCTTCGGCAGGCTCTACGACCGCATCCACGAAATCCTTTCCGAAGAAGTGACACGTGTGCTGCGGCGCGAGCAGGCGAACCAATGACATCGAAGTCCGACGCCGCTCAGGTGGCGTCTCGACTCGAAGGCATAACCCTCCCGAACGACCCCGTCGATTACTCGCCGGATAGTTGCCTGCTGAACCCCTCATGGACGATCTCGTGGAGGAGCCGATTGGCTCCGAGCGTAGGTCACGAGGGAGAGAGCAATGGGTGCACTCGAAGGCAAGGTCGCGGTCATAACAGGCGGGAGCAGCGGCATCGGCGCACGGACAGCCGAATTGTTCGTCGAGGCCGGCGCACGCGTGGCAATTGCGGGCCGTCGCCGCGCAAATGGCGAGCGTTTGGCTAAAAAGCTCGGTGACGCCGCGATCTTCGTGCAGACGGACGTGTCGCGTGAATCCGACGTGAAGGCGATGATCGGGCAGGCGACGGCCCGGTTCGGACGGCTGGATTGCCTTGTGAACAATGCCGGCACCGGCTCGCGCTATGATGCCATCGCCGACCTCGATCTCGATCGGTTCGACGCGGCGATTGGCGTCCATGTCCGTGGCGTTCTTGCCGGCATGAAGTACGCCGTGCCGATCATGGCGGCGCAGAAATCCGGCAGCGTCATCAACGTGGCCAGCATCAACGGCGTCCACGCGGGCCTTGGCGGCGTCTACTATTCGGTGGCGAAGGCGGCGACCATCCATCTGACCCGTTGTGCGGCGATGGAGCTGGGCGAAAAGGGCATCCGGGTGAACACCCTGTCTCCCGGTCCGATCGCGACCGGCATCTTTGGCAAGGGTACGGGAATCGACCACGACGAGGCGGACGAGCACCTGGAAGCGGCAGAAGCCGCCATCTCCACGATCCTTCCGCAATGGCAGCCGCTGCCTTACGTGGGTCGCGCGGAGGATATCGCCCAGGCCGCCTTGTTTCTCGCCAGCGATGCCTCTCGCTTGCTGACTGGCCACAACCTGGTCGTCGACGGCGGCATGAGCGCGGGGTGGCCAGCTGGCGCAACGCGGGACGCCCTCGCCTGCTTCAGGAAAGCGGTACAAACCAGCCTGTCAAAGCAGCGGACCTAAGACGAGGCTCGCCGGCTTCGACTTCCTGATATAGTGGAGGGCACACCACGTCCTGAGCCGACCTCCACCAATGGACCGATTCCTCAGCATTCAAGCCTTCGTACGGGTTGCAGAGACGGAGAGCTTTGCCGAGGCGGCGCGTCAGCTGGGCGTCGCCAACTCCGTCGTCACGCAGCGCGTGAAGCAGCTTGAGGAATTCATCGAGGCGCCGCTGTTTCACCGCACGACCAGGGCCGTGAAGCTCTCCGAGATTGGTGCCGATTACTACAAGGAATGCGCCGACCTGGTAGCTCGCCTCGACGGCGTCACGGATCAGATGCGCGAGATCAAGGGCTCGCCAACCGGCACACTGCGGCTCACCGTTATTCCCGGCTTCGCTCTCGGCCATCTCTCGAAGGTGCTGCACGAATATCAGGAACGATACCCCGACATCTTCCTCGATATCATCGTGAACGACATCATTGTCGATCCAGTCGAAAAGGGCTTCGACATCATCCTGCAGCTCTTCGAACCGGCTTCCGACGCGCTGATCGTGCGACGAATCTTTCCGGTACGGCGCCTGTTTCTAGCGACGCCCGAGTACATCGCCCGCTTTGGCATGCCGCGCCGCCCCGAAGACCTGCTGCGTCATCGGCTCGGCGTCTACAACGGCTATCCCACTCGCAATCGCTGGCAGTTCATGCGCGGAAATCGGAGGATCGACATCGACCTGCCGGCAGCACTACGCACCAACAGCGTCCATCTCCTGAAGGAGCATGCGCTGGCACATGCCGCCGTCGTCTGCATTCCAACGATCGCCGCGGCCGACGACATCGTCGCCGGCCGCCTCACGCCGGTCCTCTATGGCTATCGCCTGTCGTCGTTCTGGCTCTCGGCCGTCTATCCGGTCACTCACCGCTACAACGTCAAGGTCAAGCTGTTCGTCGATTTCATTCAGGAGCGATTCGCCGGCGAGCCCCATTGGGACCGCGTGCTTATGACCAACGGCTTCCTGCCGCACGACGACGTCTCGACCGGCAGCTGAGCCGCCGCCTGACCTCCGACTGATTGTTTGCAAAAGCCGAATGGTGGTTTCGGGGCCAGCCACATTGTGGCCGGCAAGCCGCTCACCTAGGATCGTCCGGAACGAAAGAACGACGCAAGCCGGCAGCATCAGGGAGGGAATGATATGTCGACCACCGTCTTCGGTTCGATTTCCGATTACCAGAAGGGCAGCATCGAGATCGTCAGCGGCGATCCGAAGCACTACGTGTTCTCGAACATCTTCGAGGTGGCCTCGAAGTCGAAGCCGTATGAACGCGTGGTTGTCGGCAAGAATCTGGAATATGTGCAGGAAGTGATGCGGGCCGAGGGCCAATCACCCTGGTTCGCCTGTGCGCACGACGAGTTCGCCCTCTGCATGGACGGCGAGGTCGAGATAGAATTCCTCAAACTCAAGGAACCACCGCCAGAGTCGAAGAACGGCGCAATCCTTGCCGGTGACACGCCGGAGGGCAAGCGCATGGGCCTGATCAGGCTGAAGCGCGGCCATCAGGCGCTGTTGCCCGCGGGCTGCGCTTACCGTTTCACCGCGACGAAGCTCGGCGTGATCCTGCAGCAGACGATCCTGGGCGATCTCAGTGTCGAGAAATGGAACGAGATCTGCCTTCAATAAGGCCCTGAATCATCTCGCGCCGGATCAATGGGAGAAATGACGATGTCCACCGCACTGTCGAAAGTCGTTGCCAGCGATCCCAGCAACGAAAATGGCTATCGCACCTTCAAGCTCGGCAAATTCGAGCTGTCGCGCGACGAATATTTCGTCACCATCCGGTGGCCGGCCAAGGGGCAGATGCGCTCCCACCAGATGTCGGCGGAAGCCTTCCTGCGCGCCTGCATGCGCGACGTGGCCTGGAACTTCTTCTACGGCTGGGTCAATTTCGACCACGTCATCGGCACGCGCAATCACTACGGCCAGGTCGATCTCTACGCCGGCACCTTCAACGGGATCATGAAGCAGGCCGGTGTCGATTATACCGAACGCTTCGACGGCGCCCACATCATGGCGACCTTCAAGGCGATCCTGCGCGACTGGGTGAACGAGGGCTTCGATCCGTTCGCGGCACCGGTCGAAACCGGCACGGCCTTTGGCACCAAGCAGGGTGAAAACATCGAAGCCATCGAGCGCACGCGCATCCAGACCAAGCGCATGCCTGGCCTGACAGGCGATTCGCCGCTGCGTAACGACATGCCGATCAATCGCGCTTTCGCTGACGTGTCTCAGGACGAGCCCGAGATTATCGAGGAACCAGGCTTCAAGGGACAGCTCCACGCCTTCAGCCTGTTCAAGTACTTGAGCCGCTCCGACGTTACCTGGAATCCGTCGGTGACTGCGGTCTGCAAGGCGTCGCTCGCCTGCCCGACGACCGAGGAATACATCCTGCCGGTCTTCCATGGGAACGACCGCGTGGAGTGGTTCATCCAGCTTTCCGACGAAATCGTATGGGACGTGGGCGACAAGAACACGGGCGCACCACGCGCCCGCGTCACCATGAAAGCCGGCGACGTCGCGGCCATGCCGGCGGATATCCGCCATCAAGGATATTCGAAGAAGCGCTCCATGCTGTACGTATGGGAGAACGTTACACCCGACCTGCCCAAGCGATACGAGCAGGGCGACCTCTCGCCGTTCCCGGTGGACTTCTGAGCGCATCGCACCGCCATGGATACGATCGCTCGCCCGCCGTTGGGTTCGGTGCAGACCGGCCTGTTCATTGGCGGCGAGTTCGTCGCTGCTGCCGATGGCGGCAGGATCGATGTCGTCTCGCCCCATGACAACACGCTGATCGCTCGCATCGCCGAAGCTGGCGCCCGCGACGTCGATCTCGCAGTCGAAGCCGCGGCCCGCGCCTTTCCGGCCTGGTCGTCGATGGCCGCGGCGGATCGCGGGCGGCTCCTCTTGAAGCTTGCCGACAAGATCGAGGAGCATGCCGACGAGCTGGCCCTTCTCGAGACCATCGATACCGGTCATCCCATCCGCGACACGCGCGGCCTCGACGTGCCACGCACAGCTGGCTGCTTTCGCTACTTCGGCGGCATGGCCGACAAGTTCCAGGGATCCGTCGTTCCAGTCGAACGCGGCTTCCTCAATTATGTCCTACGCCAGCCTATCGGCGTGGTGGGCCAGATCGTGCCCTGGAACTTTCCTTTCATGTTCACGAGCTGGAACATGGGACCGGCTCTTGCCGCAGGCAACACAGTGGTGCTGAAGCCGTCGGAAATCACGCCCCTCTCGACCCTGCGGCTCGGCGAGCTCATCGCCGAGATCGGGTTTCCCAAGGGCGTCGTGAATATCGTTCCCGGCTACGGCCACACGGCAGGACAACGGCTGGCCGAGCATCCCGCAGTGAGCAAGATCGCGTTCACCGGCTCGACTGCGACCGGCCGGCGTGTCGTCGAAGCCTCGCGGGGGAACCTCAAGCGCGTGCAGCTCGAGCTTGGTGGAAAAGGCGCGAACATTGTGTTCGACGACGCCGACCTTGCTGCCGCAGTCAACGGCTCCGCCTTCGCGATCTTCCATAACCAAGGACAAGCCTGCATTGCGGGCTCGCGTCTCATCCTGCATGAGCGCATTGCCGAGGCGTTCATGGACAAGTTCCTGGCCCTTGCGCGTTCGATCCGAGTCGACGACCCCACCGATCAGGGCACCGAAATGGGGCCGCTCACCTCGACCGAACATCGCGATCGGGTCCTGAAGTACATCGACATCGCGAAATCGCAAGGCGGCGAGGTGCTGACAGGCGGTGCCGCTCCCGACGATCCGCGGCTCGCCAAAGGTTGCTATGTCCTTCCCACAGTCGTGCGCGCCGCGCCGACCGATCGCGTTGCGCAGGAAGAAGTGTTCGGCCCGTTCGTCAGCGTGACGACCTTCAAGAATGACGAGGAAGCGCTCGCCATCGCCAACGGTACCGACTACGGCCTGGGCGGCGGACTATGGACGCGCGATCTTTCGCGCGCCCACAAGATCGCGCAATCGATCCGCGCCGGCATGGTGTGGATCAACAGTTACAAGAGGGTCAATCCCGGCTCACCCTTCGGTGGAGTCGGCCAGTCGGGCTACGGCCGGGAGATGGGGTTCGAGGCAATGCATGACTACACCGAGCCGCGATCGGTCTGGGTGAACGTCGATGCAACATTGCCGGCCTTTTATGGCCGCTGACAAAAAGATGAACGGGAGGAACGCCATGACGAACAGGATTTCCGGGGTAAGTCGGCGTGGTTTTGCGAAACGGTCGATCGCCGCCGGCGTAGCCGCCGCCGCAGCGCCGACCTGGACGTCAACGGTTTTCGCGCAAAGCTCGAAACCGATTCGGCTCGGCTACGTCTCGCCGCGTACGGGACCGCTCGCGGCCTTCGCCGAGGCCGACGACTTCGTCATCAAGGGCTATCTCGAAACCGTCAAGGGCGGGCTGAAGATTGGCAACGCGACCCGGCCGGTCGAGGTGGTGGTCAAAGACAGCCAGTCCAATCCCAATCGAGCGGCCACGGTCGCCAAGGAGCTGATCGTCAACGACAAGGTCGACCTGATACTGGTCGGTGGGACACCGGAGACGACCAATCCCGTCTCCACCCAGTGCGAGATCGAGGGCGTGCCCTGCATCTCCACCCTCGCGCCGTGGCAGCCCTATTTCATCGGCCGCCAGGGCAATCCCGGCGACCCCAAGACCTGGAAACCGTTCTCTTACACCTATCACTTCTTCTGGGGTCTTGAGGACGTGATCGCCGTCTACACCAACATGTGGGAGCAGGTTTCGACCAACAAGTCGGTCGGCGGGCTCTTCCCCAACGACGGCGACGGCAACGCCTGGGGCGACAAGGTGGTTGGCTTCCCGCCTGTCCTCGACAAGAAGGGCTACAAGCTCACCGACCCCGGCCGCTACCGCAACCTCACCGACGACTTCACCGCGCAGATCAACGCCTTCAAAAACGCGAAGTGCGAGATCCTTACGGGCGTGGTGCTGCCGCCGGACTTCACCACCTTCTGGAACCAGGCGCGCCAGCAGGGGTTCCGACCCAAGGTAGCGTCGGTCGGCAAGGCCCTGCTCTTCCCGGTCTCGGTCGAGACGCTGGGCGACGCCGGCAACAACCTGTCGTCGGAAGTCTGGTGGACACCCAATCATCCGTTCAAGTCGTCACTGACGGGCCTTTCGGCAAAGCAAGTCGCGGATGCCTACCAGCAGTCGAGCGGCAAGCAGTGGACCCAACCCATCGGCTTCGCCCACGCGCTGTTCGAGATCGCGACGGATGCACTGAAGCGCTCGGCTGATGCCGGCAAGGCTGATGCGATCGTCGCTGCCATCGCAGCGACAGACCTCGATACGATCGTCGGCAAGGTGCACTGGGGGCAGAAGGATCTACCGCCTTTCGCGCAAAAGAACATCGCCAAGACGCCGCTGGTCGGCGGGCAGTGGCGCCGTGCGGCGAACGGCAAGTACGACATCGTCATCACCGACAACAAGACGGCGCCGTCCATTCCCGTCGGCGGACAGATGCAGCCGATCGCCTGATGACAGCGGCACGAATGCTGTCAATCAGCAAGCTCGGCAAGTCGTTTGGTTCACTGGTCGTCACGGACAAGCTCGACCTCGAACTCGGTGCCGGTGAGGCGCTCGGCATCATCGGCCCCAACGGCGCGGGCAAGACGACGCTGATGAACCTCATCTCTGGCGCAATTGTGCCTGACACGGGGGCGATCCGATTTGACGGCCGCGACATCACGACTGACAGCCCCCAACGACGCTGCCGCGCGGGGATCGCGCGGACATTCCAAATCCCGCATCCTTTCGGCAATCTCTCGGTGTTCGAGAACCTGCTCGTTGCAGCGGCCTATGGCAGCGGAAAGCGGGAAGCCGAGGTCGTCGAGGCCTGCGGCAGCATCCTCGATATGACAGGCCTGCTTTCCCGCGCCAATCGACGCGCCGAAACGCTCACATTGCTCGAACGCAAGCGCCTGGAGCTCGCTCGGGCCCTGGCGACGGAACCGCGTCTCCTGCTTCTCGACGAGATCGCCGGCGGCCTTACCGAAGCCGAGTGTGCCCTTCTCGTCGAAACGGTTCGCGCCATCCGGACGCGCGGTACTGCGATCATCTGGATCGAGCACATCGTGCAGGCGCTTCTGGCAGTCGTCGATCGGCTTGTCGTCCTGAACTTTGGACGCAAGATCGCCGAAGGGGAGCCGCGAGCGGTGATGTCCTCGGCCGAGGTCAGGGAAATCTATCTTGGCATCGCTGCGTGAATAGACGATGGCCCTTCTGCAGACTGTCAAACTGACCACCGGCTATGGAGATTTCCAGGCACTGTTCGATGTCGATATCGAGGTTGCGCAAGGACAGATCGTCGCCGTCATCGGGGCCAACGGCGCCGGCAAGTCAACTCTTCTGAAAGCCGTGGCGCGGCTGTTGCCGGTCGACGGAGGCACCGTCCGATTCGACGGTGCCGATATCTCGGGCCTCGTCGCCAGCCAGGCCGTGCGTCTGGGAATCTCCCTCGTGCCCGAAGGGAGGCGCCTGTTCCCTTCTCTGTCCGTCGAAGAGAACCTGCAGATCGGCGGCTACAGCGGCCGCCGTGGTTCATGGCGGCTTGCCGAAGTCTATGATCTCTTCCCTCGGCTGGCCGAGCGGCGACGCCATATGGGAACAGCACTCTCGGGCGGAGAGCAACAGATGGTGGCGATCGGGCGCGCCCTGATGTCCAACCCGCGTCTGCTGTTGTGCGACGAACTGAGCCTGGGGCTAGCGCCCATCGTGATCCAGGACATCTACACGGCCCTCCCGAGAATCCGAGACGCTGGAACAAGCCTCGTCATTGTCGAACAGGATATCGCCCAGGCGATGCGCGTGGCCGACCGCGTCTACTGCCTGCAGGAAGGGCGCATCACCTTGACCGGCCGACCCGCCGAGCTTAGTCGCGAAGCCATTCACGCCGCCTATTTCGGGGCGTGATCGGTGCAGTGGGTCGACACCATCATTCAGGGCATCCTGCTTGGCGGCCTCTATGCCCTCTATGCCACCGGCCTGTCGCTGATGTTCGGTATCATGAAGCTGGTCAATCTCGCGCACGGCGACCTGATCGTGCTGGCGGCCTTCGTGATCGTCGTTCTCGCCTCGCTGCTGCCGCCGGGAAGCGGTGTTGTGCTTGCCCTTCTCCTCAGCCTGCCGATCATGTTCGGCGTGGGTTATGGCTTGCAGGTGGGCTTTCTCAATCGCACCCTGGATCGCGATATCCTGCCGCCCCTGATCGTCACCTTCGGTTTCTCGATCATCATCCAGAATGGCCTGCTCGAGGTCTTCTCCGCCGACAGCCGCCGCCTTCCACTCACGGGCTGGGAGTCCGCGTCGCTGTCGGTCGCCAGCGGCATTTCCATCGGCACGGTGCCGCTGGTCTGCTTTGCCAGCGCCGTCGTGGTCATCGCCGGCCTGAATTTTCTGATCTATCGCACCGCGATCGGGCGGGCGTTCCGCGCAACGTCGGACGATCCCGAAACGGCGCAGCTCATGGGCATCGATCATCGCCGCCTGTTCGCGATAGCGGCCGGTATTGCCATGATGGTCTGTGCGGTCGCCGCTCTCTATCTCGGCCTTCGTGCGAACTTCGATCCGACGATCGGCCCGGCACGGCTGCTCTATGCCTTCGAAGCGGTAATCGTCGGCGGCCTGGGAAGCCTGTGGGGGACTCTGATTGGCGGAATGATCATCGGCGTAGCCCAGACGGTTGGCGCGCAGATCAATCCCGAATGGCAAATCCTGACCGGCCACCTGGCTTTCCTGGTCATTCTGGTCGTGCGCCCTCGCGGCCTCTTCCCGAAATCGGAGGGCTGACGGCCATGACAGCCGCCTCCCCGCGTTTCCGGATGACGACTCGCACACGCGTCTCATCCTGGGCGACCATCGGCGCCGCGATCCTGACGGCCGGACTCGCAGCGTTGCCGGCGGTGGCCAGCCGCGGCTTGATCCAGGACCTCTTCTTCATTTTCACCATGCTGTGCCTGGCGCAGTACTGGAACCTGCTCGCGGGCTACGCTGGCCTCGTTTCGGTCGGGCAGCAGGCCTTCGTTGGTCTCGGTGCCTACACTTTGTTCGCCGCCACAATCCTCGCCGGTATCGAACCGCTGACAGCCGCGTTGCTGAGCGGCGTGGTCGCTGCGGCCATGGCCGTGCCGACAGCGTTCGTGGTATTCCGCCTGCGCGGCGCCTATTTCGCGATCGGCACCTGGGTGGCGGCCGAGGTCTATCGCCTTGTGCTTGCACAGGTGAAGGAGCTGGGCGGCGGCACCGGAACGTCGCTCACGATGTCAGTCGTTAGCAGCACTGCCGGTCTTGACTGGGTATCGATGGCCTTCGGTGTTCGGACCCCAGCGGCTCGCGATATCGTCGTCTACTGGGCAGCGCTCGCCCTGCTCGTCATCACTCTCGCCGGCATCTATTGGCTGCTGCGCTCACGCTTCGGACTGGCCCTGTCCTCGCTTCGCGATTCCGAACTTACCGCGAGCAGCATCGGGGTCGATGCCTTCCGTCTCAAGGTCTTTGTGTACATCCTCACTGCTGCCGGAGGCGGCGCGGCCGGCGCTCTCATTTTCCTCCAAAGCGCACGCATCTCGCCCGATTCGGCGTTCGCTGTGCTCGACTGGACGGCCTACGTCATCTTCATCGTTGTGATCGGTGGGATCGGCACCATCGAAGGACCGATTGTCGGCGCCGTCGTGTTCTATTTCCTGCAGACCTACCTTGCCGCCTTCGGCACCTGGTACCTGATGCTATTGGGTGCGTTGGGCATTGTGATCATGCTGATCGCCCCGAAGGGCATCTGGGGCTCGATCGCCGACAGGTTCGATCTCCACCTCTTTCCTACCCGTCGTCGACTCGTCGTCACCTCGACGAGGCGCACCGGCGACGATCGTCAAAGAGCCCGTCAAAGCGGGCCTCCGAGCGGTCAGATGCGCAGGTGATTACGAACACTCTCTCGGGAGACCATTCCCCTTGGAAGTTCCTGAGCAATCTCGCCTTTTTCCATGACGTAGCAGCGCTCGGCCAGCGCCAGAATGGTATCGAGGTTCTGCTCGACGAAAATCACCGTCGTCCCGAGATCGTCGCGGATCGTGCGCAGCACGCGGCAGATCAGTTTCACGATCGACGGCTGCACCCCCTCGGATGGCTCATCGAGCAGGATGAGATCGGGACCGCCGATCAGGACGCGACCGATCGCCAACTGCTGCTGCTCGCCGCCCGACAACGTGCCGGCCATCTGCCGGCGACGCTCCTTCAGGATGGGGAAGCATTCGAACACGAGATCGAGCCGGGATTGCCGGCGGGAGGCGCCGATCAGTTCGCCGACCACGAGGTTCTCCTGCACCGTCATGCGCGGAAACACGTCGCGGCCTTGCGGAATATAGCCGATGCCAAGGCGGGCACGGTCATCGGGCGAAAGCTGCGTGATATCCCGTCCGCGATAGCGAATGCTTCCCGCCGAAGCACGAAGGAGACCGATCAGGCAGCGCATCGTCGTGGTCTTGCCCACGCCATTCCGCCCGATCACGGCGACAATCTCGCGCTCGCTCACGGCGAGATCGATGCCACGCAGGACCGGGGTCGCGCCATACCGCGCCGACAGACCCGAGACCTCAAGCATCATGCGCGCTCCCGAGGTAGATCTCCTCGACGCCGCGGTTGGCGATGATCTCCTCGATCGTGCCGCGCGCGAACACCTGGCCGAGATGCAGTACCGTCACACTGGTGGCGATCTGGCGCACGAAAGCCATGTCGTGCTCCACGACCAGCACCGTCGCGCCATCGGCATTCAGGCGCTGGATGAGTTCGCCGGTGCGGAACGTCTCGTCGGGCGAGAGCCCGGCAGTCGGTTCGTCGAGCAGCAGCAACCGAGGACGCAAGGCCAAGGCCATGCCGATCTCCAGCCATTGCTGCTGGCCATGGGCCAGTTCGCCGGCCGGCCTGGCGGCATCGGCCTCCAGGCCAAGCAGCGACAGCAGGCGCTCCTCTTCTGCCGGAATCCGGTGTGGCTCAACATGGTGCTGTAACGCGATATGGAGGTTCTGCCGGACCGACAGAGCGCGGAATACACTCGGCGTCTGCATCTTGATGCTCATGCCACGGGCCACGCGCGCAAAGGCTGGCATCTGCGTGACGTCGGCTCCGGCGAACAGGATCGAGCCGGCGCTTGGCGCGTAGGTGCCGACGATCAGCTTGAACAGCGTGCTCTTGCCGGCTCCGTTCGGGCCGATGAGGCAATGGATCTCCCGATCCTCGATCGCGAGGTCGACCTCCTTCACGGCAAACAGGCCGCCGAAGCTCTTGCTGACGCCGCGGGTCTGGACCAGGGCGGCCATCGGCTATCGTTCCTGCAACGACGGCCGCAGGACCGTCCGGTTGCGCGCACGGCGACGCACGACCACGTTGGCGAGGGAGACGATAAGACCGTCGGGCGCGATCAGCACGGTTCCCGCCAGCAGGACTCCCATCAGGATCAGCGCCCACTGCTCGCTGTAGATCGTCAGCGCCTGGAAGCCGGCAATCAGCAGCAAGGTCCCGATCAATGTCGCGGTCACATCCGAACGGCCGGAGAACGCCACCCACACGACCGGCATCGCTGCGGCTGGCAGGCCGACGCTGGACGGCGAGATGAACTGGCCCCAGGAGCAATAGAGCGCACCGCTCAACCCGCCGAGGACGCTGCCGATGACGAAAGTGACGAGCGAGTATCTGCGGACGTCGTAGCCGAGCAATTCGGCGCGCAGCGGGTCTTCTCGGATCGCCACTAGAACGTTGCCAAAACGGGAATTCACCAGCAGGCGCAATAAAAGGTAGACGGCGACCAGTAGCACCAGGACGAAATAGTAGAAAGCCGTCCCCTCAAGATCGATGTCCCCTCCGAACCAGGGCAGCGTCAGCGGATCCATGCCCTGCATGCCATTGAAGCCATTGAGCCGGGCAGCGCCGATGTGCCATTCGGGCCCGGCCGTCTGATTGAGGAAGAAGGCCAACGCCAAGGTGACCGCGAATGTCACGATGCCAAAGAACATGCCGCCGATGCGGCCGTAGATCATGAAATAACCAAGTGACGCCGCTGCCACCGCCGTCACCACGAGGGTAGCCACCAGCGACGCCATCGCACCGCCGTGGGCGACGCCGAGATTGATCTCGATCACACCATAGCCGTAGCCGCCCACGCCGAAGAAAAACGTCTGGCCGAACGACATCATGCCGTTGTAGCCCCACATCAAGCAGAGCCCGAGCGCCATGAAGACCCAGCACAAAAAGTAGGCGGAGCTGCCCACGTCATAGGAATCGACAAACAGCGGATAGACGAGTGCGATCGCCAGCACGGCGGCAGCCGCCGACCAGAAGGCGCGTCCTCGACCGAGCGTTTGGGGGCCGTTGAGCAAGTTGACCATGAGGATGTCAGCTCGTGCGTCTGGTCAGCCAGCCCGAGAAACCATCGGGAAGCACGCGAATGATCAGGACCACGGCGATCAACAAGCCGATCTCTCCAACCACCTGGCCGTACCATGCGTTCAGTCCGGCGCGGATCGCGCCGAGCGCAATCGCCGCCGGCCCGGTTCCCAACAACACGTTGGCGCCGCCCACCACCACGGTGACAAAGGCCTCGACCAGGAAGCTCGCGCCCATGGTCGGAATCAGGTTCATGGTCGGCGCATAGAGGGCACCGCATAGCCCGGCAAGGCCAGTACCGATGCCGAAGCTCAAGGCATAGATGAAGCCTTTGCGCACCCCGAGCGCTTGCGCCATCCCGGGATTCTGCATTGTCGCGCGCGCATGGACGCCGAAGCGGGTGCGCATGAACAGCACGTAGACAAACCCCAGGACACACAACGAGGCTGCGAACAAGACCATGCGATAGCTGGAGAAGGAATATTCGCCGACGGAGAAGCTGTGTCCCGGTGTGTCGATCCCCGGGAATGTGGAACCAAGTGCGATCAAGGTTCCCTGGGTGGCGACCAGACTGATACCCCAGGTCACCAGCAGCGAATCAAGCGGCCGGCTGTAGAGCGGACGGATGATCGTCACCTCCAGCAGCATGCCGATCAGGCCGGCAACGATTGCGCCACACGCTTGCGCCAGCGGCAGCGGCAGGCCGGCATGATAGACCGCGGACGTCACATAGACGCCGCACATGATGAACTCGCCATGCGCGAGATTGATGACGCCCATCATGCCGAAGATGATGGCAAGACCCGCCGCGGAGAGGATCAGGAAGGCGAACACGTCCGCGAACTGATAGAAATCCGAAAACAAGTCCGCGAACATGACGCCCCATCCTCGTGCCGGCCGGAGATCACCGCTTGGGCGGCAGATGGTCCGGCGTGTACTGTTCCTTGGGATTGGACTTCGTCAGGTCGCAGCCGACCTGACCCAGCCAGTAGGGCTGGATGACGCCGAAGTCCTTCACGATGTGCACCTTGTTCTCCTTGTCGACCGAGAGCAACCGCATGTGATGCGACGTATGCTGGCTCTTTGGATCGATGACGATATGGCCCTCGGGCGCGTCGATGCCGGCATCGCCCTTGGCGATCACCTTTCGGATATCGTCCTTGTTCAATGACTGCGCTCGCTCGGCCAGCATCTTGTACATGTAAAGAGCGACATAGGCGTTGTAGCCCATGTCGTTGATGTAGGTCTCCTTGGGGAACTTGGCGCGCCAGCGCTTCTTGAAGTCCTCGGCGGCCGGCGTATCGAGCTCCTCGAACCAGTTCGCGGCCGCATACATGTTGGCCATCACCGGCGCAGGAAACTGCTTGTGCTCGAAGCCGAGCATGATCTTGATCGGGCTGCCCATCGGAATATCGAGATGCGCCGCAGAGGCTTGGGGGAAGAACGAATTCTGGGCAGCGCCGACATTCAGCATGTAGAGCCAGTCCGGCTTGGCCTTCTGGATGTTCTGGATCGTCTGCGCAAACTGCGAGACGCCGAGCGGGATGAACTCCTCACCCACGACCTGGCCCCCCAATGGCTTCAGCAGAGTGCGGCCCCATTCAGCCGAGAGATGGCCGAAATTGTAGTCAGCAGCCACGGTATAGACGCGCTTGCCGAACTTCTCGACCATCCAGGGGATCAGGGTCGAAAGTTGCTGCTCGGGCACGGCGCCGTCGCTGATCATGCTGGCGTCGCACACGCCGCCTTCGTACTGGTTGGTATAGATGTAAAGCGTATTGGTGCGATCAACGATCGGCCGTATGGCTTCCCGGGAGGCCGAGGTGATGCCGCCGATGAGCAGATCGACCTTCTCCTTCTGCAGCATTCGACGGGCGAATTCCTGGTAGCGGGCATTGTCGCCCTGGGGATCGAGGTGCATCAGCTCGATCTGCCGGCCCAGGATGCCGCCCTTGCCGTTGATTTCCTCGACGGCGAGCTGCGAGCCGTGCAGTTTCGGAATGCCGAAGACGGCAAGATCGCCCGATATATCCTCAAGCAGCCCAATTTTGATCGTCTTTGTGTCGGCGCGAACTCGCTCGCTATCGACAATGTTGAACAGCGGCAGCGCTGCCGCTCCAGCTAAAAGCGTTCGCCTCTTCATGTAACGTCCCTCCTCGTTATCGTTCGGCAGCCAAACCGGCAGCGTCAATGGAGAGCGGGATGCCTCCGATGCCAATCGGTTGCCTGCTGATAGGCGTGGCCGGCTCGGCCCAGCATCTCCTCGGCGAAATGAGCCGCGACGAACTGGAAGGCGAGCGGTGTACCCTGTTCGGTGAAGGCGCAGGGCAGCGTGATGGTCGGGCTGCCCGTCATGTCGAACGGGCAGGTGAACCGCAACAGCGACTGCACCAGCGACGGATCCTCGCCCAGCCGCCCCATCATGGCGTTGGTCGGGGACGCAAAGGGTTGTGCCGGTACGACAAGTAGGTCGATCGTCTCGAAGAGCTTGGCGACGCGGCCACGGAAATCATTCCGGCGCAGCAGGATCTGCTGATAGTCGAGACCTGACAGGGCACGACCGGTATCGATCAATCCGGCCAATGCCGGCCCATACTCCGACTTGCGCTGAGGATAGGTCGTCAGATGCGCAACGGCAGTTTCCACGGCGCAGTTGGGGATCCAGTCGACAATGATCTGCTCGGTATCGGGGAAGCGCACCGGTCGGATGTCGGCGCCAAGCCCTTCGACGATCTTCAATGCCGCCTCGACCGAACGCACCACGGCCGCATCACTGCCCTTGGCGTTCCAGTCTGCATCGACGCCGACCCGTATGCCCTTCAAGCCGCGGCGGATGCCAGCCAGATAGTTGGGCACCAGCTCCTGGCTGGCCGTTGGATCATGGTCATCTGCTCCCGCAATCGCGCCGAGCATGGCCGCGCAGTCCGTGGCGCTGCGTGCCATCGGGCCAATATGGTCGAGGGTGGCCGCCAGTTCGAAGACGCCGTAGCGGCTGACGCGTCCCCAAGTCGGCTTCAGGCCCGTCACGCCGTTCGCGGCGGAGGGAAAACGGATCGAACCGCCGGTGTCCGAGCCGAGCGAGCCGTAGCAAAGCCCGGCCGCCGTGGCCACGCCCGATCCGCTTGACGATGCACCTGACCAGTGATCGGCATTCCACGGGTTCACGGGAGGCGTAATCTTTGGATGGTGATCGGCATAGGCACCCTCAGTCAGCTGCAGCTTGCCGAGAAGCACAGCACCGGCATCACGCAGCCGCCGAACCACCGTCGCATCCTCTTTAGGGCGAGAATCGCGGTAGATCGTCATACCGGCCGCGGTCGGAATTCCCTTCGTCCAGCACAAGTCCTTCACGGCGATCGGTACGCCATGAAGTGGTCCCCTTATGTTGCCTTTGATGATCTCCGCTTCCGCAGCGCGCGCTTGTTCCAAAGCAAGATCGGCCGTCACCAGGGCATAGCTGCAGAGGCGTCGATCGAACGCTTCGATCCGCTCGAGTTGTGCGCGCGTCGCCTCGACGGGCGAGATCTCCTTTGCATGAAGTCGGCGACCGAGCTCAACGAGCTCCAGGTCATGCAGGCTCGCCTGCGACATGCTACCCTCCCAAGCCTGACGGCTGAGCTTCCAAGCATCGCACAACGACCGAAAGCAACGCCGGCCAAATAATTTATTTTTTAATATTTCCCTTTTCAATAATTTTTACGATACACGAACTGCACCGCGATTGGACCGCGAGATAAGTAACTCGCATCTGAAGCTCAGCTGCCCAGCAATCGGAAGTAAAGCATCGACAACTTCTCCGGCAGCCGCTCGACGCGGTCGATCTGCAGGACATTGCGGCGACCGAAGATGCGCGTCAGGTAGTTGTCGCCGCCGGCATCGAGGCCAACGCAAAAGACATCGACGCCCAGCCGAGCCATCGACTTCACAGCCTGGCGAGCGTCCTCCACGAGATAGCGGCGGTCCGCAACATCGACATCGGAGGGTTCGCCGTCGCTGATGATCAGCAGCAGCCGGCGATACGACATGCGGGCCGACAGCTCGCGCCCGGCATGACGCAACGCGGCGCCCATGCGGGTCGAAAAGCGACCGGAAATGCCGGCCAGGTGCCGCTTCGCCGCGGGTCCATAGGGCGCATCGAAGGCCTTCAGCCGATAGTATCGTACATCCGCACGCGTATCCGAGCAGAAGGCATGGATGGCGAAGGGATCGCCCAATCCAGCCATAGCGTGGGCCAGCAGCGCCGTGGCCTCGCGCTCGAGCTCGATCACCTTTCTGCCGGCGCCTGGAACGACGTCATTGGTCGACTGCGAGACATCGAGCAGGAGAAGAACCGACAGGTCGCGGAAACGGCGTTCGAGCCTGGCATAGATCCTGGGATCTGGCGTGTCGCCCAGGCGCTGGTCGATGGCCGCACCGATGCAGGCATCGAGGTCGAGCCGGTCGCCCTCCTGCTGGCGGCGCAGTCGCTGCGGCCGGCTGACCTTCGCAGAACGAACCAGTTTGGTGATCCGCTGCTCAAGAACCGGGTAGCGGTGCAGGATGTCTTCGACCGCATCGGCCTGCCCCTCCGACGCCTCGTATTCGACGAGGGTCGCCCATTGCGGACGCTCGCGTCCGATCAGGAAATCCCATTCGGGATAGCGCGCGACCGGTATGCCGACCTCTGAATCGACTTCGACGAGTGCGGCGCGGTTCGCTTCCTGACCGTCGGCATCGTCTTCCGGCGTCTCGCGCTCGCGGTCGGGCTGTTCGGCGTCGTCCTCCCGCTCAAAGCGTACCGCCTCCAAAATGGTTTCCTGCTCATCCGCCGGTGCGCCGGCGTCGTCGAAGACCCATAGGCCCTGGTTGTCGTCACGGTAGGCCGGCTCGACGCTATAGGTCCTGGCATTGAACTGGACTCGCATCTGGCCGAGATCGTTGCCGAGAAGCCCCCCGATCGACCGGCTGATCCCGGGATCCTCCCAGCGTGCCTCCTCGGCAAAGAACATCTCCTGACCTTTCTGGATCCATCCGTTGTCGTCGGCATGGCCAGGATCGATCAACGCCCGGGCAAGGCGAGCCATCAGCGCCGGGGCGGTGAGAGCGCCGCTCGGCATGGCAATGTGGAAAGGTCGCCACAAGCGTCCCAAACCCGGGAACTGCCTCATCGCCAGATGCTCGATACGGGCATCCTCGATCAGCGAGATCAAAGCCATCTGCAAGGGCTTGAGACTGCCGATCGCAAATTTCATGCGACTGAACTGGAGATGTGCCGCAACGTGCGCGATTGCCGCGCTATAAAGAAGGGAGGCCTCGTCCCGGGAATGACCGCGGAACGACGATGGTAGCCGCACGATGCCGTTGGCGAAGCTCGCCCGCCTCGGCCGATCGGGTGCGCCGTTGGACAGAGCCCGTATCGGCGGCGCCATGTGCCATAACGCCATGATGAACGCCTTGAGCTGGCGCTCGACATCGGACAATGACACTTCATCTTCCTCATGCGACGCCGTGCGCAAGGTCTGTTGGTCGCGCCGCGTGAAGAACGCCAGACGTTTCTGCGGATCGGTGGCTCCTTGTCGGACACCGTTGAGCACCCAGGCCTCGAATCCCTGGACGCCGAGTTCCTGGAGAAGGCTTTCGCTGCGATCGAGCAGCGGCGTCACCGACTCCGGGGCGGCGGCAACGACGATTTGAATCACCCTCAGCCATTCGGCAAAGGCTGCTCCATTCGCCAACCGACGAGCTGCTCGAGACGCCACCATGGCAAGCGAGGCAGCGGCACGATCGCCAGCGCGTGCGGCCGTCTCCGACACCATGCGGGCAATCGAAAGCGCTGCGTCGGCACCCGCCGCGGAAGCAATCGCCGGCGCGCTGCGCACGTAGGAGACCACACAGTCACGGCCCACATCGCTTTCCGCCAGGCCATGGCATGCCTCCAGCCATTCGCCGAGGCGAGCCCCGGGAAAGCTCGACTGCGCCTGACGCCACACAAGATCCAGTGTCGAAACGAACTCGGGCTGGTCAGGCAGGGCTTCGAGAAGGCGCCGTTTTCGATCGAGCGGGCTGGAGGCCATCGCTGGCCTTATAAACAGGCGGAAATCGCCGCCGTCAGTGCAGCGCGGATATCTTCGTCATCCGTGATGGGCAAGACGATGGCTGTACGGCACGCGGCCTGGAGCGAAGCACCCCGCGAGACCAGCCGGCCCGCCTGGATCAACATCCGGGTCGAGGCACCTTCCTCCAGCCCGTGACCCTTGAGATTGCGCGACCGCTCGGCGATGCCCACGAGTTGCTGCGCCAGGTTGCGATCGACGCCCGCTTCGTGGGCAACGATCTCGGCCTCGATGGCGGACGGAGGATAATCGAACTGGATTGCTCCAAAGCGCTGCTTGGTCGATTCCTTCAGATCCTTCAGCACGCTCTGGTAGCCCGGGTTGTACGAGATCACGAGCTGGAAGTCGGGATGAGCGTGGATGACCTCGCCCTTCTTCTCCAACGGAAGGATACGGCGATCGTCGGTCAGCGGATGGATGACGACAGTCGTGTCCTGTCGCGCCTCGACGATCTCGTCGAGGTAGCAGATGGCACCATAGCGCACCGCGAGCGTCAACGGGCCGTCGTGCCATAGGGTACCCTGCGCATCGAGCAGGAAGCGGCCGACAAGATCCGACGCCGTCATATCCTCGTGACAAGCGACCGTTATCAACGGCTTGCCGAGCTTCCACGCCAGGTGCTCGACGAACCGGGTCTTGCCGCTGCCTGTCGGCCCCTTGAGCATCATCGGCATGCGATCGGCATAGGCGGCCTGGAACAGGTCAACTTCGTCGGCCGCGGCACGGTAATACGGCTCGTGCGCAATGACGTAATGGCGAAGATCCATCTGCGCGTTCTCGACCTTTTGACAACACGCGGCAACCTCCCGTTTCGATCGACGGGATCGTCCGCGATACCGGCATGACCCCGGCGCGCCGTCGCGCCGGGGTCATTTCCTGTTAGCGGTGGGCCGCTGTCTTCTGGTTCGGAATACCCTCGATCGGGCACTCTTCGGTGCCGACGGTTGGACGGGTTATCGCTTCCACCATCGCGCGCGTGCCTTCGGGATCGGTAATCCACTTCTTGTAGAAATCATAAGGGCATGCCACCTCGCCACGTGCATCCTCGCGCGAGCCGATCTTGCCGGTGTAGCCGCGATGAACCAGCTTGAAGAGATGATTCTGCGACTGCATGTTCTGGCGGGCATCGCGGATCAGCGACTTCGAGAGCTGGGCATACTGGATGCCCATATCCTCTTCGCCGCACTCGCCAAGTGTGCGGCCATCGAAACCGATGATCGCCGAGTGGCCGAAATAGGAATAGACGCCATCGAAGCCGGCGGCGTTCGCCACGGCCACATAGACGTTGTTGGCCCAGGCCATGGCCTTGGAGATCAGGATCTGCTGCTCCTTGGCAGGATACATGTAGCCCTGGCAGCGAATGATGAGCTCGGCGCCCTTCATCGCGCAATCGCGCCAGATTTCCGGATAGTTGCCGTCATCGCAGATGATCAGGCTGATCTTGAGGCCCTTCGGGCCGTCCGACACATAGGTGCAATTGCCGGGGTACCAGCCCTCGATCGGAACCCACGGCATGATCTTGCGGTACTTCTGGACGATCTCGCCCTTGTCGTTCATCAGGATCAGGGTGTTGTAGGGTGCCTTCTTCGGGTGCTCCTCGTGACGCTCGCCAGTGAGCGAAAACACACCCCACACCTTTGCCTTGCGGCAGGCTTCGGCGAAGATTTCCGTCTCCTCGCCGGGCACGTTGGACGCGGTGTCGTACATCTCCTTCTGGTCGTACATGATGCCGTGCGTGCTGTACTCCGGGAAGATCACGAGATCCATGCCGGGGAGCCCGACCTTCATGCCGGTCAACATGTTTGCGATGTTCCGCGCATTCGCCAGCACTTCTTGCCGGGTATGCATCCGGGGCATTTTGTAATTGACCACGGCCACGCCGACCGTGTCGTTACTGCTCGAGATATCGCCGTGTAACATCCTCTTCCTCCGTAGCTGATCGAGTGTTGCGCCCCGCCCTAGTGAACGGGGCCTGACGCCGGATCACACCGCCATGTGGCGATGGACCAGTTCATCGGTGAGTTCGTTGGCGGTGCCTTCAGCCGCGATCCTTCCCTTCTCCATGATGACGAAACGCTGCGCGGCTCGGCGCGCGAACGAGACATTCTGCTCGACCAGCACGATCGTGATGCCGTGTTCGCGATTGAGCCGCACGATCGCCTGCTCGATCTGCTCGACGATGTTCGGTTGGATCCCTTCGGTCGGTTCGTCGAGAAGGACGATGCGCGGCTCGGCCGCCAGCGCCCGGCCGATCGCCAGTTGCTGCTGCTGGCCGCCGGACAGCACGCCGCCCATACGGCCGAGATTTTCGGCCAACACGGGAAAGAGCTCGAAGATGATCGGCGGAATCTCGCGCTTGCGGTCGCGGCGCGCGAAGGTTCCCATGACGATGTTCTCGCGCACCGTGAAACGCGGAATGATGCCGCGGCCCTGCGGCACATAGCCGATCCCATGCAGCGCACGCTCGTGAGTCGGCGCGTCGGTCAGGTCGTGACCGTCGAGAACGATGCGGCCGTCGACATGATCGGTGAGACCCATCAACGTTTTCAGGAGCGTCGTCTTGCCAACCCCGTTGCGGCCCAATACGGCAAGGAATTCGGCCTCGCGAACACCGATCGAGACGTTCTGCAAGACGGGCGTGTTGCCGTAGTAGGAGGCGATTTCCTGCATCTCAAGCATGGGCGATGCCTCCGCTGCCGAGGTAGGCTTCGCGAACGCGTGCGTCATTCTGGACGTCGGCGGCGCATCCTTCGGCCAACACCTTTCCCTGGTGCATCACGGTGATGACATCGGAGATCTCCCGCACGAAGGCCATGTCGTGCTCGACCACGACGATCGTGTGCCGGCCCTTCAGCGAATTGAAAATCTTGGCAGTATGCATGGTCTCCTGCGCCGTCATGCCGGCGGTCGGCTCGTCGAGGAGAATGACCTCGCTATTCTGTGCGAGCAGGAGTGCGATCTCGAGCCACTGGGTCTGACCGTGCGATAGGTACCCCGCCGGCTCATCCATCACATCGTCGAGGCCGACCAGCGCCGCCAGCTTTTCGAGGCCGTCCCGCTCGGCGCGCCGAAAGCGGATGGCGTTCGAGAACACGCCAAGGTGCTTGCAGTAGCCGACTTCAAGATTATCGCGCACGGTCATCTCGCGAAAGATGCTGGGCACCTGGAACTTCCGGCCGATGCCGCGGCGTGCGATCCGGTACTCGGAGAGCCGCGTGATGTCCTGACCCTTCAAAAGGACCTGGCCCGACCGTGCCCTGACCTTGCCGCAGATCACATCCAGCGCCGTGGTCTTGCCTGCACCGTTCGGGCCGATCAGGCAGCGCAGCTCACCTTTGGCGACACTGAGGTTGAGGCCACTCACCGCCTTGAAGCCACTGAACTCAACGGCAACGTCATGCAGTTCGATGATCGGTTCGTTTGTCATCGGCTGCTGACCGCGCGATGGCCCGTCGCCTGCCCGGTGCGCGACGCTCGAGAAGCCACAAGCCGTGCCGAGGCGGAACCCTGCAAGGGCCTCTTTTTCCGCCAGATCAGCTCGAGCATGCTGATCAGACCATTGGGCAGAAACAGGACGATGACGATGAAAAGAGCGCCCATGATAAGCATCCAGGTATCGAGAAACGCCTGGGTATCGGACAGGCTGCCCTGGACGCCGGTAACGACGATCGCGCCAAGTGCCGCACCGACGAGCGAGGCACGGCCACCGACAGCGCACCAGATGACGATGGA
Organism: Alphaproteobacteria bacterium; assembly: GCA_017308235.1. GTDB lineage: Bacteria > Pseudomonadota > Alphaproteobacteria > Reyranellales > Reyranellaceae > Reyranella. The sequence goes on along the minus strand of JAFKFL010000011.1, from coordinate 95,067 downwards.
GAGGCTGATCGGCACCGCGAGGAACGTGGGCGACGCGAACTCCATCACCAGCGTGTAGAGCATGCCGGCCACCCCCGCGACCGCAGCCGACACGCAAAAAATGAAGTTCTGATAGTTCGCGACGTCGTAGCCGAAGTACCAGACCCGCGTCTCGTCATCGCGGATCGCCTGCAGGATAAGACCGGTCTTGCTGTTGATGAAGGCGAAGCCGAGCAGCAGGGTCAGGGACAGGATGATCGCGGCAAGGTAGTAGAGCGCCGTGCTGTAGGCGTCGAACTGCACACCGAACAGCTCAAATGTCGTGAGATCGGTGATCCCGTTGAAGCCGCCCGTGAAGCGTTGCTGGTCGATGATAAGAAGATTGATGACGACCAGCATCGCGAGCGTGATGATCGCGACGTAGACGCCACTCACCCGGGCGCGAAAGATGAACCAGCCGATCAGGAAAGCCACTGCCACCGGCACGGCGATGCCGGCGAACAGGGCGAATGCGTAGGAGTGGAATGGCTCCCAGAACCAGGGCAGGGTCTGGACATTGTTCCACACCATGAAGTCCGGCAAACCGCCGGCGCCGGTCTGGATCGGGATCGTCCGCAGCTTCAGCGCCATCGCCATGCAGTAGGAGCCGAGCCCGAAGCTCACCGCCTGGCCGAGATTCAGGATGCCGGCATAGCCCCAGGAGAGACTGAGGGCGACCGACAGCAGGCCGAACACCAAATAGCGGGCGAACTTGTTGAGCAGGTAGGCATCGCTGATGAAAATCGGCACGATCAAAATAGCAATGCAAAACACGATGTAGCCAAGGAGCGTGCGCTTGATGCGGCCGTTGCCCCTCATGGCTAGCTCCGACGAACCCGCATGGCGAACAGGCCTTGCGGGAAGAGACGAATGAGAACGACGACGCTAAGAAAGACAATCGCTTTCGCCATAGTGTCGTCGCTCAGGAAAGCGAGCACACCGGAGGCCTGTCCGATCAGGTACGAACTCGCGACCGTGCCAAGCAGGCTCTGCACGCCCCCCGCCACGACCACGAGAAAGGCGTCGACGACGTAGTTCGTTCCCATATCGGGCGAAACGCTCTTGAGCGGCGACACGAGGGCACCGGCAAGCCCGGCGAGACCAGCGCCGTAGGCGAAAGTGAGCGAATAGATGCGTCCGGCATTGACACCGAAGCAACGGGCGATGTCGCGGTTCTGCGTGATCGCCCGCAACTGCAGGCCGAACTCGGTGCGAAAAACGAGGATGTATGTGACGAGCAGCAGGGCCACCGCCACCACGAAAATGAAGATCCGATAGGCGGACTCGTCGTAGCCCAGGAAGGTCACCGGGTTGGTGAGGATGTCCGGCATCTTGACGTAGCGCAGCTCCGCACCGGCAGCGAGACGCACGCCTTGCTGGAGGATCACACCCACACCCCAAGTGGCGAGAATGGTATCGAGCGGACGGTTATAGAGATGACGGATCAACGACCTTTCGACCACCCAGCCGACCAACCCGATCAGGATAAAGACGAGAATCAATCCGGCGAGCAGGCCGATGCCGAGATAGGTCTGGAGAAACCAGACGGCATAGGCGCCGAGCATGACGAACTCGCCATGCGCGAGATTGATGACGCCCATCGTGCCGTAGATGATCGCAAGACCAAGGGCGATGAGCAGCAGGATGGACGCGATGCTCAGCCCGACGGAAATCTGTGAAACGATGTCAATCATGACCAACCGCTGAGGCGAAACGAGGCTCGCCGATGAGCCTCGTCCGCCATTGCACGAAATCGGAACGCAAGACCCGTGGACGAAATCAGGCCTTCTTTTCCTGCAATCCGTTCGGAGTGCAGACCTGCCCCGGATAAGCCCAGTAGGGCAGCGGTTCGACCCACTCCTTGGACTGCTCGATCGTCTTGAATTGGCCGTTCGTCTGGGCCTCGCCGATCTTCGGCCAAAGGTAGGTGTGCGAGTTCTGAGGATCGATTTTGACGAGACCCTCCGGCGCCTTGACCTGCTGGCCCCATGACGCCTCGCGGATGGCGGGCGGCGTGAGGTCGCCCTTGCCCAGCTTCTCGACCGCCTGCTTGAAGAGGTAGACCTGGAAGTAAGCGGGCTCGGAGACGAAGTTCGTCACCTTGTCCTTGCCCCAGCGCTTCTTGAAGGCTTCGACGAACTTGTGATTTTCTGGCGAATCGTACGACATGAAGTACGGCGCCGAGGTGAAATGACCGGCTGCAAACTCGCCGCCCATCGCCGCGATCTCTTCCTCGGACGTGGTGAGACTCGCCATCGGCATCTTCTTGGGATCGAGGCCTGCCGCCTTGTATTGTCGATGCAGCGCCACCACCGAATCACCGACCACCGTCGAGAAGATCACGTTCGGCTGCGTGCTCTTGAACTTGTTGATCACGGCGCTGAATTCCGAGTGCCCGAGCGGCACGTACTCCTCGCCGACGACTTCGCCGCCGAGTTGCTTCAGCAGGATCTTGCAGACGTTGTTCTCTTCCTTGGGATAGATGTAGTTCGAGCCGATCAGGTAAAACTTCTTGCCGAAGTTCTTCACCAGCCAAGGAATGAAATCCTTCTGCTGCTGGTTGGGGACAGCTCCGGTGTAGATCACATTCTTCGAGCATTCCCGACCTTCGTACAGGGTCGGGTACCAATAGAGATTGTTGTACTTCTCGAAGACCGGCAGCACCGCCTTGCGGCTCGCTGAAGTGTATGAGCCGAAGACACTGGCGCACTTGTCGCCAACCACGAGCTTGCGCGCTTTCTGCGCGAAGGTTGCGGGATCGGATGCCGGATCTTCGACGACCGGCACCAGCTTCTTGCCGCCGACGCCGCCAGCTGCGTTGATCTCTTCGATCGCAAGGAGCGTCGCCTGGTTAAGCGAGGTTTCGATGATCGCCGTCGTGCCGGTCAGAGAATAGAGGACGCCGACCTTGATCTCGCTGTCCGCCGCGTAAGCGAGCGACGCATCCTTTATCCAAAGATGGGGAAAGCCCGTCGCCGAGGCGGCGCCAACCGCTGCCGCGCCGTTCAAGAATTTACGCCTGTTGATTGTCATGTCAGTGCTCCTCCCAAGGCGCAAAAAGAAAACGCCTCCCGGCGCAACCATGAACCATGGTTGTGACGGGAGGCGTCCTTGCCCCTATTTCCGATTATGGCGCGGCGTCGTTGCCGCGATGCGCCGAAGCGCGAATGTTGATGGCGACGCTAACCGAGCACTTCTTCGGTGTCAACGACGACCGCGGCAACTGCGCTGATGGAGACGCGTCGGGTCATCGCCTGACGCCGCATGAACTGATAGGCCTCGTCCTCGCGCATGTTGCGTTTGGCCATCAGGATCGCTTTCGCGCGCTCGACGCCTCGGATCGAACGCAGCGTCTCGTCTAGCTTCTCGATGCGGCTGCGCAGGCGCTGACTGTAAGTGAAATGAGCGCGGGCCAGGATCAGGCTGGAGAGCACGGCATGCGTCGTCAGCGGACGATGCAACACAGCGTCCGGCGCACAATTGCGAAGCATCTCGAGATCAGGTGCCGGAAGGGTCGGCACGATGACAACGAATGCCGCCTTCGGCTCACCGGGCACCCAGGGGATTCGATTGGCAAGGCCGGGCGCGAGATCGCAGAAAATCACATCGGCATCTTCCGGCAGACGCTCGGGCAGTGGCCAGACGTGACGAACCTTCGCCCGCGTGCGCTGGAGGTCGCGGATCAGCAGTTCGCCTCCCTCGTCCCGACGGATGGCGACCACGATGTCGAGACCGGCGATCTCCGAGGGCAACGCATTGGCCCGCCAGCTCATGCGCACACCGATCGATTTAAGCGTTGCATGCTTTATCCCTGACCGCTGACCATCGATCGCCCATAGCCGATCAGGTAAGGGTCGGCGAGCACGGGGCTCAAGGACTGCTGCAACACCTCGAACTGCCCGCGGCGATTGACCCGGCCGATCCGGGTCCACAAATCGGCATGACTGCACGCCGGATTGATCGAAATCGGCCCCTGTGGGGCATCGAACGTCGAGCCGAGGACCATCGGACGGAGAATCTCGGTCTCCATGGAGTTCGTCTGCTGGAGTGTGCGGGCGAAGACATGCACCTGGAAGTAGGCAGCCTCCACGCACATGTTGGTCGGCTCGCTCTCGCCATAGCGCTTCTTGTAGCGCTTCACGAAGGAGGAGTTCCGCTCACCACCGATGCACTGAAAGTACGGCGCCGCCGTGATGTGGCCTTCACCGACGTCGAAGCCCATCGCGCAGACCTCGGCTTCCGTCGTCGTGAGGCTGGCGATCGGCATTACCTTGGGGTCGAAACCCGCATCGGCGTAACTCTGATAGAGATGAACCGTCGAATCACCGACCACGGTCGAAAAGATCACGTCCGGTCGGAGTTCGCTGATGTCACGGATCACCGGCTGGAAGTCGCGCCGCTTGGCCCGCAGATTGAGATAAACCTCGCCTACGACCTCGCCGCCGTTGTTGCGCAGTACGTCCCGCATGATGCGGTTCGATTCACGCGGATAGACGTAGTCCGAACCGACGAAATAGAAGCGCGGACCATAGTGGTCCATGAGATAGCGACAGAGGGCCACGCTGTTCTGGTTCGGCGCCGCGCCGGTGTAGATGATGTTGGGCGAGAACTCGAAGCCCTCATAGAGCGTGGGATACCAAAGCAGCCCATTGAGGCGCTCGACCACCGGCAGCACGGCCTTGCGGCTGCTCGACGTATAGCAGCCGAAAATCGTGGTCACGTGATCTTCGACCATCAATCGCTTGGCGTAACGCCCGAATGCCGCAGATTCCGAAGCAGGGTCATAGATCAGCGGCACGAGCTCGCGGCCATTGATGCCGCCCGCCGCATTGATCTCCTCGATCGCAAGCAACGTTCCACGCAGTTGCGTATTCTCGATAACGGCCATGAAACCGCTGCTCGAGAATAGAACTCCAACGCGCCAAGGTTCCGAGGTTTGCTTCATGCTGGCGACGCCACTGCGTCCTCAATGGCTCGACCCAACCGCAAGGCGCCAATGACAACGTACCTCAATGACTACGTGCCCCAAGCGTCCGAGGTTGCGAATTTGACCCGGGAGCCTCCTCCTGAAGAATTAAAATGTCAAATCAGGCGGCCAAGCAGGGTATTGGGCGGATATTGGGTTGGCCAGATTGCACAAGGGCCGCGAGCGCCGAACTCGCGGCACATCGTCCACTCTACTCAAGTTTCGGCAAAACGCTTTTTTCCAGTAATCGCAATGTGTCATCCAGCGACGTGGATCCGCCTTGCGACGACAGCACAATTCTATCCAAGCGATGGTAAGACATCAGTCTCTGCAACTGCTCGGTTATTTCAACTGCATCACCGGCGATGGCGTATCGCTCGATCATACGGTTGGAGATCAAGGCTGCATGATCCGGCATGGCTGCTGCATGCTTGAAGTCGTCATAAGAGCTTTTCAGGCGCAGGAGTGCCTCGCGTTCTTCACCTTCGAACCAGTCCGGATTGGTTTGCATGATCGATGAGGCCACACGCGCACGAACATCGTCCCGTGCTGCCGCCGAGGTGTTTCCCGTACCAAGAGGGGTCCAGCAGGTGACAGACAGCTCCTTGGGGTCGCGTCCTGCCTTGCCGGCGCCATCGGTCATCCAGCCAATTCCTCTGTCCAGAAGATCGGGCGCGACACCTTGAAAAAGGATGACGCCATCGCCGATGGAGGCCGCCACGCGAGTCATTCTTGGGCCTGAGGCCGCGACAACAACAGGCATGGCGCTGGCGCGCTCCATCCACGCAATGGTGCCGTGGACGTTGTTCTCGAACGGTACCTCCTGCTTGCGCAACAGCGCGCGCAACGACTTCACGAACGCCTCGAGCTCGGTGGCTTTCGCTGCGGCCATACCGAGGGTGCGCAACGAGCTAAAGCCCGTCCCCACTCCCGCCATCAAGCGACCGGGATGCATCTCCTCCAGAGTGGCGAGTGCACTCGCCGCGGCGCTGACGTGGCGCGTGCGCGGTTGGGTGACGCCGGTCGCCATGACGATGCGCGAGGTCTGCGCGAGGCAGGCTACCAAAGTCACGAAGATTTCCCGACAAATGAGCTGCGAATCGATGACCCACACGCTTTCGAGTCCGATCGCTTCCGCTATACGCACCTGCTCGACCAGCTTCGGTATCGGATAGGTCCCCCAGAGCGCTATGCCGAGTGCGGGCTTCTTTCGTCCCATCACCTTCTCCCTCTCAGCTGGGTGAGATCAAACCTCGTCCTGCCCTCAAGCCTTCGGCTTCAGGATGATTCGATCACGCGATGCACCCAACGTCGCGCAATAGGCATCATGGGCGCGATGCAGCGGATAGACAGCGGTCGACACGATCGGAAACGGACGAAGCTGCCCGTTTGCGAACCCGTCCAGTGCCTCGCAAAGGATCGCGGCACTTTCGGTCGACGAGAATGCTAGCGTGTCGATGCCAACGTAGGTATGCCGGCCACGGTAGAACTCGAAGATATTGAAGGACACGATCCGGTCGATCGCCGCGATGAGGATCTGCCGTCCACCCGATGCAAGCGACTTGTGCGCTGCTTCGAAGTAGGGATCACCAACTGTATTGAAAACGATGTCAGCACCCCTGCCGCCAGTCAGGTCGCGCACGCGCGCCGCAACATCGGCGGTCGTGGCATTGATCACATCGACGACGCTGCTGGCATGTCCCCGATAGCCATCCTCGGTTCGGACCACGCCGATCACGCGCGCGCCTCGCCAGGTCGCGAGCTGCGCTGCCGCCTGGCCGACCTTTCCATTGACGCCCATGATCAACACAGTCTCGTCCGGCTTTGGCACGCCGGCGCGGCGAAATCCCTCGAGGGCAGTGACAAACGGAACGCCAATTCCGGCGGCCTCGTCCATCGATATATTGACCGGCTTTGCAACCAAAGCATCGGCCTCGACCACCAGATGCGAGGCATGGGTGCCGTCACGACGGATACCGAGATCGCCGGAAGTCCCGAACACTTCACGACCGAGCCATTCCGCTGGCCCGTCGACCACGACCCCGGCGAAATCCCGCCCTGGCGTGCGCGGAAAGACGGCATAGCTCATCAGACCCATGGCCGCCTTGACGTCGGAAGGGTTGACGCCGGCGGCATGAACCTCGACGACCGCGTCCCTGTCGCCCCGCGCCAGCAGGCGTGATTCGAGGACAGGTTTGATGGCGTCAACGTCGGCTGCCTTCGCCGTCAGGCGAAGGCAGGTTGCAGCAAATGTCATGGCGTTGTCGGAAGGCTTCAAGCGCCGATGCATCTCACTTGATGGGAGGCACAGGGAGTGCCGCTTCACCCGCCGCCATCACGAACGTCTGGTCGAGTGTGTACCAGGGTGCCTTCACATCGGCCGCTGGTGCCGATCCGGAATCGTGGCGCTGGAAATCGCCGACCAGTGGACGTGTAACCCCGAATACGACATCCGACTCGAGGTTCGGATCGTCGCTGACGAACACCTGGGTAATCAGTGTTTTGAACTTTGGCTTATGCATCAGGAAGTGCAGATGGGCCGGGCGATAGGGATGCCGCTTCTGCGCCCGCAGCATGTCGCCTACCGGGCCGTCGGTCGGCACCGGGTAACCCGCAGGCTTCACTGTGTGGAAGCTGAAGCGCCCTGCCGTGTCGGTGACGAATTTGCCACGCAGGTTCATGTCGGCCTGCTTGTCGTCCTGGTTCTCGTAGAGGCCGACGGGAGACGATTGCCACACGTCGATTTCCACGTTTGCAATCGGTGCCCCTGCGGTATCCTTGACGGCCCCCTTCACGAAGAGCTGCGGCCCTGGCGTCGGCGAACGAACGATTGAGCCGCCATCTTTTGTACTCGGCGAATGCATCCGCCAGAAGGGGCCCAGCAAAGCGGCAGCCGTCTCCGTCGGACCGCCTGAGCCGTTGTTCATCAGGCAAACCAGCGTCGAAAATCCGATCGCATCGGAAAAGAGGATCCCCTCGTTGTGATGGTCGTTCGTCGCCTGCCCGATGCGGTTGAGAAACTCGACCCCGACCGAGTACTCCTGCTCGGTCAGCTTCACTTCGCGGGCGAAGGCATGCATGTGGCGAACGAACGACGATGCGATCTCGCGCAGTCGCGCATTCGGCGCGCCGTCCATCGCGGCAAGCACGACGCCGGTGACATCATCCGCCGTCCCGATGACGCTTCCGCTCGTTTTCTTCGAGGTCGTCTCGGCCATTCCGCACCTCCAATCGACATGATCTGCAAACGATTGCTGCATCCCCGTTCCAGTGCTGTCAATGCTTTCGTCTGGTTGGCGGCGCAGCGGTAGAACCTCGCACGACAAGCGAAGGTGCCAGCACGACGTGACGCTTGGGAGACGCCAGCCCCGTCATCTCGGTAACAAGGAGCTGGGCTGCTTCGCTCCCCATCTCGCGGTGGGCGATGCGGACCGTCGTCAGCGGCGGCGACATGATGTCAACCAGTGGCATGTCATTATGGCCGACGACCGAAACGTCCTGCGGGCATTTGAACCCACGCTCGCGCAACGCCTCATAGGCTCCCAGAGCCAGCAGGTCGTTCGCCGCGGCGATGGCGGTGAGGTCTGGGTGTCGGTCCAGGAGGCGACGCGTCGCCGACACACCTTCCTCCCGCGCGTAAGCCACGGTGGTTTCGACAGCTACTTCCTTCGCCGTCAATTTGTGCGCTCGCGCCGACAGTTCGAACCCCTGCCGTCGCGAGAACCCGGTCGAAAGAGTGGCAGGCCCTGCCAGATGGCCGATCCGCCGATGTCCGAGAGAGACAAGGTGGTCCATCACAAGCTGCATGGCCTTGCGGTCGTCAGAGACCACTGCCGAGACGCGGGCCTGCGCTTCCGTCCGATTGACGAGGACGACCGGCAGATGGCGCTCGATGCAGTACGTTACGACAGGATCGTTGCGACTTGCCGTCGCCAGCACCAATCCGTCCACCCGCCGCATGATCAGCTGCTCGATCAACTGCAACTGGCTGTCGCGATCTGCTTCCACCTCGGCAATGATCGTCGAGTACCCCGAGCGATGGAGCACGTCGGTCACACCGCTCAGGATCGGCGGAAATACCAGGTTTGCGATGTCGGGTAGCAGCACGCCCACAAGCCGCGACCGGCCCGTGCGAAGACTGACCGCAACACTGTCGGGGCGATAGCCAAGCTTCTTTGCACTGGCTTGCACACGCAACGCCACATCATCGGCGATCATGCCGCGTGTACCGGGATTGAGGACGCGCGACACGGTCGAGGGATGGACGCCGGCATCGGCCGCCACCTGCTTCAATGTCGCCGGGCGAACTCGGGCAGGTCCGTCCGACTTCCGCGGCGCATCCCTTTTTTTAGTTCTTTTCATCGCGAGGCGGCTGCCGTCGCACCACGATCCGCGCCAAGAGAAAGAGGATGGCCTGCTTCGGCCGCGAGCCGATGAACTGACTCGACGAGTCGCTCTCCCAAAGCTTGCCGCTTCACATCGTCGAAGAGCAGGCGCCCATCCCGCTTGCGAACTACGCCGTCAACGATGACCGTATCGACGTTTCCGGCATTCGCCTGCTCGACGACGGACAACAGCGGATCGTGAACAGGAAAAAGATTGAGGTCCGTCGCCCGAACCAGGATGAGATCGGCCTTCTTGCCGGGCGATAGCGCCCCGATCTCCCGTTCCATCATCAGCGCCCGGGCGGCGCCCTCTGTCACCCAACGCAAAGCCTCGCGAGAGTTGACCATCGGGCCAAGCGTGCCCGAACGGTGGTTTTCGATGCGCGCGAACAGGAGCGCTGCCTGCATTTCGCGCCAGAGATCGCCTGCCACCATCGCCTCGACATCGATACCGATCGACGGTACTGCACCGTGCGCCAGCACCTTCATCATCGCCGTCGGAATGGGATAGTCGTGCAGCTCGTTCATGTTCGTGCAGGTCACCGAGCACCCGGCGTCGAGAAGGCGGCCGATTTCATCCGGCGCGAGATGGTTGCAGTGGACGAGATTGTGGTCAGGGCCAAGGAGCTTCATCGCGGCCAGCCGATCGTAGCCGTCCGGCACCACCGCCCGCGCGCTGCTCTTGGTGACATGGGACGATGCCAGGAGGCCGAGGTCGCGGGCCAGCCGCACGTTGTGCAACGACGCCTCCCAGTCAGCCCAATGCGGACCCGCGATGGCGAGGGCAAGCCTGACCCGGCCATCATGATCGAACCTGCTTTTCTGGAGGGCGACGACGCGATCGCGTGGATGCAGGCGGCGGGACGGCAAGGCACTTGGCGCCGCCGGTTCGCGCAATCCGTCACCATGGATAAACGTGGCGCGGATGCCTGAGTCGACAAGGGCGTCGACGGACCGTTCCGCCTGCTCGAGGGTCCGAATGTTGTGCGAGTAGTCAGCTAGCGTCGTGACACCGTTGTTGAGCTGATTGAGGGCGCCGAAGAGCGTGCCCAGGTAATTGTCCTCGGGCTGGAAGCGAGTCGCGATGTCGCCGTAGAAGATGCGGAAATAGTCGTGCCCCAACCATTCCGAGCCGATCCCGCGAAAACCCGCCTGGAACGTGTGCAAATGCATATTGATCAGGCCTGGCATCGCGATCATGCCCGTGGCATCGATCGTCTCGTCCGCAGGAGCGGATAGGCGTGGGCCGATCGCCTCGATCCCGTCATCCGCAATCAGCAGGTCGACGTCCTTGAGATCACCGATGGACTTGTCCATCGAGATCAGCCAGCCGCAGCGGATGAGAGTGCGCTTCATGCTGCCGCCTTGGGCTGGAAATTGCCATCGCGCATGATGCGCTCCACCGAGGCCATGAGCTCGGCACGCCGTTTCGACAAGACGGCATCCGGAAAAACCCGCTTGCCGCCCTGCTTCTTGATCACCCCATCGATCATAACCGTGTCGACGTTGCCGCTGTGCGCCTGATCGGTGATGGAGAGCAGCGGATCGTGGACCGGAAACAGGTTGAGGTCGTTGGCCCTCAGCATGACGAGATCGGCCTTCTTACCCGGCGTGATGGATCCGATCCGATCTTCCAACCCGACGGCACGCGCATTGCCGATGGTTGCCCATGCAAGCGCCTCGCGAGATTTGACCGGGATGGTCTGCAAGGCCGGCTTGCCGGCAGCGGCATTGTCGCGCAACGAAGCCCATCGAGCATGCAGGAGAGCGCCCTGCATTTCCCGGAACATCTCGCCCGTGACAATGGGTTCGACGTCGACGCCGATCGAGGGCATGCCGCCCAGCTTGCGTACCCGGAGCGTGAGCGGCTCGGCAACATGGCCATGCAGCTCGACGAGCACGGTAGCGGTGACCGAGACCCCCGCTTCGATCAGACGCCGCAGTTCGTCGTCCTCGATGTAGTTGCCATGCACGATATTGTGGTCCGGGCCCAGCAACCCGGCGTCCGCCAGCCGCAGGTAGCCGCCCGGTGCCACCTGGTCAGACGGTTTGCGAGTCGCATGCGAAGTCGAGAGCAGGCCGAACTCGCGGGCCATTCGGATATCTTGCTCGGCGACCTCGTAGGTGCCCCAATGCGGGCCAAGGATGGCCATGGCGAGCGTGACGAGCCGGTCGTCGCTCGCGAAACGGCCCTTGCGAAGGGCTTCGATCCGGTCACGCGGATGCGGCACGTGCGTATAGGGCAACTCGCCGGGACGGGTCGGCGGCTTGGCCGTGCCATGCGCGAAGACAGCGCGGATTCCCGACTCCTCAAGGCCGTCCACCGAACGCTCCGCATGTTCGAGCGAAGTGAGGTTGTGGCACCAGTCGAGGATCGTCGTCACCCCGCCATCGATCTGGCCAAGCGCGCCGATCAGGTTGCCCAGATAGTTGTCCTCGGGCTGGTAGCGGGTTGCGAGGTTGGCATGGATGTTCTTGTGATAGTCAGGCCCCAGCCATTCCGAGCCGATGGCGCGAAGGCCGGCCTGCCAGGTGTGGATGTGGGCGTCGATCAAGCCGGGCATGACGATCTTGTCGCGCGCATCGATCGTTTCGTCGGCATCGGCCTTGATGTTCTTGCCGACAGCAACGATGCGACTACCTTCGATCAGGACACGAGCGTCGCGCAGGTCGCCGATCGCCTCGTCCATGCTGACGAGCCAACCGCAGTCGATCAAAGTTCGTTTCATGTCCCTGCTCCCGTAACCCTATTTCGCGCGCCACCGATCGACGAAATTTCCCAGGCGATCCTGCGCCTTGGTCAAGATGACGCCCACGATCGCCAGAAGAAGCAGGATGGCGAAGACCTGACCCGTCTCCAGAACCTGTCCCGCCTGTTCAAGCTTGGCGCCAAGGCCGTAACGTGCCGTCTGCATCTCGCCCGCCACGACCATGATGATCGATATGCCAAGCGCCAGCCGCAGTCCGCCGAAGATGGTCGGTACGGCCGCCGGCAAAACGATCTTGCGCTGAACCTGTGCCGCGCTCGCGCCCAGGTCGCGTGCCGCCAGGATCAATCCCTCGTCGCATTGCCGCACGCCCACGACCGTGTTGATCAGCACCGGAAAAAGGCCGCCCAGGGCGGAGAGCGCGATCATGAAGGCGTTTCCCGTGCCGAACCAGATCACCAACAGCGGAAGGAGTGCGATCTTCGGCACGGGGTAGAGAGCCGCCACGAAGGTATCGGCAATGGCATTGAACCGTCGGGACGTTCCCATGAAAAGGCCAAGGCCGACACCGACGACGGCTGCGAGAAGGAAGCCGGAGAATATCCGGAAGAGCGTCAAGCCGAGATCGTCGAGCAGATGCTTGTATGCGAACAGATCGTAGAGCGTGACGACCACGATCGAGGGGCGCGGCAGGAAGATCTCTGGAACATTGCCGCTGCGGACGGCCACTTCCCAGAAGACCAGGAAAGCGATGATGGCCACCGGACCGTACCACCAGGTGTCGTTGCGCAGACGCTCGTCGGTCGGCGGCGACTTCGGCGTTTCAGCCGCCGGAAGAATGACTTGGTTGGCTTCCGTCATGAACCGCCCTCAGTTCAACATCGACTTGCGGACCTCTTCCCGCAGCAGGCCGTATATCTCAGTGAACAGATCACCGAACGCTGGTTCCTTTTGCATGTCGAGGGTGCGCGGCCGCGGCAAGGGAACGTCGAGCGTCGCCGCGACCCGCCCCGGCCGTGCAGTCATGACGATCACATGGTCGCCCAGGAATATCGCCTCCTCGATCGAGTGCGTGACCAGAACAACCGTCTTGCCGCTGCTTTCCACCAGCGTCGACAGCTGTTCCTGAAGATACAGGCGTGTTTGGGCGTCGAGCGCGCCGAACGGCTCGTCGAGGAAGAGGACATCTGGCGACATCACCAAGCCGCGAGCCAATCCGACGCGCTGTTTCATGCCGCCGGAAAGCTGACCAGGATAATGGTTCTCGAAGCCGCTCAGTTCCACCGCCCGGATGGCGTCCGCCGCCTTGGCCCGCCGCTCCGCCGTGGGCATGCCGCTCAACTCGAGACCAAAGGCGACATTATCCATGACCGTTCGCCAAGGCAGCAGATTGAAAGCTTGCCAGACTGTCGCCATGCGTGGCGCATCACCCACTGTCACGTCCCCGGAACCATTGCCATAGAGGAAACGCACTTGACCGTCCGTCGCCTTGACGAGGCCACGCATGATCAACAGCAGGGTCGACTTGCCGCAACCGGAAGGCCCCACGATCGAGGTCACCTTTCCCGAAGGAAAGCGGACCGAAACGTCCGCCAGGGCGGTGGTCGGCGGCTTGTTCCGGCTCAGAAATCGATGGGACAGGCCTTCGATGGAAATGGCTTCGAATCGCGTGCCGAGCGAACTCATGCGTACTGAGTTTCCAGTGCTGTGGTGATCAGTTGAACGGGTTCTTCTCGTCGAGCCGCCGCTTGGCTTCCTTGATCGCAGCGTCATCGAACAGCTGATCCTCGGGAACCGACCGGGCGAGCAGATCCGTGCGCTCGTGCCAGAACTTCTGCTGTTTGACGATCTGAGCCAGGTCGGGAATCCCGTCGATGGGCATGTATGTCCAACGCGGCCGGGTCTCATCGATCACGGGAACGGCGAGACCGGTTTGATCGGCGATGATCTTGAGGATCTCGGGGTTCCCCGACTTGGCCGCGTCCATGAACTCGATGTTTCCCTGCATGATCGCCATCGAAAAGCGCACGACGGCAGAATGCCGCTCGCGCAGGAACTTCCGGCTGGCCACTGAACAGGCGAGCGCGAAATTCGGCGCCAATTCATCGCTCCAGGTCGCGATCTTGCCGATGCCCTGGTGCTGGGCGGCATAGGCCCCGGGCAGCGGCAGGTTGAGGATATCGATCCGGTTCTGCTGCATCAGGGGCAGACTAGCCTTTGGCGCGAGACCCCATTGCCAATCGAAGTCGTCGACCTTCAGTCCCGCCCGGTCGATGCCCATGGTGTGGAGATATTGCGCGACGCTGCCGCGCGAGGAGATGCCGATCTTGGTGCCTTTCGCGGCCATGTATCCATCGACACTGCGAAAGCCGCGCTCCCACATGTCGCGCGATACCAAGATCGCATTCGAGCCCCAGCCCGGCGCTTCGCGGCCACGGTCGAAGAAAAGCCGAAGGTCGGCTCCCTTCGACATGAGATTGAACAAGCCGGCGCTGAGCGTGGCTCCCGTGATATCGAGCTCGCCGGCGACGAGCGATGGCATCGATAGCGAACCGTCGACGTGGCTCGTTGGCACGATTTCAATATTGAGCTTGCGAAAGTAACCCTTGGTCTCCGCGATGAAGTACGGACCGGCGGAGATGTAGGGGGCGAAACCCATGCGGATGCGCGCCGGTTCGAGAAAATTCGACTGCGCAAACACATACGGCGCCCGGACGGCGCCAAGTGCCGCGGCACCCGCCAGAAATCGACGCCTCGTCGCCCTTCTCATTGGCGCCCTCCCATCTTTATCCTTATTGCAAACGATTGCAGACTAGTTGGGACCATACAGCCGGTCAACAGACGATGTGCAACTAATCCTGCTGACCGCTTCTAAGCGACCGACCAAACAGAACGAGTAAACGTCAGGTCGATCCGGGCACCGGACCGAAAGATTTGGGCTTGCCGGACACTTGGCGCTTCCTGTGCCGATTGGCGGTAGAGATCATCATTTCGATATGCTCACGCATAAGCTGCTCGGCCTTGTCGGCCTCGCGACGGCGCAAGGCCAATGCGATCTTGGGGTGGGCAGAGACCATGCCGGCAATGACGCCGGCGCCGACCGCGATGCGATCGAGCAGGACGGCGAGCTTGTCATTCCGTGGATCGAGAAGCAGTTCTGTGATCGCGAGCAGCATCCGATTGTGGGATGCCCGTGCGAGCAACAGATGGAAGTTGTGTGACTGCTCGATACGGTCGCAGGTCTCGAAACAGGCCGTGTGCGTGGCGGCAACTTCCGTAAGCCGCTCGATCTCCTGATCGGTCGCCCGGATCGCCGCGAGGCGCGCGGCCTCCGCCTCGGCAGCGCGACGCACATGAAGGAGATCGATCAACTCATCGAGGCTCTTCACGTCTGCCGCCTGGGCCACGAGCGCGCTTTGCGCCTGAATTTGCTGTTCCGCATGCAGCTGCCGAAGCCGGATCCGGCCTGCTTTGGTTAACACCCGGCCACCGCGCGCTCCGACGGTTTGCGTCAGCCCCATCTCGTCGAGCGCGCGCAAGAAGCGGCCCGCAGTGGCTTCGGCCAGATCGATCTTTTCTCGACGATAGACCTCAGCCAGCCGCCGCGCGCCCGTGGGTTCGTCCGACTGCGCGAGCAAGTCGAGCGCAATCACCTCCATGCGCGTCCTGTCGTCAGCCTTTGCCATGAGCGCTCCGCCGCAAGAATTCCGCCCCCTTGCCTTGACACCCGATGGGGCGACTATAGAGTCGATCATCAATGATGATGAACTAGAGCCTATCTAAACTCAGGTTAGGGCTCGCGCAAATCACGTCATTGGGCGGTCCGCCGGGAAGGCGATCGAAGGGGAGGGGTCGAGGTCATGGCAATCGTGATCCGCAATGCCACGGTCGTGACGGTCGATGCCGACGACACAATCCATTATGACGCGGGCCTCGCGGTCGAAGGTGGCCGGATAGCTGCGATCGGCCCGTCCGACGCCATTGTCGCGCGCTTTCCGCGGGCCGAAGTCGTCGACGCCGATGGCAAAGCAGTGTTCCCGGGATTTGCCAATGTTCACACGCATTTCCCGTTGATCATCGCCAAGGGCATTTACGAGGATCTATCGCCCTCCAACCATCCGCCTTTCACCAGTGGCCTATCGGCGATCCCGACGCCGACACTATCGCGCGAGGAGAAGGAAGCGATGGTACGGCTGGCCGCGCTCGAGGCGATCCGCAGCGGCACGACCGCCGCCCTCGAGGACGGCGGCAATGTCGATTCCTATGCCCGCTCGCTCGCCGATACCGGCCTGCGTCTGCTGCTGTGCGAACATGCCTGGGACAAGGCGAAGGGCAGTATAGGCGACCAGGGCGGCTTCGAGGCCAATGCTGCCCTTGGCGCCGAGTGCGTGCAGCGTCTCGAGGCCCTGCATGCAAAATGGCACGGCGCCGAGGGTGGTCGCATCACCGTGGGCGTGTCGGCTTGGGCGCCGGACATGTGCTCACCCGACCTGCTGCGCAAACTAAGCGCCGTGCAGCAACGATTGAATACGGTCGCCACCATCCACCTCAACCAGTTCTGGGGTGAAGTAGCAGCCGTGGAGACGGTACGTGGTCGCAAGCCCACCGAATATCTCGCCGACCTGGGGTTCCTGAACGACCGCCTGATCTGCGCCCATTGCCGCTGCATGTCGCCCGAGGAAGAAGCTCTTCTTGGCAAGGCAAAGGTGGGCATTGCCTTCAACTCCACCATTGCCGCCCGCCGCGGCCTGAGCCCTCGAATCGATGACCTCGAACGCCATGGCGCCACGATCGGACTCGGTACCGACAATATGTCCGAGGACATGGTCGAGGCCATGCGGACGGCACTGTTCATGGAGCGGGTCCGGCGCGGCGACGGCCGGGAGCCGACGCCCGAGCAGGTTCTGCGTTGGGCGACAGCGAACGGCTACCGCCTCATGGGTATTCCCGACGGCGGCTCACTGGAAGTCGGCAATCGAGCGGATCTCATCATGATCGACCTGCATCGCGCGCCGCTCGTCCCGCATCTGCGCGTCGTGTCGACCTTCGTCCATCAGGGCCAGCCGCAGGACGTGACGGACGTCATGGTCGATGGGCGCTGGCTGATGCGCGAGAACCGCGTACTGACCATGAACGAGGCGGCCACGGTCGCCGAGGCGCAGCGCATCGCCGAGACGGCTTGGGCGCGCCTTTTTGCCGAGCGGCCTGATCTCGAGCCGCAGCGGCCGCGCGGCTGGCGGCCGGCGCCGCGCGACGATCGGGCGGCCGCGGCGTCATGAGTTTCCATCACCGGACGTCGTGATGGATCGCCAACGACAAGAATATCGGTCAGGGAGGACAAAATGGGAAGGATATCGAGAAGGCGCTTGATGGCTTCAGCAGCCGGCACGGCAACCGGCGTCTCACTGTTTAGCATCGGCCGCAGCGGACGGGCGGCGCCATCCGGGAAGTCGGTAATCCGGTCGGTTCCGATCGGGAATCTGAAGGTCGTCGATCCGATCTGGACTACAGCCTATATCACGCGCAACCACGGCTACATGGTCTGGGATACGCTGTTCTCGCTCGATGCGAAGAATGAGCCCCAACCGCAGATGGTGGATACGTGGGACGTCAGCTCCGACAAGCTCACCTATACTTTCGTCCTGCGCCCCGGCCTCAAATGGCACGATGGCGGCAAGGTCACCTCGGCCGACTGCGTCGCGTCGATCCGGCGCTGGGCGGCGCGGGACGGCATGGGCCAGGCGCTGATGAGCTTCACGGCGTCGCTCGACGCCGTCGACGAGAGGACGTTCAAGCTCGTGCTCAAGCAGCCAATCGGCTTCGTCATCGAGTCGTTGGCGAAGATCGATAGCAACGTGCCGTTCATGATGCCGGAACGTCTCGCCAAGACCGATCCGAACACGCAGATCACCGAGGTGGTCGGCTCGGGGCCCTTCCGGTTCGCTGCCAAGGAATGGGTGCCCGGCAGCAAGGTCGTGTACGAAAAGTTCGAGGACTATGTGCCGCGCAAGGAGCCGGCCAGCCAGGCCGCGGGCGGCAAGGTCGTCCATGTCAATCGGGTCGAATCGGTCTACATGCCCGATGCCGGCGTCGCTATGGCCGCGCTGGCCTCCGGCGAGATCGATCTACATGAGTCGCCAGCGACGGATCTGCTCAAGATGGTCGAAGGCAACCCGGACGTCGTGATCACGCCCAACGATCCCCATGGATACGTACTCTTCATGGTGTTGAACCATTTGCATCCTCCCTTTGACAAGAAGGAGGTGCGCGAGGCGCTGCTGTTAGGGACCAAGCAGGAAGAATATCTCGCGACGATGGCCGGCGACAAAAAACGGTACGAGACCTGCGCCGCGTTCTTCGGCTGCGGACTTCCGAACGAGTCCAAGGCGGGCACCGAGCCGCTGCTCAATCCGAACATCGAGAAAGCCAAGGCAATGATCAAGGCTGCCGGCGCGGAGGGAGCCAAGATTGTCCTGATGGATCCGACCGACAACGACCTGCACAAGGCGGCCCTGATCGGCGCGCAGACGCTGCGGCGGCTGGGCTTCAATGTCGAGGTCCAGGCGATGGACTGGTCGACGCTGGTGCAGCGACGCGCCTCGAAGGCGCCGCCAGCACAAGGCGGTTGGAACACCTTCGTCACCAACGCAACGAGCACTGGCATTGCCAATCCGCTGGTCAACAATTTCGCGAAGAACTGCGAGCAGGCATGGTACGGCTGGCCTTGCGACCAGCGCGTCGTCGATCTGAGCCGGCAATGGGCGCTCGAAACCGATCCCAAGAAACAGCATGAGCTGATCGACAAGCTGCAAGCCGTTCACTTCGAGAGCGTAACCTATGTGCCGCTCGGGATGTATCGGCCAGCTATCATCTATCGCAAGGAACTGTCCGGCATCATCCCGGGACCCGCGCTGTTCTACTGGAACGTCCAAAAGAAGGCGTGACCATGAACGCGCGGGATGCGCGCTATCCGGAAGAGGTTGTGAGTCTTTCGGATTGCGCGCGTCTTGCGTACCTCATCGTACGATAGGACCATGTGGACCCTCATCATCCGACGCATGCTTGCGACCGCTCCGGTGCTCGCCACCGTGGCCGTGGTCGTGTTTGCTATCCTGCATGTGGCGCCGGGCGATCCCGCGGCGGTGATCGCCGGTGACCAGGCGACCCCACAGCAGATCCTGGACATTCGGGCCAAGCTCGGTCTCGACTTGCCGTTTCGCGACCAGTTCATGCTCTGGCTAAACAACACGCTGCACGGCAATTTCGGCACTTCCATCTTTTCGAATCAGCCGGTTGGACTGCTGATCCTGCAGCGGCTGCAGCCCACGATCGCGCTCACGATCACGACCACGATCGTCACGGTCGCGCTGGCCGTGCCCATCGGCGTTCTCGCGGCTTGGCGGGCTGGATCGTGGATCGACCGAATGCTCATGAGCTTCGCGGTGCTGGGCTTCTCGTTCCCGGTCTTCGTCGTCGGCTATATCCTCATCTATTTGTTCGCGGTCGAGCTGAGGTTCCTTCCCATCCAGGGATATAGACCGCTGGAGGACGGCTTCTGGCCGTTCCTGCAACACCTCGTCCTGCCAAGCCTTGCCCTCGGCATGAGCTTCATGGCGCTGATTGCGCGGATCACGCGGGCGAGCGTGCTCGAGGTGCTGAGCCAGGATCATATCCGGACGGCACGCGCCAAGGGAATGTCGGTCCGCCAGCTCCTGTTCAGTCATGCGCTTCCCAATGCCGCGGTACCGATCGTGACGATCATCGGCGCCGGCGTGGCGATTCTGCTGGGCGGTGTTGTTGTGACCGAGAGCGTCTTTGCTATCCCAGGACTCGGCCGACTGGTGGTCGACGCGATCCTGCAGCGCGACTACCCCGTGATCCAGGCCGTGCTCCTGATCTTTTCGGTGACCTACGTGTTCGTGAACCTCGCCATCGACCTCCTCTACGTGGTCGTCGACCCACGCATTCGCTACTGAGGCCCCCACCATGGCCGATACTGTCGCCGCATCAGGACAAGGAACGCGCCGCTCCAGGCGCCGTGGCCTGCTCTGGCATGCGCGCCGCAACCCGAGCATGACACTCGGGCTTGCCATCCTGGCGCTCGTCATCCTTGGCACGGTGTTTGCCTCGCGGCTTACACACTACGATCCGATCCTCATCGATCCGCTCGCCCGCCTGAAGCCGCCGTCGGCGGCGCACGCTTTGGGCACCGATGTGGTCGGGCGCGACCTCTGGAGCCGCACTATCTATGGCGGCCGCATTTCGTTGCTGATCGGCATCACCGTAGCGCTGCTAACGACGTCGATCGGACTGCTGATCGGCCTCGTGAGCGGCTACAACCGCACAGCCGACGCTATCCTGATGCGTATCATGGACGGCCTGATGTCGATCCCCGCCATCCTGCTCGCCATTGCCTTCATGGCGTTCATGCCGGCGAGCATCATCACCGTCGTCGCCGCGATCTCGATCGTCGAGATTCCGCGTGTCGTCCGCCTCGTACGCGGCGTCGTGCTGTCGATTCGCGAGCAGGCCTATATCGAGGCCGCCGTTATCTCAGGCAGCCGCGTCGGCCGAATCCTGATCCGCCACATCCTGCCCAACACGCTCGCGCCCCTGTCGGTGCAGGCGACCTATGTCTGCGCCGCGGCCATCTTGTTCGAATCGCTCCTTTCGTTCCTGGGCGCGGGAACTCCGCCCGAGATCCCGAGCTGGGGCAATATCATGGCCGAGGGACGCACCTACTTCGTGCTGGCGCCGTGGATCATTCTGGCGCCGGGTTTCATGCTGTCCCTGACCGTGCTCGCCATCAACCTCTTGGGCGACAGTCTGCGGGATTTGCTCGATCCTCGCTTCGCGCGGCGGCTATGACCGAACCTCTGCTTGCTATCGAAGGACTGCGCACGTCCTTCCGCACGCTGGATGGCGCCATCAACGCCGTCGACGGCGTGAGCTGGACCCTAGCCAAGGGTGAGATCCTGGGCATCGTGGGCGAATCGGGTTGCGGCAAGAGCATGACGGCGCTCTCGATCATGGGCCTGGTGCCGAGCCCGCCGGGGCAAGTCGAGGGCAGCGTCCGGCTTGACGGGCGCGAACTCGTGGGCCTGCCGGAGAAGGAGATGCGCTCCGTCCGCGGCAACGACATCTCGATGGTGTTCCAGGAGCCGATGACCTCGCTCGATCCGGTAATGCGCGTCGTCAAGCAGATCGCCGAGCCCCTGATCTTGCACCAAGGGCTCTCACGCAAGGCAGCGCATGCCCGGGCGGTCGAGCTGTTGGACCATGTGCGCATCCCGGAGCCCGAGCGGCGCGCCCAGGACTATCCGCATCAGCTCTCGGGCGGCATGCGTCAGCGGGTCATGATCGCGATGGCGCTCGCTTGCCGGCCTGCCGTGCTTGTGGCTGACGAGCCGACGACAGCGCTCGACGTCACCATCCAGGCCCAGATCCTGAGCTTGCTGCTCGACCTGCGGCGCGAATTCGGCACATCGATCATCATGATCACGCACGATCTCGGCGTCATCGCCCAGACGGCGGACCGGGTGATCGTCATGTATGCCGGCCGCAAGGTCGAGGAAGCGCCGGTCGCGCGGATTTTCGCGCGTCCCCATCATCCCTACACCGTGGGCTTGCTGGGTTCCGTTCCCCGCATCGACCGGACGGGCACAGTGCCGCACCAGCGTCTTGCAGAGATCGAGGGTGCCGTTCCAGTCCTCGACCAGGTGATTGTCGGCTGCAGGTTCGCGCCTCGCTGCCCGCTCGCCAGCGACCGCTGTCGCCAAGAGGATCCGCCACTCAAAGCCAAGCAATCCGACCACTTCGCGGCCTGCTGGCATTCCGACCGTGTCCTGGAGGCGACCCGTGGCTAGCGCGAGTGAGAGGAGCATGTCGGAGTCTGAGAAGCCGCTGCTCCAAGTCGAAAAGCTGGTCAAGCGCTTCCCGGTTCGCGGTGGCGTGCTCGGCCGCGCCAGGGCGTTCGTGCACGCCGTCGACGGCGTCTCGTTTACGCTTCGCGCCGGCGAGACGCTGGGCATCGTGGGCGAATCGGGCTGCGGAAAGTCGACGCTGGCCCGAATGATTGTCGGTCTGATCCAGCCCGACACGGGAATGATTCGTCTTCGCGACAGAAGGGTCTCGGGCCTGTCGCCCCGTCAAATGCGGCCGTTCCGGCGCGAGATCCAGTTCGTTTTCCAGGACCCGTATGCGTCGCTCAATCCACGCCTGCGGGCGGGCACCATCGTGGGCGAGGCGCTCGAGAATTTCGCCGGCTTGAGCGGGCGCGAGCTTACCGATCGCGTGGCGACGCTGTTCGCGCGCGTTGGCCTGCATCCCGCCCAGATGGACAAGTACCCGCACGAATTCTCGGGAGGTCAGCGCCAGCGGCTGGGAATCGCGCGCGGGCTCGCCGTCGGACCGAGCCTGATCGTCGCCGACGAGCCCGTCTCGGCGCTCGATGTGTCGGTGCAAGCGCAGGTCATCAACCTGATGATGGACCTGCAGCAAGAATTCGGTCTCGCTTACCTCTTCATTGCCCATGACCTCGCCGTGGTGCAGCACATCAGCCACCGCGTCGCGGTGATGTATCTTGGGCGCATTGTCGAACTGGCGTCGCAACGCTCGCTCTTCAGTGCGCCGTTGCACCCCTATACCGAGGCCCTACTCAATTCGGTGCCGTTGCCCGATCCCGCTACTCGTAGTGGCACACAGGTTCTTGCTGGCGAAGTGCCGAGCCCCATTCGGCCGCCACCGGGCTGCCATTTCCATACCCGCTGCCCACTGGCCGAAGCGCGCTGCCGCACTGAAATCCCTCCCATGACCGAGACGCGGCCGGGCCATTTTGTCTCCTGCCATGTGCGCGCCGCTGCAAACACATCGCCATGAATCCATCATTTCCCCAAGAGAGGCCGCAATGACTACGACCGTGATCAAGAATGCCGACTGGATCATCGGCTGGGACGCTGCCGGCAATCGGCAGGCCTATCTCAGGAATGCCGATCTGGCGTTCACCGGCGATTCGATCGTGCATGTTGGGCCGGAATTTCGCGGGCCCGCCGACACCGTTGTCGACGGCAAGGGCCTCCTGCTGATGCCCGGCCTCGTCGACATCCATTCGCATCCTGGCCACGAGCCGGCCTATCGCGGCATCCGCGAGGAACATGGCGTCGCCAGCATGTTCATGAGCGGGCTCTACGAACGCAGCCAGGCCTTCGATACGTCCGATCCGGAGCTGCAACAGGCCTGCCTCGAGATCGCCCTGTGCGAGCTGCTGAAAAGCGGTGTGACGTCGCTTTGCGACATCTCGGGAATCTATCCCGGCTGGGTCGACGTGTTTGCCAAGAGCGGCATGCGCGGCTTTCTGGCGCCGGGCTTTGCGTCAGCGCGCTGGAAGCTCGAGAACGACCATCGCCTGGGGTTCGACTGGAACGAGAAGCGCGGCAAGGACGGCCTGCAACGCGCGCTCACCTTCATCGACGGGCTTGCCAGCCATCCGTCGGGGCGGCTGTCCGGCGTCGTCTCACCCATGCAGATCGAGAACTGCACGGACGAGCTTTTACGCGAAGCCTTCGCGGCGGCGAAGGATCGCGGCATCCCCTTCACGCTTCACACCTCGCAGGGCGTGATGGAAGTCCACGAGATGATCCGTCGTCACGGCACGACGCCGATCCGCCATGCCAAGGACATCGGCATCCTGGGGCCGAACACGATCCTCGGCCACGCGCTCTTCCTCGACACCCATTCCTGGGTGCGCTGGTGGACCAAGGACGATCTGGCCATCCTCGCCGCGAGCGGCTGCTCAGTGGCGCATTGCCCGACGCCATTCGCGCGCTATGGCCACATCATGGAGAGCTTCGGCGACTACGTGCGCGCGGGCGTGAACATGGGTATCGGCACTGACACGACGCCGCACAACATGCTGGAAGAGATCCGGAAGGCCGGAACCCTCGCCCGCATCGCTTCGCGCAATCTCAACAATGTGTCGACCGGTATGCTGTTCCATGCCGCGACCATTGGCGGCGCCAAGGCACTGATGCGTGACGACGTCGGCCGCCTCGCGCCGGGCGCCAAGGCCGACATCGTGCTGGTCGACCTGCATCATCCCGACATGATGCCGGCGCGCGACCCGCTGCGCTCACTCATCTTCCACGCCGCCGACCGCGCGGTGAAGGACGTCTATGTCGCGGGCCGCCAGGTCGTGGCCGACGGCAAGGTGACGACGCTCGACCACAAGGCCGCCGGCGAACGGCTGACCGAAATGCAGAAGCGCATGATGGCCTCGTCGCCGGGCCGCGACTATCTCAAGCGGACCGCCGACCAGTTGGTGCCGCTCAGCCTGCCGGTCGTTCCGTAAGCGAAGAAGCTCCTCAGGATTGAGCGCGGGCCTTGGCGTCCTGCATCGGGCCAAATTCGTGCATCTTCTCCGGACGCAGTTTCCGATAAACCGGCGCCTGCGTGCGGTCTTCGTCGACCAAGGTCAGCCGGTCGATCTCGACCAGGTCCTCGTCGGAGAAGCGGACGTCGAGCGCCTTCACGTTCTGGGTGAGGTGCTCGGGCTTGTCGGCGCCAGCGATGATCGTCGACATGGCCGGCCGCGACAGCAGCCAGGCCAGCGACATCTGCGGCAGCGTCCAGCCGCGCTCCTGAGCAAACGCCTTGAGACTCTCCGCAACATCCCAGTTGCGTTTGGAGTTCCACGCCGGGTAGCTCGTCCCTGTAGCCGCGCGCGTGCCGGGCGTCGCCGGGGCGTCCCGCTGGTACACCCCGGTGAGCAGGCCGCCTCCGAGCGGGAAATACGAGTTCATGCCGATCCCGTATTTAACGCAGAACGGCTCCATGCGCTTCTCGATGTCGCGATAGAGAAGGCTGTAGTGATCCTGTGACGAGATGAACTTGTTGAGGCTGAATTTCTCCGCAATCCAGATCGCCTCGCAGATTTCCCACTCGAAGTGGTTGGCGACGCCGAGGTAGCGGACCTTGCCGGCGCGGACCAGATCGTCGAGCGCCCGCAAGGTTTCCTCCATCGGCGTGCGCCGATCCGGCCAATGGACCTGGTAGAGATCGATGTAGTCGGTCTTCAACCGCCGCAGGCTCGCCTCGCAGGCGCGCACGATATGCCAGCGCGACGTCCCGATGTCGTTCGCGCCATGGTCCATGCGGTTGCTGAATTTGGTTGCGACGATCGCCTGGTCGCGACGCCCGACCAGCGCGGCGCCAAGCTTTTCCTCCGAGACGCCGATCCCGTAGCTGTCGGCCGTGTCGAAGTAGTTGATGCCCATGCCGAGCGCGCAATGCACGACCGCCGCCGCGGCCTTGGTGTCGATGAACTCGCCGAACGAAAAGCAGCCGACGCCCATCTCCGACACCGTCAGGCCGGAGCGACCGACACGGCGATACCGCATGCCGCCCGTCTTCTTGACCTCGAGCCCGATCGCCGTGACCTGCGAAGCACTGCGCGATGTTTCCGATACTTCAGCCATCCTGATTTCTCCCTTAACTTTCTAGCTGTCCTGCCAGGCGAACAGCCGTGCACCCAAGGCCAGCAACAGGCGGTCAACGGTAAAACCCATGCCGGCGATCATCAGAATGCCGCACCACATCAGGGCCGGATCGAACGACCGTTCGGCGAACATGATGAGATAGCCCAGGCCGTCATTGGCCGCGATCAGCTCGGACGCGACGATCAGGAGAAACGCGGTCGACGTCGCCACGCGCAATCCGGCGAACACGAAGGGCAGCGACGCCGGAATGATGACATACCGGACAAGCTGCCGGCTGTTGGCGCCCTTGGTCCGCGCATTCCAGATGAAGAACTTGTCGACGTTCTTCACGCCGGCATAGGTATTGATCGTGATCGGGAAGAAGCAACCCAGGAAGATCAGGGCGATCTTCGAGGCGTCGTCGATCCCGAGGAAGATCATGATCAACGGGAAGAGCGCCAGCTTTGGCGTCGGGAACAGTGCCGAGATCAACGGATCGAGAAATCCTTCGATCGCGCGCACGCGCCCCATCAGGATGCCAATGCCAATACCGACGACCGCCGCGAGGCCGAGGCCGGCCCCTGCGCGCATCATGCTCATGCGGAGATGCTCGAGCAGTTCGTGGGTGACGAAAACCTCTTTGTAGAACGTCCGCGCCACGTCCTCGAGGGGCGGCATGAACATCGGATCGAGAAGATGAAGTTGCGACAGGATCTCCCAGAGGACGAAGATCAGCAGCACCGGGTAGTACCGCGTGACCGCGGCAAACCTGCTCCACCCAATGCGGTCGGATATCGTCCTGGCGGGACGCGGGCCACCGGCGCTTGGCCGGCCATCCGTTTCGGCAACGTCAGTCCGTCGTGACGCCGTAAGCATCGTCATCCGATCGCCTCCATGGTTTCCTGGCGGATCGACTCCCAGATATGATTGCGCAGCTGGCCGAAGGCCTGTGACGCACGCGCCTCTTCACGCGGCCGCGGCAAATCGATCGGCACGATCTCCTTCACCCGCCCGGGCAGCGGCGACATCACCACCACCCGGTCAGACAGCAGCACGGCTTCGTCGATGCTGTGGGTGACGAACAGCACCGTCTTGCGGTCGCGCTCCCAAAGCTGCAGCAGCTGATCCTGCAGCACTTCGCGCGACAGCGAATCCAGAGCGCCGAACGGCTCGTCCATCAGGAACAGGCTTGGCCCGCAGGCCAGCATCTGCGCGATCGCGATGCGTTGCTTCATGCCGCCCGAAAGTTCGCGTGGGTAGAAGGCCGCGAACTTCTTCAGCCCGACCATTTCCAGGTAATGCTTCGTGAGCGTGCGGCGCTTGCTGGCAGCGACCCCTGCCATCAGGGGGCCGAAGGCGACATTTTCCTCGACGGTACGCCAGGGGAAGATGCTGGAATTCTGAAGGACCAGGCCACGTTGGGGATCGGGACCGTTGATCTTCTTGCCGTCGACGAGAACTTCGCCGTCGCTGGCCTCGAGCAGGCCGGCGACGATGTAGAGCAGGGTCGACTTGCCGCAGCCGCTCGGCCCGACAATGCTCACGAACTCACCGCGCCGCGCCTGCAGGTCGACGCGGTCGAGCGCCAGAAGGTCGCCGCGCCGACCTGTGCGATAGCGCTGGGTCACTCCCCGCATATCGACATGCACCGGATCGGCCTTCGCCACGTCGACTGGCCTGGCGGCGACCATCGTATTGTTCATCGGTCAACCGCCTTGCTGTCGTCCCACTTCCTGCCGAGGCGTGCGTAGGCCTTGCGCAAGTAACTTGTATCGATGAGCTGTTCGTAGGTCGTGGCCGTCTTGCCGCGGAGCTGGCCGGACTCAGTCAGCATCTTGCCATAGGTGACGAACGTCGCCTTCGGCAGGTCGAGTGTATTGAGGTAATCTTGCTCGTGCCCTGACGCTGCAAGCCGGATCTTATAGAAGGCCTCGGTGGTGTCGGTATCGTACTTCAAGGTCTTCTGCGTGATCGCCCTGATCTGAGCGCCTCCCTTGGCCACGTCGTCCGCGATGAATTTCTGCGTGGAAAGCATGCCCATCAGGAACCGGACGGCCTCATCCTCGTGATCCTTCAGCCAGTCGGCGCGCCCCACGATGACCTGCGACATGTCGATTGCGATCTTCGTGATCTGACTGCTGTTCATCAGCAAAGTGGTCGGGATGCGTTGCGCCACATGGTACGCCCCGATCGCTGTCATGACCGCCGCATCGACTTCGTTGTGGACCAGCGCGCCCTCCATCTGGGTGTAGGGCATGGGCAGGAACTTGATGCTCTTGGGATCGATCTTCTCTTCCCGGAGACGATCGAGCAGCGCGAGATACCAGTTGGACGAGAAGCCGAACACCGCGACGCGCTTGCCGACCAGGTCCTTCAGCGACTGGATGCCGGTATCCTTGCGTGCGAGCAGGTTGACCGCATTCCATGAGTTGCCGGACTTGTCGGTGAAGGCATATTCGACCGCGGAGATGATCTTGACCGGCGCGCCGAACGAGGCCCCCTGAAGTGTCGGCGCCGGCGCGATGGCGGCGAGGTCGAGCTGCCGCGCCACCAGGGCCTCGAGCTCCGGCGCATTGTCATTGAAGCTCGTCAGACTGATCTTCAGCCCCTGCGCTTCGAAGCTTTTCAGCTCGAAGCCCGCCCAAAAGGTGATGACGGGTGTCGATGACTGCCATCCGAAGCGAAGGGGCTTCAGCGCCGTCGCATTCTGGGCATAGGCCTGCGGGATCGCGAGGCCGAGGAGCGCAAGCAGCGCTAAACCGATTCGAAACATGAGATCCTCCGTGAGACCGTGGTCATTCATTCGCGGCTATGGGTTCGAAGAAGCGTGCATCAGCCGATAGGCAGAGCGGTAGGGCCTCACCGCGCTCGCGAGCAACAAGAGGACCGTAGGCCCCACCACAAGCGTGAAGCCGGTCATCGAATATCTCAGCATCGCTTCGTCGTGAAAGATGCGGTCGGTGATCAGGGCGATCGCGGTCGGTCCAAAGCCTCCGCCGACCACGCTGATCGCGAACAGATAGAGCGCGCTGATCTGCCCGCGCATCTCGTTCGGTGTCACGATCTGGATCGCGGCGTTCTGACCGGGCGCGCTCATGGCCCAGGCAGTGAAGCCGAGAAAGGCAAACGCCAATGCGAGCCACGGGTTCGGCATCAACGGCATCGCCGCCAGCAACGGCATGGCGAGGCCGTAGGTCAGGAGCGTAGCCAGGACGAGCGCATCCTGCGGCCGTCGGCGGGTCAGATGCTCCGCCAGCAATGTACCGAGATAGAGCCCCAGCGGCGTCGCGATCAGGATGGCGCCACCCAGCAATGGCCCGATCTGCTCGGGCTTCCAGCCGTAGCTGCGTTCGAAGAACGCCGGTCGCCACGCCTGCAGGCCATAGCTTTCGATGGAAGCGATGGCGATGCCGGCAAACAGCGGTACGTAGAACTTCCAGTGCGATGCCAGGAAGCGGAAGACCTCGCGTAACGGCACCGAGTGGCGGACCTTGCGATCGCGGCGCGCCGGCTCGCGGATCGTCACGACCATGACCAGCGCCAGCAGCAGGCCGGGGAACCCGGTTGCCAACAGCACCAGGTGCCAGTCGCGCACGACGATGCCGCCGGGCAGGATAATTGGCGGCAAGCCGCTGACCGCGGCGAGCAGGAATCCGCCGATCACCAACGCGCCCGCCATGCCGCCGGTAATGCCAAGCTGAAAGATCGCGAAGGCCCTTGGCAGCTTGTCGTGCGGCACGAGGTCGGAAATCATCGACATCGAGCATGGGCCCTTCACCGATTCGGCGGCGCCAACCAAGGCGCGTGCCGCGAACAGTTGCCAGAGCTGCTGGGCGAGCCCGCACAGCATTGTTGCGAGACTCCAAAGCGTGAGGCCGGTGGTCAGGATGACCTTGCGATTGCGAACATCGGCCACGCGCGCCAGCGGAAAGCTGAAGAGGACATAGGCCACAGAGAAGGTCGCGCCGATCAGCAGGCTGATCTGGCTGTCCGACAGATGCAGGTCGCGTTTGATCGGACTGACCAGCAGGTTGACGATCCCGCGGTCGATATTCGACATCATCGAGACCAAGGACAGTATGATGACGCTGTACCAGGCCCGTGACGGCTTCGGCCAAGCGCTCTCAGCGTGCTGTCGCGACCCGGCTTCGCTCACCATCAGCAATGGCACTTCCTCCCGACGATCTTGCTTTCTTGCTTTCGGCGCCCAGATAGCGTGCCGCGCTGATCGCCGCGGCTGCTCCGTCCCCTGCAACAGAGGCCAACAGGCAGACCGAGCCGGCGCGCACGTCGCCAGCGACAAAAATGCCCGGCTGCGAGGTACGCATCGCCGAGTCGCTGGCGATGCGGCCGTCACTGTCGGTGGTGAAAAATCCCCGCAGCCACTCAGTGCGCGGCCGCAAACCGACATAGGCGAAGACCGCGCCGCAGGCAGTGCGATTGGTACCTTGTGGGCTCTTTATGTCGACGCCGGTCACCACCGTCTCACCGTGGATCGCGACGATCTCGGCCTCAGCGGTGATCTCGACATTCGGCATGGCCCGCAGTCGATCGACGGCCTCCCGTCGCGCAACAGGGTGAGCGCCGCGATGCAGCAGCATCACTTTTGATGCGTGTGCGGCGAGGACCAGGGCTTCGTCGAACGCGGAATCACCTCCGCCAACGACGACCACGGTCTGGCCCTTCAGCAGCGGACCATCGCAGGAGGCGCAATGTGAGACCCCGCGGCCGGCAAACTCCTCCTCGCCGGGAACCCCGAGCTTACGCAGCGACGATCCGACGGCGATGATGACGGCGCGCGCCGTTACCGGTTCGCCGTCGCAGTCCAGCCGGTAGCCCTCGCCGGATGGCGCAATGGCCAATACCGACTCCAGGCGCATCGAAGCGCCAGCCTCCTCGGCCTGTTGCTGCAGCAAGGGGCCGAGCTCGTAGCCTGCGACGCCGTTCGGAAAGCCGGGGAAGTTCCGGACTCCTTCGACCGTCGCGATCTGTCCGCCGGGTGCGAATTGCTCGACGACGAGCGTGCGCAGGCCCAAGCTCGCTGCGGTCGCTGCCGCGGTGAGACCGGCGACGCCCGCGCCGATCACGACGATATCCGCGTCCTCCATGGCGATGCCCCACGGCCTCCGGCTAGCGCCAGTCGTCGACCGATACCGACGCGCGATGTTTCGCACCCATGATCTGCCAGTAGCCGTTGGCCTCACCGCCAACGACGACGACATTGATCTCGGGCTCGAGGAACATCGGGATCAGTTCGTCAGGCGCCGCCTTTGACCGGGTGGCCAGCGGCTCCACGCCGAGCGTGGCGTTCGGATAGATGTAGTTCTGGACCAGCTGCATGTCCCAGTAGCGGCCGGCCGGCATCTGCGCCGTCTCATAGACGAAGCGGATCAGCTTCTCCTTGCTGTCGAAACCACCGCGATCGATGAATTGCCGCGCCGTGATCGGATCCAGCAGCAGGCAGGGCGCCGTGACGGTATCGACAGCGACCAGCATGTCTCGGACATGCTCGCGCCAGTAGTCCTTGCGCAGTCCGAGACCAAAGGTGGTCGAGCGGCAGCCGAAGAAGACGTTGACCACGCTGTCCTCGGTCTTGAAGCCGCGCTGGACATGCAACGGCTCCCACGGGCTGCGTTCTTCGTTCTCGGCAAAGGTGATGCTGTTATAGGTATAGGCATTGCCCTGCGATCCCATGAAGGTCTCGCCCGGGACCGAGCCACCCTGGATGTTCTGCGATAGCAGCCCGTAAGCACGACCGATCGTGGCGTTGGCATGGTTGTAGGGACCCATGGCGCCGATGCCGCAGTTCATGCCGATCTCTTTGCGGATCGGCCCATTGACCACGACCATCGCCGATCCCGAGCTCGACGTACTCTGGCGCGCGGATACCTCCGACGCAGCCAGCGCCAGGATCACCGGGAAGTATTCGGGTTTGGCACCAGCCATCACCGCATTCACGGCGACTTTCTCAACAGTATATTCCCAGCGGCCCCGGTTGTGCGTCGGCTGCATGCGGCCAACGACCTTGTCCGCCGGCTGGCTGGTCGCGGCCAGCATCGCCGCCACCCGCTCCTCGGTAGGCAGGATGATCGGCAACTTGTCGGTCCAGTTGTTGCGCAGGAACAGCTCGTGCAGTTCCTCTTCCGTGCCGGATTCGACGAAGCGCGGCGTCGACCGCTCGATTTCCTCTTTTTGCGTTCCCGAAAGATCAGAGGTCAGCGCTT
The DNA here is from genome assembly GCA_017308235.1 of Alphaproteobacteria bacterium. Lineage (GTDB taxonomy): Bacteria > Pseudomonadota > Alphaproteobacteria > Reyranellales > Reyranellaceae > Reyranella. The sequence goes on along the minus strand of JAFKFL010000011.1, from coordinate 63,294 downwards.
CGATGATCTCGCGCATGACGGGGCGGCCCGTCACCGGATCGAGACCTTCTACATAGCCCGTAAGCTCCGCCTCGCTCTTGCCCATGACGGGCTGGGGTACATAGACCGTCGGTGCATCGGGCAAGCCGGCCATGCGAGTCACCGACCGCGCCACCTTGTCGAACATGGACGTATGGAGTGCGACCGTCGGGATGCCGAATTGCGTCTCCATGGTGACGGCATGGGTCGACACCGCGGGCGAGCAGGTGCTGCAATGGCCGACGCCGATGATCGCAGCATCACCGTTGGCCTTGATCTGGCTCCAGAGCTCCTGATCGTCGCGGCCATAGTAGCCCGCCAGCGAAACCAGCTTCACGTTCACGTTCGGCATGTGGTCTGCAAACCAGCGCTCGACCCTTTTCAGGAGCTCGATCGAATCGTCGAAGCGGCTATCGACCAGGTAGATCGTCTTGCCATCGAGCGCCTCGAGACGGGGTGCGAGGCGCTTCTTCGCGACTTTCGGGGGAAAACCAACAGGATTGTGGCAGATGATCTTTTTTCTGACGATTGATGGCGCACCAACTGCAGCGTTCATTGCCGTCTCCCATTCAAAATCGCGGGATTTTCAGGCCATTTGTCAGGCCACGGTGGCGACTATCAAATCGGTAATAATGGTTGTCAACGAGATAATCTTAATTCAGATCATTTAAACTGATCGATGCCTCCAAGCTTGAGGCTGAGATCGGGCTCTCATAAGTTGCCAATGGAAATAACTGTGAACACCTTGGACGCTCCTGAATCCTCGACCCGCGAGGACCCGAAAAACGAGGCCACCGATGGAGACATCAAGCTTGGCCTGCATGCCGAGCGACTGGGGTTTCAGGTCCGCCGGCTGCATCACCTCCTGAGCGAGCGGGTGGCGGAAGCCTTCCTGCCCTACGACCTTCGCCCCGGCTCGCTGACCGTCATGGTGCTGATTTCGGCCAACCCGGGATATTCCCAGATCGAGCTGTCGCGCGTCGGCAACCTCGACCGATCCGCCATCGTGACGATCGTCGATGGCCTTGAGGCTCGCGGCCTTGCGATCCGCGGTCGCTCATCGAGTGATCGCCGCCGCAACTCACTGTTCCTCACTCCCGCCGGCGAGAAGCTGATGCAGGAAATGCATCAGCTTGCCATGGCAACGGAACAGCCATTGCACGACGGGCTGACGCCTGAGGAATATGATCGGTTGTTCGAGCTGCTGGAAAAAGCGCGCGTGCTCGTCACCGGGGCAAAGCGAAAAGGTCCAGCCTAGAGCCAGCGCTTGCGCCGCCGGTAGTGCTTGACGTCGCGGAAGGAGCGGCGACCTTCGCCGCCAATGCCGAGGTAGAATTCCTTCACGTCCTCGTTTTCCCGCAGGTCGGCGGCATCACCGTCGAGGACGACGCGCCCGCTTTCCAGAATGTAGCCGCGATGGGCATAGCGTAACGCGACGTTGGTATTTTGCTCGGCCAGCAGGAAGGATACCTTTTCCCTCTCGTTCAGGTTCTTCACGATCTCGAAGATCTCTTCGACGAGCTGCGGTGCCAGGCCCATCGACGGCTCGTCGAGCAGGATGGTGTTGGGCCGGCTCATCAATGCACGGCCGATCGCCGTCATCTGCTGTTCACCGCCCGAGGTGTAACCCGCCTGACTCGCGCGGCGCACCTTCAGCCGGGGAAAGTAGTGGTAAACCTTCTCCAGGTCGTCGGCGATCTGCTGACGCCGGCGGCCATGGATGAAAGCGCCGGTGAGCAGATTCTCCTCGACCGTGAGATGGCCAAAGCAATGCCGGCCTTCCATCACCTGGATCACGCCCCGCCGAACCAAGTCGTTCGGCGTGAGCCCATCGACACGCTCGCCGCGGCAGTGGATCTTGCCCTTGGTGACTTCGCCGCGTTCGGCAAGCAGCAGATTGGAAATCGCCTTGAGCGTCGTCGACTTGCCGGCACCGTTGGCGCCGAGGAGAGCGACGATCGCGCCCTCGGGCACCGACAGCGACACACCTTTCAAAACCAATATGACGTGATTGTAGATCACCTCGATATTGGCCACGTCGAGCACGTTGGCGGATGCCACGCCCTCCGCCTCCCCCGGCTGAAGAGGGAGGCGGCTCTCCGCGCCCATTGGCGACGGAGAGGCACCAGTCTGCGTCACGCGACTCAGCTCGCCTTGCTGCAATCGCGCGGCGTTATCTTCTTCTCCTTGCCATAGGCATCCGCCGTCGCCTTCACCAACGGCTCCAGGATGCTGTCGTCGCCCTTGAACCAGTCGGAGATCACCTTCCATTCCTTGCCATCCCACTGATGGACGCGGCTCAGCCGCGCGCCTTCATGGTCGAGGCAGGAGACCTTGATCGGTCCGATCATACCGTCGAAGCCGAGCTGCTTGATGCGGTCGGCATTGAGATCGAGATGCTCGATACCCCAACGCACCTGCTCGCCGGTCATCGGCTTGTTGCCGAACTTGGCCATAGCCGTGCGAATCGACTCGGTGCCGAGCATCGAGTTGATGATGCCTCGATTGTAGAGCACCTGGCCGAACTCCTCCGGCTTCGCCATCGACTTGCCCTGCGAGATCACATACTTCTCGAGGTCCTTATGGACGGCGAACTTGCCGGCGGGATGCTGAAGCATCAGCGCCTTATAGCCCTTGGCCTTGTCGCCGGCAGGTAGCACGTCAGGCTCCGCACCCGACCACCAGACACCGAGCATGTGATCGCGCGGATAGTTGACGTTGCCGGCCTCGGTAACGGCCGCAGAGTTCATGACGCCCCAGCCCCACAGCAGGACGTAGTCCGGCCGCTGTTGACGGATCTGCAGCCATTGCGACTTCTGCTCGCTCCCCGGCGCCGGCACCGGGATCTGCAGGAAGTCGAAACCGTATTTCTTCGACATGATATCGAGCGCTGCGATCGGCTCCTTGCCGTAGGGCGAGTCGTGATAGAGGAGCGCGATTTTCTTGCCCTTGAGCTTGTCGAAGCCGCCCCATTCCTTCGCGATGTATTGGATCGCGACGTTGGCGGCGGTCCAATAGGTGCCGAGCAGCGGGAAGTTCCACGTGAAAATCTCGCCGTCGCGGCTATCGCTCCGGCCATATCCCATGGTGATCAGCGGGATCTTGTCGCCCGGTGCTTTCTCGGTCAGCGCGAAGGTGATGCCGGTGCTGAGCGGGCTGAAATAGGCGGCGCCCGTCGGGCCCTTGCCCTTCAGGCGCTCATAGCACTCCACGCCGCGATCGGTCGCGTAACCGGTCTCGCATTCTTCGGTGATGATCTTCACCCCGTTGATGCCGCCGTCACGAGCGTTCAACATGTTGATGTAGTCGGCAACGCCGTCGGCAAACGGGATGCCGTTAGGCGCATAAGCGCCGGTGCGATAGACTAGGTTCGGAATGAATTGCTCGTTCTGCGCCTGCGCCACGCTTGGAGCAGTCAACGCTGCAATCATTCCCGCCGACACGATTGCGGTGCCGAGCAGCGCAACTTGCCGAATTCCCATTGTTTCCTCCTCACTGTTCAAGCATTGGCGGCCTTGAGCGACCGTCTATTGTTGAAAGCCTAGCCCCTCCCCCTCAGTGCGGAAAGGGCCACAAACGCAGCTTCTCCTTGCCAATCGACCATAGCCGGGCAAGCCCGTGCGGCTCGACGACCAAGAAAAAGACGATCAGGGCGCCAAAGATCATCGATTCGAAGTGCGATACCGTGGCGGTACTGATCTGCCAGCCGACAGCCGCGCCCAAAGGCGGCAGCGCCTGGTTGAGAAAGATCGGCAGCAACACGATGAATATGGCCCCGAGGGCGCTGCCCAGGATCGAACCCAGTCCACCGATGATGACCATGAACATGAGCGAGAAGGATCGATTGATATCGAATGCCGCCGGTTCCCATGAGCCCAGATAGAGGAACGCCCACATGGCGCCGGCCACGCCGATCAGGAACGACGACACGGCGAAAGCCGACAGCTTTGCGTAGAGCGGTCGCACGCCGATGATCTCGGCGGCTATGTCCATGTCGCGAATGGCCATCCACTGCCGGCCGATATGGCCGCGCACGATATTCTTCACGGCGAGCGCCAGCGCCAAGGTGATGCCAAGCGCCACCAGATAGTTCGCGGTCGGCGAGCTCAGGTCCCAGCCGAAGAGCTGCAGCGGTGGCGCATTGACCGAACCGGAGGGCGTGTAGTTCGTAACCCATTTGATGCGCAGAAATGCCCAGTCGCCAAAGAACTGAGCCGCGAGGGTAGCGCAGGCGAGATAGAAACCTTTGATGCGCAGGCTCGGAATCCCGAAGACGATGCCCACCGCCGCGGCAACGAAGCCGCTCAGCAGGATGCAGACGAAGGGATTGAGGAACGGCAGTCGGACGGCCAGATTGTAGGCGGCATATGCGCCGACACCCATGAAGGCGCCGGAACCCAGCGAGACCTGGCCACAATAGCCCATCAGCACGTTGAGCCCGATTGCGGCCAACGACAGGATCACCGTCGGGATGAGGACTGCGCGGTAGACATATTCGCTTGTCACGAAGGGGACGACCAGAAAGGCGATGACCAGCAACGCCAGCATCACGAGGCGATCCTGGGCAACCGGGAAGATCGCCTGGTCGGCTTGATAGCTCGCCTTGAATTGACCGGCCTCGCGGTAGAGCACGGTGCGCCTCCCTTCCTATACGCGCTCGATGATCCGCTCGCCGAATAGGCCCTGCGGCCTGAACAGCAGGAACAGAAGAGCGACGACATAGGCGAACCAGATCTCGATACCGCCGCCCATTGACGGGCCCAGAAACACCTCCGCAAGCTTCTCGCCCGCACCAATGATCAGACCGCCGATAATGGCGCCGGGCACCGAGGTAAAGCCGCCCAGGATCAGCACCGGCAGCGCCTTCAGCGCCAGCAGAGAAAGCGAAAACTGCACACCGAGCTTGCTGCCCCACACGGCGCCGGCCACCAGGGCGACCAACCCTGCAACCAACCACACGATGAACCAGATCTGGTTCAGCGGAATGCCGACCGACTGGGCCGCCGCATGGTCGTCGGCAACGGCGCGCAACGCGCGGCCGATGCGCGTCCTCTGGAAGAACAGCGCCAGTCCCGCCACCAGAAGGCCCGCGGCGACAGCGGCCCAGATATCGAGTTCGTTCACCAGGATGCCGCCGTCGAACAACGATTCGAGCAGGAAGATCGGGTCCTTGGGCAGGCCGACATTGAGCGGATAGACATCGGCACCGAAGAGCGTCTGGGCGAGCCCCTCCAGAAAGAACGTGATGCCAATGGTGGCCATGAACAGGATGATGTCTTCCTGATTGACAAGCTTGCGCAGCACCAGCCGTTCGACCATCCAGGCGATGATCGCCATGATCACGGCAGCGAAGGCAAACGCGGACAGCAAAGCGAGCCCGAACGGCCAATGCCATTGCTCGAAGACATCGAGGGCCCGAACCAGGGCAAGCCCCGCCGTCAACACCATCGCGCCCTGCGCGAAATTGAACACGCCGGAGGCCTTGAAGATCAGCACGAAGCCCAGCGCCACCAACGAATAAAGAACACCCGCCAGCAGGCCGCCGATCAGAACCTCGAGGAAGAAACCCATGTTCTCGTCCCTCAGTGGCTGACGCCGAGATAGGCGTCGATGACGGCCTGGTCGCGTTTCACCTCGTCAGGTGCGCCGTCGCCGATCTTCTTGCCGTAGTCGAGCACGACCACGCGGTCGGAGATGTCCATCACCACACCCATGTCGTGCTCGATCAGGCAGATGGTCGTGCCGAACTCATCGTTCACATCGAGGACGAAGCGGCACATGTCCTGCTTCTCCTCGAGATTCATGCCGGCCATGGGCTCGTCTAGCAGCAGCAGCTCGGGTTCGGCGGCCAGCGCACGGCCAAGCTCGACGCGCTTCTGCAGGCCGTAGGGAAGCTGTCCCACGGGCACCTTGCGGATGTGCTGAATCTCCAGGAAGTCGATGATGCGCTCGACCACCTTGCGATGCTCTATCTCCTCACGGTCGGCGGGACCCAGCCGCAACGCCTGCCAGAAGAGACCAGTCCGCATGCGCAGGTTACGGCCGGTCATGATGTTGTCGAGCGTCGACATGCCGCGAAACAGTGCGATGTTCTGGAAGGTCCGGGCGATACCCTGCTCGGCCGCCGCGTGCGGACGCATGCGCGAGCGGCGCTGGCCCTTGTAGGTAATGGCGCCTTCCTGCGGATGGTAGAAGCCGTTGATGCAGTTCAGCATCGACGACTTGCCGGCGCCATTGGGGCCGATGATGGCACGGATCTCGCCCTTTCGGATATCGAAGCTGATGTTGGTCAGGGCCTTCACGCCGCCGAACGACAGGCTGATGTTCTCGACCGACAGCAGGACGTCGGTGAACGAGCGCGCGCGGGCCGTCGTCACGGTCAACTCGCCTTCTTGAGCGGTATTGCCGGCTGGTGGGCGAGGTCGCGGATCTGCATCGTCCCCTCGATGGTCCCCTTGCGCCCATCCTCAAAGGTCACGTCGACCTTTATATGAGCGCTCTTGGAGTCGTCGTAGAGCGCATCGACAAGCGGCTTGTAGCGTTCGCCGATGAAGCCGCGGCGAACCTTGTTGGTCCGGGTCAACTCGCCATCGTCGGCCTCAAGCGCCTTGTGCAGGATCAGGAAGCGTCGGATCTGGGCGCCAGCCATGCGCGGATCGTGGGCGAGGTCGCGATTGACGCGCTCGATCTCGCCCTGAATCAGATCATGGACCTCCGGTCGACCGGCCAGCTCCTGGTAGCTCGCATAGGCGATATTGCGCCGCTCGGCCCAATCGCCGACCGCGGTCATGTCGATATTGATGAAGGCGGTCACGAAGTCGCGGCCGTGGCCGAAGGCGACAGCCTCGTTGATGTGCGGGAAAAATTTCAGCTTGTTCTCGATGAACTTCGGCGCAAACAGCGCACCGTCGTTCAGCTTCCCGACATCCTTGGCGCGGTCGATGATACGCAAGTGTCCGCGGTCGTCGAGATAGCCCGCGTCGCCGGTGTGGACCCAGCCGTCTTTGGTCTTGGTATCGCCGGTCGCTTGGGGGTTCTTGAAGTACTCCTTGAAGACACCGGGGCTTCGATAGAGCACCTCGCCCGACTCCGCGATCTTGAGTTCGACATCCGAGACAGGCTTGCCGACAGTGTCGGGATAGACTTCGCCGTTCGGATGAATGGTGACAAACACCGACGCCTCGGTCTGGCCGTAGAGCTGCTTCATGTTGATGCCGAGCGCGCGGTAGAAGCTGAATATCTCCGATCCCACAGCCTCGCCGGCAGTGTAGGCCACGCGGATGCGGCTCATGCCCAGCGTGTTCTTGAGCGGTCCGAAGACCAGCAGGTCGCCCAGGCGATACAAAAAGCGATCGATCAGCGACACTTTTCCGCCATCGAGCAGCGCCGGTCCGACGCGACGCGCCAATGTGGTGAAGGCCTGGAACAGTTTGCGCTTGATGAAGCCGGCATCCTCCATCCGGATGGCGACCTGGGTGATCAGGTTCTCCAACACCCGCGGCGGCGCGAAATAGTAGGTCGGGCCGATCTCGCGCAGGTCGTTCATCACCGTGGCGGCCGACTCGGGGCAATTGACCACCAGGCCAACGACATACCCTTGAGCGTAAGAAAAGATGTGATCGCCCACCCAGGCCATCGGCAAATATGAGAGGAGTTCGTCGCCTTCCCTCAGGCCGTCAAATTCTGCACCGGCCTTTGCCGCCCAGACGAGATTGTCATAGCTCAGGACGGCACCCTTGGGTCGACCTGTCGTACCGGAGGTGTAGAGGATGATCGCATCGTCGGCGCCGTGCCCCTTGGCGACCTCGGAGGCGACGGCATCGGCCGTCGTCGCCAGAAGCTTCACCCCCCGCTCCTGCACTTCGCCGTACGACAGCAGGCCTTTGTAGTGCCGCAGACCGCGCGGATCGTCGTAAATCAGCACCGACAACGCCGGCATGCTCTTCTGGATCTCGATAAGCTTGTCGATCTGCTCCTGGTTCTCGGCAATGGCGAAACTGGCCCCGGCATGCTCGACGACATAGGATAGCTCCTCCGTTACCGAATCCTGGTAGACCGGCACCGGCACACCCCCCAGCGACTGCACGGCGCACATCGACCAGTAGAGCCGGGGGCGGTTGTCGCCCACCACGACAAGCCTGTCGCCGCGGCAGAAACCTAGGGTCGCCAAGCCGGCTGCCAGCCGCTCGACCTCGCGGGCGACCTCGGCCCAACTGTAGGTCTGCCAGATGCCAAATTCCTTCTCTCGGTAGGCGGGCAAATCTCCGCCAGCCCGGGCACGAGCGGCCAACATCTTGGGAAAAGTATCCCGTACCTGCGAACCGTTGTCGGACGGTGCGGTGGTCATCCCTGCGCTTACTCCCTGGTCGGCCGGTTGACCGGCTCGTCGGTATCGCCCTGTTTCGCAAGGCGCATTTGTTGCAGCTAGCCACAGCCAAATCATGCCGGTCAAGGGAATGCCGGACACCCACCGGCGATTTATGGCGCCAGCGAGAAGGCTGGAGTTTCCACCGCGTCGACCGGTCGCGAATAGGTACACGCGTTGTTGTCCGCTGGCTGGTTAAGAGACCTGCGCCCGCTCTCCCAGAACGTCGGCCAGGGTCTTGTGGAAATGAATAAGAGCAGGTTCGTTGCGGCCGTAGACGACCTGCTTGACCGCGCCTGACGCAAAACCCGCCTGCATCTGCTTGCACAGGACAAAGTCCTCGTCCTGCACCGTCCGAAGCGTAAGCTTTCGGTTCTTCTCCCAATGTGCCTGCGCGTTGGCATCGTCATCCAATGCCGGAACGTAAAGCGCCAGCTCCACCTCGCATTGGCTCGGATCCGGACCCGGAAAGGCGCGCCAGGTCTCAAGGTGATCGACGACCCAGATCACCAGCGTGTTGGGGAAGATCTGGTAGAGCACCAAGATGTGCGGACGGTACGGATGCTGGACATCCGACTTTCCATCGGCCTCCAGGATCGACTTCCGCACCATGGTCTGACGACCGTGCGGTCCCGCCTCCAGGAACGTCCCGAGATTGCCGATGAAGTCCGGCGCGATGGTGCGGCGGTGCAGATGTGGGATGTGGTAGCTCTCGAGGAACGTATCCACGACCAGCTTCCAGTTGAAGCCCAGGCTCAGCCGATCGATCGAATGGAGTTTGAACGACTCCCATCCCCACGAATCGAAACCATCGGTCAAGCCAGCGAGATGGTCCCCGACATCGATGTGCTCCGCCTCCCCGGCTGTCGCAGCTTGCGGGCGCACGAAGATCAACCCGTGCGCCTCGCCCGCCGGCAGGCGCACCAGGCCGTGCGTTGCCGGATCGAGGCCCGCGAAGCCGGTCCGGTCCGTCGTGCCCAGCAAGCGGCCATCGAGACCATAGGTCCAGCCATGGTAAGGACAGGCGAACGCCCGCGCGTTGCCACAGCCTTGAGCAACCGGAGCACCGCGGTGACGGCACACATTGGCGAACGCCTGCAATCGTCCGTCCCCGCCGCGCGTCAGCAGGACAGGCATGCCAGCGATATCGTCGGCCATGTAGTCGCCCGGCCGGCTCAGCCGCGAGCTCAACCCTGCGAATACCGGCCGACTCCTGAACAGCACTCTCTCGGCGGCGGCACGCTCGGGACTGCAATAGGCGGCAACACGGTTGGCGAACATCTCCGGGGCGAGGTCGGTCGAACGATTGTCGATATGCCGGAGGAGGCGCTCGCCGGTTGCCCGTTCGTCCTTGCCGTCCATGGTCCTTCCTCCATCACCTATCTCACCTGCTGCAATGTTCAGGCCCGAACCTCTCCAACAATCATCCGAGCCGGACAGGCAGGCTCTTCACGCCCCGAAGGATCAGCGAATCGTGCCAATCCGGCTCGCCGGCCGCGAGCCGGATGTCCGGCAGTCGCTCGCTCACCCGTATGGCGGCGATCTGGGCCTCGAGACGCGCAAGTGGGGCACCCAGGCAGAAGTGGATGCCGTGACCGAACGTCAGATGCGGATTCTGCTCGCGGCCGATGTCGAAGCGCTCCGGATCGCTGAAAGCTTCGGGATCGCGGTTGGCCGAGTTCATGAAGGCGAAGACGCGATCGCCGGCCCGGATGGTCTTGCCCGCCATCTCGACGTCAGCGGCGGCCACGCGCGCAAGGGCACCCGACGGGCCGTCGTAGCGAAGATATTCCTCAACGGCCGAAGCGGCCAGCGACGGTTGCGCGATCAGCCGTTCCCACTGCGCGCGATGGCGCATCGAATAGAGAAAACCGTTGCCGATCAGATTGGTGGTGGTCTCGTGGCCGGCGAAGAGCAGCAGGATGCAAGTGCCGACGATCTCGTCGGTGGTGAGAGCGTCAGATTCATCGCGCGCCAGCACGAGCTTGCTGATCATGTCGGCCGCAGGCTCTGCCGCCCGCGCTTCCACCAGTTCACGGAAAAAAGACGCCATCGCCCGGGCGCCCGCCTCGGCACGCAGATACTTGTTGCCGGCCACCTGGGCGGTGCCGATGAACAATGCGATGTCGTCGGACCAGACCTTCATCCGTACGAGATCGGCACGCGGCACGCCCAAAAGATCCATGATCACCGACGCGGGCAAAGGATAGGCGAAGTCGGCGATGAAGTCGGCTGTCCCGGTGCGCTTCGCCTTGGCTTCCATACCCTCAATCAGTTCGGCGACGATACCTTCTATGTTGGGGCGCAGGTTCTCGACCGCCGTCGGCGTGAAGGCCTTGTTGAACAGCCGGCGCAGGCGCGTGTGGTCCGGCGGATCACGAAACACCATCCAGTGATTGAGGTAGCGCGCCAGGCTCTCGATCGAGCCTCGTTGATATTCAGGATTGGCCTTGAAGAAGGGCGTGAGCCGGTCGGCCGAGATCTGCCGGTTGTTGAGCGCCACCTTTTTGACGTCGGCATAGCGCGTGACGATCCACGCCTTCATCGCCGGCGACCAGTGCACCGGATCTTCCGAACGCAGTCGCGCGAACGCTGGAAAGGGATTGGCGTTGGTGGCGGGATCGCCGAGGTCGAAGCCGTAGGCCATACCGAAGCCTAGCGAGAGACCGCTTACCAAACAAGTGTTTGGTTGGTAGACTCGGCCATGTCTCGTGAACGCCTTCTCGCGGTGTCCGCTCGCCTCTTCGCCGAAGGCGGGTTTGAAGCCACGTCGATGCGCGACATCGCCGGCAAGGCCGGCATGCTGGCCGGATCGATGTACTATCACTTCCCGTCCAAGAACGATCTTATCGCCGCGGTCTATGAGGCCGGTGTAGAGGAGATCGGGGCGGCCGTGGATGAAGCGATCGAGAGCAAGAACGATCCATGGGCGCGACTCGAAGCGGCGTGCGTTGCCCATCTGAGATCGCTGCTCGCCGACTCGGCCCACGCCGCGGTCATGACGGCAGACCTCCGCCGCCTGGAGCCGCGGCTCAGGCGGCGCCTGGTGACCCTGCGCGATGGCTACGAAAAGCGGTTCGTGGAGTTGGTGGCCGCGCTGCCGCTGCCCGCCGGCCTCGATCGCAGCCTATGGCGGCTGCATCTTCTCGGCGCGCTGAACTGGACACCGACCTGGTACCGTGCCGGCGGCAAATCACCGGCGATGATCGCCCGCGCTTTGGTGACCGCTTTGCGAAGCACGCGCAAATGACGGCTCGCCACCAGCCATGCATCTCTTTTGGGTGACTACCTCTGGCGCTGTTGCAGAAACGCCGTCCGTTCAGCTGGAGAGTCGATGTGATTTGAAAGGCTGAGCCACAGCGTCTCGACAGAGGTCGCATCCGCCGTGGCTCGCCGCACCAGGACCCGGGCGATCGGGCCGACATACTGGGCCAGCGCCTCCTGCACCCGTTCCAGCTCGTGCTCGGGCAAACGGTCGCGGGAGCCACTTAGCTCTCCACGTGACGGCACGCCGGTCGCCGCCGGCGAACGAGACCGGATCAGGGAGCCGACTTCGCGGCGGAAGCGCTCACGCTCAGCCGGATCCGTGACCGAGAGGGCAAGCTGCGCGCATAGATCGCCGACGGACCGGCTGCGGCCGGCCGTTGTGCGCACCAGCACACGGGCAATCGGTCCAACATAGCCCACGAGTTTTTCCTCCAGTACCCGCAGCGTATCAGCGTCAATCTGCGACTCAGGAATCGGCGAGCTGGAACCCGTGTCCCTCTGCAGCCCCTGTTGCGAATCAGGAGGTGTCGCAGCGACGCTCCCGGCCGATGCGCTGATCGGCGAGACCCGAGTCTTCTCCTCCTTGTCATCGCCCTTCTCGCCATTCCGGCTTAGGCTTCCCAGCACCTGCCCCAGGGCCTCGGCCATCTCCCTCGCGGTAAGGAAACGATCTTCCGGCTGCTTTTCCATGGCACGCTCGAGAACAAGCTGCAGCCTGGGCGCTACGGCCCGAACGGGCGCGGGCAGCAACGGCAATCGGTCGAACCGGATACGATGGGTCACGTCGGCGAGGTTGTGGCCGGGGAACGCCCGCATGCCAGCCACCATTTCGAACAGCGTCGCCCCTGCCGAGAAGAGATCAGAGCGGCCGTCCACCGCGTCAGCACTGCACTGCTCGGGCGACATGTAGTTGGGCGTGCCCATCGACGAGGAGGTGCTGGTAACCTCGGTGTTCACGAATCGGGAGATGCCGAAATCCGCAACCTTCACCCGCATGTCCGGCGTCAGCATAACGTTCGCCGGTTTGATATCCTGATGAACGACGCCGAAATCGTGGGCGCTCGCGAGCGCGTCAAGCACCTGCTGCATGATGCGGATGGCATCCGGAACAGCCATCACAGGTGCGGCGTCGAGCGCCTGGCGCAAGCTCACGCCATGGACGAATTCCATCGCCATGAATGGCTGGCCCTCGTGCAGGGCAAAGTCATAGATGGCGACGATGTTGGGGTGGGCGCAGCGGGCGGCGGCCTGGACCTCGCGCCGAAAGCGCCTGATGTATTCGTCAGAGTCGGTACCGCTCATCAATCTGGTCGAGATCAGCTTGATGGCGACCGGTCTATGGATCTCGGGATCATAGGCCTTGAAGATCCGGCCCATGCCACCGATGCCGACCAAAGTCTCAACGACATACCGGCCAATGGTGGTCGGAAGTGGCTCCACCACGACACTACCCTCCAGGAGGCGAAGCGATCATACGCCCTCCAACATCCTGATCGCGTTCTGCAGGCTGCGATGCATCAAATTGAACGAACGGCCCAGTGATGCGATCTCATCCTTGCCCTTCACCTTGTATTCAGGGACGTCGGCCTTACCGGCACTGACATCGCGGGCCAGTGCGGTGATTTCCTGCATCGGCCGCAAGATGAAAAAGTGCATCAGTATGTTCAGGAGGATCAGCATCCCAACGAACACGGCGCTGAGCGCCGCCAAGAATGCCAGCAAGGAATGGTTGGCGCGGGCGAGCGCGACGCTCATGGGGACCGAGACGATCTGCGCGCCAATGACGTCGTTCAGCACCCAACCGAATCCGTTGCTGTTGCCGTAGAGGTCCACCATGGTCGCCGGCGCCGCTGCCGGCGTGGAATGGCAGGCAAGGCAGGCGCGGTCGGTCAGACGAAACGGCCGGGCGAACGTCAGAAACTGCCCCGTCGGCGTGTCGCGGGTGGCGACAAACTCCTTGAGTTCGCCGTTGCGCTTGAACTCGTTGATAATGTCGGCCTCCCAGGTCGTCGCCCGGTCGGAGGGATTGGTCGGGTTGAGCGCCGCCTCCTTGTAGGTGTAGTCGGGAAAGTCCTTGTGAACCTGGTTGAGCACGGTTTGCGCCGACCAGGATGGCACGGAATGCGGCAGGAAACGCACGGACAGCTGGTCATAGATCAGGGGCCTGATCTCGTTCTGGGTATAGCTTCGAACGGCAGTTCCGCTGCGCATGAGGAGTGTCGCCTCGCTCAGCATCTGTCGCTTAGCTTCCTCGGTCGTGATCTCTCGCGCAAGGAAGGTCGCAACCGCCAATCCGACCAGGAAGGCGGTGATCATCACCAGGTTGAACTTGGTCCGGAGGCCCATGCTTTTCTCCTACCGTACGCTGTCCACCAGCTTCGTCGCCTGCTCGGCGGTCAGGCGGCCGGTCATCTCGGCCTTGATCTCGAACTGATAGCGCCGAATGGCCGCCCGCGTTTCGGCACCGAAATTCGCGTCGATGCGGCCGGTATAATAGCCCAGCGTCGCAAGCTTCACCTGAACCAGGCGGCGATCCTGCTCGGACATCTGCTCCTCATCCGCCATCATCTGTCGCGTTGGCGGCGGCGGAGTTGCGGGAGGCGTTGAGACCGTGGGAGTGGCAGGTACCGCGGATGCGGCCGGCGGAGATACCACTGGCGGCGGCGGGGGCGGGGGTGGCGGTGACGGGAGTGCGAGCGCCGGAACGAAGTGTGCCGTCACCGACACATTGCTGGAAAGCTGGCCGCGCATGCCCTCGGTGAACTTCTCAAGGCCTGGCACGATGTCCGCGACCTGGTTACGCAAAGCCAGCGATGCCGCTGTCGGACCGCCCGGCGTGACGTCGTTACTGACACCGATCACGGCATAGGTCGAGGCAGCCGCCTGCTCGGCAAGACGCGCGAGACCCGATGCCGCCGAGTTCGGCGATTTAAACACGTCCAAAAGGACGAAGCCCCCGCTCTCCTTGATGCGGACCAGACTGTCGACAAGGCTCTTCGAGATGATGCCTTGCGTGAGCACGTCGGAGTCGCGGGCAAGACCGGCCGACGTAGGCAACAGGAACGACCGTCCGTTGAATTCAAGGGCATAGCCGCAATAGTACAGAGCGACCAAGGTCGAGGGCGACGCGGCGGCCCGGCGTGCCAAGTTGCCGATAGCGGCATCGAATTCGCCGCGCCCCAAGTCATGCCGTTCGATGACCTCGAATCCCTTGCCGCGCAGGGCATCGCGTACGATCACTGCTGAGGCACCGCAAATCCCAAGTGGCGGCATGCTTGCGTATTGCGCATTCGAAATGACGAGCGCGACGCGCGCCGGCTCAGATCTTGCCGTCGCCGTGCCGACGCAGATCAAAGCGGCACCGGACAGAACGCTGATCAAGTGAGCGCGCATCATCGGACCCCACCCCCTCGCCGGAGGCGTAAAGCCCCTTCCGTCGAGTCGATCCAAAGCGTCAAAGGCAACCCACCTTCCCAGATCGGGTTACGTCGACGACCCATTCCTCACGGTCGACAAAACACGCCAACGACAACCGTCGAGTGCCCTAGTACTACACGGCCTTGCTTACGGATGTCCGCATTCTATGTGTTTCGTCGGTTACGCAATATACGCATCAGCTGACGGCAGGCGCCTTTAGATGTGGAGCGCCTCGCCCAACGCGCGCAGGCTCGCTTCGTGGAAAGCCTCGCCCAGCGTGGGATGGGCATGGATCGTGCCGCCTATGTCCTCGAGCCTCGCCCCCATCTCCAGCGCCAGTGAAAAAGCGCTGGCAAGCTCGGACACGCCCGCCCCCACCGCCGCAATACCCAGCACCAGATGATTGTCGGCGCGGGCGGTGACGCGCACAAACCCGTCCTCCGCGCCCAAGGTCAGCGCACGGCCGTTGGCCTGGAATGGGAAGGTGGCGACATGCACTTCACGGCCGGCATGCCGTGCCTCCTCGGGCGAAAGGCCGACCGTGACGACCTCCGGATCGGTGAAGCACACAGCGGGAATCACCGTTCCGTCGAAGACGCGGCGATGGCCTGCAATTACTTCGGCGACCACGACACCCTGCGCCATGGCGCGATGCGCAAGCATCGGCTCGCCTGTGAGATCACCGATCGCCCAGACGTTACGCATCGAGGTGGCGCAGCGTTCGTCGATCTGCACGAACCCACCGTTCATGGTGAGGTCGAGGCGCTCCAGCCCGAAGCCAGTGAGCCGGGCGCGCCGCCCGGTGGCGACCAGGATGCGGTCGGCTGGGATGCTGCGGCGCGGCACGCCTTCCTGCTCGACCAGCACCGCGCCTTGGTCCTCCGACAGCCCGACCGCTTTCGCCTTGATCAGGACCTCGACGCCAAGCGCCTGCAAATGCCTTGCAACCGGCCGCGCGAGGTCAGCGTCGTAGGCCGGCAAGATGCGCTCCTCGGCCTCCATGACCGTGACCTTGGCGCCGAGCTTGGCAAAAGCCGTCCCGAGCTCAAGTCCGATATAGCCGGCGCCAACGACGGCGAGGCGCTCGGGGATCGCGGCAAGCGATAAGGCCTCGGTCGATGAGATGACCTTGCCGCCGAACGGCAAGGGCGGCAGCGATGCCGGCACCGACCCAGTCGCCAACACGACATGCTCGGCCTGGATGACCTGGGGGCCGGTGTCGGTCTCGACGCGGCATGTCTTGCCGTCCACCATCTCGGCGCGTCCGTGCAAGATCTTCACCCGATGCCGCTTCAGGAGCGTGCCGACGCCGCTCGTGAGACGGCCGACGATGCCGTTCTTCCATTCGACGGTATGCGCAAAGTCGATGGTCGGGCGCTCGACCCTGAGGCCGAACGGCGCCGAGGATGCCTGGGTCACGGCCTGATGATAGGCGTCAGCGGCATGGATGACGGCTTTCGACGGAATGCAGCCGACGTTGAGGCAAGTGCCGCCGAGCCCGCCGTTCAGGCCACCCTGTTCCACCAGCACGACATCGAGGCCCAGCTGGCCTGCCCGAATGGCGCAGACATATCCTCCGGGGCCACCGCCGACGACCAGCACCTTGGCAGCAATATCGGCCATCTCATTCCTCTATGAAAAGCGTTGCCGGGGCTTCGATCAGACCCTTGATGCGCTGGACGAAGCGCGCCGCGACGTAGCCGTCGATGACACGATGATCGAACGAGGACGAAAGGTTCATCATCGTGCGCGGCACGAACTGTCCGCCCTGCCACATCGGCCGCACGGCCTCCTTGTTGATGCCGATGATCGCCACCTCCGGCCGGTTGATCACTGGCGTCGACACGATGCCGCCCAGCGCCCCCAAGCTCGTGATCGTGATGGTCGATCCGGTGAGCTCGTCGCGTGTGGCTCGTCCCTCCCGTGCCGCCTCGGCCAGGCGGCTCACCTCCGAAGCGAAATCCCACAGCCCGCGCGCTTCGCAATGGCGGACGACGGGAACCATCAGGCCCGACGGCGTTTGCGTCGCGATGCCGATATGGACGCCGCCATAGCGTTCGATAGTCTCCGCCTCGTCGTCAAAATGCGCATTCATCTCGGGGAAGTCAGCGACCGCCCGCACCACCGCCTGCATCAGAAACGGCATCAAAGTGAGTCGCGAACGATCCTGCCGGTTTTGCGCGTTCAAGGTCGCACGCAGCTCCTCGAGCGCGGTGACATCGACTTCCTCGACATAGGAGAAGTGCGCAATGCGCCGCTTGGACTCTGCCATCGCCTGCGCGATGCGCCGGCGCAGACCGATGACCTTGACGGTCTCGACCTCGGTATTGGCCACACGGGCGCGGCCGGTTGCAGCCTGTGAGCTACCGCGCAGAAATGCGTCGAGGTCGTCATGGCTGATTCGGCCAGCCGGCCCGCTGCCATGCACCTGGCGCAAGTCGACACCAGCATCGCGCGCACGCCGCCGCACCGCAGGCGAAGCGATCGGCTTCTCCCCCGCCGGCCGCGGTGGCCTCGCCGACGGTCGCGCCATTGGCGGTAAAGGCTTCGCAGGTTTAGCGGGCTCGGGAGAAGATGCGGGCGCAGGGGCCGCTGCCTGCACAGGCGCAGAGGGAGGAGCCGAAGCAACCGCCGGTTCTGGCTTGGCTGCCTCCCGCGGTGCCGCCGCTACTTCCCGATCCCCTTCACCTGCCACTTCGAGGCGGACCAGTTCGGCGCCGACGGCAATGACGCCGCCCACCTCGCCGCCCAGCGCCACGACGGTGCCCGCAACCGGCGAGGGGATCTCCACCGTCGCCTTATCGGTCATGACGGCAGCCAGAAGCTGGTCTTCGAGGACCGATTGGCCGATTTCGACATGCCATTCGACGAGCTCAGCCTCAGCCACGCCCTCGCCCACGTCAGGAAGCTTGATGACGCGAATCCCCATCTCAAGCCTCCATGACAGACTTGAGGGCCTGCCCGACGCGGGCAGGTCCGGGGAAGTAGTCCCACTCCTGTGCATGCGGGTAGGGCGTGTCCCAACCCGCGACCCTCACGACGGGCGCCTCGAGATGGTAGAAGCAATTCTCCTGCACCAACGCACTGAGCTCGGCGCCGAAGCCCGATGTCATCGTCGCCTCGTGGACGATGACGCACCGCCCCGTCTTCTTCACCGAGGCGACGATCGTGTCGAGGTCGTAAGGGACCAGCGTGCGCAGATCGATGATCTCGGCATCGATGCCGGTTTCCTGGACAGCGGCCTCGGCGACGAAGACCATGGTGCCATAGGCCAGCACCGTCACGGCGATGCCCTCCCGCCGGATCGCGGCCTTGCCCAGAGGCACCGTATAATGGCCGTCCGGGACCTCGCCCTGGGGATGGCGTGCCCAGGGCATCACCGGCCGGTCGTGATGGCCGTCGAACGGGCCGTTATAAAGCCGCTTGGGCTCGAGGAAGATCACCGGGTCGTTGTCCTCGATAGCCGCGATCAGCAGTCCTTTGGCGTCGTAAGGATTGGACGGCACGATGGTCGTGAGGCCAGACACATGAGTGAAAAGCGCCTCGGGGCTCTGGCTATGGGTCTGACCGCCGAAAATGCCGCCGCCGGTCGGCATCCGCACGACCATCGGCGCCGTGAACTGGCCGTTGGATCGGTAACGCAACCGCGCCGCCTCCGACACGATCTGGTCGTAGGCCGGATACATGTAGTCAGCGAACTGGATTTCCACGCACGGCCGCAGACCATAGGCCGCCATGCCGACCGCGGCACCCACGATGCCGAGCTCGCTGATCGGGGCGTCGAAGCAGCGGCTGGCGCCAAACTTCTGCTGCAGGCCTTGCGTGCATCGGAACACGCCGCCGAAATAACCGACGTCCTCGCCGAACACGACGACGTTCTCATCGCGCTGCATGGAGACATCCATCGCGTCGCGGATCGCCTCGACCATCGTCTTGCGGGGCATCGGCTAGACTCCTCCCTGCTGCCGTTGCCGGCGCAGATGCGGCGGCATCTGCTCGAACACGCCCTCGAACATGTCGCGGGCCGATGGGTGCGGCCCGGTATGGAGTGTGCCGTGGGTCTCGGCTTCCTTCTGGACCGCGATGACTGACGAAAGGATCTCCGCCTCGGCCTGCTTGTGCCGATCCTCCGACCAGGCGCCGCGCCGGATCAGGTGATTCTTGAGCCGCAGCACAGGATCGCCGAGCGGCCAGGCGTCCGACTCCGTCTTCGGCCGGTAAGCGGAAGGATCATCCGATGTGGAATGCGCGCCGACCCGATAGGTCACGTACTCGATCACTGTCGGCCCCAGGTTGCGCCGGGCGCGCTCGACTGCCCATTGGGCCACCGCATGGACAGCGAGGTAGTCGTTGCCATCGACCCGCAGCGCCGGAATGCCGAAGCCTAGGCCCCGCGCGGCGAATGTGCCCGAACCGCCGCGGGCGATTCCCTGGAACGTCGAGATCGCCCACTGATTGTTGACGATGTTGAGAACCACCGGGGCCTTGTAGGTCGAGGCGAACACAAGGGCAGCGTGAAAATCCGACTCGGCAGTCGAGCCATCGCCGATCCAGCCCGCTGCGATCTTGGTGTCGCGCTTCATCGCCGACGCCATCGCCCAGCCAACCGCCTGGATGTACTGGGTCGCAAGATTCCCCGAGACCGAGAAGAAGCCGTGATCGCGCGCCGAGTACAGCACCGGCAACTGTCGCCCCTTCAGGGGATCGAGTTCGTTGGAGTAGATCTGGCACATCATGTCGAGCATGGGATAGCCGCCGGCAATCAACAGTCCGGCCTGGCGGTAAGTTGGGAAGTTCATGTCGCCCGGCTCGAGTGCCATGCGGAAAGCACAGCTCACCGCCTCTTCGCCCATATGCTGCATGTAGAACGAGGTCTTGCCCTGTCGCTGCGCCATCTGCATGCGCGCATCGAACGCGCGCAGGGTCATCATGTGGCGCAGACCTTCCAACAGCTGGGCATCGTTCAAAAGTCCGGCCCACGGGCCCACGGCCTCGCTGTCGCGGTTGAGGACGCGGATGATCGCAAAGGCGAGATCGCGGATGTCCTCGGGCGCCACATCGACTGGAGGACGCCGAACCTCGCCCGCTCGCGAGATCGGCACATCGCTGAAGTCCGGCGCACCACCGGGCCGCACAGCGGGTTCTGGCACCTGGAAGGACAGAGGACTGGACATGGCTACCTCGCGCTTGGCGGTCATATGGCGACAAAACCCGTCAGTTTCGAGACACAGCGTAGCGGCATTTCCTCACCTCGTCCTGCGGGCCGCCCTCATTCCCATTGCGGGATCTAGCTGGTAACGATTGATACGAAGCCGCACAGGAGAGCGCCATGGCAGCCGACTTCGACCTGGTGGTGCGCAACGGAACGGTGATCGACGGCTCGGGCAGCGAGCCGCGCGAAGCTGATGTCGCGGTGCGGGATGGCCGCATCGCCGCGGTGGGCCGCGTCGACGGCATAGGGCGCGAGGAAATCGACGCGAAGGGACTGGCCGTGACGCCGGGCTTCGTCGACATCCACACGCATTACGACGGCCAGGTCACCTGGGATGACCGTTTCACCCCGTCCTCTGGGCATGGCGTGACCACCGTCCTGATGGGAAATTGCGGCGTGGGCTTCGCGCCGTGCCGGCCGCAGGATCGCGACACGCTGATCAAGGTCATGGAGGGTGTCGAGGACATCCCCGAGCTGGTGATGCGCGAAGGCGTGCCTTGGAACTGGCAGAGCTTCCCCGAGTACCTCGATGCGCTGGATGCCAGACGCTGCGACATCGACTTCGCAACCCAGGTGCCGCACGCGCCGTTGCGTGTTTTCGTGATGGGTCAGCGCGGCGTCGATCGCGAGCCCGCAACGGCCGAGGACATGGGCGCCATGGCATCGATCGTGGAGGAAGGACTGAGCGCCGGCGCCTTAGGCTTCACGACCTCGCGTTCGCTTTTTCATCGCACATCCGAAGGCGCCCTTACTCCGACCATCACTGCCGCCGAGGAGGAGCTGACGGCCATCGCGCGTGGCATGGGCCGCATCGGCAAGGGTGTCATCCAGCTCCTCGACGACTTCCAGGACACGACAGCCGACGGGGCGACCGAATTCGCGATGCTGCGCCGTCTGGCAAAACTGTCCGGGCGGCCTCTGTCCTTCACCCTGCTCGACATCTCGCTCTATCCCGGCCGGTGGAAGACCCTGTTGCGCGAGGTCGAACAAGCCAACCGCGACGGTTTGCCGATCCGCGGTCAAGTCGCGGCGCGGCCCGTGGCCATCCTGTATGGACTCGAGCTGTCATTCCATCCCTTCTCGACCTGCCCGAGTTATCACGACGTCGCCGACCTTCCGCTGGCACAAAAGCTTGTGCGGCTTCGCGATCCGGCACTCCGGATGCGCCTCCTCGCCGAGGAGCCAACTTATCGCAATCCCCAAATGCTCGCGTTCATGCGCAGCGTGGGCAACATGTTCGTGCTGGGCGATCCACCGAACTACACACCGGCCGCCGACCAGCGGCTGGATGCACGGGCCGCGGTACTCGGCATCTCCCCGCTCGAGCTCGCCTATAACCTGCTGGTTTCCGGTGATGGCCGCACGATCCTGTTCCATCCCGGTGCCAACTATACCGACTGCTCCGATGCCAACATGGGGCGCATGCTGCGGCACGAGCACACGGTGATGGCGCTGGGCGACGGTGGTGCGCATTACGGTCTAATCTGCGACGCGAGCTACACCACGCACGCCCTCACCTACTGGACGCGCGATCGCAAGGGCGAGCGCTGGCCCCTCGCCTGGACAGTCCAACAGCTTACCGATGTGCCGGCACAAACGATCGGCCTCGGCGATCGCGGGCGGTTGGCGGCCGACTATAGAGCCGACATCAACGTGATCGACCTCGATCGCCTCAGCGTCGCTGCCCCGCATCCCGTGCACAACCTGCCAGGCGGAGGCCGTCGGCTCGAGCAGAAGGCCGAGGGCTATCGTGCCACGATCGTCGCAGGCGAAGTCACCTACCGCGATGGCGCATTCACCGGCGCCCTGCCAGGCAGACTGGTGCGCGGGGCTCGGGCTCGGCCGTCCTAGTCGCCTTTCACCGTGACGCCGGCCAACTGCTCGAAGATTTTAACGATGGCCGCCCCATCCTGCTTGTTCAGTCCGCGGGCCCGGGCCATCTGGTAGACCTGCTGGGTCACATTGGCGAGCAACAGCGGCACACCCAGTCTTTTGGCGAAGGCGGTTTCGAGCTCCTGGTCCTTGTAGGAAATGTCGATCGTGCCGCCGGGCTCGAAGTCGCCAGCCAGGATACGCGGCACCCGCAGATCCCAGGCCGCGCTGGCGCCGGTCGAAACGCGCACCACTTCGTAGATCGTGCGCGGATCGAGCCCTGCCTTCACGCCCAGCACCATCGCCTCCGCGACCGCGACTGTGTTGACCTGGACCAGCATGTTGTTGACCAGTTTCATGGCGAGGCCGCTGCCCAGCGGGCCGACATGGAACGACTGGCTCCCCAGCGCAGCGAACAGATCCTGGCACTTCACGTAAGTCTCTGCCGAGCCACCGACGATGACGGACAGCTCGCCCGATTTTGCCCGCCCCGTGCCGCCGCTGACCGGCGCATCCAGCATGGCGATGTCCCGTCCGGCCAGGCGATCCGCGAAGATGCGCGCGGCAAAAGGATCGATGGTCGACATGCACACGACGATGTGTCCCGGCTTGGCGCCGCGAATGATGCCGTGCGCACCGATGATCACCGATTCGGCTTGCTCCGTCGTCTCGACAATGACGATGGTTCGGTCCGCGGCGGCCGCTGTGAGGTCGGCGGTGGTCACCACGTCGGCGCCCGTTTTGCGCAACGGTTCGGTCTTCGTTGCATCGATGTCGTGGACGACCAACTCGAAGCCCGCCTTCGCGAGGTTGAGCGCCATCGGTCCTCCCATGGCGCCCAGCCCGATGAATCCAACCTTGCCTGCCATGATCACTCCCTCGGTTGGGGCGTCCGGCTAGACGCCGCCCGTCACATCGATCGTGATGCCGGTGACGAAGTCGGCATCGGACGAGGCCAGGAAACAGACGACCCGCGCCTGATCGACCGCCTCGGCGACGCGCCGCAACGGCGTGCGTTCGATCTCCTCCGCCTGAGACCCTTGGGAGCGCTTTTCCCAATGCGGCCGGATGCGTTCGGTCAATGTCACGCTGGGTGCGATGGCGTTGACGTTGATGCCTTCGGGACCAAGTTCGTGGGCGAGCTTGCGGGTGAAGGCGATGATGCCGCCCTTGGCGGCCGCATAGGCGCTCGAGCTGTTGGCACTGAGGCCACGTCCCGCGATTGACGCAAGGTTGACGATCTTGCCGCTGCGACGTCGCTTCATTACCGGGATCACGGCGTGCGTGACCAGGAAAGTGCCGTCGAGATTGAAGGCGATCAGCTTCTGCCAGTCGGCCAAGGTCAACTGCTCGGTGCTCGCCGCCGGTTTGTCGATCACCGTACTGCCGCCCACCGCATTGACCAGGATGTCGATCCGGCCGTGGTCACGCTCCACATCCGCGACCAGCTTATCGACCTGCGCCGCATCCAGCGCGTCGACCAGCTTGCCCTCGACCTGGGCGCCATCCCGTCGCAGGGCCGGCACCGCCTCGTCAAGGCGCCCCTGGTGATTGTCGGCCGCAATCACGATCGCCCCTTCGCGCGCCATGATCTCGGCGGTGGCGCGGCCGATGCCGTTCGCCGCCGCCGTGATCAGTGCAACCTTGCCCTCGAAACGCATGGTCGTTCCCTCTGGATGCTGCTTGCTGGCGCCATCGATTGTGCGGCGTCGGCCGAGGGAGTCAATCGAGGGCGGGCTGTGCCCTCAGGTCTATGCGGCCGTCAGACCCATTTGCCGACAGAGCAGGACCAAGGTCTCGTAGATCACATGCGCGCAGAGGTGCGCAGCCATGCCGTTCACGTCTTGCGGCGGGCTCACCGTATTGACGTCGATCGCAACGATATTGAGATCGGTCAGGCAGCGCAGCAGATCGATACCCTCCCGCGCCGACAGACCACCCCAGGAGGGCGTGCAGACGCCGGGCGCGCACGAGGGATCGAACACATCCATGTCGAAGCAGAGGTAGACCGGACGCTTGCCGACCCGGTCACGGAACTCGGCCATGCGCTGAGCGAAACCACCCCGCACCAGCTCGTCGATCGACACCACCTTGTAGCCGAGACTCATCGCCCTCGGCACCACGCCTTGCGCGTAAGTGGTGCTGCGGATCCCGACATGCCAGGAGAATTCCGGATCGACCAGGCCCTCCTCGGCGACATGCGTGAACTGGGTCGCCGAGTTGTACTTCTCCTCTGATTCATAGGGATAAGAATCGGTATGCGAATCGATGTGGAGCGCTGCCATCTTCGGATACTTCTTGCCGACGGCACGCGCGACCGGAACAGTGACCGAGCCGTCGCCGCCGATCGTGATCGGCACCGCGCCCGCGGCGACGATGCGATCCACCGCCTGTTCGGTACGTTCGAAGGCATCGACGATCTTGCTGGGTGTGAGCTTCACGTTGCCGCAATCGACCAGCCCAAGTGCCGCGACCGGGTCGAAGTCGGCATTCGTGGGGTTGAAGCGCCGCATGAGCGCGGATTGCTGTCGCACGGAATCGGGACCGCCGCGCGCGCCGATCCGCATGTTGGTGCCGCAATCGAACGGGATGCCGAGGATCGCGGCGCGATTGCCTGGCCCGGGCCGGCCATAGGGCACCCCCATGAAGGTCATGGGAGAGGTGAAGAGCTCTGCATCCGAAAGACGGTCCATCTGTCATTGCCCCGCGGAGAGGAAATCATAGGCCACAAGCGTGTGAATCTTGGCGACGGCCAACAGCTCGTCCACCAGGATATACTCGTCGGCACCGCCCATATTGAACGGCGTGAGCCCCAGCACCACGGTCGGCACGCCGTATTTGCGATACCATCGAGAGTCGGAGCCGCCGACCCGCATGTTTACCGCCGGCGGTGAGCCCAGCACTTCCGCGGCAACACCGGCAGTCCGGCGAACCAGCTCGTGATCCGGCGGCGTGAACGAAGGTTCGAAGCGCCGGATGGCGCGCCAGCTCACGCCCTCGAGTGGTGCCAGCCATTCGTCGAGCTTGGCCGCGAGGACGTCGGTCGTGA
Source organism: Alphaproteobacteria bacterium (assembly GCA_017308235.1). GTDB lineage: Bacteria > Pseudomonadota > Alphaproteobacteria > Reyranellales > Reyranellaceae > Reyranella. Next base: position 38,094 of record JAFKFL010000011.1, on the reverse strand, counting down.
TGCCGACAGGCAGGCGGATATCGGCGCGCGCAATGGCATGGGTGGGCACGAGATTGGGCGACGTTCCGCCCTCGATCGTGCCGATGTTGACCGTCACACGCTGCAAGGTTTCCGACTCGCCGGCGCCCGACAACGGCTCCGAGATGTGCTTTGCCTTCGCGATCGCTTCGGTAACGATAGGCGGCGCCTGGAATGGCACCTCTTCCAGATCCTTCAGTTTGTCGAGCGCGACCCGCAATCGGTCGACCGCATTGATACCGCGATGCACGTGCGCGCCATGCGCCGGTGTCCCGGTGGCCTCGACCTCGACCCACATAAGGCCCTTCTCGCCGAAACGCACCACTTTCGGGGAACCCACATCACCACAGATGTTGCCGTCCCCTTGGGCGTGCGGGACATGCTCCATCATGTAGCCCGTGCCGAGCGAGCCCATATTTTCCTCATCCCCGGCAAGTGTGAGGACGATCTCTCCACTCCATGCATCTCGATGATCAGCCAGCAACATCGCCGCGAGCACAGAGCAGGCGATGCCGCCCTTCATATCGCAGACGCCGCGCCCGTAGAGTTTGCCGTCTTTCAGGACACCGCCCAGGGGTGGAACGGTCCAGGGCAATCCCTCGAGCAAGGGAAAGGTGTCGAGGTGTCCGTTGAAGATCAGTCGCCGGCCGGGCCGGCCGCTGCGCAACCGCGCGATCAGGCTCCTGACGCGCGGAGCCGGCTCGATGGTCTCGATTTCGATCTCCGGGATCTCGCGCAGCAAGGCCTCCGTCACCGCGGCGATCTCGGCGGTATCGCTCGGTGGATTGGGCGACGCCACGGCGACAAGACGCTGCGTGGTCGAGATCAAGTGATCGCGCGCGGCCTCAACCTTCCGCGCCAGCGTGGTTCTGACATCCGACATGTATCAACGATTCCTGAGCTTCGCTTCCCATACGCGGATGCCCATGGCGAGCGGCCAGCAGATCACAAAGTACACCACCGCGATAAAGGTGAAGATCTCGAGTGGCCGGAAGGTCGTCGACGAGAGCTCCATCCCTCGACGCGTGATCTCACTTACGGAGATGACCGCACCCAATGAAGAGAACTTGATGAGCTGCACGAAGTTGGAGGCAAGCGGCGGCAAGGTCATGCGAATCGCCTGCGGCAGGACAATGCGCATGAAATTCTGCAGAGGCGACAGGCCCAGCACCTGAGCCGCTTCCGAGTGGCCGCGCGGCACGCTCTGGATACCCGAACGATAGACCTCCGAGATGAAGGCCCCCTGGTACAGCGACAAGCCGACGATGAGCGCCGTGAGAGATTCGATGCGCACGCCAAACACGATCGGCAGCACATAGTAGACCCAGAGCAGCTGCACCAGGATGGGCGTGTTACGGATGATCTCACCGAACGTGACCCCCACCCATCGGGCCGGCGGGAACCGCGACATGTCCAGCAAGGCGATGACCAGTCCCGCGATCATTGCCAGCACCAGCGTGATCGCCGAGACGATCAACGTCATTTGCAGCCCCGACATCAGGAAGTCGAGGTTGTCGCCGGAAACGATGTCCCAGCGGAACTGGTATTTGAACATGCTCTGGCCGGCCCGCCCTTCGCTATGGCGCCACGATCGGGCCGAGCTTGTTCTTATTGGCGTACTTCACCAGGCGGCCATCCAGTTTGATCGTGTCGACGAACAGGTTGATGTAGTTCAGCCAAATCTGGTCGCCTGGCGCCACGACATAGGCGTAAGGCGTGACCGCTAGCTTCTCCTTCGGCGTGACATAGGCCGCCCAATCGAATTCGTCGGTGACCTTTATCGCCGTCGGGAAGTCGGTCATGTCGACGTCGACGCGACCGGCAACCAACTCGGCCTCACGGGTATTGGGTGGCGCGACCGAAATCACTTCGGCGTTCTTCATGTAGCCCTTCATGAAGGGCTCGATATAGCTGCCGAGCGAAACAGCTACTTTGATCCCCTTCTTGTCGATGTCCTCCCACTTCTTGATCGGACCATCCTTGCGCACCACGGCATAGATGTTCGTCACGAGATAGGGCTTGGAGAATTCGACCGCCTGCGCCCGCTTCAGGGTCGCTCCGACACCGAACATCCCGATGTCGCATTTGTTGGCCTGCAGGTCGGCGATGAACGAGCCGAAGCTTGTCTCCACCACCTCGAGCTTGGCATCGAGCTCCTTGGCCAGTTCCTTGGACAGGTCGACGTCGATGCCTTCAAGCTCGCCGGTCTTGGGATTGCGGAAGGAGATCGAATAGTAGAGCGGGAACTGACAAACCCGCAGCTTGTGGCTCTTCGTGATCTCGAACAGGCGCGATTGCGTCTGCTGCGCTGTCGCCGGAACCACCGGACCTGCGCTGATTGCCGCGGCGAGCACCAGCGCGCCGAAGATTTCCTTTCCACCCATGATCTGCCTCCCTCGAACCTTGGTTATTCATTCCTCGAATTGCTGCAGGAAGCGCTGGGCGCGCTCCGTTTTCGGTTTCTCAAAGAAGGCGGCACCCGGCGCCTCTTCGACGATCTCGCCCTTGTCCATGAATACCGTGCGCGTTCCGACCTGACGGGCAAAGCCCATCTCGTGGGTCACGACCAGCATGGTCATGCCCTCCTGGGCGAGTTGGCGCATCACCAGCAGCACCTCGCGGCGCAGTTCAGGGTCGAGCGCGCTTGTGGCTTCGTCAAACAGCAAGACCTTCGGCGACATGGCGAGCGCCCGGGCAATCGCCACCCGCTGTTGCTGTCCGCCGGACAACCGGCCCGGATAGGCATTGCGCTTGTCGAGCAAATCGACCTTGGCCAACAGCTTCTCGGCGATGGCGACGGCTTCGGATTTGGGAAGCTTCTTCACTCGAACCGGCGCCTCGATCAGGTTCTCCAGCACCGACATATGCGGCCAGAGATTGAAATGCTGGAACACCATGCCGATGTCCGACCGGACGGCGCGTGCCGCGCTCCTCACCTGCTTGCTCCGTTCGGGAGTCGAAATCGGCAGGCCTTGCATGACGACGCGCCCTTCACTGGGCACTTCGAGAAGGGCCAGACAGCGCAGCAATGTGGTCTTGCCTGAGCCGCTTGGCCCGACCACACACACCACATCGCGCTCCATAACCGGCAGCGAGACGCGCGTCAGCACCTGGTTCTCTCCGAACCGCTTGCTCACGTTCTCCGCAACGATGATCGGCGTTGCTGCCATGGATGTCGTTTCTCTCCCTTAGCCAACATTGCCTCGTCCCAACTCCATAAGCAATTCATATGCCACTTCTTTTTGATATGCCGATTCGGCCAATGATTTGCTAAAGATGTGCTTCAATACGGCTTCTCAGCCCAATAACCGGATTTTATGGACTGATGGACGTCAAGCTTCTCGAGGCGTTCCGGGCGGTTGTCGACCATCGCTCGGTGACGGCAGCGGCGCAGGCCATGGGCCTGACGCAGCCGGCCGTCAGCACGCAGATCGCCCGGCTTGAGGAGGCTTGCGGTTTCTCCTTGTTCGAGCGCACCGGCGGGCGGCTGAAGCCTACACCAGAAGGCCTGCTGTTCTATGCCGAAGCTAGCCGCGTACTGGGCGAGGTCGATCGACTGGCAGCCGCCACCGCCCAGATCCGCGGCGGCCAGGCAGGCAAGCTTGTCATCGCAAGCCATCCCTCCGCCGCCATCTCTCTTTTGCCAAGGCTCGTCGCGGAGTTCGTCGCGGAGCGGCCCGGCGCCATGGTCCGCCTGATCTCTCGACATTCCGACGTCGTCAGCCAACTCCTGCCGAGCGAGAGCTACGATCTCGGCATCGCCGAACTCCCGATCGACGACACGGCGATCAAGCTTCGCAAGTACCAGATGCGCTGTGTCGCGATCCTGCCGCCGGGCCATCCGCTGGCTTCCCACAAGGTGCTGACACCGCAGCTACTCGCCCCTCACGCGATGGTCGCACCCTCACGATCGATGCAGGTGCCGGCCCGCCTGTTCGACATCTTTGCCAAGGCCGGCGTCGCGCTGAACGCTGTCGTCGAAGCCGAGTTTTTCGCCAGCCTCTGCGCTCTCGTCGCCGCTGGCGCCGGGTGGTCGCTGGTCGACCAGCTCTCCGCCAGCAGCTTCGCCCATCTCGGGCTGGTCGTCCGCCCCTTAGAACCGACCATGCTCTATGAGATCGGCGTCTTCTATCGTCGTGACCGCGAGCCGTCGGTGCTCGCGGCCGCGTTCCTCGACCTCATCGATCGCAAGCTCGGCAATTAGCCGTACCGGCAGGAGTCTCCGTTGATGCGTCTTGATCCGAAATTGGCAGCCAGAATCGCGGGTGACGTTGGCCTGTGGCGTGATTTCAACGATATCTGCGATTGCGGCGGCAGGCTGGCTGGAACAGAAAGCGAGAAGCAAGCCTTTGCCTTGCTGCGCGAACGCGTGCATGCGGCCTCCCCGGCCAATTCGGGCCGTTCCATCCCGGTTCCATACAACGGCTGGCGCGCGAAGAAAGCGACACTGCGATTGCAGGACGGCGGCGAGGTCGCCTGCCATCCGCTGGTGCGGACCATCGCCACGGCCAAGGACGGCCTCACGGCAGAGGTAGTCGATCTTGGCCGCGGCACGCCAGACGAGTTCGAGGAGCACGCCGCCGACATCAAGGGACGTATCGTCCTTGTCCGGCACGAGCTGATGTTCGCGGCCGGCACGATCCATCGCCGGCGCAAGTACGAGATGGCCCGCGAAAAAGGTGCCGCGGGCTTCCTGATCGCGGGGCCACTTGCGGGCAACGTCGTGGCAGGCTCCTCGGGCCGCGACCATGGCGATGGCATCCCTGCCTTGGGCATCGCCCCCGAGACGGCGGCCCGTCTCGCGCGCACGGCCGAGGGATGGCCGACCGCAACGATGCTGATCGAAACCGAGGAGTCATCGGCGGAGACCGAGACCCTGATCTATGACTATCCCGGTCAGACTGACGAATGGGTGGTTCTATCTGCCCATGTCGACGGCCACGACTTGGCCGAATCGGCCATGGACAATGGCAGCGGCCTTGCATCCGTGCTGGCCGTCATCAGGGCGCTGTCTCCGGAGGTCCCAAAATTCCGTCGAGGCTTGCGGGCCATGTTCTTCAGTGTCGAGGAGTGGGCCCTTACGGGCTCGGCGCAATATGTGGCTGACCTTGCCGACGCGGACAAAGCCAAGATCGCCCTCAACATCAATCTGGACTCCGTGGCCGGCAGCCCCAACCTCGCCGCCCTCACCAGCGGCTATGCCGGCGTCGAGCCTTTCCTGCTGAACGTCGCAACAACCAATGGGCACTCTCTTCGCACGGTCCGTCCGTTGATGACCAACTCGGACCACGCCAACTTCGCTCTGGGTGGCATTCCCGCTATTCGCCTCGTTGCAGGCTTTGACGACCCCGCAGCGAACCTCCGCGTCGTCCTGACGCCGGCCGATACGAGGGACAAGGTGGCGCAAAGCGAGCTGCGTCAGGCGACACTGCTGACGGCCGCACTGCTCGCGGCAGCCTGCAACGCCGATCCTTCCGAAGTGGCGACCTGGCGCACCCGCTGAGGGAGATAGTCGCCGCGTGGGGGCTCCATGCTGTCCAGGAAATAGGCAATATGCTTCGCAACCGCACCGCCGTGTTGTTGCGGGGTCACCTTGCCGCCGCGGCACGAGGTCTTTCTTCGTTGGCCCGATCCGTGCACAATGCTCTCGGGAGCATTACGTGGCCTTCGATGAAATGCATGGAAGAGGTCGCAGCCGGCGTTGCCGGACGCCCTATCGCGCGATGGCGACCTGGCTTGATGGTCAGACAAGCGAGCAGTTGACGACCAGGCGACAGCAGGCCGAGGCGCTGTTTCACCGAACCGGAATTACATTTGCCGTCTATGGCACCGAGGAAGCCGAAGAACGGCTGATCCCCTTCGATATCATTCCGCGTGTGCTGAGCGCGGCCGAATGGCGCCGGCTGGCTGCCGGTATCGAGCAGCGCGTGCGCGCGCTCAACGCCTTCATGTATGACATCTACCACCGGCAGGAGATCCTGCGCGCCGGCCGGGTGCCGGCGGACATCGTCATCCAGAACGCAGCATTCCTGCCGGAAATGTTGAACGTCGACCCGCCGCGCGGGATTTACTCGCACATCATCGGTGTCGATCTCGTCCGCACGGCAGAGAACGAATTCTTCGTACTGGAGGACAACACGCGAACGCCCTCGGGTGTGTCCTATATGCTGGAGAATCGGGAGACCATGATGCACATGGCGCCCGATCTTTTCAGCCGCAACCGTGTCGCCCCCGTCGAGCAGTATCCTGAGGAGTTGCGCGCAACGCTCGAGAGCGTGGCGCCGGCCGGCCTCGATCGCGACCCGGTCATCGTCGTCCTGACGCCGGGCGAGCACAACAGCGCCTACTTCGAACACTCGTTTCTTGCCGACCGAATGGGCGTCGAACTCGTGGAGGCACACGACCTGGTGTCGACCGAAACAGGCGTCATGATGAAGACGACGCAGGGCTTGCGCCAGGTCGACGTCGTCTACCGGCGGATCGATGATTCCTTCCTCGACCCGCTGGCGTTCCGGCCTGATTCCGTCATCGGCGTGCCCGGCTTGTTCGAGCACTACCGCGCCGGACGGGTGACGATCGTCAATGCACCCGGCTCCGGCATTGCCGACGACAAATCGATCTACACCTACGTCCCCGAGATCATCGAGTTCTACACCGGCCGGCCATCGATCCTGAAAAATGTCCTGACCTGGCGTTGCCGACGACCCGACGATCTCGCCTATGTGCTGGAGCACTTGCCGGAACTGGTGGTGAAAGAAGTGCATGGCTCGGGCGGATACGGGATGCTGATCGGCCCGACGTCGAGTCGCGCCCAGATCGAGGCTTTCCGTGCCAAGGTCGTGGCCGATCCGGCAAGATACATCGCCCAGCCCACGCTCGAACTCTCAACCTGCCCGACGGTGACCGACGAAGGCGTCGCACCACGCCACGTCGACCTGCGTCCATTCGTGCTGTTGGGCGACCGCATGCGTCTGGCACCCGGCGGCCTCACGCGTGTGGCGCTGAAGAAGGGTTCGCTGGTCGTCAATTCGAGCCAGGGCGGCGGCACGAAGGACACCTGGGTGCTCGAGGACTGAGGCGGCAGCGGAGAAACCAAGCGATATGCTGGGACGGACGGCCAACGATCTCTTCTGGATGGCGCGCTACATGGAGCGAGCGGAGAACATGGCGCGTCTGCTCGAGGTCGGCCATCGGTTGAGCCTGCTGCCCCATGAAGATGGCGGCCAGGAATGGCGCTCGACCCTGCAAAGTGCTGGCTGCGAGGCAAGCTATATCGCGTCCCACGACACGTTCGAGACCCGAGAGGTCGTTGATTATCTGCTGTTCGACAAGAGCAATCCCTCGTCGGTCTATTGTTGCCTTTCAACAGCGCGGCGAAACGGACGTGCCCAGCGCACCGCGATTACGCGCGAGATGTGGGAAAGCCTCAACGGCGCCTGGATCGAGTTTTCCAGGAGCGCCAGCGAGAATGTCGCCAGCGATGCGCTGCCAGCCCTGTTCGACCGCATCCGCGACCGGTCGGCGCTGTTCCGAGGCGCCTTGCTGAACACGATCCTGCGCAACGACACGTTCTACTTCACTCAGCTCGGTACCTTCCTCGAACGCGCCGACAACACGGCCCGCATCCTCGACGTGAAGTACTATGTTCTGCTACCTCAGAACGAGCTGGTCGGCGGCGGACTGGACAGCGCCCAGTGGGCTGCGATGTTGAGATCGGTATCGGCCCATCGCAGCTTCCGTTGGGTCTATCGCGATGCCTTCAAGCCCTGGCACATTGCCGACTTCCTGATCCTCAACCCACAAATGCCGCGCTCGTTGCACTCTTGCTACGCCGAGATCATGCAGGCGCTTTCCGGCCTGTCGCAATCCTATGGCCTGGAAACGAGCTGCCAGGCGCTGGCGGGAACGATGTTGTCGCGGCTCAAGATGCTCGACATGCCGGGCATCTTCCAGGCCGGGCTGCACGAGTTCCTGCGCGATTTCATCAGCGACAACAGCCGACTGGCCTACGAAATTGCCGCAGCCTATCACTTCAACGACTAAGTCACGATCAATGCGAATCGTCGTCGAGCATCGAACACGCTACCGATATGAAGCGCCCGCGGCCTACAGCGCGCAGCTCCTGCGGCTGACTCCGGCCGTGTTCGACGGCCAAAAGGTCATCGACTGGAAGGTTGACAGCCAGCCGGCCACGCCGTTGCGCGAAGGACGGGACGGGTTTGGCAACATCACGCATTTCCTGACCGTCAATCGTCCGCATGAGGGAATCGAGATCGTCGCGTCAGGCACTGTCGAGACGGCTGACACCGCAGGCGTGGTAGCGGGTTTGTCCGAGGTCGTTCCTCTCGCCGTTTATCTGCGGCATACGCCGCTCACCGAGCCAGATGCCGCGATCTCGGCTTTGGCCGAGGCGCTCCCCGCATCGGAGAGGGTCCCCTGGCTCCATGCTCTGATGGCTGCGATCCGGGAACGCGTCGCCTATGTCACGGGTGTGACGGGTACCGAAACGACGGCCGCGCAGGCGCTTGCTGCCGGCCAGGGAGTCTGCCAGGACCACGCGCATATCTTCATCGCGGCCGCTCGACAGGCTGGCGTTCCAGCTCGCTACGTGACGGGATATCTCTTCCTCGATGACCCGGACCACGCCGTCGCCCATCACGCCTGGACGGAAGCCTGGGTTGCGGGCCTGGGATGGGTCGGTTTTGACGCCGCCAATGGCGTCTGCCCGACAGAGCACCATGTGCGACTCGCCGCAGCGTTGGATGCCCGATACGCTGCGCCGATCCGCGGCATGCACCGCGGCGGCGCGGGCGAATCGCTTGCGGTCGAGGTCAAGGTGCAGCAAACAACTCCCCAGCAATAGCCGCTAAAAGGAGGAGCGAGCTCTTCATGACCTATGCCGTCGCCGTGCGCCTGGAGCGCGGGTTGGTATTTGCCGCCGATACGCGAACCAATGCGGGAGTCGACAATGTCTCGCAGTTCCGCAAGCTGCATTTCTGGCGTCGTGCCGGCGAACGCGTGTTGGTCCTGCTGAGTTCGGGCAACCTCGCGGTCACCCAGTCGGTGATCAGCCTGATCAACGAGCAACTGAGCGACGACGAAAACCGGCCGAGCCTGCTGAACGTCACCTCCATGTACCGTGCCGCCCGCCTGATCGGCGACATCGTGCGGGAAGTGCGGACTGTCGACGGGCCGGCCCTTGAAGCAAGTGCCGCCGGCTTTTCGGCCTCCTTCATCCTCGGTGGCCAGGTGGGCGACGAGCCGCCGCGGCTCTTCCAGATCTACCCTGAGGGCAATTTCATCGAGGCCACTGACGACACCCCTTATCTGCAGATCGGCGAGCACAAGTACGGCAAGCCCATCCTCGATCGCGTCGTGCGTACCGACATGCGCCTGAACGAAGCAGCGAAGCTCGTTCTGCTGTCCTACGACTCCACCTTGCGCTCTAATCTCTCGGTCGGCATGCCGATCGATCTCCTGCTCTATGAGCGCGATGCGCTCGACGTGCAGCGTGTGCGACGCATCAACGAGGACGACGAATACTACCGCAAGCTTTCGGCGCACTGGGCGAAGGCGCTACGCACGGCGGTCGATACGGTCGAGGACTATCCGGCCTGAATCTGCAACTCAGAGGCCCGGCGCCCGCGACTGCCAATCGTGGAAGGAGGACGGGATGACGAGTTACGACGCGATCATCATCGGGACCGGACAGGCCGGGCCGTCGCTTGCCCGGCGGCTCGCCGGCTCAGGCATGAAAGTGGCGATCATCGAGCGCAATCGCTTCGGCGGCACCTGCGTCAATACCGGATGCACGCCCACCAAGACGCTGGTGGCCAGCGCCCATGCCGTCCATATGGCGCGCCGCGGCAACGATTACGGCTTCAGCATCGGCGGCGAGATCAAGGTCGACATGAAGCGCGTCAAGGCGCGCAAGGACTACGTGGTCGGCCTCTCAAACAGCGGCGTCGAGCGATCGCTTCGAAACCTCGAAAATGGACATGTCTATCAGGGCCACGCGCGTTTCGTGTCGCCGCATGAAGTCGATGTTGGCGGCGAGATTCTGAGCGCCGACGGAATCTTCATCAACGTCGGCGGCAGACCTGCCGTGCCTTCGATTCCGGGCCTGGACAAGGTCCATTATCTCACCAACAGCTCGATGATGGATGTCGATTTCCTGCCGCGGCATCTGCTGATCCTTGGCGGCAGCTACATCGGGCTCGAGTTCGGCCAGATGTTCCGCCGCTTCGGCAGCGACGTCACGATCGTCGAAGTCGGGCCGCGCCTGATCCCTCGGGAGGATCAAGATGTCTCGGAAGCGGTTGCGGGATTCCTGGGCCGCGAAGGCATCGATTTGCGCACAAACGCGAAATGCCTGAGCGTTTCGTTGCGGGATGGCGAGATCATCATGAAACTCGACTGCGACCAAGGATCTCCCGAGGTTCGAGGATCTCATTTGCTCGTCGCAACCGGTCGGCGCCCAAACACGGACGATCTCGGGCTCGATCGCGCGGGCATAAAGCAGGACACCCGCGGCTATATCGAGGTCGACGATGAACTCCGTACCAACGTGCCAGGGGTCTGGGCTCTGGGTGATTGCAATGGTCGCGGTGCGTTCACCCATACCTCCTACAACGACTTCGAGATCGTGGCGGCCAATCTTCTCGACAGCGAACGACGGCGCGTGAGCGATCGCATTCCCGCCTACGCGCTCTATACCGATCCACCCCTCGGACGCGCCGGCATGACGGAGGCCGAGGTTCGGCGGAGCGGCCGCAAGGCGTTGGTCGGCAAGATCGCTATGGAGGATGTCTCCCGCGCCTTCGAGAAGGGCGAGATCGACGGCTTCATGAAGGTGCTCGTCGACGCTGATTCGAAGAAGATTCTCGGAGCATCGTTTCTGGGCACGAGCGGCGACGAGGCGATCCATTGCGTGCTCGACACCATGTACGCCAAGGCGCCCTACACGGTCCTGCAGCGCGCCGTGCACATCCACCCGACGGTCGCGGAGTTCATTCCGACGATGCTGGGCGACCTCTCACCTCTCTCCTAGACTTTCCGCTCCTGGCCTTGCCAGTAGGGGTCGCGCAGTTGTGCCTTGAGGATCTTGCCCGAGGCATTGCGCGGTAGACCGTCGACGAACTCGATCGATTTCGGGATCTTGTAGCCGCCGAGCGAGCCGCGGCAGAACTCCGTTAACTCCTTCGGCTGCGGTGCCCGGCCGGGCCGCAGCACGACCAGTGCCTTGACGGCCTCGCCCCAGCGGTCGTCGGGAACGCCGATCACGGCAACGTCAAGAACGTCTCCATGCCGCGACAGCACGCCTTCTATCTCGGCGGGCGCGATGTTCTCGCCGCCCGAGACGATCATGTCCTTCTTGCGATCGACGATGTAGAAGCGCCCCTCATCGTCGCGCCGCGCGACATCGCCGGTGAGCAGCCAACCGTCGACCAAGGTCGAGGCCGTGGCGTCCGCCCGACCCCAATAGCCGGACATCAGGCTGCTGGATCGCACGTGCATTTCCCCGAGATCCCCGCCGCCCTCGAGCCGGATGTCGTAACCCAGGATGGCGCGACCACAGGAACGCAGGATCTCGGGATTCTTCTTCAAGCCGAGGCGATGATCGGCTTCGTCGAGGATCGAGACCAACACGCCAGCCTCGGTCTGCCCATAGGTCTGCGAGAAATCGGCCTGCGTAAGCTCAAGCGCCCGCGCCAGCCGGTCTTCCGGAATCGACGAGCCGCCATACATCACACGACGCAGTCTGGAGAAGTCGGTGCGGTGGACTGCCGGCGACTCCAGCAGGGCAATGAGCATCGACGGCACCAGCCCAACCGTGGTGACCGGCTGCGACTCGATTAAACGGAGCACGAGTTCCGGTTCGAATCTCGGGCACACGACGATCGTCGAACCGCAGGCAAGATGGCTGAGCTGATAGATCTGGCCGCCGGCATGGAATTGCGGAATGACCTGCAGCTTCACATCGTTTTCGGTGATCTTGAGGCCAAGGCTGCTCAGAAGCGTGCCGGAAAGGAAGCGATCGTGCGGCAGCATCACGCCCTTTGGCCGGCCGGTCGTGCCACTCGTGTACATCACGGCGAAAAGATCGGCCGGGTCGATCGGACAAGCGATGGAGGTCTCGGAACCGGCCCGCAGAAGATCATCGTAATCCAGCACGCCGGCGGACGTCCGATTTGCGCCGATGCTGACCCAGTTCTTGACCTCGGGAACAAGGTCGCGAGTCGCGGAAGCCGAAGCATGGTTGTCGTCGGTGAACAGCACCGTCGCGGCACCGCAATCGCGCACGATGAAGGCGAGCTCGGCCGGCGCCAGGCGGAAGTTCAGCGGCACCCAGACGCCGCCCACCATCGAGATGGCGAACACCATCTCGACATATTCGGCTGTATTAGAGCCAAGAACTGCAACCCGATCTCCCTTGCCAACGCCCAACCCGCGCAAGGCGTTGGCAAGCCGCACGGTTCGGCGAGCGATCTCCTCGAAGGTGAACTGGCGCTCGCCGCAGATGACGGCGACTTTGTCCGGCCGCGCAGCTGAATTGAACGACAGGATGTCGGTGATCAGCATCGCCGCCTCACAACGCCTTGGCGTCGTGCACAATGCGCCCGTCGACCAGCGTGAGCAGTGCCTTGGCGTCGCCGATATCGTCCACGTCGCAGCTCATCAGATCGCGATCGACCACCACGAGATCCGCGTTGGCGCCGGGACGGATCGAGCCGATCTCCGGCCACTGCAGCACCGCGGCAGCATCTCGTGTCCACATGGAAATCGCCTCTCGCCGGCTTATTTTCTGGTCGGGGCCGAGATTACGATGGCCGGAGCCTGCGAACTCATGGGTCAGCGCCAGCTTGATCTGCTCGAAGGCACTCTTGGGGCCCCAATCGCTGCCGCCGGCGACGGCGAATCCGGTGTCGAAGAAGCGGCGCAGCGGCAGGAGATCGTGCAGCGGTACGTTCTTGATCTTGCGGCGGAACAGGTCGCCCTTGCCGAAGCAGAACGACATGGAGGTCGTGAGGTCCATGCCAAGCCTGGCGTAACGCTCGACTTGCTGGCGCTCGATGAACACGGCATGCACGAGCACCCAGTGCAGCGCGCGGATATCCACGGCCTTCGCGAGCTTTTCGAGAAGGGCAAGGTTCTGCTCGTTCGCCTCGTTGCCCATGCACATGGTGTTGAGCCGGATCCGCCGCTCCGCGCAAAAGCGCATGACGATCTCGGCCTTCTCCGGAGAGATATGGTAGTGGCCCTTGGTCTGTTCGCCGTAGGGGCCTTCGTAGGGTTCGTGCATCATCATGCCGCCCGGGAAGCAGGTGCCGTCCCACATGATGGTGACCCCATTGAAGCGGAACCAGTCACCCTTGAGGTCAATTGAGGCCGCCGCATCTTCGAGGCGCATCATGAAATCAGGCATCGCGCGCGGCCGGCTCCATGGCATCCCATAGGCCTCTGCCTCCTGCGAGGCCATGACCCGCAGCTCGAGCTCATCCCGATCGCGCAGCTCGCGATAGGCATCGATGAGCTTCCTGTCCATCATGTGGTTCTCGTACACCGCGGTGACGCCGAGCTTGTGGTAGTTGGAGATCGCCCGCTTGGTCCCCGGCACGAGGTGTTCATATTTCAGGAAGGGGACCTTGAGCCACAGGCTGTTGGCGTAGTCGTCATTGCTATAATAGTTGGTGACCGAACCGCGCAGACGGCCGGTCGGCAAGCCTCCCGCATCCTTCTCGATCCAAACGTTGCTCACCCGGTCGGGCGTCTCTCGCCCGATGCCCAGCTCGTCCAAAGCGAGAGAGTTGAAGGCAATGACGTTGGGGACCGTCGGGGCCCAGGCCTGGATGACGATCGGATGGCGAGTGGTGGCGCGGTCGAGCACTTGCCGGGTCGGCAGGTCGCCTTCGCGCAGGTCCTTGTACGAGCGCCTTATGAAGTAATGCGCCTCGCCGACCGGCGTGGTCATGATCCATTCGCCCGGCGACGTCACGGCCGCCCGGGCCGCGATCCGGCGAACGATGTCGTCATGGTCGGTCGCATCGGCAATATCGACCAACGGTTCCTGCAACGACCCGTAGTGGAGAAGATGGGGATGCGTGTCGATCAGGCCGGGGAAAATCGTCGCCCCTTTCACGTCGATGCCGGACACCGATCGCCCAGCCGCAGCGCGAAGCTCGTCTGCCGCTCCGACTGCGATGATCTTGCCACCATCGATCAGCACAGCGTCAGCAACGCGGTCGGTCTTGTCGAACGTATGGATTTGGCCGCCGAACAGCAGAACCGGCGCCTTGCCGACAGATTGCATCGCTTTTCCTTCCGATCTGAGATCTGCGCCGGCGCGACCTTACGCCTAAACTGAACCAAGGTGATGCTGAGGTGAGCAAGGCCTAACGTTCACCTTGGTTCAATGCCAAGAACGGTCCGCCCGCACCGAGCCAGATAATCCTAGCCGCCAAGCACCTTGGACCAGACGCGCTCGGCCCGCTCCTGGCACTCGCGCATCACGGCATGCTGGTCCACCGTCTTGACCTCGCGCCCGGCCACGACCTGGTGGCCGTCCACGAACACGTCGGTGACGTCGCTGCCGTTGGCGTTGAAGACAAGATTGGTGATGAAGTTCTGCAGGCGGATCGGACGGCACCACGGCGTCGTCATGTCGACGAGGATGATATCGGCCTTCTTCCCGACCTCTAGCGAACCGATCTCATTTTCCATGCCGAGCGCCCGCGCGCCGCCGAGCGTGGCGGTGCGCAGCGCGTCGTAGGCAGTGACGATGCCTACATCGCCGGTCATCACGCGCGGGATCTCGATGCCGGCGCGCATGAATTTCCACAAGTCGTTCGAACACCAGTCGGAGCCGAACGAGACCGACACTCCTTTCGCATAGGCTTTATCCATCGGCGGGAAATAGCCGCGCTTGGGCGTATGGAACGCGGTGTGCGACAGGTTCATCCCCGTCTCGACCATGATGTCGATGTCGCTGTCGCTGAGATACACGCAGTGAAAGCCGATGGTTTGCGGCGTGAGGATGCCAAGCTCACGTCCGAGCTCCATCGGCCGCTTACCGTAGCGCTTCATCACGAATTCGGTCTCGCCGGGAACCTCGGCGATGTGAATATTGATGCCCACGCCCTGCTTGATCGCGAGATCGCGCGACTTCTCGATCCCTTCGGCGGAGAGATAGCCGGGGCCGGCGGGCGAGATACGCGTCGTGATGCGTCCATCCGCCTTGCCATGCCAGGTCTCGTAGAGTTCCTGGGCCGCCTCCAGCCGCCGCTCGACCTCCGTGGGATTCCAGGGCCGCTCCATGTTGCGCGCCGAAAGCTTCAAAAGATCCGTGCCGACGATCCATTCGCTCAGCACGCCGCGCACGCCGAGATCGCGGAACACCGGACCGACGCGGTTCTCGTGCATCCAAGTATTGCTGATCGTCGTCGTGCCGGTCATCAGCATCTCCAGCGCATGCGTCATACAACCGCTGTAGAAGTCCTCGGGCCGCAGCGAGCAAACGACCGGAAAGCCGAACTTGTAGAGGCCTACCGCGTCGCCGCCACCGCCGACGTCCTCCGTCAGGCCTTTCATATAGGCGCCGACCAGATGGGTGTGGGTGTTCACAAGGCCCGGCAGAACCGCTCGGCCCCTTGCATCGATCACGCGGTCCGGCTTGTGCCTTTGCCGATCGAAGCCGGCCGAGGAACCGACATAGATGATGCGCGACCCTTCGAAGGCGACGGCGCCATCCTCGATCACCGTGTTGGTGCTGACGGGAACGACGTACCCATGTTCGATCAAAGTGCAGCTCATGACGGTCTCCACGGCAGAGGCGATAAGGTCATTTGTCGATGGTCGGCGTGACGATCGGCGCCACGCTCTCGTAAGCGCGGGCGGCGCGCAGCACGAGGTCGTCACGATATTTGGCGGCGACGATCTGCAGTCCCGCCGGCAGTCCAGCCGCCGTGAGGCCGCAAGGCACCGAGGCCGCGGGCTGCTGTGTCAGGTTGAAGGGAAAGCTGAATGGCGTCCAAGGCGCCCAATCCGTCTGATCCTGGCCGGGCGGCGCGACATGGTTCGCGGCGAAGGCCGGAATTGGCAAAGTCGGCGTCAGCAGGAGATCGAACTCGCGATGGAACTTTGCCATATGCAGGCCGAGCGCCGTGCGCCGGTTCATCGCGTCGAAATACTCGGTTTTCGAGATCCGTTCGCCCAGCCCCGCAATATGGTTGAAGCCGGGATCGAGGAGAGGATGCTTGTCGGCCGGCACGGCACGCCGTTGGTTCGCCGCTCCGCTGAACCAGTGCGCGCGGAACACGTCGGCCGGGTCGGCAAATCCCGGATCGCGGCGCGTGACCGTCGCGCCCAGCTCCGCGAACGTCTCGGCCGCCCGCTCGACCAGCTTCTCGATCTCCGGATCGACTTTCGCATAACCGAGCGTTGTGCTGAGGGCAATCCGCAAGCCTTTCACGCCGGCATCGAGGCCGACCGTGAAATCGCGCGGCGTATAAGGCAGGCTGTACCAATCTCTGTCGTCAGGCAGGGCAAGGATCGTCAGCATGCGGGCCGCGTCATCGACATGAGCGGTCATCGGGCCGAGATGGGCGACCGTGCCGAACATGCTGAGTGGATAGGCGGGCACAAGCCCGAAGCTCGGCTTGTGGCCGAAGATGCCGGAGAAGCCTGCCGGAATGCGGATGGAGCCGCCGCCGTCCGTTCCCACATGCAGCGTCCCCATGCCAAGGGCCGCCGCAACCGCCGCGCCGCCGCTCGAGCCACCGCTCGTCAGCTCCGGATTCCAGGGATTGCCGGTGACGCCGGTGAGCGGCGAGTCACAGACGCCCTTCCAGCCGAATTCCGGCGTCGTCGTCTTGCCGAGCAACACCGCGCCGCTTTCGATGAGCCGCGCCGTGGCCGGTGCGTCCATATCCCAGGGTTGCTTCGGATCCGTGCTGCGCGAGCCGCGCAAGGTCGGCCAGCCGTCGGTGAGGACGAGGTCCTTGATCGAGGCGGTGACGCCGTCGATTGCGCTCAATGGTGCGCCTTTGGCCCAGCGCGCCTCGGACCGGCGGGCGGACTCGAGGGCCCGCTCCCGATCGACGAAGCAGTAGGCGTTAAACCGCTCGTTCAGCTTGTCGATCCGCGCAAGTGCGGCTTCAGCTGCTTCCACAGGCGAAGCCTGGCGGGTGCGGAAGAGATGAACGAGGTCGCGTGCGCTCGCTTTCGCCAGGTCCGTCGGTGACGATGTACGGTTCTTGGAAGACATCAGTATTGCCTCGCCACATCAATGGTGTTGCGTAACGGCCGACCGCCCGTGAAGGCGGCAAAGTTGGCGACGAAATGCGGGGCCACGTCCTCGGGCACCAAAGGGCCACAAACATGCGGCGTGATGCTGATCGCGGGGTGGGTCCAGAAAGGATGGTCCTGCGGCAGGGGTTCGGTGGCAAACACATCGAGCGTCGCGTGCGATACCGCGCCTGTCTCGATGGCACGCAAGAGGCCTGCTTCATCGAGCACCCCGCCCCTGCCCACATTGATGACATGCGCGCCAGGCTTGAGGCTCATCAAGATTTTTTCGTCAAAGATTTCGGACGTGTCCGACGTCAACGGCAGGACCAGGACGAGGACATCGCAACGCGACACGAAAGGCTCGAGCCCGGCATCGCCCACGAAGAGCTCGGCGACGCCCTCGCTCTCAGCCGGCGAGCGGCGCCAGCCGACCACGTGGGCGCCAAACGCGGCCAGGCTACTGGCGATGCCAGCGCCGATGTCGCCAAGCCCGGCAATCCCGATCGTGAGTTCACGGATCGAGCCCATCGCGATGTACGACCAGCGTTGCTCACGCTGCTGCGCTCGAGCCACACCAAGCTTCAGCGACTTGTCGAGGATCGCGGCCAGCACATACTCGATCATCCGGGTCGCGATCAGGCGGCCGTCCGTGCGGGTAAGGAGGACCTTGGTGCCAAACGGCCAGGTGCCGATGATGTCATCGACACCTGCGCCCATTTTCTGCACCCAGCGCAGCTTCGGCATGCGCCGCAGCAGCTCGGCCGAGAATCCCCAACCGTAGAGGATCTCGGCATCGGCGAGGTATGGCGCAGCCTCCTCAGGTGAGCCCGCGTAGTTGAGGACGACGCCCGGCAACGCCTCGCCCAGAACGCGCCGGAACCGATCAAGGTCGAAGTCGTACTTGGAGTAGACGAGGACCGGCCCGCCGGGCGGTGTCCTCGTCCCGCCAGCGACTGCCGTCACCATAGGATATAGGACCTGACGCTGTTCTCCACGGTCTCCCATTCGGCAGGGCTGAGCTTGACGGTGCCCGCGAACTTGTTCGAGTAGATCGCCTCGGGCGACACTTCCTTCGGCAGGCTGAGATACTCCTTCGCGGTGGCGACGTTCTGTTTCACCTCGTCAGCGAGGAAATAACCGAGCCCATTTGCCTTGGGGCCAGGATGAATGCCGAGCGCCGTATTGATGGCGATCTGATGTTTGAGCGATTCGCGATTGCGCTCGCTGCCCTGGAACTCCTTCACGGCGCGGATATGGATGTCGAGCGTCTCGGCAGGCTTGAGATAGGTGAACTTGAGACCCTGCATCGCCCCTTCGACGATCGCGGCCGTGACTTCGGGGAACTTCTCGATCTGCGATTGCCTGGCGATGACGCCGGTGTCGTAGAACTTAATGCCGTACTTCTGGTAAAGCATGATGTCGACGTCGCCGCCGCCCGTCCAAAGCGGCGCGGCATCGGTGCTGTAATAGCCCGTCAGCGCATCGACGCCGCCGTCGAGCAAAGTCTGCGTGCGCACATTGCCGTCGAGGAAGCGGAACTTCACTTTCGACTTGTCGATGCCAGCGGCCTTGGCGAAGGCGGGGAACAGATGGAAATCGCCCGTGGTCGGCGTGGCGCCAATGGTCTTGCCTTCCAGATCCTTGGGGGTCTTGATGCCGCTCTTCTTCAGGGTGAAGACGGCGAGCGGCGACACCTGCATATGCAGGCCGAGTCCGACCAAGTCCATACCTTGCGCCACGGTCTGGATGACGACCGAGAAGCTCGCATCGCCGTAGTCGAACTGGCCGAGTCCGACCTTCTTGCTGGCATCGGCCGAGCCGTAACCGCGCGACACCTCGACATCGAGACCACGCTCCTTCCAGTAGCCGTTTTCGCGCGCAACGATGAAGGCGGCGTAGGATCCGATGGGCAGCCACGGCAAGGTAAGCGTCACCTTGGTCAGCTTGTTCTGGCCAAACGACTTGACCTGGAAGGCCGGCGTCAGGGCAGCACCCAGCGCTCCGGCACCCAGCAGTTTCGCCGTATTCCTGCGTGTCAGTATCGTCATGATTATCCTCCCTGAGTCACTTGTTGTTTGTCGTGCGCATTTCGATGGTCACGATCGCCAGTAGACGACGATCCTGCCGGCCGTCTCGATCGCGAAGTAAAGGCCGAGGCCGATGATGCTGAGCAGAATGATCGCGGCGAGCATCATCGTGGTGTCGAGGAGACCGGTAGCGAAGATCACCAGGTAGCCGAGCCCGCGGTCGGCCGTGACGAACTCGGCGACGATGATGCCGATAACGGCAAGCGACATCGCCACCTTCATTCCGTCGAAGACATAAGGCATCGCGCTCGGCACCCGGAGCGACCAGAAGATTTGCGAACGCGAGGCGCCGAAGGCACGCGCCATGCGCAGCAATCCGGCATCGACGCTCATCAGTCCCGAGGCAGGGCTGACCACCATGGGGAAGAAGGCGATGAAGAACACGAGCGACACGCGCGCGACGGTGCCCGCGCCAAACCACAGAGTGAAGAGCGGCGCGACCGAGATCTTCGGGATCAGCGCGATGCCGACAACGAGCGGGTAAAAGCCGCGCCGGATGGTCGTAAACTGCGTGATGAGAACGGCAATTGCGATACCGCCCACGACAGCCAGGACGAAGCCCAGGAGGCAATGGAGCACGGTGGGCCAAGCGTTCTCCAGGAGAAGCTCGCGCTGGACCCACATGTAGGAGAGCACTGCGCTCGGCGCCGGCAGGATCACCGGCAGGATGCCCGACAGGCGCACATAGGCTTCCCAGCCGACGAGCAGCAGCACGAACACAGTCGTTGGCCACGCCCAAGAGCCTACGAAGCGGTCCCATAGTGAGGATGGAGCGGCGAGATCGCCGACCTCAGCAGACGCTCTCTGGGACATCAGGTCCTCTCCATCTCGACGTCGACGCCGATCCGGCCGCGTGCGATCGAGCCCCTGATGTCGTGGATCAGGGTATTGAACCGATCGACGGTCTCGATCTCCGCACTGCGCGGCCGCTCCAGCGAGATGTCGAACTCCTCGGTGATGCGGCCTGGCGCCAAGCCCATCACCACGACCCGGTCCGACAGGAACACGGCCTCCCTGATGCTGTGCGTGACGAATACGACCGTCTTGCCGTGCAGGCTCCAGATACGCTGCAGCTCGAGGCTCATCTCGTCACGGGTGAGCGCGTCGAGCGCGCTGAACGGCTCGTCCATCAGGAGGATGTCGGGATCGAGGATCAGCGCCCGGCAGATCGAGACGCGCTGGCGCATGCCGCCCGAAAGCTCCGCCGGATAGTGATCGGCGAAACGGCGAAGACCGACGAGGTCGAGAAGTTCCAGCGCTCGCTCGCGGAACTGCGCTTTCGGAAGTCGGCGCAATTCGACCGGATAGAGAATGTTCGAGAGCACCGTCCGCCAGGGCATCAGGTTCGCGTCCTGGAAGACAGTGCCGATGCTCTTGTCGGGGCTGAGCACGGGCTGCTCGTTAATGCGGATCTCGCCCCCCGAAGGCGCTTGCAGGCCGAGCATCAAGGTCAGGAGCGTGCTCTTGCCGCAACCGCTCGGGCCGCACAGGGAGACGAAGCTGCCCTTCTCGATCTGCAGGTTCACGCGATCGAGGGCGACGACGGCCCGGTTTCCGAAACCGAAGTTCTTGCTGACGTTGGTGATCTCGATCTGCGCCATCATGGTCCAGCCAGTCCGCACCCTGCTTCAAAGACGCGGCATGACCGCGCCCTCGGAGGCGGGCGCGACATGCTCGGCGTAGAACTTGAGGTAGCCGCGCTTCACCCGCGGGGCGGGCGCGACATAGGTCTTGCGGCGTTTGGCGAGCTCGGCCTCCGGCACCAGGAGTTCAAGCTTGCGCGCCGCAAGGTCGATCTGGATGCCATCGCCATCGCGAACGAGGCCAATGACGCCGCCGCGCGCAGCTTCCGGCGTCACATAGCCAATCGCCGGTCCGTGCGTCGCGCCTGAGAAGCGGCCATCCGTGACCAGCGCACAGCTGTCGCCGAGACCGGCGCCCATGAGCGCCGACGTGGCGCCCAGCATCTCGCGCATGCCCGGGCCGCCCTTGGTGCCCTCGTTGCGGATGACGACGCAGGTGCCGCGCTTGATCTGGCCGGCGCGCAGGGCGTCGATCGCTGCTTCCTCGTCCTCGAAGACGGCGGCCTTCAAGGTGCAGTTCCACATCTTCTTGGCAACGCCCGATGCCTTCACCACCGCGCCCCCCGGCGCCAGGGAGCCCTTGAGAATGTAGACCGAGCCGTCCGCCTCGATCGGATTGTCTGCCGAGCGAACGACTTCGGGATCGATCTCGGCGGCATCGACGATCTCGCCGACGCTGCGCCCCGATACGGTCGCGGCCGTCCGCTTCACGCGCTCGCCCAGTGCCTTCATGACAGCCGGCACGCCGCCCGCTTCGTTGAGATCGGTGACGCCCCATGGGCCGGAAGGCGCGAGCTTCACCAGAGTCGGCGTCTCGCGAGAGAGCCTGTCCCAGGTCTCGAAGGAGACGTCGACGCCTGCTTCCTTCGCCATGGCGATGAAATGCAGCACCATGTTGGTGGATCCGCCGACCGCGAGGCCCACGCGCATGGCGTTTTCGAAGGCATCCTGGGTCAGGATCTTCGAAGGACGGACATCGGCCGCCAGCAGCTCCATGATGCGCATGCCCGCATACTTGGCGGCGCGCAGCTGATAGTTGCTGCCCGCCGGCAGGGTGCCCGAGCCTGGAAGAGCGAGCCCCATCGCTTCGGTATACATGCCGGCCGTGTTGCCGGAGGTCGCCGTGTCGCAGGCGCCGGCAAACGGGAAGTGGTGATCCTCGAGCTGCTTGAGGTCGTGTTCGGAGAGCTTGCCGGTGATCAGCTCACCGACCCCGTCATAGACCGTTTCGAGAAAGACCTTGCGGCCCTTGTAGTGTCCCGCCGGAGTCGGGCCACCATAGATGAGGATCGACGGCAGATCGAGGCGAGAGGCGGCCATCACCATGCCCGGCACGACCTTGTCGCCCGACCCGATCAGCACCATGGCGTCGAAACGGTGGCCTTCCACCATCAGCTCGATCATGTCGGCAACGACATCGCGGCTCGGCAGGACATAGCGCATGCCGACGGAGGCGAAGGTCTCGCTGTCGGTAACATGGAAGGTATTGAACATGCAGGGCGTACCGCCGGCCATGCGCACGCCAGCACAAGCCGCTTCCGCCACCTGGCGCAGATGGATGTTCTCCGGCGAGAAATCCTGGAAGGTATTCACCACAGCAATCATCGGACGCGCGAATTCCTCGTCGATGAGGCCTGCGCCCTTCGCCCATGCGCGTTGCAGCGAGCGTTCGACCCCGCCAAATTGCAGCTCGCTACGGCGTTTTACTGACGACATGTACTCTCCATTGCGGCCGGCGGCCGCACACAGTTGAACTCGAACTCCGACAAGACCTAGTCAGCACTGAGAGATGGCTTCTCTCGAACACTCAGGTGCGCGTGCAGCCGCTCCCCTTCGGTAATGCTGTGGGCTTCCGAACAACTGGCCGCTTCGTCTTCGCGCCCCGACAGGATCGCATCGACGATGGGCTTGTGCTGATCGATGATCGTCGAAAGATCGGACATGAGCGCGTTGATGGAGCCGATCGACACGCGCACCTGCTGCTCGACCAGCCGATACTGTTCGGCGAGCCGCTGATGGCCGGCCAGTTGGACAATCGTTTTGTGAAGGGCGAAGTCGGCGGTCGTGGTTTTCGCCCATGAGCCACGCAAACTCGCCGACGAAAGCCGATTGAAAGCGCGATCGAGCTCCGCACGCCCCGCTGCGTTGAGCGAGCGCGCCGCGAGCCGCGCTGCCAGCCCCTCGAGGCTCGCCCGCAAAGTGTAGAGCTCCCAGGCGTCGCGCGCGGTCAGCGTCATGACCGACCATCCGGTATAGGGCGTCTGCACGATGAGCCCTTCCACGGTGAGCTGGTGCAAAGCCGTGCGTACCGTTGCGCGCGAGACTTTGAGCTCCGCGGCCAACCGCACTTCGGTGAGGCGCGCACCCGTCCGGATGTGACCCGTCAGAATCTGCTCGCGCAGAATCTCGGTCGCTTGCGCCTCTGCGCTTCTTTTGAGGACAGCGTCCACGATGTCCCTCCCAGTAGAGAGAAGGCTAGCTCAATGATCGATTGTCGACAATAGGCAATGTTTGATTACGCTCCGGAGGGCGGGCTTCGACCCGGGGCGCCAGGCTGCACCCCGGCAAATAGCGCTCGTCTCGGAGAACGCTTCCCGAAAGACGAACTGCAATTGCGAGCGGCGATGGAAGTCTCGCTCGCTGACATGACGCGCGATTGGGCAAGCGTGGTTTTCGATCGGCTTGTGCGGGCCTTCTCCGTGGTCTGCAGCATCGAGGCGATCGCATGCTCGATCACCGACGCAGGCACCCCGAAAGAACGGACGCGGATAGATCAGCTTTTGGCGCACTGTGTTCGGAATGACACCAATCTGTAGTGTCAATCCGCGCGTCACAGACGTTTTATTGAGTTGTCGACTCCGCGCGTCGTTGGACCTGCGACTGCGCTTGAATTAGAATCTCTAGGACATTGTCTTCAGGAGTCTTTCGATGCCTCGGTCCTCGTGGAAAGGCTATCTAAAGTTGTCGCTCGTCTCGTGCGCGGTGGCCCTCTACAACGCGTCTTCATCGTCGGAGCGGGTATCGTTCAACACCCTGAACCGCAAGACCGGCAACCGCTTGAAGCAGAACATGGTGGACTCCGTGAGTGGTGAGCCGGTGGACACGGCCGACCGCGTCAAGGGCTACCAGGTCGCCAAGGGCCAGTATGTGATGGTCGAGGACACCGACCTCGAGGCGCTCAAGATCGAAAGCACGCGCATGATCGAGATCGAGACCTTCGTGCCGCAGGCCGAGGTCGATCAGATCTATCTCGACAGCCCCTACTATCTCGCGCCAGACGACAAGGTCGCCGAGGAAGCCTTCGCCGTCATTCGTGATGCCATGTCGCGCAAGAAGGTGGTCGGAATCGGCCGCGTCGTGCTGAACCGGCGCGAACGCATGCTGATGCTGGAGCCGCGTCACAACGGCATGCTGG
Source organism: Alphaproteobacteria bacterium (assembly GCA_017308235.1). Classification (GTDB taxonomy): domain Bacteria; phylum Pseudomonadota; class Alphaproteobacteria; order Reyranellales; family Reyranellaceae; genus Reyranella. The sequence continues at coordinate 13,705 of JAFKFL010000011.1, read as the reverse complement.
CGACGACGCTGCGCTACCCCTATGAAGTGCGGCAGGATGCGGAATATTTTGCCGACATCAGCGAGGTCAAGCTGCCCGCCGAGATGCTCGACATTGCCCAGGAAATCATCGGCCGCAAGTCGGGACACTTCGAGCCGGACAAGTTCGCCGACCGGTATGAGGAAGCGGTCGTCAGCATGCTGCGCGCCAAGCAGGCCGGACAGACCTTCGCCGTGCCCGAAGCCGCCGCGCCGGCAAACGTCGTCAACATCATGGATGCCTTGAGGCGCAGCCTTGAGGCGGAAGGTACAGATGCGGGCGCAATCCGCCGTCCGCGCGCGCCGAGCAAGAAGCCCGCCGAGGCGCCGGCCGCAGCAGCAGAAACGCGCAAGCCTAAAGCGCGCAAGGCAGCACGCTGACGGCCGGGGCCCAGTTGGCTCTCGCCGGACAAACTCTCTATCTCGTTGGCCGCATCCAGGGCCTCACGCGGCGTCGGCTCGAGCAGTTATTGCGCGCGCGCGGCGCCCGATTCGCGACGAAACCCAGCGGACGCGTCACGACCATCGCCTTCGGCCATTCGGCCGTTGCGCACGCACTCGACGATGGACGCGTGCAACTGCCCGCCGGACTTCCGGCGGACGCGACGCTGATCAGCGAGAATGTGCTGCGTCGGGAGCTTGGGCTGCTCGAGCCGCCGGCGCTGGTCGACCGCAGCCTTGGTCGAGCCGAGGTCGAACGGCTTACCGGCCTCTCGTCCAACCTGTTGTCCTGCCTGGTGCTGTTCGACGTGCTCGAACCCAGCGACGACAGCTACGCCTATCGCGATCTGGTCGCCGCTCGCGAGGCCGCCCGGCTGCTGAAGCGCGGCGTGGTGCTTGGCGATGTGCTCGACGCATCGATCGCGCTGCGCCGCCGCGGCGGCCATTTGTCGGAAGCGCGGCTGACCGAAGGCCCGTCGGGGCAACTGGTGCGCGAGATCTCGGGTCAGCTCGCCGAGCTCAGCGGCCAGCTCACCATGCATCTCGAGCAGAAGGCGAACAGCATCGACGACCTGTTGGCCGAAGCGGAGCAGGCCGAGGAAAGCGGCGATCTCGCGACGGCCGAGAGCCTGTACACGACGGCGATGCGCGCCGACACGACCGATCCCGTCCTGCCTTTCAATCTCGGCAATGTCTTCCAGGCGCAGGGACAGTCAGCCGAGGCCAAGATTGCCTGGCAGATCGCGGTCGCACGCGACCCGGCCTTCGCCGAGGCCTGGTACAATCTTGCGATGGCCGCGGAAGACGAATCACAGACCGATCTCGCCGTTGCTGAATACCGCCGAGCTGTGCGGGCGCAACCCGACTATGCCGATGCCCAGTTCAACCTGGCGCTCTTGCTCACGCGGCTCGATCGCTGCGCCGAAGCGCTTACCTCCTGGGAACGCTTCCTGGAGCTCGAACCATCGTCCAGCCAGACGCGCACGGCGCAAAAGGCCATCGCTCTCTGCCGCATGCGCATCCAACAACAGCGCGCCCAGACAGGCTGACGATCAGGCTGCGGCGGCTCGCTATGCCGGACGCGCGAACCTGATCGCGGAGCGGGCACGTGCCTTCTCGGCCTCGATCTCGCGGTCGCGCGGCGGCGCCGTCGTTACAAGCGAGTCGATCAGCTCACGCGCCGCCTGAGTAACAGTCTGGACGGCCCGGTTGAAGACCTCTTCATTGGCCTTGGATGGACGATTGGAACCACTCAGCTTGCGCACGAATTGCAGCGAGGACGCCCGGATCTCCTCATCAGTGGCGGGCGGCTTGAAGTTGTAGAGATTGCGGATGTTCCGGCACATGGGCACCTCCAGAAATGCGTTCGGGACATGCTGGCACGGGGTCACCGAAGGCATCAAGCCGTCTCAAAATCGGCGGCGTCCTGAAAAGCTGGGCCGTGCCGGAGGGTCCCAGTCTGATTCCAGGCAAGAAGCGACTGGCGGTCCATGTCGAGGATCGTCCGCTAGAATATGGCGACTTCGAAGGCGTCGCCGCGAGCGCTCCCCGGCTTCCCGCTGGCAAGGCAGGGCCGTCTGGACGCGTTCGCATTGCAACAATACCAAAACGCGTCTGAAAGCTACCTTCCGATGGGGCCGGCATCGTCGCCCACGACGTGCATTGCGAAGACGACCGATAGCCGACTCACTGGCGTTGCGGCGGACCGCAAAGGCCGCACGTCAGTTGGACAGCCCCAGCAGCCGGGCCGGATTCTCCACCAGGATCTTCCGCTTGATCTCTTCCGTCGGGCAGTAGCGATAGAGGAGCTCGATCAGGTCACCGTCGTTCTTCATCGCCATGTCTTCGGTGACGAGCGGATGGGGCCAGTCGGAACCCCAGATCATCCGATCCGGCGCCGCCTCGATGTAGGCCTTGGCGTATTTCACCGCGTCGTCCCATGGATAACCGGTGGTCGAACGGCGATCGCCATTCGACAGCATCACCCACCAATTTCCCTTGGCCAGCAGCTCCTTGCAGAAGCGCACGCTCGGCTGATCGACCGGCAGGCTGAAGTCCGGATTCGAGAGATGGTCGATCACGGCGTTGACCTTGATCGGACGCAACAGGTCGGCAAGGTCGAGCAGGTCCTGGCCGTTGCCGTGGATCTTGATGAACCATCCCATCTCGGCGACGCGGTCCACCACGCGCTTGAAGGTGTCGGGCGCCGGCACGATGTTGAGCACCTTGAGGAAGTTGAACCGGACTCCGCGCACGCCGCCGTCGTGCATGCGTTTGTAGTCGGCATCGGTCAGCGTATCGTCGACAACGGCAATGCCGCGATAGTTCGGCCCGGCAGCGGCGATCCCGTCAAGCATGATCCGGTAGTTTGTTGCATAGGCGGTCGAATTGACGATCACGCCACGCTCGATGCCGAGTGCCTTGTGCATCTTCAGCGCGGCCTGAATGGTGGCCTCAGGCGTGTGATACACCGCACCCGGCCGGACCGGATATTTGTCTGCCGCCGCGAAGATATGGAACTGGCAGTCACAGCTTCCCTTGGGCGGTAGCGGCTTCGGCGTACGGGGATTCGGATCAAACAACTTGTACTTTTTCACTTCGTACTCCTTAGCCAAACACCGCCATCACATCGCACTGCACGAGCGTATTGGAGCCGCCGCCCACCAACGGCAAGCTATGCCGGGAGGGCCGGGCATGCGGATCCGGAAACATCTTGGTCCAGTGCTTGTTCAGAAGCTCCCGGTCGCCCGGATCCTTGAGCCAGACGGTGAGCTTGATGATGTCATCCGTCGTGCCGCCGGCCGCTTCCACGATCTCCTTGACGTGGGCGAACATGTTCGTGAGCTGACGATCGAGATCGGCTGGCATGGTTCGCGTCCCTGGATCGAAGCCCACGACAACGCCTGAAACCAGAATGTTGCCAATGCGCGTGGCATTGGGGATCGGGTTCTGATGGGTGAATCCCTTGATCTCGATACTCTTACGCTTCGCCATGTGTCTCCTCCTTGTCGTATCCGACGTCATATTCCGGAGGCGCCCTCTGTCTCGGACCAGAATGCGAGGCGCCTTCCGATCATCTTGGCCGCGATGTTCAGGACGATGCCGATCAGGGTCAGAATCACCAGGATCGAGAAAACGCCGATCACGTCCATGCTGGCCTGACGTTGCACAATCAGGCTGCCGAGGCCGCGGGCGCTGCCGATGAATTCGCCCACCACCGCTCCGATCACCGAGAAGATCATCGAGATGTAGATACCGGCCATCAGGAACGGCGTTGCATTCGGCAGACGTACTTTGACGAAGATCTGCCAGTCCGTCGCCTCGAGGGACTTCATCAGCAGGATCTGACGCGGATCGGTGCTGCGGAATCCCGAAACCGCATTGACGAGGATCGGAAAGAAATCGATCAGGGCGACAATGACGATCTTCGATTCGATGCCGAAGCCGAACCAGATCACGAGGATCGGCGCCACCGCGACCTTGGGAATGGTCTGCAGAGCCACGATGTAGGGCGACAGAACCCGGTCGGCCAGCGGGTTCAAGGCGATCAAGGCGCCCAGGCCGACGCCCAGGATCAACGCACCGAGGAAGCCGACGAGAATCTCGGTGAGCGTATAGACACAGTCGCTGAGCGTCGTCGCGGTCGTCAGGTCGACGACCGTTCGCACCACCACATCCGATGGACTTGGCAGAACGAAGGCCGGCATCAGGCCCCAGATAACCGCAAGCTCCCATCCGCCAAAAAGCAGGATGAACAGGGCTGCGGACAGGGCTGTGCCTACATCCAGTCTCCGCAGAAGGCCGGGCGCGCTTTCGCCTCTGGCGGCAGTCGCAGTAGCCATCGCTATAGCTCCCCCGTAGCAGACAACAGACTGCGGATATGGGCGACCTGGCGGCCGAAGACCTCGCTGGTCGTCATCTGCAAATCACGCGGCCGCGGCAGGTCAATCGGGATGATCTCCGCGACGCGCGACGGCCGCGCCGTCATGACGACGACGCGGTCGGACAGGAAAACGGCCTCGGTGATGGAGTGTGTGATGAAGAGAACGGTTTTGGCCGCTGAGCTCCAGATACGCTGCAGCTCCTGCGCCATGTACTCCCGTGTGAGCGCGTCTAGCGCGCCGAAGGGCTCGTCCATCAACAGGATCGCCGGATCGCTGACCAGCGCGCGAGCGATCGAAGCGCGCTGCTGCATGCCGCCGGAGAGCTCAGTGGGGTACTTGTCCTCAAATCCTTTGAGCCCGACGAGTTCGATGAGCCGGCGCGCAAGAGCTTCACCCTCAGCCCGATCCTTTCGCATGACTTCGATCGGCAGGCAGACATTCTGCAACACGGTGCGCCACGGCAGCAGGACGGCGTCCTGAAACACGATACCGAGCTGGGGCTTCTTCCGGCCCGGCGCGAGGCCCTGGTAGGTGATCTTTCCCGCACTGGGCTCGAGCAGGCCGCCGATCATCTTCAGGAGCGTGGTCTTGCCGCAACCGGACGGGCCAACGATCGAGACGAACTCGCCGTGTCCGATCTCGAACGACACTGTCTCCACGGCCTGAACCTGGCCGCCGAATCGAGCTTCGTACGTCTTCGCGACGCCATCCAACGCGATGAACGGCGCCCGCGCTGGCGTCGCTATGCTCCTGGCAATGGTTGCGGCGACCATTGGGCGTCCTCCCGCCGATATTGTCTATCCGTAGCCTTGTCTTGAGCCTATATCGATCGATCGATCGAACTTCAAGCCTTTCGCGACTGACCGTTTCGCTTCTGCGCAGCCGCGGCGCGCGTCGGTGGTGCGCGCAATGCACTTTCAAGTGCCGGAACGACATGATCGAAGAAAGCGTTGCCGTCCCGGAGATCGAAGCGATTGCCCGAAACCTGGCGCATGCGATCAAGATTGGTCGCGCTGTACATCAGTACGGCGAGCAGGCAGTGCCAGCGCCAATAGAGGTCGTCCTCGGGAAGGTCCGGCAACAGCAGCCGCAGCTCGGCAATGAACTGATGCTGAAAGCCATTGAAGAATTCGGCCAGGATCCCGCGCGCCATTTCACCCGGGTCGCCGCCGATTCGGGCGAGCAGGCGATTGAAGTCTCCGACCAGCTCGGCTCCATCGATATGCCATCGGACAGGTGCAAAATAGGCCGCGAGCACAGCCGAGAGACGCTGTTCAGGTGGCGCCTTCGCCGCCTCCCGCACGACGCGCAGCTGTTCCTGAACATGCGGCACAGCCCGGCGCTCGAAAATCGCCCGCAGCAATACCTCCTTCGTTCCGAAGTGGTAGTTGATCTGCGAGATGCTCACGCCCGCGGCGGCCATGATGCTGCGCAGCGACGTTCCGTCGACCCCGTTCTGGGCAAACAGATGCTCCGCCGCATCCAAAATGCGCAGACGGGTTGCGGTGCTACTCCCGCCATTGCGGCGTGTCCTGCGTACGGCTCTATCGAGCTTCGGTGCCATGCTTGCGTCCATTTGAACCTTGTACTGGACCTTCCCATTTTGCTGCGGCACACTCGGGCCTCATTCGATCGATCGATCGAACAATATCACAACAAGCTCGCCAGTGGGAGGAAGAGATGTGGTGGAGAAGGCTTCGTGTGCTCGCAGCAGCGGGCGTTTTTCTCGGCATGGGACTATCGGGGGCGGCAGCGGACGAACTTAAGAAGTACGTCGTACAGGGCGGAGCACCAGTACCCTATATCGCATTCTTCTCGATATACGTCGCGCAACAGACAGGCTTCTTCAAGGATGAGGGGCTGGACGTGGAGCTGCGGTACGCCTCCGGCGCCGCGCAGGCCACGCAGATTGCAGCTGCCGGACAGGCCGACAGCGCAAGCGTCACCATCGAACCGTTAATCGCCGGCTACGAAAAGGGAATCCGCGGCAAGATCATCGCGCGCACCAACAACCACCTCATCTACTACATCGCAGTGCCGCCTGACTCTCCGATAAAGACCGCGGCGGACCTGAAGGGAAAGAAGATCGGCGTCGCGAACTTCGGCAGCTCTGCGGTACCGGTCGTGCGCTCGATCCTGCGCAGCGCTGGCATCGAGCCCACAGCCGACACCTTGCTCCCGGTCGGCGTGATGGACCAGGCGATGGCCGCCCTGACATCCAACAAGGTGCAAGCGCTGGGACTCTACGACGGCATGTACTATGGCCTTGAGCGTGCGGGGTATCACTTCCGCTACATCTACCACCCGACGCTGGCGGAATTCGGCAACTCCGGAATATTCGTCTCGGACGCCAACATCGCCGCCAAGCGCAAGGAAGTCTGCGGTTTCGGTCGCGCCTACGCCAAGGCCACGCTGTTTGCGTTGACCAATCCGGATGCCGCGCTTCGCATGTGGTGGAAGGTCTCCCCCAGCGCACGCCGCGGAGCGACGGACGAAGAGGCGGTGAAGAACGGCATGAGCGAACTCACGCAGATCCTGAAGATCTCCGACCTCGGCTTCCCGCCCAAGGCGAAGTACGGCATGATCGATAAGAAGAAGTTCAGCGAGTACATGTCGCTCCTGGAGCAGGACGGTCAGATCGCCAAAGCGCCTCCGATCGATGCGATCACGACCGATAGCTTCACCGACTGCATCAACGACTTCGACGGCGACAAGGTGCGAAAAATCGCTCGCGACTGGAAGTAGCCAGGAGTTGCCGGATGACGGCGCGACGGTGACCATCACGCTTACGATGTGATGGTCACACGCATGGCTGGCTAATCAGTGGCCGACCTGTGGTGCCTCAGGCAAAGCCACTGGGTAGACGGGAGGCAAATTAGTGACCTAACCCAGTCACACCTTTGTCAGTTCTTGGGTTCCGGAAGGCCACTGGCCAGGGACACTCCCTTCCCGCATTTTGCGTCGTGGCGGCAGGCTTCCTCGAGCGCCCATAAGTCTGCAGCTGCGCCGACGATGCATCTTCTGCGTCGTCGGCGCCCACTACTAAGCCGCTGGGTCAGTGGCAACGAAGCGGTGCCGCCGCGTCGACCTGCGCTAATGACCAAACAGAAACACCCAGCACGCGGCAAGCGCGATGATCGCGCCCACCGACGACAAGATCAGAACGAGAATGACACGACCGCTTATCTTGCCGCCGCGCGCTTTGACAGAAGTGATTTCACGCTGCATTGCGGTTGACCTTACTCAGGCGGCAAATCCGATGGGCGTGATCGCTGTTCAGACTCACAAGGGTCGCCGATAGGCGATCTCGCGTTGGACGCAGCGATCATAACTCGACGTCCCGACCGTCAAACCGTAGGACAGGCAGGCGTTCTGTGAATCTGCCACGACTCGAGACTCACCATAATTTGCCGCTACGCGGCCGTTTCGCCGAGCAGCCGTCTCACGTTGCACACATTGGTTATAGGCGCTCGTACCCGGCGTGTAGCCATATAGCGAACATGAATCGTCCGCCTGTGTCGGCGGCGCCGTGACCGTCCTGGTTTCGTGAAAGGAACAGGCAGCCGCGAGAGCAGCGGCGGCAACGGCAGCGTAAACACGTATCGACATGAAGTCCTCCTCGTTAGATCGCGCTAACGCTTACTCCGTGTGAACCCGACGACGAGGCTGATCAGAAGCAAGACTAGCGCGATGATGAAGAGGATCTGCGCTATACTTGCGGCAGTGGTTGCAATGCCGCCAAAGCCGAACACTGCAGAAACCAGCGCAATCAAAAGAAAGATCAAGGCCCAATAGAGCACTGGTTCGCTCCTCTTCGTTACGGTCCTTGTCAGGGGTAACGCATCTTTAATGGAGCGGTTCCTTTTGGTTGAACGCCTGCCGTGAGCAGAGACGACGATGCTCGATCACATGTCGCGATGCTTTTGCTCCCAGGTACTCACTTGGGCCTCAGCCTGCTCCCGACTGATGCCATAACGTGTCTGGACCTTCCCGACGAGTTGCTCTCGACGTCCCTGGATCTCGGCCAGATCATCGTCAGTAAGCTTTCCCCATTGCTCCTTTATGGCGCCTTTCGTTTGGGACCAAGCACCTCGGAATTTCTCCCATATCTGGCCGGCCTCCGACCGGGACGTAGTGGTCGGGCTGGTTGGAGTCGTGGTCGGCGATGATTGGGCATTGGCCGTCAGTGGCAGCGCTCCCAAAGCAACTGCCGCGGTGAGAATGATGATCGAGCGCATGCGCCCTCCATCCTGTTAAATGGGCTTACAATCTTCTAACGATGTCACGCCAAAAGAGGTTGCCACGTCAGCCATTGATAGACGTGCTAGTCACGGACAAGAGCGAACGCGCGTGCAAAGGCTTCTTCAAGGTCAACAGCATTGACCGGTTTGCGCACAAGTGGCACGGCGCGTAGACGATCGGGAAGAGGCAACGCGTTGTCATAGCCGGTCGCGAAAATGAAGGGCACGCGCTGCTGCAGCAGGAGATCGGCGATTTTCTCCGGTGTCTTCTCGCGGAGGCCAATATCCAGTACCGCACAGTCGGGCAGCCTTTCACGCAACCCTGTTAGTGCTGCGTCGATGCTGAGCTCGATACGCACCTCGGACGCGCCAAGCTTGCGCAACATGGACTCGAGGTCAGCGGCGATCAGGAATTCATCCTCGACAACCAGTACCTTCGCCGCCTCTAGCGGCGACACGCGTACTCCCCATGCCATACAACGGCCAGACTCATGACATGCAACTCCTGGCATTTCCCAGCGTTGGAGACGGCCTTCAATCCGGGAAGCGGGACCATAGGTAACGTCCCCGGGCCTCGCTTGTCCGTGCACAAGTGAACATTCGCGTTGTTCAGGAGAGCCGCCATTACAATTCCCAGCACCGCTGAACTGGCCCAGAACGGCCTCCTTGCCGCGCTCGACCAGGCTGATCGCGAACGGCTTGCAGGACGTATCGTGGCAGTCGACCTCGCGGCCGACACCGTCCTGCATCACGTCGGCGATGACGTGGTCGACACGTGGTTTCCGCTCGGCGCCGCGCTGGCCGCCTTTTGCCTCGGGACCGAAGGAGGTGAAATGCTCGACGTAGCCCTCGTCGGACACGAGGGGGCGATCGGTGGCATCGTCTCCAACGGAACGCTCCCTGCCTATACGACCGCAGTCGTGCGAGCACCGGGTCGATTCGTGCGCATCAAGACGGCAGCGCTGGAAGATGCAAAGCTGCAGTCCGTCACCTTGCGCCACTGGTTCGCCCGCTACTCCGATTGCCTGCTGGCGCAGGTGTTCCAGGCGGCGGCCTGCAATGCCACGCATACAATCAAGCAGCGAACCGCCAAGCTCTTGCTGGCCGCGTTGGCACGAACGCAGCAGCCCGACCTCGCAATCACCCAGGATCAGCTCGCCGACATGTTGGGCGTCGGCCGCTCATTCGTGACCCGCGTCATCGGCGACATGCGAGCACAGGGAGCTGTGGAGACGCGGCGTGGCAGGATCGTCATCAAGGACAGTTCCAAGATGCATGCACTCTCCTGCCATTGCGCGATGACAGTCGAGGCACACTTCGCAAAAGTCCTGGGCGGTATCTATCTGAATCCCGTTTGATGGCTGCGACTCGTCGCAAATCCACGCGCAGTCAGGGAGCCGCATCGCTCCCGTGCGCAATCAATCACGGTAGGTGGATTGCGGCGAGATGATATTACCGCGTGAGTCGATTCGATTGCCCTTGGCATCATAGCGGAAGCCATATTCATCCCGGTTCGGGCTTGTCTGGTCTGCCGGGACATAGACTGTCCGTGCCGGTTCTGGCGGCGGGGCATATACAACTGGCGCCGGAGCAGGCCGGACTTCCCTCGTTTCCGTTCGAACGGAGCAAGCCGACACAACGCACGCCGCAATGATGCAAAGAGCAATCGACCTCATGTCGCCCCTCCTAATCTGCGGCTATGCAACGGAAAGGTTGTGCGCAAGGTTCCCGGCTCTTTCTTGTCGGGAACCTTGCGCATGCCTTCTCGTTGCATCACCGCAATTGTCAATGAGCGCGAAAGGTCTTCGGGAGAAATCCATGCTGAAGTTCTTGTCTCTAGGCCTTGTGGTGGCAATGGGCATGATGAGCTCTGGCTGCGTGTCCTATTCGAAAACGGAGAGGACCGTACCGCCTCCTGCGCCAACCCCCGTCATCGAGCGAACCGTCTACTCCGATGGTAGCTATGTTGACCGGCCGGCAAGCCGTTGATCTGGATTCCGCAACTCTGAGCCATCAACCCTGAGACGGAGTCTTCGTCTTCTCATCCGTCGGGCCAAAGTTCTCGAACACCTGGTCGGCATTCTTCTTCTGCGCATCGGGCATCGAATCGTAGAGCGTGTCGAAGGCATCAACGACTTTCTTCAGGCCTTCAAGATGGGCTCTGGTGAAGTCTCTATAAGCCCTGAGGTTATCGATCGCCGTCATGTTCGTCATATTCGTTTGCTTCTTTTTGACGAGCTCGTCCATTTGCGCCGCATTCTCGCGCATCGCATCGGCGACCTTGCTCCATTTGGCGTCTTGATCCGGTGTGATCTTGAGCGCTGTCTTGAGCTCGGCAATGCGTTGCTCGACTGTTTCAGGCTTACTGCTGGTCGCAGAAGCGACGGAGGGTGCATTCGCCGAAGGGCTCTGCGCCACCGACGAAGCGACACCTCCCACCAACACAGCGGCGCCAATCATGGAAGCTGTCATAACGCGAGGAAACAGCGAATGAGTATTCATGCCACTTCCTTTCCTTGAGATCTTCTTTCCGCCTCAACAGACGGTAACCGCCAAAGGGAACGTGCCGGCTTGTGCGGGGGTTGCCGCCTGAAGGTGGTGCCCTGCAACGCAGGGCCTGGGAACGCAACACATGCCCCTCAATCGCGTTAATGGTCGGGGATGGCCGGATAGTGGAACCAATAGAAAAGCCTGCAAACGAGCCTGCCACGCTGGGACATGGCGGGCGGGTGCTCGCGGCCGTTACGATCGATGCTTACAATGAAGAACTGCGCGACGAGAATGGCTTCGTTGGCGATCGGGCCAGCGGGCGCGCCTTTCGCGCCATCCTCGAGGACTGGCGCGAACAGCTACGCCAACAGGGAGAGGACCCGTTTGGCGACACGCCGACTGGCGAGATTTCGAAGTCCAAGCTCGACACCTACCTCAAGGGTGCCGATCCGATCGCCGCCGGACTGGTCCATACCGCTGTCGAGGAATTCGCGAACGAGCTGGCCATAGTCGTCCAACGGTTCCTTCGGCTCGCAGCGTGGAAAGATACCGAGTGCATCGTCATCGGGGGCGGCCTAAGCGCCAGCCATATCGGCCGGCTCGCGATGGGACGTGCTGTTGTCATACTCAAAGGCAAAGGCATTACCCTTGACCTGAGGACGATCGAGAACCATCCCGACGAGGCGGGCCTGATCGGCGCCGTGCAACTTGCACCGACATGGGTGCTCGACGGCCACGACGCCATCCTGGCTGCCGATATTGGCGGCAGCAACCTGCGAGTGGGCGTGGTCGGGTTCAAGATCAAGAAAGGCGACCTTTCTAAGACTAGCGTTTGGAAGCATTTGCACTGGCGCCATCGCAACGATCTGCCCACGCGTGACGCCGCGATCGATCGTATGGCCGAAATGGCGCAGGACCTCGTCAACGATGCCGCCGATCACAAATTGAAGCTGGCGCCCTTCTTCGGCATCGGTTGCCCCGGCCTGATCGACGAGCATGGTGTTATCAGTCAGGGAGGCCAGAATTTGCCTGGCAACTGGGAGGGGGACGGCTTCAATCTGGCTCAGGAACTTGCCCGCCGGCTGCCGCGCATTCACGGTCACGAGCCTCTCTTTGTCATTCACAACGACGCCGTCGTTCAGGGGTTGAGCGAAGTGCCTGCGATGCAGGAGTTCCACCGATGGGGCATCTTTACGATCGGCACGGGCCTCGGTAACGCCCGCTTCACCAACCGGTCCTTCGATGAGAAATCCGGCAAGACGTAGGCAGAGACCCGCTTATTTCACCTTGACGGGGGGCAAGGCAATCCGCTGAGAATCGATTGACGATTAAGCGGGCATCCTGAGTAGGCTGACTGTCAGCGGCAGGACCAAAAAGCCACGCGGGTCAAGTTCACATATTGCAGGAAGGCGCGGAACCATATGGAAAATCTGCGTTTTATCCCTATGGAGCCGTCGCCCATCGCCTCTGGCCTGTCGCCATGCCTGAAAAGTCCGAACGCCCAGGCCCGATCGGCTCCTTTCAAGATTTATTACCTCCTGCCGCGGCTGGCCGGACCAGTTTCGGAGTGGGACCGTCATTTCAAGCGTATCGCTGGGATGGGGTTCGATCATGTTTGTGTCACACAGCCCTTCGAACCCGGGCCCGATGGCGATTTGTTCCTGACGGGTCAGCATGACAGGCCCGATCCCGCACTCGGCATTGAGGGCACTACCGAGGCGGCGGTGCGGATCATGGCGCAGCACGCGACTGATGCGGGACTGGGCCTCCTGGCCGATCTCATGATCGATCGAGTTGCAGCGACGGGTGAGACAGCGCTCTTGTTTCCCGATTTGTTCGGCGCGCCCGAACGCATCGGCATGTTCATCGATCCAAGGCAGCCCGCGTCCCTGTTTCGTGCCGTTCCCGCCCGCTTCGAGGAGGCCGAAACCTTCGCCGACTGGTGGGCCGAACGTCTCTCGCCGCTGGTCGAAGCGGGCCTCGCCGGTTTCCGATTGGTGGGGCTTGAACGGATTCCCGCGCCCGCTCTGCGTTTGATGATCGACGCGACGCGCCGCGAGGCGCCCGGCTGCCGGTTTCTCGCCTGGACGCTCGGGCTTCCATGGGAGCGAACCGCCGCTTTTGCCGACGCCGGCCTCGATGCCGTCTTCGCCTCGACACCATGGTGGGATGGCCGCGCGAGCTGGTACATCGAAGAACACAACATCCTGCAGCGTGTGGCGCCGCCAATCGGCGTTGCCGAGGCGCCTTTCCAGGAACGCCTCGGCGTCCACGAGCGTGATACCAAGCGCCGGCGCGCGCTTGCCCGGCGCGGCCTCCAGATTGCGGCGTTGAGCGGCGGTGGTCTCCTAGTCCCGATGGGCTTCGAGTTTTTGGCCCGCCGTCAACTGGATCCGCGGTTCGGCGAGCCCGCCGACTTCAATGAGATGGGGCGCGAAGCCAACGCCGATCTTGCACCAGATATTGGTGCCGCCAACTCGTCCCTGGTGCCAGCAGCGACGAAAGTCGCTGGCGAATGGCGCACGCTCACAGGTTCAGGCAGCGCCGTATGTGTCGTGCAATCCCGCAACGCCGAGAGTGCCCTATGCATCAACAGCGATCTTTCCCACGCCCAGTCGATCCCCGTCGCATT